>CAWEWF010000009.1:0-96925 GCA_963812605.1 uncultured Verrucomicrobiae bacterium | reverse complement strand
AATAGATTTCCCGGCGAGATGAACGGGCACGCGCTCCACAGACGCGCGGCTACAATGGGCAAGCACATCTCCGCCGCGTGGGGGCTTTGCCGCTATTTCTTACTACTCGAGGATCGGCGCAGACCCATCTTCCTGACCGGTACGGCGGCCTTGGCGGAGCCATATGTCCGTTTGACCGGCCCTGAATGTCGCGCATAAGCATGAACCAGTTCCTCCGGCGAAGGAAATTGGTCGATACATACCAGGCATAAGTGGCGTGACTGCCCCGAGTGTCCGTAGCTGACGCGGTGAACTCCAAGTCGCTGATGGCAGCCGTCGCAGAGTTTCTGTGTTTGGTGGGCCATATTCGTCAAAGTTCCAAGTCGAAATCAGGTTACTCAAACTGGCTGCTGCATTTGCGGCCCAAATGGAGGCCCCACAAACGGGGTGGTACTCAGCTTATACGCCAGCGACTATCAGGGGTGCAAGACTTTTCGGCGACGATTTTTCGGGCAGTGCGCTGGGGTCAGATTTGTGAAACAATCGTCAAAGAAAGGGGCTGGCGCCCCATTACCCGTTGTCCCGTAGTAATAATTTTGGAGATGCGGTTAGTTCGGTTTTTCATAATGAGTAGAGTGTGCGCCACATTCGCCGCAACGAATTGACCCTTGCCCTTGTAATCCATTTGTCTGATGTTGAGACCTGACCCCATTTCATTGCGGTCCCTTTTCCGGGTGCAACGCGGCGCACATCCGATTCAGATGTAGGAAACGTCCCTAGGCGACATTCGGCGGCCCAGCCAATATCATTCCCGAGGGTTTTGGTGCTATTTTTTTCTGCATGAAACCACATTTGGGATCGTCGGCTTTGAAAGTGATGGTTTTGTTGGGTGCCGTTACGGCATTGCTGACTGGATGCTATACCGGTCGAGACGATTACCGCGGTGACGAGCACGATTACGATCACGATCGCTACCAGCATAGTGATCACGATGATGATCACCGCGGCGACATGGACCATCAGGACCACCAGTGACGGATTCGTAGCCTTGGCCTTGGCAAGTGTTTTGGCGAGGAAATGGGGTCAGGTCTCAACATCAAACAATTCGACCTCCAGTTGGCTGACGACACGGCGCAGTTTCGGGTCGTGCGCGAGTCGTCGCCCCAAACGGTGCACGGCGATCTGCGCGCCGCCGTAGTCGATGCCGCCCGCGGCCTCGGCCAATTCGCGCAAGCGCATGCCGCCGCGCCGTCGCCCCAGGTACAACGCAACGTCCCGCCCCCAATCGCCTTGTCGGTCGCGAAAGCTCTTCCAACTCTCGCCCTTCTCCCTCTCCACCGCCGCCACGATGCGCGCAAACCCGGGCTGCGCTCGCAGGCGTTTCAGTTGCGGCTGTTCCCGCGCGTGGCCCTGCGCTTGTCGCTTCATGCGGCGCACGAACTCGGCTCCTCCCAGCAGCACCTGCGCCTCCAGGCGTTCCCACGGACTTTCGGGCCAGCCCGCGCGGACCGCTTCTTCCACGTATTGCCGGTAGTGTTGGCGACGGGCGGTCATGGCCCGGCCATCGCCGGAAGCCAGCACCGTTTGGATGCTTAACCATTGCGGCCGGTCGGCCAGGCCCGTGTAGGCGCGATAGGAACTCCACCGAAACTGTCGCAAGCGCCCGATCCGCTCGCGGATTTGCGTCGCATTCGGTTTTCCGTTCATGCCCGCCCGCGCGCGCCGCTGCGCGACTTTGTCCAGTCCCAATGCCTTCACGCGGATGGGATTCAGATGGACGTAGCGACTCAATTCCCAGCCCAGGGCTTCTCCCTCCAGCAGAATGGCCTGGTAGCGTCCCTGAAACAAATGACCCGAGCGCCGATGCCGGCGGTTGAACCACACCGTGTAGCTGACCTGCAACCATTGCATGGCCTGCGTCAGGTTGGCTGTGCGTGTCTCCAGGAGCAAATGAAAGTGATTGTCCATCAAGACATAGGCGTGCACCTGCAGGGCAAACCGCTCGACCCACTGCTCCAGCAACGCCAGCCAGTGTTTCCGATCGGCATCGTCTCGAAAAATCGCCCGCCGCTCATCGCCGCGCGCTGTGACGTGATACCACCCGCCAGCCACCTCGATGCGTAAGGGTCGCGCCATGACCTGCGACGCTACCGTCGCCCCCGGCTTGTGTCAACTGATTTGTCTGATGTTGAGACCTGACCCCTTATCCCTTACTTTTCAGCCGTTTCAACCGGTTTGTCTGATGTTGAGACCTGACCCCCTATCCCCTTTTCACAGCAGCGGGAAGATTTTTTCATCCGGCGACGCGGCGGCGCGGGGGGCGGGCGGGTGGGAGTTGGTGTTTTTTGGTGAGGTAGTGCTGGACGGAATCGACGAGGACGAGTTTTTTGCCGCCGGGGCCTTCGTAGTCGAGCCAGCGCCATTGGAGCTGGCCTTCGTCGCAGAGGTTGTGGACGGTTTGGATGCCGCAGGCGATGAGGGTGGCGGCTTCGGCGACGCGGACCCAGGAGGCGGGTCGGTGCATGCGGAGGCGGACTTCGCCGTTGATCGGCGAGGGGATCATTTCGACGAACCATTGTTGTTGGAAGACGGAGGGGGCGGGCGCGAGGATCTTCGGGTGCTTCACGGGCTGGCGGGTGTGGCTCATCACTGGAATCGAAATCGAGACTGCGGCGGAGGGTGATTCATGGTGGGGATGTTGCGGGTTCGTGTCGTGCGGTTGCGTTGATGGCCCGGGCGGTGGCGTGAAAAGGGGACCGCGGCGTGAAGGAGGCCACGCGCGCGGTCCGTGGGCCGTCGCCGGGCATGGGGCGGGACGGCGGGTGATCGAGCGTGGGGCCTGGGCTGGCCGGCGCGGCCGCACCGCCAGGCGATATGCCACGGCCTCCGCAGAAGCGGTTGCGGCGGGGCTCGATCGGGTGTGGTGGAGATTGGGGAACGGGGCGCCGGGATAAGGGCCTGCGGAAAAAGCTGGGGTTGGCATTTTCGAGCTTGTCTTTGCGGCAAGGTTTTGGTTTCCTTCGGGACGAACCTATAGCAATACGAACATAGATGCATGCTGTACAAAATATCGAAAATTAATACTATGTCAACCCAAAAATTAAATTCCGATAAACGCAGGATTTTCACCGCCAACTTTCGCATGTTGTTGTCGGCCGCCAATTGGACGCAGACCGAAGCCGCGCAACAACTGGGCATTAGCCAGGGTTCGGTCAGCGACTTCGCGTCCGGCAAGCGTACGCCCTCCACCAAGGGCATCGAGTCAATCGCCTACCGTTTGGGGCTTCCCGCAGGAGTCTTCACGTCAAAGGCCATCCCGCTGGAGCAAATGCGCAAATTACTCGCCGGGCAATCGCCCGTCGCGAATCGCCGAATCCAGTACGTCCTACCGCACGAGCGAGCCGGGTTTCCCCTGGCTCCGCAAGTTGAAGCAGCGCTGGAAACGAAAATTCGCAAACCGCGACGAAATCAGGGTCGCCGTCCGCGTCCTGTTCCGCGGCCAGGCCAATGAGTTGATTGCGTGGCTTGACGCGCCGTGAATCAAATAGATCGTTATGCCGTGCCGAACATTTCCTTGGCGATCACACCGTCGGCAACTTTTGTCACCGCGCCCGTCATGCGTATCGCAAAATCGTCGCCAATCTCAATGGCGATAACGCCGCCGGGATATGGACGGAAATCGCGCGGTCGCAGAGGCCAAGCTTGTGCGCCACCGCCGCCGCCGCGCTGCTGCTGCTGCCGCTGGCCAGCGTGTAGCCGGCGCCGCGCTCCCAAATCTCGATCTGGATGTTCGCGCGGTCGAGCACTTTGAGGAACTGCACATTGGTCTTGCGCGGAAAAAACGGATGCATTTCCAGCAACGGGCCGAATTCTTTCGCCATTGCCTCGCTGACTTCAGGTAGGGCGCGTCGCTCCGCGCGCGCCGCTTCTGCCTGTGTGTCCGGCGCGCGCGGAGCGACGCGCCCTACCAAAACGCAATGCGGATTGCCAATAGTCGCCGCGCAAAACGTGAACTCGCGTCCGCCCACGGTGATCTTTTCGTTGATGACCTCGCGATGCGGCCCGGTGACGGGAATCTTCTCGCTTACAAAGCTGACTTTGCCCATCTCCACGCGCACCATTTTGCCGCCGTCGAACACAGTCGAGCGCACCAGCCCGCCGTCCGTCTGGATGGCAAATTCGTCGTTGCCCGACAAATTTGGTGTCCCAGAGATACCGCGAGAAAATGCGCAGGCCATTGCCGCTCTTTTCGGCTATGCTGCCGTCCGGATTGTAAATCTTCAGCGCGCATTTGGCGTTTTCGCCGGCAGCGGCCCCAGCAAAATTCCATCCGAACCGACGCCGAAATTGCGGTGACAAATCGTTTTGACCTGTTCGGTGGTCAGCGGCGCGGGCAAATTTTTCGGATCAATGACGATGTAATCATTGCCCAAGGCGTGGTATTTCGTGAAACCAAAAAGCATGGATCGAAGAATACCGCGCTACCGCGCGACTAACAAGCCGCGACGACGGGAAGCCGTCAGTACATACGCGTCGCGCGTCGATACTTCAAACCGCGCACCTCGCTTGTCAATTCGGCCGCGTGCCTCGTCCATGATTATCCAGCCGCGATGGCAAACTGGCCTGCAACACCGCTTACGTAAAGGCTTGACGCCGCCTATCGTTCCTGCTATGCATCCTCTTGCGAGTTGCAGGCGAGGGAAAGTTTTGGTGAGGCTTCCTGTCTGAGCCCCTGTTTTTTTCGTGTCTGGAACGGGCGATTTCAGCGCACGGCACCCCCGCAAAACCATCAGAACGGATGGATTGAGGAACTGCTGTATGAAAGCCTTTTACCTTTTCGGTATGGCCTCCCCCCTGGCGGTAATATCCATTCGCCGCCTCCGGCGCATCGCGATTCTCTTCCTGCTGGTCCTTCTCGCCGCCGACGCCCGGGCCGTGAACGGGCCGGGCATGGTCGCGACCAACGGCTTCCCGTGGGTTGTCGCCCTCACCTTTGGCAGAAACGGCCGCGGCTTCCTAGGATCGGGGAGTTACATCACCAACGGCGTGGTGCTGACCGCAGCCCACAACATCGACGGCGCCAGGTTGATCACAGCGGCGAACACCACCAATGATTTTGGCCGGGAGTACAATACCGTCAACATCGGCGGCCAGCAATATTTTGCGCTGGGCGTGCAGGATCCACTCTACGCCGCTGGAACCGATCCGAACGACATTGGCCTGTATCTGGTACTCAACCAGCCGGATATCCCGGGAGGAGGGTTATTCCCCACCCTCGCCAAACCAGGCAGCGCTCCCTTGACGACCGGCAACACCATCCAGGTGCTGGGGTTTGGTAAATCGGCGCCGGGCGGGCTGCCCATTTATGGAACGATGACCATGACGAACTTCCTGAATGATGTCACCTACAACCAGTACACGTTCCACAAGCCACCCAGCCAGAATTTGACTGACCGCGGCGACTCGGGCGGCCCGTACGTTTCCAACAATATTATCTACGCGGTTCACACCACCGGGATCACTGCCGGCGGAACCAAGGTCGGCGCCAGGGGGACGCGCGTGGACAACCACTATGGCTTTAGCACCGGCGACGGCCAGACCAACGCCGCTGGGGCGTCCCCCGCGGCGCTGGATCGACTGAAGGGCACGGGTCCCACCACCTGGAGCGCGGCGGCCGGTTGGCTGCGGACCTCGTCGAATCTTGCCGCCGCGCCCCAGACCGATGACATCGCCATCCTCGATCCCACCAAAAACAGCGACGCGGCAACGGTCGTGGCCCTGAACGTGGACACCGCGGCCCTCGGCGGGTTGCTCAACGATGTGACTCTCAATGTGGACAGCCACTCCCTGAACGTTACCAGCACGACCGGCGCGGCCATTGGCGGAAACAGCGGCGTGCTCAATGGCGGGAAAATCAACGTCAGTGGCGCCGCCGCCAGCGTCATGAACGTCACCGCCGGCTTCGACAACGAGGGCGGCACCATCGCCGTCGGCCAAAATGGGCAGGCGTACATCGGCACCGCGTTGCCCACGGGTTATCTCACCTACAATACCGCGCTCCTCAACGGTTCCAACGGCACGGTCGCCATCACCGCCGGCGGGAGCCTGGCCGTCACGAACGCCAACCGGATGACAACCATCATCAACAGCGACGCCACCAGCGTCATGTCGGTGAACGGCGACGCCACCGGCGCGGCCACCCTGACGGGCGACCAAATCGACAGTTTCGGCTTGGTGCAGGTCGGGCAGCGCACTCCCTGAACATCAGCAATACTTTCCTCAATGAGATTCCCGGGCAATTGCTAATTTCCGGGGGAGCGAACGGCAATGCCACCGGCACCGTGCTCAACTTATTAACCTATGGCACGGTGAACGTCAGCACGGGCGGGACGCTCGTCGCGGGCAACTTCATTGGTAACGCCGGCTCGATAGCGGTTTTCGGCGGCAGTCTGTTGACGCCGAATTTCACCGTGACTGGCTTTACGAATCTCGCGGCCAATCTGCAGCGCACGGTTGGGGGCTCCCCCCACCGGCGCGGTTCTGATGACCAGCGGCAATATCGGCGTCACCAACGCCGACAAGGACGGACAACTTTTGGTCAGTGTCGGCACCTTCACCATGAACGGCGGATTCCTGAGTGCCGACCAGATCGTCGTGACCAATCCTGCCATCAGCCAGTTCTCGCTCAATGGCGGCGTGGTCACCAGCAGCTTCACGAAATGGCGAACGGCAGCCCCTTCTACGTCGGCAGCAACGCCGCGTCGGCCACCCTGGCGTTGATTGACAACACGCACTCGTTCAATAACGGCCTGCAGTTGGCCGCGACAGCGGATTCGACGGGCACGGTGTTCTTCGCGGGGACGCAGTTGCAGGCCACGAACGGCGACACAGTGGTCGGGCTCCGTGGCGTCGGGCAGTTGACGATCAGCAACGGCCTGGCTTCGTTCGGCGACATGATCTTGGGCGCCACCAACGGCGCGACCGGCAACTACTCCCTGCTCGCCGGCACAAATTCCATCGCCCAATACCTCAGTGTCGGCAGTAGGATCGCTGCCACCGGCATGGTCCGCGTCACCGGCGGCTTGTTGAACGTGACCGGCACCAACAATTTCACCTACATCGGCGACGCCGGTGTCGGCCAAATGTTGATCTCCAACGGGGCGGTGGCGTTGAACAACACCCTCTACGTAGGAAGTAGTGGCAAAGCGCAGGGCACGCTTACCATGCAGGCGGGTTCGCTCGTTTCCACCAATGGAGGCGCGGTGATCGGCCTGATCGGAGCGGGCCGAATGTCGATGTCGGGTGGCTCGGTAACGCTCGACGTACTCTTCGATCGGTCAGGCGACCATCGGCTCGACTGTGGGAACCGGCACGGTGGTGGTCACCGGTGGCTCCTTGATGGTGACCAACGGCCCGACGTTCGTTGGCAACTATGGTGTCGGGCAGTTGACGATTTCCAATACCACCATGCAGGCGGCGGGTGTGACCATCTCCTCCAAGCTTGGCTCGCTGGGCACGCTGACGTTGATGAGCGGGACGTTAATGACGAGCAACCTGTTTAATGGCACCAATGGAGTCATCAATGGTGTCGGCACCATCTCCGGCCCCGTGACCAGCGCGGGCACCATCAGCCCCGGCTTCTCACCGGGCAGGATTTTCATCACCAGCAACCTGACCCTGCAAGCCACCTCCACCGTGTCGATGGAACTCGGCGGCACCGATACCAATCTTTACGACCAGATCTTTGTCGGCAATACTCTGCAGGTAGACGGCACACTGTCGATTTCCCTGATCAACGCCTTCGATCCCGCCTTGAACAATACCTTCCACCTTTTCGACTTCGCGGCCTCCGGCGGCGATTTCGCGGTGACCAACCTGCCCGCGCTGGATCCCGGCCTTGCCTGGGACACCGGCAATCTCATGTCGGATGGAGACATCAGTGTGATTGGTGCGGCGGTACCTGAACCGTCCACCTGTGTGTTGGTGTTCGGCGCTTGCGCCGGGTTGTCACTGCTGCGCCGGAGAAGGCGGGTCCGCCGTCCGTCGTCATAAACGCGGTGTCCGGTCAGCCGGCCTTGCCTTCCAGGTAACGCTTCAGCGGCACCCAATAATGTGTCCGCCAACCTTTGTTCTTGTCCCGGTAATCATTTGCCGGCACACCCACTTGCGAGAAGCGCAGTGTGGTCCGGCCCCCGGCCGCCTTGGAGAGCTTGAACGTAACGATGTATAGGTCCCCTTGGGCCAATTCCGCGACCGCCACGCCTGCACGATGTGTTTGCCCGGCTGCAATTCCAACGTTGATCCCATTGATGTACGTGCCGTAACACGTAAACGTTCCGCCCACGCGGCGGTCGATCCGGGCCCGCTCACCCGTAAACTGCGCATGCTTCTTCTCATCCATCAACGCCGCGTAAACCCTGGCCGGCGTGGCGTGAATGGTTACTCGATGTTTGATTTCCTTCGTCATGATGACGTCCCAGTTCTACGCCGCGTTACAACACTTGCACATGCCACTGAACATTTTCTTCAATCCGAGCAGGATCAACAAGACCGGCCAGGTGATCTCGACAGCTCGGGGACTGAGCACATTCAACGCGCCCAGCAGAAACGTGAGGCCGATCAAGGCGATCAACAGACCGGGCACTTTGTGGCAGGGGCAACCGCATTTACTTTCCGATGTTTGCATGGCTGGTTCCTTTCATGGGGTGGCGGCGGTTGGTTTGTTACATCCCATTTTGCCTTCCCAAAGGCAAGCGGAATAAAAGCAATGCGGCGTTATCGCAATTCGGATGAGGGAAAAACCGAGGGCCTTCCCGTCCTATTTCTTCGTTCGGATATCAATCGACCGGAGGGAGCTCAATATCTGGGCCTTCGCGTCCCCGTTCTTCCGATTCGTCAACATGACAAACTCGCACGCGTATCCGGTACCCCGCCCAATCCCTGGAGCACATAGTTCGACCACCCTGCACCGGATCCGGACGACTGTCCGTCAGTTCAAAATAGAAATAGGTGAAACTGCTCCCTCTCGAGCTCTTGCACTCTGATTTCCTTTTCCACAACCGCCGGCAGGAGTTGTTTTCCGGCTTGAAGGAGTTGGCCCTTGATTTGGTCGTCGGACAACTTTCCGTCGTTCCTGGCGAGCACCATGTGCATTTCGCAGACCTTGTTCGTGTCGGAGAGGATCAGATGCGGGGCTTCCGCCTTCTCGCCGGAGCAAATGCACCCGGATCGTGTGCGGCACCGCAATCGTCAGCGTGTCCTTCCCGTTCAACTCGAACCGTTTGACCTCGGCCGCCCTGGCGGACCAAATGCTTCCCAGCACCAACAGCCATACCAGTGCAATTTTCTTCATTCGGTTGTCCCTTGTCGCGAGAGAAAGTATAGGTCTGGTTCCTTCAGGACACCAGACTTCTCCTCGTTACCACATAGATCCCCACCCTGGGCAAACCGAATCGCAGGTCAGGGCTTTCGGGCGAAAATGTAGGCGCGCCGGCTCTGGTGCTCCACCTCTGGGTAAGGGTCTCTCTCGATGATCTCCTCGATCTCGTAAACCGGCCGACTTCAGGTAGCCCGCCATTTCATCCGAGCGGAAAAACAGGAAGTCCACGGATACTTTGATAACCCCACCACTCTTCCAAATGCTTGACCTCATCGCCAATGTGGAACGCCAGCAGGAGCCGCCCGCCCGGTCGCAGAACGCGCCGCAACTCGCGCAACGCTCGCACCACGTCGCCTCGCGGAATATGAATGATCGAGTAGAACGCCGCGATGCCCGCCCACGCTTCGTCCTCCACGTCCAGCGCCAGCATGTCGCCCTGCTGGAAGTCGATGCCCGGATTCAAGCGGCGGGCGCGCACAACCATCTCGGGCGACAAATCAACGCCACAAACCTGCGCCCCGCGTTCGTGCAGGTAACGCGCCACCTGCCCCGGGCCGCACCCCATGTCGCACGCCAGTCCGACTTCCCGCACGCTGTCGGCAAATCGATCCAGGAGTTGCCGATCGAGCGGCTTGTGCCGCAACTCGTCGTAGATGCGCGCCACGTATTCGTCCGCCACCCGGTCGTAGCTGCCGGCAACGTCGTTGGCCTTTGGGTCATCCATGGGACTGATACCAGGCGGTCAACGGCTCACGCGTCGCCACCTTCGATTTTCTCAATTCTTCGCAGGTGCCGGCCGCCTTCAAATTCCGCGTGCAGCCAGGTATCGACGATGCGGATCGCCATCTCCTCGCTGACCATCCGCTCGCCGAAGGAGATCACATTCGCGTTGTTGTGTTGTTTGCCGAGCCGCGCGCTGTCCTCGTTCCAGCAAACAGCGCAACGGACACCCCTGACTTTGTTGGCCACGATGGCCTCGCCATTCCCGCTGCCTCCCAGGACAATCCCCAGGTCGGTTTCCCCTTTCGCCACGCTTTCGGCCGCGGGCCGGATAAAATCCGGATAATCGACCGGCGCTTCGCTGTCCGTCCCAAAATCGACAACCTCGTGCCCCGCGGACCGCAAATGCGCCGCGACGATCACCTTGTAGCGAAATCCCGCATGATCCGACGCAATGGCAATTTTCATAATCGTCTCCGACAACGGCAACCTCGCCTGCACCTTAATGTTTGGGCCCGTGGAATTCCAGCACCAGATACTCGCCATGCTCGTCTGTGCCGCGGCCCGTCTCGACCCAGCCGTTCTTACGGTAAAACGAGCAGGCAGCCTCATTCTTCACCTTGCACTTCAACCGGTATGGCAGCGGCAGCCAGGACGATAGACTCTCCAGCAGCCGCTTCCCGATACCACGTCGCTGCTGATCGGGGGCAATGAACAGATGATGAATGAACCGCTCCGGCTCCCACACCGAAATGAATCCCAGGATCTTCCCGCTCCCATTCTCGGCTACAAACACCGTCTCCCCCGCCGTCTCCTTCTCGAAATCTTCCGGCCGAAACCGCGCGGGATTCTGCCAGGAAAACGCCTCGATGCGCGATTCCATAAAAATGTGCGCCAAGGCTACGCCGTCCCCGGCCACTGCCCTGCGAATGTTAATCCCCGGGTTCATCTACTTCTTGTAGTCTCTTCCCGCATCTTTCCCTCCTTTGGGGAAAATGAAGGCGCGACCGCCGGGAGCGCCATGTCATAAGGATTCGTAATTCCTCGATGCGCTCACTTCCGATCCATAAAGAACGATGGCAACATGCAACTTACGGTCACGGTAATGAAAATAAAGCACGCCATCTGCGGGTGGCCTTCGTTCCAGCGAATTGCCAGCCAGCCGCCAATGACACCGCCGACAATAAACCCCGCCAAGCCGGCCAGAAACCCCTTCCCCGTCGTCCATATGACATAAGGCTTTTCCATCGCTCTTCAAAATCCTTTCTCACGGGCTCAACACGACCTCTTTGCCGTCCTTATCCTTGAGAGCCGCTGGCAGCCTCTCGTTCCATTCAGCGTGGCCGTCATTGAAACCGATGTTGCCGCCTTCGGCTCCATGATTCCCATTAGTCGGCCACGCGCTGCCTTTCGCTGTCGAGTAAATACGATCCAAAAATACGGGCGAGCCTAGGTTGGTCTGCCAGTTCACATTGGGCACATACGAGTAGCTAATGTTTAAGGTTGTTAGCCTGTTAATATCCGCACCGATCTGCGCGCCAGGCGACGGTCATCAGGACAATGTAAGGCCTTTACTGATACGACGTAATTACTCAACAATTGCATGCTTCCCACGAGTGTGGGATTGGTTGAATCCATGGGACTCTGCACCTTGGTAGTCATCCGCGTACATATGGATTGCTAGGAGAACCTGCATTTCATTGGCCATGCATTGCGCACGGTGACCTGCGACCTCATCCGATCCATGAATGCCGGCAACAAGGTGGCGAGAATTACAGCGAAAGCAGAAAACCCCAATGGTCATCCACTTTGGCCACATCGGGCGTATTTCTTTCGATTCTGAAGGCATCGTCTTCTCCTTTCCGTCGCGCCTGCTTACCCCTTGGTTCCCCTCCCCGCATCATTCCCGCCCTTGGGGAAAATGAAACGCACCACCAGCGCCACCAGTCCACCGATCAAAAATAGAAGCGCCAGACCGCCAAGGGTTGCGAAGACGAAGCCGCCCACCAACAGAACCACCAGCGCAACGATGCCGAATGCCACCAGCAGCATAACGCCGCCCCGAAAGAAGGTGTCAATCCATTCGTCCTTGGTTTCGGGAGTTGGCGCGGGCGGAGTAGTCGGTTCAATAGGCGGCGGCTCTTCCGGCGGAATGAAGTCGTCGGGGAGCGGCGCCACCCCTTCCCGTTCGTCCAACACGCGGCGCGCCCGGTCCAGATCGGCATCCTCCACTTGGAGCCGCACCCCGAACACGCCTCCATAACCCAGCGTCCGACGGTACTCATCAGCGATGAAGACGGGAATCCCCGCTTCCTCGAGCAAAGTTTTATCCAACTCCAACTCGACAGGATTTGTGTATTGTCGGACCGTAACCATACCCATCCACCAATCCTACAGCGCGTGTCAGCTTGTTTTTCTATCGATCCATTTATCCATCTTTACCGGGGCGTACGCACGGATTTTCTTCAGGAGCGACAGGGGATCGGCATCGACGATGACCGCGTCCAATTGCGCCGCCTTGAGGAATCGTTGCTGCACCATGTGTTGGAGAAAATGAACCAAGGCATCGTAGTATCCCGCGACATTCAAAAAGGCGCACGGTTTTCCGTGAATATGAAGCTGGTTCCAGGTCAACATTTCAAAAATCTCTTCCATCGTGCCAATCCCGCCCGGCAAGGCCACAAATCCGTCCGCCAGGTCGGCCATCATCTGCTTGCGCTGGTGCATGGTATCGACCGGATAAAATTCTGTAACGCCGCGATGCGCCAGTTCCTTCGCGACCATGGCATGCGGGATGACGCCGATAACCTTGCCCCCGGCCTTCAGCGCTCCATCCGCCACCGCCCCCATCAACCCCACGTTCCCGCCCCCATAAACCACCGAAATCTTCTCGCGCGCCAACAGCGCGCCGAAACCCGTGGCCGCTTCCTTGTATTCCGGAAGCAGCCCCGGACTCGAACCGCAATACACACCGAGAGCTTTTATTTGCATAATCGTCAGGCACCGCTTATCGACGGCCGCGATTGCTCTGCGCCTTGCTTTGTGCCGGGTACCGCTTTTTATTCTGCTCAGGACGCCGCGTGGAGCGTTCGGACACCCGTTGCGAGGGACGCGGTGCTTTCACAAACTCCCGCCGCTCGCGTTCCCGGCATTCCAACCGGATCGGACAACCGGTAAAGGCGTAGGCGGCGCGGATTTTATCGATCAGGAACCGCTTGTAGTGCGGCGTCAGCGCGCCCACGTTGTTGACGAACAACCGAAATGTGGGCGGTTGCGTGGGCTTCTGGAAGGCATAGAAAACCTTGAATCGCCTCCCACCGACATGCGGCGGCGGATACGCGTCGAGCGCCTGCATAAACAGCTTGTTCAGTTGCGGCGTCTCAACATGCCGCGTCATCTCCTGCTCGATGACAGTGATCTGGTCGAACAACAGGTTCAGGTTCTGGCCCGTCTTCGCCGACCCAAACAAGACCGGCGCCCAATCCAGGAAAAACAATTCCTTGCGCAACGCTTCCAGGTATTTCTCACGGAAGGTCGTCTTTCTCCTCTTGCCCTGCGCCTCCAGCCGATGGTCTTTTTCCTCTTCTTCCGCCGCGAGGTCCCACTTGTTCACCAGCACGACACAACCGCGCGCGGCGTCCGCAATTTGCCCGGCAATTTTCTTGTCCTGGTTCGTCACGCCGGCGACCGCATCGAGCACGAGCACAGCGACATCGCATTCACGGATGCTCCGCTCCGCCCGCATCAGGCCGAATTGGTCCACCGAGGTCCTGATCTTGCGCCGGTGCCGCAGCCCGGCTGTATCGACCAGCAAATACGGCTTCCCCTTCACCGTAAACGGCACGTCCACGGAATCGCGCGTCGTACCGGGAATGTCACTGACAATCGAGCGTTCATCTTTGAGGATCGCGTTGATCAATGACGACTTGCCGACATTCGGACGGCCCACAATCGCGATGCGCGGCGTGCGCGCGCTTTCCGTGGTAACATTCGCCGAGAACGCTTCCGTGGCGGCATCCATCAGTCGCTCCACCCCGGTGCCGTGCACGGCGGCGACGGAGAACGTCTTGTCGAAACCCAGTTCCGTGAATTCCGCTTCGTTGCGCGCGCGGCGGTCGTTGTCCACTTTATTGACCGCGAGGAAAACCGGCTTGCCGCTCGAGCGCAATTTGCGGGCAATTTCCTGATCGAGCGGCACCACGCCTTCCGTCACATCCACGACCATGATGATCGCGGTGGCCATTTCGATGGCGATTTCAGCCTGGTGCCGCGCCGCGCTCGCCAGGATGTCCCCGCTCTTCTCGTCGTCCATGAACCCGATCCCGCCCGTGTCGATGACCTCGAACGATTTTCCATCCCAATTCGCCACCGCGCTGACGCGGTCGCGCGTCACGCCCGGTTCTTCGTGGACAATGGCGATGCGGCGGCGCGCGATGCGGTTGAAGAGCGTGCTCTTCCCAACGTTCGGGCGGCCTACAATGGCGAGGATGTCGTGCGTTGCTTGCATAAAAACCGAAGTGCGGCATTTGCGCCTCCCCTGCATCCTAGCGAACTTGTTGTGAATTCGCCAGCCGCGTTTCTGCTGGCCTCGAATTATCTTCGGGGCTAGCCTCGACCCGTGAACGCCCGGGAACTCGCGCTGGACTTGCTCAACGACTGGCAAAAATCGCGCCGGCTGGCCGACGAGCTTCTCGAAGTCGCACTGGCCGATTCCACGCTCCGTGGCCCTGACCGCGCCTTCGTCACTGAACTGTTTTACGGTTGCCTGCGCCGGAAGCTGGCGCTTGAATTCCTGCTCGCGCAACTCGCCAACAAACCCCCGCAACCCGTCGTTGCCACTATTCTCCAGCTCGGCCTCTATCAGCTCTTCTATCTCAAAACACCGGCGCACGCAGCCGTCAACGAAACCGTCGCCCTCGCCAAGACGCAAGCCAGCGTCACCGAGACGAAATTCGTCAATGCCATCCTGCGGCGGGCCGAACGGGAACACGACGCGCTCCTGGCGAGACTGGCCACGACCCGTGAGACTGCGCCCTGGATCTATTATTCGCACCCGCAATGGCTGTGGGAACGGTGGGCGATGCGACTGGATCGCGAACCGGCTGCTTCCCTCTGCGAATGGAATAATCAGCCGCCTTCCATTTATATACGGATCAACACGCTCAAAACGTCCTCGAAACCCGCCGATATCGATGCAGAACCCACAACACATCCGCTCTGCTGGCGAATTGTGAATACGTCGGGGCTTTTCCAGGGAAAATCGTTTATGAGCGGCGAGTTTTACGTGCAGGACCCGTCCACACTGATGGCGGTGGATGTCCTCGACCCGCAGCCTGGTGAGTCGGTGCTGGATATGTGTGCGGCGCCAGGCGGCAAGACGACGTACCTCGCCCAGAAGATGCAGAATCACGGGCGGATCATCGCGGCTGATTCGTCGAGTTCACGGCTCGCTCTCGTCGGAGAGAACTGCCGTCGCCTGGGCGTGACCATCGCCGCGACCCTGGCCTGTGAGGGAACACACCTGGACCGTTGTCTCCGCAGCCAACAATTCGACCGCGTGTTGGTGGATGCGCCCTGCTCAAACACAGGCGTGCTTCGCCGTCGCGTTGACCTGCGGTGGCGCATCGAGGAAAGCGAGATCGGCCGGCTCGCGGCACTGCAGGAGAAACTGCTGGCTTCGGCCGCGCCGTTCACGAAGCCGCAGGGCATCCTGGTTTACAGCACGTGCAGTCTCGAAGAAGAGGAAAACCGGTGCGTCATCGAGCGGTTCGTCAGGTCGCACCCGGAATTTGTTTTGGAATCGACGCAATCCATCTTCCCGCCGCGCGACGGTATGGACGGCGCGTTCGTCGCCAGGTTCCGCAAAACAAACGCCGCGTAAGGCAAAACACAGCCTCACGCGGCGCGTAGTGAAAAAAACAGGGACTTAGGTGTTGTCGGGTGGCGGTGTGGACGATTTGCCGCCCGAGTTGGATCCTCCACCGTGATTGCCACGGCTGCTGCGCAGGTTTTCAAGGTCCTTGTCTAGTTTGGCCTTCTGGTCATCGGTCAGGGAAGCGCGCAACTGATCAACGTAGCCTTTGCGGGCCTGCCGCAGGCCGCTACGGCTGGACGACACATTATTTGTAGACCCGCTGCTGCTGCTTTCGCTGCCGGGGCCATGAGTGCTCCGCCATTTTGCCAGGTCCTTCTTGAAGCTCGCATCGAGGCTATCGTACTTCGTTTTCTGGTCGGCCGTCAGTGCGAGATCTCCCAGCACGCTCGCCGGCAGCAGCTCGCTCATGCCGCTCCGCATCGACCGGTGTTCCCCCGTCGGGTTGGCGGGGGGTTCGTCCGCGGCGCGCGCGCTTACGGCGGCCATGAGGCCGATCAAACAGATAACTAACATTCCGCGTTTCATCGCAGTCTCCTTATGGTTTGTTTGGTATTTCCTAAAAAGATTCGTCGGCAATTCAGGGAGTGTCACGGTGCTGGCGACGGGGCCGGGGCCGGCGCGGTATTACCCTCGGGTGTTGACGGCGCTTTTGATTCGTTTGGCGTTGGGTCGTCACCGGGATGCGTGCGATTCCATTGCTGTTCAAATTCCTGGCGGTGCTTGCGGAATTCCTCACGGGCCGTCTGCCGTTCCTCGGGAGTCATCTGTTCCCATTTCTGCTTGTTCTGTTTCAATTTCTCGCGCTCCGCCTGTGACATGTTCAGGAAACGTTCGATGCGGTCATGGACAAATTTGCGTTCCTCGGGCGGCATCTCAGAGAGTGCCCGATGCAAACGCATCAATCGCGACTTCGTTTCGACCGGCATCTTGGCCCACGCGTCGTTCAAACGCTGCTCCATCTGGGCGCGCTGCTCCTCGGTAAGCGGCGACTTGGCCCGGGGCTTGTTGGTTTGATCGCTCGGCGCCGGCGTGGACAACGGCGATTCTTGCGCCCGTGTCGTTCCAACCACAGCGCCAATCAGCAGGATCATCAGCAGAAAGCTCCGCCTCATAGATGACTGCCTCCCTCGATCTGGTCGAGGTTGGCGATCACATCGAAGTCTTCCAGATAATCCGCTTGCTGCACATGGGCGTAAAGCTCGGCGCGCTTCCGCTCCTGCATCCGTTCGCGCCCAACCCACCCGCCCACACTGAGCGCAACGACGGCCGCGGCGAGCGTCGCCCAGCGGACCGAGGGTTGCCAGAACCACGAACGACTCACGGCCGGCCGCTCGTCCAATCGCCGTAATGTGCGCTCGACGAACCCGAACGACGGCTCAATCCCCGGCTGGCGTTTGATTACCTCCCACGCGCCCGCGTAGGCCCGCCATTCGGGACGACAGTCCGCGCAAGCCGCGATGTGGGCATCGAAAGCCGCCTGCTGCGGCTCCGTCAAACGCCCATCCAACCGCTCGTCGAACTGTTCTCTGATTGCCTGGCAATTCATGGTTTCTTCCTCTTCATTGAACACCGTGCCCCGTAAATGGTTTCACTGGTAATAGCCCCGGAGCTTTTCTTTTAATGTCAGGCGCGCGCGGTGAAGCAACGATTTCGTAGCAGAAACCGTGCAACCCAACACCTCCGCAATCTCCTCGTACGAAAGACCCTCGTACCGGCAGAGGATCACCGCCGTGCGCTGGGCCTCGGGCAGTTCCTGGACGGCTTCCATGATTTTCTTCTTCAACTCGCTCTCGATGACTTGCTGGGCGGGATCAGGCGAGGTCGTATCCGGCGCCTGCCAACCCATGCTCTCCGGGTCGGCCGGGTTTTGCAGCGCCTCGAGCGATTCGGCGGCGTGCCGGCTGCGGCGGCGGTGTTCGTTGAGAATCGTGTTGCGGGTGATGGTGAAAAGCCAGGTGGTGAATTTCGCGGTCGGTTGATAGCGTTTTGCCGAGCGATACACCTGCAGAAAAACGCGCTGCGCCAAATCTTCCGCTTCCCAGGCGTCGCCGATGGCGCGATGAATGGTATTGATCACGGCCCGCTGGTGCCGATCGACCAATTCCCGAAACGCATCCGTGTCCCCGTCGCGGACGCGCAACATGAGCGCCACGTCGGAATCGCTGGGAGTCATTACAGGCAATCCTACTGCACTCAATGAAACATCGCAACGTTGCGGAGGTTCCACCCGACGGCGCTCTTGCGAATCACTGTAGGCTGCGGCCGAACCGGTCGAATCGTGGTTCGTAGTAATGGTCGCGGTCGAACGACATCGCCACCAGCGTCGCGCGACCGAGAATGCGGTCACGTGACACGAACCCGAAATAGCGCGAATCAGCGCTGTTGTCGCGGTTGTCGCCCATCACGAAGTAACTGCCGGGCGGGACCTTCACCGGTCCAAATGACCGCATGGCCTGTAACTGCGGCTGAATCCTCAGGGCGTGCGTCTTCCCCGAGACGGTTTCATTGACGTCCAACGCTGACGGAACCTTGTTGTCAACCAGCGCATAGGACGCCGTCTCGCCGTTGATGACAAGGTGGTCGTTCCGCAGTTCGATGCTGTCCCCCGGCACCGCGACCACGCGCTTCACCAGTCGCACGTTATCCGCCGGGGAAGGAAACACGATGATGTCGCCGCGCTGCGGATCAGCCCACTTGGCCACCTGCCAGGTGGTGAAGGGAACCTTGAGGTCGTACGCGAGCTTGTTGATAAAGATACGGTCGCCCACAAGGATGGTCGGGATCATCGACCCCGTCGGCACGTCATTCCAGTCCGCCACCGCCGACCGCAACGGCGCGAGAACAGCGATCACCACCAAGGCCGGCAAAACCCATTCCCGCCAGAAGGCTCGGAGTTGTTGTTTCACAGACACATTTGACAGCACGCACGGGCGCTTTGTTCAATGAGACAAAGCCGCGTGTCGGACTCAAGATCGCAGCAAACGTTGATATTCGTCGTTGGCGCGGCTATTCACGGCAGCGGGTGTGTATGCCCGGCGCGATAGTCAGTCTTGGCCTCTTCCACAAGCTTGTCGAGGCAGCCATTCTTGGCGTCCTGTTCAATCTCCTTGTCCCACAGTCCCGCGTCGTATTCGACGAGCCATCGGGTGAGTTGCATCACCTCTTTCGGGGAGAGCTTGGCGATCTCGGCTTTGATTTTCTCAACAGGACTCATAGACATGAATTACTATAACGAGCTTCTCTTCGCAAGGATCCGCGTGATGTCGATCAAGGCTTGAGCGCAACGCGGTTCTCGCTTATGATAGGAATATGAAAACTGCGGAATCCGTGACCGAGCGGGCGTTGCGAATGGCGGCGGGACAACGGGCGCGATTGGCGCATGTGTTGATCCAGAGCCTTGATATAGAAAGCGACCCCGATGCGGAACAACAGTGGGATGCAGAGATTACCCGTCGTGTCCGGGAGATTCGTGAAGGGCGGGCGCGAGGGATTCCAGCCCGCAAAGTGTTCGCACGCCGTCCGCGTCGCCGCACGTGAAACCTCTTATCTTCCACGCCGCAGCTCAAGCGGAGTTCTTTGCGGCGCAGGATTTTTACGAACAGCGTGTCGAAGGACTCGGCGAGGATTTTCGCCAAGAAGTTCTCGCGGCAGTGGATGTGATCCGGGCATCCCCGCGCCGATGGCCGGTCAGGGGTCGTGGCACGCGCACCTACTTCGTCCATCGTTTTCCATTCGGAGTGGTTTACCTGGAGTTGCCGAAAAAGATCTGGATCGTAGCCGTGGCACATACCAGCCGTCGTCCGGGTTACTGGAAGAGCAGGTTGTAACCAGTCGCCACTTTTCAGCCCTTCACCACTTCACCTTCACGATGCGCTTCTGGCCCACGCGGTCGACAAACGAGACTTCGCCGTGTTGCTTGCCGTATTCGTGGAGTTCCTTGGTGATCTTCACGTCGAAACAGCAGTACTCGGCAATCTCCAGGATCTTTCCTTCTTTCCACCACTTCAACGCCTGCATGCCGTCGGCAATCTTCGGCGCGTTGAGTGTCGATTTGGCAACCGCATCGAGAGCGACGCGATGGCCCAGCGTTTTTTCGAGATCAGCCATCAGGTCGAGCGTCGGTATTGCGCGCAAATCGAGCGGGGTATAACCATGCAACACGTCGTAATCGAAATTGATGATGTTAAAACCGACGACCACATCCGCGCGGGTGAGTTGCTTCACCAAATCAGCGACCCGATCCTCCGAAAAAATCCGGTATTGCCCGTCGCCCGTGTTGTAGGTGACGCCGACGGACATTTTCATGTCGCGCTTTTTGTCCCAGCCGCCGACCTCCGCCGCGCTCTTCTGGGTTTCCAGGTCGAAGTAAACGATGTTCGCCATGCTTACCGTGCCATCCGCGGCAGACCGAGCGTGCGCATTGTGTGCAGACCGGGTGGACATTCCACCAAGCGGGAAAGGGTGTTCACGAGGATTGCCGGAGTGGCCACATCGCCGGGCACGCCGCCCTCGATCACCAGCCGCAACGGCGGTTCGCCGACGATTTCGATCACGTCGCGCGGGTTTGGCGCGCCCACATACATCTGTAATTCCAACGTGAGCGCTTCCTTGCCACCGCGCAGGCCGCGCGCAAATTGTCGCACTCCCGCGACGCTGCCCTCGGACACCGTGAGAAACTCCGTCTTAACTGTCTTGCTGGCAATAACAGGCGCGAGGTCCTCTTGCAGTTCATCCAGTTTCCAACCCAATCCGTCCGCGAGAAAGACCAGCGATTCCGCCAGGCCAACGTGGCCGATTTTGCGTTGTTCCTTGCGCGCCTTGAATTCCTCTTCACTCAAGGCCGCACCCACTTTGCGTTGCAGCGCCTCGCGCCGCGTTCCAGCGTCGACCACCCGCAGCACGCGGACCGCTTCGATGCGCTGGCAAGCCATCGTCAGCAGCAGTGCCAATGTGTCCATCACCAAACCGGGATTCACCCCCGTGCCAACCACCGCTGCGGCCCTCTGGATGCATAAATCGTCCAGTTTCCCCGCCAACACTTTATAGCGGTAGTAAGGGAACAACGCTTCCTCGCAAGAGGTCACGCAATGCAGGCCCGCGCGCACGATTTCAGTGAGTTGCTCGTAGGCCTCCGCAAAACTCGATGTCGTGCAATGAATCACCGCGTCGGCTTGCGTTTGCGCAAACAGAATGACCGGCTTGTCCGTCACGGCCACCCCGAGCTTGCGGTCAAGGCCGAGCACTTCGCCCAGGTCCATGCCCGCCAGCTTCGGATTGCGATCGACCGCGCCGACCAGTTCGATCCCCGGCAGGCTCGCTGCCAGCCGCCCCGTGGCCCGCCCGATGGCGCCCAGACCATATTGAATCACACGAATCGGTTCGCTCATGACAATCCTCGCTGCCTGTCTTGTAGCCCCTCGATACGCGCGCGGCAACGAAAAAGCCGGGCAGCAGGATTTGATTAACGATGTCGTCTGCTGTGACTCACCCTGAAGAGGGTCTCTGAAAACTGTTGAAACACTCAACGATCCAGTAAGCCAGCCGACCACGTTGTGCGTTTCCGACTGCTTTGGGTGGGTGCGCCATCAGCCCGTATCCCCCGGTTAATAGTCCCGTAAGGGCTTTTTCAACGGCTTCTCTAGATGTCGGCCACGAGGTCGCGCACTCGAACTTTTAGGGCTTTGGCGATTCTGATTAACGCGAGCAGGGAAACGAAGGTTTCGCCGCGTTCCACCTCCCCAACGTGGTTTGGGTGGAGGTCGGCCAATTCCGAGAGTCGCTCCTGTGTCAGGCCCGCCTTCTTTCGGTAAGTGCGGATCGTTTCGCCGATGATCTTGTACTGTTTTGGAACGGCCTGCACAGGCCAGCTACACAACCAAGAAAGCGCATCACGCACCACAGGGATAATCCTTGTATTTTCTTCTTGCATTTTCCCTGATCGCTGGCCCCAAAATGACGCCTGACAGGCAAGGTGAGGGCACGCAGGAAGGTGCGAGAGAAGTATTTATGAGGCGAGTTCTGCCGTTTCTTGTGTTTTACGGTTCTTGCGTTTGGCGCCATCTTCTGGCGCGGCGATGTCTTTGCCCAGGATGAAACCATTACCGAACGCCGAGGAATTGGCGGCAGTCATCGACCAATCCGGCTTGTGGTATCCTCTTGTAAGCCCCACCGAGCAGCCCCTGTCCAGTCAGGCCCTCGGCATCTTCTGGGCCGACTTCAGCCAACTCACCAATGCCATCGGAGACGTGCGCAACTTCGAGGCCGAAACGCAATATGGGGTCAGCGTCTGGCGTTTGCGGCTGACCCGCACGACTGACGAAACGGTTTTCAGCTATCCATCGGCTGAAACCAATCTCTTTCAACTCGCCGTGACGGCCGGTGACTTCTCCAACCACTACGACCGGGTGCTTTGGAGTTGGGCCATTATCCACGCGCCGGCCAGCAGTTCCGAATCCTATGACGACCTGCTTGGCGGACGGCTACACGTTCCTCAATCCCAAACGGCTCGTGCTCGACATCTGGCTCGGCGGACATCAACGACTGCGCGACCTATGACGACAATGTCTGCGGCAGTCAACTCCGCGGCATTGGGGCTCTCCACGGGCGGGTTCATGATGATGGACGACGAGATCCGACCGGCTATGCGGCGGCGATCCCTGCTCGATTACCAACCTGACGCAGCCGTTCTATGTCACCAGCATTACCAACGGCACAAACGGCACAACCATCGTCTGGCAATCCTGCCCCATGTTTCGCTACATCGTGCTCTCGGCCAATGTCCTCAGCACGAATACCGCGTGGGCGGCTCAAGGCTATACCTCATATGTTTGGGGCCAACCGGGCGCGTCGGCGACTTCCTGGACTGACATGTCCACGACAAATACCAGCGTTGTCACCCAGCGCTTCTACAAAGTCGAGCGCCTTCTCGGCAGCCCGATTGCCGCAGGCGGTTCCCATTGCCTGGTGGTATTGACCAACGGGACTCTATGGGCTTGGGGAGGGTACTTCGTGCACCAATTGGGGGACAATGGAACCGACGATGAAGCCGCACCGGAACCGACTTACAGATTCGCTCTGCGGTTCCGCACGGCTCACCAACGCGGTCGCGCTGGCGGGTGGCTACGATTATAGCCTGGCCGTGGCCGCGAATGGGGTCGTATGGAGTTGGGGCGAGGGTACTTTAAGCGGGCAATTGGGCAACGGCGGAAACACCAATGTATTAACCCCCTACCCGATCAATGGCATCAGCAATGTCGTCAGCGTGGCCGCCGGCGCTGACCACACGCTGGCACTGCGGGCTGACGGAACGGTCTGGGCGTGGGGCAGCAATGTGAACGGGCAGGACGTAACTGGAAACGGACAATTGGGCGCGGGGTATCTCGGTGGCGCGTCGTCAACCAACTCCCCGGTGCAGTCGCTCGTTCCAACACAGACGGTCATCGTTGCCATCGCGGCCGGCGATGGGTTCAGCTTGGCCTTGGATATGACGGGTTCCGTCTGGGGCTGGGGCGGAAATGAGGATAGTGTGCTCGGTACAAACGTGGTGTCGGGTAGAGATGCATCCACGAACCTTCCCACGCTGGTCGCCGGTATCTCCAATGTGGTTGCGATTGCCGCCGGCATCGATCACTCCGTTGCCTTAACGGCTGATAAAAGGGTGTGGACATGGGGTAGTAATAGCTCGGGACAATTGGGCCGCGGCGGTGCCGACGCGGTACCCGCGCCCGCGTTCTCCAACGTGGTGGCCATTGCGGCTGGAGATGAATTCACCTTAGCGGTGACCAGCAACGGGCAGGTGTACGGGTGGGGTAATAACATTCTCGGGACATTGGGTACCAATGGGATCGGTTCCAGCAGCAGCACGCCTCTTCTGGTGGCCGGCATCAGCAACGCGGTGGTGGTCAGTGCCCATCCCGATGGCTATCACGTCTTGGCAGTAACGGTCAACGGGGGGACGAACCAGTATTATGGCTGGGGCGATAATTTCGACGGCGCGGTGGGCGACGGGGGCGGAGAAGACGATCAACCTACGCCGGCCCTGCTGCACTTCGACGACGTGTGCACCACGTGCGTCCAATTGGGAACCGGCGGGGTCTTCACGGCCCAATACACGGGCACCTTGAAGCTCTACTTCAATGATTCAATTGCAGGTTATGATAATAACGGGACAAACACATACACCGTAACCGTCGACGGTTTGGCTACCAACGTGATCGTCATGGGTAGCAATGGCGAGGGAGTCGCGGTTGGCATCGTCACCAAGGGAAGCAATTACGCCTACAGCGCCAGTGGCTATTGCAGTTGGGACCCAGCCTACGGGCCAGTTGACGCGAATGGCAATTTTTCGAATGGTACATCAGCGGACTGCTCTGGTTTCGCTAGTGGAGGCCTCTTGTCCTAATAGCCACTGCTTCTCGCTCGTAGGCAGGATTCAATGAAGTTGTAACACATGTGTCACACGTCATGCCAGATCCAGCGATTGTAGCGACGGCCTGTTACCGCCGACAGTCTCGATTGCCGCGAATTCTCTGGCTTCGGGCCGCATTCGCTGCTATGTTCCTCTCTGAGGAACGGAAAGGGAAGATGTAATGAACACGAAGTTATTCCTACTGCCGCTCTCTATTCTCACACTGCTCGTTTTCTCTTCCGCTTCAAGCCGTTCGCAAACCGTCATCACCTTCGACGATATCCCGCTAAACAACGGCACCGGAGAGTTTCTTGCGAATAGCTACCACGGGCTTGTCTGGAGTAATTTCGCGGTTGTGAATGGTATTCTGTTTCCCAGCAATTCTCATATCACGAACGGTTATTATTACGGCCTTGTGTCAAGTTCCAACGTCGCTCTTAACGCCGGAGGTAGTCCGTCAGAGATCGATTCGCCCGGAACGAATTTTAATTTTCTTGGCTCCTACCTCACTGCTGCGTGGAACAGCAACCTGAATATCGAAGTGCAGGGGTTTAGTGGCAACACCCTGCTCTACGACACAACGGTTGTAGTCAGCGTGACAGCTCCCACGTTATTCACATTCAATTACATGGACATCGACCGTCTCTATTTCAACTCATTTGGCGGTGACCCAGCCTTTAATGGCATTCCCGGGACCCACTTTGTCATGGACAATTTCACCTTCGAATTTGTGCCGGAACCTTCCCCGCTGCTGCTCACCGCCGCCGGAGCCCTGTTGCTCTGGCCCCTCCTCAAACGCAAGCGCGCGTAACGTAAGACCAGAAGACAGTCCGCCATCAAGAGAGCCGGGATCTCTGGGAGCCGGTAGAAAACCAAGCCAGCCCGCTCTACTGCGGACCGGTGCGCCGTTTCGCTTCAATGCCCGATCTCGCGCATGCTCCACTTGCCGCCCTGGTCGTCCTCCACCTCGATGTGGGCGGATGGATCGAGCGCGGGACTGCCGTCCACGAGAAAACGATAGACATAACGCCCGCGGGCCAGTTCCGTCCGCAGACTCCAGACGCCGTCGAGTCCCTTGTGCAAGGCGCGAGTTATGGGTTTCGCGTCATCTTTGATCAAACACACAAGCACCCGGACCTCGTTCGCCTCCGGGGCGTTGAGTCGGAACGTCGTATGTTTGGTAATGGAACGGTAGGCTGGCCGCATGGCAGGGAAATGATTTTACGATGGGGCGGTACCGCGATAGTGAATGATATGCACTTTTTCGACAGTAACAAGCCCGTCACCCATGATTTTGTCAAGTTCGGGCAGGAACGCGTTGATCTTTTCTTCCTTGTCGACGATCTCGATAAGAATTGGCAAATCTTCACTGAGTCGGAGAATCTTCGCCGTATGCAGATGCGAATTCGCGCCGAAGCCCATCGGACCGCGTAGCACGGTCGCGCCCGCCAGACCCAGTTCGCGCGCCTTGAGCACGATGGCTTCGTAGAGCGGCTGATGATGCCACTTGTCGAGTTCGCCGAGATAGATCCGTAAGAGACAGCCTTCACCTTCGAGTTTCATAATGCACCTCCGTGGAGTTTTGCCTGGAGCGCGCGACCGCAGACCCAGCCGAGATAAACGGCGAGCAGGCCGAGCACGTTGGAGCCGACGATGTTCAGGGTGACCGCCAGCCATTCGCCATCGCGCGCGAGGTTGAGGGTTTGCAGTCCGTAGCTGGAGAACGTGGTGTATCCGCCGCAAAACCCAATCGTGAGAAAATCGCGCCACTCGGATTTGATCCACGCGCGCCCCGTCGCCGGACCGCTGATGGCGGCGATCACACCGATGGCGAAGCAGCCGCTGACATTGACGACGAGCGTGCCGAGCGGAAAGATCGCCGCCAATGGATGTTTCGACGTGTGCTCGGAGATGAGGCCATTAAGGCCATAGCGGGCCAGCGTGCCGAGCGCTCCTCCAAAAACCAACAGTAACAATCCGAACATGTCATCCTTTGCGCAGTTGGTAGGAGTCATCAGTCCCGAAAGTATCCAGGACGGTTGCAGGCGAACCCCATCGCCGCCGGCGAATTTGCCTGAAAGAGCTCCGAAACTCCAGACGTAAAACAACGATCCGATACTGACAGGTCACACCCCGCTGCTGGAGAGAGGTTCTGTCCCGTTTTGACCACGGTGGACAACAACATTCTGTTGACGGGTCATGCCCTGCCGAACGCAGTTTACGAAACCCGTTGGCCTTTAACGTTTTTTTAATACTCACCTCCGGGCTGGCACAGCGGACGCTAAAGGGTGCAGGCAGGCGAGTGTGTGGGTTCCACCCGATAATCATTGAGCGTTCGGCATGTTGGACAGCAGCGACGCAAGTGAATCGGCGAGTAAAAAAACTATTAAAATACGGAGCGTAAGGAGACCAACATGGCAACAGCAGGACAAGCAGGTGGCGGGGCTGAGAAGCCCAAGACAACAGGAACACTGGGGTTGACGGGTCTGACGTCAAACGCGATGGCGCTGATCGCGCCGGGCGCGTTCTTGTGGTTGACCTATCAGATTCAAGCCCTGTATGGAGCGCCGATGGCAGGCTGCGCGATGTGGTTTGGCATCGTCGCGGCGCTGCTGCTGTGCTTCGCGACGGCGATCAGCTACGCGGAATTGTCCAAGCTCTACCCCGGCGCCGGCTCGTCGTATCTCTATGCGGAGCAGGCGTTCCTGTCCAAAACGCACGCGTATAAGTTCGCGCGCGTAGCCAAATTCTTCACGGGATGGGCCAGTCACTTGTACTACTGGGTGTATCCGGGTTGCATGGTGGGTGTGACGGCGATCTTGGGCGGGTATCTGCTGAACCAGTTCTGGCCGGACATATTCAGTAGTTCGTATAACAGTCCGCTTTTCATGGTTTTATTCTGCATCGTGTTCGCGTTCGGCGTGGCGTACATCGCGTTTCGCGGCGTCGGCGGCACGACGGGCGTCAATTTGGCGATCAACATAATCCAGATCACCGCGCTGCTGGTGTTCACGGTGATGGCCCTTGGTTATCGGATGCACCACGCGCAAGGCTCGCAGGGCTGGCACTTGTCCAACGGCGTTGCAGTGCCTTATCAGGTCGCCCAGGAAGTCGTGAAAGATGACAAGGGCGTACCGCAACCCGTACTGGATTCCAACAACAAGCCCGTGCCGCAATTGGATGCCAACAACAAACCGGTCCTTGATGATAAAGGTCAGCCAACGTTCCAGATGCAGATGCAGGATTCGCAGGACAAGGATGGCAATCCCGTCGGGGCCGACAAAGATGGCAAGCCCGTGACCGACCTGAAACTGGCGGCACCCTTTACCGTTGACTATGGGGCGGACGGAGGCACAACAACCGATCCGGCGACGAAGATTTCCACCTTCAACTGGCATCCGACTGCCGCGTCGGTCATTGCTCCACACGGGTTCAACTTCATGTTCATTCAAGCTTGCATCGCGATCCTCATCCTCGTCGGATTTGAATCCGTCACAGCGATGGGGGAAGAGGCGAAGAATCCGAAGAAGGACATTCCGAAAGCGGTGTTACTGTCGCTGGCGATTCAGGGTGGTTTTTGCTACCTGTTCGAGTATTTCGGGGCGAACTATTTCCTCCACAATGGCTACACGATGCCCACCGCCGCCGCGTCAGGCGCCCCGATCGGCGACATGATGGTCATTGTCGGCTCGTGGATGTTCGGCAGCTATGCGGCAGGACGGGCGTTCATGCTCATCCAGGCGTTCACGGTGTTCCTCGCGCTCATCGGCACAACGTTGTCCTGCCTCAGCACCGGCGCGCGGGTGACGTATGCAATGGGCCGCGACGAGGAGGTGCCCTCGCACTTCGGCTTGTTACACGGGAAGACGCTCTCGCCATACCGAGCCATCTGGACGCTGGCTGCGTTGTCGGCAGTTCTCGGCATCGTCACCGTGGCGGTATACCTCGGCGGCACAACGCCATCGGCGTTGGATCCGAAGTATCACAACATGTGGTACAGCTTCGGCATCTTCAGTCCCGAAACGTACGCCAAGATCCCCAACACGCTGGTCATCATTACGTTGATCAGCAACTTCGGCACGTTCCTGCTGTATATGACCACGTGCGTGGTCGCGATGGTGGCCTTCAAAGAGCACCACTTGTTCAACGGATTCAAGCACATGTTCGTCCCGCTGTTTGGACTGGTTGCCAACCTCGCTTGTATGCTGTTCTACCTAATCGGGCCGTTCACTGTGGCGGGCATGAGCTGGAAGGAACCGTTTATCGCGCTCGGCGTGTGCGCCGCGTGGGGTGTTTATGGGGCCTTCTACTTCATGAAGTCCAGCAAGGCCAAGGGCCGGGAAACAATACTCACCAGCAAGCCGGCGATAACCGCGCTGGCTCTGTAGGTCGCAATCTATGGCCTGAATCGGGTCGGCCTTCCCTTGGTCGGCCCGATTCAGGTCGAAAACGAAAAGGAAATCAACAGACCGTGCGCGCGACGCAAGCGGGTTAAGTGGAGGAAAATATGACACCGAAAGAAGTCCTGGCACTGTGTAAGACCAAGAACGTACAACTCGTTGATATCAAGTTCTGTGATTTCCTGGGAACTTGGCAGCACTTTTGCATGCCCGTTGCCGAGATAGAAGAGGAAACCTTTAAGGCGGGCGTGGGCTTTGACGGGTCATCCATTCGCGGGTGGAAATCGATCGAATCCAGTGACATGCTTCTGATTCTTGATCCCGCCACGGCGTTCATTGATCCCTTCCCCAAGGTTACAACGTTGAGCATCACCGCGGATGCCATCGACACAATCACGCGCGAGCCTTACACGCGCGACCCGCGCAATATCTCCCGCAAGGCGGTTGCGTACCTGCAGCAGACGGGGATCGCGGACACGGCCTACTTCGGTCCGGAAGCCGAGTTCTTCATTTTCGATGACGTCCGTTTCGGCCAGAATTCCCAAAGTGGTTACTACTACGTCGATTCGGTGGAGGGCATCTGGAACACGGGCCGTGAAGAAGCGCCCAACCTCGGCAACAAGATCCGCCACAAGGAAGGTTATTTCCCGGTTCCACCGCAGGATACGCTGGTGGACATCCGCAATGAGATGATCACCGTGATGAAGGATTGCGGGCTGACGGTGGAACGCGAGCATCACGAAGTCGGGACCGCGGGCCAGGCCGAAATCGACCTGCGTTTCAACAATCTGGTCGCGATGGCTGACGACATGATGGTGTACAAGTACGTGGTCAAAAACGTTGCCAGGCGCCACAACAAAACCGTGACTTTCATGCCGAAGCCGCTGTTCGGTGACAACGGTTCGGGAATGCACACCCACCAGAGTTTGTGGAAAAAAGGCAAGCCGTTGTTTGCGGGCAACGAGTATGCCGGTTTAAGCCAGCTCGCCCTTTACTACATCGGCGGCATCCTGAAACACGCCAAGGCCATGGCCGCGTTTACCAACCCGATCGTTAACAGTTACAAACGCCTGACCCCGGGCTTTGAGGCGCCCGTCAACCTGGCCTACTCCAGCCGAAATCGTTCGGCAGCCGTGCGCACTCCCGACCTATTCACCAAGCCCGAAAGCCAAACGTATCGAGTACCGCCCGCCGGACCCGGCCGCCAACCCGTACATTGCGTTGGCCGCCATGCTAATGGCCGGACTCGACGGTATTCAAAACAAAATTGATCCCGGCGAGCCGCTCGACAAGAACATCTACGAGCTGTCGGCTTCGGAGCTCAAGAAAGTGCCGTCCATGCCATCAAGCCTCACGGAAGCCTGCGACGCGCTGGAAAAGGACCACAAATTCCTGCTGCAAAGCGACGTTTTCACCGAGGACGTGATCGAAACGTGGCTGGAAATGAAACGCAAGGAACAGGATCAAATTCGCCTGCGGCCCCATCCGTGGGAGTTCTTCATGTATTACGACTGCTGAAAGAGTGTTTGGTCTTCTTAACCAACAGAAAAAAACTGTACAATTCATAGTTTGTTAAGACGCCTGCGGAGGCGCGACGGGTTGTTGTTTTTGACCTGCAACTCCGACACGGGTGAAGTGTTTTTTTTTGTCCACGCTGGGTAACAACCGTCTGACGGGGACGGCCCTCTCATCTCGAACAATTCGCGAAAGCCTCTGCCCGTTAATGAGTTCTTAATATTCCCGTTTCCGCTGGCACGCCTAACGCTAAACGGTCGACGCAGGCGAGTGTGCGGATTCGCTCCGGCGATGATTACGGCGGTCGGCGTGCCAGGCAGCGACGACGCGTGACAGTCGGCGAATTAAGAAAAAATAAAAACCTGTAGAGCTAAGGAGACCAAAATGGCAATGGTACCACCAACACCAGGCGGGGGAGAAGCGAAACCCCAGACAAAGGGAACCCTCGGGCTAACGGGGCTGACGATCAACGCGATGGCGCTGATCGCGCCGGGAGCATTTCTGTGGCTGACCTATCAGGAGCAGGCGCTCTATGGCGCGCCAATGGCCGGCTGTGCGATGTGGTTCGGCCTCTTTGCCGCGCTGATGCTGTGCTTTGCGACGGCCATCAGCTACGCGGAGTTGTCGAAGCTGTATCCGGGCGCCGGCTCGTCCTACTTCTTCGCGGAACAGGCGTTCCTCTCCAAGTCAAAGGCCTTCAAGTTCGCGCGCGTCATCAAGTTCTTTACCGGCTGGGCCAGCCACTTGTATTACTGGGTCTATCCGGGTTTGATGGTGGGCGTGACGGCGATTATCGCCGGGTATCTGGCCAATCAGTTTTGGCCGGACACCTTTAGTAGCACGTATTACAGTCCGCTCTTCATGTATCTGTTCTGTGGCGTGTTTTCCTTGGGAGTCGGTTACATCGCTTTCCGCGGAGTGAATGGCAGTACGGCGGTCAACATAGCGATCAACGTCATCCAGATCACCGCGCTGATTGTATTCTCGGTAATCGCCATTGGCTATCGCCTTCATCACCCGCAAGACTCTGTCGGGTTCCAATTGTCCAACGGAACGCCGGTCGCCTATCAGGTTGATCAGGTCAACGTCACCGACGACAAGGGCAAGCCCGTGCAAGACTCGTGGGCGGACAATTCGCCCAAGGTCGACGACAAAGGACAACCGATCTATAAAACACAGGACCGTCAGGTCACCAAAGATGATCTGGCCAACAAAGACATCCCCCTTCCCGCGTCGCTCTCCGAGGGCGATCCGTATCCCGTGTTGCAAAAAGACGACAAGGGCAAGTTGGTCCTGGACAAGGACGGTAAAGCGATTCCGGTGCCATTCACGCTGAGCTACAAGCCCGAGGATGCCGTCTCAGGCAAGGCTGGGCGACCCCAAGACTCCCCAAACATTCAACTTCCATACCAGCGCCAGCTCGGTTCTCGCGCCCCATGGCTTTAACTTCGTGTTCATCCAGGCGTGTATCGCAATTCTACTCTTGGTCGGTTTCGAATCCGTGACCTCGATGGGGGAAGAGGCGAAGGATCCCAAGCGGCACATTCCGTGGGCGGTGCTGCTGTCCCTGGCGATCCAGGGCGCCTTCTGTTACCTGTTCGAGTATTTCTCGACGAACTTCTTCCTGAATAGCGGCTATGGTCTCACGAACGCCGGCGCTTCCGGCGCGCCCCTGGGCGACATGATGGTCATCGTCGGCACGTGGCTGTTCGGCAGCTATTCGGCGGGTCGGGCGTTCATGTTGATCGAGGCCGTTACCGTCTTCCTGGCTCTGATCGGCACCACCTTGTCCTGCATTAACACCGGCGCCCGTGTGACCTACGCCATGGGTCGTGATGAAGAGGTACCGTCGCACTTCGGCTTGTTGCATGGCAAAACGCTCTCGCCGTACCGCGCGATCTGGACCCTATCGATCATCTCGATCTTCATCGGCATCGCTACGGTAACGATGTACCTCGGCGCGCAAAGCACACCGCTGGCGGCGCTGGACAAGCATAACTTCTGGTACAGTTTCGGGATCTTCAAACCGGAAGCTTACGTCAGTCTGCCCAACTCATTGGTCATCATCACGCTGATCAGCAACTTCGGCACGTTCCTGCTCTACATGACGACCTGTATCGTGGCGATGGTGGCCTTCAAGGAGCACCACATGTTCAACGGCATCAAGCACTTCCTTGTGCCGCTGTTCGGATTGCTGGCAAACCTCTGCTGCATGATCTTCTACTTGGTCGGGCCGTTCTCGGTCAGCGGCATGAGCTGGCATGAACCCTACATCGCGCTCGTGGTCGTGGCACTGTGGGGTGCGTACGGGGCGTTCTACTTCATGAAGTCCAGCAAGTCCAAAGGCCGCGAGGCGATACTCTCCAGCAAACCCATTGGCACAGCGATTGTGCTGTAGGTCGGTCACGGCTGATTCGGTTCGAGACGGTCGTCCCGGTCAAATCGGGACGACCGTTTCCGTTTTCATCCGGCTTGCATCGGGAATGGCTCACAGGTAGCGTGAGCGGCGCAATGGCATGGAACTGACCTACGCAGAACTCTCTTCCGCCGGCACCGTCCGTCCGCACAACGAGGACTACGTCGGCTTCTGGCAACCGGAAACGCTCGACGAAAAGCGCAACCGCGGCGCCATCGCCGTGCTCGCTGACGGCGTCGGTGGCCAGGGCCACGGCGAGGTCGCCAGTCGGTTGGCCGTTGAGGAAACACTGAAGACCTTTCGGGAAGCCCAGGGTGACACGACGCCGCAGCAGTTGCTCATGCAAATCTTCAATGTCGCCAATCTTGCTGTCTATGACAAAGGCATGGGAAACCACGGCTCCCAACGCATGGCCACCACGCTTGCCGCCGCCATCCTTCGCAACGACCATGTTACGGTCGGGAATGTGGGCGATTCGCGCGTCTATCTTGTGCGCCGCAGTGAGATCAAGCAGATCTCGACGGACCATTCCTACGTCGCCATGCAGCGCAAGTTCGGGCTTGATCACCGAGGAAGATGCGAAGCGCAGTGAGAACCGCTCGATTCTGACCCGCAGTGTCGGACAGGAACCCGTGATTCGCGTGGACGTCGAAGATGTCGCCGTCCAGAAGGGCGACCGGATCGTCTTGTGTTCGGACGGCCTGCACTCCTGTGTGGAAGATGGCGAGATTTGCAACATTGTCGGCCGTTACGCGCCCGCGCCGGCTTGCCGCCAATTGATCGCGCTCGCGGAACAACGCGGCACGGAGGACAACGTCTCGGCCCAGGTGATTCAAATCGATGAAATCGAAGCCGTCGGTTATTACCGCGGCGTGCCGATGTACCGCGCCCCCGCGGAAAAACCCGTCACCGGCGAGATCGAAGCCGGCCAGCTTCTCGACGACCGCTTCTTTATCCACGAGATGATCAGCCGCAGCGGCATGGCGACCATCTACCGCGCCACGGACCGCCAGACGAAGCAGATGGTAGCCGTGAAAGTCCCGTTCATGCAGTTCGAGAGTGACCCTGGTTTCTTTGCCCGTTTTCAGCGCGAGGAGGAAATCGGTTTAAAGCTCAACCATCCCAGCACTCTTAAGTTCGTTCCCGTTGAGAAGAAGTCGCGCCCGTACATCGTCACGGAATACTTGCGCGGCTACACGCTCGCCCACCTCCTCACCAGCATCCGTCCCATGCCGGTTGCTGACGCGCTGAAACTCGCCAGCCGCCTCTGCGACACGCTCGCTTACCTGCACGAACGGGGCGTCACCCATCGCGACCTCAAACCGCAAAACATCATGATGTGCTACGACGGCACGATCCGGCTTATGGACTTCGGCATCGCCCGCGGCGGTGAAGGCCGGCGCATCACCTACACCGGTTTTACGCCCGCCATGGGCACGCCCGATTACATGGCGCCCGAACAGGTCAAGGGCAAGCGCGGCGATGCGCGCACGGACATCTACAGCCTCGGGGCCATCCTCTACGAAATGCTCACCGGCCGCCAGCCTTTCGAGGGTGAGAACCCACTTGTTGTCATGAACGCGCGCCTTATTAGCGATCCCATCGCGCCACGGAAAGTAAACCCGGAACTGTCCCCGCAAATTGAAGAAATCATCCTGCACGCGATGGAACGCGATCCTGCCAAACGCTACACCTCAGCCCCGGAGATGAAGACCGAGATTGACAATCCCGACAGTGTGATCGTCACCGGCCGCGCCGAGCGATTGCAGGCCCAGGTCCCTTGGAAACAAGGCTGGAGCAAATATCAGGGCATAATCCTGACGTTGCTTATTCCCTTGCTCATTGTACTTTTTTTTGTTCTGCTGTTGGTGTTCCACCATCCACTCCATTAGAGGCTGTTATTATTTGACCACGCTGGTCAACAACCAGCCGGATGCGAGGATGAATGGGAGCCGTCAAATCGTCGTAAGCGTTTGTGAAAAAGCTGGTTATGTATTTCGCTGAAACACATGGCATACGGCCTGCAATCAGACAAATCATGCGAGGCTTGTTTCCCGCAGCGGCGTCGTGTTCCTGTGTTTTTCGCCCATGTTTTGGCGCAATCACAATCGCTGTCTGGAATCCCCGTCTCCTATCGCGACGGGTTGTTGAGGGGTATGCCTCGGTGCTACGGATGACGATCAATACATCATCGGACCGCGTAGCCTTGGAGTAGCCAGCGAAGACGCAGAAGACCAACGTACTAACCCAATAAACGGAGGAGATGCAAGGTGAGGACCAAACAATGTAAGGCCGTGTGGATCGGCATTGCTGCGGTAGTGCTGATCATGAGAGCCGTTCCGGTTGTCCACGCGGACGACGCGGACTACAAAACTCTCTATGAGGAACAAAAGAAAAAAACCGACGACTTGGAGAAGCGGGTTTCGGCGCTGGAAGGCAGCAGCACGACGGGTGTCTACGTTGCCAAGTCGGACATCCCGCAGAAGTCGCTGGACTTTCTCGGTCAGACCGAGATCAGCGGCTTCGCGTCGGCGTCCTATCTGTATGACTTCAACGATACCCATGGCACGCGGACTGTCGCCGGACGAACGTTTGACACACATGCCAACCAGTTCGCGGTGAATAAATTCAAACTGGCGTTGGAGAAACCCATCTCCTACAACCCGACCAACTGGGTTGTCGGTTACCGCGCGGACTTGATTTTTGGTGAAGACGCGGCGGTAATCCACTCCGCCAGTCCCCACGGCGGGACGTTTAACCTGGGAACGGACGGGGACCTGGAGCAGGCGTTCGTCGACATCAATGTTCCGGTCGGCAATGGGGTGAAGGTCATTGTCGGCAAGACGGTCACCCTCATGGGCGTGGAAGTCATCGAGGAGGTCGCCAACCCGAACTGGTCGGAAGGCAATCAATTCCTCTTCGTGGAGAACTTCACGCAGACCGGTGTCCAGTTGGCCTACCAGTGGAATGATAAAATCGACACCGAGTTTGTCGTCTTCAACGGCTGGGATGCGCTACCCGACAATAACACAGCGATGTCGTACATGGGTCGTATCGGATATGCGTTGGATTCCAATACCACCTTTGCTGTCCTGGGTTATGGCGGCCCCGAACAAACGACCACGTCCCTGGGTGGCCTCGGCTCAAGTGCAAACTGGCGCGAGGGTGTAGAATTGATCGCGACCCACAAGTTCACCGACAAGCTCAACAGCAACCTCCAGGTTGACTACGGCCACGAAGACGATGCCTTTCTTTCCGACGGTGTCACGCAGGAGGATTCGGAATGGTATGCCGCCGGCCTCTGGTTGACGTATGACTTCACCGACAAGATTGAACTGGCCTTCCGCCAGGATTACCTGAAGGACAGAAATGGCAGTCGAAGCGGCGCCACCTTCGGTCTGCCCGTGGGCGTCACCCCAGAACTATACAGTTCCACGTTGACACTCAACTACAAGCCAATAGACAACGTGCAGATTCGTCCCGAGCTTCGCTGGGATCACTCGGACAAGGATGCGTTCAACACCTGTCGCGACCAGTTCACGCTGGGCATGGGCGTAGCCTATCTGTTCTGATCGCAGGCGGAAACGTCGTCAACAGGTATGCGCCTGAGAAGCCATGCCTCCAGGACGTTTGGCATTCTGGCCCTGGCAGTGACGCCTAACGGTGTCCTGCCGGGGCCGACCGCCCAAGTAGTTGAGGTTGCTATTGAACCGCCGACGGTGGAATATCCGTTTATGCTCTGGCAATTCTTCACGGGTTCCCTCGTCTTTCTCATGCCGGCTGGTCTGGCGATGCTCGCGACCGGCCTGACGCGTGCCAAAAATGCCTCTCAAACCGTCTTTATGACCTTTTTTGGTTGCGCGATTGCGATTGTCGCCTTTTGGGCCGGCGGGTTTGCCGTGATGCGCGGCGGCAGCGGGTTCCTCCTCCGCCACCTTGGCAGCGAGCCGGACAAGTATGGACCATTTTTCGAGAAGGCCGCGCTATTGTGCGTAACCGCCAGCATCCCGGTCGGGGCGCTGGCGGAGCGCTGGAGTCTGAAGAATTTTTATCTTTGCACCTCGTTCATGTCCTTGCTGTTGTTCCCACTCTTTGCCCTGTGGGCGTGGCAAGGTGGTTGGTTGGCGCGATTGGGCTATGTGGATTTTGCCGGCTCGGGCGTTGTTCATGCCGTGGGCGGCCTCTTCGCGCTCGCCGGAGCACTGGTCTTGGGACCGCGTATCGGTCGTTACAATAGGGGCGGTGGCGTGGTGCCAATTACCGCGCACAATATTCCCTTGTCGTTGCTCGGGAGTTTCCTGCTCGCTGTCGGCTGGCTGGGGTTCAATGCAGCCCGCGGGCCCGAATCCGCCGCGTCGATTGCCACGGTGACAATCCTCGCCGGGGCCAGTGGGGCCGTCACCGCCGCCACCTACATGATTATGACCACTCGCAAACCCGATCCGACAATCACCTTGAACGGTTTGCTCGCAGGACTTGTGGCGAGTTCGGCTTCCGTCGCGTACATCAGTCCCACCGCCGCCGTGATCACCAGCGTTATCGCGGGGTTACTCGTTTGCGTGTCCGTCCAATTTTTCGACCGCTGGCACATCGATGATCCCGTAGGGGCCATTTCGGTGCATGGCCTCGGTGGATTATGGGGAGTTTTGGCCGTGGGCATTTTCTGCAACAGTGACTCGGTGAAAGGGTGCCTGCACGGCAATTGGGGTCAACTCGGCGTCCAGACTCTTGGTTGCCTCGTACTACTGCTGTGGGCGGGCGGGTTCTCCTGGATCTTTCTAAAACTTGCCGAGAAATTCATCCCGATGCGCGTTGCGCCCGAGATCGAGTTGGAAGGTTTGGATATTCCCGAAACCGGGCTGGTCGGCTACCCGGATTTCCAACTCGTGAGTCCCCACACCAGCGGATTCACCAGCGGCCTGACGCGGCGAACACCCGGAGGCGAATAAGACATGAAAAAAATCGAAGCGGTCATCAAGCCATTCAAACTCGCGGAAGTCAAGGAAGCGCTCTCGGATTTCGGGATCGTGGGGATGACGGTAACCGAAGTCAAAGGCTTTGGGCGTCAGAAGGGCCAGACGGAAATCTATCGTGGCAATGAGTACTCGGCGGACTTCCTGCCGAAGATCAAAATCGAAGTCGTGTTGAGCGAGGACAAGGTCGAGGAGGCGCTGGATGCCATCTTGAAAGCCGCCCGTACCGGCAAAATCGGCGATGGCAAAGTTTTTGTAATGCCCGTCGAGGAAGCTGTCCGCATCCGAACTGGCGAAACCGCTGACGCAGCCGTGTGAACGCTTCGCCTGGCCGGAGCGCCTGGCGAGGTTCCATCTGCTGCAATCCACTGGGCGATAAGCATTTGCTTGCATTGACTCGAGTGCGCGCTGTGTTAAACTTTCGCGCTCATTGCCGAATCCGTGTACGTCGCACGGAACGGGGGACCCAGGTTGTTCGGGGCGAATTCCGGTCATTGAACCGGAACAGGCGAGCCTGTTCTTCTCAGCCTGAGCCCGTCAGCTAACCTCGTAGGCCGATAGAGAGGAAACTTGAATTGCACCATGGATAACTCGGTCTCCGAGCCGAGACTGCCGCGCCTCATGCGGTCGCGGTTGAAGCGAGTATTGTTTGGCGCGCCGCGCGACCTTCACGACCCGTCACTTGGGCACAAGATTTCACTGATTGCTTTTCTGGCCTGGGTCGGCCTGGGCGCTGACGGATTGTCTTCCTCGGCCTATGGACCCGAAGAGGCTTTTCGCGCCCTGGGAAGTCACTTGTATCTCGCCGTGCTGTTGGCGCTGGCCACCGCGGCAACCGTGTTCATCATCTCTTACGCTTACAGTCGCATCATCGAGCACTTTCCCGGGGGCGGCGGCGGTTATGTCGTGGCAACCGAATTACTTGGCTCTTCGGCCGGCGTGGTCTCGGGCTGCGCCCTGCTGGTGGATTATGTCCTGACAATCACGGTTTCCATCGCGGGCGGCGCGGATGCGCTGTTCAGCTTGTTGCCGATTTCTTTACAGTACTTCAAGCTGCCGCTGGAGTTCACGGCGATCCTGTTTCTGGTGTTAATGAACATGCGCGGCGTCAAAGAATCAGTGTCCATCCTGGTGCCGATTTTTCTGACTTTTGTCGCAACCCATATTATCTTGATCTTTGGCGGCTTTCTTCTCCATAGCCGCGATCTTCCAGCCGTGGCCCACGAAGTCAGCAACGGCTTCGGCCAGGGCTTAAGCCAATTGGGAATGTGGGGGATGTTCATTCTGTTTCTCCGCGCGTATTCGATCGGCGGCGGTACGTACACGGGGATCGAAGCGGTCTCGAACGGGCTGGCAATCATGCGTGAGCCGAAGGTGGAAACCGGCAAACGAACGATGCGGTACATGGCGATTTCGCTGGCCGCGACGGCGGCCGGGTTGCTGTTCTGTTATATGCTCTTTCGTGTGTCGCCCGTGGAAGGCAAGACGCTCAACACCGTGCTCGCGGAACGCTTTGCTGGCTCGTTCAAGGTCGGCTCCGTCCCGCTCGGGTTGTGGTTCGTGGGAATAACGATCTTCTCGGAGGCCGTGCTCCTGCTGGTGGCGGCGCAAACAGGTTTTATTGATGGCCCGCGCGTGATGGCCAACATGGCGATCGATTCCTGGCTGCCGCGCCGGTTTGCCGCTTTGTCCGACCGATTGACCAGCCAAAACGGCGTCCTCCTGATGGGCGTGGCGGCGGCGGCGGCCCTGGCTTACACGCGCGGCGATATTCATATTCTGGTGGTCATGTATAGCATCAATGTCTTCGCCACCTTTTCACTTTCCGAATTCGGCATGGTGCGTTTCTGGGTCCGACATCGCAAGACCGACAAAAAATGGTTGCAGCATCTGGGCGTGCACGCCACCGGTTTGGTGCTGTGCCTTTCCATCCTGATCGTCATGCTCACCATGAAAATCCGTGAGGGTGGCTGGATTACCCTGGTGATCACCTGTCTGTGCATCGCCGGATGTTTTGCCATTCGCCGCCACTACCGGGCCTTCACGCAACGGCTGCGCCAGGTAGAATCCTCCCTGGAGGACATCCCGAGCGATCCCTCCAAAATCACGCCGCCGTTCGACCCGAAGAAACCGACGGCCGTCATTCTCGTCGGCGGCTTCGCGAGGCTGGGCGTCCATTGCCTGCTCAATGTGTTTCGGATCTTTCCGCAGTCGTTCACCAATGTGATTTTCATCTCCGTCGGCGTGCCCAACTCCGACTTCTTCAAGGAGGGCAGCCACGTGGAAGAACTCGCGGAGCGAACCCAAACGTCCCTGGACCGCTACGTGGAAATGGCCAATCGTCTCGGAATCCCCGCGCAGTCGGCCTATCGCATCGGCACGGACGTTGTCCAGGAGGTTTCCGAAGTTTGCGTCGAACTGGCCAGGAAATATCCACGGGCCGTTTTCTTTGCGGGTGAAGTCGTCTTCGATGAACCCAAATGGTTCGACCGCATCCTGCACAACGAGACGGCGTTCGCCATCCAACGGCGGCTGCGCTTCGCGGGAGTGCCCATTGTCGTCTTGCCGATCCGCCTGTTCCGCAAACAGAACATCACACCGTCTCCAGCCGCCGCGTGAGTCACCCCGGACCAGCCGTAAGTGGCGCTTGTGTTTTGATGCCAATTCGCTAGTCTGGCGGGCTTAGGTGAGTCATTGGGTTGCCAAATGGCGGATGAGAAAAGAATAGATCCCTCGGGGACGACATTACCAAAGCGGGTCAAGGACCTGGTCATCGGCCGTTCGCTCAGCCCGCATGATCGTTCTGTCTTTCACAAGCTCTCGCTGATCGCTTTTCTCGCGTGGGTCGGACTGGGCGCCGACGGGTTGTCGTCGTCCTGCTACGGCCCGCAAGAGGCGTTCCTGGCGCTGGGCTCGCATCCCTACCTGAGCATTTTCGTCGGCCTGGCGTCAGCGCTGACCGTCTTCATTATCAGCACGAGCTACTCGCAGATCATTGAATTGTTCCCAACGGGCGGCGGTGGTTATCTCGTTGCGAGCAAACTGCTCTCGCCCACCGTTGGCATGATTTCCGGTTGCGCGCTGCTCATTGACTACGTGTTGACGATCACGATCTCGATCGCCAGCGGCGCGGATGCCCTATTTAGTTTTCTACCCGAGACGTGGCTGCCACATAAGCTGGCCTTTGCCATTCTTGGCGTGTTGGCGCTGACCCTGCTGAATTTGCGCGGTGTGAAAGAGTCGGTAGTGGCGCTCGTGCCGGTGTTCATGGTCTTCGTAATCACCCATGCCTTCGTGATCGTCTACGCGCTGGTCGTACACGCGGGCGAGTTCGGCCAGGTCTTGACCACAACAATGGATAATGTCCGACAGGCGCACGCCGAACTCGGGCTGATGGGGACGATGTTATTAATGTTGCGCGCGTACAGCATGGGCGCCGGCACCTACACCGGAATCGAGGCGGTCAGTAATGGCCTGCCCATTCTACGCGAACCGAAAGTACAGACGGGCAAACGGACGATGCATTACATGGCCATCTCGCTGGCGTTCACCGCCACGGGATTGATGTTCGCCTATCTCTTCCTGCATGTTACCTACGACCCGCGAAAGACCCTCAATGCGGTGCTCTTTGAGAACCTCACCGCCCACTGGGGCAGTGGCGCGCGCTGGTTTGTGTTGATAACCCTGATCTCCGAGGCGCTCCTCCTGTTTGTCGCCGCGCAGGCCGGCTTCCTCGATGGCCCGCGCGTTCTCTCCAGCATGGCGCTCGACCGTTGGATGCCGACGAAATTCGCCACGCTGAGCGATCGGCTCGTCACGCAGAATGGCATCCTGCTCATGGGCCTCGCCGCGTTCCTGGTTATGTGGTTGTCGGCCGGCCGGGTACAGATCCTGGTGGTGCTCTACAGTATCAATGTGTTCATTACCTTCGCGCTCTCGCAACTGGGGATGGTGCGCCACTGGTGGACCGCGGAAAAAGTCATCGAGCATCGCCGCAAGAAGCTTTTCATCAATGGCCTCGGCCTGCTTCTTTGCAGCACGATCCTGGTCGTGATGACCTCCCTCAAATTTTGGGAAGGCGGCTGGATCACCATCCTGCTGACCGCCGGCCTGGTGATTATCTCCTTGTTGATTCATCGCCACTATCGTTATACGGGCCGTTTGCTCCGCCGGCTCAATGATCTCGTCAAGGTCGCCGCCATCGATACGGGTATGGACGAGCCGGTGGAAGCCAAGCCCGACCCCGTCTGCAACCCGAAAGCCAAGACCGCTGTCATTCTCGTTAGCGGCTACAACGGCCTCGGACTGCACACGCTCCTGGGGGTCATGCGCGTGTTCGGGGGCGTCTTCAAAAACTTCGTCTTCGTGCAGGTGGGAATCATCGATGCCGGTAACTTCAAGGGTTCCGACGAAATCGATCGTCTTCGCAGCCACGTGCTCGACGAACTCGAACACTATGTCGACTACATGCGTGAGCACGGCCATTATGCCGAGGGCTTTTACGGGCTCGGCACGGATGTCGTGGAAGAACTGGATCATATCGCCCCAAAGATCGCCGCGAAATTCCCCAATTGCGTATTCTTCGGCGGCCAGCTCGTTTTCCCGAAAGATACGTTTGCCTCTCGTTGGCTCCACAACTATACCGTCTTCGCCATCCAAAAACGCTTCTACCACGCCGGTTTTCCTTTTGTCCTGCTCCCCATCCGCGTCTAGCCCGCACTTTCGCCTACTCTCTTTTCAACGCCTTCACGGGATCCACCTTGGCCGCCCGATTGGCCGGTAACAATCCCGCCAGGAGTGAGACGAACCCGGCCCCCGCGATGAGCAGGAGGCAAAACCGAAGATTCAGGGAAAAAATCGAGTTGGGAATGAGCAGCGCCTCCTCGGGTTCATAAACGGAGCGGCGCGCAAAGCCGATCACCCAATGGCTGATCACCAGCGCCAGCGCCCAGCCCAGCACCATTCCCACCACCGTTCCGAGCACGCCCTGCAGCATCGCTTCGCCGAGAAACAGGCGGCGAATCTCGCGTTTCGTGGCGCCCAGCGCGCGGAAAAGCCCGATGTCGACGCGGCTGTCGGAAACCGTCTTCGAGGTGGTGCTCCAGACCAGCCCGCACGCCAACCCGAGAATCAGGCCGCCGAACGCGAACGCCACCTTCTTCACAATGCGCATGCTGCTGTCGAACGCCCGCGCCTGTTCCTCGAACGTGCGCGCCTGGGTCGCGACGGAAAATCCCATTTCCTCGATGCGTTTGGCAATGGCTTCGACGTCCGCCCCCTTTTTCACCAGCACCACGCCTTCGGTGTACTCGCCCGGTTTCGGCGTGCGGCGGCCCCGCTCGCCATAAACCACTTCACTGGTCTCGCGCGGAGGATTCCGCGAAGCGAGGCGGTTGCGCTGGTCGATCCATTTCTCGCACATCGCCGCCGTGTCGAGAGGGATGAATACCTTGCTGCCGGGACAAAATCCGGCAATGCGCCCTTTGAGCACAAGTGTTGTATTGAAGATGGCCGTGTCGAACTGCACACGGAAGCTGCGTTCCATCGCGTCGTGTTGCGACGTGACCTCATCCTCGCTTAATGGTTTGAACTCGCGCTTGTTGTAATCGTACTGAAATCGGGAGATCCGCGCGTAGTTGTCACCCAGCAGGATCGTGACTTCGCGACCGAGCCACCCCTGCTTGCCCGCGGGATCGGGCTCGAGTTTGCCATGCTTCTCATCGAAACGGAGCAGCACGTTGCGCTCACCGACGACCAGCGGGATCGCATTGGTATTCGCGGTCACCAGCGCGCGGTCGGTTACGTACCGCAACAACATCGGCTCGGGCACCCCCTGGAGTTCGTTCGCGCCGCGTGGACGCTTGTCGAACACGTTCACGCTCACCGGTTGCACCACGATGGGCCGGTCGGCCGCCTCCACCCCGGACCAGCCGCGGATCTCGTCGAACACCGCTTCACTCAAATACTCGATTCGTTTCTTCGCCTTCGGTTTCGGCCCCTCTTCCGGCGGGAGCAGTTCATAGGGGTTATCTCCCGCATACACGCGAATCAGGTCGGGATCGATCTCTTCCGTCCAAATCGTCTTCACGGCCACATCGCGCACGCCTTCCAGCAAAGAATTTGCCGTGACCACCACGATCACGCCGAGCGCGACGGAAATAATGGCAAAGATCGCCCGCTTCTTCCGCAGCGCCAGCTTTTGCGTCGTTAGCCGCAGGTAATCGCGGCGGCGGATCACGCCAATTCTCCTTTCTCGATGCGAATGATTTGCTGGGCGTACCCCGCGGCCCTCTCGTCGTGCGTCACCATTAAGACCGTCACGCCGCGCTCGCGGTTGATCTTCTGCAATAACTCCATCACGTGCGCGCCCGTCTCGCGGTCGAGGTTCCCCGTCGGCTCATCGGCGAGAATGATCTTCGGATTGTTGATCAAGGCGCGAGCGATCGCAACGCGTTGCGCCTCGCCGCCCGAAAGCTGGTCCGGCCGGTGGTCCAGCCGATCTTGCAGCCCAAACTCCGCCAACAGGGTGCGGGCCCGTATCCGACGCGTCCGTTCGTCCACTCCCGCGAACACCAACGGCAACGCGGCATTGTCCACTGCCGTGTAATAACTCGGCAAATTAAAGAACTGGAAGACGAAACCGATGGTGCGATTGCGGAATGCGGAGATTTTTTCGTCGTCCAGGCAGCTCAGGTTTTCGCCGGAGACGATGACTTCGCCGGCCGTGGGCGTGAGCAAACCCGCAATCAGTTGGATGAGCGTCGTTTTGCCGGAACCGCTCGGCCCCATGATCGCCTCGAAGCTCCCCTCGACAATGCGCAGGTTAAGGTTCCGCAGTGCCTGCACGCGTTCGCTCTTCAGTCGATATTCAACACTGACGTTTTCGAGACGAATCATGGAAGCACGGCTAGGATCACTTTCCCCGCACCGACACCTTCTCGACGCCGATGTTTCCATCCTCATCGGTCGCGCGCACGGCGATAAAATGCAAACCGGCCCCGAGCGGGCCGAGTTTGACCTCGAACGCTTCTTCGCGGTCGTCGAACACGCCGTCCTTCGGGGCAAAAAACTTCCAATCGCCGCCGTCGATTGAGTATTCGAGATAGCGAATCAGGCTGAGGTTGTCGCGCGCCACTCCCTTGAGAATCCCGCCGGCCGCGTCATAGGCGAGTTGCAGCACCTCTGGGCGCGTGTTGTCCACTTTGACGAGGTCGCTGATTTTTTCATCGGTCAACGCTTCTCCCGCGGGATTGGACTCCTCGTCACTGGCGACGACTTTGATGCGATACCAGCCGTCGGGAATGGACTCCGTGTTCCAGGAGTATTCCATCTTCTTCAACGGCTTGTCCAAAAACGCCGGCACCCAGGCCTGGTCCCCATCGGCCTGGTAGAAAAGCCGGTAGACAAGCGTGTCGCCGTCCTTGTCGCTCGCGCGCCAATGGATTTCCTTGATGGGCGTGGCCGGTTTCGGGCGGTCTTCCTCTGTTTTGGGCGGGCCGGTCGAGCGTTGCGCGGCCGCGCTGGCGGTGGCTTCGGTGTCGCCGTCGTCCGACTTTAAATCGTTCGGCAGGTCACTCTTTGATTTTTCCGAGGCCGTCTTGGGCTTGTCGCCAATCTCAATCGACGAAACTTCCGGCTTTTGATTCTGCATCCGGTAATACAGGTCCAACGACTCCAACACAGGGTCGGAAGCTGCGGTAAGTTGGGCGCGCACCTGGATAAATCGCGCGCGCGGGCTCGTCACCTTGGTGGGTGAGGTTTTGGCGGGCTCAGCCCAGGCCGACCATGTCGAGTCCGGCAACGCGGTGTTGCCTGTGCGAGTGGCAATGGCAATCGCGCCGTTACCCATCCACGAAAGATTGCCCCACGTCGTAAGAAAACGACAATCGTGCACTTCGCTCGTCAACTCGCCATCACGCGCCTTCTGCGCGTCCACGCCGTAAGCGTTGCCGATATTCCCGGTGCCGACGAACGCCAGCTTGCCGTCACGCATGGCAAGCGTCAGCGCCTGCTGCTCGTCGAAATCAAACAGTAGTTCCCAATTCTGGCTGTCGCGGACACGGTACACGCGGCCCTGGCCCGACATACCGGCCAACACTGCGCCTTCACCGTCGACCTTCACATCCAGGATGGATTCATTGTCCCAATTCGCCAGCCGGTCGACACGCCCATCGGCATGCCACACGTAAAGAGTGCCCGCGAGTAAATTTGCCAAGCGCGCTTCCGGCGGCGTCTCGCGCTCGCGTCCCATGGTCTCGGTTGTCGCCGCCGCGCCGAACTGGCTGGTCAACTGCTGCGTGAGGTCTTCGAACTCCGCCGCGCTGGGGCGTCGCGCCGCTGCGCCACGAGGCCGCCTGATCTTCTGCCGATTCACCCCAATATAAACTTCGTTGCCGTTCACGGCGAGCGCCCTTACCTCGTCCTCCGCGAATTCGTGGAGGACGACGCCTTTGCCCTTTTCCGTGACGCGATAGAGCAAGCCGCGGTCGCTGCCGCCGGCAAGCAGCGCGCCATCGGCATCGAGCGCCAGGCACAAAATGTTGGAATCCTCGGCGGCGTACCATTCTTCCGCCTTGCCATCGGCGCTGACGTGAAAAATCTTTCCGTCAGGGCCGGTACCCGCGAATAGGCGCTCCTGTTTGTCCGCGATCAACGACCAGATGTATGGCGCGCGCAGCCTGCTGAACGGCTCATCCGCTTTTGCCGCCGCCCCCTTGCCCGTCGTGGAGATCTTGTAGATCTTGCCCTCCGGCATCGTCGCCGCGTAAAGATTGCCGTGGGAATCGAGCGCGACCGCCGTGATGGCAATGGAATCGGCCTCGAAAAGCTTGGTGGTCCGGCCGTCCTTGCCGAGCGCGTAAACCTCGGCCGGCGAGCCCGTGCCAAAATAAATAACGCCATCGCGATCGACCGCCGAGCACCAGATTTCCTTGGCGAACTCGCCGAGTTTTGTGGTGCCATACCCCAGCCGCAATTCGCCGCCGCTTGTGACGATGAGTTGTTGTAGTTTGCCACGCATGAAATCCTGCGGCGATTTCAATTCCCACCGCTCGGTCTTGACGGCCTCGACCGTCACCGCGCTAAGGAGGATGGCAAGCAAGGCGGAGAAGAGGATCTTCATGCGATATTATTCCTGTCTGATCGGGACGCGAACCGTGGCCTGACCGCTGAGAACCCAGTCCGTGGGCTCCACCAGCTGTGAAATGTCCGCCGCGGCGGCCACATCCCCGGTGCTCGAGTCGTCCAAAATGCCAACAACGCTGGGCGGAAGTTTTTTCAACAGTTTACCGCGGTACTGCATCCCCTGGCCGTGCGTCGGCAGCAGCGCCACCAAATCGGTGTTGCGATGTCCCTTTTGTATCAAATCAAGAAAATCATCGAGACTTTCGGGCGGCGCGGCGTCGGGCGGCGCACTGTCCCCCGCGACCACCGTGACGATAAGGTATCGCAACATGTCCGTTGCCGCGGGCACTTCGATGGGAATCGTCTTCGTGACCTCGGGCTGGCCAAATGGTTTCAGCACGATTTTGAGTGACGCCGTCTCACCGCGTTGGACTTCCGACTTCTCAAAGTACGCGCGCTTGATCTCCGCTGTTTGGCGCGTCAGAGCCGCATCCACTTTCACATCGACATGTTTCACGGTCGGGCTACCGAACGGGGTGTTGAACATCGCCAGCAGCGGCATGAGACCCTCGATGTTCAGGATGCCGCCCGCCGCACTGAAGAAGGTATTCGTTACCGCAATGGTCCGCGACGCTCCACCCGCTTTCAGAGGGGCCAGTTCAGCGCCCACGGAAATCCGCACCGTGGTGTCCTGCGAGGAACCCGACGCGGCGTTGACGGCCTGCGCGATCGCCATGAGCACCAGTTGCGGCGTGAAAGCCTGATTATTCATCACCTCGACATCGTAGTGCTCCGACTGCCCCAGGTCGTGATTGGCCGCGTCGATACTGATCGGGATCATCCGCGCCTGCACTTTCGCGTCCGCGACGATGCAACTCTGCCAGTCACCGATCATCGAACCGATCTCGGCGATGGGACTGGCCATCTTAAACGAACGCTCGACGCTCGACATGATGGTGTGCACCTCGGCGAGCACGGCCGGCGCCTGCACGGAGCCGCCCTGGAAAAACGGGTGCCCGAACGCCAGGATACGATTGTTGTCGACGTACGTGGCCGTGCCGACCGCCGTGGCGTCCATGTCACCGCGCATTAACTGCACGCCAATCGAACCGCCGGGTTCCATATCACCGTTGCGGCGTGGCAGCACCCCGGCGCCCGCGCCACCGGCCGCGATTGGCATCATGCCCAAGCCGGCAAAATTCGAAGCAAATCGTTCCAGCACGCGCGAACTGAAACCGCCCAGCGAGAGCGGCGTAAGCAATGGACGTGGCGCGCCAAGGTCGTCGGCTTGGGCAAAGGCGGTCCTTGGCAGGGCGAATGGCGTCGTCATTGATGATGATGTGCGACCCAGCGAGACGGACGCATTGATGGTCGATGGGCCCACGACGGGTCGTTTCAGTTCCGCCATCATATTATGGATTGGTGTGACGCCGGCCAATGGGTCGTTTTCAAATGTCCAGCCGTAGGCGAGCGCGCCAATGAGCTTGCCGTCAATATACACCGGGCTTCCACTCATGCCCGCGATGACCTTGTGTTTTTCCAGGTCCGCCCCGCTCAGGCGAATGAGAATCATGTCCTGTTTGGGCAACGCATTGTGTAATACGCCAATGACCTCGACCTCGAAGCGCTCGGGCTTGGTGCCCTTGAACACCGACAAGCCGTATCCCTTCATGCCCGGGCTCAGTTGCTCGGGACGTAACGTGTCGGCGGCCAGGGCCGGACGTAGCGTCCCCGGCAATGACAGGAGCAAAAGCGCGAGCACTTTCATCATGGCGTTGGCTCTTTGGACGCCGCCGCCGCGTTCTGCGTTGAAGGAAGGATGTCCGCGGTATTGGTTTTGGGCTGGTCATAAATAAAATGCGAGACCTTGTCGTAGTACAGGTCAAAGGAATGGACAAAGGCGTCGCGATGGGTGCCGTGAATCTCAACGAGTCTCTTTCGGTTCATGCGCCAGCGCGCAAAGGCGGCGGGAATCGTTGAGCGGCACTACTTCGTCGTCAGCACTATGGATAATCAAGAGCGGCATGTGCACCTCCCGGATTTTGGTCAGGGAATCGAATTTGTTGCGCAGGAGATACTGCCACGGGATCAGCGGCCACGCTTCCTCGACCTTTTCGATGACCGAGGCTGTCGCGCCTTCCGCGATCAGGCCCGCCGCCGGCACTTTCGTTGCCAGGTCGATTGCCACGGCGGCGCCCAGGTCTTCACCGTAAAAGTAGATTTGGTCAGGTTTCACATGGCGTTTCTCCGTCAGGTAGAAGTAGGCGGCAGCGGCGTCACTGGTGAGTCCGCTTTCGCTCGGGGTACCCCCACTTTTGCCGTAGCCGTGGTAGTCAACGGCGAATACATCCACGCCCATGTCGTGAAGGAGGTGGATTTTTTCGAGATAGTCGCTGAGGTTGCCAACCCCGCCGTGGAAGAAAAGCAATGTCGGAGGCGGCGAATTGGTTGCGGCTGCATCTTCCGGCCCGCGTGCCGGGAACAAACCACCCTTGAATATTGACGCCGTCGTCGGTCGTCAGGGCAATGTTGTCAAAGGACAGTTTGGCCTGGCGGGGCGTCTTCCTGATAAACGAGCTGGGGGCGTAGACGAACTGCTGCTCGAAGTTGCGCATCACGAGATACACGCCGCCCACCAAAAGTAGCAGCAGCGTCAACCGGAGCCAGGATCGTGTTCTGCGTTTCATTGAGAGGCCAGGCATGTCATTGGCTGCCCAGTACATACTGGCAATCGACAGCGCCGTGCAATCCGAAAATCTTTCCGGTGCTTCGGAGCTGTTCCGCGTTCTCCTCGGGGTCCCCTCAATCATGCCATGGGACCACCGTCTGGAATCTACCATGCGAAAACGAACTGTGAAACCAGTCAGGTTTTGATTCAAAATATGGGTAAAAACCCTGTGTTTTTTCGCATTTCTCACTGGCGGCATATTCCCTGCTCCCATTTGTGCCCATGCCACGATGAGATGTTTCCATGGCGCATTCAACGGCCATAAAACCTGACGTTCGGGAGTTGTCTCCACGCGCACGACTTTACGGGATGGCGCTGGTGATTACGCTCTCCTACATGCTCATCGGGCGGCTCAACAACGATAACGATTCGTGGGTCCAGGTCAGTTTGCCATTGAGCAGCGCTTCGCTGTTGCTCGTGTCCCTCGCCGCCGCCGAAACCTATCTTCACGTCCAGCGCACGCAGCGAAAGCAGGAAGAACTTGAGGCGGCCCGCGACCGCGAACTTGAGCTTTCGCAACGGCTCGCCTTCCAAAGGCAATCCACGCTCAACCAGATTTCCCGCGCCTTGATCGATAAACTCGACGTCGCGCAAATGTCGACGGAAGTCCTCGAAAAAATCGCGCAGCTTTTCGAGGCCGACCTCATCGCAGCCTGGGTTGCCGAGAACAACAGCCACCCGCACTTTACCCTCAAGGGCGCGTTCGGTTTCACGGGCCACAATGTTGAACAACTCGAGGCAGCCGAGTGGTCATTCCCCATGTTCGAGCAGGCGCACCAGGAACCGCGCCAGCTCCTCCTGAACAACCCGGCGCAAACGGGGCCCGAATCCCTCATCGATGTGTGCGGGCGCGAACGCATCGTCTGCGCCGCGCTGAATCCCGTCGTTCGCCGCCACGAACTCGTCGGCCTTATCGGTGTCTTCTACCGCAGCCCGCGTGACATCTCGCCTTCCCTCGCCGCGGAAATGCTGACCGTCGCCAACATCATTGCCAGCGCGGTACAGGCCGAGGAGTTGTACCGCGACCTCGTGCAGGTGCAAAAGATCGAGTCCATCGGCGCGCTGACGAGTGGCATCGCCCACGATTTCAATAACGTGCTCGCGGCGATTCTGGCGTGCGCCAGCTACGTCAAGCAGCAAACCGATCCGGCCAGCCCGACCTATCGCTACCTGGAGGCGACCGAGGCCAGCGCGCATCGCGGCGCAGCGCTGACGAAGCAGTTGCTCGCCTTTGCGCGCCGCGAAATCCCGCGCCTCGCCGTCGTCAACGCCAACGACTGCATCGAGCAGACTTTGAAAATGCTCGACCGCAGCTTCGACAAGGCAATTCTCATCCAGCGCCAGTTTGCCAAAAACCTCCACTCCGTCGAGGTCGATCCATCCCAGCTCGAGCAAGTCTTCCTCAACATCGCCGTCAACGCGCGCGACGTGATGACGGAAGGCGGCATGTTGACCATCACGACCCGCAACATTCGTCTCGAAGCGACCGATCCATTCCGTCCCGCGCTCTCGCTCCCCGACGGCGATTACTTGGTGCTGGCGTTCCGCGATACGGGCTCGGGCATGGATGCCGCCACGCTTTCGCACATCTTTGAGCCGTTCTTCACCACCAAGCGGCCCGGCAAAGGAACGGGGCTCGGCCTTTCGTTGGTGCTGAGCATCGTGAAGGGCTTTGGCGGTGAAATTCGTGTCGAATCGCAGCCAGGGCTGGGAACGCTCTTCGAGATTTTCCTGCCGGCCACGAAGAAGGCGCTGACCCCCGTGCCCGTGCAACCGACCGCGGTGGCGCGCGGCGGCCAGGAGTGCATCCTGCTCGCTGAAGACGAGGAAGTCATCCGCGAGATGGCGCAAATCGGTCTCGAAGCGAAGGGCTATAGAGTGCTCAGTGCGCCGGATGGCGCTTCCGCGCTCTCGATGTATCGTGAGCGCCAGCAGGATATCGATTTGGTAATCGCCGACATGGTGATGCCGCGGATGAGCGGTTCTGAATTATTCGCGCACATGAAAGAAATCAACCCGACGGTGCGCGTGATCGTCTCCAGCGGTTACAGCCACGACCAGGAAGGCCAGCGCATGTTGCGCCATGGCTGCCTGGGTTACCTGCAGAAGCCCTACAACATCGAGTCGCTCAATCACCTCGTCCGCTCGGTGCTTGATTCGGGGTTGTAAAATCCCCCCACTCTCACGCTCGAGTTTCGCGGGTCAATGGCACGAACAGGACCGACGCCACGTTGTGGGTCGTGAGGCCGCCGTCTGCGCCCTTTTCTACGAGCAATAGTGATTGCTGCGGCTGCCCATCACCCACGGGAATTACCAGGCGACCGCCCGGCTTGAGTTGCTCGACCAGCGGCGGCGGGACGTGGGCGGCTGCCGCGGTGACGATAATCGCGTCATACGGAGCGTGCTCGGGCCAGCCGAGATAACCGTCACCCTGTTTCACCTGAACGCTGGTGTAACCAAGCCGCTGGAGGAGTTGCGCCGCCGTTTTGGCCAGCGGTTCAACGATTTCAACGGAGTAAACCCGCGCGCCGACTTCCGCGAGAATCGCTGTCTGATATCCCGAGCCCGTACCCACTTCCAATACCTTTGCGCCCGGCTCAATTTGCAGCAACTCCGTCATCAACGCGACGATGTAGGGTTGGGAAATGGTCTGGCTGTAGCCGATGGGAAGCGGATGGTCTTCGTAAGCTGCATCGGCCAGGTGTTCCGGCACGAATTCATGCCGCGGGACCTTCGTCATCGCGGCCAGCACCCGGGCATCCGTGATGCCGCGCGATTGGATTTGTTCACGAACCATGGGACTGCTACTCCCAGGCAAATTCGCAATTCAGGGGAGGTTCTCTTCCGCCAACGATTTCCCGACCGGACTTCCGGGCGAGATATTCTTCCACGCGCAACAAACCATCCTGGCCGGCGCGGCGGATCACCTTGAGAAGGTTATCCATCGACGAAACCTCCTCGAGCTGTTCCTTGACAAACCACTGCAGGAAATTGTCCGTGGTGTAATTGACTTCCTTCTTGGCCAGATCGACAAGCTTGTGAATCTGGTTGGTCACCTCGACCTCCCAGTCGAGCGACAATTTCACCGCCTCCTCGGCCGAGGCGAATTTGCCTTTCGGCGCCTTGACCGCGGGGATGACCACTTCACCATCCGTATCCACGAGGAATTTCACGAACCGCATCGCGTGATCGCGCTCTTCTTCGGCCTGCTGGTAGAAGTGCGCCGCCAACTGCGGCAGCGCTTCCTCGTCGAAGTGGGCGGCAATCGCCACGTATTGCAGCGACGCGCCAAATTCGTTGCCGATTTGCTGGTTGATGGCGTCGTTGATTTTCTTGCTGATGAGCATGATGCCGCTAGGATGCGGCGACGGGGAAACGAATGCAATTCTATTCTAGAACTGCCGCGGTGGCAGATCGGGCCGCGGCGCATGCGGATCGGGAACGGCCACTTTGTTCCTGGCGAGCACCATCGCCTGCCGCGTGTAAATCATGGCGAATTCCCGGAAACTTTCCTTCTGCCCGATCCGATACACCTTGATGGCCTCGAGCACGGCCTCTTGTCCGACTTCATGGAGCGATTGCGGAGTCACCAGCCGCTGGGCAATCTCCCCGGCCTGAAGACGCAAGAGCGGATCCATGATCCGCACGATCTCTTCCCGCGCGCCTCGACCCAGGAACCCCTTGGCCTTCTTGACCAGGCGAATATCGACATGGCTGTCACGGGCCTTGCCTTCAGCCAATACTTGGTAGTCTATGTGAATCATCGACTTTTGTTTCTCGCTGGCCATAACAAAGCAATTCAAATGCCTGCCGGGGTGATGAATGTACAGAAGAAACATCTTGGTTATGCCCTTCGGACAGGGAAAAATTCGTCAAGAAATACCCGGTCAACGGTCACGCAACAACCTCCCTGCAATCCACCCGACCGTGCGCTCCATCACTGGCATCGACATCAGCACGCTGATGTGGCCATGCCGCAACCGCCACAACTCCGTCCCGCCCCACGCCTCGCAGAGTTCCTCCGCCGTCCGGATCGGCGCGAACAAATCGTGTTCGGACGCGACCAGTAGAACATCCTCCGGCGCAAGTTTCAGTTCGCGATTCACCAGGTTCAGCGAGTTGAGATTTACCCGCGCGCCACCGAGACTGCGGCGAATGGGCGCGCAGAAATCCAACTCCGCAATCACCCGATCCATCCGCGACACTGGTGACATCAATACCGCGCAATCAATGCGGGCATCCTCGCAGGCAAGCAACCCGCTCAACCACGCGCCGAGCGAAATGCCCCACAGCCCGATCCGCGGACAGCCTTGTTCGGTGAGCCACGCAATCAGCGCCCGGGCATCGGCCAGTGATTGATGGGCCGCCTGCACGACGTGCACCAGGTCGCCGGAGAGAAAGTTGTGGATCGCTTTTTTGCCGCGCGGTTTGCGCCGGGTATGGTAAGGCAACGCGAACATCGCCACGTTCACCCCCTGCTTCGTCAAACGCCGCGCCAGGTGCGGGAACAATACGTGATAGCCCGCTTGCATGTTCCAACCATGCAGCAGAATAACCACCGGCTTGTCCTGCCATCGTTTGCCCGTCGTGAAAAGCCGCCCATGCACCGTGTTGTTGCGCTTCCAGGGTGACACGACCGGCGAAGTGAACTGAAACGCGCGCTTGGTGGTGAATCGCAGGTCTTTCGGGGCCGTGACGGAATCGCCGAAGAAGTCCGGGTCCTCGATGAACGATTCAACTTCCGCCACTTGTCCAGCGTCGCCCGAACCACGATGCACGCTTAACCGCGCGAGTTGAATCGAGCACCAATCCAAAGGTTTTGCCAGGGCTGCTCGCACCAGAGAATTTACTCCCGATTGGTCGCTTCCACAAATCGTTCCAGCTTTTCCAGCGCGGCGCCGCTGTCGATCAATTCCGCCGCCACGTTCCAGCCACTCGCGAAATCCGTCACCTTTTCCGCAACCACGAGCGCCGCGGCCGCGTTCAACAACACGATATCGCGCCGCGGACCACGGTCCTTGCCGCTCAATACGTCCCGCACGATACCGGCGTTCGTCGTCGCGTCCCCGCCGAATAGTTCCTCCGGCTTGACGACCACGCCCCGCCACGAAGTATGCGGCACGCGGAAATCGCGCTCGGTCTGCTCGATGCGGCCCGCCCACAATTCCGCCATCGTATTGACCCCCAAAGTGGACAATTCGTCGAGCCCGTCTCCATGCACGACCAGCGCGTGTTTCACTTCAAGCAAGCGCAGGACCTCCGCGAACTTGCCGACCAACCCGCGATCGAATACGCCAACGAGTTGATGCGTCGGGTGCGCGGGGTTGACCAGCGGGCCGAGAATATTGAACACGGTGCGCTGCTTGCGTTCTGCCAGTTTGCGCCGCACGGGTGCGATGGACTTGAACGCGGGATGATAATGCTGCGCAAACAAGAACGTCACGCCCGATGTTTCGAGGCAACGCCGCGCCGCCTCGGGCGACAGTTCGATTTTCGCGCCCAGCGCCGTCAATACATCCGCGCTGCCGCACTTGCTGGTGATCGCGCGATTACCGTGTTTGGCCACCGCCACGCCGGCCGCCGCCGCTACGAAAATCGTGCACGTGGAAACATTAAAGGTGTGCGACATGTCCGCGCCCGTGCCGACCACGTCCAACACCACCCCGCCGAACCGCGCCGGATCGATCTGCGGATCGACCGCGCGCGAACGCAACTCCAGCGCAAACGCCGCGATTTCCCCCGCAGTCTCCCCCTTGCGCGCCAACGCCGTGAGAAAGTCCCCCTTCGCCTCCTCCGCGACCGCCTCGTCCAGCAACGCCCGCATCGCCTCCGCCACGTCGCCGCGCGAAAGCTCCGCGTCCCCCGCCGCCTTCTCGGTTAAGTTGTTCAACGTCGCCATGAGGCGAAAACTTTACCATAACAATCTTATGAATGTCAGCCGGCCTAAGTGACTGGTAGCGGTAGCCGGCGATCTCGTTGCTAATTGGTTGATGCCTTCTATGCGAAATCAGGAAGTCAATTTGATCACTAATGCAACAGCCCTTGTTATTGACCTTCTATTTCCCGCACCCGACGCTTGATCCCAACCCGTAATTGCTCTACTTCCGTCTGCAATTCGGGACGCAGCCTTTGATCGACTGGGGCATTACGGGTGTATTCAGCCCCAGCCTTGTCTCCTTCCGCTAAGTACTCCTTGTAAATGGAAAGAGCGCGACGTGGCTCCTTAAGCTTCTCGAGTGCCATGCCGATGAACACACGCGCGTAGGTGTTCGGCGCTAAAGCCAGCGCATGCTCGGCCGTGACGAGGCCCTTCTGCCGATAAGTTTCCGCTTGAGACATGGAATTTGTTGGTAGCAGCGTAAAGTACGCTGCGTACAATTCCAATAAGTTACTCTGCGCAGTGAAATTGGTTGGATTGCTACTTGCGTTTTCTTCGCCATGTTGAATCGCCGTTAATAATGCTCGTTGCTGGACGTTATCGCTGCCTTGAGTACACCCCGAAAGGCTCAAAACCATAATGAGGCCGCTTGCGATGATAAGAGATTTCATTTCACTCAGTTGCTCCATGTTGCAGATATTGTAGTTTCATCATTGGAGTCAACTCTGCACTCTGGACGGTTTCTTTTTGACGCAAGTTCGTTTTCGCTACTGAATGTAGAATGGCATGTAGAATGGGGTCAGGTCTCAACATCAGACAATTCGGTCTCCAATTTGTTGGGAGCCACAAACTATTATTCCACGCCGCTTGTGGTTAATTGTGGTAGACATTGGGGTCGCATCTCTTCTTTCTGTAAATGGAAACTTGTCATAGCGCACCCCATCAACCACGCCAGAAAGACCCAAAGACGGGCGGAATTTCGCGCATCGCAGCACGCAGGCTTGTGCCATGTTGAATCAATTCACTTTCCAAAATAGAATCATCTTCAGGACGCGAGGCGAGCAGCTTCTCGACTAATATGCGATTCTGTAGGAAGCGTTCACGATGGGGATGCCGCAGGTCGGTCCAGTGACGAATGAGTTGTTCGCGATCCTGTGGATTGCGCCACAAAATGCGCCCGTATTCCAAACGGGCGAGATCGTCGTAATTTGTGTAGGGGCTCATGGTCGAGAACCCAACCGGTGGCAAGCGGGCCGCTTGCCCTACAAATGGATATTGCCTTCCACTGCAACAGCGAATTGTTACGACTTGCTGGCGGGCGCGGCGACGGGGTCGATGTTGACGCGGCGGCCCTGCTTGTCGAAGCGGACCTGGCCGTCGGTCAGGGCGAACAGGGTCCAGTCGCGGCCGATGCCGACGTTGGCGCCCGCGACGAAACGGGAACCGCGCTGGCGGATGATGATGCTGCCGGCGCTGATGGTCTCGCCGCCGAATCGTTTCACGCCGAGCCGCTTGCTGACGCTATCGCGTCCGTTCCTTGAACTACCTTGACCTTTTTTATGTGCCATGACGGGTCACTCCTCACTGCGGACGGCTCGGAGAGCCATCCCTACCAAGCCACTATACGATGATTTCTTTGATCTTCAAAACGGTATGGTGCGCGCGGATGCCGCGTTTGCGATGGTAGCCTTCGCGACGGCGGAACTTGAAGGCGATGACCTTTTTGCCCTTCTTGTCCTCCTCAATGACCTCGGCGGTCACGCGCGCGCCTTTGATGTTGGGCTTGCCGACCTGGATTTTCTCGCCGTCGGCCACCAACAAAACGTCCTCCAACGCAATCTCCTTGCCCTTCTCGCCGTCGAGGAGTTCAACCTCCAAAACGTCGCCGGGCTGGACGCGATACTGCTTGGCACCTGTTCGAATTACTGCATACATAATGTGTCCTTTTCCTCTTGGGAAGGGGCGAAAAACATACCGGAAGCCCGCGCCTCCGTCAACGATTATCTTCCCGCCAGTTTCCCTCGGGGGCGCACGTCGGCAATGCCGCCAGATTGTAGCCGCGAATCGCATTCGCGGCCCCCTCCCACCGCGAAAATGTTTCGCGGCTACAAGGGCAATGTCGCGATCCGCCCGCGCCTATTTGCCTGGTTGAGCGGGCGTTTGGGCCGGCATTGGCGGCGGCGTCACGTCCGTTTGTAACTGATCGATGGTATCCTGCGCGTTCTGTCGTATGTCTTCATCGGGGTCGGTGAGCAAGGTCTGCAAGACCTGGATCGCGCGCTTGTCTTCCGTGTCCCCCATTCCGTCGATCGCTCCGAGACGCACCTCCTTCGGCTGGTCGGCGTGGATGGCGGTGCCGAGGATCGCCAGTTTCTTGTCGTTTTCGCCTTCGATGTCCAACAGGGAGTTCACCAACTCGATTTTCAGGTCCTTGTCCTTCTCGTTGAGGAACAGCCGGCCGATGGCATCGATGGTTTCGGGCGATTCGACCGAGCTGAGGTTGTAAATGATCACCACCCGCTTTTGATAGTCCGCCGTGCCCTGGTAATCGGCCTCAAACTGCTTGACCTGCCCGACCAGTTGCGCCGGTGAATCCTCTTGCGAAGCTTCCGTGGCCGCGGGTACAGCCGACGTGGCCGGTGCCACTTGCACGGCCGAAGGCGTGGATGCCAGGTTGGTCGGCGGGGGAAACTCGAGGGCTTTTGCCGTGACCGGCTTGGGTGGCGGCAGCGTGTCCTCGGATGCCGGCTTCGAACAGCCCACCACAACCAACATCCCCAGGGCCACTGCGCTTGCGAAAATTATCGGTGACTGTTTCATGTTGCGTGGTTCCCCTTTTAAGGTTCGTGTTGAAAGCATACCTGCACGGCGCGCCACCGTCCAGCCTGCGTTATGACCTGTTCGATCGACTCGTGACCTTCACTCAAACACCGCCAGGGCGCAAGAGTCGCTCTCCACCCGCTCCGGAACTTCCGGGGAATCGCTAAAAGCGGCGGCGGTAACGGTTGTAATCCTCTTCGAACTCGGCGCGATTCCTGTAACCGTAGATCGTCAGCGCCCTGTCGAGGTCGTTCTCGTTGATCATCGCCTCGATGAACCTCGGCAGCAGTACGCGCCGGTCTTCCGTATGCGAAAGAAAATCGACCACGATGGCCGCCTCCGCATAAAACGCCTGCACGTCGAGCGGATCGCTCGGATACGTATCCGTGGAGAAGAGCCGCGCCAGGGTGAACTTCGGCGTTTGGCCCACCTGCCGGCGAAACTCAACGATGCTGGAAGTTTTGCGCCGGCCGAAATACTCCGCCACGCCCTCGTTGAGCCACAATGGCGGGCGACCGCTGAAAAAGCGATTGAAGATGAGGTGCGTCATCTCGTGCGCCTGGACCCTCCCATTGCTGTCAAAGTAACCGTTGTCGCCGATCGAAAGGTAGAAGAACTCATTGCCGCGCGTGATCCCGAGGATGTTCCCCTTGTTAATCTCCCTGGCGAATGTTCTCCAATCCACCACCTCGTGAAAGGCGAAAACGTGAGACTTGCGGCCCTCGAGCAGGTCCCGCCGATTGCCGAAGAAATCACGGATCTCCACCCAGAACGCCTCACTGCGGTTGGCGATCTTGTCCTCGTCGCGAAAACAATGAATAATGAAATGCTCCGTCTCGACGTGCATCCACGAATTGCTGTGAATCGCGAGCGCGGTTTGCCCCCAATCGGAAATGTGCCTGTCGGAGAGTTGGTTCCAGGGCCTCTGCTCAAAGGGAACCGGCGGCACCGCGCGCGTCGGCGCCGCAATCAATGCATGCGGCTGCGAGCGCGAGGGCAACCCTAGCCCACGAAGATCGCATCGTCGGTCCAATCGGCGCGCAGCACGCCGTTGTGCATGTTCACGAGCGGCACGTAATTATGGAACACGCGAATGGGGCTGAGCAGGCGCAAAGTGGAGATCTCTTCAATCGAGTCCGGGCCGTGGTTCTTGCGCAGCGAGGGCACGATTTTACCCTGGACGTTCTCGATGATGTCCGCGTCGTTCTTGCCCTCGATGATCATCACCAGCGCCACGCGCCCGTCCATCTCCGCAATGTGCGATTCGTAAATGAGATCGGTGAACACCGAGCGCACGTTCGGCTCGCTCTTGATCTCGTCCACGATCTGCTTCACGGTGATGCCGATGCGGAATTTGATGATGTAGAGATGTCGCGCGCTGAAAGTGCCCGTGCCCGTCTCCTGCATGTCGATCGCCGCAAAATAATTCAGCAGTCCTTCGTCCTCGAGCCGCTGGCGTTTCCGCCGCACCGTCGGCGTGGGCACGCCGGTAATCCGGCTGATGCTATTATTACTCTGGCGCGGGTCGCGGATCAGGGCCTTGATAATGGCTCGCTCTTGGTCATCAATAGTGCGCAATGTAACCTCCGCGTCGGCAGTTCGAGAAAGCTGAAGATTTCGCTTGTTTTCGTTCATAGTTTTGCTACTTTTCAGTAGGTTTACAACAAAAAAGTGTTGTTTGTGAATAATTTCATATCGTAATCGAGGCGGGGGTGAGCTCCAAAAATGTTACACAGACGTTCACAAGGCATGAAGTGTAGCTATCGTGTTTCCGCTCACTGCGGAAAAACAGGAGTAAACTGCCTTTCGTTTCCAAACCGCCCGCTGGGTTTCCCCGCCCCAAGCGACAATGACGTTGAAAATTTGGGGCGAACTTGTCATATAGTCACGCTCCAAGGCGAGTATTGGAGAATGTGTAATGAGTAACGTCCGCACCATGACCCCGTATGGTTGGCCGGAGAAGCAGGGGCTGTACGACCCGCGGTTCGAACACGATTCCTGCGGCGTCGGCTTTGTCGTGAACATCAAAGGCCAGAAGTCCCACAAGATTATCCGCGATGCGCTTACGATCCTGGTCAACCTGGCGCATCGCGGCGCGTGTGGTTGCGAAGCCAACACGGGCGATGGCGCCGGTATCCTGTTGCAGACTCCGCACGAATTTCTCAAGCAAGTCTGCGCCCGGGAAAAGATCGCTCTGCCCGCTTACGGCGAGTACGGCGTTGGTATGGTGTACCTGCCCCCCGATACCACTTCGCGGTACAAGTGTGAGAAACTCTTCGAGGAAATCGTCGAGAATGAAGGTCATCGCCTCCTCGGTTGGCGCACGGTCCCGACCATCAACACCGCGCTCGGCGAGACGGCGCGCGCCTCGGAACCCATCGTCCGCCAGGTGTTCATTGCGCGCAACCCAAAGATCCAGGACGACATGGCGTTCGAGCGCAAATTGTACGTCGTCCGCAAACTCGCCGAGCGGGGCATTCGCTACGCCGGCATCAAGGGCGGCGATCGCTTTTACATCTCGAGCCTGTCCTACAAGACGATCATCTACAAGGGAATGCTCATGCCCGAGCAGGTGGACCCGTTTTTTCCCGACCTGCATGACCCCGCGTTCGCTTCCGCGCTGGCGCTCGTCCATTCGCGGTTCAGCACAAACACGTTCCCGAGTTGGGAACGGGCGCACCCTTATCGCTACGTCGCGCACAACGGCGAAATCAATACGCTCCGCGGCAACATCAATTGGATGCACGCCCGCGAATCATTGTTGAAGTCCGATCTGTTCGGCGACGACATGAAGAAGCTCCTGCCGATCATCAATGAAGACGGCAGCGACTCCGCCATGTTCGACAACTGCCTCGAATTCCTCGTGCTCGGCGGCCGCTCGCTCCCGCACGCGATGATGATGATGATTCCCGAGCCGTGGTCGGGTCACGAAAGCATGAGCGATGAGAAAAAGGCCTTTTACGAGTACCACAGTTGCCTGATCGAGCCGTGGGACGGTCCGGCTTCCATCGCCTTCACCGACGGCGTGCAGATCGGCGCGGTCCTCGACCGCAATGGCCTGCGTCCCTCGCGCTATTACGTGACGAAGGACGACCAGGTCATCATGGCCTCGGAAGTCGGCGTGCTCGATGTCCCACCGGAACGCGTCCTGCAGAAAGGCCGGCTCCAGCCGGGCCGCATGTTCCTCGTCGATACGAAACTCGGCCGCATCGTCGCGGACGAAGAGCTCAAGCAGAAGATCGCCACCGAGCGACCGTATCGCTTGTGGCTCCAGCAGGGCCTGGTGGACCTCGAAGACCTGCCCGAGTCAACCCATGTGTATCAGCCCGACCATGCGACCGTGCTCCTGCGGCAACAGGCGTTTGGATACACCTTCGAAGACCTGCGGATCATCCTCGCGCCCATGGCCAAGGACGCTGTCCAGCCGCTCGGCTCAATGGGCACGGACACTCCGCTGGCGGTGCTCTCGAACAGACCGCAGTTGCTCTACAACTATTTCAAGCAACTCTTCGCGCAGGTCACCAATCCGCCCATCGACTGCATCCGCGAGGAACTCATCACCTCGACGTTTACCACAATTGGCCCCGAGGGCAACCTGCTCGATCCGCAGCCGGAAAGCTGCCGCCAGATCCAACTCAAGGGCCCGGTTCTGAGCAACGAGGAATTCGAACGCCTCCGCCACGTCGACCGGCCCGGCTTCAAGTCCATCACCCTGCCGATTCTCTTCAAGGTGGACGAAAATGGCAAGGGACTGGAGAAGGCGCTCGAGCAATTGTTCCGCAAGGCCAGCAAGGCGATCAAGGAAGGCCACAACATCCTGATCCTGTCCGATCGCGGCGTCGACCACGAACACGCGGCGATCCCCGCGCTGCTGGCCGTGGCGGGCATGCATCATCATCTCATCCGCAAGGGCACGCGCACGCGCGTCGCGCTCGTGCTCGAATCGGGTGAGCCGCGCGAAGTGCATCACTTTGCGCTCCTGATCGGTTACGGCGCGGGCGCGATCAACCCGTACCTCGCCTTCGAGACGCTCGACGACATGATTCGCCAGGGCATCGTCAAGGACACCGACCACAAGAAAGCGGTCAAGAACTACCTCAAGGCCGTCACCAAGAGCGTCGTCAAGACGATGGCCAAGATGGGCATCTCGACCATCCAGAGCTATTGCGGCGCGCAGATCTTCGAGGCCATCGGCCTCAACCACTCGGTCGTCGACAAATATTTCACGGGAACCGCGTCGCAAATCGAAGGCATCGGCATCGACGTCATCGCGCGAGGAAGTCCGCCTGCGCCACCGGCATGCGTTCCCCGATCGCATTGTCAACGGCGCAACGCTTGATCCCGGTGGCCAATACCAATGGCGCAGCGATGGCGAGGGTCATTTGTTCAACCCGGAAACGATTTCCCGATTACAGCTCTCGACGCGCACGAACAACTACAAGGTCTTTCAGGAATACTCGGAACTCGTCAACAACCAGTCGCGCACGCTCTGCACCCTGCGCGGGCTGTTCGATCTCAGGCTCGCGCCGCAACCAATTCCGCTGGAGGAAGTCGAATCGGTCGATTCCATCGTCAAGCGCTTCAAGACGGGCGCGATGAGTTACGGGTCCATCAGCAAGGAAGCCCATGAAGCCCTGGCCATCGCGATGAACCGCATCGGCGGCAAGAGCAATACCGGCGAGGGCGGCGAAGATCCCGAGCGCTACCAGCCCATGCCCAACGGCGACAGCAAGAATTCCGCGATCAAGCAGGTGGCCAGCGGCCGCTTCGGCGTGACGAGCTATTACCTCACGCAGGCGCGGGAACTGCAAATCAAGATGGCGCAAGGCGCGAAACCCGGCGAAGGCGGCGAACTGCCCGGCGCGAAAGTTTACCCCTGGATCGCGAAAGTGCGGCACTCCACGCCCGGGGTCGGCCTCATTTCGCCGCCGCCCCATCATGATATTTATTCGATCGAGGACCTCGCGGAACTTATCCACGACCTCAAAAATTCCAACGAGCGCGCCCGCATCAGCGTCAAGCTCGTCAGCGAAATCGGCGTCGGCACCGTCGCCGCCGGTGTCGCGAAGGCGCACGCGGACGTCATTCTCATCAGCGGTCACGACGGCGGCACGGGCGCCTCGCCGCTTTCGAGCATCAAGCACGCGGGCACGCCGTGGGAACTCGGCCTCGCCGAAACCCAGCAGACGCTCGTGCTCAACAATCTCCGCAGCCGCGTCTACGTCGAAGCCGACGGCCAGCTCAAGACGGGACGGGACGTGATTATCGCCGCGTTGCTGGGCGCGGAGGAATTCGGGTTCGCCACCGCGCCCCTGGTCACACTCGGCTGCATCATGATGCGCGTGTGCCATCTCAACACCTGCCCGGTCGGCGTGGCCACTCAGGACCCGCAGCTACGCGCGAAATTCACCGGCGACCCGCAGGCAGTCGTCAACTTCATGCGCTTCATCGCGCAGGAAGTGCGCGAGTTGATGGCGCAGCTTGGGTTCCGCACGATTCTCGAGATGGTTGGACGCGTTGACCGCCTCGATGTGAAGCAGGCGCTCGAACACTACAAGGCGCGGGGACTGGATTTCTCAAAGGTCTTTCACCAGCCGAAAGTGGCCGCCGACCGTGGGCCGCTCCCGCCAGATTGACCAGGACCACGGGCTGGCGCAGTCGCTCGACAAGCAGTTGTTGTTGAAAGTTTGTGAACCGGCGCTGAGCGCGGCGAGAACCAGTCCGCGCCACGCTGCCCATCAGCAACACCAACCGGGTCGTCGGCACGATTACGGGCAGCGAACTCACGCGCCGTTTCGGGCCGGAAGGCCTGCCCGAGGACACCATCAAGCTGCATTTCAAAGGCAGCGCGGGCCAGAGTTTCGGCGCGTTCATGCCCCGGGGCATGACGCTGACGCTGCAAGGTGACGCCAATGACTACGTGGGCAAGGGACTGAGCGGCGGCAAAATCATCGTCTACCCGCCCCAGGGTTCCACGTTCGTGCCGGAAGAGAACATCATTATCGGCAACGTCGCGCTCTACGGCGCCACGGGCGGCGAGGTGTACATCCGCGGCATGGCTGGCGAACGATTCGGCGTTCGCAACAGCGGCGTCAAAGCCGTCGTCGAAGCGGTCGGCGATCATGGCTGCGAGTACATGACCGCCGGGCGCGTCATCGTGCTCGGCTCGACCGGCCGCAACTTCGCGGCGGGCATGAGCGGCGGTATCGCCTACGTGCTGGATGTGATCGGTGATTTCCCGAAACGCTGCAATCCGGCGATGGTCGGGCTGGAGAAACTGGAAGACCCCGAGGAGATCCAGGAAGTGCGCGCGATGATCCAGCGCCACGCGGAGTACACCGGCAGCGAACGGGCGCGCAATATCCTGAAACTTTGGGACGAGATGTCGCCGAAGTTCGTAAAGGTCATGCCGAAGGACTACAAACGGGTCATCGAGGCGACCCAGCGCGTGACCAGGGCCGGCCTGAGCGGCGAAGAAGCCGTCATGGCCGCCTTCGAGGAAAACGCCCACAGCCTGGCGCGTGTCGGCGGGAATTGATTTGAGATAGAAAGCATGGGCAAACCAACCGGATTCCTGGAAATCAAACGCGAGCTGCCGGCGGACCGTCCCTCGCAGGAGCGAATTCGTGACTGGAAGGAATTTCATCTCCACTTGCCCCTGGAGAAGCTCCAGGAACAGGGCGCGCGCTGCATGGATTGCGGCGTCCCCTTCTGCCACACCGGCACCCTGCTGAGCGGCATGGCGTCGGGATGCCCGATCAACAACCTGATTCCCGAGTGGAACGATCTCGTCTATCGCGGACTTTGGAAAGAAGCGCTCGCGCGGCTGCACAAGACCAATAATTTTCCCGAATTCACCGGCCGCGTCTGCCCCGCTCCTTGTGAGGGCTCGTGCGTGCTCGGCATCAACGAGCCGGCCGTCACGATCAAGAATATCGAGGTGGCGATTATTGACCGCGGCTGGGACGAAGGCTGGGTCACCGCCGAGCCGCCGAAGGCGCGCACCGGCAAACGCGTCGCGGTCATCGGCTCCGGGCCTGCTGGTCTCTGTGCCGCGGCGCAACTCAACCGCGCCGGCCATACGGTGACCGTTTTCGAGCGGGCCGACCGTATCGGCGGGTTGCTGATGTACGGTATTCCCAACATGAAACTCGACAAGGGCCTCGTGCAGCGCCGGATCGACCTGCTCGCGCAGGAAGGCGTGGAATTCCTCACCAACACCGAGGTCGGAAAGAACTATCCGGCGAAAAAACTCCTGGAGGAATTTGAGGCCGTCGTCCTTTGCACCGGCGCCACCAAGCCGCGCGACCTGCCAATTCCGGGCCGCTCGCTTCATGGCGTGCATTTCGCGATGGAATTTCTCACCGCCAACACGCAGAGCGTGCTCAGCGGCCATCGCAACGGCGGCTTCATCTCCGCCGAGGACAAGGACGTCATGGTCATCGGCGGCGGGGACACCGGCACCGATTGCGTTGGCACCTCGATGCGCCACGGTTGCCGGAGCCTCGTCCAGCTTGAGATTCTGCCGAAACCGCCCCTTGAGCGCGCCGCGAACAACCCGTGGCCCGAGTGGCCGAAGGTTTACAAACTGGATTACGGCCAGGAAGAGGCCGAAGCGGTGTTCGGGGATGATCCGCGTGTCTATTGCATGACCGCGAGACGTTTCATTGGCGACGAGCGCGGCCACCTGAAGGAAGTGGAAATCGTCCAGATCGAATGGCAAAAGGATGAGAAGGGCCGGTTCGTGCCCAAGGAGATCGCCGGCACGGAAAAGATCGTGCCCTGCCAACTCGCGCTGCTCGCCATGGGCTTTCTTGGCCCGGAAGACCCGTTGCTCCAGCAATTGGGTGTCGATCGCGACGAACGTTCCAACGTGAAAGCACACCACGGCTCCTATACGACCAGTCTCCCTGGCGTCTTTGCCGCCGGTGACTGCCGGCGCGGCCAAAGCCTGGTGGTCTGGGCCTTCAATGAAGGCCGGGGCGCCGCCCGCGAGTGCGACCGCTATCTGATGGGTCAAACCGACCTGCCCTGACAGTCCGCAGAATTTTGCCGGTTCAACCCGGATCAGAACGACCCCGAGGTTGCTGTGCGCCACCCAGGCATCCGGATTTTTTGCCACGTTGTCGCTCCAAAGTGTTTCCTCGTTTGCCTAAACCGCCAACGGTCCTCCTGACCGCGCTAAAGACGGCGGACGACAGTCCGGCAATCTCGTCGTCCGCCTGTATCCATCGGCAACGAATCCCTGCACCGGAAGTCGATCTGCTTCACCTGGCCATTGGCGCGTGGGACATCCGCACATTTCAGCTCTCGCCGAAACAACCGCCAGCCGCTTTTCGTTGACGACGCCGGAGACGGCCAGCACAATCTGCGCTTATGCCGGGACCGATCTGGAAGTGGGTGTTATTCAATGCGTTTGTGCTGGGAATGCTGGCGCTTGATCTCGGCGTGGTACACCGGCGAAAGCACGAAGTTAAGTTCAACGAAGCGGTCGCATGGAGCGCTGTATGGATCGCGCTGGCCCTGGCGTTTGCGGCGCTGGTCGCGTACAAGCGCGGCACGGGCACGGCGCTGCAATTCCTGACGGGCTACATCATCGAGGAATCCCTGAGTGTCGACAATCTGTTCGTGTTCCTCCTGATATTTTCGTACTTTGCCGTCCCGACCCCGCTCCAGCACGGCGTGCTGTTTTGGGGCATCCTCGGGGCGATGGTTCTCCGTCTGCTCTTCATTTTCACCGGCGTGGCATTGATTGAGCGGTTTGAATGGGTGATCTACATCTTCGGCGCCATCCTGATCTTCAGCGGTGTGAAAATGGCGCTGGAAAAGGAAAAGAAAATCAATCCCGACCAAAATCCCGTCTTGAAGCTGGTTCGCAAGCTCATGCCCGTGACGCCGGAATTCGAGGGCAGCAGGTTCCTGGTGCGACGTGACGGACGGACGCTGGCAACGCCGCTCCTGTTGGTCTTGCTGGTCGTGGAGACGACGGATTTGATTTTTGCCGTGGATTCGATCCCCGCGGTGCTGGCGATTACGCGGGATCGGTTCATCGTCTACACATCCAATGTCTTCGCCATCCTCGGGCTGCGCGCGATGTTCTTTGCCCTGAAGGGCGCGATGGATTTGTTTCACCACCTGCATTATGGATTGTCCGTTATCCTCGTTTTCGTCGGCGTAAAGATGCTGCTCGGGCATTTCGTTGAGATCCCCATCGGCATCGCACTTGGCGTCGTGGCATCCATCCTCGCGCTGTCGGTGATCGCTTCGCTGATCTGGCCCAAGGCGTCATAACTCACATCAACCGGCTTGGCGTGTAGCCACGGCTCTGCGAGCCGTGGGGGAACGGACCGGGCAAACACGCCTCACAGAGGCGCGGCTACACCGTCGTTGGACGACCGCCGAATCCTGCGAACGAGCCCGGTCACGCCGCTGGATGAACCGCTTACAGAATCAGCATGCAGTCGCCATAACTGAAAAACCGGTACCGCTCGCGCACCGCCTCCTCGTACGCCTGCAGAATCAACTCCCGCGACGCGAACGCGCTCACCAGCATCAGCAGCGTCGAGCGCGGCAAATGGAAGTTGGTCAGCAACACATCCACAAAACGAAACGCGTGCGGGGGCCGGATAAAAATATCGCTGGCACCCTCACACTCTTCCACCTTGTCGCACGACTCCAATGTCCGCACCACCGTAGTCCCCACCGCCACAACGCGCTGAGCTTCCCCGATGGCCCTGGCCGCCGCAGCCGAAATGGAAAACTTCTCGGCGTGCATCCGATGCTCCTCGACGTTCTCGACCTTCACCGGCCGAAATGTGCCGACGCCGACATGCAAGGTGATAAACGTATGGCCGATGCCCGACGCTTGTAACTGTGCAAGCAGTTCGGGCGTAAAATGCAGTCCCGCTGTCGGCGCGGCCACCGCTCCCGGCTCCCGCGCAAAAACCGTTTGGTAACGTTCGCGGTCCGCGTCAACCGGTTGGGACGTCCGTTTGATGTACGGCGGAAGCGGCGTGACGCCATGCGCGGCGAGGTAGGCTTCCACGTCGTCCGTGAAACGCAGTATCCGACCGCCAAATTCCGTCTCGCCTTCAACGATGGCGCTCACGCCATCTTCAAATCGCAACGTCGCGCCTACCTTCGCTCGCTTACCCGGTTTCACCAGCGCGGACCAGCGGTCGACGCCCAGTTTCTCGACAAGCAATAATTCGACTTCGGGCTCGCGCGACCAGATGCGCGCCGGAATGACTTTCGTGTCGTTGAGCACCAACAAATCGCCGGCGCGGAGGTGTTGGCCGAGATTGCGGAAATGGTCGTGGCGGATTTCGCCGGTCGCCCGATTGACGACCATCATCCGCGACGCCGCCCGGTCGGCCAGCGGCTGTTGCGCGATCAACTCCGGTGGCAAATGATAATCAAAATCGGCGGTCTTCATGCGGAATTGCTAGCGCCTGCGCACCAACCAGAAAAGCAGCGTCACTACAAGGCTGACAAACAGGCAGGTGGTCAGCGGAAAATAAAACCGGAAGTTCTCGCGCTTGATATCGATGTCCCCCGGCAAGCGCCCGAACCACGGCAACTTGTCCCCGAGCCAAAACAACGCCCCGAGCACCACCAGCGCAATCCCAATCCCGATCAAAGCTTTGCCGATGTCATTCACAACCGGTAATTCTCTATCATCGAATTGCCATGATTGCCAGCTGAGCCCTTGGATTCAAGTGCTCTGGCGATTGCCGCGCTCCTAGGGCGAAGCTCAAAATGTACACTCCAGCTTCAAGGCGTGTTCGAGGCGCCAGAGATACTCGTGCCGCGGGATTTCAGAAGTGCCGAACTGTTGCAGGTGCGGCGTGGTCCATTGCGTGTCCAGCAACACAAAACCGCTGGCGCGCAGGCGTTCCACCAGGGCCACGAGCGCGACCTTCGAGGCGTCGGGCACACGATGAAACATACTCTCCCCGAAGAACGCGCCGCCCAATGCCACCCCGTATAAGCCACCGACAAGCTTGCCTTGCAAACGCGTTTCCACACTGTGCGCGTGGCCGAGCTGGTGCAATTGGCAATAGCACTGGCTGATCCCCGGCGAAATCCACGTGCCTTCCTTGCGCCGGCCACACTCCTGAATGACAGTTGGAAAGTCGGCGTCGAAAGTGATCGCGAATTTTTTCCGCTGCCAAACGCGCCGCAATCCATGCGGAATGTGGAACCGTTCGTTCAGGGGAATGACCGCGCGCGGGTCGGGTGAAAACCACCCGATGCGACCACGTTTGTCGACGGCCATCGGGAAGATGCCGCGCCGATACGCATTCAGCACAAGTTCAGGCTCAAGCATGGATGGATTGTAACCACCCGTGCCCGCTCATCCAAGACCACAGCCGCGCCATCATCTCCCTCTCCTTTACTGGTAAGAAAAGCGAAGGAACGGCGAGAGCGATTCGGTGAAATTCGTATGTTTAAACTGATTGAAGGACAATTGCTTACCACAAATTTAGCGGCTGCTGACTGTTTTGCGCACATAAAGTGCTTCATTTACCTCGGGGCGAACTTATTATGAAGATACTCGTAGCCGAAGACGATAATGTGTCCCGGAAGATTCTGCACCGAAACCTGACCCGGCTCGGTCATGCCGTGTCCGAAGCCAGCAATGGCTCTGAAGCGTGGACGATTCTCCAGCAAGAGCCGATCCGCATCGTGGTCAGCGACTGGATGATGCCGGAGATGAATGGGCTGGATTTGTGCCGCCGCCTTCGCGAGCGGGGCGACGCTAATTACATTTACTTCGTCCTCTTGACCGCGCGCGAGGGCGACGAGAACCACCGCGAAGCCATGGCCGCGGGTGTGGACGATTTCCTGACCAAGCCGCTGAACCGCGAAGAATTGGAAATCCGGTTGCGGGTGGCGGAACGCATCCTCGGGTTTGCCACACAGGTGCGGCAACTAAAAGAGCTCCTGCCCATTTGCATGTACTGCAAAAAAATCCGCGACGACCAGAATTACTGGAAGATCATCGAGGAGTATATCCACCAGTACACCGGCACCGACTTCAGCCACGGGATTTGTCCCGACTGCTATGAAAAGATCACCATACCGCAGATTGAGGCCGTCTTGCGGAAGAAAGCGGATGCCCAATTGCAGGAAAGCCATCCATGAGTTCGACCACCCGTCAACGGATCCAGATTGTCGTCAGTCTGCTCTGGTTGTCCGTCGTCGGGTTGGGAACGGGGATGCTCTGGAAATACAGCAACACCCCGAACCCGGATCCAACGCCTCCCGCTCACTGGCCGGCCACAACCGCGATCCCGCGCGCGAACGGGCAGCCGACCCTCGTCATGTTTGTCCACCCGCAATGCGCCTGCACCAGCGCCAGCGTGGGCGAGTTGGCCGCCCTGATGGCGCACTGCCAGGGGCTCGTCAAAGCCCAGGTTGTGTTTTTTCGACCCACCGGATCTCGCGAGGATTGGACCCATTCCGATCTCTGGAAAGCCGCGGCCATCATCCCCGGCGTGACCGTTCAAGCCGATGAAGATGGACGGGAAGCCCGGCTGTTCCATGCCGAAACTTCCGGTCACACGGCGCTGTACGACCCGCAGGGACAACTGATTTTCGATGGCGGAATCACGGCCTCGCGCGGGCACGCGGGCGACAATGACGGGCGCGAGGCGATTACGGCCTTGCTGCACGGCAAGACGCCTACGCTCGTCCAGACCCCGGTATACGGTTGCCTCATTCTCAAGCCTGAATCAAAACCCACGGACGGAGTAAAATGATGGACTCGACCAAATCGATTGAGCATAGCGAACCCACCCGATCGCGCACTCGCGAACTCTTTGAAAAGAGCCAGCAACAGCTTCACAAACGCACCGACCGCATGTTTGCCGCGCTGATGGCTTTCCAGTGGATCGCGGGCGTCATCGCTGCCCTGTGGATTTCCCCCAAAGCGTGGGTCGGGCAGACCAGCTCCATCCACGTACACGTCTGGGCGGCCTTGCTGCTGGGCGGCGCTATTTCGGGTTTCCCCATTTTCCTGGCGCTCACCCAGCCGGGGAAAATATTGACCCGCCACGTCATCGCCGTCGGCCAGATGTTGACTTCCGCCTTGTTAATTCACCTGACCGGCGGGCGTATCGAGACGCATTTTCATGTATTTGGTTCCCTGGCGTTCCTGGCTTTTTACCGCGACTGGAAGGTCATGCTCACCGCCACGATCGTCGTGGCCGCGGACCATTTCGCCCGCGGAATGTTCTGGCCGCAATCCGTCTTTGGCGTTCTCACTGCCAGCCACTGGCGCTGGGTTGAACACGCCGGCTGGGTGCTGTTCGAAGACGCTTTCCTCCTGCTCTCGATTCGTCAGAACCTGACGGAAATGCTTGGCGTGGCCGAACGCCAGGCGGAATTGGAAGCGGTCAATGCGAACATCGAAAACAAGGTCGCCGAACGGACGCTGGAATTGACGAACGAGAATGCCGAGCGCAAACGCGCTGAGGAAGAGTTGCGCCGCAGTGAGAAGCGCTTCCGCAGCTCCATGGAATATGCCGCAATCGGCATGGCCCTGGTGGCGCCCGACGGCCGCTGGCTCCGTGTGAACCGGGCGCTCTGCAGGATCGTCGGCTACTGTGAAGCCGAATTGCTCGCCACGAATTTCCAATCCATCACCCATCCCAGCGACTTGGAAGAAGACCTGGACAACGTCCGAAAAATGCTGGCGGGAGAAATCGACGCCTATGAGATGGAGAAACGCTATATCCACAAGGAGGGCCACCCGGTGTGGATCCAGCTCAATGTGTCACTCGTGCGCGATGCCGATGGCCAGCCGCTGCATTTCATCTCGCAAATCCAGGACATCACCGAGCGCAAGCGCCAGGCCGCCGAGCTCGCGGCTGCTCGCGACGTGGCGCTGGAATCCGCGCGGCTGAAAGCGGAATTTCTCGCCAACATGAGCCATGAAATCCGCACCCCGATGAACGGCATCATCGGCATGACGGGTCTGCTGCTCGACTCGCCGCTGAACGCCGAGCAACATGAGTTCGTGGACACCATCCGCACCTGCGGCGATACGTTGCTCACGCTCATCAATGACATCCTCGACCTCTCCAAGATCGAGGCCGGCAAGCTGGCGTTCGAAACAATCGACCTCGACCTGCGTTCCGCGGTCGAAAGCGCCGTCGAATTGGTGGCCGAGCGCGCCCAGAACAAGCGGCTGGAACTTGTCTCGCTGGTGCACCAGGACGTGCTGACATCGTTGCGGGGCGACCCGGGACGGTTGCGGCAGGTATTGATAAACCTCGTTTCCAACGCCATCAAGTTCACCGAGCATGGCGAGGTCGTCGTCCGCGCCGTCCGCTACGCCGAGACGGATCGGGAGGTGACCGTGCGCTTCACAGTGCAGGACACGGGCATTGGCATCAGCGAGGAAGGATGCCGTCGCTTGTTCCAGGCGTTCAGCCAGGCGGACGGTTCCACGACGCGCAAATATGGCGGGACGGGACTCGGGCTCGCCATCTCGAAACGGCTCGTGGAAATGATGGGCGGCGAAATCGGCGTCGAAAGCACGCCCGGTGTTGGCTCGACCTTCTGGTTCACCGCCCGCTTCGAGAAACAGCCGAATGCCTCCGCTCCCGACCCGAAGGCAACGCACGATTTACAGGGCGTCCGCGTTCTCGTCGTCGATGACAACGCGACCAACCGCCGCATCGTGCGCCTGCAACTGAAATCCTGGGACATCGCCAGTGACGAGGCGAGCAACGCCGAGGACGCGTTGGCGCTGCTGCGCCGCGAGCAGGCGGCCGGCCGTCCCTTCGACCTCGTGGTGCTCGATATGCAGATGCCGACGACCGATGGCCTCCAACTGGCGCGCGACATCAAAGCCGACCCCGCGCTGGCCGACACCCGGCTGGTCATGATGACCTCGCTTGGCAAGAGCGAACACGATGCCGCGATCACCGAGGCGGGCATCCTGCTCTGCCTCACCAAACCGGTCAAACAATCGAAACTATACGACGCACTCGCCACTGCCATGTCCAACGGCAATAACGACGTCGCCCAACGCGTTGGCGGCGAATACGTCCTCCGCGCCGACCTCTGTGACCCCGGCAACGCCGCGTGGGCAACGCGCGCATTCTCGTAGCCGAAGACAATCCCGTGAACCAGAAAGTGATCCTGCGCCAACTCGCCAAGATGGGTTATGCCGCCGACGCGGTGGGCAACGGCCTCGAGGTCCTGGAGGCGCTCACGCGCATTCCGTACGACCTTGTCCTGATGGATTGCCAGATGCCCGAGATGGATGGCTACGCAACCACCGCAGAATTGCGCCGGCGTCCGGAGAGCTTCAACCGTGTGCCCATTATCGCTCTCACCGCCCATGCGATGGAAGGCGATCGCGAGAAATGTTTTGCCGCGGGCATGGACGACTACGTCAGCAAGCCGGTCAAGGTTGATGAACTCCAGACGAAGCTCGCGCACTGGCTCTCACGAAGGCCATCGATACCTCTCAAAACAGTCACGGCGGTCGTTACGGATGAGCCCGTCGATATGCAATTGTTACGCAATGTCGCTGACGGCGACACCGGGTTCATGAACGAACTCGTCCAACTTTACTTTACCGATGCCAGCAATCGAATCGCCGCGCTGCGTCGCGCCGTGTCCAGCGGCGCGGTCACCGAAGTCGAGCAGATTGCCCACACGCTGGCCGGCGGCAGCATCGCCTCCGGCATGCGCGCGGTCGCGCCGCCGCTGCGCAAACTCGAACGCCTGGCCCGCGACGGCCAACTCGTCGATGCCGCCGCGCTCGTCGAAGAAGCTGTCACGCAACTGGGTCGCACCCGCGACTTCCTCGCGTCCGCTCTCCTGAACGACAGCGAGCAGGTTGCCGTCGTGCAGGACTAGCTCCCCAACCAAAACGATTTTGGGTAGCAGGTCGATTTTCAGGTAGTGTGTCAGTTTGAATTCGGGCTTCGTCGATGCGTTTCTGCATTGTAGGGCAGGCGGCTCGCCTGCCATGTCCATAAACGACGGCAAGCGAGCCGCTTGCCCTACAAATTACGCGAAATGGGCTTCGAGCAAAATGATACACCACCGATCTTCACAGAGACTTGCGCAATTGCGCATCTTGCCGCACAATATCTTTCTGTTCACGCAATTATTCAGGAGATTTTCATGACAACACTCGCGACGACAATACCGGTGACATTGGATAACCCGCAAACCAAGCCGCTCGACCAGCTTTGCATCGACACCATCCGCACGCTTGCGATGGACGCTGTGCAAAAGGCCAACTCGGGCCACCCCGGCGCGCCCATGGGTCTGGCGCCCGTGGGCTATTGGCTCTGGGAGAAGTTCCTGCGGCATAACCCGGAGAATCCCCAGTGGCCGAATCGCGATCGGTTTGTCTTGTCCGGCGGGCACGGTTCGATGTTGCTCTACAGCCTGCTGCACCTGACCGGCTACGATTTGCCGATGAGTGAGTTGGAGCGCTTCCGCCAATGGGGCAGCCGCACGCCGGGTCATCCGGAATACGGCCTCACCGCCGGCGTGGAAACGACCACCGGACCGCTCGGGCAGGGATTCACGAATTCCGTCGGCATGGCCATCGCCGAGCGTTGGCTCGCGGAACATTTCAACCGCGATGGGCAGGAGATCGTCAACTATCACACGTATGCCATGGGCGGTGATGGTGACATGATGGAAGGCATCGCCTCGGAGGCCGCTTCGCTCGCGGCGCACCTCGGCCTGCACAAACTGCTGTGGATTTACGACAACAACAAGATCAGCATCGAAGGCAAGACCTCCCTGTCCTTCAGCGAGGATGTCGGGGCGCGTTTCAAGGCTTACGGCTGGTTCGTCCAGTACGTCGCCGACGCCAACGACCTCAAGGCGCTCAACCGCGCCTTCAAAAAGGCGCTCAAACAGACCGACAAGCCGTCGTTCATCGTGGTCAACAGCCACATCGGGTTCGGCGCGCCCACGAAGCAGGACACGAACGAGGCTCATGGTGAACCGCTCGGCGAAGCCGATGTTCGCGGGGCCAAGGAAAATTACGGGTGGCCGCCCGAGGCGAAATTCCTCGTGCCGGACGAAGTCGCCAAGCACATGCACAAACAATTTCGGCGCGGTCGCAAACTGGAAAAAGAATGGCAGGCGAAATTTGACGCGTTCGCGCAAGCCGAGCCGGCCCTCGCCGCCGAGTGGAAGCTCATGCAGGAGCGCGAGATGCCTCCCGGTTGGGACAAGGACATCCCGACCTTCCCTGCCGATCCGAAAGGCCTGGCCACACGCATATCCAACAACAAAGTGCTCAATGCCGTCGCCAAGAATGTCCCGTGGCTGATCGGGGGCGCCGCCGATCTCGCGCCGTCCACCAAGACCTTGATTACCGATGGCGGCGACTTCGAGAAAGGTTCGTATAGCGGTCGCAATTTCCATTTTGGCGTGCGCGAACACGCGATGGCGGGCATCGTCAACGGCATGGTGCTCAGCAAACTCCGCGCGTACGGCGCCGGTTTCCTGATTTTCTCCGATTACGCGCGCGGCTCGATTCGGCTGAGCGCCGTCATGGAGATACCGATGGTGCATCTGTTCACGCACGACAGCATCGGTGTCGGCGAAGACGGCCCCACGCATGAGCCCGTCGAGCAACTCATGTCCCTGCGCGCCATCCCGCACATGGTGGTCATCCGTCCCGGCGACGCCAACGAAGTGGCCGAGGCCTGGCGCGTGATGATGGCGGAAAAGAAGCACCCGATTCTCCTCGCGCTGACGCGGCAGGCGGTCCCGACGCTCGACCGCACAAAATATGCGCCGGCCTCCGGACTGCGACAGGGCGCGTACATTCTCAGTGATTCCCAGGGGCCACCGGACATCATCCTCATCGGCACCGGCTCCGAGTTGCAGTGGTGCGTCGAGGCCGGCGAGAAACTGAAGTCGGAAGGCGTGAAAGTACGCATCGTCAGCATGCCCTCAACCGCGATTTTTGATCGCCAGCCGCAAGAATATCGGGACCGCGTCTTGCCGCCGTCCGTGCGCAAACGCCTCTCGGTCGAAGCCGGTGTGACGCTGGGCTGGCAGAAGTACGTCGGCTTGGATGGCGCCTCGGTCGGCCAGGACCGATTCGGCGCCTCCGCCCCGGTCAACGACGTGATGAAGCACTTCGGGTTTACCGCTGAGAACGTCTACAATCACGCCAAGACCCTGTTGGCCGCGCCGAAAGCGTAGGGACAATCGGCAAAATAGTCTATGAAGTATCAGCAATAGACCGGTGAAGCTTGGGAAGCCCATTCACTGAGGCGGGTAAATCGGATCAAGCAGATTGAGGATCGAACCGGGCAACAACATTTCTGTCATGAGTGCGGAGTTGACCCCGACTATTTTTGCTCTTTGCACACGCCGACGACTGTATCAACATAGTTGCTTATACTCTTTACCCAGCTTTTTACAGTTTTCTGAACATGTGTGGGGTCTTTAAGATGTTGAGTTAAGTTTTTGTCGGATAAACAATCACCTTCAGATACGTCGTAATACCCGCCATTCCAGCCACCGTCGTATCTCAGTTCTGGTGTGATACTTTTCACGAACTCGTTAAGGCGCGTCACTTTCTCTGTTACGCCAATGCGTAACCTAAGTCCGCATCCCGACGAATCCTCTTGAATTCGAATATTGATATCAGTGTTGCCAAATCTGAGCTTTTCATGTGACTTTGTAATGTACCAATCCCGGGAATTAGGGCCACCAGCCCCTTGAAATGGATCACCACTCTCTAACTCGTTACGACGCAATTGCGTTTTCAACTCAGTAACCAGTTTGTCCCGATACTCTTTTTTTAGCGTGTCGAGCGCAACATTAAGAGGTCTTATGTTACCAACAATACTTGGATCGTTTCTGAGATAATCTACTATCACTTGTTGGTCGCCCATGTTCGCCTCCCCTAAAATATCTTGGTTAATCCATTGCCTAAAGTCTTTCAGAAACGCCCGAACATTATCCGCTTTGCACGCCAATTCACACTGCTCCAAAAGCTCTTTAATGTCTTTCCGATAGCTAATGATTTTTAGCCTTTCCGCTTTTTCCAACTCACTCCTACGTTGCGGCGTGATGCTGCCCTCAGATGGATCGTGTCTATCGGGCGTAAGATAGAAGAGCACCCAGTTGTCATGGGGGCTCGTTAAGCTCTTTAGTTCTTCGGCGTAATCATTCAACTGATTCGGCTGGTCGCGTGTCCATTCCCAGATCTTATTCTCGATACCAATTACATAGTCATTGTTGCCGAAGTGAATTGTGATGTCGATGAAGCGACCTGGTTTAGTCTGTTTAGTCTGATATGGCGCGTGAACCTCAATCTTTTTTCCATCTTCCAACAGTGCTGATGGGGCTTTTAGATCAAACAGATTAAGGAATAACTTCAGAAACGTTGCCTTCTGTCCGTGGGGATTATTGGGGTCCAGAAGAAACGCTAGGACTTTAGATATTCTGTTCTCATCAGGCCCAAAGATGCTCGTGTAATTGAATCCAAATGCCACCTGTTCGTCATAAAGCGAGCGAACATGACGGTAGCTATTCAACGCGCCATCTAAGCCTGCAAAGAAGACCTTCAGGTCTTGTGTTGGATCAGAAATAGCCAGATTCATGGTCGGAGTGTAGGGCGACGCCAGCAGCATGTCACTCCATTATTGGAGAAACCGCCTCGGCACCATACCTGCCCTCTTCAACAACTCGGACGGCGTCTTTGCTTTCACATGTTGCATCATCGCCAGCAACACACGTCCGGCGGCTTCGGCATCGGCCTGGGCGTTGTGATGACGGAACTCATGGCCAATGTGCGCCGCCAGAGTATCGAGTTTGTGATCTGGCAAGCCCGGCCAGATTCGCTGGGCCAGCTTGCAGGTGCAAAGATAATCAAACTCGGGTCGAGGCAGATCGAAATGATCCAAAGTGTCCCGCAAATGCCCGATGTCGAAAACTGCGTTATGTGCTATCACGAGGTCGGCGCGGGTCAACCGTTGCAGAAATTCTGAGGCAATGGCCGGAAATTCGGGAGCGTCCAGAACATCCAGATGCGTCAAGCCATGACATTCGATGAAGTCTTCTCGAAACCATCCGTAACCTTTGGGTGGTCGCACCAACCAATAAGGAGCCTCCGTCAAATGGCCATCCTCAAAGACAGCAATCCCGGCGGCGCAGATGCTCACGCGGGAATAATTGGCCGTTTCAAAGTCGAGGCTGGTGATAATCATGGCGAACCGTGAGTCATCGGCATCAAGCCTCAAACCCGATGTGCGGGCGGTCAAGTTCTTCTGTATTATGTCCGGCAAAAACTTCAGCGAGGGAATAATCACGGGCCAATGGCAATTTCCTGCCGAGACTCTCGGCGAGGCGAACGGCTTGCGGGTAGTCGAGCCTGCCGAAAACGCGATGGCAAAGCAGGCGACCAGGGCGAAGAAGTGCCGGGTCAATATCGGCGGCAGCGCAGTTGATCGTGCAGATGATCTGGAGACGGAGGAAATCGGCGAGCATCCCATCGGAGAGATTTAGGATGGCGCTAACCTCGTCGCGATTGTCAGAGCCGCGGGTCATCAGCGCCGCATCGGAATCTTCCAGGATGACAACGAATTTTTGGTTGGAATGAATTCGGCGTTGATTGGCCCAGAAGCAGATAAACTCGGGCCTTGAAAGTACACTCATGGTCGAAGTCGGGATGAAGTAGAACCTATGTGACTCTTTGAGCACACCCATGAGGTGACGAAGGTAGGAGGTTTTGCCCGTCCCGGGACTGCCTTCAAAGATCGAAAGACCGTGAATCCGCTCACGCAGTTTCTCAGTAAAATCCCGATGCCATTCCCCGCTGCCACTGCCGTAGTGCAGGCCGAGCGCTTCCGCGCTGAGGATTGTGCCGTGCGGCAAAGTGACTGTTTGACACTTGATGTCGTTACTATCTTGAGCGATCAGATTAAAAGCTCCGCCTTCCTGTGGAGGGGGCTTGCTGTAAGTCTTGCTGAACCATGTCACAAGACGCTCGGCTTCAATCGGAGTGGGGGTGTAGCCTACGACGCTGCTAATATCGGCGTAGAGGAATGTCCGAGGCCCAAATTGAAAAGTGAGATCATCCCATTCCACCGGGGGGTCTTCGGCGTGTTTGGTGGGAAGCCTGCGGATGGATCGGAACAGGGCATTGGCGTTTTCCGAGACCGCCCGGTCCAGATCCCAGAAACCATTCAATCTGCATTCATGCAAACGATCTGCACCAAAAGCAGCCAATACTGGAGCGTGTGGCCTTTCATAATCCCTGGAATAGGCTCTGGCATGGGCCAGATCGCAGGCCAGACCTACTGGAGATGCTCTTTTTGGAGAACCAGCTTTCCCTTGTCCATGGATCGCCGCCTCGGGCACTTGTTCGGATTGCGTTATGACAGTCGTTAGGGATTCAGGTGCGTTGATCATTGGCTCTCTTTGTTTTTCACAGCTTGCACCTAACGCAACTGCGGTTCAAAGGAACTGAATGTCCCCAATCCCTGTCCCAAGCGGGAAGAGACTTACTTCGCTTTCTCGATAGTCGGATGGTTTTTGAATTTCGCCCGCAGTCGGCTGATGCGTTTGGGGCTTGTGCCCGGCCCCAACCCAGACCAGCGCAGAGGAACTCGTGCTTCTTTTCGCCTTTGAACCCGAGACGGAGGGCTTCTTTGTCAAGGCGGCGAAGTTTCTCGGCGGCTTTCATCCGTTCGGCAAGTCCTTCGGCAAGAGCCGAGCCTTGACGCCCGGGAACACGTGCACGATGGAGCTTGGCGATTGCGTCCCAGCGGATGTCCCGCTTCGGGTCAAACGACCAGTAGGCGGGGATGTGGATCAACGTCCCATAGGGGGTGAGGTTGACCGCGAGTTTGAGCAGCAGGGGCTTGTCGTTTTGCATACCATAGAGGTTCCAGCGCTGGCAGAACGCATCGAACGCAGCGCGAAAAACGTCTTCGCGGCGACGCAAATTTACAGAAAACGATGGGCGCAGGTTGCGCTCGGCGCCCATTGTTCGGCGAATCACGCCCTTATGGTCGCGGTAGGCTTGGACATTGAATGCAGCTTTGATGCGCGCCCATTGGCTGCGAAGTTGTGGATCGGTTCGGATGGTGAGTTCGTTCTGAGAATACTTGGCCTGCGTTTTGACGAGGTTCTCGTAGGTGCCTTTCTGAACGTGGTGTTCATGGTCGGCGACGGCGGCGCAGATCGTTTCGTCCGGTGGTTCAGGCAGCAGGTCGATGAGAAGAAGTTGCCGGGAGTTCAGGTGTTTGCCCTTTTCCAGAGCAGCAAGGCAATCCGCCAACACGTCTTCGATATTAAACGGCCATAGCGTTGGCGGGACGAACATCCAATTATACAGCGATCGCAGTTGCTGAGCAGCCGCATCGCTGAGATTCGGAATCGCGGAATGGTAACGCCGGAGAGTTTCCTCAGCCCATTCGGCCCTGTGGTAGGCGCGGGCTTTGAGTTTTTTCAGGTCAAGATCGAGCGCCTTTGTCACGAGCTATTCCTCGTGAGCCAGCATATCCCGGTATTCACGATGCATCAATATCCAACATCGGCTCGTGTACCAGGTCACCAAAGAGCAGAAGGCCGTAAAAATCCTGCTATGTGGACCCACTACGAGTAAATGAGAATGAGGCGTTGCTAGGGCACGGTGACACCGTCAAAGACAACTTGTTTGGTGTGCGGCTTTGCGTCACGCGTTCCGTGGACGAGGATTTGTACATCGTGCGGGGCGTCGGCCAGCCCGGTGACGGCAACGGGGTACTGGAACTGATTCGTCTGGCTGTAGAGATCGACAATGTTTGTTTCCACGCCGTCCACAACCACGGTCGCCATGCCGTCGGATCGCCCTCGTTCCGTAAGCCAGGTGAAACCCGTGCCGGAAAAGGAGAATTCCACCGCCGCGGTTTTCTGGCTGGCGACACGGTATTCGCCCCCATACGCAGCGGTGTTCGATTTCACCTTCCACTTGCCAATGTACTGAATGCTGGGGTCGTCGTCGTTGCGTGCTGACGGCGAATTAGTGGAAGGCGGTGGTTCCACGACGCCGGACGTTTGGCCCGAGTTGGGATCAACCATCAGGGAAGACACATCCACCGCCTCGAAGGCCGCGCCGGTGATTTGCCCGAATTCATGCAGGTCGTCGTTGTTCCAACGTTCGTCAGGGACGCCGGACAGGTACCAGCTTGACCCGTTATCGGCGAGGATCATCCCGTATTTCTTCAGCGCCGTCAGGATTACCTGTACCTCGGGCGAGAAGGACGAGATATCGAAGCTCGCTTTGAGACGGAAACGCTGCCCCATCGGCGGATACTTCGTCGCAGTTAGAGTCGATGCCTCATGGCGGGCAGGCCAGATGTAGGCGTTGCGTGTTTGCGGCACTGTAAAACGAATCGCGTGGCGAATCTCGCCCGCGGCCACCTCATCATATCTCACCAGGCCCGGCAAAATCGGCAAGCCCGCCGCGTCCGCTGACGTCCAGCCCGCCGCCGGAGCGCCTGTGAATTGAGATCGAAAACTGCGCCGGAACCCGCACTCCAACTTCCGCCTGCTTGCGGATACGCCGCATACAATTCGTAAAGCATACAGTTGTCCTGGTCCACCACGAGGACGTGCCGATCTCCCGTACTTTGCGGCCCGCCTTCAATGGGCGCGTCACTCGGGATCGGATACGGACCGGGATCGCTTTCGTCGCTGTATTGGAAAGAAACGCTGACCAACGGTGGTGAATTCGAAACGACCACAAACGGAATCCCGATCGGCCCGCCATCCCACAGCCCCGAACCGAAATCAGCGTGCGCGGAGGCGCCAACGCCGATGGTGTTCACATACGCGGCCGAATTCGAATCCAGCGGAAGATTATCCACGGGCGCGTTCCAGATGTTGTTGGTGGGAAACAACTGGCAGCCGTCAATGTCACCTTGCGCAAGGGCGATTCCCAACGTCAGCACTGCGTAGGCGCCGACCACTCGACAAATCAGAGAATAACAAGTGATTTTCACAAGGCAATGAGCAGCGTGAGCCATGCCGGAGCGGGTTCAAGGCCGAAACCGCGTAAGACCGGTCGCAAGATCAAGAATCAAGATTCGCAACTCGCGAGACTGCAAAGGCGCAGAATCGAATATTGCGACTCCCTAGCCGCCGGCAATGGCGCCGATGATACTGAACGGTTCTTTCCCGGATACCACGGCGTCGGGCAACAGCGTGTCGGGTGGTTCGTTGGACAGGTCCTCCTCGCCGGCGTAGAACCGCAAGAATGGCCGCCGCTTTTCCGTGACATGTTCGCGAATTGTTCCACGCAATACCGGGTAACGCTCCTCGACCGCATCCAGCACCTTGCGCAATGTTATCGGCGCTTCCACGTCCACCGTTACCTCGCGCTCAACATGCGTGAGATTCCGCAGATGGAACGGCAATTCAACGCGGATCGTGGACACGACACCCTCACCCTGCCTCTCCCCCAAGGGGAGAGGAGTACGTTTTGCTGTGTTTCCTCTCCCCAGCGGGGGGAGCCGAGTCCGCGAGACGCCGCTGTTGTTTGCGGCAAAGGATTAAGGTTAGGGGAGTGTTCGCGCTCATGGCAACGTCTGCACCTCAACCGACAGGACCGGCGGTAAATCACGAACAATGGGTTTCCAATTGTCGCCGCTGTCAGCAGAAGCGTACACCTGACCGCCGGTGGTGCCAAAGTACACACCACATTCATCAAGAGAATCCACCGCCATCGCGTCGCGCAACACATTGACGTAGCAATCCTGTTGCGGCAACCCCTTCGCAAGCGGTTCCCACTCGTCGCCGCCCGTGCGGCTCCGATAGACCCGCAGCTTGGCGTCGGGTGGGTAGTGTTCCGAGTCGCTCTTGATCGGGACGACGTAGATCGTGTTCGGCTCGTGCGCGTGGACGTCAATCGGAAAGCCAAAATCGCTCGGCAGGTTCCCGCTGACCTCATGCCATGATTCGCCGCCGTCGTCGCTGCGGTTGACGTCCCAGTGCTTCTGCATGAACAGCACGTTCGGGCGCGAGGGATGCATCGCGATGCGGTGCACGCAATGGCCCACCTCGGACGATTTGTCGGGCAGTTCATAGGTCAAATTCAGGCCGCGCGTAACTGGTTTCCACGACTTGCCGCCGTCTTCCGTGCGGAACACGCCCGCCGCTGAGATGGCGACAAAAATCCGGTTCGGGTTCTTCGGGTCGAGAAGGATCGTGTGCAATCCCATCCCGCCGGCGCCGGGTTGCCAGAGATTTCCCTTGGCGCTGCGCAAGGCCGGTAATTCCTGCCAGGTTTTGCCGCCGTCGGTCGTGCGAAACAAGGCGGCGTCTTCCACCCCGGCATACACGGTATTCGGGTCGGTCAACGATGGTTCGAGATGCCAGACGCGTTTAAACTCCCACGGATGCTGGGTGCCGTCGTACCACAGATGGGTACCCACAGCGCCTTCGTAAACGAATTTATTGCTCTCACCCTTGGGCATACCGTCGGGAGAAGTTGTCGGACCGCCGCCCGGTGGCTCCCACGTTTTCCCGCCGTCGTCGGACCGCTGGATGACCTGTCCGAACCAGCCGCTGCTCTGTGACGCATACAAGCGGTTTGGGTCAACCGGCGAACCTTTCACGTGATAAATCTCCCAGCCGCCGAAGTGAAGGCCGCTGACATCCCATTTTTCGCGCTTGCCATCCGCGGTCAGGATGAACGCGCCTTTCTTCGTGCCAACCAGAACTCGTACTTTGCTCATCGTTTCCTCCCGGAACTATTGCCCAAACCATACCGAACCCAAACCATTTGGCAACGCTGCTTTTTAGGAATCCGCCCGGAAACAATTCACGCCAAAGATTCTCCTTCATTTTCCGTGCCGCCAGCACCAGCCGCTGCCACCACCAGACGATCTTGCCGTCTTCCTCGGCGAGGCGGAAGAGGTTCCGGGCTTCGGGCGGCGCTTGGCGGACCAATTCGAGAACTTTTGCGCGGTTTTCGGGCGTCGTGGCGGCGGTTTCGAAATACCAGTTCAAGTCCGGCTGCTTGAACGGCTGCAATTCGGAAAACACGACCCGCAACCCCGCGCTCTCACAAAGCCGCGCCCAACTTCCCTGGCTCAGCATCCGGTGATGGCTCGGGTCGCGAAATTTCTCCACGTTATGCAACCACTCTTCTGCCGCCGGTTGCCCGTCCTCGATGGAGCCGTCGATCAGAAGAAATGCGCCGCCGGGTTCCAGCACGCGGGCCGCTTCGCGCACGAACGCGTTGGGATCGCTAAAATGATGCGCGGCCACACGGCACGTTACGAGGTCGAATGTACTATCGGCGTACGGAAATGACTCGGCGGTGTGTTCCCGCATCTCGACGTGGAGTCCGCGTTCGCGCGCGGTGGTGGCGGCGCGTTCAAGCATCGCCGGGGAAATGTCAGCCAGCGTGACCTGCCAGCCGGCAGCGGCCAGGAAAAGGCCCGTATGCCCCGCGCCGGTGGCGACATCCAGCGCCCGGCCTGGTTTCCGCCATGGCAATCGCTCCAAGGCGCCCTTCACGTCCGCTACATCGGACAAGATGTGGCCCTGGCCGTAGCGGTCACTCTGTCGATTAAACTGCTCTTGCGCCGTGCGTTGGACCGCATTTAAATCACTCATTATTGATAGTGTGCGACGGCGGCGTTGCGAATGCAACTCGTCGGTGCATCCAACCATTGCAAATCCAAGGGCTTTTCGGTACAGTCGCGCCCGATGAAGAAGACCCTCCTGTTGTGCATTTTGGTTGTGCTGTGCTTTGGTGGCGCGGCCCAAGCCTGGGCGGCGGATCCCGGCGACCGATTCCTCGAAGCGTACTTTCTCATCCAGGAGGGTGATGCGGCCATTCGCGATAGCGACTGGACGAAGGCCAACACAAAATATGGCGGAGCCCTGGACATCCTGAACGAAATCAAGACGAACGATCCCGATTGGAACCCGCACATCATCGAGTTCCGCACCAAGTACATCAACGACCGTCTTGCCGAAGTGAAAACGAAGCAGGCGCCGCCACCCGTTGCGCCGCAACCGCAACCAGAACCGCAACCTCCCGCCACAACAACCGAGACACCGCCCGCAGAATCCACCACCGCTGCCACCAATCCCCCGCCCCCGGTGTCCGCCATTGCCACCAATCCCGCGACGGCAGCCGAGAGCGAGCAGGTCCGGCAATTGACCTCGGAATTGCAACGCGCCCACGAGCAGGTGGAACAGTTGGAGGCCGCGCGCAACGAACTGAACGCGAAACTGCAGGAGCAACTCGGCAAGGTTGCCCCGACGCAAACCACGCCGCAAATCGAAGAGCTGCTCAAGACCAACCAGGATCTGGCTGCGAAGTTGGCCGCGGCACAAACCCAGATCGCGGAAGCCCGCGAGCGAGCGGCCGGAACCGCTCCCACGGCGCCGTCATCGGACGTGGAGCAATTGCGGACGGAACTTGCCCAGGCCCGCGGCGAGTTGCAGCAGACCAAAGAGGAACTCCAGCAAACACGGCTCGAACTCGGCACCACCAAACAGGCCCTCGAGAAATCACAGGCTGAAAACGCTGAGTTGCGCCGTTCCTACGAGCAGGTCATCAGCCAGCTCACCGACGCGAACAAGAAGCTGACCGCCGCCAAGGCCGGCAGCGACAAGGATGATGAGATCATCCGCCAGTTGCGCAAGGAAAACGCGCTGCTGCGAATCATCGCCGAGCGCAAGGCCTCGGACTCCATCACGCCGGGTGAGAATGAAGAGAACACGAACGGCCCGTCGATCCCTGAGCTTCGCGGTTGGCGTCCGCGCGTGCGCCCACAGACGGTTGCCAAGGCCCCACCCGCGCCCAAACCGCAACCGCAACCAGCGCCACCCTCCACGATGGAGGAGTCGAACCGGGGCAAGCTGGTCGCAACCCTGAGTGCGCCAAGGAAAACGGAGCCGACGAACGAGACCGTTGTTGCGGAACCTCCGAAACCGCAGACCAACGCTCCCGCGAAACCACCGGCTCCGGTGAAACCTCCAGCGTCCGTGAAACGGACGCCTTCTCCCGAACTGAGGGAGGAACCCGCATCGCCGCCGGAACCGACCCCGGCCGAACCGACGCCGGCCGAACCGACCCCGGTCGAAGTGGCGCCCAAGGAACAGCCAAAGGAGAAGACGCCAGCGCCGTCCCTGTCCCCACCGAACGTGCGCGAATTGCTCAACGAAGGCCGCGCCGCGCTCGCGCTGAAGGATTACAATACGGCGGGAACCAAGTACGAAGCGGCCCTGGCCCTCGAGCCAACGAACACCGTCGCGCTCGCCAATCTCGGCGTGATCCGCTATCAGCAGAATCGCCTGGACGATGCCGAACAGTATTTGCGCAAAGCGGCCGCCGCCTCGCCCAACGACAGCAACACGCGCTCCCTGCTCGGGGTGGTCTATTTCCGCAAGGGGGCGATCGAGGACGCCTATAGCGAATTGAACCGGGCCGTCGCGATCGACCCGCACAACGCCGAGGCGCACAATTATCTGGGCATCGTGCTCAGCGAAAAAGGCTGGGGCGCTTCCGGCGAACTCGAAATCCGCCGTGCCATTGAGATCAACCCGCAGTATGCCGATGCCCATTTTAATTTGGCCGTCGTGTACGCCAAGGAGCACAACCCCAAGGTCGAACTCGCCCGCTATCATTACAAGAAGGCGCTCGACCTCGGCGCGCCGCCCGACCCGGAACTGGAAGCGCTCTTGAAAAAGCTTTCCGAAAAGCCGGCCGCGCCCGCTCCCGAAGAAGAACCAAAGCCCTAAACGCCCGCTGCGTCCGCGTCACGCCGGCAACAGGATCCGAAACATCGTTCCTTTCTTCGGGGCGCTTTGGACTTCGATCCTCCCGCTGTGGGCCTCGACGATTTTCTGGACGATGGCCAAGCCGAGGCCCGTGCCATGCGCTTTCGTGGTGAGGAACGGCTCAAAAATCTGCTTTTGTTTCTCGGGCGCCATGCCCATCCCCGTATCGGTGAACGATAACACCATCGCGCTCACAGGTTCGTCTTGTTTCGCCGAGGAAACGGTGAGCGTCCCGCCGCGAATCATCGCGTCGGCGGCGTTGAGAATCAAATTCAGGCAGGCCTGCTCGATCTGGCCGCGGTCGGCGCGCACCTTCGGCAGTCCCTCGCCAAATTTCCGCACCAATTCAATCTTCTGCTGGCTCAATTTCTGGCGCGTCAGCAGCAGCACGTCGTCGAGCAGGTCGTTGACATCCACCAGTTCGAAGGTCGGCTCGGTCGAGCGCGCGTAGCCGAGCAAATGATCGACGATCTTGTTCAGTTGGTCCATTTTCTCCCCCATGATCTCGGCGTCCCGCGCGCGCGGGTCCTCGGGCGGAAACTGCAAGTCGAGCGAATGGAACAACATCTTCATCACCGTCAGCGGATTGCGGATTTCGTGGGCGACCTCAGCGGCCAGCAGGCCGAGGGTGCTCAGGCGCTCGTTGTGGCGCAGTTGCTCTTCCACGTCCACGACCTTCTCGTGCAGCCGCGCGTTTTCAATCGCCACCGCGGCGAGATTCGCGAGCGCGGAGAGTGTCTTGATGTCCTGGTTGGAAAAATGGTACGGGGTCGCCGAGTAAACATTCAGCGCGCCAATCGCCATGTCGTTTACGATCATCGGCACGGACAGCAAGGAGACGAGGCCCTCTTCGCGCGCCATTTCGGTGTGCCGATAGTCGTCGTGTGTCTGGACATTGAAAATGCGCAACGGCTTGCGGCGGCGGACGACGAAACCAATGAGGCTGTCGGACAACGGCAGCGGCGGACGACGCAGGTACTTGGTCCCCGCCCCGTGGCAGGCGCGCAATTCGAGAAGTTCGCGCGTCGGATTGACCAGCATCAGCGAGCCGACCTTCGTGTCCATCAGGCGGCAGGCGTCCCGCGTGACACGCTGCAGGATGTCCTGCAGGTTCAGCGAAGAGATGACCGAGTGCGCGACGGAAAAGAGCGACTCCAATTGCCGCGCGTTGTGGGCCACCGCCTGGTACAACCACGAATTCTGGATGACCTGCGCGGACTGATTGGCGATCGCGACGAGCAGTTCCTCATCCTCCGCTGCTGAACGCGTCGCGGCGCGTTGAGTCCACGTTCAAAACCCCGATGAGCGCGCCTTCGACCAGCAGCGGGACCGCGAGTTCGCTGCGGATGTCCTTGCGCACGGAAACATAATGCGGATCGGCGGTGACATCCGGCACCCGCAATGGCACGCCCATCTTCGCCACCCAGCCGGTGACGCCGCGCCCAATGGCGAGTTTCGTTTGCCGCGCCTTCTCGCTCAGCCCGATGGCCACTTCGATCTCCAGCATCTGCGTGTGCGGGTCGATGAACACAATCGAGCCGCTGGTCGCCTGCATCACCCGCACCGCCTCGCCGAGCACGCGGTCGAGGACCTCCTCCGGTTCCAGCGTGGAATTGATCATGCTGCTGACGCGCACCAGCACTTCAAACTGCCGCAGCTTCCGTTGTTCCGAAGTCGTATTATGGGCCATGCTCAACCTGCCACGTTCATCGCCAAAATCCTAAACCAACTCCCGAAAGAAAACACGCCGGTTTCCGTCTCTCCCATCCCTCCTGGTAGCGCGACCGTCCCTGGTTGCGGTCGTCCTGTCATTCATTACACCGTCCCCCGTCGCGTGCCTGCCACAGATTCCCCGGTAGCGCGACCGTCTCGGTTGCGGTCATCCTCATTTATCCCATTCCCCCTTGCACATCGGTCTTTCACCCCGAACCCTCTCGGGGCCCACCGCACTCCCGTTGTGCGACGGTCTCCCGACCGCGCACTCCGAGGTCTCCTTCCTTCCCGCCAATCCGAAACTGGCTTCGCTTTCCGCTCCGTGGCCTCAAATACCCCTTCAAATGGGTTCGATTTGGCTTCGTTTTCCCAAAACAAACCCATTTGCAAAACGCGCCGCAAACGGCGTAAATATCTGCGCATAAAAATGATGCATCGAATATACCCCGCAAATAAAATGGGTTCGTTTCGCAGAAACACATGTTTTCAAGTCCTCTTGGCCTTCGTAGCTTTAGCGAAGTAGGCTCGTCGCCTCCTCTCCGCTTAGTGGCGCGGGCAGCCTGGCCTTCGTAGCGTCCTTGCGAAGTAGGCTCCCGCCCGTGTTTTTTGATCGGATGGTGTGCGGCGACGTGCCGCCCCTTCCTCTTCCTGTCCAAGAACATGCCCCGACGATACCATTATCGGAATTCGATGTCTAGGCAGAATTGTCGGGATTCGGTGTAGCCGCGTTTCTGTGAAACGCGCGAATCGGCCACCGATCGCAAAACAAACCCTCTATCTCCCCGTTAGGATCGGTTCACGGACCGATAACTTGCAGCGAATTGAAGAAGGCGTCGTTGGCGCTGGTGCTGCCCGCGTTGCGGTTGAAGAGCGCAAGGCTGTCCAGCGTGCTGCCTGCCGTGCCGCCCAGCGTGCCGTTGACGACAGCCGCGGTCGCGCCACTGGCGTTGTCGATAACAACCAACGTGTAGGTGTCAACCGTATTCAGCGTAAACGTGAGGTGCAACCCCGTCCCCGTAAACGGCACACCGATGTTGTAGAGACCAGCGGCGTCCACCACCTTGTAGCTGTTGCTGGAATCCCCGCCGATGTACAAAAACTCAAAGCGGGCGTTCGTGTTGTAAGCGGAGGGGTCATTCGTGGCATTGCCGTTTCGCAAGTACGAACCCATCCGAGCTGCCGGTATCAATCAGGCCGTTGTCCATGTCGATCTTGAAGGTGCCGCCGACCGGCACCGAACCAGTGGCCAACGACCGATACGCCGCCGTGTTGTTGCCGCCGTTGGCGTAAATGCCCCACGATTTGCCGCCGACATCAATGCCCGGGCGACGTGCCGAAGGCATTGTTCGTGGACGAGCCGATGAAAAAGCCATTGCTATTACCGCTCGTGCTGGTCGCCGTCAATATCCATGCGCTGAAGTCGAAACCACCGTCGCTGCCATTGATCCAGCCGTCCCTGTAGGCGCTCTCAGCGGAATTGTCGGAGGCCAGCGAAGGTATCCCGCCGAGACTGACCATCACCCGATAGAATGCTTGCGTCTGCAAAGCGCCACCGAAGTTGGTCAATGTCAGAATGCTGCCGATACTGTTGCTGACAACCGCGCCAGGGACGCCGATCCAATTGGCAGGGGTCAGCGAACTGCTAAACAGCAATTGATAGCTCTCATGGGCTATGGACGGGATGCCGAATACAATGTTTGTGCCTGACAATTGAATCCCGGTAATCTGATTGATTGGGTAGGGCGCCGGGCTGAGGGGAACAGTCAGTTTGAACACGCTGCCGCAGCCGAAATAACAGTTGGTGCTGCCGCCATACTCAGTCGTGCCATAGAAACTCCCGTCGCTGCCTTGTACCAGCCCAAGCTGTGGCTCGATTCCGTCGTTGGGAGAGCCACCAAAGGAGTAAAGATTTGTTAGGTTACCGGCGGGCTGATCCGAAACACGGTGCCATAATTGTTCATCCCGAATATACTCGTCATCCCGTAAAAATTGCCATCGCTGCCCTGTACTAGCCCGGCTCGTGGAACGGCTCCATCTGCATTGCTGATACTGAAAGAGTACAGATTCGTCAAGCTGCCGCTCGGAGTGATTCGGAATAATATTCCTTTAAAAGACCAACTTGGCCCGCCTCCCGTAGTCGTTCCGTATAAGTTCCCGTCGCTACCTAGCACTAACGCGGCATTGGGCGCAGCTCCATCGCTACCTCGTAAATGACCAAAGCAACGTAAGGCTGCCGCTCGGAGTGATCCGGAACACAGTGCCGTTGTTGCCATTCGTCCCCCCATAAAAGGTCGTGCCGTAGAAATTGCCATCACCGCCCCGCACCAGTCCCCCAATTGGAACGGACCCATCGCTGCCACTAAACGAGTACAGATTCGTGAAGCTGCCTCCCGGACTGATTCGGAACACCGTACCGTAGCCGGGGAAGATCGTGCCGTCGGGAGCATTGTTCGTGAACGCCCCGCCACACGAGCCTGTCCCGTAGAAATTACCGTCGTTCCCTTGCGACAGGACACATGCTGGTCCGGCACCATCACTGCCGCTGAATGAGTACAGGTTCGTAAAACTGCCGCTTGGACTGATCCGAAACACGGTGCCAACATTGCTCGTCCCGCCAGAGTAGGTCGTGCCGTACAAGTTGCCGTCTGTGCCCTGCACCAGCCCCCCAATTGGATATCCACCATCACTACCGCTGAATGAGTGTAGATTCGTGAAACTACCGTCTGGACTGACACGAAACACAGTGCCAGATGGGCTGGGTGAAAATCTGCCTTGCGTCGTCCCGTAAAAATACCCGTCAGTGCCTTGGACCAACACATTGGGATAGACGCCATCATTGCCACTCAACGTGTGAAGATTCGTCAGAATCCCGGAAGGACTAATTCGAAACACGGTACTCGTTGAGCTGGAAGTAGGTGAACCGGTCGTCCCGTAGAAATTGCCGTCGGTGCCTTGCACCAACCCTGCATATGGGTTGGCCCCATCAACCACGTTGGTGAACGACCAAAGAATAGTCAGCGTCTGTGCGCCGGCATTAAAGGCCCCGCCGACCAAGACCAAAAGGATCAATGCGATGGTGAGGCGGCCTGATGTTGCCGTCGCCAGCCTGACAGTAATCGGTTTGCTCATACCCGGCACTTCTTGTCCCAGCCCTTGCCTCACCCGCTTCTTAGCAAGCTGAGTTTAGCAATGTGGCAACGCAAAGTCGAGCCTTTCCAGATATTGGGTAGTGTGTCAATTTGCTCGAAGCCCATTTCGCGTAATTTGTAGGGCAAGCGGCTCGCTTGCCGTCGTTTATGGACCTGACAGGCGGGCCGCCTGCCCTACAATGCAGAAACACATCGACGAAGCCTGAGTTCAAACTGACACACTACCCAGCGTTGCCCTACGGCAACCCAGCCTTCGTCGCGGGCGGCTTGGCCTCGGGGCCATTCACGAAAAGGCACACGTTGGCCACGGCGCTGCCGTTGTGGGGGGTGTGCACGAACGCGTAGAGACGATAGCCGCCGCCGCCTGCGGGCATTTTCACATCAACCCCTTTGTCCGTCGCGCTGACAATCGCTTCGGGAAATCGTGCCGCACCACTGGCTCCCTCCGCCGCTACCTGGTAACGAAACGCGTCGCGCTCCAGTTCCCAGTTGACCTTGATCGGCTCGCCATTCGCGCTGCTGGCATCCAGCGACACATGCACCACCGCGCCCGGGTCCACCCGGCCGTCGCCCTCGGCCAGCTTCAAACTGTTGATGCGCGGCGAAGGATTGCTCACCGGTTTGCCGGTCCACAATTCGCTCATTGTATCGATGGCGGCGACCTTGGTGCCATCGGGGAGGAACATTCCGTACCAGGTCGCCGACGCCTCGCGCTTGGAGCCCCAGGTGAAAGCGCACGAGCCGAAGCAGAATCCCTTCTCGCCCAGCACCGACCCGAGATAGGTCCTCCGGTAATAATCCGCCTTTTCCGTGCTGGTCAACTCGGGCACAGCCCCCCAAGGTTTCTTCCGCGTTTCCCACTGCCCCGGCGGGCCGAATTCCGTGATGACAAAAGGTTTCATGCCTCCCAGCTTCTTGTACCGCTCGCCCACGCTCGATCCGCCCGCGTAACTGTTGAGGCCGACGATATCGACATCCGGGCAATACTTTTCCATTTGGGGAACTTTATCGCCGCCAACCTCCGCAACGACCGTCATCGTCGGGTGGTTCGGGTCTTCCTTCTTGATCATGGCCGCGATGTCTTCGATCGCCTGCCAAACCGCCGGGTCACCGGCCGGTTCGTCATTCTCCATTTCGTTGCCAATGGCCCAGATGAGCAAGGCCGGATCATTGCGGGAGCGGCGGACGATCTCGCGGGCCTTGTCAAATTGCCTCTTCACCTGCTCGGCGTTGTGGTAGTCAAAACCCGATCGCTTGTGGCCGAGCCACATCCCCGCGATCACCGTCAACCCCAACTTCTGCGCGTCCTCCAACTGGCTCGGGAGATCATCGGCGCCCCACGTGCGAAACGTGTTCCCGCCGAGTTGCGGCAGCAATGTCTTCGGCGCATCTCCACCAACGCCCTTGATGAAATACGGTGTGCCGCCGCGCAACAATTGCCAGCCGTCCGCGGTTTTCACAACTTCAACGCGGATCGGCGTCTGTGCCCATGCCGTGCTTTGAGGCAACGCCGAAAAAGCCGTCGCCACCAGCAGGCCAGTCAATATCGTTGGCAATAGTCTCGTAAACCCTTTAAATCTTTGGTGGCACCCCGAAAGCTTTCGGGGCCTGTGTCCATGGGCTTTGACAGGCACAGAGGCCTGTCCCACCATTTGTGAGGTAAGTCGTATGTTTCCATTCATGAAGAAAATCCCGCCACGCTTCGCCGATGGTAGCGCGATTCAACAATCTTGCAAGCTCGGCGGCAGGTGGGTCGTGCGCCAGTTTGAAACACTGTAGCGGCGGTCTGTGACCGTCGCATCGGGATTAACCGAACAAACGGCACAAGGCGAGATTTTGAAAGTGACACACTACCGCTTTGATTCCCATCAGCTCGCCAGCAGATTGATCCCCGCTTCCAGTTTCGCGCGGATGGCGTCCAGACGCGCTTCGTCGGTGATTTTCTTGGCCGAGTTGGTCCTGCACGTAGAACACATCAATGGCCGCGCCCTTTTCTGTGGAAATCTTGGCGAAACTGATATCGAGGTTCAATTCGCTGAGGGTGTGTGTGATCGTAAACAGCAGACCGAGTCGATCCTCGGTTTGGATCTCAACGATCGTGCGGGCCTTGCTGATCTCGTTGTCGATGTCGATGACCGTCGGAATGTGCGCCTCGCGAATCCGCGGGGTCTCGCCGCGAATCATCCGCAGGCGTTTGAGCACCTCGGGAAACTCGATGTTCTCGCGATTGCTCAGCATCCGTTCCAGCATTCCTTCCGCCGTTTGGATCGCGTGCTGGTCCGTGACCGCCGCCAGTTCCTTGTCGCAAACATCGAAGACATCGAGGACCACGTGGTCGCCGCGGGTGTAAACGCTCGCGCGCAGGATATTCAACTCCGCCGAAGCCAGCGCCCCGCAGATTTTTGAGAACAATCCCAGCCGGTCCCAGGTGCAGATCGACACCTGCGAGTAGCTCTGCGCGGGAAACGACTGCCAATCCACCACGGGCACGAGCGCGTCCGCCGCTTCCTCAACTTCGAGTTGCCGCGTCAGGAAACGATGGATCACCATGAGATGGCGCTCAACGTCGTCCGCGCTGGTATTGATGTAATAGCTCGCCGGCATCAGCTCGAAGTGCGAATAAATCTCCTCAAGCGGCAACTGGTCCTTCAGCTTCGCGCTGACATCCTTGTACAACTGCTCGATGCGGCGCGAGAGGATGTCCCGCGCCCGCTCCGCGCCCGTGAGGGTTTGTTTCGTGCGCCGATAAAGCTCCCAGAGCAGCGCTTCCTTCCAGTCCGTCCACGTCTTGAGGCTCGTGCCGGCGGCGTCGGCGAACGTGAGCAGCAACAATTCGTCGAGGCTCACCTCGTTTTTCACGATGCGCGCCGCCGCGTCGATCGTCGCCTGGTCGTCGAGATCGCGCCGCTGGGACAACATCGAGAGCTTGAGATGATCGCGCACCAGGAAGAGCAACTGCGCGGCCTCATCATCGCCGAGGCGCAGGCGGTCGGCCACCTTGCGCGCCATTTCCAGGCTGGCTTCCGCGTGGTGGTCCACGTTCGCGGCTTTGCCAACGTCGTGAAGCAACAGCGCGAGGTACAACACATGCGGATGTTCCACTTGCTGGAAAATCTTCTTGTAGTTCTCATGCGGCGGCGCGGTCGCGTCGATGATGCGGTCGAGATGCTCGATCACCTGGAGGGTGTGTTCGTCCGCCGTATAGCGATGGAAGAACTCATGCTGGACGAGGCAGGTGAGCCGGCCAAACTCGGGGATATATTTGCCGAGGAACTCGACCTCGTGCATCCGGCGCAGGATGCGGGCGACCTGCCCCTTGTGCTGCAGGATGCCGAGAAACGTGTCGCGGGCCTCCGTCGAGTACTGGAACGAGCGGTCGACCCATTTCAGGTTTTGCCGAATCTGCGAGCGCAACTCCGGGCTCAATTCCACCTCGCGTTGCTGCACGTAATGGAATACGCGCATCAGCCGCAAGGGGTCCTGCTTGAAAATCGCCGGCTCGCTCGCGGAGATCAGGCCGCCGCGGATCAGGAAGCCGTCGATTTCCTCGGTCTTGCGCGAGCGACGGCCCAGCAACGTGTCCAGCCGCGATTGTTTGGATGGCTTGAGGGCCAGGCGGTCGGCCAGCGCGTTGGTGAGCAGGAAGATGTTGCGCGAGTGCGTGTAATAGTCGCGCATGAACGCCTCGATCCGCCGCAGCATGTCGTGATGGCGATAACCAAATTCCGTCGCAATCTGCGGCTGTAATCCCAGGCCGATGACGTCACAGGCGCGATTGGTCATGTAGTGCATCGAATTGCGCACGCGCAGGATGAAATCGTACGCGGCCTCGAGTTGGCGCTGCTCGGTGGGCTCGATGAAACCCCGTTGCCGCAATTCCGAAAGTTTCAGGCAGCCGTACTTGAAAAACGACATCCAGATCAGGTTCTGAAAATCGCGCAGGCCCCCGCAACTGTTTTTGACGTTCGGCTCCTGCAAATAAACCGAGTCGCCGTATTTCTCATGGCGCTCCTTTTGGTCCTCCATGCGCGCGGCAATGTATTCGTCCTCATGGCCTTTGACGCACTCTTTGACGAGCGTCTGGCGAAACGTTTCATAAATCTTTTCGTCGCCGGCGAGCAGTCGCGATTCGATCATCGAGGTCTTGGACTGCATGTCCTTGTTGGCCTGCGCGGTGGCTTCGCCAATCGAACGAGTGGAGTGGCCGACCTTGAGACCAACGTCCCAGAGCATGTAGAGGACTTGCTCGACCATTTCCGTCAGGTAGGGATGGAGGGGAGAGGCGCGACGGGACGAGTCGTGCAGGAACATGATGTCGATATCGGAATACGGGCTGAGTTCGCCGCGCCCGTAGCCGCCAATCGCCACGAGCGACACGGTCACAACATCGTCGGCGTGCGTCTGACGGTAGTTTTCATCCGCGGCCTTGAAGACGTGGCTCAGCACCACATCCATCAACTGCGCCCGGCCCTGGGCAATCTCGCGTCCGCCCCCGCCGGCATGGTGCAGCAACCGCAACCGGTGTTCCTCGACCTTGAGGAACTTCTTGTAAACATTGAGGATTTCGGTGGGACGCGCGCCGGATTTCATGACAAGCCGCTCCTCGGCATGCCGCAGCACTTTTTCGAGGTGGCCCTGTTGCGTCATGGCGCGAAACAATACGGGACAACCACAGAGGCGGCAAGTTGAAACACCCCTGCTGCAAGTGTTTCGGCAGCAATCAGCTAGACCGTCAACAACTTGTCACGGATGGCCGATTGACTTCGCGTGGTTTTAGGCTATTGTCCGGGCAAGTTTTTCCTTCACAAGGAGGAAGGTTGACATGACGTTACGACATCGAAAAAAGGACCCTCTCGCTGATGTATTTCGATCCCAGCAGGAGGAAATTAAAAAATACAAGTGGATCGAAAGCGAGAAGTTGGGTCGGGACATTGGCTGGGAACGCGCCTCGCACGAGTGGTTGCAGAAACACTTCCCGGGTTGGAAGCGCGACCACTGGAACCGTTCCGTCGAAGAGGCGGTTCGCACCCAGAGCCTGAACTAACTTCGCGTC
>CAWEWF010000008.1:0-249106 GCA_963812605.1 uncultured Verrucomicrobiae bacterium | reverse complement strand
ACGCTTGCGGCCTGTAGTGTCAATACTAAGGACTGACCCCTTTATGACCCCTTTACGAAGGCCGTCTTAGAGGGCTTGGACGACACACGAACTACCCCGCAAGGCGCAGCTTGCCAGACATGGCGAGTTGCGGGATAATTAGCGAATCATGAGGACTGATCAGACCCACACCCGATTGCCACAGCGCCAGACCGCGGAATTTTGCCAACGGCATCATATCCGCAAATTGGCGGTGTTCGGCTCGGTGTTGCGTGGCGATGCCCGGCGGATAGCGATCTTGATGTGCTGGTGGAATTCGAGCCGGGCCACGTCCCGGGGCTGGCGTTCTTTGCGATGGAGCAGGAACTATCCGATTTGTTGGGGCGGAAGGTGGATTTGAACACACCGCAGTTCCTGAGTCCCTATTTCCGCGACCGGGTAATGGAGGAGGCCGAAGTGCAATATGCCGCAGCATGAAACGCCGGCGCGTTTACGGCATATGCTTGACGCCGCCCGCGAAGCCGCGCAGATGGCACAGGGCAGAACGCGCGCGGACCTGGATACCGATCGTCCGCTGAAATCTCTCCCTCGTTCGTCTGCTCGAAATCGTGGGCGAAGCGGCCAGCCGTGTCCCGCCACCGGAACGCGTGAGCTATCCCGGCATCCATGGCCACAGATTGTCGGACTTCGCAACCGGCTTATTCATGGCTACGACAACGTGGATTTCGACATCCTTTGGCAAATCGTCACCCAGGACTTGCCGCCGCTGATTGCCGCTTTGGATAAGATTCTCTGAGCCAGCCACCAGCCAGTGCTGTAGGAAGCCGCCGGGCCTACAAAAATGCCCTCAGAAGGGAAAAGGGGGTCAACGCTTGAGGGTCTGTTGCCCAAATCGAAATCCATTGGATTTCGTGTCGCGGCGCTCCGAAAGTTTTCAGAGCACCAGATTTTATTGGGAAAATGAACGGCTCGCGCTTCACAGAAGCGCGGCTTGTATCTTGCCCAGATGGGTCCTTACTGTAGTCCCGTAGGGGAACCGACCATGGTGGACATGCCGGGGAAAGGTGAATCCGTAAGCGCGGCCAGGCCCATGAGCCTGAGCTGTAGATTCGATCCCTTTCCCCGTGGTCGGCTCAGGCCGAACGGTATCGGAGGTCCTCCGAACGCCTTCGGAGTGAACCTGTATGCACAAGCTCGGCCCGCCAACCGATCTGTCCACCGCCCACACTCAACCACAAGGAGACGACCATGACAAGTCATCACCCGCTGGGCCTGGATGTCGCCAAACGCAGCTTCGACGCAGCGCTACTGCTGGAGAACGGGCGCTATCGCCACCGCCAATTCACCAATTCTGCGACCGGTTTCGCACAACTGGCGGCCTGGCTGCGCCAACACGCCACCGGCCTTGTTCACGCCGGCCTGGAAGCCACGGGCACCTATGGCAATGCGCTGGCGCTGTTCCTGCACGAGCAAGGCCTACGCGTCAGCGTGATCAACCCGACCCGGATCCACGCCTTCGCCCAGAGCGAATTGTCGCGCAACAAGACCGACCCTTTGGATGCGGCGCTGATCGCCCGCTTCGTGGCCACTCAGCAAACGCCACCTTGGACGCCACCCCCGCCCGAACAGCGTCAACTGCAAGCTCTCGTGCGTCGGGTCGAGGCGCTCCAAGCGATGCGCCAGCAAGAACGCAACCGTTTGGATCTGGAAGCCGACGACAGCTTGGTGGCCGATTCCTTGCGCGAGCACTTGGCTCATCTGGACGCGCAATTACGCTGTCTCCAACAACGTCTCCGCCAACACGTCCGCACCCATCCCGGGTTGCAACACCAGAACGATCTGTTGCAAAGTATCCCCGGCATCGGTGAGACCACCGCGCTCAAACTGTTAGCCGAGATGTCCGGTCTGGCACAGTGGTCCAGCGCCCGTCAAGCCGTGGCCTATGCGGGGCTCAACCCCCAACAGCGGACCTCGGGCAGTTCCGTGCGCGGGCGAAGTCGTCTCAGCAAGATTGGCAACGCCCGCCTGCGGCGCGCTCTGTATCTGCCAGCGGTGGTGGCGATGCGTTACAATCCGCTGCTCAAAAAGTTTGCCCAGCGGCTGCGGGAACGCAGTAAGCCCCCGATGGTCATCGTCGGCGCCGTCATGCGCAAACTGCTGCACCAGGCTTATGGCGTCCTCAAACACGCCACCCCTTTTGACCCCAACTATGCAACGACCCATTGACAACCAAGACGGTATCTACAACCGGAAAAGACATTTGGGCAACAGGCCCTTGACTCTTGACAGTTTCACAAAGGTACCCAGCCAACCAATCCGACACCAGCCGCCGCAAATCAGTTGCTTAGACAAAGTAGAAATTGGCGGGAGTGACGGGGCTCGAACCCGCAACCTCTGCCGTGACAGGGCAGCGCTCTGAACCAATTGAGCTACACCCCCAGCCGCTTGCAGCGGAAATCCGAATGTCAAAATCCGAAATCCGAAACAAATCTGTTTCGATATTCGTGCTTCGAGTTTCGAATTTCCCTGCGCTTGCAGGGAATGGGCGCTAAAGGACTTGAACCTTTGACCCCCTCGGTGTAAACGAGGTGCTCTAGCCAACTGAGCTAAGCGCCCGCAACCAAAAGCATTACAGGCAAAACACCCCCTTGTCAACGCCGTGGTTTGGCGGTCATCATCGTGCGGGACGCAGGTTGTAGCGCCGGTAGCCGCGAACGGAGAGAGCCATGTATAAAAGCATTTTGTTGTGCACCGACGGTTCACCCGCCGCCGAGGTCGCGGGGGATTACGCGATCTGGTTCGCGCGGAAACTCAGCGCCTCCCTGCGGGCGCTGTATGTCACGGACATTCGCATTTTGGAAGGTCCCTGGCTGGCGGATTTGTCGGGCGCGGTCGGCGCGCAGCCCTACGCCGCCGTGCTGCCGCAAATGGAACAAATCCAAAAAGAGAAGGCGGCGATGATCCTGGCGGCGGCCGGTGACCGCGCCTGTAAAAGCAATGTCGCGTGCGAGACAGTCCATGAAACCGGCACCCTGGTGCAGGCGATCCTTGATCAGGAGCGACAGGCGGATCTCGTCGTTCTCGGTCAGCATGGCGAACATGCGGAGTGGGCCGATGGGATGCTTGGGTCCAGCATTGAACGCGTGGTGCGCGCATCGGTCAAGCCGTGTCTCGTCACGCCGGAGAAGTTTCATGAGATCAGCCATATGCTCATCGCCTACGACGGCAGCGAGGAATCGAGCAAGGCCCTGCGCGCGGGCATCGCGCTGGCCCCGGCCCTGGGAGTGAAGGTGACGATTACAACGGTCGCGGCGTTGGGGGGCGAAGACGCTGCCGCGGCGGTTCTTGAGAAGGCAAAACAGCGGGCGCTGGGGAACGGCGTCAAGGCTGAAGTGGAAGTCCTGCATGGCGATCCCGAAGAGGAAATCCTCCAACTCCGGGAAACGCTTGGCGCCGACCTCATCGTCATGGGCGCGTACGGCCATACACGCATTCGCGAACTCATCCTCGGGTCCACCACCTCGCATGTCATCCGCAAAGCCACAGTCCCCGTGCTGTTGGTCCGGACACCTTGATCGGATCTTTCAGTGTCGTCCATGAAGAGCAAACATCCGCAGCACAAGGAGGTCGGTCCACAATTCCAGGTTCGACCACGGCTCTATCGCGGGAGAGATATTGCGATTGGTCCGGGCAAGGCGGATCTACTGGAGGCCGTTCGCAAAACTGGATCCATCGTGGGTGCCGCCGAGTCGATGGGGATGTCCTACATGCGCGCGTGGCTGCTGATCCGTACGATGAATGGCTGTTTCAAAGCGCCGCTGGTGCAGACCAAACGTGGCGGCGCGGAACGCGGAACGGCAATCCTGACGGAGACGGGCGAGAGCGTGCTGGCTTTGTACCGCCGTTTCGAGGCGCAGAGTCTCAAGGCCACGCAGACAGTTCGCAAGCAGTTGTTGGAACAATTGCGATAGTCATCCCCCTCGCCCGGCTTTTTTCTTGCGTTTATCCCCGATATATCTGTAGAAATATAACGGATACGCTGGCGAGTTTAATTCGATAATGAAGGGAAGATGCGGTATGCGAGGGTTTATCATCATCAAGGGCGCGGTGTGTCTGGCGGGTTGTTCGTGGCTGGCGGGAGCGGGCAATGTTCTGGCGCAAATTACGGTGACAAATAATCCCACCCAGGACGCGTTTGTCCGGTCCGTGCAGCCCACGCAAAACTATGGCGTTGCGGGCGCGCTTTCGGTTTCAGGATCGATCGCCACGAATACCCTGGGCGCCCAGGGGGGATTGTTGGACTCGTTCCTGCAGTTCAATGTGACCAACGCGGTTGCCAGTTTCAACAGCGCGTTCGGCGTGGGGCAATGGGCGATTAGCAGCGTGACGCTCGGCGTTACTGCGCAACCCCCGAACAACACCGACTTTAATTTTGGCGCCGGCCCGTTTGCGGTGAACTGGCTCGGGAATAATTCCTGGCTGGAAGGCACCGGCACGCCGGGGAGCCCGACGACCAATGGCATCACGTATGCGCAAGAGCCCTCTCTCCTGAACTCCAACGTAGACGAGTCGCTGGGGACGTTTACCTACGGGGGGGCCACCAGTGGCCGGATGAACCTGTCGCTTGGGTTGCCCTCGGGTTTTATCAGCGAGATTTCGACCGGCAGCCTGGTCAGTCTTTACATGACAGAGACTCCGAATAGCACCGTTGGGTTCACGTTCCCCTCGGAAAATTTCGGGACGGCCTCGGCGCGGCCGGGCCTGATTCTTACAGCCGTCGCGATTCCCGAGCCGGCGACGGTGGTATTGCTGGGCTTGTCAGGTGCGGCTCTGGCCGCGGTGGGCCGTCGTCGCAGGAAAAGCAGGCATGCGGCAGCCGACTAGACGAGTTGCGTTCACTCTTGTTGAATTGCTGGTCGTCATGGCCATCATCGGGGTACTGGCGGGCCTGGCGCTCAGCGCGCTGGGAAGGGCCCGCGCCCGCGGAGAGAGCGCCCGTTGCGCCAATAATCTCCGACAGTGGGGGCTGGCGTTGCAGTTGTACATCGGTGATTACAACGAATACATTCCGCGACGGGGTCAGGGGATCCAGCCGTTGTTCCTGATCAATCGACCGGAAGATTGGTTCAATTGTCTGCCGCGATACCTTGGGTCGCAGTCGTTCAACAATCTGGTCGCGCAAGGCGCGCCGCCGCGGGCGGGCGATGCCTCGTCGATATTTATCGATCCAAGCGCGAAGAATCCGGGCGGGGCCTATTTTCTACCCTACGCCATGAACATGTACCTCTCGCCGTGGATTCGCCCGTCACAACATCGGTTGCCGGAGATCCCCAATCCCGGACAACTCGCTTTCATGGCGGACGCGCCCGGTCAATACTCATCCACGGTCCCGTCCCAGTTGGGATACACTGTCCTGGCGCGGCATTCCGGGCGCGCCAACGTCGTGTTTGTGGACGGACGTGTCGACTCATTCTCTGGTGATTATCTTGGCTGCGGGGTTGGTGAGCCGACGCGACCCGACATCCGCTGGCAAACGCTCACCGCCGGCATCAACCAGGCGCCGTTACCATGAGACTGCGACTCCTCTCTGCCGGTCTCGCCGTGGTTCTGGCTGTCACAAACGGATGTGGGCCATCTTCGCCGCCGCCGAGGCCCCCGGTTCGCGTCGCCGTCATCGGCGGCATGGTCATGACGGGTGTATGGCAGGAGATCTCCAAAAGGTTCGAGGCCGATACCGGCTACAAAGTGAAGGTGGTGATGGCCGGAAATAAACAGGTTCTCGTCGAATCCTTCCGCAAAGGCGATGTGGATTTCCTGACGATGCATTCGACCGACGACGCGATGAATCTTGTGGCGGACGGCTATGCCCTGGGAATGAAACCGTGGGCGCGCAATGAGTTGGTCATCGTCGGGCCGCCCGACGATCCTGCGCACATTAAGGGCATGACCGACGGCGCCGCCGCCTTGCGCAAGATCGCCGAGGCGCACGCGCCGTATGTGGACTTCTTCGACGCGGGCGCGCGGCAAGTGGCCGACAAGCTTTGGAAGAAGACGGGCCTCGTGCCGCAGGGCGACTGGGTGCTGAAGGACGAGAGCGATCATGGGCCGGGGGTGGTGATGTTCGCGCAGAAACATCACGCTTACGTGATCGTTGGCCGGATTCCTGTCGTAAAAGGCAAGATGGACTCGGAAGGCATGGAAATCATGGTGCGCGGCGATCCAGATATGCGCCGCCCATTCGTCGTGATGGTGGCCAACGTGAAGCGTTTCCCGAACACGAATGTGCCGGGCGCGCAAGCCTTGGCGGATTACCTGACTTCCGAAAAAGGGCAGCAATTCCTCCGGGACTTCGCGGCCAAGCAACCCGATGGCGTGCCGCTTTTTTTCCCGATTGGCGAAGAATAAATTCTCATGAACACGCGTTTTTTGATTGCTTGCCTGTGGCTGGTTGCCGCCTCTTCCGTTACGGCACAGGTTGTTACCACCAACCTGCCGGTGGCCGATACCTTCGTCCGTTCCCTGGATCCCACCCATAACTACGGCGGGGCCGGCGCATTGTCGGTCTCGGGGCCCATCGCCACCAATGCCGTCGGCCAACAGGCGGGACTGTTGGATTCGTTCATGCGCTTCGATGTGATCAGCGTCGTCAGCAACTTCAATAATATTTACGGAGCCGGACATTGGGGGATCAGCAAGCTGATCCTGAATGTCGTCGAGCAGACGGACGTCAACAACATCGACTTTAATGGCGGCGTTGGCCCGTTCGAGATCCGCTGGATTGCGAATACGAACTGGGTGGAAGGCACCGGCAAACCAAACAACCCGACGACTGACGGCGTCGTGTACAGCGATGAACCATCCATCCTGAACTCCAACCTGGACAAGTCGCTGGGCACGTTCGTCAATGGCGGCACGGACGGCGTGGTGCGACTGTCACTCGGAACGTCCGCGGGTTTCGTCAGCAATCTCTTGACAGGAGGCGCGGTCAACCTTTTCCTGACAGCGACCACCAATAGCACTGTCGGATTCACGTTTCACTCGCGCAATTTTGTGGACACGAATCAACTGCCCTTCCTGGAAATCACGGTGGTCCCGATTTCGCAGGTCACGTCGCTGGTCATCGTCGGTCCCGACGTGAAAATCAGTTTCACGACCACCAACGGCGTCTCCTACGCCGTCGAGGACAACAGCAACCTCGTTACCGGCAGTTGGAGCACCTTGACAAATAACATCCCTGGCACCGGCGGCATTGTGACCATCACGGATCCGGGCGCGGCGGCATTGTCGCAACGGTTCTACAGAGTTGACGCAGGAGACTGAATCAATTCTTCCCTATGCTATACTCAGCACCCATGCGTAAGGGCTGGATTCGCTTCGATCGCAACGAACTCGCCGGTGCGTTTGGTGACATCGGGACCGACTTACCGCTTATCATTGCGATGATTCTCGTGGCGGGGCTCGACGCCGCGAGCGTGCTAATTATGTTCGGTGTGATGCAGGTTTTTACCGGTTTGCGCTATGGGATTCCCATGCCGGTGCAGCCACTGAAGGCCATGGCGACGCTGGTGATTGCGCAAAAACTGAGCGGCGGTGTGCTTTTCGGCGGTGGCCTGGCAATTGGCGTAATGATGTTGGCTATTCACGGTGACGGGTTTGATCGACTGGCTGGCGCAGGTTGTACCGAAAACCGTCGTGCGAGGAATTCAGTTTGGACTTGGGTTGCAACTTGCGATGCTCGCTGCGAAGGATTACGTACCGGCCGACGGCGCCGCAGGGTACGCGCTGGCGGCAGCCGGGTTTGTGATCACGGTTATCTTGATGGGTAACCGGCGGTTTCCAGCCGCGTTGTTTGTGATCGCGCTCGGTATCGCGTACGCCCTCATTTTCAAGGTCGATTTTGGTCTGGTGTGGCATGGCACTGGGTTGCATCTGCCGCAACTGCACGTGGTGACCCGACAGGATTTGCTGACAGGCCTGATCGTCCTTGCCGTGCCGCAGATTCCGCTGTCGCTGGGGAATTCGATCCTCGCGACGCGGCAGGTGGCCGAGGATTTCTTCCCCGAACGGCCATTGACCATTCGCCAGATCAGCTTCACCTATTCGATCATGAATCTGGTCAATCCCTGGTTTGGCGGCATCCCGACCTGTCACGGGTCGGGCGGGATGGCGGGGCACTATACGTTTGGGGCACGCACCGGCGGCTCGGTGATCATCTATGGATGCCTGTACCTGTCCCTGGGACTTTTCTTCAGCGGCTGCTTTGCGCAACTAATTCAGGTCTTCCCGAAACCGATTCTCGGCGTAATGTTGGCATTCGAAGGACTCGCCATGCTGCTGCTGGTTCGGGACCTCGCCAATTCAAAAATCGACCTCCGCATCGCGATGTTGGTGGGGCTGATGGCGGCCGGCCTGCCATACGGGTACGCGCTAGGATTGATTGTTGGGACCGCTTTGGTTTATTTGTGGCGTGATCGGCAAGAGACCCTATGAAACCCGTCATCGCCATTACGCCCGAAGCCATCACGCTACCGTCGCGGATCGATGGGCGCGGCTCGTTTTGCGGCGTCTCCTATTCGGAGGCCATCGAACTGGGCGGCGGCATCCCGCTCATCGTACCGCTGACCCGCGATCCGCGGGTGCTCGACCATTTTCTTGGGACGTGCGCCGGTTGGCTGTTGACTGGCGGCGGCGACGTGGCCGCGAAGTTCTACGCGCCGCGGATGTCCGCCGCGCTACGCAAGAAAATCTCGGGCGCGGACGAAGTGCGTGATGAGATGGAGATTTACGTATTGCGCAAGCTGCGGGAGCGCGACCAACCCGTGTTCGGAATCTGCCGGGGGATCCAGGTGATGAATGTGGCCTTCGGCGGGACGCTGCTGCCGCACCTTGCCGGCCATCGTAATCCGCAACCCGACGCCTTCGCGCACAAGATCGAATGGACGAAGCCGGGAAGATTGCACCGGGCGATGGAAGGCTTCGACCGCGTGAATACGAGCCATCACCAGGCAGTGGACCGCGTCGCGCGTGGTTTTGTCGTGGTTGCGCGCGCGCCCGACGGGACCATCGAGGCGCTGGAGCAACCGGGATCACGGTTTTGTTGCGGGGTGCAATTCCATCCGGAACGGCTCGTGAAAAAGGCGCCGCAGTTCCAAAAACTTTTTCGGGAGTTCGTGAAGGCGTGCCGCGCAGGCGGATGAGCGGCTAACTTTTCGCGGGGGCCGACTGATCGACGGGTTCGGCGTCTTCGGCGGGCGATTCCTGTTGTTTTGGATGCGCCTTGCGTTTGTATTCAATGCGCTCGTCTCGCATGACCGTGTTCACCCAATCTTCGAAGAGCGCCTGGCGATTGCGATCGAGAAGCTGCATGGCCATTTGCGCCTTGTCCTTCTCGAAAGCCTCGGGATTCGCCGGCGTGCGTTGCTTGAGATAGAAGAACAACCCGCCATCCCCCGTAAGGATGAAGTCGCTGACGGCGTTCGTCGGCATCCCCAGCGCCATGTCCGTGACCCGATTGGCGAACGGGATATTGGTTGTTTCCTGCGCGATGGAAAATGGCTCGAGCGCTTTGACCTTCAGATGGGCGGAAGCGCACGCATCGCTGAAGCTCTTGCCCGCGGCAACAGCCTCTTTTACCTTCGCGTCGAGTTCGCGACCCTGTTTGACCGCGGCATCAACGGCCCGTTGCTGTTTCAGGAGATCGATGACCTTTTCTTTGACCTGGTCGAATGGCGGGACCTCGCTCGGCCGGTCGGCGAGGTATTCCAGCACGTAATAACCATCTTCTCCGCGCACGGGATCGCTGAAGGGCACTTCCGGGCTCAGCGAGAACGCCGCCTGATTGAATTGCAGCCCGGCGTTAATGCCGGCGATCGTGCCCCGCAAACTAAAGAAATCCGTCTCGTTCGGGGTGAGACCGAAGTCCGACGCGATTTTCGCAAAATCAGGCCGGGCCGCGCCCGGCTCGTGCACGAGTTTGACCGAGAACCCGGTGGCGCGGTCACCCGCGAGCCGCGCGGCGCGAAGGTCGAGCAAATCCTTCTTCACTTCGTCCTTCACGTCGGACAGCGGCCTGGGTTTGTCCTGGTCGTCGAGGTACTTGGCCTTGTTCAGTTCATAATACTCCCCGATCTCGTCCTCACCGAGCGTGACGGACTTCCGGGCATCCGAAATCGTGAAATAGACATAGCGAACCTTGACCTGGGCAGGCTTGCGGAACTTCTCTTTGTTCAGGTCATAGAATGTCCGGGCCTCGTCATCCTTGATGTCGAGGTTTTCTTTGTGGTCGGCCGCGTTGAACTCGACATAGTCGACAGTCGTTTCCTCATGCAGCGGCATGTAGGCGAGCTTCAATTCGGTCGGCGTGACCTTTGCCGCCGTGGCAATCAACGCGCGGAGCCGGGCCAGCATGATTTGTTCGCGGATCGTTTCCTTCAACTGCTCTTCGCTAATGCCGAGATTGTTGAGAAAGTTCAGGTAGCGGACCAGACGGTCAGGGTCAAATTGTTTCTGCTCGTTGAGGAAGGCGGGCATTGCGCGCAACTCCTGGACCACCTCATCCTCGGTGGCGCTGATGCCGAATTCTTTGGCCTTGCGCATCAAGATGAGGCGTTCCACGGCGTCGATGTTGAGCTGGTCCTCAAATTCAAGCGAGCGAGAGGGTTGCCGGCCGCTGCTGAACACAACCTGCGTCATCACGGCGTTCTTGGCGGTCTGAAATTCCGCGGGATTGACCGGTTTGCCGGCAATCGTCGGCAAGTCCTGGGTCTTCTCCTTTCCCCCCATCAGGGAGCCTGACGGGGTGAACAAAAGCCCCATGCCCACGCTGACGGCGAGGATGATTCCCAAAATCAACGGTCCATGTTTGTGGACCAATGCCTGCATGCTAATAAACATATTTTGTATTCCGTAATGAAGCTCGGGGAGGATACCCGCGCGCTCCGCCATCGTCAAACGCCAAAATCGTTGTTACACTGGCTCATCACAATACATGAGAATCGTTGCCGATCCAAATATCCCCTTCGTCCAGGAGGCGTTTGGCCCGCTGGGCGAGGTGCGGCTGGCGCCGGGGCGCGAAATCACGGCGGAAACAGTGCGCGATGCCGATGCGCTGCTGGTGCGGTCCGTCACACCCGTAAATGCCGCCTTGCTGGACGGCAGCCCGGTGAAGTTTGTCGGCACGGCCACTATTGGCACCGACCATATCGACCAGGCCTACCTGTTGGCCAAGGGTATTGGCTTTGCCAGTGCGCAAGGCAGCAACGCGAATTCCGTCGCGGAATACGTAGTGGCGGCCATGCTGGAAATGGCCCAACGGCGGAAATTCAGGCTGCGCGACAAAACGCTCGGCGTAATCGGGGTAGGCAACGTCGGTTCCCGTGTTGCCTGCTATGCCGAAGCGCTCGGCATGCGCGTGTTGCAGAACGACCCGCCGCGGGCTCGCGCCGAGAGGCTCACTGATTTTGTCGCGATCGGGCGGGTGCTCTCCGAGGCGGACATCATTTCACTGCACGTCCCGCTGACAAAAGCGGGCGCGTATGCCACGCACCATCTGTTTGCGAAGGACACGCTCTCCGCCCTGGAGGATCGATTGCCGATTCTTATCAACACCTCGCGTGGCGCGGTCATTGATAACAAGGCACTCCTCAAGGCAATTGACGGTGGGAAACTTGGAGGCGCGGTGTTGGACGTTTGGGAGAACGAACCGAACATCTCGCCCGAATTGCTCGAAGTGGTTGATCTCGGCACGCCGCACATCGCCGGTTACAGCTTCGATGGCAAGGTGAATGGCACCCAGATGATCTATCGTGCCGTGTGTGAGTTTTTTCGAGTTGAACCAGATTGGCAGCCTGAACTGGACTTACCGCCTGAGCCTTCCATGCAGGGCAGATTCAATCCTGATGATGACGACGAAGCCGTGTTGCGAGGTATTATCGAACGCGTCTACGACATCGTTGCGGATGATGCAGCGTTGCGCGCGGGCATCCAGCAATTCGACAAGCTTCGTGCTGAATATTGGAAGAGACGCGAGTTTTTTAACATAAGTTTGGTGCTACAAGGCGCAACCGAGCAATTGCGCGCCAAGTTTGCGGCGCTCGGCTTCAAAATGGGTTGACGACATTCGGGCATGGCCGCCCTTCCAGCACTGCCAGCAAATTCTCCACAGCGAGGATCGACATGCGACGGCGGGTTTCCACGGTCGCGCTGCCAAGGTGCGGCAGCAACAACGTGTTCGACATCGGCACCAATCCCGGACTGATCTGCGGCTCGTGTTCGTAAACATCCAGTCCTGCGCCGGCGATCCAACCTTCTTGCAGCGCCTTTACCAGCGCGGCTTCATCGACCACGGCGCCACGGGCCATATTGATGAAAAACGCCGTTGGTTTCATCTTTCGGAACTCCGCCTCGCCGAACAGATGCCGCGTGTCGGGCGTCAGGGGGACGTGGATACACAGGAAGTCGGATTCGCGCAGGATCTCGTTGAAGGTGGTGCGCCGGCCGCCGAGCGCTTCCATCTCAGGCTTCGCACCGCGCGCAAAATACAGAAGACGCATCGAAAAACCCGTGCCGCGTTTCGCCACCGCCGCGCCGATGCGGCCGGCCCCGACGATGCCGAGGGTCTTGCCCGCCACGTCGACGCCGCGCAGGAGCGTGGGCGACAGGCCCCGCCATTGGCCGGAGCGGGTAAGACGGTCGCCTTCGACGACCCGGCGCGCGACGCCGAGAATCAGCGCCCACGTGAGATCGGCAACCGCGTCGGTGAGAACATCGGGCGTGTTGGTAACGGCAACGTGGCGACGAGTGGCCTCCGCGAGATCGACGTTGTCGTAGCCGACGGCGATGCAGGAAACAACTTTGAGTTTTGGCGCCGCGTCGAGGAATTCGATATCGACGCGTTCACCGCCCCCAATGATGACGCCATCACAGGAGCGCATTTGCGCCAGGAGTTCATTGCGCGGCAAGGGAGCTTCTTCGTCATGCAAAAGGATCTCCGCGCCGCTTTGGCGAAGCAGATCCATGCCCTCAGCCGGTATGCGGCGCGTTACCAGAATCTTCCAAACCATGCCGTGATATTGACCACCCGCGACGAGCTGGTCAAGCTGTGACACGATGGCGCGTGTGAGACAGCAGAAGGGGATAGTGTGTCACCGCTACTGTGCCATGGCACACATGATTTCTTCGCCAGCATATTTCCAACAGGTTTATCAACAATAACTTGCGCATGAAATAAATTTCATGGCATTGGCATTGCTAAGGGATGTATCGAATTTTACTCCACTGGAGAGGAGCACTTACTACAATGGCAAAAGTTTTAGGAATCGATTTAGGCACAACCAACTCGTGTATGGCGGTCATGGAGGGCGGAGAACCCGTCGTCATCCCCAATGCGGAAGGCGGGCGGACAACGCCATCGATCGTGGCGTTCACGAAATCCGGCGAACGGCTTGTCGGCCAGGCCGCCAAACGGCAGGGTGTCGTCAATCCGACGAACACGGTTTACTCGATCAAGCGTTTCATGGGGCGCAAGTACGACGAGGTCGAGATGGAACGCAAACGCGTTCCCTATCAAGTCGTCCGCGCGTCCAACGGCGACGCCGGCGTCAAGGTCACGGTTGGCGGTGAAGAGAAAACATTCACGCCGCCGGAAATCTCCGCGATGATCCTCGCCAAGATGAAAGCGGATGCCGAAACCTACCTCGGCGAAAAGATCACCCAGGCCGTCATCACGGTTCCCGCGTATTTCAATGACGCGCAGCGCCAGGCGACCAAGGACGCGGGCAAGATTGCCGGGATGGAAGTCCTCCGCATCATCAATGAGCCCACCGCCGCCTCGCTCGCCTACGGCCTCGACAAGAAGAAGGACGAGCATATCGCCGTGTATGACCTCGGCGGCGGCACATTCGATATTTCACTGCTGAACATCGGCGACGGCGTCTTCGAGGTGCTCGCCACCAACGGCGACACGCATCTCGGCGGTGACGATTTCGACGAGCGTGTGATGAATTGGATCATCGACGACTTCAAGAAGGAAACCGGGGTCGACCTGAAGAAACAGCCCGACGCCCTCCAGCGCATCAAGGAAGAAAGCGAAAAGGCCAAGATCGCGCTTTCCAGCGCGATGGAATACGAGATCAACCTGCCGTTCATCACCGCGGACGCCAGCGGGCCGAAGCATATCGTCAAGAAATTGACGCGGGCGAAACTCGAACAACTTTGCGACGAATTGATCGAGCGCACCATTCCTCCCGTGGAAGCGTGCTTGCGCGACGGCAAACTCGACATTTCGAAAGTGGACGAGCTGGTGCTCGTCGGCGGCATGACGCGCATGCCGAAGGTCGTGGAGACAGCACGCAAACTTATTGGCAAAGCGCCGCATCAGGGCGTGAATCCCGACGAAGTCGTCGCGATTGGCGCGGGCATCCAGGGCGGCGTGCTCACGGGCCAGGTCAAACAGGACATCGTGCTACTCGATGTGACGCCGTTGTCGCTCGGCATTGAGACCTTGGGGAACGTTTTCACCCCGCTCATTCCGCGCAATACGACGATCCCGACCCGCAAGAGCGAAATTTTCTCGACAGCGGCCGACAGCCAGACCAGCGTCGAGGTCCACGTCATGCAGGGCGAACGCCCGCTGGCGCGCGACAACAAGACCATCGGGCGTTTTCACCTGACGGACATTCCGCCGGCGCCGCGGGGCGTGCCACAGATTGAAGTCGGGTTCGACATCGATGCCAACGGCATCCTGCATGTCAGCGCGAAGGACCTGGGCACGGGCAAATCGCAGAAGATAACCATTACCGCGTCCAGCGGCCTCTCGAAGGAAGAGGTCGAGAAGATGCGGAAGGAAGCCGAAGCGCACGCCGAGGAAGATCAGAAGCTGCGCGAGCAGATCGAATTGAAGAACCGCAGCGACGCGCGCGTGTACGAGACCGAGAAGTTGATGAAGGAGCACAAGGACCTCATCAGCGACGACCAGCGCAAGAAACTGGAAGACGCGCTGGCGAAGGTCAAGGACGCGCTCAAGGGCGAAGACTTCGACGCGATGAAGACCGCCGAGGAGCAATTGACCGAGGTTTGGCATGCGGTTTCGTCGGACATCTATTCGAAGGCGCGCGAGAAGTCCACGCCCGGCGCGGCCCCCGGTGGACCCGGGCCCCAGCCCGAAGCAACGGCGGAACCGGCGAAGCCGGCCGGAAAGAGGGCGACGTCGTGGACGCCGATTTCGAGATGGTGGACGAGGATAAGAAGAAGGCGTGAGTTTCCGGTGGTGGCGCAAGCCTCCGTGCTTGCGGGGGACGATTGATCGCAGGCAGGGACGCCTGCGCCACCAGGGCTTAAACAACAAACATAAACCAAACAGGAGTGCAGAAAACGATGAGCGTAAAACCATTGGGCGATCGGGTGCTGGTGCAGCCGGTTGAAGAGCAGGAAGTGAAGAAGGGCGGGATCATTATTCCCGACACCGCCAAGGAAAAGCCCCAGGAAGGCAAGGTCATTGCCCTGGGCACCGGCAAGCGCGATGAGGACGGCAAGCTCATTCCGTTTGAAGTGAAGAAGGGCGATCGCGTGCTGATCAGCAAGTATGGCGGCACGGAAATCAAGATTGACGGCAAAGAATATCTGATCATGGAAGAGAGCCGAGATCCTCGGCGATCCTGGAATAACGAATAGATAATTTAAGGAGCGAATTAACATGGCAGCAAAACAATTGTTGTTTGATGAAGACGCGCGCAAGGCGTTGTTGCGCGGAGTCGAGAAACTGAGCCGGGCCGTCAAGGTCACGCTCGGACCGAAGGGCCGCAATGTGGTCCTCGACAAGAAATTTGGTTCGCCGACCATCACCAAGGACGGCGTGACGGTGGCGAAGGAAATCGAATTGGAAGATCCTTACGAAAACATGGGCGCCCAGATGGTGCGCGAAGTCGCCAGCAAGACCAGCGACATCGCCGGCGATGGCACGACCACCGCGACCGTTTTGGCCGAGTCCATTTACCGCGAAGGCCTGCGCAACGTCACCGCGGGCGCCAATCCGATGGCGTTGCAACGCGGCATCAGCAAGGCCGTCGAGGCGGTGGTGGAGCATCTCAACAAGATCAGCAAGAAGGTCAAGGATCGCAGCGAGATCAAGCAGGTCGCGACCATTTCCGCCAACTGGGACAAGACCATCGGCAATATCATTGCCGACGCGATGGACAAGGTCGGCAAGGACGGCACGATCACGGTCGAAGAAGCCAAGTCCATCGAGACCACGCTCGACGTGGTCGAGGGTATGCAGTTCGACAAGGGCTATCTCTCGCCCTACTTCGTGACCAACGCGGAAACGATGGAATGCATCCTCGAGGACGCCTACATCCTGATCAACGAGAAGAAGATCAGCAGCCTCAAGGACATGCTGCCGTTGCTCGAGAAAACCGCGAAGCTCGGCAAACCGTTGTTGATCATCGCCGAGGACGTCGAAGGCGAAGCCTTGGCGACCCTCGTGGTCAACAAATTGCGCGGCACGATCCACGTCGCGGCGGTGAAAGCTCCTGGCTTCGGCGATCGCCGCAAAGCCATGATGGAAGACATTGCGATCCTGACCGGCGGCAAGTTCATCAGCGAAGACCTCGGCATCAAGCTGGAGAAAGTCGAACTCGACGATCTCGGCCGCGCCAAGCGCATCATCATCGACAAGGAAAACACCACCATCGTCGAGGGCAACGGCAAGCAGTCCGATATCCAGGGCCGCATCAACCAGATTCGCCGGGCCATCGAAGAGACCACCAGCGATTACGACCGCGAGAAGTTGCAGGAACGCCTCGCCAAGCTGGCGGGCGGCGTGGCCGTCATTAATGTCGGCGCGGCGACCGAGACGGAAATGAAGGAAAAGAAGGCGCGCGTCGAGGACGCGTTGCACGCGACCCGCGCGGCAGTCGAGGAAGGCATTGTCCCCGGCGGCGGCACGGCATTGATTCGCGCGATTCCCGCGCTGGAAGAGCTCAGGCTCAAAGGTGACGAGGCGATTGGCGCCGAGATCGTCAAGCGCGCGCTCGAAGAGCCGTTGCGCCAGTTGGCGGACAACGCCGGCTGGGAAGGTTCGCTCGTGGTCCAGGAAGCTCAAGACCCGCAAAGGCAGGGAAGGCTTCGATGTGGACAAGCTCGAATACGTAGACATGGGCAAGGCGGGCATCATTGACCCGACAAAGGTCACGCGCTCCGCCCTGCAACACGCCTCGAGCATCGCGGGTCTGTTGCTGACCACCGAATGCTGCGTCACCGAAGTGCCGGAGAAGGACAAAGCTCCAGCCGGCGGCCCGCCGGGCGGCGGCATGGGCGGCATGGACTACTAAGCTAAGATGGCAAGCAACTGTTATTCAGAGGGGGCGGGCCGTTGGCCCGCCCCTTTCTGCTTCCAAGGAATTCATGAGTTTGGTTCCTGTCACAGACGCAAAAAAGAGTGATAAAGCCTTCGCGGCTTTGAAGAAACGGTGTTGAGGTGCTGACGTTTACATGGAAAGGCGCTCGACCTGTATTTTAAGGATCTAAAGAAGTTGCTGAAATGATCGTGTGGCAGGAGAATACATTAGTCGCTCTAAAAAAGCAGGACTAACTATGTTGCGTATGCGCCAGGAGGCGGCGGGTGACGCCTTCGGCTTCGTGCGCACCCTGGAGCAGCCCATCGATGCTCAGGTGATAGTCTAGGGCGGGCCAGTGGATGCCGGTCCCGGTGCCGCATCGTTTCCAGTTGCGCAATTGCTTGGCCGTGGCCTGCAGCAGTGTCGGATACCAGGTCAATGGCACGCTGATGACGCGTCCATCCACAAGTTCCGCTGTGAGCGTCTCGTGGTTGACGACCACATTCTTAATTTTTGCGCGCGAAGAACTCATTCCAAGCCTTCAATAGTTTTGACCGTTGTCGCTCCGTGATTCGCAAAATCTGTCGAACTTCACTTACCTTCAATCCCTCGGTCCATGCCAAACCCGCCGGATCAAGCCACACCTTGGCTGTTCCATCACCCTTATCTGCATGTACATGCGGTGGCTCGGTGCCTTCTTCCGCGTAGAAATAAAACTCAAACCCGGACTCACGGTGGACCGTTGGCACTGTTGAATTATACCACAGGCTCTCCCTTCTGCAAGATACCGCTTCAGGCGCTTTGTGCGGCAAAAATTAGAAGTTGCATCATTGATGGGCTTTCCATACACTTCCAGTTCGCTCAAATAGGAAAATAAGGCTTGTCCATGGAACCAGAAACACCTAAAGTCATCGTCCCATTACGAATGAAGAGCAACTTTATGGAACCCGCCCAACTACGCATCCCGAATCCTGAATTGCTCATCAACCTGGTTTCGCGTCGTGTGCGCCAGCTGGCCCAGGGACATCGGCCCCTCACGCAGACGGATCCACGGATGGATTACTCGGAGATCGCGCTGAAGGAAATCAGCGAAGGCAAGCTCGGGTACGAATTCCCCAACGACACCGAGGCTTTGCCGGAAGTGCCCGCTCTCCCTATCGAATAGCGCGTTTTTGAGTTGGGATTGCGTGGCCGCGGCCAATATACTGGCCGGCGATGGCTTCACAGATTCTCAACCACAAAGCCCGCCGCGACTATCTCATCACCGAGACGTACGAAGCGGGCATCGAGTTGAAGGGCACGGAGGTCAAGTCCCTCCGCAACGCCCGCGCTTCGATTGACGAAGCCTTCGCCCGCGTCGAGCGCGGCCAGTGCTGGCTGTATAACGCGCACATCAATCCCTACGAGTTCGGCAATCGCAACAACGTCGACCCGCTCCGTCCCCGCCGCCTGCTGCTCCACAAGAAAGAAATCGTCCGTCTCGGCAACCAGCTCAACACGCAGGGCATGGCAATCATCCCCCTGAAAATTTACTTCACCAAGCGGTTCGCCAAGGTCCAACTCGGCATCGGCAAAGGCAAATCCCAGATCGACAAGCGCGAAACCCTGAAACGCAAGACCGCCGACCGCGAAATCCAGCGCGCCATTGCCGACAGGACGAAGCAGCGGAGCTGATTACGGGTGCATCTTGGCAGTGCCACTGGATTGTAGCCGCGAATCGCATTCGCGGCCTTTCCCCGCGAAAATGTTTCGCGGCTACAAAGGGCGGTTGGCTCGTTGGTGGCAGTGTCAAGATGCGTCGCTGATTACAGTGGTCGCAGGGCGTTCTTGACACCCGCCGCAGCCATCCGAAATAATGGGCCATCGAAAGTGAGGCCCTGTATCATGAAGCTTACTGCCCTGATTCTCTGTTTGGTTCCCTCGGCGGTTTTTCTGTCCAGTGGCCCGGTGGCCGTTGCCATGACGCCGGAGAAAGCGCTGAAAAAGGGTGGCTACGTTGCCTATACGGGTCAACAGCAGGATTGGCCTCGCTCCAATAAGCATGTGGCCCCCATCGAGATGGGCCGGGCCGGGGTCGCCATCTACGACCAATTGCCTGATCGGCCCTATGAGGTCCTCGGCACGGTGTCCGCCAGCGGAGACCTGCTCGTGAAACATGCCTCGCTTGCAGCCGTCGCGGCTGGCGCGAGCGCCATTCTGGTCATCGGCGACAAGGCATTCACGGATGCGGGCATTGATATTCAGCCGCACTGGCTCAAGGATGCGCGGATACCCGACACTCATGCTCCCCCACCGGACACACATCGCCTCGACCACCCCGACCAGGTCAAACCGTCGGATAAAACGCCCACGATCATCGTCAACGAACTCATGGGAATCCTGATTCGCTGGAAGCTTCGGTAGCAAACCGGTCTTAGTGGAGACGCAGCACGAGTTCCTGGCCCTTGACGTCCAGCGTCACGCGGTCCGTCTCGATCTTCTTCACCGTCGCGCCGTCTATGAAATAACCCTCGTAGGCGACCCGGCCATTAAGCACGGCCGAGGGCTTGCCGTCAGGATCTTTCATGACCCCGGTGATCTTGTACTTCGCCTCATCGGTCGCGGGCGCTGCCGGTGGCGACACGGTGGCGGGAGCCGCGGAATCGGCCGGCGACGGCACAGTCGGTTGTGGCGCGGCAGGCGAAGTCGATGGCGCCACGGCGGCAGAAGCAGCCGGCGCGGTGACTGGCGGATTCTCGCGGGATTGTCGCAGTACCGAAGTCGCGCTGCTCACGAGAAAGACGATGGCAATGATCGCCACGATGGCGACGCAACCGATCAGCGCGGGCAGCAGAAAGTTGTTTTTCTCCGGCGTTTCTTCAACAGCAGCGGCCGGTTGGTGGGAAACCGGCGCGTGCGCAATGTGAGTCACCGGTGCGGTCGTGGGCGGCGCGTGAATGACGGGCGCAGAAACCGGCGGCGGGGCGGCTGGAGAAACCGGCGCGCTTGGCGTTGTGCCGAGTTTGCGCTGCTTTTCGCGCTCGGCTTTCTGGAGCGCTTCGTGGACCAGGCTCATGCGGTGGTTATCCCCGCCATCTGTTCGATGGCGCTTGCCGGCAATTTGCACTCGGTGTCTTCGATGGCGCGCTTGATGTTCCGCGCGGTGATGACAAACGTCCCCGCGATGTAGCCGGCCAGCAGGGCTTTGTCGCACAGCACATTGATCAGGCGCGGAATGCCGCGGGAGTAGGAATAAATGAAGGTCAATGTTTCCGGCGCCCACTGGATCCGGCCGTCGCCGCCGGCCACGCGCAAGCGGTGCTCGATGTATTCACCGACTTCCTCGGGAGCGAGCGAGGCGACGTGATAGCGCAGCGAAATGCGCTGCTTGAGCTGCCGCAAACTCGGCTGGTCGAGGATCTGCGCCAACTCGGGCTGGCCCACGAGGACAATCTGCAGGAGCTTCTCCTTCTCGGTCTCCAGGTTCGAGAGCAAACGGATCTGCTCCAGCACGCCCGGCTTGAGGCTCTGTGCCTCGTCCACGATCAACGCGACATTATGGTTCGCTGCCAGCTCGCGTAACAGGAACCCGTTGATCGTGTCGTACAAGTCCTTCTTCGTCGTCTTGGCGGGCTGCAAACGGAACTCGTCGGTGATCGACCGCAACACCTGCGAGTCGGACAAGGACGGATTGAGAATCAGCGCGGTTTTGGTATTGGCGTCGAGTGAATTCAGTAGCGCGCGACAGAGAGTGGTCTTACCCGCGCCGACCTCGCCGGTGATCGCGATGAAACCTTTGCGTTCGCGAATGCCATAGAGCAGCACATCGAGGGCGACGCGATGATGGCGGCTCAGGAAAAGGAACGCCGGGTCCGGCGTCATGTTGAACGGATACTCGCGCAGTCCGTAAAATTCTTTATACATCGCCCTTACTCCAAACTGCGGTGGATGCTACCACCATCTCCGCTTGCTGACAAGCTGTCTGATGCAGCCCGTGTGCCAGCGAGTGCATTTTGACTGTCGCCATGCAGGTTTTGTAGCCGAAGCGTAAGCTTCGGTGGTAGCAATGCGGATTCCCGAAGCTTACGCTTCGGCTACAGTTGACGGATACAAATTGAGACATCACCGATGTAGCGAGTCAGAAATCTGGCCTTGGCGCCGACAAAAGGCTTGATGAGGCCATCCGGGAGGATAGTATTCCGGTCAGCGAGACCGAATGGCTCGCTGATAGTCACGAGTATCTTATGCCACAAAAGCCTGGGTTCATGAAAACGGTGGCTGCGCTGGCAGCGGCCTTTTTTGCGGTTGCCGCGCCGATGGCACAGGCCGAACTCGCGATCGGCGATCCCGCGCCAAAACTTCAGGTTGGCAAATGGGTTCAGGGCGAGCCGGTGAAGGAATTCGAGACCAACCACGTTTACATTGTCGAATTCTGGGCCACCTGGTGCGGGCCCTGTGTCGCCTCCATTCCCCACCTTAACGAGTTGTGGCAGAAATTCAAAAACCAGGGCCTCGTCGTCATCGGACAAAACGTGTGGGACAATGATAGCGATGTCCCGGCCTTCGTGAAAAAGATGGGCGACAAAATGACCTACCGTGTTGCGCTCGATGACAAGAGCCGTGAAACGGACGGCTTTATGGCGGAACATTGGTGGAAACGAAAGGTGAACAACCACACCATTCCCAATGCGTTTGTTATCAAGCAAGGACGCATTGCCTGGATCGGACATCCGATGGGATTGAATGAGAAACTGCTCCAGGACATCCTTTCAAATCACTAATGATTTGGCCCGGGCTTCCGCCGAATACAAAAAGATCATGAATTGAGCGAATGATGCAGCCCGTATGCCACCCCCGGCCCTCGCCGGTGTGTGACAGCTGTCTCGCCCATTCCTCTTTCTATCCAGAAAATCCATACTCAGGATCATACAACTATCGAAATTCGATGTCCAGGGGAAAATGTTTCCGCACAAAAATGTTTCGTGGTTGGCGCTGGCGAGTGCGGCTTATGGGCTGGCAGGAAGACGGTACGGATGCCCGCTGCGATATAATTGCAGCCGTGTCTCGAGCTCACTGACCTCCTGTTGCTGGCCAGCGGCGCGAGCCACTTCGACGGCCTTTCCGGCGGTGGCAATCGCATCGTTGAACCGGCCAGTGGCTGCGTAGGCTACGGCGAGGGTGTCCAAGTACGTTGGCATCCGATTTTCCGTGAGCTGACAGGCTTCCTCCGCCAAACTTACGGCTCGTAGAGGGTCACCGCCTTCCGTCGGAGCGATTGTGGCCAACAACCAGGCGAGGTTGTTCTTCGCCTCGGCGTAATCGGGCCTAAGCTGGATTGCTTGTTCCCAATGTCCAACAGCCTCGTTCGGTTTGCCTACTTCCGACAAGGCAAGTGCCAACTCATTGTGTGTCTCAGCATCATCCGGCATGGTTCGTAACGCCTGTTGGAACTGTTCGATTGCCTGCTGCGGCTTGCCTGTCCGCCGCAGGGCTGCCCCCCAATTGTAGTGCGCATCGGCGTAATCCGGTTCGAGTTGCACCGATTGCTCGTAGTGGCTGATCGCCTCTTGCGGTTTGCCCATTCGCCAAAGGGCCACACCCAGATCGGTCTGCGCTGTGTAAAGGTTGGGCTCAATGCGCAGCGCTTGCTCGAACTGCTCGGCTGCTTCCTGTGGGTTGCCCTCATCCAAAAAGACATGCCCCAGGTTGATGTGCACGATCCAAGCGCTCGGATTCCGTGCCAGTGAGTCTCTCCAGAGCCTTTCAGCGTCTTCGTAAAGCCGGGCGCGTTTCCAACTTGTCGCTTCCAGCGCCACGAGCACAGCCACGGCAGCCGCTGTCCCCAAATAGTAGCGTGATCTTTGCTCAGCCAGTCGGCGACAGATGCTCTCCCCGCCGGCGACCACCAGGGCAATCGGCGCGACAATCGCGTAGTATTGCCAATGATCGGCCACGAGCGAGTATAGATAAAATCCCTGATCGAAGAATCCCATCACCGGGAACAAGGTCACCACGAAATAGCCCAAACCGAACAACAATGGCCGTCCCCACGCAGTACGTTTCCACCAGAAAACAGCGAAGCAAGCCATCAGAACCAAACCGGGCAGGTAAGAGGACGGACGGGAAACGTCCACGTTCCATTTCGGATAAACGACCATTAAATTCACTGGCAGCAGGGCCTTGCAGAGATAAAACCAAGGCACCCAGCCAGCCGCGAGCAGGCGGGGGAGGAAACCTTCCGTCCGAATTGCGTGTCCTGCCAATGCCCGATATCGCTGAAACCAGATCGTCACCAATCCAGCGACCAAAGATAGAGTAAAGAACGGAACAATGCCTATGAGATCTTTCCCTCGCAACCGGCCTCGGGTCCACCAGACGCAGCCCAACAGCACAACTGGCAGCATGACGACCGCGGTCTTGCTGAGCAGAGCCAGCAGAAAGCTCACCAATGAAAAAGCGTACCAGGCCCGCACGACCGCTCGGGGCTGGCGGTCCTCTTCGAGGAACCGCAGGTAGAAAAGGATCGCCGTCAGATAGAAGAGCATTGAGAGAATGTTCTTCTGTTCGCTGACCCAGGCCACGGTGGCCACGTTTACGGGGTGAAGCGCAAACAACAGCGCAGCCAGCCATGCTCCCGGAATCTTTAGTCGTCGCAGGACCATCCATACCAGCAGTGCGTTGATGGCATGGAGCAGTACATTGACGACATGGTAGCCCGCAGCAAGTTTCGCCCATAGCCGCCACTCCAGCCACGACAAGGTTGATGTCAATGGATAGTAATCCGAGGCTTCCGTCGTACACCAGAACCGGTACAATCCATCGCGAGCTTGAACCATTCGATTTTCGGTGATCAGGAAGCCGTCATCCCAGATAAGCCCTCCACGCATGGCGGGTATATAGGTAGCCACCGTCAACAAGACAATGAACGCGCCGCCGAGTCTTGCCGTCTTCCAGGATTGTTTCATGGAAGTGGGGCACATTCTTCTTTCTGTAAATGTTTTTCCATGGCACCCATCACGTCATTCAACTCCGAGCAAGTACGCCCGCACCGCATTCATTGCAAGAAGTTCCTCTCACACTTCTCTCCGGCCAGAAGGTCCTCTGCAAATCCCCCTGCTCCACCTGGACGTCAGCCTTCCAGTATTTCCGCAAACATGAAAAACCGTATCGTGTCACGCTCGATGACAAGAGCCAGGAAGCAGGCGGCTTTATGGCGGAACATTGTGGAAACGAAAGGTAAACAACCACACCATTCCCAATGCGTTTGTTATCAAGCAAGGACGCATTGCCTGGATCGGACATCCGATGGGATTGAACGAAAAATTGCTCCAGGACATCCTTTCAAATCACTAATGATTTGGCCCGCGCTTCCGCCGAATACAAAAAGATCATGAATTGAGCGATAAGACAAACAGAAATGCGGGCTATCACCGTTGCTTGAACCTACCACGAGAGCGTCCAACCAGACGAGGGAAAATAGGTTCCTCGCAAGCCGATGTCAGCCGTATCCGTGGGGTCGAGGAATAGCAGGTTGGTATTCCCGACAACCGGGGGGCCGGAGCCATGATGCAGTTCCTTGACCGTCAGCCAGTCAAATTGCCGGTCGTGAATCGCGTGTTTGTTCCCGGCGTTATCAGGCAAATGGAGCTGCTTCTGGGCGTAGTACCAAACATTCCACTTGATCCCATTGCTGATTCCCAAAACGACGTTCTTGCCAGTCTTTTTATGGAACGATTCGACGCGCTGCATCATGCTGGAAACATCCGACCCGCTTCTCCAAATATAGGTATAATGCAGGCTATACGGCTTCATGCCGACCAGTAAGGCCAATGCCAAAAAAGCCCATAGTGCCTTGGAGTGGTATTCTTGGGCGGCGAAAGCAATCAGGAGGATAAACATCGGCAGGAAAAACAGCGCTGTTCTTTCCCGTAGCAATTGAACCCCTCCGAACATCGCGGCCAATTCGGAAATGATAAAGACGGTCACCATAACGGCTGACAATATCTTCATTTCGACCTTGTCGTATTGCCAGGCATGAATCCCCAGCAAGACGATCATCCACGCGATAAACCAGCCGGCTACGACCAGGGTTTCCGCAGCCCACTGTCCGTAGCTGCAATAGTCCAGTAGTGACAAGATCGTTTCCCCGAAAAATCCAAATTGGATCGGATTCCCACCCTCATCGAGTATGAATTTGGCTTGGCTGGCGTAGATGATTCTTGGAAAAACATACAAGACCAGAATCGCAAGGCCGAATAGGGAGCTACCCAACCAGCTTAATCCCTCAAGGCGTTCGCATTTCTGCCATTTGAGCAACCAAAGAATCGCCAGTACCGCCACGAAGTAGTATGTCCAGGACAGACAGGCCAATGCCGAGACGCCAGCCCACACCAACGCCCAGGTAGCCGCTTGGGGTAGCCGCTTGGGGTAGCCGCTTGAGGATCCGGAGGATTGTACCAAAATTGTACCAAATAAGAAAGCGAAAGGGCAGTGGCTCCCATGGCCAGCCCATATCCTCGAGCCACAGAAAAGAAATCCAGCAAAAAGGCATTGCCGATCAAGGCGGATACAACCAGTACCTGGGACCATCCGGTGAAGTTATCTTTGAGTCTCCAGGCCCCGCACAGGAATAAAACCAGACCGAGCAAGGATGGCAGACGGGAAGCGGTGACTTCGTCGAGCGGCAGCAACCTGACGCATGGCTCTGCGATCAGGGCCATAAGAAAATGTTTGCTGAAGGAGTATTGGGGATTATTGCTATCGGCCTCTACATGCGTGAAGAAAAACCTGGAATGTCCCGGCGTTTGCACATCCTGGATTACTGTCAATTCATCGGAACCGACGTCCATGTTGACAATTCGATAAGCAGCCTGCCAGAGACACAAACTGAAAATAAGTGCGATGATGCAGTTGATTCTTGATTGCATTGCTTTTAGCGCCAGCGTATCAGTCGAGGCAGTTACTGGGGTCAACTGCACTCTTTCACCGTAGCGCCATGCCCATCAGTCAGTGACTGAAACACTATCCCGATTCTAAGCCGTTGCGCGATCCAGTTCAAGGCCGTGTTGGTGATGTCTTAATTTTCAGCCGCCAACTGTAGCCGAAGCGTAAGCTTCGGTGGTAGCAATGTGGATTCCCGAAGCTTACGCTTCGGCTACAAAACACGAACGATGAGTGATGCGACTAATTAAGACACTGCTGTCCTGTATGCCCTTCCGGGCCGTCTATATCATGGCATCGCCCCTGCTTTAATTTGCCCCATGCCTAAATTAGACGAGTACTTCCGCGAAATGGTGACCAAGAACGCTTCGGATTTCCATCTCTCCAGCGGGAATCGCCCCACCTTCCGCATCGGCGGGACGATGACCACCGTCGGTAAGGAAATTCTCACGGCTGACGCCGTCAAATCGCTCATTTATGAGATACTGCCCGAACGCAACCGTGTCGAATGGGAACAGTCTCACGATACCGACTTTGCCTACGACCTGAGCGGCGCGGCGCGCTTTCGCTGTAATGTATTCGCCGACCGCAATGGCATCGGCGCAGTCTTCCGCCTCATCCCCTCGAAGATCCGCAGTTTCAAAGATTTGGGTCTGCCCGATACCATCAAGAAACTCTGTTTCCTGCAAAAGGGCCTCGTGCTCGTCACCGGGCCGACCGGCAGCGGAAAATCGACCACGCTGGCGGCGCTGATTGATTTCATCAACGAACACCGCACGGACCACATCATTACCATTGAAGACCCGATCGAGTTCGTGCACCCGAACAAGAAATGCCTCCTCAACCAGCGTGAAGTTCATTCCCACACCGACGGCTTCAAGCGCGCGTTGCGGGCGGCGTTGCGCGAGGATCCCGACATCGTGCTTGTCGGCGAAATGCGCGATGTCGAAACCGTGGCCATCGCGCTCGAAACGGCCGAGACGGGGCATTTGGTTTTCGGCACGCTGCACACCAACAGCGCGCACATGACGGTGGACCGGCTCATCAACCAATTCCCCGCAGACGAACAGCCGCAAGTCCGTACCAGCCTGGCAGAAGGTTTGAAGGGCGTTGTCTCCCAAACCTTGTGCAAGAAGAAAGGTGGCGGACGCGTCGCGGCGCTGGAGATTCTGATGGGCAGTTACGCACTCAGCGCGAATATTCGCGAGGGCAAACTGCAACAGATTCCCAACTTCATCCAGATGGGGCGCAAAGAAGGCATGTGCTCGCTGAACGATTCGCTTTTGGATCTTGTCGCCAAAGACATCGTGGAGCCCGCCGAGGCTTACCAGAGGGCCATTGCGAAGGAAGAATTCCTCAAGCGCATGGGTTCGCTCCCGCAATGCCGTTCGCCCAAGGGCCAGCCGTGGACGGAGGAAGAACTGTTGGCAGCCGCCGAAGGCGCAGAAGCCGTCAGCGCTGGAGACGGCAACGCAACGCAGACGGCAGCGGACCGCGCCGCAGCCTATCGCCTGCCGGAACTTGTGGTTAACTGACCCCAATCTTGTAAGCCGGGCAGCGTAGCGGTGAGAGAGTCAGCTCAAGAACAGCCAAGACACGATTGCAAGCAGCGGGATCAGGATGGGCAGCGCGTATTTGATGACGTAACCGAAGAAGCTGGGGCATTTCACTCCCGCGGATTCAGCGATGCTCTTGACCATGAAATTCGGCCCGTTGCCGATGTAGCTCACGGCGCCGAAGAAGACCGAACCCAGCGACACGGCGACGACATATTTCCACGTGTCCGGATTGAGCAAGAAGGCCTGCACATGCGCCGGGTTTTCCAACGACATGTGCCGCAAGCCAAACGCGGCGGCCAGGAAATTGAGATACGCGGGCGCACTATCCAGTATGGCGGACAGAGATCCGCTGCCCCAATAAAATTCCCGCACCGTGGCAATGCCGAGGCTGGCAGCATGATTCTCCAACAAGTCCAGCGCCGGCACCATCGTCGCGAAGATGCCCACGAACAGCAGTCCAACCTCGCGCAAGGGAACGAAATCAAACTGGTTCTCCCTCAACGCATCCCGATTGGCGAACTTATGCGACAACCTCGCCACCCCAATCATCAAAAAGGCGGTGATCAGCGTCGTGAAGCTTGCCGCTGCCTTGGCAGCGCTCCAGCCCAACGTGTCTCCGAGGGAGGCCATGGCCGGCCAATGCTCCAATCGTGCGAGCCATTCTGACTTTTGCGCGAGCACAAGCGCGATGATGACGAACAACCAGAGGAAATTGTGCGAGCCTTCCAGCTCGATGCGGTCCCTGGCCTGCTTGGCGACAGCAAACTTGTGCCGGTGGAAGTTGGATGAGTCGATGATAAAAAACAGCCCGAGCAACACACCCACGCAGAGCAACCACGCCAACATCACTTGCGGCCTTTGCATCAACCAGAAAAACGGCACGCCTTTCAGGTAACCCAGAAACAACGGCGGATCGCCGATGGGCGTCAGCGCCCCGCCGATATTGCTGACGAGGAAGATAAAGAACACGACGTGATGCGGCGCGATGCGTGGCTTGTTGATTCGCAAAAAGGGCCGAATCAACAACATCGATGCGCCCGTGGTGCCGAGGATATTCGCAAGGATCACGCCGAGCGCCAGCAAACCGGTGTTGACCGTGGGCGTCGAGCGACCTGTCATATTAATATGAATGCCGCCCGCGATTATATACAACGATCCGATCAACGCCATGAAGCCGACGTAGTCGATCAGACCCAGGAGCATCCGTGGCGTGTTGTGTAAAATCAGCACGTAATAAGCCACGGTGATCAGCCCCAGGCCGATGGCCACTTTCGGGTAGTGGTTTTCCCAATGGTGCTTGAGGACGAATGGCAGCAGCGCGATCGCCAGGAGCAGGAGAACGAATGGCGCGACCATCAAGGGGTGCGGTTCCGCAGTTGCCAGAACCAGCCCTCTCCAGGGATTTATCAGCGCGCCGTTCATGAAGGATGAACTTTACTTTGCCAGACGGACTCTTACAATGTAGTTTGGAATTATGGATATCCGTTTTGAATGTCCGCATTGCAAGCAGCGCATCAAGATTGATGAATCGGGCGCTGGACTACAAATCAATTGCCCTGGCTGCCAGGCCGTAGTGACCATTCCGTCGCTCGCCAAGGCCCAGGCACCGCAGTCGGCAGGCCAACAGTCGGGGGGAGCGGTGCAGCCGGTAAAGCCGGGAGCGCGGACTTTGCCGCGCCTGCGAGCCGAGGCACCCGCCGAGGCGCCGGCACCTGTCGCCGATGTCGGCCCGTCGGTCGCGACTCTTGGAAAACCCGGCAAGGGCGGACAATACCGTTGCAACAACCCCAACTGCGGCGCGGTCTGGCCGGAGTCGAAACTGCTCTCGCAGCAGGTCGCCGGCAAATTATCGACGGTTTGCCCGAAGTGTCGCGGGTCCGTGACGCAATTGGCCAAACCGGCGGGCTTCTGGGCGCGGATGCTGGGAAAAAAATAGGCCGTCGGTTCCGTCGCGATGCCACATCTCACGGCTGGGCCGGTTGTAATAATTCCGCCAGCGGTATCTTTCCATTCCACATCTGCACATCAAAGGAATGCGGCTCGGGAAGAGGTTTGCTTTCCACGCGACCCCCGGCGTTTTCGAGGATGAGTTGGCCGGCGGCGATGTCCCAGAGCTTGATGCCGTATTCCACATACGCGTCGAAACGGCCGCAAGCCACATACGCCACATCCAGCGCCGCCGCGCCCATCAGGCGAATCTTGCGCACCTGGTGGATGATCCGGCCAAAACTTTGCAGGCCCTGGTCAATCGTTCTTGTGCTCTTGAAAAATCCCATCACGACAATAGCCTCGCCAATGTCCGTCCGATTACTCACTTGAATCGGCCGACCGTTCAACGTCGCCGGCTGTTCCTTCGCCGACGCGAACAATTCATCAATCTCCGGCGCAAGCACCACACCGGCGATTGTCTCCCAATGATCGGGGGCACATCGCACCTGTGCCGCGATGGACACCGCGTAATGCGGGATGCCGTAGAAATAGTTCACCGTCCCATCGAGAGGATCGACGACCCAGCGCACATCCGCGTTTGGATTCCCGGTCACCGCTTCTTCGCCGAGAATGCAATGGTCGGGAAAATCCGCGAGAATGACCCGGGTGATGACCTCCTGCGCCTGCTCGTCGATCTCCAGCTTGATGTCGTGTTGCGTGGCGAGGTTGACGTTCAGCGTCGAGCCAAAATTCTTCCGCAACAATTTCCCCGCGGCGCTCGCCGCCTCGATGGCCGTTTCCAACATAGGCAGGAGATTGTAGGGCAAGCGCTCCGCTTGCCAAACCTTTTGTGCTACGACTGCGGCTCGGCGGGTTCGGACGATGCCTCTTCCGCCGTGCTCTTCGACGATTCGCCGGCCTCGACGGCATTGGCGATGGCGGCTTGCACTTCGGCTTTGATATCGTCGGGGGCGGGCTGGCCCAAAGCGGGCACGGCTTCCACGAGGACGGGTGCGGCGTCGGCAATCGGCGCGACGGTCTGCTCTTTATTCACGAGCAGATCGTTGTGCAACTCTTCCTCGTGTGGACGCAGGTCAGCTGCGATGGCAGCAGCACCGTCGATCCGTTCTTCCTGTTGCTCGCGCGCCTTCTCGGTCTGTTTGCGTTGGGCTTCCTCGCGCGGGCTGAACTTCACGCTAACCACCTTCGAAACGCCGTGCTCCTCCATCGTGATGCCGTAAAGCGCGTCGGCCATGCCGATGGTGCGCTTGTTGTGCGTGATGATGACGAACTGCGATTGCGTGATGAACCGTTGCAGGATACGGACGAAGCGGTTGATGTTCGATTCATCGAGAGGCGCGTCCAACTCGTCGAGCACGCAGAACGGCGACGGTTTGACCATGTAGATGGCGAACAGCAGGGCGGTGGCGGTCAGTGTTTTCTCGCCGCCGCTGAGCAGGGTGACGCTCTGGAGTTGCTTGCCCGGTGGTTTCGCGACGATCTCGATGCCGCTTTCGAGCGGGTCGTTTTCGTCGAGCAGGATCAGGTTCGCTTTGCCGCCGCCGAACAACTCGGTGTACATGATCTGGAAATTCTCGCGGATCTTCTCGAAGGTTTCCTGGAAAAGCTGTTTCGTGGTCGAGTTGATCTTGGTGATGACCTGCAAGAGCTGGTCCTTCGCCTTGACGAGGTCCTCGTGCTGTTGCGAGAGGAAATTGTGGCGCTGCTCCAACTCCTCAAACTCATTGATGGCTTCCACGTTCACCGGGCCCATCGCGTCGAGCTTCGACTGCATCTCGGTGACCTGGAGTTCGAGCGCGTCCCAATCGACCGGCAGCTCGACCTGCTCGGTGATCGCGGGACCCCGGTCGGCAACCGTGATATTGATCAGGTCGCCGCGGACATCCTCAACATTCACCTGGTACTTCTGCCAGACGCGGTCCTTGAGGTTCTGGCTTTCCATCCGCTTTTGCGCGAGTTGGACTTCCAAGCCTGATTTTTGCGACTGCGCATCGTTGGCCTGTTTGCGGATGGCGCGCAGTTCTTCCTCGGCGTGTTCGATGCCGGTGGCAACTTCCGCGCGCTGGTGCTGGAGGCCGCCAATTTGCTGCTGCGATTGCTCGCGGGCACTGGCGAGTTCGCCGATCTTTTGCTCCGACTCGCGGATCTCCACCCGAAACTGTTCGATCTTCGCCGTATAACTGGTGATTTCGCCGGCGCAGATCTCCATGCGCTCATGCAGGTCGCGCACGCGGGCCGCAATGGGCTCGCGCTGGCTCTCAATCGCCCGCCGCTTGTGCTCGATGCCGCCGACACTGACGCGCAACTCGGTGAGTTGTTGGGTCATCTGCTCTTTGCGAACGAGCAGTTCATCCACCGCTTGTTGGGCACGGCTCATTTGCTGCCGCAATTCGCCCTGGCGCGCCTCCGACCCGCGCAGGCTCGCCAGGATCGTCTCGCGGCGTTGCTTCTCGTCGGCATCCTGTTGCTCGATCGCCTGTAATTCGAACACTACTGTATGGACCTTGCTTTCCAGGTCGCGACCTTCGGTCGCCAGGGCGTTGAGTTCACCTTCCTTCGCGGCCAGGGCGATTTCTTTTGCGTGAAGATCGGCGCGGAGAATGGAAAATTCCGTTTCGAGCGCGGCTTTTCTCTGCTCCAGTTCAGCCCTGGCGGTTTTCTGCCCGGAAACGCGCGCCTGAAGCTCCGCGACTTCCTGGGTCAGTTCGCTGATTTCCGCGATGTGGCTCTTGGAGACGGCGCTGAGGATTCCGTGCTCGTCCACCAGTTCTCCCCGCAGCGTGGCGACGGCAAAGTGCGGATTGGTCGCGCGTACCGCCAGGGCTGTGTCGAGATCATCTGTAATGATGCAGTTTGCCAGCAACGCGCGCACGAGCGGTTCAAAGCGCGCATCGCGGACACGTACGACTGAAACCGCTGCAACTTTGTTGTAGGCCGCGCCTCCCCAAGCGGCGTTCGCGTTGTCCATCTCGTCGTGTGAGGGCACGCGACCGGCAACCGCAAGGTCTGGCGTGGCGACTGACGGATTCTGCAAGCCGCTCGCGAGCAATTGACGCGCAGCATTGAGGTCATCGGTCAAAATCGTGTGAATCGCATGATGCAAGGCGGCTTCAATGGCAGCACCGTATTGCGGTTCCACGTCGAGGATATTGCCGAGGGTTGTGCGGCCATCCGGCGCGGCGAAGAATTGGCGAAGCACATCAAGGCGTGTGCTCTTCTGCGAGGCGTCCGAGATTCCGTCTTGATGCGTCTGCGATGCGGCGCTTGCCTGCGAAGAAACCTCGCTCAACTCGGACTGTTTCGCGGCCAATGCGGCGCGGAGCGTATTGACGTTGCTCCGCAATTCGGCGAGACCGTTGTTGTAGGCCTGCAGCCGTTGCTCGAGGGCGCGGCGCTGGTCTTCGAGTTGCAGGCGCTCGGTCGAGAGACGCTCGGCGCGAACGACATCGTATTTCTTCTTCTGGTCGAGTCCCGCCAGTTCGTTGCGGCTGTGGGCGACGGCGCTCTCCAGGTCCAGGAGCGCGGACTTGGCTTCGGTTAGCAAAATGTTCTTCTGCGAAAGGTCGGCGTCGAGTTGCCGCACGGCGTCCTGCTGGGCCTGTAGTTTGGCCTGTTCGGAGGCGAGGCTGGAGTCGATCTGCTCGAACTCGGCGTTGAGCGACGAGAGCAATTCCTCCTGGACGCGAATTTTTTCCTCGGCGCCCGCGGTCTCGCGATGATTGTTCTCGATGAGTTCTTCGAGTTCGGTAATCCGCTCGGCATTGGTCGTCGTGCGCTGCTGGTGACGGTCGGCTTCGCTCTTGAGTTCGTGATCGCGGTTGACGGCTTCGCTGATGGCGCGCTCGATTTCCGCGAGCGAACGGCGGAGATCGGCGATCTGCTGTTCCTTCTCGGCGATTTGGGCGGAGAACGCCTCGGATTGGTGGACAAAGTTGGTGATCTGGGATTCCAGACCCGGGATTTCAGAATGCAGCAGGTCGTACTTGTGGCGCGCGAGACGCGTGTCGATTCCCTTGAGTTGGTCGAAGAGTTCCTTGTAACGGCGGGCCTTGCCGGCCTGGCGCTGCAGCGAAATGATCTGGCGTTTGACTTCCTTGATGATGTCGGTGATGCGGACGAGGTTGGCCTCGGTGTACTCAAGCTTGCGGAGCGCTTCTTTCTTCTGGTGCTTGTACTTGTTGATGCCCGCGGCTTCCTCAAAAATCGTGCGGCGATCCTCGGGATGCGCGCTGAGGATCTGGTCGATCTGTCCCTGCGCCATCAGCGAATAGCTCGACCGGCCAATGCCCGTGTCCATGAACAGGCCCTGGATGTCGCGCAGGCGGCACGGCGTCTTGTTGATGAAGTACTCGCCATTGCCGTCGCGATGGACGCGGCGCGAGATCGTGATCTCGGAGAAATCGAGATTGACGCCCGGGAGCGAGAGGCTCGTGGGATCGACTTCCGCGAAGGTCATGCTGACTTCGGCGAGGTTGATGGCCCGGCGGCCGTCGGTGCCGTTGAAGATGACGTTGGCCATCTCGCTGCCGCGCAACGCCTTGGCCGATTGCTCCCCGAGCACCCAGCGGATCGCGTCGGAGATATTGGATTTCCCGCAACCGTTCGGACCGACCACCGCGGTCACGCCCGGCAAAAACTCCAGCGTAGTCTTTTCAGCAAATGACTTGAAGCCAATGAGCTGAAGGCTCTTCAGATACATGATGAGGTCCCCACCCCTTTCTTTGCGGGAAAGATAGCGGGGCCACGTGCGAAAGCAAGCCAAAACTCAAGCACTTACACATCTGGATTCGCTGGGAAGAGGCCACATGTGTCTATTCGTTACAGGCGGCCTTTCAGCTTGTCTTCCCCGATATAGAGCAGTAAGAAATCGGCATGGCGGGAATGACTTTATGAGCAAAACACCACTAGCCGTGCTAGTCCTACCAATGGACAGTAAAAAAATGTTCAAAGACTATGGGAAGTGGCATGACGTTCAGCAGGAATTCTTTCGGGATGAATTGCCTTTAGAAAATGAAGGCGAATACCTATACCTCTCAAAGCGGCCAGACGCTAAGGCAGGTACGACCGTGCTATTTCAATACAAGGGTAGAATCGTCGCGAGCGCCGTGTCAAAAAAGGTCAATGCGTTTAAGAAACCGACAGATGACGGCTGTGCCGGCAAGTATTACAAACGAGGCTTCCGAGGGACGCTTTACTTAAAGCCGAAGTCGATTAAAGTTTTCGATCCTGTTGACGCCGATGGAATCCGCAGGTTTTGGCCGAGATTCAAGGGCTTTGCCCAAGCTATGCAGAACTTGCCGCCTACCCCTTATCCCAGATTCGACAAGACACTGACACATGTGGAGTTCGCGAAGTATTAGCAGCTACCCGCTTTATCGTCCATTTTACGAAGTCGCGCGATTTCTTCTTTGTCACGATGGCAGTTCGCCGTCAATTGCCGTCGTACGGCTCCATAACAAAAATCGTTCGCTGCGCGCCTTCAGTGGAATCATAAGTCATAGTGTGTGTGACTTTGACAACCATGCCTGTCCAATCTAGCTGCAAGTTTTGTCCGTCAGTATAGTTGCTCGTTGGAAACCCTTGAAGGCAGAAGGGTGAGGTGAAACTCGGCCCGCTCCCAGTCATAGGGTCGGGTCTGATGTAGCCACGAATCAGCATCCTGCTCGTGTCAAGAACTTGGAGGACAGTCCAGCCGCTACCAAGTTTTCCGATTGCACCGACTTGTGCAGGGTTTATTTTTTTGGCTCCGTATTGGCTCAAAAGTGCCTGTTGCCTTTCAACCTTTGCTCTGGCTGCTGCGGACTTCTGCTCGGCGGTCTGCCAAGCAGCAGCCCTCTGCGGGTCATACCCGAATCTCTTCTGCAATTCAGGGGGTAATTTTGCCAGTGCGATTGTCGCAACACCTGTCTTATGGAAAATGGTGACAGTGGAAGGCGTTAGTCTGCCCCAGCGGACTTCTTCATAGGTTGTGCCGTCGATTGTTATGGTGCTAGGGGCGACATTGCTTGTGACGCTACTGGGCGTGACGTTGCTGGTGGCACTGGTGGGAGCGGGCGGCGTATTGGTTTCTTCTGCTTGGATCGAACCTGCGAGCAGCGGCAGCAACATCGTAAGGATCGCAGCTTTCATGACGGTCTTTCCCTTTCCTGTGTGCGTTCAGGAAATCTACGCCTCCTGTGCGAGCTCGGGCAAGCTGTTTTACCGCGACCCAAACAACCGCCGCGTGAGGGCACGCGGCCTACAACATCTCTTAGGAAATTGGAGGGTTTTGTAGATTGCCGCCTTCGCTGCGGGACATGGGCATGACGCGCCGAGCATTCAGTGCCGTCGGGCACTCAACTTGTGCGTTAGCGCCACTTTCATTTCGACGTGGCGTTCCTCTGCTGGTGTCAGGGCAAGAAAATCTGCCGTGCTACCGATTCGCCAACCAGCCTTCTCCAGCTTCTCTCGTTTCTCTCTTTTCATCTTATCGTTTTCTTGTAGCTACATCATCTATATCGGCATCAGCCGGCGTTTCTTCACGGCTTGCCGTATTTTTTGGCGAGGTCGGCTTTCACCGTCTCCCACGGCACGACATTGGCGGGATTTTTGGCGTGAGCCTTGAGGCGGCGATCCAGTTCGGCTCGCTGGGCGGGGGTAACTTCCGGATCGTAACCGCTTTCAATCAGGTTTTCCCAAAGGACTTGTGCCAGTTCCGCCCGCTCATTTGCGGGCAGTGCCTTCACCTGCTTTAGCAAAGTCGCAGTCACACGGTAACATTATCTCAAGGCCGACTTGTTGCAAACCCATTTCCCGGCTTACTGGTGGTGCCCTAATCTGGAGCAACTGTCTTTTCATAAGGGTTGGAAAGTAGGTTCTTGGAGCAGGCGATTGAGTAAGATGATGAGTTTGCGCATGACGGCGACCAGGGCGACTTTGGGGGCCTTGCCCTTGGCCACCAAGCGTTGATAGAAGGGCTGCAATTGCGGGTGGCGAAAGGCCGCCACCAGAGCCGACATGTACAAGGCCCGCCGGGCGGCGGGCCGTCCTCCGCCGATTTGTCGGCGTCCCCGATGCGGACCACTGTCGCGATTGAAGGGAGCCACACCCGCCAGCGCCGCGGCCTGGCGCCGATTCAGCGTGCCCAATTCCGGCAGCAGCGCCAACAGCACGACGGCCGTCAGGCGTCCCACGCCGACCACCGAACAGAGTCGGGCGACTTTCTGCGCCAGCGCGGGCTCGGCTTGGACCAAGGCGGCGATCCACGCGGCGAGCTGTTCCAGGTGTCGATCCAGTTGGCTGAGGTGGCGCTGGATCTGCCGGCGGGCGTTGGGGTGGGTGAGATGCTCCAAGCGGTTGTGCTCGGCCACGCGCAGCGCCAGGACTTGTTGGCGACGGGTGACCAACTCCGCCAGTTGACTCTGGGCGGCGCTCAACGCGGCGGTGCCGGCCGGGCGTACGGCGGCGCCGTAAGCCGCCAGCACGGCGGCATCCAGTTGGTCAGTCTTGGCCAGCCGACCGGTGGCGCGGGCGAAGTCGCGCACGTGACGCGCGTTGACTACCGAAACCACTACACCGGCCGCGTGCAGGGCGGCCACGACGGCGCGTTCATAGCCGCCTGTGGCTTCGCCGATGACGTGCACGGATCCCAGAGCTTGCAGCCAACGCACCAAGGCGCGGTGGCCCTGAGGGTGGTTGGGAAACTGACGGAACTGCGCGCGGGATCCGCTGGCGGCGTGCAGATCCAGGGTGAGTTTGGCGACATCCATTCCGACGTAGACGATCGATGGCAACATGGTTAGACTCCTCCTTGCAATGCGAGCTGGTGGTGGCGCGGATGGGCGCGACCGCCGCTCTGGCAACTGTTCGAGCGTACCGACAGGCAACGCGGATGGATCCAGCTCCAAACGGACAGGTCTGAACCGAACCGAGGGCCACGACGATCACTTCCGCGCGCCCTTGGGGGGCATGCCCCCAAGGGCCATCCTGTCGCTCCCACACCGGTGGGAAACCAAGCCAGAGAGTACCAAAAATTCTAGATACAAGGGCCACGCTCCGTCGTAGCCGTCCGGGATCGTTGACGACAGCGGACGCGACGGAGCGCGTCCCTCCCATTCGGAAATTAAGGCACTACCGGCTTACTGGCCGGGTTGCAGCCGCGCAAGGGCGGTTTGCGCGTCGGTGAAATCGGGTTTGATCCGCAAGGCTTGCTGATAGTGTTGGATGGCGTCGGGGATTTTACCGGTGTGTTCCAGGGCAACGGCGAGGTTATAGTGTGCCATGATGTAATCGGGGTTGAGACGCAGGGCCTCTTGTATTGTTCGATCGCCTCTTGGCTGCCGGCCCGTTCGCTCCAGGGCGACTCCCGAGTCGCGGTGCGCCCTGGGGAAATCGGGGTTGAGACGCAGGGCCTGCTCGTATTGCCCGATCGCCTCCGGGATTTTACCTGCCTGGGACAGTTGAGTGCCCAGGACGTGGTGTGCCTCGGCGTGATACTCAACGCTCGCCAGCAGATTAAACACCACCGAGTAGCCCAACAACAGGCCCCAGACCCAGCGTGAAGCACGCCTCCAGGTTGGCCGGTCCGCCAGAGCCTGTTCCAATCCGAGGATGCCAACCGCGGTTAGCAGCAGTAGTGCCGGCAGGAAATCCACCTCATAACGGACAGCGGTATAATAGAAAAGACCAATGGTCAACACACTGATCCCGAAGAGCATGGCCACCACCGACACAAACCAGCGCAAGGTTGAGGTGGCCACCGCCGATTGACTCCGCAATGCCAATGGCACGGCCAGCGCCAGCCACACGAGGGGAATGTTCGTCAGGATGCCAAAAGGTTTTTCCACGGTGCCATGACCCGGCGGCAGGGGCGGCACCACCATTCTCTGCACGAAAGGAAAATGACCGCTCCAGCTCACTGACTTCAAGAAATAGAGGCGGAGGTTGAACCAGAGATAACCCAAACTGAAATGGCGCACGGAAGACGAGCGACTGTCCCCGGACAACAGGTAGCGCACGCCGAATTCGAATGGATTGTCGAATCGCCGGTAGTTGTAGAGCATCAGCCCCAACCCGATGAGCAGGATCGGACCAATTGCCGCGACCAGCCCCGAAAGCTTTCGGGGCCAACGCTCGCGCCAGGCTTGGGCCACCGGCACCAGCAAGATTACCGCGCCGAACAGCAATGAGGGCCGGGCCCCCACGGCCAGCCCGTACGCTACGCTCGCTGCTGCCAGCCATAGAGAGCGCCGCTCTGGTTCGTGCAACGCGCACCAGATTGCCGCCAGCGCCAGCATGGTCAGCATATACCCGCAACTGATCGACACCTGATGAACATCGGCCTGCGACAACAGGATCGGCATGCCGGTCGCCAACCCGAGCGCCAGCGCGCACGCCGCGACCACCCCGACGCTTACTTCGGCAAAGTAGCGCCGCCACAACGCGTACAGCAGTCCCACGCTGACCAGAAATCCGATCGTGCAAAAAATCGCCGCAGCCTGCCGGTGGAAGAGATAGTACCCGGTCAGCGCGACGAACGGCCAGAAAAGTATCAGGGCGGGCGTAACGCCGTGGTAGAGGTAGAGCCGGCCCTTGTAGTAGCTCAGGTCGTGCAGCCGGTAAGGAGTAATGCGATAGGGGGCGTTGGCGACCGGATCGTAAGGGTCGGCGAGTTGCGCGAGGCCGGGTGGAACATCCGCTTTTAGGTTGAGTTGGCCGGCGCGAAAACCTTGCACCAGTAAATTGTAGTGAGTGCTGGCCGCATCCGGACTGAGCAGTTCCAATAAACCCGACTGGTCCAGGTACGCGTAAGCCCCGATCACCAGCGCGCACACCACGGCCAGTGGTCTCCACGCGTTCTTCATGGTTCAGGCTATCACTCACTTTGTTGACTGCTCAACCTGATTCGTAGCAGCGCTCTCAGCTTCGCTACTTCTTCGGTTCCGAATGACCGTTGGCTTCTTCGAGGTAGGTGGTTCCGTCAAATTCGGTCACGCGCAAGTACTGCTGCCAGACGGTGGCGCCGAGATCGCGGGTCGCGGTCAAAGTCTGGGTAACAGGGTCGGGGGACTTGGACATTTTTTCGACCAGCGCTTCAGTGAGGACACGACCGTCCATGCGTTCGGGTGACTGAACTCCCAGGATGTGCAGGATCGTTGGCGCGAGGTCGATGTTGCCCGAGGGCAGGTGATCGACCCATCCTTTTTGGAAATCCGGGCCGGCGGCGACGAGTGTGTTATGCAAGTCGAATGCACTGAGGCTGGCGTGGGTCCCGCGTCCCACACCGTAACCGCCATCGCTGGCAACCAAGCCGGCGATCCCCGCGATGTTCTTGTCAGCCGTCCAGCGAAACGAGAGCGCAATGTCCGGTGCATCCGGCGTATTGATGCGAACTTGATCGAGGGTGAACGTTCCTTCCATCGGCTCGCGCGTGAAAATCGCGCCGGCGAAATCCTGGGCCTGAAGAAGCTCGACGATCTTATGAGTGAGTTTGGAATCATGACCGATCACATAGAGCAATGCCGTTCCGCCGTTGCCGATCACCATGATGTCGCCGTTCACGGGCGACTGCGGGAACTCGCGTACGGCATTGAAGCCCGCCTTTTTCAAAAAGGCGGCGACGTCCACCGTGCGGGAGCTCGTCGAAAACCCGTGGTCGGAAATGACGAACACGTCGGTCTTGTCGCGGACACCGCGGGCGGTCAACTCCTTCAGCACGCCGGCAAGATTGTCGTCGGAACCCTTCAGTGCCTTGAGCGACCTCGCCGATCCCAGGCCCGAGGCGTGCTGGGTGTAGTCCGGCTCGCTCAGCCAGAGCAACGAAAATGTCGGCACCGCCTTGTCCCACATCGGGCCGATCAGCGCACGGGTTGCGACTTCATCCTGGCGCGTGTTCGGGGTGTCCCTGGGCGGAAGCGCCGGCAAATCCAGTTTCTTCATGGCGGCGGCCGGGACGGTGGTGTGCTCGAACAGATTCACACAATCCGCGCAGACCCGGCCCTCTTCCAGGCGATCGTGCAAGAGTACGACCGGTTTGGCGCCCGCGATGGCCGTTTTCATTCCGGCGCGCTGCAGGATTTCTTCGAGCGTGGGCAATTGGAGGTAATGGTTGTGGGTGATCGCGTCGCCCTTGCGGACGGCATCGAAGTCCTGAACATCAATGGGATTGAGCGGATTGATTGCGGGGCGGTACTCGCGGTTGGCGAGAATGCCGCTGCGGTTCGGGTAGCAGCCCGTCGCCATCGCGGTGCCATTGACCTCGGTCGAACTGAGATAGACGGCGTGATGATTCTGGAAGAACACGCCCTCGCGCGCGAGTTCGTAGAGTGTCGGGGTATTGGTTTCATTGACAAAGTCCGGTCGCATGCCGTCCCACACGACGACCACCACGTGCTCGGCCTTGCCGGCGGCGAATCCAGTGACCGCAGCGGACAAAATAACCGATAGAACGATGGCAAGAACGCGCATGAGCGACGGATTGTACCGTCGATTTTCGAGGCTGCAACCGCAAAGCGGTTCGTGTTACGTTACTTTATGATGACGATTTTGGTCACCGGAGGCGCGGGCTTCATCGGCTCGCACGTGGTCGATGCCCTGCTCGCGCGGGGAGATAAGGTCACGGTCGTGGACGATTTCAATGACTTCTATGATCCCGCGCTGAAACGGCGCAATGTCGCGGCATTCGCGAATCGTGCCACCATTGTTGAGGCGGATATTCGAGACGCCACGGCATTGCGCGCGACCTTTTCTACAGGCCGCCTCGATGCCGTCGCGCACATTGCGGCGCGCGCGGGCATTCGTCCTTCCGTGGCCCAGCCGCGGCTGTACACGGAAGTCAACGTGCTGGGCACCCAGAATCTGCTCGAGTTGGCGCGCGAATTTGGCGTGCCAAAGTTTGTCTTCGCGTCCTCTTCGAGTGTTTATGGTGTTGGCCAGGCGGCGCCGTTTCGAGAAGACGCGGCCCTGTTGCACCCCATCTCGCCCTATGCGGCCACGAAACTTGCGGCGGAGGCGTTGGGCCATGTGTACCATCATTTGCACGGCCTGAACGTAACGTGCCTGCGATTGTTCACCGTGTACGGTCCGCGCCAGCGGCCTGATTTGGCGATCCATAAATTCACCAGCGCCATCCTGCGCGGAAAGCCGGTCGAAATGTATGGCGACGGCACGACAGCGCGCGACTACACCTACAGCGACGACGTGGTGCAGGGTTTCCTGGCCGCGCTCGACCGTTGCGCGGGATTCGAGATCGTGAACCTCGGCGAGTCGCGCACGGTGGAATTGCGCGAACTGGTGCAATTGATTGAGAAAGCGGCCGGGAAAAAGGCGCAACTGCGGCTCTTGCCTCCGCAACCGGGCGATGTGCCCATCACGTATGCCGACATCTCAAAAGCGAAACGGTTGCTGGGCTATGACCCACAAGTAAACATTGAGGAAGGCATCCAGCGATTTGTGGATTGGTTTCGGAAGCCGACATGAAGATCAAATTACCCGCGGGCGATTTCGAGGCGTACATCTTTGACTGTGACGGCACCCTGGCCGACACGATGCCGCTGCATTACCAGGCCTGGCTCGCGGCCCTGAAAGAGTACGACTGCGCTTTCCCGGAAGCGCTGTTCTACGAACTTGGCGGAGTGCCCACTGATCGGATTGTCGAGATTCTCAACGAACGCCACGGCTGTTCGATGCCCGTGCGGGAAACCGCGACCTATAAGGATGAACTCTTCATCCAGATGATCCCGCAGACGCTCCCGATCGAGCCGGTGGTCGAATTGGTGCATCAATTCCACGGGATGAAACCGCTGGCCGTTGCGTCGGGAGGCACGCGGGACATTGTGACCCGGACCCTTGAGGCGTTGGGAATCCTGCGCAAATTTCAAACCATCGTCACCGTGGAAGATTATCGCCACGGCAAACCGGCGCCCGACCCGTTTCTCGAGGCCGCGCGCCAACTCGGTGTCGTTCCGCAAAACTGCCTCGTCTTCGAGGACACGAGCGCCGGCATCGCCGCGGCCCGGGCCGCCAATATGCAATGGGTACTCGTGGAACCGCCCCGGCGCAAATCGTGAACGACGAGCAGATCCAACAACTCCTGCAGGATCTCGTGCGGATTCCGAGCGTGAACCCTCATGGCGATCCCGGCACCGCGCCAAAAAACACCGGCGAAGCCCATATCGCCGACTACATCGCTGAGGTCCTCCGCAAGCTTGCGCTCGATGTGGAATTGCGGGAAGTCGAACCGGGCCGCCCGAATGTCATTGGGAAATTCGCCTCGCGCGGCGCGAAACGTTCCCTCGCCTTCGCGCCGCACACCGACACCGTCAGCGTGGCGGGGATGACGATTGACCCGTTTGCCGCCGAGATTCGCGACGGGAAACTCTTCGGTCGCGGCGCGTCCGACGCGAAAGGCTCGCTGACGGCGATGCTCGCCGCCCTCGCCAACGTGGTGCGACGAAAGGAATTTCGCGAGGGCGACCTCGATGTGTATTTTTGCGCCTTGATGGGTGAAGAAAGCGGCAATCATGGCGTCAAGGCGCTGGCCGAATCGGGGTTTCGGGCGGATTTTGCGGTGGCAGGCGAGCCGACGGAGGGCCGCGTCGTCTACACCCATAAGGGCGCGCTTTGGTGCAAGGTTGTCACACACGGCCGAAGCGTCCACGGTTCCCTGCCGGAAAAAGGCGTCAACGCGATCGGGAAAATGGCGGAGGTGGTGCAGTATCTCCTCGGCGATTACACACGCTCTCTCGCAAAGTCCGCCGATCCGGTCCTGGGGGCGCCGACGGTGAATGTAGGCACCATCCGTGGCGGCACGCAAAACAACATCGTGCCGGACTACTGCGAGATCGAGATCGATCGCCGCACGGTACCGGGCGAGGTTCATGAAGACATTCTGGAGACGCTGCGCCAGAGGTTCCGTCAGGTTCCCATCACGACGGAAATCCTCAGCGACTGCCCGCCGCTGCGGACCGACCCGCAAAACCCGTTTGTGCAGAAACTGGCCCACGCGACGGGGAATCCAAAGAGCGCACTCGTTGGCGCGCCCTGGTTCTGTGATGCGGGGATTTTGGCGCAATATGGCGTTCCCGCCGTCGCTTTCGGTCCGGGCAGCATCGCCCAGGCGCACACCGCCAATGAATACGTCGAGTGGAAGGAAGTTCTTCACGCTGCGCAGACACTGGAGAAATTCCTGTTGTCCGTCGCCGTGGCGGCGGTTAGTGGTTCTGCAACTCGTGATGCAGGATGCTGAGGGTGTAAATCGCTGCGGTCTCGGCGCGGAGCACGAGCGGGCCCAGGGAAAGTGGCAGGCAACCGGCGGATTTTGCCAGGCTGATCTCAGCCGGCGTGAAGTCGCCTTCGGGACCAATGAGAATCAGGACGGACGGCGGCTTGCCAGAGCCACCGAGGATTTTCTTCAATGGCTTGGCGTCGGGTTGGAGCGAGCCGATAAGTTTGAGATCGTATTGCGGCAGCGCTGCGAGAAAATCGTGTACCTTGCGCGGCGATTGAATTTCCGGGAGCCAGTTGTTCCCGCATTGCTTGCAGGATTCGAGCGCGATTTCCCGCCAGCGTTCTGTTTTCTTGGAATCGTCGTCGAGTTTCACGACGGACCGTTCCGACACCAATGGCACGATCGTCGCCACGCCCAACTCTGTCGCTTTCTGCACGATCAAGTCCATGCTCTTCTTCGGGATTGCCTGCGCCAGCGTGATGCGGCAGGGCAGCGGCGCGGTGCCGGACGGCGTGAGGAGCTTCAGTTGCGCGGATTGATTGGAGATTTGCGAGATGAGCGCCTGCGCCTCGTGTCCGCGCCCATCGAACACATTGACCGTGTCACCCGCCTTGAGCCGCAACACATGCAACGCATGATGCGCCTCCTCCGCGTCAAGCATCGCTTGCTGGAGGTTGGGTAGAAAAAACCGGTGCATGGCTGGGCGGCATTTTTCTACGGTGTCACTTCCCGACGAAGAAGCGCTTGGCCTTTTCGAGGAAGGTCTTGAGTTGCGGGTAGGAGTCTTCGCTCGCGATGGCGGCGAACTCGTCGAGTTTCTCGCGCTGGCTGCGGGAGAGCCGGGATGGTACTTCGACGAGAACGCGGATGTGCTGGTCGCCGTGACCGCGACCGTGCACGTTGGGCAGGCCCTTGCCGCGGAGGCGGAAGAGTGTGGCGCCCTGCGTGCCGGGCGGAATTTTCAGGCGGGCGGCGCCATTGAGCGTTGGCACTTCGATCTCGCCGCCCAGGGCCGCCATGGGGAAACTGATCGGGACTTCACAAAGCAGGTCGTCACCATGACGTGAAAAAATGTCGTGCGGCCGAATATGGACGACGACGTACAAGTCGCCGGACTGGCCGCCGCGCACCCCGGCCTCGCCGTGGCCCGAGCTGCGCAGGCGCGAGCCATCTTCGATGCCGGCGGGGATGCGGACCTTCAGTTTCGTGTGATTCTGCATCCGCCCTTCACCACCGCAGCGCTTGCACGGGTTCTTCACAATCTGGCCGGCGCCGTTGCAGCGCGGGCAGGTGGACGCGACGGTGAAAAAACCACGCGAATGGGCCACCTGACCCTGGCCGCGACACGTCGGGCAAGTCTCGGCCTTCGAGCCTTCCGCCGCGCCGCGACCGCGGCATTCTGTGCACGTGTCGAGCTTGGTAAAGCTGATTTCCTTTTCCAGCCCGGCGACAGTATCCTCAAGTTCGATCTCCAAATCATACCGCAAATCGTTGCCGCGCTGTCCGCCCCCGCGTGACGAGCGGCCGCCGCCGCCGAACGCCTGCTCGATAAAATCATCAAAGATGCCGCCACCGCCCGCTCCGCCTCCGAAGACATCGCGAAAAATCTCGAAGGGATCATGGAAGCCACCGCCGGGACGACTGGCCCCCGCGCCGGAGCCCGGCCCGAAGGCGGCATGACCGAAGCGGTCATACGCGGCGCGTTTCTGCGAATCGCTCAGCACCTCGTACGCTTCCCCCAGTTCCTTGAATTTTTCCTCGGCTTCCTTGTTGCCCGGGTTCTTGTCGGGATGGTACTTCAGCGCGAGCTTGCGATAGGATTTCTTGATTTCCTCGTCCGAAGCCTCCCGCGTGACCACCAACACCTCGTAGTAATCGCGCTTGGTCATTTCGGATCGCGGGCAGGGACGCCCGCGCCACCAGAGTCTTCCTGCGACAAGCCTTTGCTGACGACGACGCGCGCGGGACGCAACAGGCGATCGGCGAGTTTGTAGCCGCGTTGGAACTGCTCCACGACGTGGCCTTCCGCGTGTTCGGGGGATTCGACCTGGCTGACAGCTTCGTGGAGATTCGGGTCGAAAGGCTGGCCCTTGTCGGCGATGATTTCCTGGAGGCCGAATTCCATGAGCGTCCGGCGAAATTGACCATGGACCTGGGTGAGGCCCTGGAGGAGCGAGGAATTCTCGGCGCCGTGCGTTTGGGCGGCATCAATGGCGCGTTCGAGATTGTCGAGCGTGGGCAACAGGGCGGTGACGACGCGCTCGGTGGTGAAGCGAGCAAGCTCCTCCTTCTCGCGGGCCACCCGCTTGCGGTAATTGTCGAGATCGGCGACGGCGCGCAGATATTTGTCCCAATTCTCGTCAGCCTTCGCCGCCCTGGCCTTCAAGTCCGCCAATTCCTCGACGGAAATGGAATCCGGCTGGACCTCGGCGGTGGTCTCGTCCTCTGATCGCGTCCGTACTTTCGTCCGTGGCAGTCGGCGGCGCAGATTTTACGTGCTTGTCTTTCTTACTCATAAGAAACCTCTGCAATTACAATGGGGGAGAGCTAGGGTTTTTTCAAGTATTTGACCATTCTCAGGGTATTGCCAGTCTGGTCGTTGGAACTGTACTGCACTTCGTCCATGAAACTGCGCATGATCGGGATGCCATAGCCACCGGGCTTCATTTCCCGCAGGTGATCCCCCATCTTGGCGGGACGGTAGTTGGCGAAGTCGAAACGCTGGCCGTGATCGTTGATCTCGATGACCAGGTGGCTGCCCTCAACGCGGATATCGAGGCGGATCTCGGGATCGCGATGCTGCCAGCACCATGCCTTGTCCGGCGAATAGGCGTGGCGGACGACGTTGGAGCAGGCTTCGTCAACGGCCATTTCGATTTTGGCGGCTTCTCCCTCGTCAAATCCAACCTTGCGGGCCAGATCGCCGACCAGCATGCGGATATAGGCCAGATAACTACCGTGGCCCGGCGTCTGGATCAGGAGCTTCTCCGCGAATTCCTTGCGGTGAATATTTTCGGGTAATTCCATGCGGCCTGCAAAAGGGGTTTCGATCTACTTCGCTTGAAAACCGGCGAGAGCGTCTTCCTCGGTTTGATGGACCTTGAGAACCTTCGTAAAACCGAGCAACTCGATGATCTTGTAGATGCGTTCGGGCACATTAAGCAAGTGAAGATCGCCTTTATGCTCGCGTGCTTGTTTGGCAAAGCCGATCAGCGCGCCGAGTCCCGCGCTGCCGATATAATCCAGTTCCTGACAATCCAGTACCAGGGAATAGCGGCCTTGCTGAAAGAGGGCGTTGAACTGGGACTCCAGCCGAGGGAATGAATACATGTCCAGCGAGCCAGCCAGGCGGATGATCTGCACCGCACCGCGGGACTCTTGATCGATTCGAAAATCTTTCATGAATGTCGTGTCCTCCAGATTGTCATTATGACGCTGCTGGTGGAGTTGATGACCGGTTCGCTTCGCGCAAAAACCGGACCAGCTCTTTGAACCGCGGTGTGTTGCGCGGGTTGACGCGAACGAGATTATCGTGCGACTCGATCATCAGATCGGCGGTTTCGGCCCTGTCCAATGGATGCTTGAGTTGGGCGAGGTCGGTGCCTGGCAACGGATAATAGTCAGCATTCGCCAGGGGCGCGGGCGCGTCGCCATTGATGAGGAACAGGCCATCCAATCCCAGCGTCTGAAGCACGTTCAGGTTGCGAGCGCTCATGTTGACGATGCGGATGGAAGCTGTTGGACCGCGTTGCCGCAGCCGCAGTCCAATCCCCACCAACATACCGAGAAAGGTGCTATCCATGGCCTGGCAAAGACCGAGATCGATAACGAATTCTTCCCGTCCTTGATCGATCTTCTCCATCGCGAATTGGCGCAGCGGCTGGCTGTTCTGGAATGTCCCGCGGCCTACCACACGGGCATGGACCCGATTGCACACGCCCCCGACAGAAATCCCCTCGGACTGTTCACCCATGATGCAGCTCCTGTAGTTTCACCGCAAAACGATACAACGAAACGCTTGGAAACAAAAGGTGATTTTGGCCCAATGGCGCCATTCATCAGGCGTTCCTGTCCGACTCAACGCGGACCGGAAAGCGGTTGTTCTTTGGCGTGGTAGCCGGTGCAGTCGACGAGATACAACTCGCGGTGGCGCGTGCCGGGCGCTTGGAAATGCTCTGGTTCGCCAACATGGTCAAAATGCAGGCGAAGTTGATCCAGCGAATTCTCGGAGGGTTTGAGCAGCACAGCCACGGCGGATCGACCCTCGAGCTTGTTCAGGTCCGTCCAATAACGATAACCCAATCCCTGCGCGCCGAGCGCATAGGTGTTGACACACTCATAGGGCTGGTGAAGGTAGAAGCCCACTTCGGCGGCGCTGTATTTTTCCATTCCCAGCACAAAGGGCTCCTGGCCGGTTTCATTTCGAATCCGGGTGCGCATGGCATCCACCTGCTGCGCCGTCGCCCGCCAGCCGCCGGCGTGGGTGTACACCAGGAACCTCGGGAATCCCCACGCGAGACTCGTGTGCCCAAACACAATCGCCAACCCGCATAAAGCGATCGTCGCCCACGCGCCCGCGCGCCAACGTCTGGCGCGCGCCGGCTCCGCGCTGTCGAGGCCTTCCAGCAGAATCACCGCCCCGCCAAGCGCCAACGACAAGAACGCGGGGGCGGTCCAGTTCACATGGATCTCCGTTTTGAAACTGGCGGCGGCGAACAGGAAAAACAGCGGCAACGAAAACGAGGCGACGAAGTTCCAACGGTCGTCCTGTTGTAACCAGCCGCGGCGGATTCCCCGTGCTGCCGCGGCGGCGAACAGGACGAAGAAAGGCGGGGTCAGCATGGCAAGTTGCACAAGCCAGAAGGAGGACACATTGCGCAAGGTGTTTTTCGGCGGTCCGGCCGTGCGGGTGGACTGAAAGAGAAATGACGCCCATTGATGGTGCGCGTTCCAAATAATCACAGGACTAAAAACCGCGAGCGCGATGGGTAACGCCAGCCACGGTTGCGGACGGCGGAGCCAGCGACGATGGTTTGGCGACAGCAACAGGAACCCCAGCAGCGACGGCGCGAGCAGAAGCGCGTAGTACTTGGAGAGCAATGCGCCGCCGAACGTCACGCCTGCGAGCAACCAGTAGACGCCCCGACCAGTGTGCAGCGCCTTCGAGATCATGTATAATGTCGCCACCCAGAAAAACACAAGCGGCGCGTCCGGTGTCACGATCAGCCCCATCCCGACGTAAATGGGCAGCAGAGTGAAAAACAAGGCGGCCATCAGGGCCGTTCGCCGTCCAAACCACATTCTCCCTGTCAGAAACAGCAGACCAGCCGAGACCATCCAAAGTACAAATGTCACGATGCGCACGCCCAGTGCCGTGTCACCGAACAAAGTTGTCCCGAGAGTGATGATCCAGGCCACCATCGGCGGATGGTCGAAATAGCCGAAGGCCGGATGTTGCGCATAGGTCCAGTAGTACGTTTCTTCGGGCAGCAGTTCGATGGCGCCGCAGAGTGAGAAACGCAACAGGGTCAGCGCGGCCACCATGCAGACGACGGCCAGCCACAGACCCTTGTCGGATCGCGATGGCGTGGTTGAAGTATTTTCGGTTGGCGCGGACATTGTCAACTTGATCGCAGGGCAACGGTATTTTCGCACAGCGGATTCGACGGCGTCGAGACGGAATCTCAGCGTTGCTCCCAGCCGTTTACGAAGGCCTCTACGCACTCGCGCGAATTCGCGGGAGTATCCGCCTTCGAGTACAGCAAAACAGGGCACCGCCGGCGCACTCGGTGCGCGTTCCGTAACATCCGCGACGCGGCGACCAATTTCATAAAAGGTTTCGATCTCCAAATCCATGTTGGTGATCGGATCACCCTTGTAGGCATCGAATCCCGCCGAGACCGCGAGCAAGCCCGGCTGGAAATCACGGATGCGGCTCGAGGCCGTCGTCCAAAGCCGCCAAAAATTGCCCGGGCCGGGTGCCCGGCGGCAGTGGATAGTTGAGGCAATTGTCCTGCGTCGTGAGGCCCGTGCCCGGATAGCATGGGGATTGGTGCAGCGAGACAAACAACACTCTTTCGTCGCCCCGGAAAATATCTTCTGTGCCATTTCCATGATGACAGTCGAAATCCAGAATCGCGACACGCTGGACGGGAGAAGGGGAACCAAGCGCGTGCGCGACGGCAATCGCGATGTTGTTGAGATAGCAGAAGCCCATCACGCGGTTGCGTTCCGCGTGATGGCCAGGTGGACGCATGAGCGAAAAGGCGGGTTGGCCGGCGAGCGCGCTGCTCAGCGGCGCCGATGGCGGCACCGGCCGAGAGCTTCGCCAGATCGAAGATCTCCGGGAACGCGGGTGTGTCCGCATCTTCAAATGCGCCCAGCGCCACGGCTCTGAGCAGTTCGCGGGTATGGACACGCAGAATGTCCTCGTCGGCGCAGGGCGTGGGGGTCATCCAGGTGTGAAAGCCCTTCTGGAGTTGGGCGACAGCGGAGCGGACGCGCTGCGGGCTTTCGGGATGGCCGGCCGCCGCATAATCGAGGCACCGGGGGGAATGAAAAATAACCATGCGCGATCCCACATCATAGCAGGACGCTGCGTTCGCGCAAACCTATCCTGTTGCATTGCCCGGGGGCGTGTGCTAGGTTGCCGCAAGTTTTTTTGCCGTGGCACAATGGCCCCCGGTGAAGTAGATTAGGCAGGACTTATTACAATGGAAGACAACGACAATAAAAAGGGACGGTTGCCCCGATTGAAGCGGCCGGGCGACAGTCGCGATCCGCGATTCCCGATGCGGGTGATCCTCATTTGGGTGGTCGTCCTGATCATGGTGCCGTTGTTCTGGAAATTGCGCCAATCCCAGCAGGACAGCGTCGAGGACCTCACTTACGGGCAACTGGAACAGAAGGTTGAGGATGGCGTGGTCAAGAAGGCCACAGTCGTTGCCGGCGTAGGTTCCCTGGACACCATCAAAGGGGTTTATGAAGTGCCGGCCAAGAACGGCGTTGAAACCAAGAGCGTCGGTTTTGCCGCCAAGGTCAAATACAGCGACGACATTCGCAAGTTTTTCAAGGCGCACAATATTTCGCTCGAGTACACCGAGGCGAACCAGTGGTGGATGGCGTTGATCACCTCGGGATTATTGCCGGTGATTTTGATTTTTGCGGTCATCTATTTTGTTTTCATTCGTCAGATCAAGCTGGCCGGCAAAGGGGCGATGAGTTTCGGCAAATCGCGGGCCCGCATGCTCAACCGCGACAAGAACAAAGTCACGTTCAAGGAAGTCGCCGGTATGGCGGAAGCCAAGGAAGAGGTCGAGGAGATCATTCAATTCCTCAAAGACCCCAAGAAATTCCAGCGGCTCGGTGGTCGCATTCCGAAGGGCGTCTTGATGGTTGGCCCGCCGGGAACGGGCAAGACGCTGCTGGCAAAGGCCATCGCGGGCGAAGCCGATGTGCCGTTCTTCAGCATCAGCGGCTCGGACTTCGTGGAAATGTTCGTCGGCGTCGGCGCGAGCCGCGTGCGCGACATGTTCGAACAGGGCAAGAAGAACGCGCCCTGCCTCATTTTCATTGACGAAATCGACGCGGTCGGTCGTTCGCGCTTCAGCGGCATCGGCGGCGGCCACGATGAACGCGAGCAGACGCTCAACGCGTTGCTCGTCGAGATGGACGGTTTCGACACGCAGGAAGGCGTCATTATCATTGCCGCCACGAACCGGCCCGACGTGCTGGACTCGGCGTTGTTGCGCCCCGGCCGTTTCGACCGCCAGATCGTCATCGATATGCCGGATCTCGTGGGTCGCGAAGAGATTTTGAAAGTCCATGCCCGCGCCGTGAAACTCTCGAAGGACGTTGACTTCACCGTCATCGCCCGGGGGACGCCCGGTTTTTCCGGTGCTGACCTTGCCAACCTGATCAACGAGGCCGCGCTGCTGGCTGCCCGCAACGACAAGAAGGGCGTCGGGATGGAAGAGCTCGAAGAGGCCCGCGACAAGGTGCGCTGGGGCCGCGAGCGCCGCAGCCGCGTGATGGACGAGAAGGACAAGAAGGTCACTGCCTATCACGAAGCGGGCCATGCCCTGGTGATGTTCAAACTCGATTTCACCGAGCCATTGCACAAAGTCACCATCATTCCACGCGGCATGTACCTGGGGGCCACGTTCTCCTTGCCGGTCAAGGACAAGTACCACGAAAGCAAGAAGCAGTTGCTCGACGAAGTCGCGGGGATCATGGGCGGTCGCATTGCGGAGGAACTGGCGTTCGGTGATTCTACAAGCGGAGCCTCGGGTGATATCAAACAGGCGACGCACATTGCTCGCAAGATGGTCACGGAATGGGGCATGAGCGAGAAAATCGGCATGGTCAACGTCAGCGAACACGAAGAGCACATGTTCCTGGGTCGCGACCTTTTCAAGGGCCGCGAGGTCAGCGAGCAAACCGCGCGCGACATCGATGGAGAAGTGCGTCGGATCATTGACGAGGCTTATTCCCGCGCCAAGGAGATTCTGGTTACCAACAAGGACAAGCTCATCGCGTTGGCGGAAGCCTTGCTCGAGTACGAAACACTCGATGCGGCGGAGATCACGGAAATCATCGACACCGGCAAGCTGCAGAATCCGCCGACCCGTCCTCCGGGACTTTCCTCGTCGGTCCCGGCGGCGCCCCAGGCTGAGAAGGCCAAGGGAGAGACAAAGCCCGAACCTTTCCCCGCGCCCGGTATTGGTCCGTCACCGGCAAATGCCTGATCGGTCCGCGGCCGGTTCTACGCGTTTACATCGATCACCGCGCGTCCGCGAATTTTCCCTTCGATCATCTGCTCGGCCAGCGCGGGCACATCGGCCAATCGCGTTATCTGGGTCAATCGATCCAGCGTTTCCATCGGCAGTTCACCTGCCAGCCGTGTCCATGCCGCGCGCCGTCGTTCCGTCGCCATGTACACGGACGAAATGCCGACGAGGCTCACCGCTCGCAGGATGAACGGATAGACGGTCGTGCGAAGCTCGGCGCCACCGGCCAGGCCGACGGATGTCACGCAGCCCTCGCGTTCCATCTGTCGCAGCAGCGTGGCAAGCGTTTCCCCGCCAACCGAGTCCACAGCGCCCGCCCAGCGCCCTCGCTCCAGCGGTTTGTCACTCCGCGCCGCCAACTTATTGCGATCGATCACTTCGTGGGCGCCGAGAGACTTCAGGAACTCGTGCGCATCAGCTTTGCCGGTGGAGGCTACGATTTTGTAACCGAGTTTCCCCAGCAACAGCACGGCGATGCAGCCCACGCCGCCGGTCGCGCCCGTGACCACGATCTCGCCTTTGTCGGGTCGCACGCCGTGTTCCTCCAGCGCCATCACGCAAAACATCGCCGTCAGACCGGCGGTGCCAATCTGCATGGCCTGTTTCAATGTCAATCCCTGAGGCAGGGGCAAAAGCCAGCCCGACTTCACGCGTGCCAGTTGCCCGAACCCACCCCAATGTTCCTCGCCCACGCCCCAGCCGGTGAGTACGACCGGATCACCGGTTTTGAACGAGCCCGACGTTGACTCCGCCACGACGCCAGACAAATCGATGCCCGGTACCATCGGGAAGCGGCGCACGATCTTGCCGCGATTGGTGACCGCGAGCGCGTCCTTGTAATTCAGGCTCGAGTACGCAACCGAAACGAGAACGTCTCCAGCGGGCAGGGAGCCGATCGGGAGTTCCTTGACGCCAGCACGGATGGCCCCATCGGGATTTTCAAGGATCAGGGCTCGGAACGGGTTGGGAAGCGCCATATACTCTCCAAAGTTAGCAAGACGCCTCGGCTCGGCAAGGTTTTTCCAGTGTATGTATGTCCCAGCTGGCGTAAACTAGGCTTATGGCAACGACGTTTCACTGGGACACATCGCGCGCGCTTATCATGGGCGTGTTGAACGTGACCCCCGATTCATTTTCTGACGGCGGAAAGTTTCTGGACGTTGATCGCGCCCTTGAGCACGCGCGCAAAATGGCACAAGCGGGGGCGGACATCATTGATGTTGGCGGGGAAAGCTCGCGGCCGGGTGCGGAACCCGTCGGCGCGGAGGAGGAATTGCGGCGCGTCCTGCCGGTGGTCGAACAGTTGCGGGATTTGGTCGTTTCCGTGGACACAACAAAAAGCGCGGTTGCGGAACGGGCTCTCGCGGCGGGTGCGCGCATCGTAAATGATATTAGCGCGCTGCGGTTCGACCCGCAAATGGTGGATGTTGTGCGAGACGCTGGCGCCGGCACGGTGTTAATGCATATGCAAGGCACACCCCAAACGATGCAACAAAGGCCCCATTACGATGACGTGGTTGGGGAAGTAAGCTCGTTTTTGGCGGAGCGAATCGCGTTTGCGGAGGCGCGGGGGCTAAAAAAAACGCAAATCGCCGTTGACCCCGGTATCGGCTTCGGCAAAACTGTTGAAGACAACTTGCGGTTGCTGGCACGCTTGGACGTATTCAGCTCGCTGGGCTGTCCGCTCTTGGTGGGCACGTCCCGCAAGTCATTCATTAACAAGGTGCTCGCCCCGTCCGGATCGCGGACGGCGCGCGAGGCGGACGGGCGGCTTTGGGGAACAGCCGCCACCGTCGCCTGGGCCGTCGCGCACGGGGCACGCATCTTGCGTGTGCACGATGTGGCCGAGATGTCCGACGTGGTGCGGATGATAGAGGCCGTACAGCAGGCCCGATAGTAATCATGGAAATTGTCCTGGAATTCATCGCCGCCTATTGGAAGCCGGTCTTCGAGATCGCGCTGCTGGCAGCGTTTATTTACTACATGTTTTTGCTGTTCCGCGGGACCCGCGGGGCGGCGGTGCTTACCGGCTTTGTCATTGTCCTGCTCGTCATTGTGGGACTGACGCAGCTCTTTCAATTGGATGTCATCAGCTGGATCCTCGGCCGCTTCTTCACCTTCCTGGCCATTGCCGTGTTGGTCATCTTCCAACCCGAGTGGCGGCGGGCCCTGGCGGAGGTCGGCAGCCGCCAATTGTTCTCGAGCCCGAAGCAACGCGGCGAGATGATCGATGTGCTGGTGGAGACCGCTCGTTCGCTGTCGCAGAAACGTTGCGGCGGCTTGATGGCGGTCGAACGCGAAATTGGTTTCCGCGGCGTGTCTGAAACCGGCGTGCCCATTGGCGCGAAGGCCACCCCCGAGTTGCTGACGACGATTTTCTTCCCGAACACGCCCCTGCACGACGGTGGCGTGGTATTGCGGGGCGACCAGATCGTCGCGGCGGCCTGCGTATTTCCGCTGACGCAACGACAGGGATTGAGCGCCAGCACGGGGATGCGCCACCGGGCGGCGCTGGGATTGACCGAGGACTCGGATGCCGTCGTGGTGGTGGTAAGCGAAGAGACGGGCGAAATCTCCGTCGCGCATCGCGGCCATTTGGTGCAGGGACTGGATCCCGACGGCTTGCGGGCGTTCCTGACAACGACGTTGACATCCGTCCCGCGTCGCAGCAATTGGCTGGCGGAACTGGGACGGCGTGTATTCGGCAGCCTGGCGGTCCGTGAGACGCCCTCGGGAACCGAGGAAGGAATTGACGACAAAGTCGAGGGGTTCGAGGGCCACGACGCTGACACGGAAGGGGAGCATAGTCAGGAGCGACGCAAAGAGGCTCGGCGCTAATGGGCTGGCTCTCCAATAATGCCGGTCTCAAGGTAGCGTCGTTGGTCCTGGCGACCTGCGCGTGGTTTTTTGTGAAGCGTATTACCAGCGATTGGCGCACGATCGACGGCGTGCCGTTGGAGGTCAAGGCAGAGCCGGGGGTGACTGTCTTGCAGACCAGCGCCGCGACGGTCAGCGTAACGGTGCGCGGCACACGCGAAGACGTGCGGCAGGTTTCGCGGCAGGATTTGTCCGCGGTAGTGGATTTGACACGCGACGATCGCCGAGGACCGATCACCGTCCGGCTCTCGCCGTCCTCGGTGCGGCACTCACAGCACGTGCAGGTGACGGAAGTGGATCCGGCGGAGGTGACCGTCAAGGTTGACGAGATGATTGGGCGCGACCTGCCCGTGCAGCCGCAATTTGGCGGCGAATTGCCTCCCAATTTGTCCGTCGAACGCGTGATTACGCAGCCCGAAACCGTGAAGGTGAAGGGACCGAAAACACTCCTGAGTGGAATGAACAGTATCGCCACGCTGCCGATCGACGTTACCGGACGGCGCACTTCCTTTCGCGAGCGCGTTGAATTGGCGCCGCTGGCGTTTCCGGAAGGATTGGCGCAGCGGCATTGGGTGGAAGTGGACGTGCGGATTGGCACGGGACACGCGGTGGATGTCGCGCCGGGGCGCGGGATAGAACAAAGGCCGTAGAATTTATGGGGAATGACAAGAAGCTGTTCGGGACGGACGGGGTGCGCGGCGTGGCCAACGTCGAGCCGGTCACCTCGGAAACAGCCCTGAAACTGGGCCGCGCGGCGGCGCATGTTTTCAAAACCCGCACACCCGTGGCCAAGGGGCATGGCCGCCATAAGATCGTCGTCGGCAAGGACACGCGGCTGAGCGGCTACATGATGGAGAACGCGATCTCCGCCGGCATCCTTTCGATGGGAGTGGACGTATTGCTGATCGGTCCGTTGCCCACTCCCGGTGTTGCGTACACGACACGCTCGTTGCGCGCCGACGCGGGCATCGTGCTCACCGCCTCGCACAATCCCTATGAGGACAACGGCATCAAGTTTTTTCGCGATGACGGTTACAAACTCGATGACGCCATCGAGAAACAGATTGAGGACCTGGTTTTCAGCGGCGAGGTCGAGAAGATCCGCCCGACCGCCGACGCCATCGGCAAGGCGATGCGCATTGACGACGCCCTCGGCCGGTATGTTGAGTTTGTGAAGGCGGCTTTTCCCAAGGGCATGACGCTGGAGGGCTTGCGCGTCGTGGTGGACGTGGGAAATGGCGCCACCTACAAGAGCACGCCGTGCGTGCTGCGGGAGTTGGGGGCAAAAGTCACCGTGCTGAACGACGCGCCCGACGGCACGAATATCAACAAGGAATGCGGCAGCACGTATCCAGACGTGATTTGCCGCGCGGTAAGCCAGCACGGCGCCGATATCGGCCTCTCGCACGACGGGGATGGTGACCGTGTCCAGTTGTGCGATGAAGCTGGCAATCTCGTCGACGGCGATGACGTGCTGGCGATCACGGCGTTGGACTGGCTCGCGCGCGGGGCGCTCAAGAAAAACACGCTTGTGGCCACCGTAATGAGCAACCTCGGGCTCGACCACGCGATTCGCGAGGCAGGCGGGAAGGTTGTGCGAACACAGGTCGGTGACCGTTACGTCATCGAAAAGATGCTGCAGGACGACCTGAACGTCGGCGGCGAGCAATCCGGTCACATGATTTTCCGCGATTTCACCACGACAGGCGACGGCGATCGTCAGCGCGCTGCAAGTCCTGCGCATCATGATGGACACCGGCAAGACGCTGAGTGAATTGCGCCAGGTCTGTACGAAGTTCCCGCAGATCGTCGTCAATGTGCGGGTAAAAGACAAACCCGCCTGGGACACGCTGCCCGACGTTACGCGGCTCGTCAAAGAAGTCGAGGCCAAGCTTGGCGGCCAGGGTCGCGTTCTGCTCCGCTATTCCGGCACCGAACCCAAAGCGCGCCTCCTCATCGAAGGCCCCGACGGCGACCAGATCAAATCATTCGCCGACGAAATCGCGGGACGGATCCGAGAGCGAATTGGCGCCTAGTACGGTAGTCGGTAAACTTGCCGGAACAGCCTTCCATTCTCCTTAAAGATGGCCATGGGTCGTGATTTAAAAAGGGGCGAAATAGTAGTTGCTAATTTCATTCCCGAACCAACCCACCATGAGTTTCTCTGAAAGACTGGAGTCGGAGCGCGTCAGGGGTTCGGCTGTAGCATGGCCGTCGCACCAGACAATGTTCGCGCGCTGGCGGTGTCGGAAGTGGATGGACGGAGTCGGTTGGCCGTACATCACACCCGCGGCGCTGAGGAATTTGTCGGGCTCCGCAAAGGAATACTCGATCAAGTAGGTTTGGCCGCCGCTGAATTGGGAAAAGGCGGTGTCGCAAAACATGACGGTTGTCGTTGGGCGGCTGATGTCCTCCGGATGCATGCCCGACAGGCCGGCAGCTTCCGTATAGCCCATGGAATAACTCTGCGAGCCCACGCCGAGATAGTTGTAGCCATAGCCGCCGCAACCCGCTTCGAAGGCATTGTCTCCCGTCATCAGAAAATTCCACTTCACCATCGAAGGACAAGCGCGCACGCCTTTGCTCCCGCCCAGGTACGGAGACAGCGGACCGCCGCGCGAGTCAAACGGGACTCCCGCGGCCGGGCGCGAACCATACCACCGAATCAGGTTATTGCCCCAAATATCCGGCGCGGCCGGGGCGTAGTAACCGCACTCCGTGGCATAGGTGAGGTTGGCCAGGTACAGTTGCCGCAGATTGCTGAGGCAAGCCGCCTGGCGACCACTCTCGCGCGTTTGTGACAAGGTGGGCAGCAATAGCGCCGTTAGCAAACCAATGATTGCGAGTACCACAAGCAACTCGATGAGAGTGAAGCCGGTCCCCTCCCGCAACGAGCGCGATTGCGACGGCACAGGAACAGTCGATGTACGCTTGCCAATCACGGCATTTGCCCAATTCGGTAAAACTTCTTTGGGGTGTTCCCAGGGTCGTTGGTCAAGGTGGCGGAATTGCCACTGGCCGCGAAGTTTGTTTCATTCGTCCAGGAGGCGACCGCCAAATTGGTGGTAGTCTGCACGCAATAAGTCTGGCCGCTGAATAGTCCACTGACGTTGATCAGGAAACCGGTTTGCGACATCGCTGTTCCGCTGATCGTCGGCGCGGGAGTTTCGAGAATGGCCACGCCTCGCAAGCAAAAGCCATCCGTGCTCGAATCGGGTGCGGCAACGAGTGCGGGTAATTGCGTGCCATCATAATATGGCGAGCGGATTACGTTCCCATACTGGTCCGTGGTGCTGCCGTCCCCAATCACGTCGGTCAGGCGGATGTAACGAATATTGTCCAGGTTAACGGAGCCGCTGATCACCGGGGAAGAATTGGTCAGCGTGGACAACGAAAAGGGTGTTCCGTACTGCAAGATAACTTTTCCGGCCAGACCGTCGATCATGGTCACATCCTGACTGAGCCAGTGATCGGGCGTATCGGGTACAGATGCCTGAAACAGAACGTCTGTGTTCCAATAGGTCACGGGGAAACGCGCCCAATTGGTCGCATCCGAAGAAACGTCCACAAATGCCGGCTTGCACCATACGAAGTTATCGCCGCGGGCGACGGAGACCAGATTGGTGCCGAGCCCGTTATATACGTAATTGGTACCCCCCCCGCGGCCATCAAGACCGGGGGCTGTAGACAGAAACGCATTGTTAAACACGGCAAAACTCCAGTTGCCCTGCCGGGGTACGGCGCGACCAAACGTCAGCGTAATGGAAGCGCCGTGACCTAGAGACAATACATGCTTCGTGGTGCCATTCAGCGTGAAGTCGGTCGGCGCGCCCAGGATGGCCTGGTCAATCGAGTCGATTTGGTTGCTGTTATTGTGGGCGAACCCGCCACTGGCCGGATCGGGTTGGATGAAATCCTGCCAGCCGGTGGCCCAGCCGACAATGCGCGCGTCGTTGGACAGAATCCCCTGGTTATAGTCGGGAAATGGCCCGGCGGCGGCGCTGACCGCAATCAGCGCCGCCGCCATGGTGAATGCCAACTGTTTTTTTAAGTTCAACGACGTTGTTTGCGGCGACACACCGCCAGCGCTATCACGCCGGCGGCGGTGAGGCCAAATGCCCCCGGCTCGGGTACGGCTTCAAATCCGTAATACTGGGCTGTCCCCCCTTCGAAGGGATTGGCCTCGTCTGTGTAACCGACATAATTTTGGCCACTCACGGAAAACGTGGTGACCATGTAGTTGGCATTCGTCAAACCGGGGACCACCGTGGTTTCCGTGTCGGATACCGGGTCGAATACCTGCAGACCGTTCGCCAAGTAACCACTCGTCCAAATCCGTCCCTGACCATCAATGGCCATGGAGCCCAACGAGTTGATGGATTGATAGACGAAGGTGCCGTTGGTAATGGACAACGGCGAGCCGGAAATCGCCAGGTTCAACTGGGCGGCCGTAAACTTATAAACTTTCTGATTGTCCTCATCACCGACGTAAAGATCGCCGGCAGAATCTTGCGCGAAGGCGCAACTGTAGGTTGATATGTCATCAATGATTACCTTGGTGGTATCCGTCGCGAGATTGACGTAGCTGATGGCGTGGGTGGAGTTCGTGCCATTGCCGCCTCCGACATACAGGCTGTTCGCATCGCGAAAGACACCCGAGAAGTTCTGCAGGGACAGACCCTGCGCGGTAAAACTCGGCGCGCTCAAGGATGCCGGATTGAACTGATAAAGATCACTGGCTCCAAACCCGCCGCCGCCGGCCACGGCATGCGTCCCGTCCCAAACAGCGAGGAAAGAGGGATCCGCACTGTCTCCCGGCGAGACATTATTGTAGGCGGTATAACTGGGAAGACCAAACGCGTTCTGTTGGTAGTAGGTGCCCTCGTTGGCGAACACGTATTGCCCATCCGGCAAAACAGTGATTGCGGTTGGGGAAAATGCGTCGGTGAGATTGGGCAGAGAAAACTGCGTCCAGTCGGCGAAGGTTTGAGAAACGAAAGACACCGTGGCGATGGCCCCGGTAATGGCGGCGACGAATAATCTGCGGTGATACATGACACTACTCCTTTGGTTCGAAGGATTGTTGGATGCCACGTTGGCCGTTATTCTGACTTCTGGCCTCAGACCTACTCGCCCGCCTTCTCCGTTTGGATGGCTGTCCACCCCGAATATTTTCGAGGTTGGGCTTTCGTAACCAGTTACAGCAGCGCCACTGTTGCCGAATCTCACGGCATTCCCTGCGCCGACGTGTTGAGACATAAACGACTCAAAGAACTCGCACGGGCAAAGTAAACAGAACCCCGCGTGACTTCAAGAGAATTCGGGCTGGAACCATAGCCGCGAGGTGTTACGGATTCCTATGGCGCAGGGCCGATTAGCCGTTCAATCTTGTTCCCGATATTGGAAATCTGGACGGAAGCTTGCACAAAGCTTTCCATCCCGAGCATACGGGAAAATGCAGCGCCATTCCTTTGATCAAACTCGCTCTTTTCGCCGTAAGTGATCAGGTTTGGCTTGTACAAAGAGTTAGTGGATTCCCGGCTTATTACCGTGCAATTCCCCTTGTACAATTTGAGTTGGATCGTTCCGCTCACCATGGACTGATTTTGCTGCAGGTACGCAAGAAGGTCTAGGTGATGCAGGGAGAACCAGTTGCCCAGGTAAATCATCCGGGCGTATTCCTCATCAACGGTTTGTTTGAAATCGAGCGAAGATTTCGCCAATGTGAGCGACTCCAGTAGTTTGTGCGCTTTGATCAAAATAATTGCGGCGGGTGCTTCGTACAACTCGCGCGATTTGAGCCCTACCAGGCGGTCTTCAATATGGTCGATACGGCCAATGCCATGTTCGCCGCCGATTTTGTTCAACTGAGTAATGAGATCAATAAACGAAGTCCGTACGCCATCCAGAGCAACCGGTAACCCGCCGTCAAATTCAATTTCAACGGTCCTCGGCTCATTGGGACAGTTTTCCGGCGATTTCGTCCATTCAAAAACCGTTTCCGGCGGAGCAACGTGGAGATCTTCAAGAATGCCGGCACAGATGCTTCTACCCCAAATATTCTGATCGACACTGTAGGGTTTTTTCCGCGTGTAACCCAGATCGATCCCTTGTTTCAGGAGGAAATCAATTTCGTAATCCCGGCTCAAACTGTTGTCCCGGATCGGGTCAACGATTTCAGCATTCGGAAGCAAGGCACGAACCCCCATTTCAATGCGGACCTGGTCATTTCCTTTGCCAGTAGATCCATGGGCGATGTAATTGGTTCCCTCCTCTCGGGCAGCATCGACGAGTATTTTGGCTATGTAAGGCCGGCTCAGCGCGGTCGCTAGGGGATAGACACCTTGGTAGAGGGCGTTCGCTTTAAGAGCGGGTGCGATGAACATGTTGGCGAAATTGTCTTTGCCATCAATTACTTTGACATTGGTTACACCCAGCAGCTTGGCAGAACGGTTCACTTCGGCGAGATCGGCGCTTTGGCCGATATCCAGACAGACACAGACCGGTTCAAACCCATTGTCGCGAAGCCCCAGGACACAAAATGTGGTGTCCAACCCCCCGGAGAATCCGAGAACAACTTTTTTCTTCATATGGCTACCAACTTGCTTTCACAAAGACTCACACCACGCTTGCAAAATACTGCTTTGCGGCTAGAACGAAAGAGAAAAACAAGCATTCCAACGCCTCAAAGACAAATTATCTCCGCCTCCGAGTCAACAGTCCAAAAAAGTCTCCCTTCCCTGTTGTTGAGTGAAGCATCGTCACTTCCCCCGTTGCCAAGCGGCGAGGACGTGACTATGGTCAAAGAATACACCAGACCCCGTGTCGTTCCATGCAAACAGGAACAAACAGGGGCAGGCGTGTCGCCTGTATAAGTCTCGCGGCAATTGCCTGCTTCGCGTTGATGTATGCAGCATTTGGACCTGGTCGGAAGTGGCTCGCTTACCGCTTCCGTCTAAGGGCTTACGCGTACGAACAGGCGGGCGATTGGGCCAACACCGAGCGGATGGCACGACTCAGCCTCGTATTGGCCCCGAACGACTCATGGAGCTGGGAGCATCTCGGCGCCGCGTTGGAAGTGCTTGGGCGGTACGACGAGCAGGAGCGAGCGTACCGCAAGGCAGTTGCGCTGGCGCCAAAATCTGCGTATGCCGCAGGCGGATTAGGAGCGGCGTTGTTTTTTCTTGGGCGTCCCGCGGAGGCCGAACCGTGGATGCGGAAAGCTGTCGATTTGGATCCATCAATCGCCCAGTTGCAAAACGATTTCGCCGCCTCACTTCTCGCATTGGGTCGTTTGGACGAATCTGAAGTGCATCTTCGCGAAGCCATGCGGCTCGACCCCGGTCTGGCAATGCCCCATACCACTTTAGCTGAAATCCTGTTTCAACGGGGAAAGCTCAAAGAGGCAGAGGCAGAATATCGAGTAGCGGTGCGACTTCAACCCCAGAGAGCCAAAACCCATAACGCCCTCGGTTTGTTCTTGATGAAGATGGATCGCCTGGGAGAAGCAGAAAAGGAGTTTTCAAGAGGCTCTCCGTATAAACCCGGGCTTCCATGATATTCACAGCAATTTGGGCTCGCTCTACTGGTTACAGGGAAAACTGACCGAGGCCGAGAAAGAGTTTCGAGAGGCGGTTCGCCTCTCTCCTTCCGATCCGATGGCTTCAAAGCTACTTGCGCAATTCTTGATAGAAGGCAAGGGTAGACACCAGTTCAACGAAGGTAATTTGCTCGACGCAGAAGAAGCTTGCCGAGAAGTCATACGTCTTACACCAAACAACGCGTTGGCATATAACTCTTTGGGAGCCATGCTGACTGCCGATTCCAACCACTGGAAGGAAGCAGAAGAGCTAATCAAGAAGTCTTTAGTTCTTGCGTCCGCGGAGGAAAAACCATTCTGTTTGGATAATCTTGGGCAACTACTCACGAATCAACCACAAAGGCGAGCCGAAGCAGTCGCCGTGTATCGAGAGGCTCTTGCAGGCTTCTCAGCAGCCGGTCGTACAGATGAGGTCGATCGTGTGCGAGACATACTCAACCGGCTTGGGACGCAGTAAGACGGATTAATTGCGGCGTGTCTCGCCCAACGCGCTGTCGACATGTTTGGCGACGAAGTCGATCGTGGTGGGGTCGCACATCATGGGCGGGCCAAGAAACCGTTAACACGCCAGTTGGCATATCGGTCTGAATTCAGTACTGTATTCAGACCGCAAGGAACCGCGACTTTGAAGGCTAAAGAAGACATTCGTCCAATGACCTATCTGAAAGGCAGCGCGGCGGATTTGTTGGCGCAAATCAACGCCACACACCGCCCGGTGATCATCACGCAAAATGGCAAGGCGCGGGCGGTGCTCCAAGACCCGGAAAGCTACGAGCAGATGCGGCACGCCATTGGACTGCTGAAACTCATCTCACAAGGCGAAGAAGGCGTGCGGGCGAAGCGGACTGTTTCCCGGGAAGCTTTATTTGCCAGCCTGCGGAAGACGCTGATGCCGCGCCGGTCCTGACATGCCGTCGCCCGGCTCGTTCGCAGTGGAATTTGCCCTCATGAAGGGGTCAATGCTTGATTCGGCACAGATAGCAGCATTCGTCCAACTTCCGATGCTTGGTGGCATCATGAGAATGACGCGGCCACGATCCTTCGGCGTTGCTCAGGACAGGCTCCGCGTGGCCCTCCAGTCGGCCTTTAGTTACTGCGTGATTCGCCCAGCGCGCTCTTCACATGTTTGGCGACGAAGTCGATCATGGTGGGGTCGGACATCATGGGCGGGCTGATCTCGTAGGTGACGCCGGGGAATTTCTTCAACGTTTGCTCGAAGATGAACGGGATGTCTTCGCGCAGGTGCGAGCCGGGCACGAGGAAGAAGGCGTAACCGAAAATGTGGTTGGCGCCGCGGCGGATGAGCTTGCGGATAGCGACAGGGATGGGTGGTTTGCCGAGTTCCATGAAACACGGCTCGATGAGGTCGTAGCCGAGTTGTTGGCGGACCTGATCGACGAGTTTGACCATGATCTCGTTGCCTTCCTTGAGCCGCGAGCCGTGGGTGAAAATGAGGACACCTGTTTTCCGTTGCATCGCGGGGCCAGTATAGCATTAAATGTGTTCTGGACAACCATGGGCGACGAGATCAAACGGCAGTACGTCAACTACCTGTTCTTCAAGGCCGATCCCGCGTGGCGGCGATTGCCGCGCGGGGAACGCGACGGCGGCAAGAGCGAATTCGAGGGCGTGGTGAAGGACTGGAAAGGTCGCGCCCTGATCATCCCGTTCACCACCGTCGGGACGCGCGCGGACACGGATTTCATGCTCTGGCGCATCAGCGAGCGGCTGGAAGATTTCACGGAGATGAGCACGCAACTGCTCAATACCAGCCTCGGCAAATGGTGCCACACGCCCTACAGCTATCTGGGCATGACCAAGCGCTCGATGTATGTTGACCACCACGAACATGAAGGCAGCGAGGGCCGGCGCGGGCGGGTCGTGCCGGGACAAAACAAGTACATCTTCATCTATCCCTTCTGGAAAACCAGCGAGTGGTACCTGCTTTCCAAGGAAGAACGCCAGCGGATGATGAATGTGCACATCGAGACCGGGCATCGGTATCCGAGCATCAAGATCAATACCATTTACTGCTTTGGCCTCGACGATCCGGAATTTGTCGTCGCGTTCGAGGGGGACAAGCCCCAGGATTTCATCGATCTGGTCATGGAAATGCGCGAACACGAGGTGCGCAAGTACACGCTGCGCGACACGCCGATTTTCACCTGTATTCGGGGCAGTATCAGTGAAGTGCTCGCGTCGCTCGGATGATTTCGGGGCGACTTTGTGCGCATCAGAATGCGGCTCTTCGGCATCAAAACCCAGTGAATACACGGGTCATAGGCCCGCAGTGATTTAGGATTGGATTTTTGTGGCGAACTCTGCTAAAAGAAATTCTCAATTAGGCGAGTCATGGTCATTAGCGTCATCATTCCGACTCTGAACGAAGAAGTAAACCTCCCGGTTACTTTGCGCCAGCTCGCTGACCATCCGGATATCGAGTTGATTGTTGTCGATGGCGGCTCGACGGATCGCACCGTCGAGATTGCGCAACATTTCACGCCGTACGTTTTTCGCACAGTACCGGGACGCGCCCACCAAATGAACACCGGGGCGCGCCACGCCACCGGCGACATTCTCCTGTTCCTGCACACGGACACGTTTTTGCTGCCGGGGGCCCTGGATGAAATCCAGCGACGCATCATCGGTGACGGGGCGGTAGGCGGAGCGTTTGACCTGCACATCGATTCCCGCCGTCGCCTCTGCAAATTCCTGGCACGGGTGGCGAGCCGTCGATCGCGGTGGCTGCATTTGCCGTACGGCGACCAGGGGATTTTCGTATGGCGCCAGGTCTTCGAAGCTCTCGGCGGATTCCCTGAGATCGCCATCATGGAAGACATCGCTTTTGCCCGGCGGCTGCGGCGCGCGGGACGGCTCACCTTCATTCGTTCAGGATTGGTCGCCAGCGCGCGGCGTTGGAACGCGAATGGGGTGGTGCGAACCACGCTGGTCAACTGGTGGGTGACCGCCCTCTTCATTTTACGCGTGCCACCGCGCGAACTCCGTCGCATTCACGATGGCTGGCTCGTTTCCGGCAAGCCGCGGCGTGACAAGAGCGAATTGATCCCGCCCAATCAAAAGAGCCTGCAAGAGCGCACGTAATCGGCGAAGCGCGCCCTATCAGTGATGGTTTACCACGTCGATCAAGGACCGGAGCCTGCCGAAGTTTGTGCGGTTGAACGGGAAGACGATGCGGTGCAAACCCTTCAACTCCGGCTCGTTGTCCTCTTCCGGTAGCGGGTCCGACGCGCGGAACTGTCCTCCGTTGACACAGATGCCGGAAAAACGCGCATTGAGCGTGCGCAGGAGATTTTCCGTGACCGGATATTTCACGCGCAACACCAAGGCGTCCTTCACGTAACGGCACGAGTGGTAGTTGCTATAGAAATTCATGATTTCTTTGCAGGCATCTTCCACATCGTCGGTCACCTTGAAGAGGGAGAGGTCCTCCTTGCTGATCAGCGCCTCGTCCAGAAGCTGGTCCTCGACGAACCGCCACCAGGTTTTCCAGTAGTTGCCGCGCGGGCGATCGACGAATACGAGTGGCTTGGGCTGGCTCTTGCCCGTCTGCATCAGCGTCAGCGCCTCGAAGCCTTCGTCATGCGTGCCGAAACCACCGGGGAAGAGCACAATGGCGTCGCTCTCCTTGATGAAACAGAGTTTGCGGGTGAAAAAATACTTGAAGTTGATCAACTTGCGGTCGCCCGCGATATCGATGTTCGGTTCCTGCTCGAAGGGCAGGCGGATGTTCAGGCCAAAGCTCTTGTCGCGGCCCGCACCGTGCTGGGCGGCGCCCATGATGCCTTCCCCGCCACCCGTGATCACCATGAAACCATGGTCAACAATCGCCTTGCCGAAGGCGACCGCCTGCTGGTACTCCGCGGTCTCGGGCAGGGTGCGCGCCGAGCCGAACACAGTGACCTTGCGCTGGCCGCGGAACGGCGCAAAAATCTTCGAAGCGTAACGCAGTTCCTTCAGCGCCGAAGTGATGACTTTCACATCGAGACGGTCCGCCTTGTCGTCGGCGAGCCGCAGTGCGGTTTCAATGATGTCTTCCACAAGGTCGGCATTGTCGGAGCCGCCGTGTTGCTGGATGAGTTGCTCGATGAGCGGCCGGTCCGGATTGGATTGGGACATAAAACTTCCTTAATCAATATATTCGCCGGGGAGCACTGCTTGAGTCGAACTTCGAAATCCGGGTAGGTCGAGGGCCGACTCCAGCGTTGCGCCCCGCGCGCGTGTTTATTTCAGTTACTAGTGAGTGTACTCACTGGCGGCGGTGTGTAAAGGTTTTTTTGGACGGAGGGGTTGGGATGCTGACGCGCAATGAATCCCTGGCTATATATTCGGCTCGAACGAGTGTACTTTCCGTGGTCATGACGAGGGTCTTTTTCCGTTGGTCCAGTCTTCTCTTGCTGGCGCTGCTCGCTACGCGCGCCTTGGGCGAGGAGATCGGCGCGCTTTCGGCAGCCGAACTGATCCAACGCGGACACGCCGAATTGGCCTCCAACAACTGGAGCGCGGCGGAGAGTTCGTTTCGTTTGGCTTCCGAGGCCGAGCCGACGAATTCCTCGGCCTACGCGTGGTGGGGATACACATTGGCGCGATTGAATCAGCGGCAGGAAGCCAGCGTTGCCTACGAGAAGTCGCTGGAGTTGGAACCCCAGCGGACAAACACCTGGTTTTACCTGGGCGAGGTTTATGAATCGTTGGGAAGCCACACGAAGGCCGCGGGCGCCTATCAAAAATACATCTCGCTGAATCCCCGAAATGACCGGGCCTATTACGAGCTTTATTATTCCCTGGCTCGACTGAGACGTTATGGCGAGGCCGAGAAGGCTTGTCGGCAGGCCATCAACATCAATCCGACCAATTCGATTTACCATGTCGCGCAGGGTTATTGCCTGGAGAATCTCGGGCGCTATCGCGAAGCCGATAGAAGTTTCGAAAAGGGACTGTCACTGGATCCGCAGGATTCACGGGCACATTACTGGTTGGGGATCAGCCACTATCGCGAAAGGGAATACCAGGCCGCAATCAATTCTCTTCAAAAAAGCGCTCTGTTGCAGCCAGCCAATAGTGACGCCGATTACTGGCTGGGCCGCAGCTTCGCGGCGCTCAATCGTTACGATGAAGCGGCCAGGGCTTTCCGGGAAGCGGTCCAGATCGATCCGGAGGATATGCAAGCTTATGAGTGGCGCGGCGTATGCCTGCTGTGGAGCGGGCGATTTGACGAAGCCGCGGCAACTTTTGAGAAGGCCGCGGAAGTCAAGGGCGATGACCAAACAATACGACGGTCGCTATTCTGTTGTTATCTGCTCTCGTCACAATACGAAAAGGCCTATCGGCTGTATCCGATCGTTTTTACCCTTGGCGGCAGTGCGCTCATGGTCTCTTACCTCATGGGGTTGACCGCTCTTTTGCGCTCCAGCTTCAAGATTTCCACGGACACATTTCCCGGTCTCGGATTCTCCCTGGGATGGCTGGTCGTGTTCTTCCAGGGACAAATCGCGCTGATCTTTTGCCTGGCGCTGCTGTCCTGGATCAAAATATCCGAGAACTTGTTGTTCGGGATTACCCTGGCCGGGATCCCGGTGATTGTCGCCGCCAGCGCGGGCCTTTGCACGACAGCCCTGGGGTCAACCCTTTTCCTGGCCCCTGCGGCTGGGAACGGTAAAGGTTATGGCAGTGTCGTTCCTCGGACTGGGCCTGACGTTGGGGTTCGGATCCTGGTGCGCGCAGGGGGTCGAGCGTTTGCTGCATTGGCCCGCGACGATTCAACAGGCCATTCCGCTCATCAAGTACGCGTTGAATGCCAATCCACTGGCCGCGTTCCTTTCCATCGTCATCGTCGGGCCGATTGTCGAAGAGATTCTGTTTCGGGGCCTGATCTATGGCGCCCTGGAAAAGCGGCTCCGCGTTTTCGGGGCAACCTGGGCAGTTCGTTCCTCTTTGCCCTGGTGCATCTTCAGGTGGTGTATTTCATTCCGATTTTCTGTCTCGGCATCTTGCTGGGTTGGGCACGCTGGAAAGCCAACTCGCTCGGCCTGCCCATCGTCATCCACATCCTGAACAACGGCCTAGCGCTAATTGCCCTGAAATTCTTTGAGAAGCCGTGAGGCTTGCGGTCAGATGGACGCGTCCCCAGGGATTCACCACGAAGTCACGAAGCACACGAAGGTGTTGTAGGCCGCAAGGGCAAGATGCCTCAACCGGGCTTCGCCAAGGGCTACGGTTGGCAGGCAAGCTAGCTGGGCAACAGCAATCGCGGAGAACGGCGTTACCGGATCACGCCGTCGTAGAGGTCGGCCATGGGGAAGACGAGGTCAAAATCATTCCACTGAAGCACGCCATCGGTAATGGCGAATTGCTTGAAGCGACGCGGCGCCCGTCCAGGTCGACATACGCAGGCAGGGACGCCTACGCCACCACCAAGACATGTGTTCCGGCAGCGCGCGGCGCTTTGCCCTTGCCGAAGTGACAACGCACGGCCTCGCGCACGTTGGCTTGTAGATCGCTGAGATCCTTGCCCTGGGTGGTGATGCCGCCGCCGTTATCCGGCGCGTCCCAGCTTGCCACCAGCCAGCCGCTTTCGTCGTCGCGTTCAACCAGCAACGTGATTTCCTTCATGGTCTTATCTTAAACGTGTTCCCGCCTCCCAGCAAGCCTGTGTTTGTTGTGCCGTGAAGTGAAGCAGACTCCCCAATTCAGGAACGGCTCGCTCGGAGAGCGAGCCCTACCAACGACGGCAAGCGGGACGCTCGCCCTACTTCAGCGCGCCTTCGCGGCGGAGGTTTTCGACGATTTGACGGGTGGCCTGGGATTTGTTGAGGGTGTAGAAGTGCAGGCCATCGACTTTGGCGGCGAGGAGTTCGCGGCATTGACGGGTGGACCAGTCGATGCCGTATTTTGTGACAGCGTCGGCGTTTTCGGCAATCGGATCGAGATCACCGAGCATATTGTCGGGCACGGACGCGCCGCACATGGCGGTGAACTTCTTGATCTGCGCCACGTTCGTGACGGGCATGATACCGGCGATGATAGGCACAGTGATGCCGATTTCCCGGCAGCGTTTCACGAAGCGGAAGAAGTGTTCATTGTCGAAGTAGAGCTGCGTGATGATGAAATCGGCGCCAGCATCGACCTTTTCCTTCAACCTTCGCAAATCAGTCTCGAAATCGGGCGATTCGGGATGTTTCTCCGGGTAGCCGGCGCAGCCAAGACTGAAGGTATTGCCGAATTGCTTGCGCAAATGGCGCAACAGGTCCACGGCATTCTTGAAATCGGGAAACCAGCCTTCGGGCGGTTCGGGCTGGTTGGACGGTCGGTCGCCGCGGAGGGCGAGGACGTTTTCAATCCCGTGTCCGGCGAAATTCTCCAACACGCCGTCGATGTCCTTGAGCGTCTGGCCGACGCAGGTGAAGTGCGCCATGGCTTCAAGGCCGAACTGTTCCTTGATCTTCAGCGTCACTTCCAGCGTCCGGGCCCGAGTACCGCCACCGGCGCCGTACGTGCAGGTGGCGAATGACGGGCGCAACTCGTGGAGGCGCGCGAGTGTCTCCAGCAGATTGGCCATCGCCTCGTCGTTCTTCGGGGGAAAGAACTCGAAGGAAATCGTGGGCCGCGTGGTTTTGAGGATGTCGCTGATTTTCATCGATGATTGGCAAGCTAAGCACTTGCCGTACAGTTAGCGGTCGAGAAATTTCTTATAGAACGGTGATTTTTCATAGTCGCGAGCGACCCGTTGAATGATGCGGTCGCGATGGTCGATGAGGCGTTTCGGTTTCCGCGGTTTGACCTTGTCAAGGGCGTACGAGGTGATCAGCGGCAGGGCGACCGTGCTATCCACGTAGCAAACAACCGCGTCGGGGAGTTTCTTGGGATCAACCTTGCCCCAACTGACCGCTTCGGCGGGCGTGGCGCCTGAGAGACCGCCGGTGTCGGGACGCGCATCGGTGATCTGGAGGAAATAATCGTGGCCCTTCTCATCGAGCCCGAGGACTTCCTGGATTTGCGGCTCGGTTTGCAGCATGAAATTTTTCGGTGAGCCGCCGCCGAGGATGAACACGCTGGAGTTGCGACCGTTGCGCTTGGCGTCATAAACGATGCCGGCGGTTTGGTTGACATCGCGATTCACATCGAATTGGAGTTTATTGCCGGCCAGGCTCATGGCGGCGACGTTCATGCCGATGGAACTGTCGCCGGGACTGCTGGTGAAACACGGGACGCCGTATTGGTAGGCGACGGAAATGAGCGAGGTGTCTTTCAGGCCGAGTTTCTTCTCGCGCCGGTAGACGTACTTGCCGAGGAGATAGTGAAACTCGTCCGTGCCCATGGAGCGCTGAAACTCCGGGCCGTTGATGACCTGGCGAATGAACGCATCGGTATCGAGCAGGACGCGGTAATCGAACAGGATGTCATAGATGCGGATGATCTGGCGCTGCCGCAGTTCGACGTCATCGAGGAACGGCGACCCGCGGTACAGCTTCATGTCGAGTCCATAATGGATGTCGTGGTAGAGGTTGGCGCCCGTGGTGATGATCCAGTCGATGAAGCCCGCCTTGATGAGGGGAATGAGGCAGGATTTGCCGAGCCCGGCGGGCACGAGGGCGCCCGTGAGACTGACGCCAATGAGACCGTTGCGCGGCAACATCTTCCCCGCAAACAACTCGCAGCCTTCGCGGAGGCGGGCGGCATTGTAGGCCTGGAACGTGTCGGTAACCAGTCGTGAGGCTTTCATCCCCCGGGTGATCGGCCGGGGGTCGAGGCGTGAGAAGCGGCGGAATTTGTTGGCGTTTTTCATGAAATCGAGATTTTTCTTCGTGCAAACGGCCGAGTGAGGCCCTAGAATTAACAACCACTCAAACTTTTGGCAACCTATTTAGGAGGACTTATCCCATGGAGCCACGAGAGATTCGCATCGGCCATAGCCCCGACCCGGATGACGCGTTTATGTTCTACGCACTGACCCACGGCAAGCTGGACACCGCCGGATTGACGTTCACCCACGTGATCAAGGATATCGAGAGCCTGAACCACCTGGCGGTCGAGGGCGAGTTGGAAGTCACGGCGCTGAGCGTGCACGCCTACGGGTATGTGATGGACAAGTACGCGTTATTGGCGAGCGGCGGGAGTTTTGGAGACAAGTGCGGGCCGATCGTGGTGGCGCGAAAACCGATGGACGTGGGAGAACTGGCGGACGACCGGATCGCGGTGCCCGGTACGATGACGAGCGCGTATCTGCTGTTGAAGCTGTTGCTGATGAATTTCAAGTTCGAGGTCGTGGCTTTCGACAAGATCATGGACGTGGTCAAGGGCGGCGAGTTGGACGCGGGGTTGCTCATTCACGAGGGCCAAATCACGTATGAGAAGATGGGGCTGCACAAAATCGTCGATCTCGGCGCCTGGTGGTATGCGGACACGGGGCTGCCGGTGCCGCTGGGCGTGAACGGTGTGCGCAAAGACCTTGGCAAACAGTTGATGCGGAAGATCTCGGAGTTATTGACTGCCAGTATTCGCTACGCGCTCGACCATCGCGAGGAAGCCGTTGCGTACGCCGGAGAGTTCGGACGCGGCATGGACGCTGCTACCACGGATCGGTTTGTGGCGATGTACGTGAATCCATTAACGCTGGACATGGGATCGAAGGGCCGCGAAGCCATCGCGCTGCTGCTCACTCGCGCCTATCACGCGGCACTCGTGCCGCGGCCGGTAAATTTGGAGTTCGTCGAATAATGGTGCACGGGGGGCCACCAGGGGCGCAACGTGCGAAGCGAGGCTGGCGGGTTCCGTTCCAGTGGACGGTGTGCTTCTTATTGCTTCTGTCGGCTCGTGTTTCCCTGGCCCAGTGGGACTTGACGCATGCGGGCGATCCCAACCGAAACTGGGGCGCGGTCGTCACGGAGAGCGTGGGGTACGATGACAACTTCAACGCCGCCCAGAAGAACCCGCAAACGGGCACCCGACTCAACTCCGACGTCAAATTGCGCGCGAATGTTCCGCTCGAACGTTTTTTTGTGGGGATGCAATATGATTACGCAGTCAATTATCCGCGCGACGTTAAGTTGGGCGGAGTCAACCAAAGCCACAATCTTTACATGGCCGGCACTTACACGGTCAACCCGCGGTTGACGCTCAGCATTGTCGAGAATTTCATCAGTTCCCTTCAGCCACAACTTGTCCAGGGACCCGCCGGCGCGGCCCAAACGGTTGTGCAGGCCGGGACGTACATTTACGAGGACGTCGGAGGAGGGCTAACCTACTCGTTGGCGCCAAGGTGGACCGTGTCGGCCAATGGAAGCTGGGACATTTGGGATTACCAGGAATCGTCCATCGCCAGTAACAACAATCATCAGGATTATTCGGCGACCCTGTCCACGCTCTACCTGCTGGACACGCGCACCACGGTCGGGCTGAACTATCAGTACGGTCAAAATGTTTTCGTCAATCCCGGCATTAACGACGGCTTGAACGCGGTCTCACACACGCTGTACCTCTCTGTCGTGCGGAGGTTCAATCCGCGCCTGTCTTTGACCCTCAACGGCGGCTATACGATTCGACAGTCAGCGGACGGGACCCAGAGCACTTCTCCTTCGGCGCTGGGATCACTCGTTTACAATTATGGCCCGGTCGACACCATTACGCTCACCCTGGCCCAATCGCTGAACGAGGCCACCGTGGGAGTCACCCGGCAATTCAGCGGCCAACAGAACACCACTCTTGATCTGCAAATCAGTCACCGGCTCACCGCCAGGCTGCGCGCCCTCGGCGGTCTCACGTATGTTTATAGCTCTTTTGTATCGCCGCTGGGCCAGACCTCTACGACACGCATACCGGTCGGTGGGTTTCAGAACCCGACTTTCACCGGGCCGACCGGGATCACGGTAACGCCAAACGATGAGGCGTTGACAGCCCACCTTGGTCTGACCTACGCCTTTCGGGACTGGATGTCGGTCGTCCTGGATTACTTTTACACCCAGTCGGTTTCGTCCGACGTGAATTTAATCCAGCCCTATACCCGCAATCAGGTCAACATTGGCGTAAGCCTGATATATTAGAGCCGCTGGAAATCCATCCGCTACAAGTCGCGAAATTCTTGAACAGACGGAGCCGGGGAATGTCAAAAGAGGGTGTGTCTGTTGCCTTCATTAGCCACTCTCCGCCATGGAGTTGGCCCGATTTTTTACTTGCGTTGGCACAAAACATGGTGTGTATTGTCCAGCCTTCTGACAGGCTGATTTAAGCGCATTTATGGAGCAAACTCTGGCATCGTCTTCACAGGAATCGAGATTGCAGTTTCTCGACTACTGGCGGGTCATCAAGACCCGGAAAGTGATTGTTTTGCTGGTGTTTTTGCTGGCCGGCTTGACTGCCTTCACGGTTTCGCTCTCGCTGCCGAAGAAGTATCTGGCTTCGGCGCGCATTAAAGTCGAGACTGAGAAACCGACAGTGGACGTTTTTGCACCATCCCAGGCTACCGGGTATGACCCGTATTTCCTCCAGACCCAGTACCAGATCATCCAATCGCAGAAGATCCTCTATCCGGTCATTGAAGCCTTCAAATTGCAGGACGTGTGGGGTATGTCCGAGGACATCGCCATGAGGCGCTTGAAAGGCCAACTTGTCGTCCGTCGCTACCCGGACACCTCGCTTATTGAAATTGGGGTTATCGACCACGATGGTCGCCAGGCAGCCGATATCGCCAACAAGATCGCAGAAGTTTTTGAAAGCGACCGCTTGGAGGTGAAGCGGCAGCAGACCCAAAAGGGAATCGACAAGCTCCGCGAGGACGTGACGAATCAGGTGGAGCGGGTCCGCGTCGTACAGGAGAAGATCGAGCGGCTGCGCAAGGAATTGGGTGTTCCGGTTGTGGGAAATGTCAAGATGAGCGACGTCACCATGGAGCATTTGGAGAGCGAGTTGTCCGATGCTCGCAACGCGGCCATCACGAGCGAGGCGCGTCTCAACGCCGTGAAGAAGCTCACGCCCAAACAATTGCGCAACGCCATCAACGTGCTCATCGTCGATCCCACTGTCCAGTCGCTGTTGCAGAAACTGACGGATACGGAGACGAGCCTGGAAACCCTCAAGCAGGATTTTGGACCCGAACACCCGACCGTGCTGGCGACGATTGCCCAGCGCGACAAGTTGGAGGACCAGATCGACGACCATTTGGAAGGAATCAAGAAGGGCATCGAGATGGAATATGGAGTCGCCAAGGCCCGCATGGACGACCTGCAGAAGCGATACGATGATGCCAAGAATGCCAGCTACGCGTTGGAAAGCGAAAAGTTTCTCCCTTTCCGGAACGCGCTGCGGGAAGAAGAGCTGGAGATGAAGCTTGAGGAAGGTGTGAAGTCCCGTCTTCAACAGGCGACGATCGAAGTGGATTTGCCCCGCAGTCCCGTGGAAGTGATCGATTCCGCCCAGGTGCCGCTGCCGCAGTCCTACATTAGTCCCGCCATCGTGTCCAACACGGTCCTGGGTTGCGCGGGCGGCTTGATGCTGGGTGTGGCGCTGGCGTTCTTCATCGAGTTTCTCGATACCAGCATCAAGAAGATCGAAGACGTTGAGAAGTATTTTGGGTTGCCGGTCCTTGGCGTTGTTGGACAGCAGGAGGGATTGCTCCATCGGGGCAACGTTTCCATGGCCCACCTCGAGGCCTATCGCATGATGCGCACGAACATCGAGTTCGCCAAGCCGGCGGGTGCACTGACTTCGCTGTGCGTGATCAGCGCCGGCGCGGGAGAAGGCAAGTCCTTCACCATCGTCAACCTCGCCTTCGTCTACGCGCAACACGGCGCCCGCGTGCTCATTGTCGACAGCGACCTGCGTCGCCCCGCCATGCACGAAGACTTGCGGATTTCCAATGCCGTCGGTCTGGCCGATTACCTCAGTGGCCAGAAGACCGTCCAGGAGATCATCCAGAAGACCGAGATTCCCAATGTCTCGGCCATCGCGGGGGGCGCCGGCGGCACCGCGAAGGACGCGCTGCCCTTGTTGACCTCGCGCCGGATGGCGGATCTGATCGAACAGGTGGGACGCCAGTTTGATGTTGTCCTGTACGACACGCCGCCAATCCTCGGCGTCAGCGATGCCGCGATCATGGCGCGCGAGGTTGGCTTCTCGCTCTTTGTCATTCAGCATCGCCGGTATCCGCGTAACATGGCGCGGCGCGCGGTCCAGGTGGTTCAGAATGCGGGTGGAAAGCTCCTCGGCATTGTTGTCAACAACGTGCAACTGGGCCATGATGAAACCTATTACTACTACCATGACCAGGTGGAGCACTACCAGGAGGCGCCCGTGCGCACGGCGCGGCCCGTCGCGGCGGCAAAGCCATCGGACAGTGATGAAATTAATCTATCTGGGAAATACTAGGAGAGGCCGGTCTCTTGCCGCCTCCGTTGGGATGAAATCATTCACCGCCTTGCGGGTAAAACGGACTTCATGATCTTCACCCGATGGATCAATCGTTACGCTTTCCGGATCCGGCTGCTCGCGCTCGCGGCAGGCTTGAGCCTGTCATGGGGATGCAGCACCATCCACAACCTCTTTGGCCAATCGTCCTCATCGAATTCGAAGATTACCGCCGCGGCCGGCGATGAAGCTGCCGGGCGACTGCGAACGGGAGACGAAGTGGTGGTCCGCATCGACACCGGCGGAGCGCAGCCGGTGACTCCCGCGCCGTCGGATGTCACCATCGACGAAGACGGCAACATTTCCCTTCCATTGATTGGGTCGATCAAAGCCGCGGGACTCACGGCAGGTGAGTTGGCGGAACGCATCCAGGCCAATTACGTACCGCGCTACTATGTGCGCTGCACCGCAGCCGTGCTGGTATCGGCGCGGTTCTTCTACGTGGGCGGCGAAGTAAAAAACCCCAATCGTTTTCCTTGGAGCGAAGATACGACCTTGATGAAAGCCATCAGCACCGCCAGCGGCTTTACCGATTACGCGAACCGTCAGAAAGTACAATTGGTCCGCGGCGGGCAGACGGAAATTTACAACTGTGAGACCTTGCAACGAAACCCGGCCAAGGACCCGCCGGTTCGGCCCGGCGACACAATCACAGTTCCGCGCAGTATCTTTTAGCCAATCGGGCCGGGAGTCGTTCCGCCAACAGGAGGGGTCGCGCGTCGTGTGACCAATGGTGAATCACCGCTCCACCAATCGTAGAATCCGCAGCGTCTGGACCGGCCCGCAATCCCCGATTGGGCATGTCTGCCGAACCGCTGTTGTCGCCCCCAGCGTCATTGGGCTGGCGGATGAATTGCGATAACTCAACAGACTTGGCGCATGAGTCTCTCCCCCAATAACTTGCGTCGCCTCGTGGAAATCGTTGGTCCTGCGAACGTTCAACATTCTGTCGAAGAGCGGATTGCCTACAGTTACGACGCGACACCGATGCTGGCGCGTCAACCCGAGGCCATCGTGTTCGTTGAGTCCGCGCAGCAAATCTGCGAGGTGCTGAAACTGGCGAACGCCGAAGGCTTCAAAGTTGTCCCGCGCGGCAGCGGCACGAATCTCAGCGGTGGTACGATTCCGATGGAAAACTGCGTCGTGCTCGTCACGGTGAAGATGGACAGGATCCTCGAGATCGACCCGCGGAATCTTACCGCGCTCGTTGAACCCGGGGTGCTGACCGCGCGCATTGATGAAGCCGCGGGCGCACACGGGCTGTTTTATCCGCCCGACCCCGGCTCGATCAAGATTTCCACCATCGGCGGCAACGTTGCCGAAAACTCCGGTGGTTTGCGCGGGCTGAAGTACGGCGTTACGCGGGATTACGTGCTCGGTTTGGAAGTGGTCCTGCCCACGGGCGAACTGCTGCGGTGCGGCACGAAATGCGTCAAGGACGTCGCCGGGTATTCCCTCAAGGACCTCTTTATCGGCAGCGAAGGCACGCTTGGGGTGGTCACCCAGATCCTCTTGAAACTCCTACCGCGACCCGCTGCGCGCCGGACGATGCTGGCCACGTTCGATGCGATGACCGATGCTGCCGAGACCGTCTCCGACATCATCGCCCAGAAGATCATCCCGTGCACGCTCGAGTTTCTCGACAAGACCACCATCGCTTGTGTCGAAGATTATGCGAAAATCGGCTTGCCGCTCGATGCCGAAGCCATTTTGTTGATGGAAACCGATGGTCACCCCGCCGTCGTCGAGGAAGAATCCGCGCGGATGGTCGAGCTCGCGCGCGTCCACCACGCTCGCGATGTGCTCATCGCGAAAGACATTGCCGAAGCCGAGAAACTCACCTCGGCGCGCCGGGCGGCGTTCAGCGCACTGGCGCGTGTGTCGCCGACAACGATTTTGGAAGACGCCACAGTCCCGCGCAGTGAGTTGGCCGCCATGATCGCCTTTATCCAGCAAACCGCGCGGAAATACGAACTGCGCATCGGCATCTTTGGCCACTTCGGCGACGGCAACCTGCACCCGACATTCCTCTGCGACGAGCGTAATCCGGAAGAAATCAAGCGCGTCCACGCCGCCTTTCGTGAGATCTTCGAGAAAGCCATCGCCCTCGGCGGCACCATTACCGGTGAACATGGGGTCGGCCTGGCGAAAAAAGAATTTCTGGAAAAATTCGCCGGCAAGGCCGGCCTGAATGTCATGCGCTCTCTCAAGCGCGCGTTGGACCCCAACCATGTCCTCAATCCCGGCAAAATCTTCGACTGAGCCAGGTCTGCTGAAGCAGCTCGACTACTCCATCCTGCAGCAATGCATCCATTGCGGGATGTGTTTGCCCACGTGTCCCACCTACGAGGCGACGAAGCACGAGACCAGCAGCCCGCGGGGGCGGATCGCCTTGATGCGGGCGGTGGCGGACCACCGGCTCGCGCCGAATTCTCCGCAGTTTGCCGACGAAATGTATTTCTGTCTCGGTTGTCTGGCCTGTGAAACCGCTTGTCCGGCGGGAGTGAACTATGCCGAGATGATTGAGTATGCCCGCGCCGAGGTCGAATCCAGCGGAGCGAAAGCCGGTGCGACGCGCGACTTCCTTCGAGCATTCGCGTTGCGGTGGTTGTTCGCCAGGCCCCAGCGGCTGCGTTTCATCGCGAAACTTCTTCGTCTCGACGAGGCTCGCCGGTTTTTCCCGGGCATTCGCGTCGCTTTTGCCGAAGCGGCTGCGGGAATTGCGCGCGCAGCAGCCGAAGATTTGCGACAAGGTTCTCCTTCGATTTGATACGGGAAACCGAGTCACCCGCAGGTCCGAGTCGCTATCGCGTTGGCTTGTTGGTGGGCTGTGTACAGGACGTCGCCTATGCGGACGTGAACCGCGACACGGTGGATGTATTGCTGGCGAATGGCTGCGAAGTCTTCACACCACGCAGTCAGTGCTGCTGTGGTTCGTTGATGGGACATAACGGTGAACTTGGGCTGGCGAGAAGGCTGGCCCTGCGGAACCTCGACGTTTTCCCGTTGGAGAAACTCGACGCGATCATCGTCAATAGCGCCGGCTGCGGTTCTTTCATGAAACGTTACGGGCATCTGCTGCCGGAGGATCCACGCGCCGGGCTCTGGGACGAGAAAGTCCACGACATCCATGAATGGCTGGTGAAGATCGGCATTCAACCGCCCCGTGAGGACGCACGGCCCGCAACGACGCGCGTGACGTACCACGAGGCGTGTCATCTCGTGCACGGGCAAAAGATCTCGCAGCAGCCGCGCGAACTGTTGCGCGCGATTCCCGGTGTGGAACTGGTCGAGTTGGCCGAGGCCACGTGGTGCTGTGGTTCGGCGGGCATTTACAACATCACCCAGCCGGAGATGAGCCGGACACTGCTCGAACGCAAAATGAAACACATCGCCGCGTCCGGCGCGTCAGTCGTTGCGACCGGAAATCCCGGCTGCATCGGCCAGATCCGTTACGGCGCACAGGAATTCGGCCTGGATATCAAGGTCGTGCACCCCGTCACGCTGCTGGCGCGCGCCTATCGCGGGAATCCCAACCGGTGAGTGGCGGAGGGGGTGGGATTCGAACCCACGAATGCCTTGCGGCATTACTGGTTTTCGAGACCAGCCCGTTCAACCACTCTGGCACCCCTCCATCAATGACTTACGCAAATATGACTTAATCCACTTGGCAATTAGTGGCAAAATGCGGCGTGGAAATTAGTACAACGCCATGACAACCAAGCGAGCAAAGAAGCCGAAACAATGGCCACCAATTCACGAATTGAAGTATGCCAGCGGGAAGCGCGGCTGGCAAGTCGCGTGTATGATCGACGGCCAACGGATTCGAGAGGCCTACGCCACCAAAGAGGAAGCAGAGACCCGTGCCGCGCAAATCCGCCAGATGGTAGAGAACCAGGGTGCGACGGCCTTCTCCATTTCCGAATCTGTCCGGGGCCAAGCTGCTGAGGCAGTCGAGAAGTTGACGCCGCACAACGCCACTATCAAAGAGGCCGTTGACCATTACTGTGGACACGTCTTGAAGTACCGCAACGCCCCGACCGTTTCAGAGATCGTCGCCAAGCTAATTGCCGACGCCGAATCAAATCACCGCCGCGAAAGCACGGTCAAAGACTTGTTCTGCCGACTGAACGTATTCGCGGAGACTTTCGGCACCCGGCCCATTGCGGAGATCAGCCGCGAGGAACTTAAAGACTGGTTGCAAGACCCGACGTTATCAGCCCGCAGCCGGATTAACTACTCAGTGAAGGTGTCACAACTTTTTAATTTCGCCATCGGCAACGGCTGGTGCGAATATAATATTGCGGCCAGCATCCCGCGCCCCGACGCTGAGGATTCTGAGCCAAGTATCTTTACTGTGGATCAAGCATTCCGCCTCTTACAACACGCTGCGGAGTATGACCTGCTTGCCTATATCAGCTTTGGACTTTTCGCCGGACTGCGGAGTGCCGAGCTGCTAAGGCTGGATTGGAGCGCAGTTAAACTGGCGGAGAGGACGATCATAGTGGGGGCCGCTGTTGCGAAAAAGAGGAGCCGTCGTGTTGTGGAGATAAATGACGCGCTCGCTGCATGGCTCTCGCAGTGTGCGAAGAGTTCCTCCCGTTGGTGGGGTTTGTGGTACGAGTGACATCTGTCAAAATCCTGCCACGGGAGGGACGCTAAAAGAAGAGGAAACGGGCTCAATCCAACAAGGCCACAACTTCGCTCAAATCCCAAACATAGTCTGTTACCCCCGCTTCCATTGCCGGGGTGCAACGCAAGGTCTGGTGGATACGGCAGAAGTTGTAGTGCATGAAGTACAGCGCGACGTTGTGCTCCAAATTCTCGACCTTTTTGCCAAACCCGTTGGTCAACCGAGTGAATCGCCGCATAACAGGCTGGGAGATCGTGTTGGACCTGACGCGAGAGCCGCCGCGGCTACGAGGGGATGCGCGATAACCCATACGACCGGTTCTCCAAGTTGCTCGACGGGCGAGTGCTCGACTCGCTCCAGATGGAGGATGACAGGCCGCTGTTGGTTTTGACAAGGCGTCGGGCAAATGGGTTGATTTTGGCGGCACGCTCGGTGAGTGGCGTCACTCCAAACCCATCACCGCCGAGGAGGCTGCACGTTTGACCGTCTCCGGCTGACGCGGCATGTAGTTTGAGATTGGTTCCCGAGCGGACGGCTTGAACGAGGATGGCAATGTTGAGGCCAGAATGTGTGGACAATTTTTCCGTCGAATAGGGTCAGTTGTAACGGAGAATAATTCAACCCACTGATGCGTTTGTGTTTGGGCCTTATTGATTCGGTCGTGTGTGAAGGGCGGTCGAAAAGTGCGACGGGAGATCGTGGTGGAACTTTGGCGGAATGGCTCGACTTACCATTGCCAGAATACTAGTCTCGGCTTGCTAAAGACAGGGTGAGGCAAAGTCTTGGAAAGAAGCGTCGGGTATGAACAAACCAATTCAAGTTGGACTAGCGACGGGAAAAACACCCCGGTTTATCATCGCCTTGATCCTTTTGGTTTTGGCTGGTCGGACGTTCAATGCCAACGCATGGACGGACACGAATCTCTACTCGTTTGTCGGCTCTCCCACCGACGGGGCCAATCCACAAGCCGGGCTGGTGCAGGGCCTCGACGGGAATTTCTACGGGACGACCGCTTTCGGCGGGACGAACGACGTACCCGACGGAGGGCTGGGCACTGTATTTCGGATCAGTCCCAGCGGCAGCTACACGAATCTTTATTCGTTTGGCAGCTACCCCGGCGATGGATACGAACCAGTTGCCGGGCTGGTACAAGGCAGCGACAGCAATTTCTATGGCACGACCCTTCTCGGCGGTGCGAACAACACTGGCACCGTGTTTCGGATCAGTCCCAGCGGCAGCTACACGAATCTCTACTCGTTTGTCGGCTCTCCGACCGACGGGGCCAATCCACAAGCCGGGCTGGTACAGGGCCGCGACGGCAATTTCTACGGGACGACCTCCTCGGGCGGGGCGAACGCCGACGGCACCGTGTTTCGGATCAGTCCCAGCGGCAGCTACACGAATCTCTACTCGTTTGTCGGTTCTCCCACCGACGGGGCCAATCCACAAGCCGGGCTGGTACAGGGCAGCGACAGTAATTTCTATGGCACGACCGCTTTCGGCGGGACGATCGACTTCGGCACCGTGTTTCGGATCAGTCCCAGCGGCAGCTACACGAATCTTTACTCGTTTGGCAGCCACCCCGGCGATGGATACGAACCAGTCGCCGGGCTGGTCGAGGGTAGCGACGGCGATTTCTACGGGACAACCGTGATGGGTGGGACGAACGGCTATGGCAACGTGTTTCGGATCAGTCGCAGCGGAAGCCTCGCGAATTTTTACTCCTTTGCTGGCTATCCTGGCGATGGAGCCGAACCACAAGCCGGGCTGGTGCAGGGCCGCGACGGCAATTTCTACGGGACGACCTCCTCAGGCGGGACGTTCGGCAACGGTATCGCGTTTCGGATCAGTCCGCACGGCAACTACACCAATCTTTACGCTTTTGCCGGCCCCCCCAACGATGGGGCCAGTCCAGCGGCCGGGCTAGTGCAAGGCAGCGACAGCAATTTCTATGGGACGACCGGCCAGGGCGGGGCGAACAGCGACGGCATCGTGTTCAGGCTTGACACCAACACGATCAGCGTCTGCACCTTCACGCTCAGTGCCACCAACGTCACACTCGCGGTCAAGGGCGGCTCGAAAAACGTAATCGTAAAAGTCAAAGGTACCAGCTGCGAATGGACGGCGGTGAGCAACGATCCATTCATCACGATCACTTCCGGCAGCAGCGGCACGGGCAACGGCAAGGTCGATTACACCATCCCCGGCAACACGAACACCACGGCCTTGAGCGGCACGATGACGATTGCCGGCCAGACCTTCACCGTCAATCAGGATGCTGGTGGATGCACCTTCAAGCTGAGCCCCAAGTCCGCCAATTTCACAGCCACCGGCGGGGCCAAGACTGTAAGAGTCAACCCCAACCTCAGTGATTGCGATTGGACAGCGGTTAGCAATGATTCATTTATCACGATCACGGCCGGTACGAATGGGGTTGGCAAGGGAACGGTCACCTACGCTATACCAGCCAACACGAGTACCAACATTCTCACGGGCACGATCACCATCGCCGGCGAGACGTTCACAGTAACCCAGTCGGGCGAGAAGTGACCAACCGACGGAGTGAGCACAAACTGGCCAAAGGCAGTGCGACGGTATTGGTAGGGCTCGCCGGTGATCCCGTCGTGAGGCAATTGAGTGATGAAACGCGGCGCGAGCGCGTCCAACTTGTCGGGGAATCGTCCAGTGGCCAGCCGGTACCATTCCAACGCGGAGGATCCGCACGCTGCGAGCGCTTGCAGGCGCACAAAAAACCGCGCCGTTGCCAGATCTTGTGCGTCCTCCTCTCCGAGGGGAACAACACGGAAGGAAGCCCACGAGAAAGCATACGGGCCAGTCCATCGGAACGTCTGAAACATTTCGACTGCCATCGATCTTCATATCGAAACTGGAGAGACGCGACTCAAGTTGTGCCCCCGACTCGATTGCGGTCGGCGGGACAAGAAATAATCACTTGACCGGGTTTCATTCGCGTCTTAAACAGTTGTGTCTGAGGGTACACCACCATTCAAAGAAAGGATCGATTTATGACGACGGAGGTCCAACAGAATCGTAAGTCAGGCATCGTGTCCCAACCGGTTGACCCGAAGTCGAAACCACGCGGGGTAGCGAGCACCACGCCCGCGTCCAAAACATCGAAGAAAGAAATCACTCTGACCCAAGAACAAATCGCAAAACGCGCTTACGAAATCTGGCTCGCACGCGGTTGCGAACATGGTCACGATGCCGAGCATTGGGTCGAGGCGGAACGACAACTCAGGCAGCAAGAGTCGTAGTTCAAGCGGCGACCGACGTGCGTAGCGTTTCCGGCACTGACGCCGAGGGGCCACGTAAGTGGCGCTGTCACGCACTGTCGTGTTCTGTGAGATTCGCCCGTGCTGTTTCAAGCACAACTCAGAATGACAGAACTGACGGACCGGAAAACGTGGCCGGCGGAGTTGGACATCGGCCGAAATGCGCCAGACCCGTCTGGCGCGGCGTCATGATCTGAGACGCCTTCAATGGTTGAGCAGCATGAAGGCAAGCATTTCCGGTGTCAGCAGTATGACAAGAACGGTGACCAAAAGGACCGGCCCGCAATCGGCTTTAACGCGACCTTCCTCGATAGTGCGATGGACCTTGTGATACCGCCAAACAGCCAGGACAGCTAGGACGGTGCCAAACGCCATCATGGCGAGTGCCGAACGATCAAGAAAATCGTCCTTGCTGAATTTCCCTGGAGAGCCTCGCGGCGAGCAGAACACGTCTTGGAAGCGAATGCTGGCCTATATCACCGGCAGCGTCAACGAAGAGCTACGTCAATCTCACGACCACTATTCCTGCATCTGGTCATTCAGCGTGCACTGGTTGCAAATCAGGGTTTTTACTCCACGAGGTCACGATGTACCCGTGGTTTCCCAGGGCCGACGAGTTTTGGTATTGCCTTCCGTGCCCTAGTTGCTACTCTCCCTATTAGCCTTGGAATTCAGACAGTGAAAGATGTCCAATCCTTAAAAAATTCGGCTTTGACCCCCGCGCACCTCCGCAGGCTGAAGGTCTTTGCGGATATGACCGAGGACCAGGCCAAAGTGTTCCTTGGGCTGATAGAGTTTTGTGAAATCGATCAAAACCGAATCATTGTCAAAAAGGGCGACGCCGGCGATTGCATGTACCTCCTTTTCGACGGTGAAGTGCGCGTCAGCGAATTCGCCAATGGTCGCGAGACGATCTTGGCAACCCTCGAAACCGGCGATTTCTTCGGTGAGATCGCCTTGTTTAGCGAGGGACCGCGCTGTGCCGATGTCGTCGCAAAACGTCACTGCAAACTACTCAAGCTTACCAGGCAGGCGTTCACGAGCATACTGGATCAATATCCTGCAATCGGAGCCAAGTTCCTGCTCGGAGTCATCCGTTCTGTCGCCGCACGATTGCGTACGGTCGATAAAAAATACATCGACTCGATGCTGCTCTCACGCTTCTGGGCACGTGAAACTCCCTGCGAGACCGTGACTGCGGTAGGTGGTACCGCGCGGCGCTGACACCTGTTGCCCGGCCCGGGGTCACTCTCCGCGAGGGAAAATACGCCTGGTCGCTGCCGGACTCTCATTAACTCCTGCCGGTTCTAAAGGCGTGAACGGCAACCGGTCGCCGCCGACCTCATCGGAGACGCGATAAAGTTCACCGGTCGCGCCATGGCGGTAGAAGGACAGCATCTCATCAACGTGGAAGGGTCGTGAACCGCGTCTTCCAAAGACCACGGTTTGATTGCCGGTTTCGTCCACGACGCGATCGCGGTCCAGGCCGCGCGAAACGGCCAGGGCCGACCCATCGTGGATGGGGTACGTTGCGATTAGCTTCGGACTTGGGCGCGGGCTGAAGCCCATGTAACCGGGCACCGTATCGGGCGAGATGAGCTGCACCACGCGGAACCCATTTGTGCCGTCGGCCGCCAAGGCGAACATCGAAGCATTGACACTGCCAATCTGCACGGCACGACAATCGTTGAGTACGCCGTTGGCATTGAACATCTGGTCAAGGCGCGGTTTTTCGGGATTTTCGATATCGATGATCGCCAGGCCCTCCGGGCCGTCGGGCACATAGAGATAGGTGCGTGCGGCATAGAGCCGACCAGCATGAGCCAGTGCAACCACTGCGCCCGGTACGGCGCGCGGGTGCGACGGATCGGTGATATCCAGCACCTTGACTCCCTCATCGTCGGCGACAAACGCATACCGGAACTGCACGACGATGGCGCGCGGGTTCTTCAGCGTGGTATCAGTTAGTTCGCCTTCGATCTTCGGATGAAGTGGGTCACTGATATCGACAACCTCGAGGCCGCGGCGGCAGACGACATAGAGATGGGTGCCGGCCATGTAACCGTGCACGGCACCATCCAGCCGGCCGTCGGGGTTGAAGCGCACGACCTTTTCTTTGTCGAGGAAGTTATTGTCGGGATCGCCGTCAACGAGGGTGCCAACGCCGCAGATCACCAGGCCTTCCTCGCGGTCAGTGACATAGGCAAAGCCGTAAATGGGGTTGATCGGTTGCTCTTCGTTTTCAGGCAAATGTTTGCGCAACGGGTCGATCCCGAGCGTGCTGGGCAGCACGACGCTGGTCGCAAACTTCGTGGGTATATGCGTGCGCTGGCCCAAGGGTGAGACCGGCGTGGAGACGATGCGCTCACTGAAGCCTTTATTGTCGATATTGGCAACGTCGAAGACCTCGAATCCGCCTGGTCCGTTGGCGGTGTAGAGATATTCTCCGCGCAACGTCAGATCGAGGATGTCCCTGCCGTGGTGCTCATGGGCCTCCGAGAGAACGCGGCCGGCTTCCTGGTGTTTTTGATAGTTGTCCGGGTAGGCAATTTTCTGGAGATGACTGCCGATGGCAGCCTCCGGCTCGGTGGGCTCGGTCCATACGACGGCGCGGAAGCCGCCTTCGCCGCAACCGACCCAGGCATAGCGTCCGAAGAAATTCACCGTGCCGGTGCCAAAGCCGAGGAGCTGTGCCATCCAGGCATTGTTGTCGTTCTGCTGGGAAAGATGGCAGTCGCTGCAATTCTTGGTCGTGCCGACACTGCTGGTGGTATGCGCGAAATGCGGGTTGAACGCCTGGCCGCTGTAGCCTTCCGCCGAAACCGTCTGCTGTTGGGAGTAGACCCATTCACGGTTGGCGTTTTGCGAGCCCACCAACACGGCGCTGGAAGAGCGGATCACAGCCAGTCGATGGTCTTTGTAGGTGGCGTCGCGCCCGAGCATGAACACGTCGTCACGGACGACCTGGGGATTGTACGTGGTAAAATTGCGGCTGGTCAGTCCCTCGAACTTGTTGGTCGGCACGCGTTGGTTGGCGCGCATCGGCAGGTGGCAGCCAAAACAACTGGTCGCCCACGCCGTGTGGCAAATCTGGCAGGAGATACTGCGGTTCTCATGCGCCACGGGACAGTTGGCCTGGCCCCATGTCTTACCGTCGCGCTGCACGGTCTTGGCGTAGGCGGACTTCGCGTTGTAGTGCGGCGAGGTCGGATCAATCGTGTCCATCGTCTGCGGGATTTCCCAACGCACGTCGGGATTCATTGAGGAACGCTGATAGAGTTTTTTGCCGACCCACTCGAAGCGCGGGCCGAAGGATGTGGTCGAGTTTGTCAGGGCATATCGACCGGCATTGCCGGAGGTGACCAGCGTGGGTCGCTGTGTGATGGTGCCGTGACAATCGATGCACTCGATGCTGGTGGCGGCGCGCGGCTCACCGTAGAGATTGCCGTTGCCGTGCACGTCGTTGAGGAAGTGGCAATCGACGCACTGCATTCCGCGCGCGAGATGCACGTCCTTGAGGTGAACGGCCTTCGCCCACTTGTTCGAGTCATCCTGGGCAATCATCTTTCCGTCCAGGTCGAGCAGATTTCCCTGACGATCCTTTTTAAAGACGGCACGGAAAATCCAGCCGTGGCCGTGATAGTCGGCCAACTGCGTGTGCTGGAGTTGCGGATTCAACTCGGCAACTTTCTCCAGAAAATCCAGGTCGCCCCACAGCCCGCGCGCGGCGGCAGCCTCGGGGTTCCGGCGAAACGATTCAGCCAGGTCGGCTTCGGTCGGGTTCTTCTGTTTCGCGGGATAGAACAACTCGCCATCGGACTCCTGATCCCACCACGTATAACCGAGATAGGGATTCACAAAAAGATTGCCCTGGTGCATGTGGCAAACCATGCACTGGCTGCTGGGGATGGAGCGGGTAAACTGGTGGGTGATCGGATGGCCGCGCTCGCTTTTGGAGATCTGGGAATCGCCCGTGAAGCTCAGGCCCTGGTTGCCGTATTTGCTGTACCAGCCGGAGTTGGCGGGAGAACGGTCATTGGCGTAGACCACGTGGCACGCGGCGCAACCGCTGGATCGATAATCGCCCGGATGATCGTTTGAGCCCATGAATCCCAGCAAGGGGTCGTTCAGGCGGGTCTTCTGCAAATTGAGGAAGACCGGGTCGATGCGGTTGAGCGTGCCCAGGCCCCGCTCCGAAAGCCGTCGTTCGGGATGACCCGGCGGTTCATCGGGATTCGGGATGCCGAGCTGGTTTTGTTTCTCGCCGCCCTTCTCGAAAATACGCAGAATATTACTGGGCTGGCCCAACGGGAACCGCGGCAGCGGATCGATAAAAGGCAAAATCCCGTTCGTGCGCGTCTCTTCAGCCGTCGGGGGATACGGATTGATCAACCGCAACGGCTCGCCATCGGGCCCGTAAGCCTGACCGTAGTGGTAATTCTTGAACGGGACGCGAACCATTATTATAGAGAGCCGCGCCCCAGAGCATTGCCCCGTGGTTCATCATGCTGTGCTGCACGTGGTCAATCGACTCTTGATGGCACAGTCCGCAAGCCTGCTGGGCGACGCGCAGGTCGGCGGGGTTGACGAACTGGATGAACTCCTTCGTCTCATGATTGAGCAATACGTCGGACATAACGGGTTTTGCCGAAGACTGCCAGAAGATCGGATTGCTGGGGGGGACGTGGGCTTTGCGCATCGTCAGGCCCGGGGTGGCATTGCCTCCGTGACAATCGGTGCACCCGAGGACCACATAGGGCGAGGCGTGCATCTCCTCGATGCCCTTGTGGCATTCGAGGCAACCGCGGCTCTTGGCCATTGCCTCTTGGGGAGTCTGGTCGATCCAATTATGCGGTTTGGTCACGGGCGGGGGTTGATCCCGCGATACCGCGATGGGCGGTCCGAATCCATCATTTTGAGCATAGACGGCGTGCGTGGCGGCAACCACGAAGGCCGTCCCACACAGAACCGCGCGTATACTTTTGTTCATGGGCTAATAGGTGAACGTGAGTTTCACCAAACCGCTGTATAAGAAATCATCCGTTTGGCCGTTGCGGCTCCCGCCGCTGGACGTGGGAATGGGGCCGCGCCCGTAAATATCCCGAAATCCACTGCCGGGTAAAAGAACGCCAAAGCCGGCGGTAATGACGATATTGTCCGTAAGCAGGGGCCGATAACGCACGCCGATACTGCAATCGAAACCGATTTCACCATCGACCTTGTCGGTCAGAAGCGCGGTCTTGATCGCGTCGGTATCGGCGAACCGGAGATAATTCACGTTGAAAAACCCCCGCAGTTTTGGGGTTATATCCACATCCGTGCCAACGCCGGCAAGGAGCAGGCCTGGGTTCACGAAGTTGGCCTGGCCCTCCGTCTTGCTCGTGCGCAAATTAGGCAGGAGGCTGTCGGGTTGTTTCAGCGCGACGGAAGTGCCGGCGAGGTTGATTCCCTGGCTGATCCAATAACTGAACGGCGCGCCGGCAAAAGCCGGGTTGTCGACAATGCCGTCGAAGCCGGTAGCGGTGCCGTTTTCTGCGTTGTGGTCGCCGGAGGCATAAAACAAGGACAGTTTATAACGGATCCAATCGCGATCGTAGGACAGTTCAGCGGCGGCCATTTGGGCGTTGATGGTGACGGGTCTGCCCGCCAACCCGTTGAAGTCGTCGCGTCCGAGTGCCTCGTAGAATGCGTGGGTGATATTGAGACGGCCGATGTGACCGTCGCCTGTCCACCCCAGGTAATAGGCGTGGACGTCTATGCTGAACAACGGTGCCGAGCGGGGAGGGCCTGACGATATTGCCGTTGCTGTCGTAATGGATGCGGCCATCGTCAATGTTGGCGTGGAAGCTAAACTGGGTGGTGTACCCCGGGGTGAAAAAGTCCTGGCGGTAGGCATTGGCAATGAACACATACTGATCGCGGTCGTTAAATGTATTGAGACCGGAATCAGTGTCTTTTTCGCGCATCGGCAACACGATCACATTATACTGCCAGCGGTTATTATCTGCATTCCCAAAAACTCTTGCGCCGAGATTGACATCATCGAAGATGAATCCGCGGAAATCGCTAATGAAGGGCTGATTGCCCGCACGGCAAGCGATGAAATCGTAATTGTCCGACAGATCGCCGAGGTGCAGTTCGGCGAAGACCTGCTGCAGGGCGAAATATTCCCGGAGCCGGTCGATGCCGTCCACGGGGTTGGGACTGACCACACCACGCTCCTGGGTTGAGAGATAGTTGATATTATAGACGGGCTCAAGTCGGATCATCCAGTGGACCGGCTGGAAGACCGTCTCGCCCTTGAACAGATCGGCGGTAAACGAGAAGTTCTGGGACATGAACACTTCATCGCCGTTGCCAAAAAAGTCCGCGCTGCCGGGTGACTGGGCGCTGACACCGCTGGGAGTGGGCAACCGTCTCGCCTGAAAGAGCGTATCGGAAACAGCGGTGAGGTCCAAAAAAATATCCTGGCCGATGATAGGCGCATCACCCTTGAGGACGCTCTGCTGGTACGGATCCCACAACGCCGTCTTTGCTTGCTGGTAGGGCGTCTCGGCAGGGCGATCCGTATAGCGCTGCCATGGAGTAAACGGCACTTTCCAGCGGTCAATCACGGGAACGGTATTGGTCGGGATCTCGAACGGCTCGCGCTGGCGCGTGTATTCCGGTTCCTCCCATTTATTGGGAATTCGTTCATTGGCGCGCACCTCTGTGCGCGGGAGCTGGAGCACCGGGGGTAACGGCTCGCGTCGCGGATCGGGCGGGGAGCGCGGTTCAACCTCGACGATTTCCTTCATTTCGGTCCTGAAGCGTGGCAGCGCGAACGCTCCCGGGACCGGCTCCTCGCCATAGAGCGGCCCCAGCCTAAACTCCGGCTTGAAGAACGGAGGGGGAGGAGCGGGCGTTTGGACTTGGGTAGCGCCCGGATCGGGATTGAACTGCGACGGGGGCAATGGCGGCGCGCCGGAACTGACGGTATTCGTGACCTCCAAGGTGAGCGGCGCGGCCTCGAGCGGCTGCGGGAGTATGGGAAGTCCCTGAGGATCGGGGCTGAAGGCGACAGGGGAAATGGGCGGAGTTCCATGGCTGACAATCTGATGCGGTTTGAGGCGGTCCGGATCGGCCTGTTCTGCCAACACGCCTGATGCGATGACCGCAAAACCTAATGAAACGCCGAGAACGCCTCCTCGCCTAGTCATTCTAAGGTGAGGAGGGTGTTGCAATCGCCGGGAAAAATCAAGCTGTAACTGGTCCCCGACGACGGTTTAGGCTTGCCGCCAACGGAATCTTCGTCGTAAGAATTCCGTGCTGTGAAAATGCTCACCCTTGTTCTCGGCGTCCTGCTGGGCTCTGCCGCCATCGTATTTTCACAAATGACCTCCAACGACGTTACGACGGTCATCTCCCAGGCTGTCACGAGAGCAAGCGTCGTCGCTCCCGACAGCGTTATTGCCGTTGTGGATCGGGAAGGGTTCGTGCTTGGCGTCTGGAGCGTCGACGGTTCGCTCCCGGCCACCGGCCTCACGGCTGAGGCGATCGCGCGAGCGGGCACTGCGGCATTCCTGAGCAGCGACCAGGAAGCCTTCACCACGCGCACGGCCCTGATGATCGTGCAACAACATTTTCCACCCGGAATTCGCAACACCCCGACCGGCCCGTTGGTGGGCGTCAATTTCTCCAGCCTTTTCTTCTCGGATGTCAACCGCTACAAGGATCCGGGCGGGCTATGTGCCGGGACAAAACGGCGGAACCAACGGCGGGCCGGTGATCGGCGCACTATTGGGTGGCCTGGATGGCATTCCCGGCGGCGTTCCGCTTTACAGGAACAGCACCAATCTAATTGGCGGCGTGGGCGTGGCACAGCCCAACGACCTGTCGATGGCCAGTAATATGGAAAGCCTCGTGAAAGATGTATCCCAGCCCTCGACCAACGAAGACGTTGCCTTGTCGGGCCAACTGGGGTTCCAGCCAGACCGCAAGATCCTGGCGACGCACGTGCTGATCAATGGCATCCGGTTGCCGTATGTGCGGAGCCACACCGAGACAAGTCCTCCCGCGTCACTGGGCAGCATCGGGGCCAACGTGCCTGGTTTCCCCCTGACCAATTCGCCGACCGTGCAATATCCGCCGCTGGTTCTGGGGGGCGTGGCGGGCGAGGTGCGTTCGCCGATCATCGATGACCCGTTACCGGGCCTGATCAATGGACAGCCTCGGTTGACTGCGACCGATGTCACCAACATGCTTTTGGTGGCGGCCCAGCGGGCCGCGACGACGAGGGCTGGCATCCGCTTGCCGCGAGGACAATCGGCCAGAGTGTTCATCTCCGTCATCAATAACCCCAACGCCGACGGTGTCGCGCCCCAGGTCCTCGGAACGTTTCGAGTGGGCGAGGCCACCATCTTCAGTTGGGATGTCTCGGTGCAGAAGGCGCGAACGGCACTATTCTTCTCAAGCCCGCTGGCGGCGGGACTATTTCCTCCCAACTTGCCTGCGAATCGCGCCTACTCCACACGGGCAGTCGGGTTTCTCGCGCAGAGCTTGTACCCACCGGGGATCACCAAGACAACCAACGGGCCATTTTTGGGATTGCAGGAATATTTCTCGGCGTTTCCTGCGGGGACCACCAATCCGCTGAATAACGCGCTGCTCACGGTATCGCCCGGGGGTCAAACGAACCTGCCAAACGGCGTCACCATACCGCCCGGGGTTCAAGCGAACCTGCCAAACGGCATCACCATTTTTCCCGGCGGATTTCCCTTGTACACCAACGGCGTACTGATTGGGGCGCTCGGCGTCAGCGGCGACGGTGTCGATCAGGACGATCTGATTGCCGCGTCAGGCGCGGCGCTTTTCGCGCCACCCGCCGCGCTGCGCTCTGACCAGATCATTTTCCGGGGCGCGCGTCCGCCGTACGCCAAGTTCCCGCGAAATCCGTCACTGTGACCGGTGTATTGTGATAGTTGTGGCAACTCGCACACGATGAGGACGCGCCACCCTGCGGACTGTGGCAGGAAGCGCATACTTGTTTGGAGGGCAGCAGGATGTCGGCGGTTTCGTGGCTGTGCAGCGCGTCGTGGCAGGTCGCGCAGGCCATCGTGGCATGCCGGGCGTGGTCGAATCGTCCGCCCGTTAGCCAGCGGTCGGGCATTACCGGAGGCGTGACCAGAGGCGTTCCCTCGCCCATTGGTTTGACCTCATGGCAATAGGCGCAGCCCGCGTAGCGCGGCCGGCCATTCGGGACCCTGGCGCGCCGTATTAAAATAGGCCTCGCGTTCAAGTTCTTCTCCGTCCGGTACCTGTTGGTGAAGGGCGGCCATCTGCTGTCCTACGAATTCCTCCAGCGCCGGCTGCTGGGTAATCCCTTTGACGCGCCGGCCAAAGTCGGCGTACTGGGTCTGCAAACTGCGCAGGAAGGCGCGGACGGCGGCAGCATTTCCGTGGGGAAGTTGAAGCTCCGGGTTGTTCACGTCGAATTGCAACGCGTGGCAGGACCGGGAGTTGGCCTCGTAGGTGACGGGCCGCATGTACGCGCCCGTGGCGTCCGGTTTGTGGCAATCGGCGCACGCGAGCTTATGCCCATCGAGCAGCGGGATGTTGCCGGTCAAGTGTGTTTGGTGATTGAATTTCAGCGTATCCGGATCGCGCAAATGTTCCGCGACCACCTGAAATTCGGGATGATCTGCGAACGAGTGAAACACCTGGGTGTACCCGCTCGGCGGCCGAGGTGTCTGGAAGGCGACGCGGGTTCCGACCGTGTGATAGTGAAAGGCTTCTGACGGCAATGTCCTGGCTTTTTCGACCGATGCCTGCATCACCGAGGCGTTGCCGTGACAACTCAAGCACTCGGCGTTCGCAGGCGCCTTCATCGGCCCGGCGCCCTCGTGTTCGCGGTGGCAGGCGGAGCACGAATAATTCCATCCGACGTTGGGTTGGTGAAACTCGTGCAACGCGTGACAGCGCTCACACGACTGGTCCAGCCGGGTGATTGTTTTCGCAGGGACGCTTGACAATTTCCCCCACTCTAACGGACCCGGCTCGGCAAGCAACGCCGCCTGAACCCATCCTGCGGGACCACGGCGGGCGGCGGTGTGGCAGGCAGCGCAATTATTTCCCGGCGGGCGAGTTTCACCGATTTTTCAAACGCGGCGCCAGTGTGGTGCGATGAAAGTTCGCGGGGCGTGATGAAATTCCACCGTGCATTGCCGTACAACGCGACGAGCAGACCACCGAGAGTCAAAGCCACCGTCCACAGGGTGGCGAGAGCGCGTTTGGCCCGCAGACTGCGCACCGGCTGGCAGGGCGGGATCACATGGCTGCAAGCGCCATTGGGGAGAGGTCCTTCGGAGCACGGGCCGCCGGCGCTTTTGGGCCGGGTACAGCGCCAACGGCCCTTGGTTTCGCCCGGCTTGATCTGCAACGCGGGCGTGCATTCGGACGTGGCGCGGCAGTCGCCGCGCGGCCCCGGCCCGATGCGGCAGGGATGGCCCTCCGCCGCCCGCCCGCAGATCCATCTGCAATTGGGACGTTCGTACTGCGTAGCGTCGAATTCAGGCGCCGGCAACTGTTCGCTCACGGCGCGCCTCCGGAGAATGCGTACACGAGCACGATGTGCACGACCGAAACCAGGAGCAAACTGTATGTCAGCGGAATATGCACGAACAACCAGCCTTTGAGAGTTGCCTGCAACGCATACTGATAGTCCAACCCGTCCTTCTGGCGCACGAGCGCCGCGATTTTGTCCATCGTGGAACGTTCGGTGTCGTTGAGGTAGCGGGTGAGATTGTCGGTCCGGGCAAGCAACTCGTTGAGCGGAGCGCGGGACTCCAGCAGGTGGCGCCAGAAATTATGCGCGCCGTCAAAAAACCCCGCGAGATTCTCCGCATAGAAATCCACGAGAATGACCGAGCGCGCCTCGGCAACTGGCGGCAGCGCCAGCGCCTCGGCCTGTTCCTGCAGGGCGCGGCGAATCGCGGGAATCCGTTCGTAGAGCACTTCCCCGCCACGGGTCGTCAGCCGTTTCGGGAACGTGCGCGACCACACCAGCCCGACGATGCCGCTGAGCATCACCAGAACATAGAGCGCCGTCAGCGTGCCCTGGAACCAGCCATGCGGCACGCGCCAGCCGATGTGGACGAAAAACACCGCCGCCGAGAACAACCCGGCATAAATATGGAACTGAAGCCACGCCTCGGAACTTATCAACGGCAGGAAGGGCAGCTTCTTGCGCGCGTTGAATACGGTCAGGGCGATCATCAGTGTAAACAAGAGCCAGCCGCTGGCATACGCGGTTGCCGGACGCCACAGGACTACTGCCACCGTTGCGGTAATCAAGACCGCGATGCTGAGCCCCCGTCTAAGAGTGAAATTCATCCTCGCCCCAGCCACGTCGCCAGCGCATCCGCATCGCTCATGTCGGCGCGGATCAGTGCGCCATGCGGGCAGGCCCTCTGGCAGGCGGGGCCGCCGTATTGGTCGACGCACAGGTCACACTTGGTTGCTTTCTGGATCGCTCGCATGTCTTTGTCCACGAGAAATGCGCCGTCGGTTCCGCGGATATCCACCATACGGATTGCGTCGTAAGGACAATTGTTGGAGCAGATGGCGCAGCCGATGCACGTGGCCTGATTGATGACCACCTGTCCGCCAAATGTCGTGCGATAGATCGCGCCCGTGGGGCAGCCGATCATGCACACCGGGTCGGCGCAGTGCATGCAGGCGTTGGCGACCATGACGGGGCCGCTGGCCGGCCCGTGGCGGAGAAAGCGTGGATTATTGTCGTGGGTTGCCGCACAGGCGCGCACACAATCGTCACAGCGTGTGCATAGATCCAGATTGATCAGCATGGCGGCGGTCCCGTTGAAGAAGCGATTCTCCGTCAAAAACTCCAGCAAGTCCGGCCCGAGTTTGGCCGACGCATCGCGCTGTCCCAGCCGCGGGGGTTCAATAACTGCCGCAGCCTCGGCTTCAACCAGGGGAGGCAACAGCGACGGCGGAAGGGTCGGCAACACCAGTTCCTCCATCACCGCCGTTGGGATGATCAGGACGTGGGTGTAACCGATGGCCTGCAAGGTGAGTTGGAGCGGCACGGGCGCGTCCTTCCGTCGCCAGTTGTGCGCGATTTCCTCAAACCCATAGTGCTGCCCGGCGCCGAGGTAGCTCAGCGTGCGCTGTCCGCGGCCGAACCGCCGGCCCAGGCGCGCAAACCCGGCGCGGACGAACACGACGCCGTTGGGGTAATCACCTTCCTGCGCGATCACCGGTTCCTTGCCGGGACCCGCAATCCCGCCCGAGCGCAGCAGGCGTTTGTAATCGCCCGACCAGTCGTACTCGCCGAAGGTGGCAAACTCGGTCTGGCGCATCAGCTCCTGCAGTTGCGCATCCGTGAGATGACGCAGCATTGGCAACGCGCGTAAATAGGTCTCCAAGGATCGTTCACGATACTTGTCCTCGATGTGCCGGCGCAGCGCATCATCCTTTTTCATGATGTCGCGCAGGCCCTGCCAGCGGATCTCCAGCAACTCCGTGTCGTCCACTTCGGCGAACACGGTGGCGGTGCGCGGCACGCGACTGAGCGCGGCGATTTCCCCGAAGAATTCACCGGCCGCCAGCGACGCCGTGCGACGGCCATCCAACACGCGCGGCACGTCTTGCAGGAACACGCGGACCTCGTCATCTCCGGCGTCCCGTTGTCCCAAGCGTTCGTCCACACGCAACTCGGCTGGCCGGCGGACTTCCGGATGGCGGGCATTGGCCCAGAGTTGCGCAAGCACGGCCAAGGGGTTTTTGCGGCGTCGAGGGCGCCGGCCCAGCAGTGCTTCAGGCAGTCCCGGCGCGATCACCACGCAGGCGGCGCCCTGAATGATCATGAACGCCGACGTGCCGTAATCGCCTTCGCGCACGATGATTTCGCCCGCGCGAAATCGGCGCAGCCGCGCGTCGTTGCGCAGGATGTCGCGCAGCGGAAACCGATCAGCCTTCATCTGGCTGAAGGGCGCCAGCGCCAGCAGCCGCGCGACATCGGCATCCGTCATTCCTGGATCGAACGCGGAGTCCCAGCGTTTCGGTCGGTCAACGATTAGGGCGGTGGTGGCCATCAGGCGTCCAGCACCAGGTCGGCTTTTGGTTTGCAGATGCAGGTGAGGCAGGAGCCATCTTCCGGTTGCGCTTCCGTCTTGCTCAGATATTCCACCGCTCCCGATTTGATGGCCACCAGGCAGGTGCCGCAACTGCCTGCCCGGCAGCCGGCTTCGATCCGGATCCCCTGCCGCTCGGCAAACTCCAGCAACGATCCCAGGTCGGGACGCCACACGCAGGTCTTTTTCGATTTGCCAAACGTGACCTGAAAGCCGGGCGCGGCAGGCGCGCCCGCCGCCGGCGCTGACGCGCCGTAGCCTTTTTGACTGTGGCGGGACCGAACGCCTCGAAAACACCGCGCTGTCAGGCACGCCCCATTCGCGCAGGCCATCCGTGATGCTTGTCATGAATGCACCGGGGCCGCACAGGTAGAACTCGTAATTGTTCGACGGCAACAGTTCCTTGAACAACTCGACGCTGACACGGCCATTGTGGTTGTAATCCACACCCGTCTGGTCTTCCGTCCGCGGCCGGCTGTAGCAGACGTGAACATGGAATGTTATCGCGGCCGCGCGCGAGAGCTTCGATCTCGTCACGGTGAATGTGCTCGGTGCCGTTGCGGGCCCCGAAGAAGAACCAGCACTCGCGTTGGGAGTCGCCCGCGGCAATTGCATTGGCCATGCTCAACATCGGCGTTACTCCCACCCCGGCGGAGATCAGCACGACCGGAGTTGTCTTTTCCAGGTCCAGGCAGAAGTGGCCGGCGGGGGCCTTGGCATCGATGATGTCACCTTCGCGCAGGACGTCGCAGAAGTGCGAGGACGCGATACCCGGCGGCAGGTCGGGCTGATCCGGCGGCGGCCCTTCGCGTTTGATCGTGACGCGGTAATAATCGGTGTGATGGGGGCTGTCGGAGATGGAGTAGCAACGCACGACCGGTTTGTCGCGGCCCGGACAGTTGAGCTGAAAAGTCAGGTATTGCCCGGGCTTGAACGAAGGCAATGGTTTGCGATCATGCGGTTGCAGGTAGAACGAACAGACCCCTTCGCACTCCCGGACTTTGCGGGCAATCTGAAACTTGCGATAGCCGTTCCACTGCAGACGGGCCTGCCCGGCCTCCTCGCAATGCAGTGTCGCGGCCCGGACGAGCAGCCGCAGGCGTTCCCGCGCCAGCGAACGCTGCCGGTGATCATGGAACGCGCGCGCTACCGAGGAGATGGCCAGCGCTCCCACCTGGATGGTGAAAGCGCCGAGAAATACAAAACCGATTGCCAATCCCGGATTGCCGCCAGTCCATCGTTGTAGCGTCTCGATAATGGATTGCATTTCCAGCGTGCTTCGTTTAACACAACCGAGGTGCGGAGTAAATCCCTAACCGCGTTTGTTACGGCGCTGGTCTTTTGTCATATCGCCCGCGCCGAAACGCCACCATCGCCGCAATTTCTCGGTTCGCAGAATTGCAGCACCGCGGGCTGTCACGGCAGCGCCAAGGCCAATCGCGATCAATTCCAGGTTTGGTCCAAGAAGGACTTTCACTCGCGCTCCTATGCGACACTAACCATTGCCCGATCCCAGCGTATCGCTGATGCGCTGAGAATCGAAGATTCCCACGCAAAACGAGCGCTGCACCGTCTGCCATACGCCCTTTCAAACCCTGCTTAAGCTGAATCGGGCACTATCCACCGACGTAACCAATGGCGTATCCTGTGAATCCTGCCACGGCGCGGGCGAATTCTGGCTGCGCTCCCATACGCGCCCCGATTACTCGCATGCCGACCGTGTCGCCGCCGGGATGCGCGATCTGAAGAACCTGTACGTACGCGCCAATACTTGTATCGCCTGCCATCAAAATGTTGGGGCCGATCTTCTGCGCGCCGGGCATCCCGAATTGATTTTCGAGCTCGACGGCCAATGCGTCACCGAGCCCAAACACTGGCGCGAAGCCCCAAACTGGTCGGGTGCGCAGACCTGGCTTGTCGGCCAGGCCGTCGCCTTGCGTGAACTGAGCTGGCAACTCGCCCGCGACCCGCAGCCCACCGCACGCCTGAAGGCCCGTTGGAGTTCCGTGCTCTGGGTGCTGCAGCAGGCCGACGACGACCCCACTCTGCCACCACTGTCGTCACTTAAACTGGAGCCAACACCCGAGAACGCAACGCAAGCCCAGACACTGTCCGACGAGTTTGCCAAACGCGCCACTGCCATCGAGTGGTCGGCGGCGCGTTCCCGCCTGATGCTGGCGCGGCTTGCCGCAACCGGGCCGGTGTTTGCCGCTGAGGACATTCCGGGTGAGGTCCAGGCCTGCCGAGCCGAACGCCTGGTGCTCGCCCTCGACAGACTGGTTGACTCGCTCGGTCCAGAGGTCCGGGCCTCGCGCACGGATTTGGACCGGCTCTTCAGCCTTGTCCAATCGGTGCCCGATTTCAACCCCCGGGCAATTCTCAGAAACGGTTCGATCTTTTGAACGACGGCTGGGTCAATCTGGGTCGGCCAGGTAAACCTCCACGCCCCTCCGTTATTTCCCCAAAAGTTGATCGATCCGATCCAGATTGGCGTCTGATCGCTTCCACATAATGGTTGCGACCGTCTGGGAAATGATATTTCAGCAATTGGTAAACACCGTCCCACTCGTGATCGAGCATGCGTCGCGCGTATCCGCGATAAAAATCCCGGGTGTCCCGCAACAGATCTTCGGCGCTTTGGCATGAGGCCAATCCGCCTTTGGCCAGATGTGAGAACATGCCGGCCTCTGCGAACTCGCGGTAAAGCTTCGGCAGACGTTCCGGGTAGTCCAGGGCCGCCATTTGCCCCAGAAGATCAGCGGAGCCAACGGCGCATCCAATGAATCGTTCTCGTGGATCGCGGAACGGAAGCTTGCTCATGTCCACGTTCATGGCGGTACTGCGAATCAACAATTGCACCTGACGGATTTCGTCCCGTGTCGCTCCCAAAGAGGGAAGGAATTTCGCCGCGAAGTCCGCGCCGCGATCGACGTGAGTGAGAGTGTACTTGGCGCCAGTGCCCAGGTTGTCGCCGACTTCCTTTAGAAATCCGATGTCATGCAGCAGCATCCCGGCAACACTCAGTTCATAGTCGCGGGATGTCAGGACGGGCGGTTGGCCGCTCTTGCAGTGCCCATCGAGAATGCGTACTGCCGCGACCGCGGCTTGACAGGTATGGGCCAAGTCGTGGTAGGCCGTGTCGCAGCCCTGGTAACCCGGATAGGTGCCGTCAAATGCATTCCGGACCTGGTTGAATGCCTCGGTGAGAAATGCGGTGTTGCGCTCCGGGAAGTGAGTCAAGAAGAGCGCTGTAATGAAACTCAATGTTTCTGCGGGCGCACCGGTGGGGAGTGCCGTGTCTCCGTCGCTTTTTTTTGCCATGAGTCAGCCGTGAGGTAGAATCACCAAAATTGGCTCTTAATTCAATCCTCAAAATCCATCTGTCGCCGCACTGAGAAAGTTCTTGTGTTAGGGGCGGTTTGGGCTATTAATCAGCCGATTTCCAAGCGGAGAGGCGCAGTCGGTTTGACTGGCACGAACACTGGTTCTATGCGCATGGCGAAAACGGATCAAGCGGGCCGCACAATCGAGCGACCTGAGACTGTCTTCACCGCTGGTCTGGCGGCTCTCCCAGGAAGCCGGGTGATCGGTGCCTCTTTTGACAAGCCGCAGTGGCTTGTCTTCTGTGCGCTGGTCCTGCTGGCGATCCCCGTGAAGGGGCAAGAATTGGTTGCTCCGCCCTTGCGGCTTCCGGTCGAGCAGAGCAAGCTTTCCTCGATGCCTCGCCTCTACGTGCGTGAATTCCGGTTTCAAGGGAACAAGGTATTCTCCTCGCAGCAACTCGCGAAAGTCACGGCGGCGTACGTCGGGCGGCAAATCACGAGCCAGGAATTGGAGGAGGCCCGCCGCGCCGTGACGGAATATTACGTCAGCCACGGCTATATCAATTCCGGGGCTGTTTTGCCGGACCAGGATCCTCGAGATGGGGTCGTCACCATGCAGATTATCGAAGGCGTGATCTCCGCCACCAACATTACGACGGAAAACAAATGGCTCCGCGATAGCTACATTAGGGGCCGAGTCGAGAGATGGGCCGGCACCCCGCTGAATACCGACGATTTGAAGGAGGGGCTGCAACTATTGCGGCAGGATCCGAACATCACCCAAATCAACGCGGAGTCTCCGGCCTGACGTTATGCCGGGGAAAAGTGTGCTGGACGTTCATGTGAGAGACGAGCAGCCATTTCGAGTCGGGCTTCAAGTGGACAACGACCGTCCTCCAAGTGTCGGCTCCGACGAGATTCTGCTCATCGCGCGGGACATCAATCTCACGGGGCACGCTGACCCCCTGGAGGTTTCCTACGGCATCGCCGAGGGAGGGAACCCTGGCTACAAATTCTCGGACTTTAACAACGTTTCGGCCTCCTACCGGATTCCGTTAACCCCCTATGATACGACGCTTCGGATCTACGGTAACAAGAACGATTATGCGGTGATTGAGGAACCATTCAATCCTCTGGACGTTACCAGTGAGTCGTATCGTGCTGGCGCGACACTTCGCCAGCCCATCTACCAAACGGCAAATCGGGAACTGGCGCTTGCCGTCTCCTTTGAACGGGAGTACAGCAAGACTTTCTTGTTGGGGGTCCCGTTCGATATCTCTCCCGGCTCCACCAATGGCGTCACCGAAATCTCGGCCCTGCGCATTATTCAGGAATGGACTGACCGCAGTCAGGAACAAGTGCTGGCCTTGCGCTCCACGTTCAGCGTGGGACTCGATGCGTTCGACGTAACGGATAACGGCACTGATCGGAACGCAAACTTCTTTGCGTGGCTTGGCCAGGCCCACTATGTGCGCCGTCTCTTTGGCACCCCCAACCAGTTGATCTTGCGCACCGATGTTCAATTGACAGACCGACCGTTGTTATCGCTGGAGCAATTCACTTTGGGTGGCGCCGACAGCGTCCGAGGTTATCGGGAGAACCAGATTGTCCGAGACGAAGGGGTCTTTAGTTCCGCCGAACTCCACTTGCCGGTACTTTTCGACAGGACGGGAACTCCCGTCGTGCAGTTGGCCCCTTTTTTCGATTTCGGCGCGGCGAGGAACCTGGATGAACATACACCGGACCCAACCACGATTTTCAGTGCCGGGATGGGGCTGTTGATCAGCCCGAATCGGCACCTGAACGCGCAGCTGTATTGGGGCTACCGACTCCACAGGGTCACCACTCCCAATGATGATGCGCAGGACCTGGGCATCTATTTTAAAGTGAGCTACGAGGCCTTCTAAGCGGATTCAATTCAGCCGGATTTTGGTCCGTGCTCATTCTCCATCGATTGCGCCTTGCGAGGTGACATATACGGCGGCATTGGTTAAACCCACTTGCGCCAGCAACGTGGCGCGCCCTTCCCGCAACGATCTGTCCTTCGGTCGCGTCTCAATCAGGTCGGATATCGCCGTCAACGTGTCCAGCCAGATGCCTCCCCCGGCGTAGACAAACGGCAAATTCTCCCTCGCGGCATTATCCAGTTGCGATCTCAGCGATGGGGAGGGGTCAACCCGCTTGATCCACCCGCTGGCGATGACATCCTTTGATCGGTTTTCAGAATCGACCACGAGCGCCACTACCCATTCATATTCAACGCCGGTAGCAAGCTTGACGTTATGGTCCGCCAAATTCAGCCGCTGAATTCCTGCCTTGCGGGCGTCGGGCAGCTGGACTTGAAGTAATGGCTGAATCGTGTTGTCGATCAGGATGGTCAACTCCAACGGAACGTCGGCAGCCCGCGATTGATACCAGAACAAGGACGGTTGTTCCAGAACCGTCAAGGCGGTACTGTCGGGAACCAGAGCGGTCAGACAAATCAGGGAAATGCCATTGCCGCGGGAGCCACCGTCAAGTCTGGCAACTGGTGTCCCTCGCGGAGGAAGTTGGTAAAGAATCTTCGGTTTGACGGTTGGAGCGGGTTGTGTCTTCGTCCCTTCTTTCGGTTTCTCGGTGGTGGAAGGCGGTGGAGACGTTGGCGCCTCCTTGGGCTTCTCGACGGGTGCGGGCGGCGCGGCCTCTTGTGATCGGAGCGCCACGACGAACAGCAGGCTCAATCCCAAGGCCGCAAACAAAACTTTAAAAAAACTGCGTGTCATAATTTTTCCACCTCACGTTTGAGAGATCTCTTTCAACACCAGATAGATGGTCACCTCTTGGTCTTTACCCTTCAGCTTGGCCTGTCCAACACGCCTTGTCTCAAATTGATCTCCCGCAAGATCCCGCGTGCTCTCGCCAATCAATACCCGACAACAGCGACCCGCAAGATCCGGTTCACGACGGTCCTTGTCGAAGCTTTCCAAACGGGAAGCCGTGTTGACCGTATCTCCGATCACAGTATACTCCATACGCTCCGTGCCGCCCACACTGCCAGCCACCAAATGGCCCGTGTGGATTCCGACTCGCATTCTGCAGGTCGGCAGACGCTGTCCCGCCCACACGGTGTTGAGTCGAGCCAAACCCTGTTCCATTGCCAGCGCGCAGCGGACCGCATTGACGGCATCCTCTTTGACCTCTCCGTCAGTCTTGCGTGCCAATGGAACTCCAAACAGTGCCATGACTGCGTCCCCGATAAATTTGTCGATCACACCGTGATGGCCAATCACCGCCTCGGCCATCATGCCCATGTATTCGTTCAACCAATCCATTACCACAGCCGGCTCGAGGGACTCGGCCAAGGACGAATAGCCCTCCAAATCCGTGTAGAGCACCGTGGCCTTGAGCTGCTGCGCCCGCGGGCGTCCGCCTTCCAAGAATTCGTTGCGCTGCGCCCAGATCGTCTCGGCAACCTCGCGAGACACTTGTTTGGAAAACAACTGCATGATCATTTGCCGTTGCATCTTTTCCTGATAGGAAATATACCAATTGACGGAAACGGCGGTGGCAATGCAAGCGATCGCAGGGGTGGCAACGGGAATCCACCATCCCACGGAAAACGCCCACCAGGCCAAACCACCCAGAACAACCAACGCGGCGCCAAGCAGCCCGGAGGAACGCCACGGAGAACGAACGGCATACCCGACAGCCCCTCCAACCAAACACCAGAGCAGAGTCCAGGCGTCCTTCTGCCAATCGGCCCAGAACGCAAGCTGGCGGTCGCCGTTCAGAGCAATCCGGAGCAACTGATTGATTACTTGGGCGTGAATCTCTATGCCACGGAGTGGTCGCTTTAAAGGCGTGTACAAGTCGTCTTTCACGCTGTGAGCGGTCATTCCAACGAGTACAACCTTGTCGCTAAATGTATTAGTCGGCAATCTTTCTCGGATAAGCTCCGTCCCTGAAATGGTTTGAAACGTGCGTGGCCCACGAAAATCCATCAGAAATTGTTCTCCTGCTGCATCGAGGTTCACATACGGGCCGTCATTGTGTTCGAGAAAGCGCAATACCGGTCGCGATCGCCCTGGATGGGCCGGATCTGGCTCGAACAGATGATTACTGTCCTCTTGCTCAATATATTGAATGGCCGCACTCCAAGCCAATGATAAGAATTGGGTGGTCCCGACGGATTGGGCCACCAAGCTGCGCCGGACTTCGTTGCCATCGTTGGGCAGATCGTTGAACGCGATTCGATCCGGTTGGTCGGCGATCACCGGCGGAGGTTTCACTCCCTCAAGATCGTTCGGATCCGGTATTCGGAAAATGCAGATGATATTGGCGTTTGAGAGCAGAACCTGATTTAGGAGTTGATGTTGCTCGTCACAGGAGAGGTTCTGGCCCTCCGCACAGGACGCCACCGGCTTGTCTCGGTAGATATCGAGTCCAATCACTCGCGGGCGTTGCGCCTCGATTTTTTCCAGCAGTTGCGCCAAGGTTTCGTCGGGAACGGGATAGTCAAGGTCAAGGTTCGTTGTCTGGATATCAGCCTCGTCGATACAAACGAGCACGATCCGAGGATCCTTGGACATCGACGGAGCTTGCTCCCTGACGAAAAAGTCATATGCAAAGAATTCCAAGCGCTGGATACATCCGATGCGTCGCAGGCCCACCACCACGGCGAAAATCATGCCGGTGATCAATAAGCTAACGCACCACGCCGGCCACAGCCGTTTCGGCCTCGGCTTCACACCGCGCCCACCGGTTTCACAGCCAGTTCCCAATCAATAAGTAAGGCGCCCAGTAGCACGGGTGGTGATACCGCCGATCCGCGAGCATTTTCTGTTGCGCCAATTGCAGTGCCCGCGCCTTTGAAATTGACTGATCGCCGGCCAACTGAGAGTAAAACTCCGACATCAGCGACGTGCTGGCCTGGTCGTTCACGAACCAGAGGGTCGCGAGCGCACTGCGGGCGCCGGCCTTGACCGCCACCCCGGCCAGGCCAAGAGCGGCGCGGTCATCCCCGGCTGCCGTCTGGCAGGCGCTCAGGGTCAGGAGTTCGACCGGCTCGCTGCGGAATTGGCTCGGGCGAATCAGGCGCTCCAGCCCATCGAGGTTGAGTGTACCTTTATACGTCAAAACGAAGGTATTGGTGACATCGTGTTCAAATTGACCGTGGGAGGCGATGTGAACGATCGAATACTGCCGCTCCCCAAAATCCTTCTCCAACGCCGCATTCAGGAAATCTTTGTTGAACAACTCCTGGCCCGGATATAGAAGCCGCAAATGTTCAAGTTCGATCGGCACATAGTCCAGGGGAGGGAATCCCTGCACCGCTTGGGACAAACCCGCGAGCAACATTTGTTGGCCTCCTCGGCGCGCCGATCGCGGCGCGGTCAGGGTCAGACCCGGGGTTACGGCCACGGAAAAGTCCTCAATTAAAAACCTTTCGCCATCTTGAAGTGCGGCAAAGGAGATTGTTTGGAGGGCTCCATCCGGTATGAAAACAAGCGTTTGAACGTGACGGCGTATGAGTTCGTCCTTGATGGGGCGAATCAGCCAATCATAGAGTTTCCGCGACTGTTCCAGATATTCGTACGTCGTGCGTTTTTCAAGGTTCTTACGGAATTGCTGCACTTCGGCTGTCAATTCCTCGGATCCAACGGGGACTTTAAAGCGTTCCAGTCCTGTGGAGAACCCCAGCAACACCTCCGTGCGGTCCATCAACGGGATGACATAGATGACCGCAGCGTCCGGGGAAACGTCCTCGACACGTGTCTGCTTGGCGAGATTGACGCATTCATCACGAAAGTAATCTTCCAACTCAGCGGATTTGAGTTGCTCGACGATGTCCCGCGCATCCCGCAAATTCTGCTGGATCTGTTTCGGATTCGTCAGGGTATCCGTCTGCCGCAACAACAAATCAGCCAGCTCGATAGTACACCGGGCCGACCGCATCTCGAAATGACCCCAGCACGGGACGGTTCGCATAGGTGAGGAAAAGATCATTCCGAATCAATTGCAGGGACTGGACCGCGCGCCGGTAGGCGGCGATGGCCTCGACGGGCTGATTGAGCGCTCTGAACAGGCGACCGGTCTGCCACTCCCAGCGGTAGAGCGCCTCGGTGTTTTGTGTCTCCTGGGCAAGAAAGGCGGCCTGGCGCGTCGGCTCCAGAGCTTCGGCATAGCGTAAATCTTGCGTATAAATTCCTCCCAGCCCTCCCAGGGCGTAGGAAGCGGCGCGCTTGTCGCCGATCTTCTGGGCGATCTGGAAAGCTTGGTCGTAGGCGTTTGTGGCGGCGGCAAAGAGTGTGTCATGCGAGCCCGGCTCGCGCCCCAGCAACTGTCCGTACGTCTGTCCGCAGATGATCATGACAGAAGCCTTTTCGTGGCCGTCGGGAGCTTGATGGGCCTCTTCCATCGCGGAATCATTCAGGCTTGTGCCATCGGCCGGTGTGCCCGTGCGTGTCGTCATGGCAGCGGCGTTGCTGAGCGCTTTGGCAGCCAGCAGTCGATCGTGTATCTGCCGTGCCATCGAAGCTCCCTCGCGATAAGCCTCCAGGGCATCCCCAAACTTGCCCTCCGCAACCAACAGATTGCCCAGGCTGTTGTAAATGGAACTGGCGGCTTTCGGGTCTTCATCCTTGAGCGCCAAGGCAAGGGCTTCACGCAAGTCGGCCTCGGCGAGATCAGCACGGCGCGTGTACGACCGCGCTTCTCCAAGGTTGGTCTTGGCCAGAATAATGCGTTTCCGGTCACCGATACTGGCGGCGAGATTCGCCGCGTCACCCAGGAGTTTGATCGCCTCGCTGAATTGCCCGATGGCCTCGTAGGCAGCGGCCAGACGAACTTGGGAATCGATCAGGCCCGGGTTGTCATGTCGCGCTTGATAGAACCGTATGGCCTTTTCCCAATGAGAGATCGCCTCCTCGAAAGCGCCTTTATCAAAGGCCCCAATCCCTTCTGCGGTTTCTTTCCGCCCCAGCTCCATATTATTATTGCCCCCGGCAGAGTCACTCCCCCGGCAAATCCCCAGAGGCAACAGGGCGACGGCCAGGAGCGCGACAGACATTCGCCTGGGACAAAAGCGCCAAGGACGGAAGTTCGAAACCAGCCCGGCGGTCTGCATCATCATTCTGAAGTTGCCCCAAAGCGCCTTTGCGACTGCGACCGGGATTCTTCTATCGGGTTTCATTATCGGAAGGCGGCAATTCGAAACTTGGCGACGCTCCCGACGGCTCCAGGGCCACTCCGCCTTTGCCGCGCACCAGGAAACTGCTGACGTTACCAGTCAGTTTCATTTCGCAGTAAGGTTGAAGCTGCGCCTCGGCGTCCAACAGCGATCCGGGCAAAGGAGCCACAATTCCCGTCAAATCAACATTGGGTGACTGGATCGTAACCGTGCCATTCTTCGACCCCGTTGCCGTAATGGTGCCTCCTGATCGAAGGAAACCCCTTGTAACGAATGTGATGTTCCCACCTTGTCCCTCCGGGGCATTGGCTGAGACATCGCTCTGATTCAAGGCCACAACTGGCCGACCAACCGTGGCGGCGCCTTCGCCATTTGGCGGACCAACCGTAATGTTGCCGCCGTTTCCGCTCGTGGATTCAGCCTTCAAGGCGCTGTCAAGAAGATCGACGAGATGCGCAGTCTGCACGGTGATATTGCCGCCGATTCCCCCTCCCGCGCTTGTCGTGATCGTGCTGTTGTTCAAGACTACCGACAGTGGGTCCAGCGTGACGTTGCCGCCGTTATTACCCGCGGAGGCATCAATTTGGCTGTTGCGCAGGTAAATCAAAGACAGCGAATTCAGGGTGATGTTGCCGCCATTCTGAGACGCTGTGGCAGTGATTTGGCTGTCGGTCACGCGGATATCCCCGCCCGCAGACGCAGTGATGTCGCCCGCGTCGCTGTCGGCAGCCGATACGCTGATAACGCTCGCGCCACCGAGCTGAATGGTCTGCATGGCGGTAATGGTAATGCCGCCGGCCGGTGCGCTGACGCTCGAGCAGGAGATGGAAGCACCGTTATCGAGAGTCACCGCCCCCGCTTTGATGGTGATGTTACCCCCGGGGCTGGGTCCGTCGGCGGAAGCCGAGATATCCGCACCGTTCAACACCTCCAACAACGGTGTGGTGATGGTGATGTTTCCGGCGGGGCATTTCCTTCCACGCCGAAGGGGTTGCTCGCCGCGATCTCAGCGAATCCGGGCGACCCGTTTGCCTGTTGGCCGTCCAGGATGAGCGAGGTTGTCGCGGTAAGATCGATATTTCCTCCGGCCCCAGCCCAAACGTCTGCGCGTTGATCGAGGAAGAAGTTTGGACGGTGATCGTGTTGGCATTTACGGTGATGTCACCGCCGCCTCCGTTGCCGAAGGTGGCCGTGCTGAGTACCGAGCCATTCGCCAGTGTCAGCGCGCGGGTTTGAATCTGGATGTCGCCACCCTGGCCTGCGCCAAAGGTCATCGCTTCAATTCCCGTGAGCTGGAAGGATGTCTGTCCGTCCAATTGAATGGAGTCGGCGACGATATTGATACTGCCACCCGCCCCGCTGCCGTCCGTCTCCGCGGCCACCTGCGCGCCATTGACGACCTTCAGGCTGAGCGCTCCTCCGCTCAACGGTTGAATGACGATGCTACCGGCATTGCCGCCGGGGTCATTCAAGCTGCTGACAGAGATTCCGGTGATCGAGGAGCCGAACCCCTGCGCGTTTCCCCCGTTGAGATTAATCGTGCTGGCATTGACCGTTACGTTGCCGCCGTTGCCCATGCCGCCCGTCGCCGCCGAGACTCGCGCCCCATTCAGTATATCGAGGGTCGGGGTCGTAATGCTGACGGTCCCACCGTTTCCGCTTGCGCCCGCTTCGGTGTCGGAGAGAATCCCCGAGACGCTATTACCTGCGGCGTTCAGGGTTATCGAACCGGCGGTGACGTTCAGCGCGCCTCCATTTCCAGAGCCGGAGGTGTCCGTGGCAATTGCCCCTCCCGACACGATCAAGTCGCCTGTCACGTTGATGTCGATGCCTTTCCCAGCGGATTCCCCCAGGGTATTGGCTGCGATCACGGAGTTTTGCACCACCAGCGTTCCGCCACGAATCACCACCTGGCCGCCGCCATCTCCACTCGCATCAACCGTACTTTGAACAGCACCGGCATTCTGCACGGTAATCTGGCCCAGGGCGCTGAAAGCCCCCGTGTTAGGGAGGGCCGTGAAGTCCGTCACATCCAGCGCCAGTTCTCCGGCGGACTTGACGCTGACGAGGTTGACGCGGCCACCCGGCGCTCGAATCGTCGCCCCATTCATCGTGATGTCCCCGCCGACCACGGAAAAGCTTTGCCCATCGGGCACGGCCAGCGTGCTTTGGTCAAAAGAAATGGTTCCCGGCAGGCTGGAGAATCCAAAGGCGCTGACGGGGGCGGCCGTGAGCACGTCGTTGGCTGGATTGGCCGCGTCAAATCTGCCGCCATCGGCCAGCTTGAGGTAACTCGCCGAGGTCACCGCGAATGAGCCGCTGACATTCACCAGGGCATGCGATCCGAACAGCACCCCGAATGGATTGATGAAAAACAGATTGGCCCCCTGGATGCTCGATTGGACTATCCCATCGATCGAAGAAGGACTGCCGCCCGTCACCCTCGCCAGGATGTTCTGGATGTTGGCCGGCCCGGAAAAAGTGGCCACGTCACCATTGACCAGATTGAACTGGCTGAAACTTTGGAAGAGATTATTGCCGACGGTCTTGCCGAGTCCCGAGGTGATGTTGAAATTGGGGCCTGATAACGGTCCGCTGCTGCCCAGTGTTCCGTCGAGAACGACATGACCTTGTCCGGGACAAGGAGTACTATGCGCAAGCGTCCACGAAAGACCGATCAGCAACAGCGAATAGCGGGTCATCATCCGATTCATAACGCTGCGATCTCCACGCCAACAATTTATCATAGTTGCACCCAGGTGCGATGCAAGCCAAATCCTCGCGGCGGCTACGCGGGAAATCCGGTTGTACCGGAGCGTGCCCTTGTCCCTTGCTCCAATTGTCGCTTTGGAAGCGTGTCGCACACGGGATGCGGGAAATAATCTGGTCAATAGCCGTTGGATTATCTTGACCAAATATTGCCGTCGGCACCGGCGCCATTGTGAGCGCCGTCGATTCAGGAGTTGCCGTTCTACCCTGGAAGTTCCAAGGCGCGGGTTGTCGTGCCTCCATAACCCCCCTGGTTACGCAAGGCTGGGTACTGGCACGTTTTGAACATTACATTATTCGAAATCACTGAAACCTTCTTCGCTCTGTCATTCTGAGCGAAGCGAAGAATCTCTCTTTTGCGCGCTCGCCAACAGCATAGCGAGACCCTTCGCTTCGCTCAGGGTGACATGGAATTCTCAAAAACGTACCACCGCCCAAGTCTGGAAAAGCTTGACTTATATGCGGTCTGGGGTTTTAATAGTTTTTTCCGAGAAAGCGTAGAGTCCGGGCTTTGCGGCGGTTTTCACTGTCGGAGGAACAATGAAGTTCAACGGATCACGCGGGTCGCACCGGCGGGCGGTTTATCAAGACGCAACGCTCTTGGTTTGCTTGCACACCCCAGCGCAGATCCCTGCGCCAGCGAAAGAACGCCAATCATGAAAAGCAAACTACTCGCCAGCATCGCGCTCGGCCTTGCGCTCATCACCTCCACCCAAGCGCAGACCAACAATTACATCGACGGCAATGGCAAATGGGAAACCAGCAACAGTTGGTCGCGAAGTGTCGCCCCGTCCACCAACGACATCGCCGACGTCATCACCGGTACGAACCGCATTACGATCACCATCGATTCTACCACCGCGGGCAGTTTCCCGTCTTCCATGATCATCAAGAGTCTCATCCTCGGCGCCAACACGCTGCAACTCACCAATGTCGGCACCGTGTCGTTTAATATCCTCAATCAATTTTTCCTCACCAACGGCGCCAGCCTTCTCAACGATGGCGGCACCTTCAACATCACGGGTCCGGTGGAGATTGACCAGGGCACGCTGACTTCCGCCAGCGGCACCACGCAGTTGTCCTCCAATCTGCTGGTCGCCGTCTCCGACAATTCCACGGGCACCGTCAACGTCACCGGCGGCCAACTGGTCGCCACGAACGGCATCATCAGCATCGGCAACGACGGCACGATCACCAACGGGTTAGGCGTGGGGACCATGACCGTCTCCAACGCCACGGTGCTGGCCAACACGATGCTGCTGGGCAGTTGCGTCGGCGGCCAGGCAACGTTGAACATCCTGACCAACGGGCTGGTCCACTTGGTCGGCTCCAACGCCATGCTGGTGGCCGACACCGGGACCGTGACTATCCCCGGTGGCCAGCTGATTAGTGAGAACGGTGTCTTCCCAGTCGGGCAGGGGGGCACGGACACCATAAACATTTCCGGTGGCACGCTTTCCTGTCAGACCTTATATGTCGGGGTCAATAACTATGGCACGGTGAACATATCCGCGGGCCAGATGACCGTCTCTTCGTCGCTGATCATCGGCGGGACCCTGTCGAGCGGCAGAGGCACGGTGCCGATGACTGGCGGCAAGTTGATAGCCAACGTTCTCACCACCATCGTCGGCGACTACGGTGTCGGCACACTCACCCTGGCCACCGGCAGCACCGCGACGTTTTCCAAGCTGGTTATCGGCGAGAACGGTGGCAGTGGCTGGGTGTACGTGAAGGGCGGGACCCTGAACGTTCCCGCAGCCAATATAATCATTAACGCCGGTACGTGCTCCCTCTGTCCGTCGGCGGTGATCCCAGATGGTATAATCGGGGATCCCGGCATCATCGACAGCAACGGTTGTTCCCCCATCGTCAGCATGGGCAGCAACACGATTGGTCAGCTCACCATCTCCAACGGCATGGTGAACGCCGGCGGCCTGGTCTTGACCAATGGCGACGACAGTCAGTTCGCCTTTCCCGGTGGCACGCTCAGCAGCGGCTACACGGTGGTGTCCAACAACCAGCTCTTCCTTGTCGGCGATGGCACCGATGCCGCTACGTTCCTGCTCGACGGTGGCGTGCATTCCTTCGCCAACAACCTGGAGCTTGCCAACAATGGCACCCTCTCCGGCTGCGGCACCATCGAAGGCAACGCGGTGAACGATACCGGCGGCGTTGTCGTCGTCTCTTGCGGCACGCTGACCTTCACCGGCATCGTCACCAACAATGGGACGATGCTGGCGCTCGACGGCAATGTGCTGCAGTTCGATGGCGCGGTAGTCAATGATGGGGTGATCGACGCGCTCAGTGGCGGCGTGATCTTCAATTCCACGCTGGCGGGCAGCGGGGTCGTCCTGACCAGCAACTGCGTCCCGACGATCACGGCCATCCAGAAGGTCGTCACGGATATCCACGTCACCTTCACCACGTGCACCAACGGCCCGTACACCGTCGAGTACGAAACCAACAAGTCCTTCAACGCGACCGGCCCGTGGATGACGTTGACGAACGTGACCGGGACGGGCGGGACCCTGACCGTCACGGATTCCGGCGGCGCGACGAACCACCCATCACGCTACTATCACGTCGGCGTTGTTACGCAATGACCCTCAAGGGCAAGTCTGCCACCCCCGAGACGGTCTGCATCAAGCTCTTGCAATAAATAGAAGAAGTGGTGGCACCCCGAAAGCTTTCGGGGCCTGTGTATAGATTTTTGACAGGCACAAGAAGCCTGTCCCACCGTTTGTGAGTTCGCGAAGGACGCGCTGCGAAGCGCAATTTCTTCTCGACAGCCATCCCCGCCTTTGGTTAATTGGCCGCGCTTGGAGAAGCAAGCCGCAGTGCATCCGCGACGCCGGCTGGTTCGTAGTATAGGGCGAGAGGAATGGCGTAACTTGGAACGAGGTATTTTCCAACCCGGGCCCAGGCCATCTGGCTGCTTTTTTGCCCAGAGCATAGCCGCTTGGCGAAAAGCGGGCGCGCGATTCCAACGAATCCTCTGGCTCGTTGCCTTTCTGCTGCTGGTAATGACCCTGAGCGCCCACGGACAAGTGTCAGCCAATTACACGGCGAGCCCCACGAATGGCCCTGCGCCACTGCTGGTGTTTTTTAACGATTTCTCAAGTGGGAGCATCAGCAACCATTTCTGGGATTTCGGAGATGGCACAACCTTCAGCGAGGATGATTTCTCCGTAGAACATACCTATCAAGGAGCAGGAACATTTACTGTGACCCTCATAGTCAGCGGTCCAGCGGGCTCGGCCACGAACACACAAGCGAACCTCATCACGACAAGCCTTGTCCCTCCCGTTGCCAGTTTTAGTGCGTCTCCCACGAATGGCGCTGCGCCGCTGGAGGTGTTCTTTGACGGCTCCACAAGTGGAAGCATCACCAATATTTTCTGGGATTTCGGGGACGGCACAAGCACGAACGGGCAGGATGAATTCCCAGATCATTTCTATCAGGAAGCCGGAACATTTACCGTGACCCTCATCGTGAGCGGTCCAGCGGGTTCGGCCACGAATACACAAGTGAACCTCATTGTGGTGCCACCCGGTAACAGCTACATCAGTCCATCGAGCGGCAAGTGGGAACAGGGTGTGAACTGGTCGCTCGGTGTGCCGCCGGATTCAACGCAGGTCGGCATTTACATTACCAACGCGGCCTCCAAGACCGTCACGATCGACGCCGTCACATCAAGCAATTTCCCCAGCACGATGACGATCAGTAACCTGACATTGTCGGCCCCATCAGGTTCGACCAACACGCTGCTCTTGAGCGGCGCGGGGTTGGCTACACCATTGGATATTCTAAACGGCTTGACCGTCAACTCCAACGGTTTGCTGGTGGTGACCAACTCGGCCCTGCTCGTGACTGGTTTGGCGGGCGGTTTTTTTGCGATTAATGCCGGGGGCGGGGTCGTAGTTTCCAATGGCACACTGCAGAACGTTGAGCAGGCGGTTGTGGATGGCACGCTGACCATTGCAGGGGGAACGAACTCATTCTCATCACCACTCTCGACGTTGGTGAATTTGCCAATACGACAGGTGCCGTGTGGGTGACCGGCGGACAACTCACGTGCACCAACGACGTGAAAAGTGAGATCTCCTTGGGCTTTGAAGGTATCGGTCAAATGACGGTATCCAATGGCAGCGTGCTTGCCAACCTCATAGGTGTGGGAGGCGAGGCTGGCTCAACAGGTACACTGACCATTGATGGGGGAACGACCTCACTTCTATCAGGTCTCGCAGTAGGTGGGGAACCGAATGGGACAGGTGCCGTGTGGGTGACCGGGGGGCAACTCACGATCACCAACAACAACGTAGGCCTGGAAGTCTACATAGGGCTTCTAGGCCCCGGCCAAATGACCGTGTCCAACGGCAGCGTGCTGGCCGATAATATAGTGTTGGGAGGCAACGGAGGCAACCCCGGCTCGGCAGGCACGCTGACCATCGCCGGGGGTTCGGTAACGTGCAGCTTTCTTCAAATCTCCACTAACCTTCAGAGTCAAGGAACTGTCACCGTCGCTGGTGGAACATTAACAATCCTGTCACAACTCAACGGCAGCTCGATTTTTGCAACGAACACCCAAGCATTCATCCATATAACCGGCGGAACCCTGAATATCGGTACGAACTTGCAACTTGCCGCTGGTCTTGGCACGACGGGCGTGTTGCAAGTGGTCGGCGGCCAACTGAATGCGACCAATGGCGTCATCGGCATCGGCAATGACGGCACCAGCACCAATGGCGTGGGCGTGGGTCATATGATGGTCTCCAACGCCACAGTGCTGGCCAGCACGATCCTCTTGGGCAGCAGCGCGGGAGGTCATGGTGACCTGACCATCCTGAGCAACGGGCTGGTCAGCCTGATCGGTTCCAACGCCTTGCTGGTGCCCAACGACGTGACGATCCAGGGGGGAGAGTTGGATATTTTCAACGGCACCCTGGACTGTGGCAACGCCCACACGGGTGCGGTCACCGTTGCCAACAACGGAACCGCGGACTGCGATGATTGTGTATGTCGGCGACGATGACACCGGCACCTTGACGATTTCCGGGGGCCAGATGAACGTCTCCACTCTGTTGGTCATTGGTCAACTTCCGAACTCCACCGGCCAGGTCTGGATCGCCGGCGGCGCAATGGTGCTGAGCGACCTGCCCACCCTCATCGGCAACCTGGGCGTCGGGCAGATGGTCTTGTCCAACGGCACGGTGACGGCCTCCCAGATGGTGGTCAGCAACAGCAGTGCGGGCACGCTGTCGATTCAGGGCGGCACCTTGATCGCCAATCTCACCATCAAGCCCGCCGGTCGATTTCGTTTTCGGCCAGGGGCGACTGGTGGCCAGCGCGACGACCAACGCTAATGGCCAGACCTTCGTGATCGGGATCGGCATCGATTCGGCCACCATGACGCTGCTGGGCGGGACCCATGCCTTCGATGCCGGGTTGACGGTGAATACCAACGCCCTGCTCACCGGCTGCGGCACGATCAATGGTACGGTGGTCAACCTGGGAACGATCACGAATGATTGCGGCACATTGAGCTTCAACGGCGTTATCACCAACACCGCCACCATCATCGCGGCCCCGGGTGCGATCCTGGATTTCAACGGACCGTTGGTCAACAGCGGCACCATTGATGCCGCCAATGGCATCGTCCATTTCAACTCCACCACCAACAACACCGGCACCATTCTGCTACCGCCCCAACCGGTGGCGGAGTTCACCGCCAGTCCGACAAATGGCGCCACACCGCTGTTGGTCAACTTCCTTGACGCCTCGACCGGCACGATCACCGACCATGAGTGGACCTTTGGCGACAATGCCACCAGCTTGTCCAGCAGCCCGAGCCACACGTATTCCACCGCCGGCGTCTATTCGGTCACGCTGACGGTATCCGGTCCCGGTGGTTCCAATACCTTGAGCCGTTCCAACCTGATTACCGTGACCAACACGCCACCAACAGTGACCATCCTCCGTCCAGCCAACGGCATGTTGTATCCGCAGACAAACTCGATCACCGTTGTCGCCAGCGCCACGGCCAACGACGGCGGGGCCATCAGCAAGATCGAGTTCTTTGGGGACGGCACGAAGATCGGGGAGACCACATCCAGCCCAGGGACAACAAACTTCATGGTCAGTTCCACACTCGCCACTCATACGCTCACAGCGCGCGCCACCGACACCTTCGGGGCGACCAACACCTCCACGGCGGTCATGATCACTGTCGGCGCCAAGAACTCGCCATTGGGCGATTGGGAAGTCACGATCAGTGGGTTCGACAAAGGCGCCCAATTCCTGAGCTTCGGGGATGACTTCAGCGCCAGCGGCTATGGGATTCGCCTCAAGACCTTTGGGCTCGATGAGGTTTCGGGTCAGTGGAGCACGAATGCCGCGGGGCAAGTGACCGGACAGTTCGTCGAGCAGACCGACGGCGTGACGAACTGGAATAGTATGTTGTTGGCGACAGTAAAGAGCCTTAAGAGTCTCAGCGGGACAGTACCGACCAATGGCTTTGGCCCCTTCCACTGGAAGGGCATCCCGATGACGACGTTTCCGGATATTAGCGGTACCTGGTCAGGAGCGGTGACGGTGGTCAAGACCGCGACGCAGATGATCTACCGGATTACCACCAATGCCGACGATGCCGCCGTCTTCGACATCGCGACCAGCGACGCTCCGGACATGGTGGTGGGACAATTGCTGGTGACCTCCCGCAGCAAGGTGTTCGGGTACATCACCATCGACAACCAGCCGATCAACTTCTCCGGCACTTTCAGCGCCACGCGCCTTTCGTTGAAAGGCACGGACGCCGCCGGCGAGAAGGTCACCATCAAGCTCTCCTCCCCACAGTAGTCTCCAAGCCACGCTTCTGATTTTTCTCATTCGTTGCGGGGCTATTTCTTCGATGTAATCGTAATTTCTTGGTTGTCTAAAAGAGCTGGGGTGAGTGCTTCGGGTGATGTCCTTGTTGGAGGAAAAAACCTCGTCTTGGCGGGATGCTGTATACGCCTTGAAAATACTGCCCTACAGCGGCATGAAATTGGTACGCCCGGCGGGATTTGATCCCACAACCTTTGGCTCCGGAGGCCATCTGTGGTTTCCATCCGTTTGGTCCGGAAGTGCGGAAAAATCCGGGAATTCACGGCGATTCTGCGGCGATTGAAATCCACGATCTGGAATCCAGAACTGCAATATGCTCGCTACTCAGCCGGCTTCCAGGTTTCGTCGGGGTTGTATTCTGTAATCTCATTGGCCAACTCGGTGGTCTTTTCGCCGAGGTTTTTCTGATAGACCTGGCCATGCTGGTTTACGATGAAGGTCATCACCCCGGAGTTACCCCACTGGGCGGGGTGGGCGAGAAACGCAAAGCCCGCGACCATGTGGCCGTTGATGATGTAATCGTACTTTCCGCCCGGGGCGCTTTCGCCTTGCTTCGTCAGAATTCTGAGGAAGTAGCCATGGAACGGGTTGTGGGTTTTCTGAGTATCCGCGCCATCCTTTTTTTTGCCGTAGCCTTCTTCGTGCGCCCTGGCCACCAAGGGGCCGAACGGGCTTTGCTCCTCATCCGGCTTGGCTTCCCAGTATAACCCGTCTTTTGTTCCGGGTGTGCTTCTCATCTTCTGTGCGTATTCTATTATCCCGTTGCCGGCGCGGTCTTTCATCGCGTATTCGCGTTGCGCTTGAACGTAGGTGTGGCAAACCTCAATAGCGCTCAATTCGTTTTGGCCAACGCGGCGGTTGAGAATCTCTTCTTTACCAGCTTGGATGTCAAAGAACCATTGGTCGCCCTTCTTGACCAGCGGGATTGGAAACGGCCAGTGCTCATTGCCGATGTCGAGAACGACGTTTCCATTCTTTTGGGTGGATAATTCGACGAATTCGGCCAGACGCCTGGCAAAGGTCGCGAGGTTATGCGCGCGTTCGACGGGATCAGGGTTGGCTATTTCGCTTATCGCCGGACCGAACACGTTCCGCATTGCGTTTGTGTCCTGGGTTTTCACCGCCGCCCGCAAGGTCGTTACAGCCTGATCCGGGGAGGCGAAAAGGGGTGTTTCGTCGTTGTCCGCTGCTTGCAGGGCAACTGGCACCACCAAAATGTAAACCAACACAGCGATGAGTACCGCTTGCGCTATGAGTGTAGTCCTACTCACCTTAAATCTTCTCTCCTTTCAGATGTGAAACGCCCTGAGTATGCGTTTCAAGTTGCGCGATAGCCTGTCGGCTCAAAGGATTCGTCGAACGGCCACGGCTGGCAAGACGTTCATGCTTCATTCCTACGGACTCGGCCTACCGTCTTTCTGGTCCTTGCGCTCGACTGCCACGGGATTCGCGGCACTGGCACGGCTGGCCGCGCCACGGTCGCTGGTCGCCTTCGCCATTGAGCCACTTCCAGAGACCTGAAACGCGCCGTGTTGAGCCCTGGGCTGCACTTCTGGCGGGCGAATTTTCGGTTCCTGAGGCGGCTGTTTGCGAGCGTTGTCTTCCTCAACCTGCCGCTGGTTGCGCACTTCCTTCTGTTGCTCTTCCTGCTGGCGAACCAACTCCCTTGGCTTGACCGTCTCCCTCCCAGGCGTGACTATTTTCCGGTCGTTTACACGAACCGGTTTTATGGCTCCACCATCAACAAGTTCGATGTGTTTACGTGGTCCGTCATTCAAGAACCGCCCATTTTCCATTCGGTAATGATTCTCAATCTTGCTGATTTGATAAATCTCATGCAACCGCTCCCGAGGCAACACGAAGCGGTAATAGTCTCTCCCCTGATAGCCATAGAAATGCTCTCGGAAATGGTCGTAACCAACAAATGTGAAATAGCCTTCACCCAGGCCAAACCCGAAATCGACACCAACGGCAATACGACGACCGTTGAAGACCCATGCGACTCCATCAAAGGACGCGCCCGGCGGCAAAGGCGCCCAACCGTAATAACCTTCGGCATGACGCCAGCAAACCCAGGCCGGGCCCCAGGTATAATCCGGCACCCAGAGCCAGCCATGATTGACATCTCTATACCACCGGCCATAGTGGAAGGGGATTGCTCCCCAAGCGTAATCTGACTGCCAAAACCAACCATTGTCGGTGTAAACCCATTGCCCCATATCACAGTAGGGGCGCCAATCCGGATTCAGTGCGTAAGCCGTGTCTGGGTGCCAGCACGAAACACCCGCCACTTGCACCCAACTACCATACGGCGCTAGTTGCTCGCGAAAACCAGCAAAGTTTACTCCCGGCGATGCGGCAGCGGGTTGAGGCACATCAGGTGGGGGCACAGGTTCGGATTCGGGCGGGGGCATAGCTGAGGGATCGATGCCTGCCGCACGGAGCGTCGCCTCGCTCACCGTCGCGGGCGGGGCCGCCTGGGTTACCGACACGGGTGGGGGCTCCGGTGGAGGAGGGACGGGTGGTGGTGTCGTTTGTGGGGCAGGAGAATTACCTTGTACCGTTACATTTGCATTTGAACCGGACCCTGAAGTTGTCGGTCCGGTCCCCACAATCCTTGGCCACATTTTCATCACAGCTACAGCCAGAACCAAAGCTGCAACGAGAGACGTAACAACCGACGATCTTCCAGAATTTTTATTCTTAGAATTCTTGTCCGGATCGTTCTGTTTTGCGTTGCCTTGGGGCTTCACCAAGCGGTCAACCGGAGATATAAAGGCGCAACGTCTCGCCGTAAATAGTTCGTCACGCTTGCCAGCGATGGTTTCTTCATCGCCGTAATATGCTTTCAGTTCTTTTGGCAGGGCATTAAAGGTTTCTGCGTCAATTAAAAGCTCGCCCTTTTCCGCCCCCGCTTCCAGTCGAACGGCCCTTGCGACGGTTGTGCCTACGATGCGCCGTTCCTCGGCAATGACTAAAACAGGACCGGTGGCCGCCCCCATGCGGAACCACCGTTTGGCAGATTCGACAGACTTGTGGCGGTTATGTTCGAGCGTAGCCTCCTGCACAAATTTTGCGAGTTTGTGCATAACAGCCGCATCATCAAAAATAAGCAGGGCATTATCTCCCGCGGTGGCAAAAAAGAACGTCGTCCTTGCGAATGCCGAGTTGTTTAAAACCTTCTTCCAGGAAAGATTGTATCTGATCCTCAAAACTTTTAACGGCCTGAACATCGAGATTTTCTTCGAGCGCGCGCGCGATGTCACTATACGCGGCAAGATCAAGCTCGAGGACTGTTTTAAGATTACTTTGACTCGGTGTCATCATGTCCATTTGATTTATCGAGTGTCCGAAAGAATATTTGCGCCGGAAGGCGAAGTCAACGATAACGTAGGACTGGTTTCGCACTTTTGGCGGGTTCTTGGTCTGGTTGGATAACCAACCATTAGAGCACGGAGGGCGAAGAATGGATCATCGCGCTCGAACCCTACAGTGATGCAGATCTTCAACAGATTATCTCGAACGCGGCAACCAAGCTCGCGTTCGACCTGGCCGAAGAAGTAGCCCATCAGATCTCGATTCGTTGGCGCGGCACGGCCCGAACGGCAATGACCAATCGCATGTGGCATCGGGATTATGTTCAGGCGGACGGCGGGGTGCTGGTTGCCCTGGTTTACGGACACCCGCAGGATGAACAAAGCCGGGCCATGGCCGCCAAGATGACTTTCACCCTGACGGCCCGCAAAAGGAGTTCACGCTCTCCGACAACGACGCTGACCTCCTGGTTGACGCTGGATCCTTCATATCACAAGCTCCACTTTTCTTTCAGGGTGAGTGCCACGGGTGATGTCTTTTTTGGTGGAAAAAACCTCGCTTCAGGAGGATGCCTTATACGCCTTAAAAATACTGCCCTGCAGCGGCATGAAAATGGTGCGCCCAGCGGGATTTGAACTCATAACCTTTGGCTCCGGAGGCCAACGCTCTATCCAGTTGAACTACGGGCGCAAATCCAAACAACGGAGCGACTTGGAAAGAATGTTATGTTCTCCAAGTTCGCGCAAGTCTCGACTCGTAACCCCAAAGTCAGTCCCGCCACCGCTGGTTCTTACCGCCAAATCCTCAAGAACTGCGGCGAATGCCTTTGGCGCGATGTGTCGACCGGCATCATCTACGCAATCATCAAGCGGACAATTTTAGGAAAAAAGAAGCAGTTCAAGAAGTCTCTTGGAACCACTGATCTCCGAGATGCAGGTCATAAACTCGCTGAATTCCGCTCCGGTTTGAACAGTCCCCCGTCCGATGGAACGCATCCTGGAACTTTAATGCGATCCGCGTTTCGTCCCGCGCCGCCGGAATCATTGTTGCCCAATCGGCTCGCAGGAAAGTCGTTCATGGTTGTCGGAGATGCTTGGTTGGCTACTCAACACAATTTACGGCAATCAACAGTCCGTCGCCGCCGCTACAGCATCCAAGTGGTCGCGAAGGGGATTGGCGGGGAAAGCGTTGCGGGAATCTCTCGGTTGGAATGCGAGCATTGGGCGACGAGACATGCGGCGCGAGTGTCAAGTCGAACGGTCAACATGGATATTGAGAGTTTGAAACGCGTGATGGGGTACGCAGTTCTGCATGGGGTCCCGGATTGTCGCAAGAAAGAAACTGGCGGGAGTGACGGGGCTTGAAGTCGACCCCTTTTGCGATTTCATTGAGGAATTTGAATGGAAATATGGCTATATTCACACCGGCGCTCACAAGATTTAGTATCGGATTGTCCCGGATTGTTGCAGGTTGTCACGGACGAGAAGCAGCGGAAAGTGAACTGCGAAGCCTTTTGAGCGGTTTCTCCGGCGCTTTTTTTGGCCTCTATTCCTTCAAGGTCATGGAGGCAGCGTAGTTTGCGGCGTTGGTCAGACCAGCCTGCTCCAGCAACGCCGCGAGGTTTTCGTGCAAGTCTTTGTCAGTTGGTCGCGCCTTAATCAGGTCGGAAAGTGCTGCCAAGGCGTCCACCCAAATCCCTTCCTCGGCGTAGACATAGGTCCAGCCCTCCTTTGGGGTAGTCGCAAGCTTGGATCGCAATGACTGCGAAGACTCGACGCGTTCGATCCAGCCATTGGCAACCACATCTTTGGAGCGGTTAACCGGGTAGGCCACAAGGGCCACAACCCATTCATATTCAATATTGGGAGAAAGTCGGACATTATAATCCGCGAGGTTTATACGCTGAATCCCGAAATTCCTGGCATTTGGAAGCCGAACTCGGAGCAACGGGTGAACTTCATTGTCCACCAGAATGCTCAGCTCGAAGGGCACATCCGCCGGCTGCGACTGATACCAGAGCAGGGAGGGCTGCTCTTGAATGGTCAATGCAGTGCTGTCCGGAGCGAGCACATTCAAGCAGGTGAGTGAAATCCCGCTGCCTCGTGAGGTGTGATCGACGCGCTCGTTCTCAGGTGGGGCGAGGCGCTTCGGAGGCGTAAAGACGACCCGTGCTACAGCGGCTGTGCCAGGGGCGCCCGTTGGCTGGGGAATAGCTGGCGCAGCCGGAGGCTGGTTGCTTTCAGTGGCGCACAAACGTGGGGCCCCCGATATCACGCCAACAATCAAGACCAGCAGAATTGAAAGGTGAACTTTCAACGGGCGGCTGCCTCCGGGACTGTGGATTGCGCCAACACCGAATAGATTTTAACGGGCTTCTCTTTCCCTTTCAATAGTATTTCACCCACAATCTCGGTTTGAAACCGCTCGTTCACCAGTTGCCATGTGCCATCGCTAATCAAGATACGGCAGCCGCCAACCGACAACCCGGGGTCAGCGGGATCCTCTTTGTAGCTTTCCAGTCGAGACGCGATATTGACAGTGTCGCCAATCACGGTGTATTCCATGCGATCGGCGCCTCCCAGACAACCAGCAACCAGCAGGCCCGAGTGAACGCCTACACGCATCATGGCCGTTGGCTTTTCCTCCTCTTTCCAGTCGTCATTTAACTGCATGATGCGGTCGCGCATGGCCAAGGCGGCGGAAACGGCATGGATTGCATCTTGTTGGACTTGTTGGGCGACATTGCGCGGAACCGGGACGCCGAAAACAGCCATGATTGAATCACCGATGTATTTCTCCACCACCCCGCGATGCTCCATGACAACCTTCGACATCGCGGCCATGTATCCATTCAGCCACTCCAGCACCTGGTCGGGCTCCAATTTTTCAGCCAAAGTGGTGAAGCCTTTTAAGTCGGTGAACAGCACCGTGGCTTTCACCTGCTGGGAACGTGGTCTGTTCCCATCCAGAAAGGCTTCGCGTTGGTCCCAGATTTCCTTGGCGACTTCGGGAGAGACGTTTTGCGAAAACAACCGCATGACAATCCTTCGTTGCAACCACTCGTACACTGAGGAGTACGCGAACACCATAAAGGAGGACAACAGGAACGCCCCGGCCGGGGCGGCGACAATCAGCCACCAACCAGATGCGAATGCAGCCCATGCGATAGATGCAATCCCAACGAGACCCCCGACGATCAACGTTATGGACAACCAGATCGAGCGCGCCCACAAGCCGATCCCAGCTCCTGCCAGGCACCACAATAGAATCCAGGCACACTCGACCGACGGTGGCCAGACGCGCAAAGGTTGGTCCCCGTCGAGTGCCGCCCGCAGAAGCTGGTTCACCAAGAGGGCTTGTTGGTATAGCCCATGATGTTGCTCATCAAGGGGCGTGGCGTTGTAGTCGTGGACGCTCTCGGCCGTGGCTCCAATTAGCACAATTTTGTTGCTTAGGTCTTCCGAACTGAACTCATCTCGCAGCGCTTGTCCCAACGTAAACTCCCGAAAACGACGCGGCCCCTTGAAGTCGATCAGAAACTGGAAGCCACTTGCATTCATTCCACGGTAAGGGCCGTAGTTTGACTCCAGAGGACAGAACGTCGCTCGTCCTAGCTGAACACAGTTGCTATTGGCTGGATCAGCCGCAGGAACAATCCCTCGCGGCGCCAGATAGAGCGCTGCCACACTCAACGCAAAAGACTGATACCAAGTCGTTTCGTCGTCCAGGTACAGAAAACCGCGGCGAACAACCCCGTCAATTTTATAGTCGATCGGACTGTCAGCAAAGCCGATCCGATCCTTAAGGCCCTGTAATGCCGGAGGAGGGGGCGTACCACCGAATATAAAGGTACAAACGATGTTGGCGTTATTTGACAGCATCGCGTTCAGTCTTTGGAATTGATCGATATTGGCTTTTGGCACGGAAATATCGCGCAGGAGATCCAGCCCGATAACTGCCGGCTCGTGTTTTTCGATAGTTTGCAAGAGACGTGCGAGCTGATCGTTCCACAGAGGCCAATCAGGAAGTTGCGGGTCCGTAATGTCCTTTTCAGTGATTGTCACAAGAACAATCCGCGGATCAGGGCGGCCCTGTGTCGCTCGCCAACAAATCAACTTATCGTACCAGATAAGTTCAAGATGCTGAAACTTTTGGAAGTGGCACACCCAGAGCATCAGCAGTAATGAGACCACGGCCAGCAGTACGCTCGCGAACTGAGGAGGCCAGGTCTGTCCGAAGAAGCGTTTCACATTCCGGCCTGCGGGCTCACAGCCAATTGCCAATCAGCAGGTAGGGGGCCCAATAACACGGGTGATGGTAACGCTTATGAGCCAGCATTGTGATCTGGGCCAATTGAAGTGCCCTGGCTTTTGAAATTGACCTATCACTTGCCCAATGAGAATAAAACTCTGAGATCAGAAATGTGCTTGCCTGGTCATTCACAGACCAGAGCGTGGCCAAGGCGCTATGCGCGCCGGCTTTAACTGCCACACCGGGCAAGGCCCAGCGCGGCACGATCATCCCCCTCCGCCGTCTCGCAGGCACTGAGGGTCAACAGTTCGACTGGCTCCTTCCGGAACTGGCTTGGGCGAATCAGGTGCTCTAGCGCATCCAGGTTGAGGTTGGTATCGTATGTTAATATAAAGGTCTTGCTAATGTCGGGTTCAAATTGCCCATGGGATGCGATGTGAACGATGGAGTATTGTTTCTGCTCAAAATCCTTTTCAAATGTCGCTTTCAGGAAATCCTTATCTAGCAGTTCTTCACCTCGATACAGAAGTTTCAGGTTCTGAAGCTCAGTCGGCACATAGTCCAAGGGAGGGAAGGTCTGTGCCGCTTGGGACAAACCCGCGAGCAGCATTTGCTGGTCGGCCCGACGGGCAGACCGTGAAGCGGTCAGAGTCAGACCCGGCGTCACAGCCACCGCAAAATCCTCAATCAGGAACCGTTGGCCGTCTTGGAGGGCGGCGAAGGGAATGGTCTGGAGAGCCCCGTCGGGTATGAAGACAAGCGTCTGGATCTTCCGGCGCACGAGTTCTTCCTTCATGGGACGAATCAGCCAATCATACAGTTCCCGCGCTTGTTCCAGATATTCATACGAGGTGCGCGTTTCGAGGTTCTTGCGGAATTGTTGCACCACGGTCGCCAGCCTTTGAGATCCCACAGGAACCGTTAGTTTCTGGAGTCCCGTGGAAAACCCAACCAACACCTCGGTGCGGTCCGGCAGTGGGATGAGGTAGATCACCGCTGCATCTCGGGAAACGTTCTCGACCCGCGTTTTTCTGGCAAGATTGACGCATTTATCCTGGAAGTAATCTTCCAACTCGGCGGATTTGAGCTGTTCCACGACGTCGCGCGCCTCCAGTAAACACTGCTGGATCTGCTTGTCGTCCTTTAGCGTGTCAGCCTGCCGCAACAACAAGTCGGCCAGTTCGTAATACACCGGCCCAATCGTCTCCCGAAATGACGTCGGGACGGGACGGTTAGCGTAGGTGAGAAATAAATCATTGCGGATGCCGTGCAGGGATTGAACGGCGCGGCTGTATGCTTTGATGGCTGCCGCGGGTTGATTCAGTGCCTTCAGCAAGCGTCCGGTTTGCCATTCCCAGCGGTACAGCGCCTCCTTGGCCTGTGTCTTCTGGGCGAAGAACACCGCCTGGCGCGTCAAATCCAGAGCCTCGGTGTAGCGCGAGTCTTGTTCATAGAGCCGCCCCAGCTCTCCCAGAGCGTAGGAAGCCGCACGGTCGTCACCGATCGTGAGGGCGGTCTGAAGCGCTGTCGAGTAGGCGTTCGTTGCGCTGGCAAATAGCAGGTCTTGCGATCCAGGTTGGCTCCCCAGCAACCGCTGGTATGTTTGGCCACAGATGGTCAGGATAAACGCTTTTTCGTGGCTGTCTTGAACCTGACGGGCTTCTTCGCAGGCCGAATCATTCAGACTGGTGGCATAGGGTGCCGCCGCCGTGTCAACGGCGATTGAAGCGGCATTGCCGAGCGCTTTGGCAGTCAGTAATCGGTCCTGAGTCTGCCGTGCGAGAGACGCGCTTTGCCGATAGGCATCCAGTGCGTCGGCAAACTTATCTTGCGAGGCGAGCAGATTTCCCAGGCTGTTATCAATTCTGGCGGCAGCGTGTTGGTCGCCATCCTGAAAGGCCAAGGCCAGAGCCTCCCGGAGATTGCTTTCAGCCAAATCGGAGCGATGGGTAAATGAGTAGGCTTCTCCCAGGCTGCCCTTGGTGAGAATGATGCGTTGGTTGTCTTTCGCCGCTACGGCGAGGTCCACAGCGTCATGGAGCAGTTTGATGGCGTCACTGAATTGCCCCAGGGCCTCATAAGCATGGGCCAGACAAACTTGGGAATCGATTTCGCCTGGGCTGTCATGCTGCGCGTGGCAGAATTTCGCCGCCTTTTCCCAATGCGAGACCGCTTGATCCAGGGCGCCTCTTTCAAAGGCCTGCAAACCCTCCAAGGTCTGCTGCCGGCCCTCGTCCGACCCGTTCCAGGCCGAGCAACTCCGGCAGCAAAGAGTGACTGTGATCAGAACGGCGGAAAGAACTGTTAACCAAGCCCGCCCTGTGTGAAATCGGGCGGGAGAGAAGGCCACCATTCGCTCGATCATCTGTATCGCCACCATGAAGTTGCTCTTGAATGAAGATTGGCCATTGCCGTTGCCATCGAAAATCGTCCTATCGCCTCTTGTCATCGAAAACCGGCCATCCGAAGCTCGGCGACACGCCGAACGGCTCCAAGACCACTCCCCCGCTGCCGCGCACGAGGAAACTGCTGACGTCACCGGCCAGATTCATTCCGCAGTAAGGCTGAAGCTCTGCCTCGACGTCCAACAGTGACCCGGGCAACGGAGCCACAATTCCCGTCAAATCAAGAATTGGTCCGCCAATTTTCAGCGTGCCGTTCTCAAAGTCTCCTGAATGCAATACGTTGACATAGGTGAAGTTTCGCGCAAATGTAACGTTGCCTCCCACGCTTCCCATACCCTTGGCGCTGGCGTTGATCGTGGACTGCGGGTCCGCGGATCCCGTGAACGCGGCATCAAAGAGAAGGAGCGGTGGGCCAATAAAAATGTTGCCACCCATAATGCTGGCACTCATCCTGGCGTTCGGGCTCGTCGCGCCAGCGATAGCGGTGATCGGGCTATTCTCAAGGCTAATCGTTGACAGCACACTCAGGCTAATGTTGCCGCCGATCTGAGCTGCGTTGGCAGTGATTTGGCTGTCCACCGATTGAAAATCACCGGCAATGATGGTGACGTTGCCCCCATCACCCTTAGGTGCCGAAGCAGTGATGCCGGCATTCAGGACGTCGATGCTGGAATGGGCGGTAATGCTGATGTTGCCTCCATTACCGGCCTTTACCAGGGCAGAGACCGCTGCGCCATTCAGAACATCGAGGGAACCGGTCCGAATGATAATATCACCCGCGGGCGCATCACCATCAAAGCCATCGTCGTTGCCGGCGGTCACTTGGGTGTTGTTTCCATCCACATGAATCGTTTTGGCAGTCAAGGTGATTCCGCCCCCCGGTCCATGGCCTATTGTCCCGGCAGAAATCGCGGAAGAACTTTCCATGTCAATGGTCTTCGCCGCGATGTCGATGTCGCCTCCGGCTCCGGAACCATGGGTTTCGGCATCAATCGTTGCGCCGTTCAGCATGGTGAGTGTGCGAGTTTGGTGAATGGTAATTTCGCCGGCCGCACCCGTTGAGAAGGTCGTCGCGGCGATTCCTGTGCCAATGGAAGCGCCCTGTCCGTCCAATAGAATGGAATCGGCGATGATATCAATGCCGCCTCCGGCACCGCCGCCCTGTGTGTTCGCGGAGATCAATCCGCCGTTGACAACCTGTAGACTGAGCGCGCCGCTCAGCGGGCGAATAACGATGCTGCCAGCATTGCCACCACCCGCATCCATTGACTGGGAACTCACGGCGAACCCCGTCAACGGCGCCTCTGGTCCTTGGGCATTCTGGGCATCGATATCGATTCTGTTGGCGGAAACCGTGACGTTACCGCCATTACCCACGCCGCCCGTCGCGGCTGAGACTCGCGCCCCATTCAATATATCAAGAGTCGGGGTGGCAATGTTGACGTTCCCACCGTTTCCGCTCCCGCTTACGTCATCAGAGAGAATTCCGAATAGGGTAGTACTTCCCTCTGCGTTAAGAGTGATCGCACCCGCCGTGATATTGAGCGAGCCTCCATCCCCCGAGCCTGAAGTGTCTGTACTAATTGCGCCGCCGTTTACAACGAGATTACCGGTCACATTAATATCGATCCCCTTGCCATCAAACGCGCCGAGGGTATTCGCTTCAATCAGGGAGTTTTGCACCATCAGCGTTCCGCCACGAATCACTACCTGCCCGCCGCCATCTGCACTCGCATTAATCACGCTCTGATTCTGTACGGTAATCTGGCCCAGGCTGCTGAAAGCTGTCGTGTTAGGAAGAGCCGTGAAGTCCGTCACATCCAGCGCCAGTTCTCCGGCGGATTTGACGCTGACGAGGTTGACGCGGCCACCCGGCGCTTGAATCGTTGCCCCATTTATCATGATGTCACCGCCGATCACGGAGAAGCTCTGGCCGGCGTTCACGCCCAGCGTGCCTTGATTCGCGGCAAAAGAAATGCTCCCCGGCGTGCCGGAGAATCCAAAGGCGCTCACCGGAGCAGCGGTCAAGATGCTGTCGCCCGGATTGACCGCGTCAAATCTCCCGCCATCGGCCAGCTTGATGTAACTGGCGGTGGTGACCGCGAACGAACCGCTGACATTGATCTTGGCGTTGGATTCGAACAGCACGCCGAACGGATTGATAAAAAACAGATTGGCCCCCTGGATGCTCGATTCAATCGTCCCGTCGATCGAAGAAAGACTCCCGCCCGTCACCCTGGCCAGGACGTTATGGATATTGGCCGGACCGGAAAAAGTTGCCACGTCACCATTGACCAGATCGAACTGGCTGAAACTTTGAAAGAGATTATTGCCGACGGTCTTGCCGAGTCCCGAGGTGATGTTAAAATTGGGACCCGATAACGGACCGCTGCTGCCCAGTGTTCCGTCAAGAACGACATGACCTTGTGAGGAACATGGGGTGGTATGCAGAAGCGGCCACAAAAGGCTGATCAGCAACAACGAATAGCGCGCACTCTTCCGATTCATCATGCCGCGAATTCCCCTGCCGTGGGTCATCATAATTGCGCCCGAGTGTGAAGCAAGCCAAATTACTCGCGCGTTGCGCCAAAATCTGCGACCTGTTCAAGAAACCCAACTCCGCGAAGTGTGTGATGTGGAGCGCCATTCCCTCTGGACAGCCGCCCCCGGTTTTGATTAACTTGGCGCGCCTGGAGAAGCCCGCCGCAGGCGAGCGGCGAAAGTTGGCGGCTTATCGTCAGTCGGAAGCAGACCAATGCAATCAAAAGCTCTGGCAATCGGATTCTATCTCACGCTTTCCGGAAGCACCACGTTTTTGTGCCCCGTTCAAGCTCAGGTAAACAGTTACACCAATACCGCAGGTGGCAAATGGGAAACGCCCGCCAACTGGTCGCTTGATCTTTCGCCGACCAACACTCAATCCATCTTCATCACCAATGCCGCCAACAAAACGGTGACGATTGACAGCACGACTTCGAGTAACTTCCCGTCAACGATGACCGTCAATAGCCTGACGCTCTCCGGCAGCGGAGTGGTCAACACTTTACTGTTGACCAACACAGGTCCGACACCTCCATTACAAGTGCTCAATGCACTGACGATTGGCAGTGGCGGGGCGTTGCTCGTCTCGAACTCTGCGTTGGTTGTGGACAATGTGGTTGGACCCGCTAGTGGAAATCCCAACCTCGTTATCGGCAATAACGGACAAGGCTCCTTGACGATGAATAGCGGAGCGATTGTGACCGATGATCAGATCATATTAGGTAATTTCGGTGGATCGACGGGCACATTGACTGTGAATGGCAACTCCGTCATCGAGTCTGCTGGAATCTTTCAAGGCAGCGGATCGGCAATCGTCTGGATAAATGGTGGCCAAATCGACTCTGAAATAATCCTAGGCAATCTTGAAAACAGTACCGAAATTGCCCAACTGACGATTTCCAACGGGTTCGTTGCTGGCACGATAAGCCAGGAGGGAGGCACATTGTCCATCCAGGGTGGCTCAGTTTCCGGGCAGGTGAGCACGCTGGATACATTCTTAGCATTCGGCTCGGGACGAATAGAAACTGCCACGTTCCAGTATTTCGAGAATACGGACTTTGATATCGGAGATGGAAATCACCCCGCGACGTTGGAATTGATTGAAAATGGAAGCGCCAGCGCCAGCGGTGGAATGATTGTAGTCTCCAACGCCTTTCTCACGGGGTGCGGCACCGTTGACGCTGCCTTTGTCGTAAACTTTGGGACGATCACTAATGATTGCCAGGGTGGCACGCTCACCTTTGATTGCGCGGTCACCAATAACGCCCGCATTGTCGCCACCAACGGGGCGACCCTCGTTTTTAATGGTCCAGTTATCAACAACGGCCTGATCAATACTCTTGGCGGCAGCGTCCAATTCAACTCGACGATTACGAATAGCGGCAGTCTCCTCATTGCGGGAACTGTCAGCATACTTCCAGAGACCGTGGACTTTTCATATATCCCCACGGGAACAATCGGCCAGGCCAGCTTTTTGGTGACCAATGTTGGTGCCATGACCGTCACTGGCCACGTCCAGAGTGTCGTGGATCCCTTTGCTATCGTCTCTGGCGGTGGTCCATTCAGCCTCCCCCCCAACAATTCAATGAATGTAGTGGTGAGCTTTAGTCCATCCTCTGCCGGCGGATCCCAGGAAAACTTACTGGTTGACGCAAACGGCGACATTTTCGCAACGCTCTTAATCGGCGTGGGCAGCGTTCCGCCGGTGGCGGATTTCGACACAGAGACATCGACCAGTGGTCCCGCGCCGTTAGATGTCTTTTTTGCTGATACCTCAACCGGCACGATCACCAACTGGTTCTGGTCATTCGGAGATGGGAGCAGCACCAATATCGATTACGGGACGAATAGCTTTCGCTTTGTTTTGCACACCTACGTGGCGCCCGGGACCTACCCGGTGAGCCTTATCGCGAGTGGTCCGCTGGGAGTGAGTACGAACATCCAAGCCGGTTTGATTGACGTAACAAATGGCACGGCCAACAGTTACATCAGTTCCGTGAGCGGCAAGTGGGAAGATGGCCCGAACTGGTCGCTCGGAACACCGCCAAATTCCACACAGAGCGCAATTTCCATTGCCAATCCGGTCACCAAAACCGTCACGATTGACGGTGCAACCTCGGGCGGCTCTCCGGCGACGATGACGATCAGCAACCTGGAAATCTCCGGCTCTTTAGCGCCAATCTTGAATACGCTGCTCGCAACCAATACTCTATTCCTGAGCAACGCCGGAACCAATACACCGCTCAACATTATCGGCAATCTCAGCCTGGACGATCAAGGCGCCCAATTGGTTGTCTCCAATTCCAGTCTTCAGGTTGGATCAGGATTTCAGGTAGGCGGAACGGTCACAATCCAATCCGGGGGCGTTGTCATGGGTACCGCGCCCAATATAGGGGTCGACGGATTCCATTCGCCGGGAGCTATTTGGGTCGTTGGTGGAAGCCTCGTTGTAACCGGCGGGACCATTAACGTGGGGGGCATTGCGGGGATCGATACCCCCGATGGACAACTGACTCTTTCAAATGGCACGGTGGAAGCCGGCGGCGTGAGTATTCCTGAGGGCGGCCTAGGGGCCTCGGGGACGCTAACCGTCGCGGGTGGCACGATGACTCTGAGCGGGGGGCTTGGCGTTGCTCTCACGCGTAGCGCAATCGGTGCGATCTTCGTGACTGGTGGTCAACTCATCGTCACAAATGGTGACATCAGTTTGGGTGTCGGCGGCGGTTCTGGCACCATGATGGTTAGCAACGCGACTGTCCAGGGGCAAGGCATGAGGATGGCTGACTTCGGCGACACTTTCGGAGCATCGGGCTTCCTGGAGATCGACGAGGCAGGCACAGTCAGCCTCTCTTCCAATCTCACCATGGTTGGTCAGTTTCATGCGGAGATCTTACTGACAGGCGGACAATTGGTCGTAACGAATGCGGAGCCCGCCGGGCATGTCAACATTGGCTTGGGTGGCCTTGAGGGTGCCACTGCCAGCGTCACTGTCTCCAACAACGCCACCCTGATGGCTCGGTCGATCTTCGTGGGCAGCCAAATCGCTACGAATTTTGGCGTAGTGGGCACTCTGACCGTCGCCGGCGGAACCGTCCAGATCCTGGCCGGCACGAATGGTCTGGTAGTGGGATCCGGCGCGGGAGTCACCGGCTCGGTTGAGGTGAACAGCGGCCACTTGTTATTCGGAAATGCTCCGCTGGTACTCGGAAATGCCGGATCTGGCAGCTTGACTGTTTCCAACGGTGGAATGGCAGTCGTCGGTCAGGCGCTGATTGGGACCGTCACCAACTCGTTCGGTAGCCTGGCGATGAGCGGCGGACAGATGATGGTCAACAGCAATATGACTGTAGGCTCTGCTTCCAGCTCCACCGGCACCGTCGCCGTGATGGGTGGCCAGTTGACCGCGACCAACGGCGTCATCGGCGTTGGCAATGATGGCACCAGCACCAATGGTGTGGGCATGGGCAGCATGCTGGTTTCCAACGCCATGGTACTAGCCAATACGATGTTGTTGGGCAGCAGTACCGGAGGTCATGGCGACCTGACCATCCTGAGCAACGGGCTGGTCAGCCTGATCGGTTCTAACGCGTTGCTGGTGCCCAACGACGTGACGATCCAAGGGGGAGAACTGGACATTTTTAACGGTACCTTTGGACTGTGGCAACGCCCATGCGGGTACCGTGACGATCGTCGACGGAACGGCGAACTGCATCGTGGTGAATGTCGGCGATGATGACGCCGGCACCTTGACCATGGACAACGGCACCATGTCGGTGACCTCGCAATTGTTCATCGGTGAAGGCCCCAGTTCCAGCGGTTCGGTCTGGATCAATGGCGGCGATCTTCAACTCACCAACAACAATGCCACCTTCATCGGCAATGCTGGAGTCGGGCAAATGACGATCTCCAACGGCACGGTGACGGCTTCCCGGGTCATGGTCAGCAACAGCAGCAACCCGGGCACGCTGTCGATCCAGGGCGGCATACTGACCGCTGACCTCACCATCAGCCCGCACGGTCGATTTGTTTTCGGCCAGGGGCGACTGGTGGTCACGGCGACGACCAGTTCCAACGGCCAGTCCTTCGTGGTCGGTGATGGCACCCATGCAGCCACCATGACGCTGCTGGGCGGAACCCATTCCTTCGATGCCGGGTTGACGGTGTCCACCAACGCCCTGCTCACCGGCTGCGGCACGATCAATGGCACCGTGGTGAATCTGGGAACGATCACGAATGAATGCGGCCCGCTAAGCTTTACCAATCTTGTCACCAACAACGGCACCATCGTGGTCAGCAGCGGGGCGACGATCAATTTCTCGGGCCCGGTGGTCAACAACGGGCTGATCAATGTCAACAATGGCACCGTCTCGTTCTCTACCTACCCCGTCGGTCCCGGTACGGTTCTGGCGCCGCCACCGGTGGCGGGTTTCACGGCCAGTCCGACAACGGGCACGACGCCGCTATTGGTGAACTTCACCGATGCCTCGAGCGGCATCATCACCGGCCGCGTGTGGACCTTTGATGACGGCGGTATCAGCACCTTGATCAGCCCGAGCCACATCTACTCCACCGCTGGCGTCTATTCGGTTACGCTGACGGTCTCGGGCCCGGGCGGTTCGAGCGTGACCAACCTCGCCAACCTGATCACGGTGACGAATGCTCCGCCAACCATAACCATCCGTCCCGCCGATGGCATGTTGTATCCGTTGACAAACTCGATCACGATTGTCGCGAGCGCCACGGCCCACAACGGCGGGGCCATCAGCAAGATCGAGTTCTTTGCCGACGGCGCGAAGATCGGGGAGACTGCGTCCAACCCGGGAACAACAAACTTCGCGGTCGGTTCCACACCCGGCACTCATACCCTTTTCGCTCGCGCCACCGACCTGGTCGGCGAGATCGGCACATCGTCCGTGGTGAGGATCTACGTCGGCGCCAAGAACTCGCCGCTCGGTGATTGGGAGGTCACGATCAGCAGCTTTGACAAAGGCGCCCAGTTCCTGAGCTTCGCGGATGATTTCACTGCCAGCGGCTATGGGATTCGAAATCAGACCTTTGGGCTCGACGACATCTCGGGCCTGTGGGGCACGAATGCCGCGGGGCAAGTGACGGGATCATTCTCCGAAGTGACCGGCAGCACCATGAATTGGACCGGCACGTTCGTGGGTCCGGTCAAGAGCCGCAAGAGTCTCAGCGGGGTGGCGTCCACTACGATCGGCACCTTCCACTGGAAGGGCATCCCGGCGACGACGATGCCCCCGGATATTAGCGGCACTTGGTCGGGAGCGGTGACGGTAGTCAAGACCCCGATGAATATGAGCTACCTCATCACCACCAATGCCAATGATGTTGGCATCTTCAACATCGCCACGAGCGACGCTCCGGACATGATGGTGGGACAATTGCTGGTGACCTCCCGCAGCAAGGTGTACGGGTACATCACCTTCGACAGACAGCCGATCAACTTCTCCGGCACATTCAGCGCCGGGCGCCTTTCGTTGAAGGGCACCAACGCCACCGCCGAGAAGGTCTCCATCAGGCTCTTCCTCCAGTAGCGCCGAAGCAAGCATCGCGGAGCGCCGTTCCCTCTGGACAGCCGTTCCCAATTTTGATTAACTCGGCGCCTGTGGAAAGATACGCCGCAGGCGAGCGGCGGAAGTTGGCAGCTTTTCATCCTCAGTCAGAAGTGGACCGATGCACTCAAAGGCCCTGACAATCGGGTTTGTTCTCGTGCTTTGCGGAAGCGTTACGAGCACGTTTCTGTCCTCCGCCCAAGCCCAGGTCAACAGTTACACTAACACCGCCAGCGGCAAATGGGAGACGGGGGCCAACTGGTCGCTGGGCACCGCACCATCCACCAGCGATGCAGCCGACCTGATCACCAATACCGTCTCCAAAACCGTCACGATCGACGCCACAACGTCCGGCAGCTTTTCAAATAGCCTGACCATCAACAGCCTCTTTCTGGGAGCGCCCGCTGGGTCGGTGAACGAACTGTTACTGAACAATGCCGGCACAAACGTGCCGCTGCGGATCTTGAACTCGCTCGTTATTACCAACGGCGGGCTACTCTACATCACCAACTCGGCCGTCGAGTATTATGGTTTCCCGTATTTCGATTACCCGCCCGGGGTAAATCCCCTCTACTTGGATGGGGCCCTGACCCTGGCCAGCGGCGTGCTTACTACGACCAATTCTATTTGTGAATCCTTTCGATTGGACGTTGGCCTGAATGGCACCGGTACGTTGACCATCCAGGGCGGCGAGATGGTGTCCTTCAGCATTAGTGTGGGCAACAATAGCGGCTCGCAAGGCACGCTCAACTTGTCCGGCGGCACGCTCCAATTCGCGAATTGCATCCCAGGCGCCTTCGACTTAGAGGTCGGCGGGGCGCCAGGTGCGCTAGGCACGGTGCTCGTGACGGGAGGAACTCTCATCGCCCAAGACGCCCCCACCTTGTTGGGCGTGGGTGGCGCGGGGGAAATGACGGTCACTGGCGGCACTGTCCTTATGATCAGCTTGCGCATCGGCAGCAACCCTGGTAGCGACGGGACGCTCACTGTCTCAGGGAGTGGATACCTGGAATCGAGCGACTTTATCGAGGCCGGTGTGCTTGGGGGCACGACCGGCACCGTTTGGGTGACCGGCGGGACCCTCGTCGTCACCAACGGGTTGGGATTTATCAACATCGGCAGCGCTTCGCTCACACTGTCGAATGGTTCGGTATTGTGCAGTTCGCTAGCAATCTCAACGAACATTCAGAGTCAAGGAACCCTGACGGTCTCCGGTGGGACTTTAACAGTCCTGTCACAACTTAACGGCAGCACGACTTTAGCAACGAACTTCCAAGCATTCGTCCATATAACCGGCGGAACGGTGAATATCGGCACGAACACACAATTCGGCGCCGGTATTGGCTCGACGGATGCCCTACAGGTGGTTGGCGGCCAGCTTATCGTGACCAACGGCGTCATCGGCATCGGCAATGATGGCACCAGCACCAATGGCGTGGGCGTGGGTCATATGATGGTCTCCAACGGCACAGTACTGGCCAGTACGATCCTGTTGGGCAGTAGCGCCGGAGGTCATGGCGATCTGACCATCAGCAGCGGTGGCACTGTCGATTTTGGGTTCAGTTCGGCCGGCACCAATACCGCCCTAGTGGCCAACGACCTGACCGTGGATGGCGGTGAGCTGATTCTTACCAACGGCACCATTTACGGCGGGCAGACGCATCCGGGAGGGGTGACCCTGTCCAACGGCTTGATCTTCTGCGAGGACATCTACATCGGCTACAACGATAATGGTTCCATGCTGATCGACGGGGGCACACTATCGGTGGTCTCGTTACTGCATGTCGGGGAAGACCCGGATTCCACCGGTGTGGTCTGGATGACCGGTGGCGATCTGCTGGCCACCAACAACACCACCTTCATCGGCAACGACGGAGTCGGGCAGATGACGATCTCCAACGGCACCGTGACGGCTTCCCGGGTGGTCGTCAGCAACAGTAGCAACCCGGGCACCCTGTCCATCCAGGGCGGCACATTAACCGGCCCGCTCACGATCAGCCCGCAAGGTCGATTTGTTTTTGGGCAAGGCCAACTCACGGTCATGGCGACGACCAACTCCAACGGCCAGCCCTTCGTGGTGGGCGACGGCATCCATGCGGCCACCATGACGCTGCTGGGCGGCACCCATGCCTTCGATGCCGGGTTGACGGTGAATGCCGGAGCCATGCTCAACGGCTGCGGCACGATCAATGGCGCCGTGATCAACCTGGGAACGATCACGAATGAGTGCGGCACATTGAACTTTGCCGGTCTCGTCACCAACAACGGCACCATCGTGGTCAGCAGCGGGGCGAGCACCTTCTTCGCCGGGCCGGTGGTCAATAACGGCCTGATCAATGCCAACAATGGCACCGTCTCGTTCTCTACCTACCCCGTCGGTCCCGGTACGGTTCTGGCGCCGCCACCGGTGGCGGGTTTCACGGCCAGTCCGACAATGGGCACAGCGCCGCTATTGGTGAACTTCACCGATGCGTCCAGTGGCATTATCACCGGCCGCTTGTGGACCTTTGATGACGAGGGTACGAGCCCCCTGACCAGCCCGAGCCATACGTATTCGAACGCCGGCATCTACTCGGTCACGCTGACGGTTTTCGGTTACGGCGGCTTGAGCATGACCAACCTCATTGTCCACGCCGTGCTGGCGCCAACCAATCAAGCCTTGCTCATTGTCTCGGCGCCCGTCGTCACAAATGCACTGCTGAACATTCCAAACGTTTCCGTGGTCATGGTGGGCGAGACGAATGTCTTCAATGTCGGCGCGACCGGTCCGGTGGGCCAGCCACTCAGTTATCAGTGGCAATTCGGGGACGATGTGACCAACGCCGAGTCGTCCCTCAGCACCGCGCTGCATGTCTATGCCACCACCAATTGCGGGCCGGCCACGGCCAGCGTTACCGTGAGCGCCGGCGGAGCTTCGATCACCAGCAACCTGACGGTTGCGGTAGCCTGCCAGCTTGCCGTCACCAAGTTGCAGGCAAAGTTGAACTTCGCGAAGGCGAATTCCGACAGTTGCAGTCTCACCGCCACGCCGGAACTGAGTCCCGATTTCCTGCCCGGCCGGTCAAACGCTGGCCTTGGACATCGGGGAAGCGCAAGAGACGTTTACGCTCGACAGCCAGGGACGCGGTGTGAACGCCCAAGGGACTTGTCGGCTCGCATTACGCAAAGCGACGAAGACGCGGCCCGCCGTCTGGACGGTGACGGTCAAATTGAGTCATGGTTCATTTGCCAGTTCATGGGCCGCCTACGGTTTGACCAACGCCACGACACCACACCCTGGCGTTACCGTGTCGCTGCCGGCGGTGCTCATGGTTGGAGATGAGGCATTCGCTGACGACAGCGTGCTGCTTTACACCGCCACAGCCGATAAATCCGGAACAGCGAAGTAGCGGAGGGTCGAGCACGCCACCGGCTTGGGCAGAAGTTGAAAAAGGAAAGTTGAACCGTACCCGGCGGACGGAGCACGCAGGTTGAGAATTGGTTTCGAAGCGGACTGTTTAAGCGAGGAAGGCTATGTTGAGCCCGCCCGCTACTACGGCGTGCGTCTGGTGCCGTAGACACTGAATCCCCCAAGGTCGTTGACTGACCACGACTCGGTGGCGACTGAGGCCCCTCGCGCCATTGAGTGGTAAATATTTACCACCTTTTGGTGACCGCCGTGCTGCACACCATTGCGCACGGAATGGGCGGCACTCCACTTCCCCCCGCCTCTGCCGCGTGCGGTTGCTGCCGTAGGCGCTGGATTCACCAAATCCTGTATATGGGGTGAACACCCCATAGTACCGGTCAGGCTTCGCGGCGTATTGTCCGCGGTTTGTGAAACGAAAAACCAGTCCCCCCGCCACCCCGTGGCCGCGCCACGTTGCGCGTCGGGGCGCGACTTCATCGATCGGAGTTTCTTATGATCAATGACGGGGCAGACCACGACAAGGTGCGCGCAGTTGCGTTCACCATCGAAGGCAAGGTGTATGTTGGCATTCCGAGAGAGAGTCACATCATGTTGTACCTGCGTCTGCTGCGGGACATTCTGGTGCCCGCCGACACGCTCGACGCTTGGACCGGCGATGATAACAACCACGGCTTCGTCACCGAAAAAGGCGATTTCATCAACCGTGCGGAAGCCCTCAAGCGATTCGGCATCACGCGCAGCCAGGACTTAAAAGCTCAGGCATTCTCCAGACCATCCTGTAAATGAGCTGCGGTCGATGTATGGTACTGCGTCGGCGGCCTTGCTCCGTCCGCTGACCAATCGGTGATCTCCCCGGCACTCCTTGGAAAAATATTCCTCTTGGCCATTTAGAGCATTTTAAATAAAAGTGTAGCCATCTAGTCTCGTCTGTGACAGACTGGACTGATGCGAACCTTATCGTTGGACCTGCGCGAACGGATTTTGACTTCCTACGACCGTGAGGAGGGCACGCGAGATGAGGTCGCGAATCGCTACGGCGTGTCGCTGGGCATGGTCAAGAAGCTCTTGCAGCAGCGCCGCCGGATCGGAGACATCGCCCCGCGTCATCACTGCTCCGGGCGCAAGCCCCTGATCCTGGCGGCCCATCAGCGCCAGATGCGGACGCTGCTGAGTCGCAAACCCAACCTCACCTTGAAAGAACTCCGCGTGGCGGTGGCGCTGAACTGCTCGCTGCCCGCCATCCATTACGCGCTGCAGCGGAGGGGACTGACATGTAAAAAAAGACGCTCCGGGCCAGCGAGCAAGACCGTGCGGATATCACGCGGGCGCGCCGCACGTGGCGCCGCCGACAAGCCAGCTTCGACCCCGCCCGATTGATCTTCCTGGACGAATCGGGTGCCAAGACCAACCTGACCCGTCTGTGCGGGCGTGCCCCCAAGGGGCAGCGTGTCCACGCCCAGAGCCCCCAAGGCCATTGGAACACGACAACGCCACGCACGAACAGGTGCTCGCTGTTTATAAATGCTGCAGACGATTCATGCGCCTGCGAGCGATCGTGAACACGGCAGGCAAAAGCTTGCACGCCTGGTTCGATTATCCATCCGAGGAGGTTGTTGCCGAACTTAAAACTATAGTTTCCGCGTGGGGATTTGATACGGAGATGTTCACCGCCAGTCAGCCGTGCCGACTTCCTGGCTCTCGTCGTGTCGACAAAGATGGCGCCTGGCAGAAGCTCCTCTGGCTCGATTCCAACAGCGTGGGCGTCGCACCGAGCTTCACCAGCCCCTCGGCTGCGCTGGTACCCGTCGCACAAGACGGCGGGCGCTTCTGGTCGGCTGAGGAGATTTACGATGAAACATTTGAACCCGTGACTTGGGTCATTGAACTCGTATTACCCGACCGGGGCACGGCCGTTGTGGCAGGACCGCCCAAATTGGGGAAAAGTTATTTAATTCTGAGCATCACCTTTGCTGCCGCCGGGGCGCTGAATCTCGGCCCGAAGGCGAGCGACAGGATTCATGAGATACTGGTACTGGCGCTGGAAGATACGGGCCGACGGATTCAAAAACGCCTGAAAGAAATGCTCGGCGATGCGCGCCCGCCAAAGGGGATCACATTCAGGACGGCGAGCGACGGCTGGCCCAAGCTCGATGAAGGCGGCCTTGAGATGCTCGTGGGCTATATGGCAAGACCAAGTTCGACAAGGTCGCGCGCTACCAGTGCGCGAACCTCTGCTTCCTGGTTGTCGAGGACGGAATTCTAAAGGTTCACGAGGTGCCGTTGCACTGGGGTCTGCTGGTTCGTCGGGACGAAGCACTGACCCTGGAGAGAATGCCGGCATGGCAGGAAGTGCCGGTGGCGACACGGCTTGAACTCCTCCAGCGAATCGCCGTGACCGGGACTCGGCGACTGAACCGTGCCTCGTGCCTGCCGGAGGAATATTCAGTGGACGAGCGAGCAAAGCCGTTGTCCGCTTGAAATTCTTCGGCGGCGGGACAACAATCGCAGTATGTGCGGTCGCTACACGCTCTCAACGGATCTCAAGCAGGTCGCCAAGCCTTTCGGCGCCGCGGCTGACGGGATCCCAGCCGAATCTCCCAAGTGCTGAATGACCGGCTGCTGCAGGCCGCGGCGGAGGGCGAACGATGAACCAACCAATTCGCATCTCGGCTAAACATCTTGGGGAGTTGGCCATGCCGAACTTCTGTGCGCGGTGCTTCTGGCTTCAACTGCGGTGCGGGTGGCGAATGCCATTCACTTTTTTCCCGGGGATTTTCAGTACGCTGGACAGCCATGTTAAGCGCGTCGTCGCCGCTCATTTTGCGGCACACAGCCACCTTCCGTCTTGGTTGCCGCCCGACTTGGGTACACCCCTGGCAGTACCGCACTGGTCAAAATTCGGGTGGCTGGATGAAGCCACCGACATATTGCTGGTGGGCGCCCCAGACGAAATGACACGTTGCTCCGACGGCAGCATCAGCATCCTGGATTACAAAACTGCGAAATACACCGAGAACGCGGACGCGCTCTTGCCGCTGTATCACGCGCAGTTAAACGGCTACGCGACGATCACCGAGCAGCTTGGCCTGGGACGGGTCTCGTCGCTGTGGTTGATTTATTGTGAACCACAGCCACTCGACAATAGCAATCCGCTCGCTCTGTACCGCAACAATGGGTTCTCGATGAATTTCGCTGCCAAGATCGTGCCGGTAGAACTCCACGCGAAAGGCATCCTGCCGCTGCTGGCCAAGGTGCGCCAGATCGCGAATATGTCGGAGCCCCCGGCAGGTCGTAGTGACTGCAAAGACTGTCAGCGACTGAAGGACCTGATCCAACTCGCTACGGAGGCAACAATATGAAGAACGCCCGTCGAATAAAAACACTGCGGCGACGGCATTGCCGTGTCGCCATCTGCCGGCGTGAATGGAAATATTTCCTTCACGTCTGCCACGGGAAACCTGGACACAAGGAACGGAAGCACGGATGTCCGGTGCACGCCAATCGATGTGATCGGTGTGTTCGTTAATAATCCTAGCCTGGCTAGCCGCCACCACTACGGCACCAGCCGCACTCGATAGAACCGCGCCGGCGCATTGGTCACTCCACCAAGATCCATGTAGTTGGTTGTCGCGTCCCCACTGCCGGTGATGATGATCGGGTCGCTAATATCCGCGAAGTTGGTGTTGTAACCGGGGTTACCCACCGTAGCCTGCAGCGCATTGGTGTGCCCGCCGGCAGTCGTCCAGGTAATCGTCAGGTCGGAGCCCTGCGGCACCACCGAGATAATGCGCAATACCGACGCGCTGTTGGTCGGGTCGGTGCCCGCGAGAAACTCCGCCAGGTTGTTCTGGCCATCGCCATCGGGATCTGCCGCTGCATCCGCCTGCGGGCAGTTGGTGCAGCCAAAGTACTGCAATTGCCAGCATGGGAATGGATCGGTGAATGAAACCGTCGCGCTACCAGTCATCGATGAAATGCAACCCGTCGTGCCATCGGTGGCCACGACCGTGTAGGTACCGACGCCCGTTTGGTTCCCGAAGGACAGTGCGGCACCCGTGCCAGCGACAGGCGAGCCGGTGTCGACAGCGTTGATCTGCAGTTGGTAATTGATCCCGGACTGCGAACCATCCAGCCCAACCGTTACTCCGCTGCCGCCTGCGCAATACGCTCCGCCGCCGGTCACATTGAAGGCCACTGGGAGCGGATTGACCGTCAGGGTCACACTACACGTCGTTGTGCAGCCGTCGGAATTCGTCATGGTCACAGAGTATGTGCCGGCTGCGTTCGTGGTGATGCTCAATCCTGTTGTGCGGTCGCTCCAGAGATAGGTGTAACCCGGCGTGCCGCCGCCCGGGTTTACCGTGAAGGTCTGGGACCCACCAGCGCAGATCGTTGCGCTAGTCGGACTGACCGTGCAACTCGGGGTCGGATTGATTGTGACGGTCGCGCTGCCGCCCATCGTCGAGATGCAACCCGTCCCGCCATCCGTGGCCACCACCGCGTACGTACCCACTGCCGTCTGGTTGCCAAATGACAGTGCGCTTCTGGTGCCAGGGACAGGTGAGCCGGTATTGACATTGTCGCGTTGCAACTGATAGTTGACCCCGGACTGCGACCCATCCAACCCGACTGGTACCCCGCCACCACCCGCACAATAGGCGCCACCGCCGGTGATATTGAATGCCGTCGGCAAGGGATTGATCGCGACCGTAGCGCTGCTGGCCATCGACGAGGCACAGCCGGTGCTGGCATCCGTCGCGACCACCGTGTACGTACCCGCCGCTGTTTCGTTGCCAAACGACAGGGCGCTGCCCGTGCCCGCCACCGGCGAGCTGGTGGCGACGTTGTTCAGTTGCAACTGATAGTTGACGTTCGATTGCGAACCATCCAATCCAATCAGCATTCCACTGCCACCCGCGCAATACGTGCCACCGCCCGTAATATTGAACACCGTCGGTACTGGATTGATCGTGACGGTCGCACCGCCGCTCATGGTCGAGATGCAACCCGTTGTGCTATCGCTGGCCACCACGGTGTACGCACCCGCTGCTGTTTGATTACCAAACGACAGGGCGCTGCCCGTGCCCGTCACCGGTGAACCCGTGTTGACGTTGTTAAGCTCCAACTGATAGTTGACATTCGATTGTGAGCCATCCAACCCAACCAGCTCTCCGCTGCCACCCGCGCAATACGTTCCACCGCCCGTAACATTGAACACCGTCGGTACTGGATTGATCGTGACGGTCGCACCGCCGCTCATGGTCGAGATGCAACCCGTTGTGCTATCGCTGGCCACCACGGTGTACGCACCCGCTGCTGTTTGATTACCAAACGACAGGGCGCTGCCCGTGCCCGTCACCGGTGAACTCGTGTTGACGTTGTTAAGCTCCAACTGATAGTTGACATTCGATTGTGAGCCATCCAACCCAACCAGCACTCCACTGCCACCGTCGCAATACGCGCCGCCGCCCGTCAGGTTGAACGCCGTCGGGTTCGGGTTCACCGTCAATCCTGCTGCACTGGAAATCGTGACCAGGCCGCAGCCATCGACCACCGAAACATCATAGGAGCCGCTGTCCGCCATGGCGGCGGGTGAGATCGTTAGTATGGACGTGCCCGACCCGACGACATCGCCGCCATCAACCAACGGCATCTGGCCGCCATTTGCGCCATCGGTCCACCCACCACTGTAGGCCGCGTCCGCAGCGTTGTCATCAGCCGAAGCCACTCGCAGACTGTTGAAGTACAGATCGTTGGCGGAGCCACCTGCGCCGTTGGCGTCGAACAGCCGCAGGCGATCCACCACACCGACGTTGTTCAGCGTGCCCGCGAAACTGCCGCTCTGTCCGTCGATGTAACGGGTGATGGTCACCGCGTAAGTGTTGGTGCTGGTCAGGCGCACCTGCACATTGATCCCGGCCCACATGAACGGCACACCGCTGTCGTGTTCGCCGTTGGCGTCGTTGATCGTGTAATCGCTGCGGCCCCCGACGAAGTAGACCTCCAACCGGTTCGACCCGCTGCTGGAATCCTGCAGCCCGAATCCGACCGTTCCCACGACGCTGGCGCCGTTGTCCATGTCCATCGCGAAAGTCTGGCCCACGGGCAAAGGCGCATTGAACTGCCGGAGTGCTTCGGTCACACCCGGCCCGGTATTGAACATGCCCCAGGCGATACCGCCGGTGTTAATGTCCTGCCCGCCATTGGAGGCCGGCTGGGAATTGTCATTGCCGGTGGAACTGGCGGTAAAGAAGCCGCCATCGCCGCTATTCAAGCTCCAGCCGTTGGCCCAGCCGGTGCCCCGCTTGCGCCAGGCATAACCCAGCGTGCCGTTACCGGTGGCGCTGACCGAGAAGCTCGCGGTGCCGCCCTGGCAAACATTCGTGCTGGCCGGCTCCGCACTGATACTGGGCGCGGTGGTGTTGACCGAGACGGTGGCCACGCTGGAAGTCGCCGAGCTGCACGGACTGCTCAGCAAAGCCTGGAAGTAGGTCGTTGCCAGCAGCGCTCCGATGTTCACCGTCGTGTTGGTCGCACCGCTGATGTTGGCGTACACCACGTTGTCCGTTGAGGACTGCCATTGGATATCTCCGGTGCTGCCGGACAGCGTGACGGTCGTGCCGTCGCCAAGGCAAAGGCTGGTCAGTGTCGCCGCCGCGCTGCCGCCGACCGCGCCGGCATTCACCGTCAAGGTCGCCGCGCTGGAGGTCGCCGGCGGACTGCACGTGCCGCTGACCACGCAATCAAAGCTGTTGCCGGAATCGCCCGTCGCCACGCCGGTGAGCACCAGATTCGTTGTGGTCGAACCGCCGATGGTGCCGCCGTCGCTGATCGGTGACCCGTTCTCACGCCACTGATAGCTCAAACCAGTACCGCTGGCTGTGATCGCGAAGTTGGCATTACCACTCGCGCAGACTGCTTGCGGATTCGGTCCGCTGGTGACGTTCGGCGTCGGATTGATCGTGACGGTCGTGCTCCCGGTCATCGACGAGGTGCAGCCGGTGGGTACCGTCGATGGCCACCACGGTGTACGTGCCTGTTCCCGTCTGGTTGCCAAAGGACAGTGCGACACCCGTGCCAGAGACGGGCGAGCCGGTGTCGACAGCGTTGATCTGCAACTGGTAATTGACCCCGGACTGCGAACCATCCAGCCCAACCGTTACTCCGCTGCCGCCTGCGCAATACGCTCCGCCGCCGGTCACATTGAAGGCCACTGGGAGCGGATTGACCGTCAGGGTCACACTACACGTCGTTGTGCAGCCGTCGGAATCCGTCACGGTCACAGAGTACGTGCCGGCTGCATTCGTGGTGATGCTCATTCCCGTTGTGCGGTCGCTCCAGAGATAGGTGTAACCCGGCGTGCCGCCACTCGGGTTTACCGTGAAGGTCTGGGACCCACCAGCGCAGATCGTTGCGCTAGTCGGACTGACCGTGCAACTCGGGGTCGGATTGATTGTGACCGTCGCGCTACCGGCCATCGATGAAGTGCAGCCCGTCGTGCCATCACTGGCCACCACGGTGTACACGCCCGCTGCTGTTTGATTACCAAACGACAGAGCGCTGCCCGTGCCCGTCACCGGCGAACCGTCGTTGACGTTGTTAAGCTGCAACTGATAGTTGACGTTGGGCTGCGAACCATCCAACCCAACCAGCCCTCCGCTGCCACCCGAGCAATACGTTCCACCGCCCGTTACATTGAATACCGTCGGCAAGGGGTTGATCGTGACCACCGCGCTGCCGCTCATCGATGTAGTGCAACCGGTGCCGGCATCCGTCGCGACCACCGTGTACGCGCCCGCCGTTGTCTGGTTGCCAAACGAGAGCGCGTCGCCCGTGCCCGTCACCGGCGAACCGGTGTTGACGTTGTTCAGCTCCAACTGATAGTTGACATTCGATTGTGAGCCATCCAACCCAACCAGCACTCCGCTGCCACCGTTGCAGTACGAACCGCCGCCCGTCAGGTTGAACGCCGTCGGGTTCGGGTTCACCGTCAATCCTGCTGCGCTGGAAATCGCGACCAGGCCGCAGCCATCGACCACCGAAACATCATAGGAGCCGCCGTCTGCCATGGCGGCGGGTGAGATCGTTAGTGTGGACGTGCCCGACCCGACGACATCACCGCCATCAACCAACGGCACCTGGCCGCCATTTGCGCCATTGGACCAGCCGCTGCTGTAGGCTGCATCCGCGGCGTTGTCATCAGCCGAAGCCACTCGGAGGCTGTTGAAATACAGATCGTTATTGGGGCCACCCGCGCCGTTGGCGTCGAACAGCCGCAGGCGATCCACCACACCGGCGTTGTTCAGGGTGCCCGCGAAACTGCCGCTCTGCCCATCGATGTAACGGGTGATGGTCACCGCGTAGGTGTTGGTGCTGGTCAGGCGCACCTGCACATTGATCCCGCCCACGTGAACGGCACACCGCTGTCGTGCTCGCCGTTGGCGTCGTTGATCGTGTAGTTGCTCCGACCGCCGACAAAGTAAACCTCCAACCGGTTCGACCCGCTGCTGGAATCCTGCAGCCCGAATCCGACCGTTCCCACGACGCTGGCGCCGTTGTCCATATCAATCGCGAAAGTCTGGCCCACCGACAGGGGCGCATCGAACAGGCGTAGCGCTTCCGTCACATTTGGCCCGGCATTGGACAAGCCCCAGGCGCTGCCGCCCGTGTCGATGTCCTGCCCACTATTGGAGGCCGCCTGCGCATTGTCATTCCCGGTCGAACTGGCGGTGAAGAAGCCGCCATCGCCGGCATTCAAGGTCCAGCCGTTGGCCCAGCCGGTGCCGCGCTTGCGCCACGCATAGCCGAGCGAACCGTTGCCGGTCGCCGCCACGGAGAAGGTCGTCGTACTGCCCTCACAAACATTCGTGCCGATCGGCCCCGCACTGACCCGGGGTGCCGTGGTGTTCACCGTCACCACCGCCACGCTGGAAGTCGCCGAGCTGCAAGGGCTGCTGGTGACAACCGCTTGGAAATACAGCGCCATGACCACCGGCCCTGTGCTCAATGTTTCATTGGTGGCACTGCTGATATCAGCGAACGTCACGTTGTCGGTCGAGGACTGCCACTGAATCGAGCCCAGATAGCCCGACAGCGTGATCGTCATGCTGTCGCCGCTGCAAACACTCGCTGCCGTGACCGTCGCCGCCCCGCCAATCGCGGCGGGACTGACCGTAAGTATCATGGGACCCGAGGTGAGAGTTGGGCTGCAAGTACCGCTCACGACGCAGTCGTAGCTGCCGGCGTCGCCGCTACTGACCGATGCAATCGCATAGCTGCTGTTGGTCGCGCCGTCGATGCCGTTTCCATCCTTGCTCCACTGGTAGGTCAGTCCGTCCCCGCTGGCTGTCACAGAGAACGCGATCATCTGGCCGACGCAATTGGTCGCCCCGGATGTTTGCCCGGTGATGACTGGCACGCTGTTGATAGTCGCAATGGTCGTAGCCGCGGTCGAGGGGCAGCCGTTAACGGTCACGCTCACGCTATAGGACCCGGAGGCTGATGCGGTTACATTCGAAATCGACGGGTTCTGATCAGCCGAGGTAAACCCATTAGGGCCCGTCCAACTGTAGGTAGCGCCGGCAACAGTCGTGGCGGTTAGGTTTAACGTACTGCCCGCGCAGATCGGGCCGTTGTTACCCGCAGTGGGTGCGGCCGGGATCGCATTGACCGTCGCGGTTGTGCTGCCCGCTGTCGAGGTGCAGCCGTTCACGGTCACGGTTACGCTATAGGTGCCGGAAGCTGCCGTGGTCGCGTTGTTGATCGAAGGATTCTGCCCTGAAGAGCTAAAGCTGTTCGGTCCGGTCCAGCTATAGGTTGCGCCGGCGATCGTGGAAGCGGTCAGGTTCAACGTGCTGCCCTCGCAAATCGGGCCACTGTTGCCAGCCGTCGGTGTGGCTGGAATCGCGTTGACTGTTGCGGCGGTGGTGCCCGCGGCTGAAGTGCAGCCGTTCACAGTCACCGTCACGCTATAGGTGCCGGAAGCCGCCGTGGTCGCATTGTTGATCGAAGGATTCTGGGCTGAAGAACTGAAGCTGTTGGGACCCGTCCAACTATAGGTCGCGCCAGCGACAGTCGAAGCGGTCAGGTTTAACGTACTGCCCGCGCAGATCGGGCCGTTGTTACCCGCAGTGGGTGCGGCCGGGATCGCATTGACCGTCGCGGTTGTGGTGCCCGCTGTCGAGGTGCAGCCGTTCACGGTCACGGTTACGCTATAGGTGCCCGAGGCCGCCGTGGTCGCATTGTTGATCGAAGGATTCTGCGCTGAAGAATTAAAGCTGTTGGGACCCGTCCAGGTGTAGGTCGCACCGGCGACAGTCGTGGCCGTCAGGTTCAACGTACTGCCGGCGCAGATCGGACCGTTGTTACCAGCCGTCGGCGAGGACGGTTTCGCATTGACCGTCGCATGGTTGTTGCGGCGGCGGAAGTGCAGCCATTGACCGTGACCGTTACGTTGTAGGTGCCGGAGGCGGCAGTGGTGGCGCTGGGGATCGAAGGATTCTGGGCTGAAGAACTGAAGCTGTTGGGGCCCGTCCAACTATAGGTCGCGCCAGCGACAGTCGAAGCGGTCAGGTTTAACGTACTGCCCGCGCAGATCGGACCATTGTTGCCAGCCGTCGGTGCAGACGGAATCGCCTTAACCGTCGCAGCGGTTGTTGCGGCCGCGGAAGTGCAACCGTTGACCGTGACGGTGACGCTGTAAGTACCCGAGGCGGCAGTGGTGGCGCTGGGGATTGAAGGGTTCTGTGCTGAGGAACTGAAGCTATTGGGACCTGTCCAGCTGTAGGTCGCACCGGAAACAGTCGTGGCGGTCAGGTTCAACGCACTGCCGGCGCAGATTGGCCCATTGTTCCCGGCAGTGGGTGCAGACGGAATCGCATTGACTGTAACGGTGGTCGTAGCCGCGGTCGAGGTGCAACCCACCACGGTCACCGCGACACTGTAGATACCGGAAGCCGCAGTGGTTGCGTTGGCGATGGAGGGATTCTGCGCCGAGGAACTGAAGCTGTTGGGACCCGTCCAACTGTAGGTCGCACCGGCAACTGTCGAGGCCGTCAAGTTCAATGTGCTACCCATACAGATCGGGCCGCTATTGCCAGCCGTTGGAGCTGCCGGTATCGCGTTGACTGTGGCGGTAGTGGTTGCCGGTACCGGGGTGCAACCCGCCACAGTCACCGCAACAGTATAGATGCCGGAGGCTGCTGTGGTCGCGTTGGCGATGGAGGGATTCTGCGCCGAGGTGCTGAAACCGTTCGGACCCGTCCAACTGTAGGTCGCGCCAGCGACTGTTGAAGCGGTCAGATTCAACGTGCTGCCCGCACAGATCGAACCATTGTTGCTCGCCACGGTGCCGGTAACAATCTGACCGCCGGAAACCGAATTGCTGCTGGTGTTGAAGTTGCCGTCACCGTTGTATATGGCCGTGACCGTATGGCTTCCCGGCGGAAGCGAATTGGTCGTCGCACTGGTGGCGTTACCGCTTGCGAGAGTGACCGCCGTCCCAAAGTTGGAACCGTCGATCTTGAATTGCACAGTTCCGGTCAGATTGGTACATGTGGTTGGACTGCTCACTGTCGCCGTGAAATTCACCGGATTGCCAGTACACGAGGGATTCGCCGACGACGTCACAGCGGTGGTAGTCGTGGCTTTGTCGACTGTGAAGGTTGTGCTGTCGGTCTTACCGTCCGGGTTCGTAATCTTGACCGTGAAACTACCTGCGGCACCCACATCGTTCGTCAGAATGCTGACCGTGAGTTTGCTGGAGCTTACAAACGTCGTCGATCGATTGTTCGCGCCGAAGCTCACAGTCGCGCCGTTCTGAAAACTGGAGCCGTTCATCGTTAGCGTAAACGCGCCGGCGCAAAGATTCGTGTCCGAAGGAGACAGCGAACTAATCGAGGGCGATGGATTGGCAAACGCTTGCGGACCTGCCAGCGCCGCGCACAAGAGTGAAAATAACAGCAGTGGCAGGGTGCGTCTTTTGACCCGGCAAGCAGACAATTGGCCCTTGCGTACATCGTTATTCTTCATGGTAGAGATTCCCGTTTGTCTGATTTACGGCAAACTTCTCCACACTGCGGGCTGCGCACGAAGACTTCACCATGACCGATGGAGAAATAATAAGCCCCCCTCGGGGCACAAATGACTCATGCGTTATGTATCTCGTGGACATCACGTTTCCGTTATTATTCATGGATATGAGCGCCTTCTATGCCACACAATATGAACCTTCGCTGGCTGCTTGATTGCCAGGCGCTAAATGATTCTGGGATGGGTAGTTGTGGTATTCCCGAGCGCCAGACAGGCAAGGAAAATGACGGGACGAGTCTTCAGTGAGCTTTACACTTGAACAGAGGTGTCCATTGCACTTCTGTCAGGTCGCCGGTGTAGAAGCCGTCTCATAAATGCCGATTTCTTATGATACGCTGCCTCCCACAAGGAGGAGGAGTGATGGCCAAGGGGGATTTGACCGAGGAGCCGCGGTGGACTCATGGTCCGCCCCTTCGAGGTGTTCCCCCGTCGCGCTAGGGTATGATGGATTATGTTGCTGCTGGCGGACTCGACCGCGTTTGATTGTCCGTTGTTATCAACCGCTAATGGCATTCCGAAATCCCTTCTCTGTCTAATCGGGCAGGCGATTGTGCCCCCGCAGTTAGAACTACAGGGCATTGATGGCGTCCCTCACTTTTTGGGCGAGGTCTTGTAGACTGAACGGTTTCTGAAGGTACGCGCGCACAACTCGAATCGTTGCTGGCGACTCACGCCACGACCACGTGACAGGTTCCCTCCCGGTATGTTATCCTTTCGGCATGCGCCACCTTCGTGCAATCGCTTGCGTGACGTTGACCTTCATGCTTTGTTGGTCTGTTGCCGCCCAAACATCCAATCATCAATGGCGCGCCGTGCATCTCTTCTGCGGGCACGAAGCCGATCTCGTCACGCTCGACAAACAAGTCCCGCAGCTCGCCCAACTGGGCATCAACGTCATCATCTTCGAAGTCGACTACAACTTCGAGTACAAGTCGCACCCCGAGCTCCGCGCCAACGCCACGCCGATCACCGTAGCCGGCGCGCGGCAGTTCGTGGCCAAGTGCCGGAAGAACGGCATCCGTGTCATCCCGGAATTTCAATGCCTCGGCCATCAATCGTGGAAGGAGCACACCGACCCCCTGCTCACGAAGTATCCCGAACTCGATCTCACCCCCGGCGCGTTCCCCGGCAACAAAGACCTCTATTGCCGGGAATGGAATCCGCTCGACCCGCGCGTCAACAAGATCATCTTCCCCTTGATGGACGAACTCATCGACGCCTTCCAGGCCGACGCCCTGGACGTGGGCATGGACGAGATTTTCCTGCTCGGCACGAAACAATCCCCGGCAACCGAAGGCAAAGATCCCGCGCAGATTCTCGCTAAAGCCATCAACGAATACTACGCGCACCTGACCCGGCAATGCCACGTGCAGATGTTGATGTGGGCCGACCGCCTCATCGACGGCAAGCAACTCCAGCTCGGCGAATGGGAAGCCTCGCATAACGGCACTGCGCCCGCCGCCGACCTCATCCCGAAGGACATCATTCTATGTCCGTGGCATTACAGCAAGCAGGACGCTTATCCGTCGATTCCATATCTCACGAGCAAAGGTTTTCGCGTATTGCCGGCGAGCTGGGAGACGTTGCCGCCACAGAAGCATTGATCGAGTATTGCCGGGCCCTACACGACAACCCGAAGATCATCGGTCACATATTCACAACATGGAGTACCAAAGCCGCCGACCTCGCCGCCTTCCCGCCGCTGGTGACCGGCCTGCGGCTGCTGCAGCAATCACCGGCAAAGTAGGGGCGCCACACTGGCTGGTTCTCGCGCCCGAACGCGTCGCCCGCAAGACCAATTCGAGGATGTCATGTGTCAAGTTGGCCCCCGGTGACTAACGCGAAAGCTCAGCGATGGCGCGGAGCGCCGTTCGCTGCAGCGCATGGTTAGGCCGACACTACTGTGTAAAAACTTGTGCGAGCGCAAATAGCGCGGAATCACTGAATCAATCGTAATTTGGGAGGGGATCACTGTGCCACCCCGCGCCCAATTCTTGTGGGCCTATTTGTGGGACGGAGCCGAATCCGGTCAAGCCGGTATTGAAAAACATCTAGGTTCGAGTCCTGGCGAGGCAGCCATTCCCCGGCTGTGACCCATTGCGACTGCTGATGACAGATTGCGACACTAGGCATTGCCGGTGAGCACCTTGCCTCTGTCCACATCTTCCTTTGCTGTGACTGACGATGACCCGCCGTGACAGGCTGCGCCTAAATCTTGTGAGCCCAGTTGTGAGCCTGCAGGGCCAAAGCTTGGCAACAGATCGATCGCCGAAGCCGTCGGCAGACGAGTTGCATCAGTGTAGGTCTTCGCCGTCATCCGCGCGACGTTGCTCGGCAAGTACGGGGCGACCAATCCCGCCGGGTTTTTCGTCGCGGTGACCGAACACCTCTTTGAGCAGCCGGTACAGCTCAAGGAACGACATCCGGAACTTTGCGAGGAGCCGAAGTTGCATTACGGATAGGACTCAGACGACCGAAGGTTGATCGCGACACCAAGGGCCGGTAACACGCAACAGTGAGATTGCCGTCGTTGCGTCGGGGATGGGTCTCCTGTAAAATCCTCCCATGCGGCGTAGGCGAGAGGTTCTGGAGACATCTGTGGCGACCATGACCTGCCGGATCTTGTTGGCAATCCTCGTGTTGGCGCTCGGCGCACTCACGTCTGCTAATGCACAGATCGGCGCACTCGGGGTGATGGGAGACAGCCTTAGCGATGAATACTTCGAGGAAACATACGGAAGCTACGCGACGAACTGGGTGCAGCAATTGGTTGTGTATCGTGGCGTAAATGTCGGTCCGACCGCTGCGGCTGCGGGCCAGCCCGGCGGCACCTGGGGCAGTCCGCGGCGCACGGGCTACGAGTTCAACTGGGCGTTATCTGGGGACACATCCGCAAACCTTCTTTCTGACGGACAGGATACCGGACTGGCTGCGCAGGTGGTTCCCTTCGGCATCACCCACACCGTACTAGCCATCGGCGCGAATGATTTCAACCCCGACTTCCTGTCCTACCCGAGTTCAGCGTACAACCCGGTCTACAATGGCTCCTGGTCGTCGGCGCAAATCAGCAATTATGTAGCGCAGACCCTTACCAACATCGAGACCGCGCTGGCGACCGTCGTGACCACCGGCGTGGACATGGTGATATTCAATGTCCTCGACTACGGCAAGACTCCGGCCGTCTACAACAACTTCTTCTATACGAATGGCAGCAAACGCGAGCAGGTCTCGGCCGTGATCGGACAGGTGAACAGCGGACTGGTCTACCTTGCGCAAAAATGGCAGGTGCCGCTGGTCGATGCCTTCCGGTTGCAGAAGGTCATCTTCGGCTCGAATACGAACCTGCAATCCGTGCTCTACATCGGCAATGTCGCCATTCACCTGCAGCAATCGGATTCCAATCCCACCAACAGTCCTAACCGGACTGCCGCCTTTGTTGCGGACGGGGCGCATCCACACACGACGATCCAGGGTCTCTTCGCGAACATGGCGCTCGAGGCGGTATTGCTCGGCTACGGTACTCAAGTGTCGCTATTCACGGAGCAGGAGATCCTCAGCCACGCCGGTGTCGCTTACGGAGGGACGGACAGCTTGATGGCCCAGATAGGCTCCTACACCAATTACATTGTACTGCCAATCCGTCCGCAGGTCACCACGCTCGGATTTGTTGGTGGGACCTTGCAACTCAGTTTCACGACGGTGTCCAAGCAGTTCTATCGCGCGGAGATGACCCATGACCTAGCCACTCCAAATTGGACATTGTTGACCAATAACGTACCGGGGACTGGTGGGGCGGTGATAGTGATCGATCCGACGGCCAGTGCGCAGAGCCAGCGCTTCTACCGGGTCCGACAACTGCCATGACACAAGCGAAGGCTCCCCGCCAGACTGAACACCGTGAGCATAATCAGCATCGCTGTGATTTCCACCCTTCCGGCCAGTGCTTGCGCCATTACGTCCGTGCGGGTGTGCATCTTCGTGGCACTTCCACTTGCTCAGTGAAGACGGACAGTGGCGAGATAACGCTCGATGGCAGCTTGGGCATCCGGATCGGGGCGGACGGAGAGAAATGTCAGCGACGGCTGCCTCACGTAGATATAGCCATAAACCCAAAGAGTCCGTTGGTCGTGGGTCAGCTTCACTTTACAGCGCTTGAACTTCGTCGCGCCGACCGTGCAGTTTTCAAACTTCGGATCGTCGGCTGTAAACCCAGCCTTGCCAGCAAAGCCATTCACGTAGCCCCCGATCAACCCCATCTCGAATGCGCCGTCTGGCTTCTCCCCCGACCGGTCACTCACCAGATACAGCTCCAAGGCTGGCGCATGATCCGGAATCAAGAACATAAAGTGTCGCGACAGATACCGATCAGACGATTTCCCCGGCAGCTCGGTCCATTTCCCAGTCGAACCGTACGCCGGTACTTCCGCCACGTCGGGCAGGGACACTGTGCCGTCCGCTTGGATGACAACCGCCAACTCGTTGGTGTCGGCCCGTGCCGGCAAGACCGCCACTCCACGCAAGCACAGCGAAGCCAATCCCAGCCATAACAAGCGGGTATTCATGTTGCAAAGAATAGCGTGGAGCTTCATTCCAGCAAGTTGTTTCTGCCTCATGCCACTTATTATCTGGTGGCGGAGCCTCAATGGATTGCGCCTTTGATTTTGGGAGAGGATGTTGGGGTCGCGGCTGGTATAACATTTCAGCCGTTGAATATCTCATTCACGAGGGGGGCATTTGCTCCGTTACTGCTGCTGGCGTTTCAAGCGGCAGCACAAACACCGTCTCCGAGTGTTCCGGCAGCCGAGCTGGTGCGGGAGACGGTGGCTCACGAACTGGCGGCGAACAACTCGGGCGACCAGTATATGTACCGGGTCCATGAAGAGACGCCGCAAGGTTCGGAGACCCGGATCATGGTCGAGACCCGCGACGGGGTAGTCAGCCGCCTGATTCTCAAGAACGGTCAGCCGCTTACTCCAACGCGGAGGCGACGGGAAGAGGAACGCTTGCGCGATCTACTGTCGAATCCCGCCCGTTTGGTGAAACTCCAAACCGACAAACACGCCGACGATGCCCGCGCCCGCCGGGTGATCCAAGCGCTGCCGGATGCATTCCTCTACCAGTATGCGGGTGCCGAAACAAACAGCGCCGGTCGCGCATTCGCCTTGGTGACATTCCGTCCCAACCCGGACTTTCATCCGCGTTCCACAGAATTGCGGGTATTGCAAGGGATGAATGGGACGGCACTGATCGATTCGACGACGCAACGGCTTGTGCGGATAGAAGCCAGGCTGCATCGGGATATTGATTTCGGTTGGGGCATCTTTGACCACATCGCTGGCGGAGGCAGTTTCTTGCTGGAACAAGAAGTTGTATGGCATGACCAGTGGGCGCTTACAACATTGGGATTACACTTCACCAACAGGCGATTGCTACTGATCAACAGCCGCGTCGATTCAGTGACCAAGGCGAGCGATTTCCGCCGCATGCCGGATGATCTGACCCTGCAACAGGCGTTGGAGTTGCTGCTGAACCAAGACCCAATGGCAGCCTCCGTGCCGGAGTTCGGAAGGACACCATGATCCTCGCATGCTGAAATCTATTCGTGACAGGGACAAGATTCGGGTCGAGGTTGTGAAATGAAGAACAGGAAAAATATATGATACCAAAACTGGCCTTTGGTCGCACTGGGCATTTGAGCACCCGGACTTTATTTGGTGCAGCCGCTTTCTCGCAGGTGAGCCAGGCAGAGGCTGACCAGACGATGGAAGTGTTATTCAAATATGGGGTTAATCATATTGATACAGCAGCGTCTTATGGCGATGCTGAACTCCGCTTGGGACCGTGGATCGCACGCCACCGCAATGAGTTTTTTCTCGCCTCTAAGACGGGCGATCGTACCTATCAAGAAGCGAAAGCATCCATCCACCGCTCGCTGGAACGCTTACAGACCGACCATCTGGATCTAATCCAACTCCACGCGGTGATTGAGGATGATGAATGGGAACTGGCCTTAGGGCCTGGCGGGGCGTTGGCGGCAGTGGTGGAGGCCAGGCAACAGGGACTGGTGCGCTACGTCGGCATTACCAGCCATACATTGCATGCGCCGATAATTCACAAGCGCAGTCTGGAGACGTTCGATTTTGATTCGGTACTGCTGCCCTATAATTTCATGTTGATGCAGAATCCAGCTTACGCCGCTGATTTTGAGGCTTTATACGCTTTGGCTCAAACCAAGAACGTTGCTGTGCAGTTGATCAAAACTGCCCAACGCCGACCCTGGCGCGATCAATCTCATTTTGCTGCGACTTGGTACGAACCGTTCACGGACCAGGCTTCGATGGATCTGGCCATCCATTGGGCGATGGGCCGTTCGGGTGCCTTTATCAATACGCCCGGGGATATTCACGTTTTACCCAAGGTGTTGGCGGCAGCCAGTTGTTTTGATCAGGTTCCTTCTTCTGGCCAGATGCAGGCCATGCTCCAATCGCAGGCGGCTGAACCCTTGTGGGCTTGATGATAAAAATCTCAGTTGGACTGCCTGAATATTCGGAACAGCATCCATGAACATCCCTCGCCGACCGGAGTCCTCAAGGAATTCTCTGTTCGGACCATGGGCTGCTCTGCCGGTTGCCTGGTCGCCCGACGATGGCTTTGATGAGACGACCTATCGCGCCGACGTGACGAAGTGTTGCGTGGCGGGCGTCCCTGGGATCTGCATGGGAGGAACAACGGGGGAATTTTATGCACTCGAGCAGGATGAGTTCCGTGCCGTGACCCGTGCCACCATTGAAGAGTGCGATGCCCACGGCAAACCGGTCATGATCGGTTGTACGGCGACGCATACACGGGGGGTGGTCCATCGTGTTGAAAGGGCGGTGGAATTGGGCGCGGCGGTGATCATGGTGGCTCTGCCATTCTGGCTGGAGGTGGGTGATGATCAGATCGTGCCCTTCTTCCAAGAGGTGGCTGCGGTGGCCGACGGCTTGCCGATCGTGTTCGAGGAGACACTGCGGGCGAAAAAACTACTGACGGTTCGCCAGCACCAGGAGATCAAGGATGCGGTCCCCTCCTACGCGGCGGTCCATGCCACGAACGACACAGTGGGAGCCACGCCGGCCGGCTGTCAAACTTTGGCGCGGTTCGTCAATGTCCTGGTCCACGAGGAACTGTGGTCGGCGCTCGGACCCAGGGGTGCCGTGGGAAGTTGCAGCATGATGGTGTGCTGGAACCCGCGCCTGATCCTCGGACTCTGGAAAAGTCTGCAGAACAAAGATTGGGTGACGCTAGGAATCGCACGCGGACGGATTCGCTCCCTGTTGAAGTTTCTCGATGGGGAGTTTGGAACCAAGGGGTTCAGCGACACAGCGTACGCTCGGATGGGAGCACGGGCAACTGGCTTTCTGCGAACCAGCCTGCACAACCGTGCGCCGTACCGATCCGCGACCGATGAGGATGTGGACTTGTTCCGGCAATGGTGTATCAAGGGGTATCCCGAGCTGCTCGATCTGTAGATACGGTAAAGAGTAGGATCGCAGCATAACAGCAAGAAGGAGCGACCATGCCATACTTGAAAATCACAACCAGCAAGACCCTCGATGCCGAACGGAAGCACAACCTGTTGAAGACCGCATCCAAGATGGTTGCCCTTGAACTCGGCAAGCCCGAGCAGTACGTGATGGTGTCCGTCGAATCCCCCGTGCAGATGCAGTTCGCGGGCACGGAAGAGCTGTGCGCCTTCCTTGAGTTGCGTGGCATCGAATTGCCGGAATCGAAGACCGGCAAGTTGTCACAACTACTCTGCGGGTTGGTGGAATCGCAAACCGGAATCCGCAAGGACAGGGTTTACATCAATTTCGCCGACATCAAGCCGAGCATGTGGGGCTGGAACGGGGAGACCTTTTAGCGACTCAATCTTCCGTGGCGGGCGGCATGATGCCCCACATTGCGTTCACGTGGCTCCCAACTGTTAACCCCATTCATTTGAGCTGCTGCGGACATTATCCACTTTATCATTGCCATTACGGTTGCCTGGCATATTGTCAACCCGCTAGCGGATAGAAGCCAGTCACAGTGAGAGTGGTGATTGTCAACCGGGCTGTTCGCTCGGTGATAATCTGAAACCCGAATCCATCGGGAACGCCGCTGAGACCTCCTAACGCAGCAGAAAGCGATCATGGCAACCGACCCACGCTCTGCGCAGTAGGTCTTCGTTGACAAGGCCCGACACGTAGAATAACATTGATTTGCGAGCGATGGGTAGCACCTCGCCAGGAGCGCGTGCGCAAGGAAAATCACCCAGGGCGAGTTCCTTGGTCACGTTGAAACTTCGCGATACCCAACACCTTCTGGATTGCAGCGGCTGTTGGCGAGGCAGTTATGGTTTTAGGGAATTACAATCAAGAGAAGCGATGCAACGATCGCCCGGGCCATTGGCTTTTGAATGCTGGGCACCCCCTGCACCTTATCGTTGGCGCGGTCCTGGCGCTGTCATTGGTCGGGCTTACTGGCGAGGCCGATGCTTCGCACCCGGCCACGGCATACGTTGAAGGCGAAGTCCTCGTGAGGTTCAAGGACTCCGTCGATTTTGCGACGACGAAAGCAGTTCTCGGAGCGCATGGGTTGGCGTGGGCACGGCATTTTGACTGGCTTTCCGAACACATTCACCGGGATTCGGGATTGGTCCGCGCCAAGGACCGAACAACGGCGGCGCTGATTGATGAGCTAAAGCGGGATTCGATGATCGAGACGGTCGAGCCAAATTATTTTCGCTGGACGTTCGCTTTGCCTAACGACCCGGACTTCCCGCAGTTGTGGGCCCTGCAGAATACAGGGCAGGCCATCAACGGCACGAACGGCACAGCCGGCGCCGATATCGACTTTGTCGCCGCTTGGAACCTCGTGGGATTTTCTTCCAGCACGGGCGTGGTCGTGGCGGTGATCGACACAGGGATTGATTACACGCATCCCGACCTGGTCAGCAACATGTGGCGCAACCCTGGTGGAATCGCGGGCGATAGTTACGTGGGCGACTATTACGGCTACGATTTTGCCGACCAAGTGGGTGACCCGATTGATTCGGGCTATCACGGCACGCACGTATCCGGCACCATTGCGGCGACGGGCAACAACGCTGTAGGCATTATTGGCGTCGCTTACCAGGCCAAACTGATGGCGCTGAAAGCCTCCGCCGACGGCTCGTCGTTTGCCGACTCGGCGGTCATCGAAGCCATCCAGTACGCGACGATGATGAAAAATGGGGGAGTGAACATTGCGGCGATTAACGCGTCGTTTGGCGGCGGAGGTTCCAGCACGACGGAAAGCGATGCGATCCAAGCGGCTGGGGATGCGGGCATCGTGTTTTGCACCGCCGCCGGTAATGACAGTGCTGACAATGACACGACGCCAACCTATCCGGCCAGTTACCGATTGCCTAACATGATTGTGGTGGCTGCCACGGACCAAAATGATGCTTTGGCCAGCTTCTCGAATTACGGCGTCGGGACCGTGGACTTGGGTTCACCGGGGGTGAATATCCTGTCAACCATACCGACCTGGTTTTCGGTCACCACCGGGGTGGTGAACCAAGCGAGCAATACTTATTTCGACAACGGGTTGACCTACGCGGGCACGACCACCGGCATCACCGCGACCGTTTATAGCTGCGGGCTGGGAAACCCGTCCGATTTCCCCGCGGCGGTCAATGGCAACATCGCATTGATCCAGCGTGGCACGCTGACGTTCTCCAACAAAGTGGCCAACGCGATCGCGGCCGGAGCCAGGGCGGCGATCATTTACAATAACGTGTCCGGCAACTTCACTGGCACGCTGATTACAGCCAGTTCCTGGATTCCCGCGGTTTCCTTGTCGCAAGCCGACGGCCAGACGCTATTAGCGGCCTTGCCAACGACCGCCACGGTGGTCAACCAGTTCGATCCGACACAAATATACGAATATCTCGATGGAACCTCGATGGCGACGCCGCACGTAACTGGCGCGGTGGCGTTTGACGCCGCGATCTATCCGTCGGAAACCTCATCGCAACGGGTCCAACGCATTTTGCAGAACATCGACCCTGATTGCCGGTCTGAGTGGCACGGTAGCCACTGGCGGCCGGCTCAACTTGGCAAGCACGCTCGGGCTGAGTCACATAACCCCGTCCGTAACGATTACCAGTCCCACCGGCGGAACGATTTATACGAACGCGCAAACCGTCACCATCGCGGCCACGGTACAGGACAGCGCGGCGGTGAACCAGGTCGAGTTCGATGAAGACGGCGCGCTGGTGGGAACGGCTTCGGCGCCGCCGTACGTTTATGATTGGACGTTCAGCGATTCGGACAACGGCATGCATCAGTGGACCGCTCTGGCCTACGATGTGTCCAACAATGTCGCCACGTCGGCGGTGGTGAGTGTGGCTGTGAGCATACCTATGACGGGATGCTCGTACGCGTTCTCGGCCAGTACGGTCCGGATAGGCGCGACGGCGACGGCTGGTAGCGTCAATCTGATTGCTGGCGCCGGCTGCACGTGGACGGCTGCTACAACTGCTGATTGGATCACCATTGCCTCCGGCGGCAGCGGTTCTGGAAACGGGACGATTGACTACGGGGTTGACGGCAACACCAATGCCAGCGCGCGCACGGGCACAATCATCGTAAGCGGACAAACGTTCATGATTGATCAGGCAGAATCCAGTCCAGTGAGTGTTACCATTGGCGATGTGAGGCAGACTTGCAAGATGAAGTTCGATAAGAAGACAGAGACGACCAACACCACTTGCACCGTCGCGTTCAATCTGGCCGTTGACAATGGCGGCGCGATGGACAGCGGAAGGTCTGAAGTTCTGTTGTGGTTGGAGCAAGGCAGCAGTTTCGATCCGAACTCGGGTCTGCCTCCTGTGGCGAAGGCGGTGAAAGTGCTGAAGGCGGGCAAGTCGGTCACACTGAAGATCAAGAGCCAGAAGTTCACCGGGGACCAAGCGGGTACTTTTATTTTTACCACCGACACCGGCACCAACATTCTGGCTTTTGCTGAGGTGCCTGGTTCGTAGTTCCGAGAAAAAGCCATACTTATAGGTAGTCCAGTTGTGGTGCAGTGGCCGGCGGCGACGAGAGCCTCAATGCCACAACCCGCGACAATCCGGGACAATCTGGGAACAAAACGTGCGAGCCCCTTTGTGAACTTGCCGGTATTTCCCCTCAAATTCTTTAGGAAAATTGCGAAAGGGGTCGGCTTCGAGCCCCGTCACTCCTTTGCCGTTGTCTCACCCGTCGCAAGGTCGAGAGCCGCCTACGGCACCAGCCGCACGCGGTAGTAGCATCAGGAAGAGAAGGGACAGAGAGGTGGAATTAGTTGTCGAAATCAAGGCGATGGTGCGTTTGGCCCGACCCGTTCCGTCGCTTCAATCTCCGCCCATGACGGCGCACGCCAGAGGTGCAGTACGCCATTCCGATTGCGAGCACCAATCGTATTGCCATCGGGAGAGAACGCGGCATTGGAAAAGTTTAATCCCTTGCCCTCCAATGTCGTGACCTCCTGCTGGGAGTTGACATCCCAAATCGTGATTGCGCGTTTGCCATCGTTGCCGGCAATTACACGTCGGCCATCGGGCGAAAAAGCCACCGAATACATGGCGATCCTGGGCGAAATCGCCTCCGAATGCAGGCCGATCCTGGTGGCCCGCAACCAACCGGTACGCGTCGTGGTCTCGACATTCCAGAATTCCATCGTCCCGTTTTCGCTCGCAGTTGCCAGCGTTTTCCCGTCTGTCGAGAGTTTAATGTCGCGGAGAAGGTCCTGACTGTTGAAATGCCGACGCAGTTCGGGATCGTTGAGTGCAATCAGCTCTATCCGGCCGTTCCGACCGGCCATGACAACAAGGTTTGTGGCTGGACAAGTGGCGGACATGTTGAAGTCCGGGGACACCTGCCAGTGGCTTATTTCCCGCCACGTTTCAACGTCCCACTCCTTGGCCACGTAATCTCCTCCCCAGGTCAACAGTTGCTTGCCGCCAGAAATAAAGACGGGGTCGAGGAAACCCGCGTTAGTCGGGTGTGCGACAAAGTTTGTCAGCAAACGTTGGCCCGGGCAAATCCCAGACGCATAGCTTCCCATCCGTTGCCATTGCGGCAAGCAATCGCGTGTCTGGTGAGAAGGTGAACGCCGTGAAGTTCGTTGGCAAGAGGGCTGGCGCGAGGGCGAGATGGAGGGTTGTGGCATCGTAGAGTTTCACACGACCGTTTTGCAGCGTACCAATAAGCCGATTATCCGGCGAATAGCTCCACTGCTTAATCTCATCCGACAGGAGCGTGCAATATACCGGGGGCCGGTTCGTTGATGAATCAAGGCCCCATAGGAACACGGAGCCGTCCTGGCAGCCCCTTGCCAGCCAGCGACCGTCTGGCGACACATCGATCGCCGATGCCTGCCCTGGATGACCGCTGAGTGTCCTCAGTGGTTGACGAGTATCAAGGTTCCACAGTCGGACGGTTCCCTCCGCGCCAGCGGAGGCAAGCGTTTTGCCGTCAGGCAGAAACCTCAGCCAACAGATCCAGTTCCGCTGGCCCTCCAGAGTACCTACGAGCTGATGGCTTTGAACATTCCAGAGTTTGATGGTGCCTACGGCGTGTGCTGTACCGGTGGCCAGAAGTCGACCATCACGCGAGAACGCGATAGCCCCAACTGTTTCCTCCGTCGCCTTTAACCTCCACTCGTTGCTCCCGTCCGCTGTATCCACAACCCGCACACCATGAAGACCAGCGGCGTGCGCGAACGTGTGCCCGTCACTGGTAGCATTGAACAGCGTGCCCAGGGGGCGATAAGCAGGCGGCCCCATGAAATTACTCACAACGCCGCCACTCTCCACGTCCCAGAGCGTAGTGACTCCCGGGCAGGCGGTGAACAAGCGACCATCTGTGGTAAACACCAATTCTCGAACGTTGCCGCTTGTCTGCAACCGATGTACTTCCCTGCGTGTGCGACTGCTCCAGAGCACAACGTTGGTCTGGTCACAATATGCGAGCAAGTCAGTATTGAGCGCAAAGGCGAGTTTAGACGGATCGTCGGCAGATTGTAGGCGAAACACCAACTGCCGAGCGGCGAGGTCCCAGACCGTGACTTCGCCGGTGCGCGTTCCCACTGCCAGCAAGGCACCATCGCTCGAAAAAGAAACCGATGTGATGACCGAGTTAGAGCGCTGGCAGAGCAAGAGAGCGTCGTCCTTGCAGAACTGCCACAGGTAGCGCCATTCCCAACCGCGCAAATCCTCTTCGCCTGGCCGGGGACGATGGCTATCCAACAGCTCTCGTGCGCGACCAAGGTTGTCCGCAGCAAGCGCCTGCTGGACGAGCAGCATGTCCGACCCGTAGGTCTTTTGCCGAGCGACAAGTTCCTGGGTTTTGGCTTGGCGGCGAAGTTGGGCTTCGTCTGCTTGGGCCTGCTGCGCCATCTGGCGCATACGATCTTGTTCGCGTTCAGCGGCCTGAGTGTGTCGATGTGCTTCCCTTTCTTTCACGAACAGCCATGTGGAAAGCCCCAATCCAATGATTAGCGCCGCCGTCACGGAACTGGCAGCGGCAAAGACCAACTTGTTGCGTCGGACCAGTTTCTGGAATCGGTACAAGTTGCTCGGGGGACGGGCGGCGACTGGTTCATTTTGCAGATGGCGTTGAATGTCCATCGCCAGGCTGTTGGCCGTGTCGTACCTTCGGGTGCGGTCCTTCTCCATGGCCTTCATCACGATCCAGTCAAGATCGCCACGGACCAACGCTGAAAGCTTGGCCGGCTCTATGCGGCGCTGCCTGGCAACGGTCGTGAGGTCGGGATCGGTCAGGGTGGTCAACCGTGTTGACGGGCGCGGCGGGTCAACCTCGCGGATGGTGCGGCGCATGGCGTCGAGGCCGGACTTGACCAGTGTGTCCGGGTCGAACGGCGGTTTGCCGGTCAGTAACTCGTAGAGCAGCACGCCCAGCGCGTAGATGTCGCTGCGGGTATCAATGTCCAGGCCGCTCATCTCCGCCTGCTCAGGACTCATGTACGCCGGTGTGCCGATGAATTGTTCGAAGCGCGTGAACAAAGTCTTCTCGGTCAACGGCTGCTCGATGGCCTTGGCAATACCGAAGTCAATCACCTTGGGCACAGGCACGCCGTCGTGCAACGTGACGAGGATGTTCGACGGTTTAATGTCGCGGTGGATTATGCCCTTCTGGTGTGCATGCTGGATGGCCTTGCAGATGAGGATGAACAGTTCGAGCCGCTCGTGCGTGGTCAAGTTGTTCTTGTCGCAGTACTCGGTGATCGGCACGCCGCGTACCAATTCCATTACGAAAAACGGTCGACCGGTCTCGGTCGTACCGGCATCAAAGACCTTGGCGATGTTGGAATGATCCATCAAGGCCAACGCCTGCCGCTCGGCCTCAAAGCGGGCGACAATCTGTTTGGTGTCCATCCCAAGCTTGATGATCTTGAGCGCGACGCGGCGGCGGACCGGCTCCTCCTGCTCGGCCATGTACACGACGCCACAGCCGCCTTCGCCGATTTCCTGAAGCAGCTTGTAGCGATTGATGTGGTCACCGGCCTTCTCGGTAATAGGTTCGGCTACGGGCATTCCCGGCGACAGCGTGGATTTGACGGTCACATCGGGATCGATAGAGGCGCCAGCCTGCTCGTGCGTCTGCAGCAGTGCTTGGACGCGCTGGAGCAGTGCCGCGTCACCCGCGCATGCGCCCTTGAGGTAGGCAGCGCGTTCCTCCCGTGTCGCAAATTGCAACAGGGTGTTGAAGATTTGCTCCTCGCGTGATGGCTGATCGGCCATTGACCCGGACTCTCACCGCAGATTATCACACGATTTTGGGTCGGCAAAAGAACTAAAGCATTCGTGCCGCACCCGGCGATATGCGCCTGGTTGATGTTGGCCCCAGCATTGCCATCCTTGTTTCAGCCGTCCGCTCAGTAACCAAGCTCAACAGACGTACTCCGTCAGCAGGATACGACGTAGCTCTCCGGCTTCCCTACATCGCCTGCGTGGCTGACCCGTCCGTAATCCGCAGGCGTTACAGTCTGTGCTCCTAACCATCATTCAGGCCCGAACTGCCTATTTTGCGGAGATCGGGCCATGCTGAAAATGGGATCGACCTATCCTGTGGAACCATGTGCTCTGGCACCGGGACGACCGCAATCTTCGGTGGGTTCCGCAGTGCATTTTTTACACCCGGCCACTTGGCAAAAATTGGCAACTCGACTGCCTTTTTGTGCTATTTGGCGCAAGTCAGCGCAAAAGTCCATTTGGCCTCGTAAGGCTTATTATGTAAGGAACGGCGGAGTTTATTCAGGAAAATGGAGAAATCCAAAATGAGCTTAAAATGGTTTTCGAGACCAGCTCCTTCAACCACTCGGACACCCCTCCAATTGCTTTGCTGGCAAAGTGTTACAGCGACGCCAGCCGAACGGTGTTATGATTTATACCCGAAGATTGCCCAGCGGTCAAACGAAGTATCCGCCAGGAACGGAGACTACCGTGCCCTAGGGCACGAGGCGGATGTGGTAGAAGTTGGCGGGCGAATTGGTGGCAGCGCCCGCGTCGAGATAGTTCGTCGTCGTCAGGCCAGTGCCTGTAATGACAATGTTCCCGCTGATATTGGAATAGGTGCCACCAAGGGCAGTTACTGTCTCCACAGCGTTCGTCAGTCCGCCTGCGGTCATCCACGTGATCAGCACGTCATTGCCCAAGGGCACAATGGAGAGGATGTGGAAATAGGAAGCGCTATTGGTCGGATCCGTCCCCGTGAGATATTCCTGCAGGTTCGACATCCCGTCACCATCCGGATCCGCGCCCGCCACGGAGGGATTGAACGGATCGAAGCCGTATTGCTGTTTCCAGCCGTTGGGAATACCGTCGCCGACCTGGCTCTTGTTCGGATCCAGGAGCGGTTGGACGGACAGTTCAACCTGGTTGGTTTCGGTGCTGCTGCAACTATCAGTCGCATGCACCTTGAAAAAGTAGGTGATCGCGCTGTTGCTCCCCGGATACAGCGAAATGAAAGCCGCGAGGGCATTGGTCGTCAGGAGCGGGCTGGTTTCCCCTCCGCTATTGGTCGCCTCGTACACCCCGTAGGTGAACGGCGCAGAACCCGACGCGGCGGACCAGGTCAATGTCGCCCCTTCGATCGCGGGAGTGATACTGCCCGGTCCCGCGAAAAGGGGCGGCCCGGCGAGGTAAAACCGTTGGTGAGTGTTGTCGGAGATTGGCCGGAAGTCTTGAGCACGACATTGTACGTTCCCCCCGCACTGGCACCCGTGATGGCTGTTATTGTGTTGGTACTTACGACGGTGACACCGGTGGCGTTCACGCCATTGATGGTGATCGTTGAAGTGTTTTGGAAATTATTCCCGGTAAGGGTAATCGCCGTGCCACCACTGGCGCAGCCGTTGCTGGGAGAACTGACAAAAGCAATGGCGGCCCGATGGGAAGATCCTGGTAAACGCGAATGTAGTCGATCTGCATATCGCCGGGGAAGGTGGTGGCAGCGTTGATTGACCCGGTGTTGGGACTACCCACGAATTGGCCACCAACGGCCAGATTCATGATGATGTAAAACGGATGATTAAATGGCGCGGGGAAAGCGCCGATGGAACTCGACCAATTGCTATGGTCCCGCTGTTGACTCGTGAGGACCGTATTGCTATCGACGGAAAAATTAAAACACTTCATCCCCCATTCCGTGACGTAGTCATGAAAATTGGTGTTGGCGTCTCCCCCTGTGAAGGTATAAGCTTCCTCCCTGAGCTAATCAACTACCCGGATTGCCGGCGGTGTCCTTGTGGAGGGTCGCCAGATTCAAGTTGGAGTGCTCCCCTTGCTCTCGACCATGTCGATCTCGCCGCACTCGGGCCACGAGTTGGTGGGGCCGGTCGTGCCCGGAATAATTGGTTGCCAACATCCAGATCGCCGGCCACCAATACGGGGACAACCTGGGGAGCCTGGCGCGGACTTCAATGCGCCCATTGGTAAATGAAAAAAGACCCAATGTTCTCAGGCGGGCGGAACTGTAAGGGTTTGCACCGCCTGACATCGTTGAGGGCGACGATATTGAGCACGCCGTTCGAGACGTAGGCGTTCTTGGCGGCAGCGGAGTAGGTCTCCTTTTCACCGTTACCCCAACCTGCACCCGCAATGGAGCTGGAATTGCCGAGATCGAATCCCCATTTCGTAGTGTCGATATTAGTGCCGGAACCGTTGAATTCGTCACTGAAGACGAGGTTGGTGACGGCGTAAACGGAGCGAGTCCAGATGCTAAAAAGCCCGAAGACCAACAAGGCGCAAATAACTGCTGACGATGAAAGCGATTGCCGTATCCCACGCAACATGACGTGAACCCTCGGAATTCCCACTATGCAAACGATTGTAGCAAACGCGCCTTTCATAAGGCAAGCTCAATCGATACAGCCTCCATTATTCCTTTCTCCAAGAGTATTATAGCACTGAATGCGAGGGTTTTCCGAAATTTCTTACAAACCCTTGAATCTGGTGCGTATCCCGTAAAGCGAACTGCGCGCCGCGATGAAAAGTGTCTGGCGATCTTTGCCGCCGAAGACGAGGCTGGTGGGACGTTCCGGCACCTCGATCAAGTCGATCTGCCTGCCCGACCGATCAAAGACAAAGATATTGCCGGCGGCAACATAGACATTTCCGTCCGCGTCTGTCGTGTTACCCGCCTCGCCTTCCTCGGCGAAAAGCCTGGGGTTGGAGAGAGTGCCATCTGGCAGCGGCGTGAATCTCCATGTCTTCTGGCCGAACTCGTCAGCGACGTAAAAAGGCTGGTTCGTCGGTGCTGCGGCCAATCCGTAGGCCCTGGTCAAATCGATCGTCGAGAAGAAAGCCCTCATGGAGTTGGTGTTCCGGGGATTCTCCGTGGCCGGGATGAAAGCGGTACCGTCGGGCGAGAGATAGTGCAGCGGCGGCGGCTCAGTGTTGGCCTTGATGAAGTCGTGCGCGTCGCGCCAACGGCTGACCGGTAGGATCGGCACAACCCCCGGCCGCAGGATCGCCGGCTCGGGCTTAATAACAGTGATCTCGTCCTCCCGGCCATCCGGGCGAAACGCATACACCGTGTTCGAAGCGCGTCACGACCAAAAGATTGCCGGACTTGTCAAACGCCAGGCCGGCTGGTTCCGGCGAACTGTCACGGACTATCGTCAAATCGTGCTTTTCAGGAGACCAGCGGTAGATCCGCAGAAAGCGCGCGTCAATAAAATAGACATTGCCGTCGGCATCGACCACGGCGCTCTCGATATTGTTGAACCCTCCCGCGAGTTTCTCCACTTTCGCCCCGGGGGCCAGGACTGTCGACTCGCGCACCGCTGGCGCTTGGGGTTGCTCGCCGGAAATGTTCAGGGACGCGATCTCGCGTGTGCGAATTTCCGCGTGGTGGGTTTGATCGAAGATCGTGTTGTCGAACGCGAACTTGCTGGGACTGTAAACGTGGACATTGCGGAAGCGGAGGTCGCGAGAAGAGGCGATCTTCACCGCATAGGGAAACGGAGAGTAGGTGCTGATGACGCGGTAGAGGTAGAGATTGGCGAACGTGATGTTGCTCGAATTGTCGATGTCGACCGGCAAACAGTTCGGACCCTCCCCGCGTTCCTCTTCGATTTGCAGCGCGTAGATTTGCCAGTTGGAGACGTTGCGTAGCTTTACCTCGTTGCGCACGTGGTGTTCGCTGGACATGGCATAGATGCGGCCTTCGGTCGTCGTATCGGAAATATACAGGCCGGCCTGGGCGAAACTGTTGGGTGTCCAGATGTCCTTGAAAGTCCCGCCGCCGCCGTCGGTAATCCAGAGGCTCCAATACTGGGAATCCCAACGGCGCGACGCATCGGGATCGCCCGTGCGGTTGTTGTTGTAAACCACGAAACGCGTGCCATCGGGATTGTACATGCCATGGCCGCCGAGGAAGCGGACATCGTTCATCAACGAGTCTTTCCCCGCCATCCACTTGGCGGCGACGGCGCGGCTGTTGATCCCCGTGTCCAGGCCGATGCCGGTAACAATATTGGAACCGCCCTTGGGGGTTTCAAGCAACGCTTTGGGATTGCCAACGCCCACGAATGCCGGTGTGGAATCCGTCAGCACGATTTGCGTGGCGTAGGGTTGGAGGCCCACGAGCACGGTATCCGGGTTGAGGGTGAGCGTGTCGGTCACTCGATAACGGCCCGACGGCAAATAAATCGCCCGGTGTTTGGCAATGGCTTCCTTGAAAGCGGCGGTGTCGTCCGTGCTGCCATCGCCCTTGGCGCCCAGAGCCCGGAGATTGACCCATGTATCCGCGGGAGGGAGGGCGGGGATGTCGGATTTGACCGGCGGTGGTAACAATGGCAGCTCGGCAGTATCAGATGTGGTTTTGATTTCCGGCGTGCCGCCAAGGTCCGCAATATGCAGGCCATGCGTGAACGCCTTGACTTGATAGATGACGCCAGCGCCCGCAACCGTTTTTCCGCTTTCGCGGAAACTGGCGAGAACCGGCACCCGCGCGCAAACAACATTCTCGAGGTTGATCTCGGTCCGCGCGTTGTTCTCGTCGCTGATGATCAGCGCGGGACCGGAGACGTCCTCCAGACGCGAATCCTTCATCCAGAGTTCCTCAGCGCGGTCCTTGCGGATGGCGATGGCGGTGGGCACGCCCTTGAACTGGTTGTGAATGATGGTGAGGCCGCCCTCCTCGGTTTCAATGGCCGCCTGGCGCTGGCCTTCAAATGAGGAATCGATCAGCAGGAACGGCCAACTGGGCGAAGGCTTGTGCGTCGTAATGCCAAACTCGCCCCCAAAGAAATGCAGGTCTTCCGCCTCGTTACCAACCTCCTCGATGCCCGCCCGGCCCGAGCCGATCCGAAAATCGATGTGCGCGAGGTAAGAGTGCTGGGCCACGTGAAAACGGATGCCCACGGCGGCCGGGTTGCCATCCCGAATCTCGATGTCGATGTTGCTCATCCCGGTGTAGAACGTGCCGGGATTGGCGTCGCGGATGGGCTGGCCCTCTTTCGGGCGGTCGCTGACGAAGTGCACCAGGTATTTGCCATCGCCCTCCTGAAAGCCCGGGGTATTCTCGCCGAGGATGAAGACAGGCCGGTGGCTGCCATACCCGATCAACCGGATGCCGTTCCAGACGTAAATGGTTTTGCCGAGCCGATATTGTCCTTCGGGAATGAAAACGATGCCCTGATGCACGGTTTCCTGGAGGCGGTTGATGGCCTGCTGCAAGGCCTCGGCGTCATCCGCGATACCATCCGCGTGCACTGGAAAACTGTTGCTGGTAAGGTAAACGGCTTTGGGATCGTCCAGACGGAGCGGATAGTAGGAGGCCGCATGCACGGGGATGGTGACCAGGAGCGTGGCAAGAATCAGCACACTGCGTTTCTGATTCATGGTCGGAAGGTCTATGCCGGCCAGATTTTGCGGCCGCCTCCCGGTGGGGTGATGGAATCGATTTGTTGACGCTCCGCCGGCGTGGGCGGAGGGAGCAGCCCGGCCTGTACATTCTCGCGCGCCTGTTTGGGCGAACGCGCGCCGGGGATGACCGTGGTGACGGCGGGGTGATCGATGACAAAGCGTAGCGCGAGCTGGGACAATGCGCACCCCTTGGTGACCGCACGCAGACGCTCGACTTTGTCGAGGTCTTCGAGAAATGTTTGTCGTTCCTCGGGTTTCTCATGCCAGTTGCGGCGGAAGTCGCCCTCGGGAAACCGCGTCTCGGAAGTGAATTTGCCGGCGAGAATGCCCATCGCCAGGGCGCCGCGAACGATCACACCGATGTTGTTCGCCCGGCAATACGGGAAGATTTCGCTCTCCGGCGTTCGATTGAGGAGGCTGTAGTCGATCTGCAATGTCGCGCAGTGGCCGTTACGGTTGAAATCCTTGATGAAAGCGAAATCGCTCGAACTCAGGCCGTAGGCGCGGACTTTTCCATCACGCTGCAGCTGTTGGAAGCTCTCGATGAAAACATCCGTATTCGGCTCGCGATAGAAAACATGGTCCTGGATCAAATCAATGTGGTCTGTCTGCAACCGCCGCAGGCTTTCCTCGACTCCCGCAACCAGTTTGTCCACGCTATTATACTGCGAGCGGTTGGTTTTGCCATCGTAGCCGACCCAGCCAATCTTGGACGCGACGACGAATCGCTCGCGGCGCCCCCGCATGGCTTTGCCAAGCAATTCCTCGCTGTGGCCGCCACCGTAGACATCGGCGGTGTCGAAGAAATTGATGCCGGCGTCCAGTGAAGCATCGATGGCCTGGAGAGCCTGTTGATCATCTACCGGTCCCCATCCTCCTCCGACCGCCCATAGACCTGTCCCAATCACCGAAATCTCGATACCGGACTTCCCGAGGCGGCGAGTGGTCAGCGATTTATTCATGGATTGGATTCCACCAAGAATTGCGCCGTCACGAAGTAGACACAAAAAACGTCCACGATTTACGTGGACATCACAACTCAACTACCGGTTTTATCGTGGGAGCGGCGGCCATAGGACCACCGCTCCCAGACAAAAGGCTGAATTACGACTTGCGTTTGCGGCCGAGCGCAACGGCGCCGAACAAGCCAAGACCGACCAATGCGACGGTCGTCGGCTCGGGTACGGCAGCGAACGAAACGTCATCAAAATCGATTGTCGCCGCTCCTCCCACAATTGCGCCACCTGCGGCATGCAAAAAAACGGTCGCTGTGACAGCGCCTGCTGGGGCAGTCAGGTTGTTGGTGATCACCGACTGCGCATAGACGTTTGCTCCCGGGGTGAAGCCGGTATAGCCCGTCTGCGAAATGAGTGCCGAAGCGGCATTGAACCATTGAACGTTATACTCTTCAACATCCCCTATGTTAGCACCCGCCAGCTTGTCGGAAAAAAACGAGAAGTTGTACGCCGTGCCGGCCGTCACACCTATCCCGGATTGGTTGAACTGAACCACAGGCCCTGCACCAGTACTGGCCAGGTGGATTTCATAGTTGAACGACCCAGCGTGCGGATTGTCGTTCGACCGGACGCCATACACGGGCCCGCCCGCTGCGGTGTCGGTAGTCCAGTTTGCCGCGAGCGAAGAGTTCGCACCGGCCAACTCAAATCCGGGGTTCACAATAAGGTTCTGCGCTGAAACCTGACCCGCAGCAAACAGTAGTGCCACGGCGCATGCTGAACCTCCAATGAATCTGCTAATCCCATTCATTATTCTGCCCTCACCTTTCGCCTCTATTTGTTTTTCTCTATCCCATTAGCGGCTCGCAACCGCTTACACATTTTACGCTACAAAACGCGCACAACTTTATCAGGCTGATTGGAGATAATTATCGACCGGTAAGGGGATACGCCTTGCTTCATGAGCTTATCCCGCACTAATCGAAACACTTTACTCGCCTAGGTGCAAAGGATTGCAAAATGGCGCGCAATTGTCAACCACATTCCTTGATTTTACCAAAGATAATGGTCACCGTACCTTTGCAAGAGCCCTTTTGCAGCAGGGTTGCGATGCGCGGTACACTCTTGGGTGGTAAAATACTCCGTCGCTAAGGGATGGCTTGCAAACGTTTGTGGAATATCCCACCCACGGGTCTTGGTCTAAGGCTTCTCAGCGCTGGCTTTATACGTCCACGAACAGGAGTCCGTATACGTTTTGCCGGCTTGGGCGGCGCTAACCTCGACACGATTCTCACCGGGTGCGAGCAACATGTCATTCCATAAAAAAATATGGTTCGTCGAGTGGACCGTTCCCTGGCTGATACCGTTAATCTTCAATTCCACCGCGTCGCAGTTCGAGTAGATCTTTATCGGCGTTTTGGGTTCGATACGGTCGGTGAAGCGCCGGCTGGTGATATAGACAAACGGGGTTGTCGTCCAATTGGCTTTGTACCAAAAGAACGCGTCTTTTTTCACCTTACGGTCGTAGGTGACCAGTCCCTTGTCGTTCCGACCCGGTTGGTCCCCCTCATCGCGCTGGCCGACGGCGAAATCAAACATATTCCACACCAATTCGCACAAAAGCCAGGGGCGTTCCTTCATGGCCTGCCAGGCCTGCTCGTGCAGCAGATCTTGATACTCTTCAGGATGCCAGTGCGAGGTGGGGTTCGGTTGGTTCGTCGAGATTTCGTGCTGGCTAATGGCGGCCCCGGCGCCGTATTCGCTGATGCCAATGCCGCGGTTGGGCCATTCCTGGTGAAGTTTATCAAGGGCCCCCGGCCAGTTGGACGGCTTGCCGTTGTACCACCCGTAATATCGGTTGAAGGCCATAACGTCCGTGACCGCGTTCAGCGGATCGACCGAGCGGATGCAACTGGCGGCTGTGGTGAGCCGGGTCGAATCAAGGTCCTTCGCCAGTTGATTAAGGGTCTTGACGATGTCCCATTTCGGTGGCGCATCGTACCAGTGGTTTTTCATATGCAGTTCGTTGAAGATCCCCCAGAAGGCGATCGACGGGTGGTTGTAGTTCTGCTTGATCATTTCCGTCAGTTGCTGGCGCGCGTTTTCCGTGAAGGCTTCGGAATCTGTCAGTTCATTCACCAGGCTCAATTCCGTCCAAAGGACCAGGCCGTTGCGGTCGCAGATGTCATAAACGAGCTGATCCTGTTGGTAATGCGCCAGCCGCACGCAGGTTGCGCCCATTTCGGTGATCAACTGAAAATCCTCCTGCTGTTCAGCGGGGCCGATGGCCCAGCCTTTATCGAGACGATCTTGATGGCGGCTGACACCGTGCAACGGGTAGGACGCCCCGTTCAGGACGAAGCCCAGATTCGGGTCAACTCGAAATGTGCGGACTCCGAACACCTGGGGCAGGGAGTCCGTGATCTTGTCGCCGTCACTAACATTGACGGTCAGCTTGTACAAATACGGATCGATTCGTCCATTCCACAGACGAGGTTTGGCAATTTTGATGTGTTGCACGACATCCGCGACGGCATTGGCCCCCAGTGTTTCACGAGAACGCGCCTGTTGGATCGTCTTGCCTGCGGCATCGAGGATCGCGCAAAGCACAGTGGCAGTCTTGCCGGCGCCATTCGCATTACGCAGTTTGATGGTGATGTCGAACTCGGCGGAATCCGCGGTCACGCGTGTTTGTTTGATGTAAACACCGGAGGAGGCATAGTCGAGCGGAGTAATCGAGAGCCTGTCGAGCGCGAGCAAATGAACGTCGCGATACAAACCTCCGAAGACGGTGAAATCACCGCTCAACGGCGGAACATCGCTATCCTTCGCGTTGTTTACTTTGACAGCGATCACATTGTCCTGGCCAACCCGCAGAAATGGGGTCGCGTCAAAGCAGAACGCCGCGAAGTTTCCCTTATGCGTGCCAATGGATGTGCCGTTGACGAACACCTCAGCCACCGTCGCGGCCCCATCAAGTTTTAGAAACAAACTCTTGCCGGCGAATTGCGGGTCGACCTGCAAATGACGGCGGTACCAGCCAATGCCGCGATAGTACGGGGTACCGCTGGTCTGACCGTCCATATTGTTCCACGTATGCGGCACGTTCACGGACGACCACGAGGAGTCGTCGAAATTTGTCGCTGCCGCGTCCGCCACATCCTGACGGATAAACTTCCATTGTTCATCGAGTTTGATGTCCGAACGCGACGCAGCCAGTGTTCGCCCTGCCAGGGTTGCGAACTGCAAAATGACGAGGAGGATGAGTTGCTGGGATCTTTGTATTTTCATGGTCGTAAATCCGTTCGTGGTATATGGACGGTGAGGCGGGAGATTTTTCCGCTACGCATGAAGACCGAGACGCTATCGGCCGGTGTCAGTGCATGGCCGCGAATGGTTTCCTGGGTTCCGTCCGCCCGTTCGACGAGAAGGCTGGGGGCATCGGCCAACTGGTAGCTGATCGGTAACTGACAGTAAGTGAAACCGAGGCTGTGGGCGGCCAACTCCCAGGACTGCTCCCGGTTTTGCACGTCGAGATACAGGAAGTGTTGCGCCGACGAGAAGAACTCGGCTTGATGCAGCAGGCGCGGCGCGAAACGCAGTTGCCCGTCCTCAATCGCGATGCCCAATTCGCCCCAGCGCGTCAGGATTTCCTCTTTTACCTGGCCGGTCATGCCCGGTTGTTGAGCGCCCCGATGTCGCGGGGAATGCGAATACGGATCGGTCGGGAACGCGCCGTAGGCGTCCGGCGTTTTGCAGAAACCCAATCCCTGGCGCACGTCATCGTACGCCTCGGCCAACGCTTTCGTTACGTCGGGGTCGGTTCCTTCCCGGAGCGCTTCGCGGTAGCATTCCTGCGCGGCCAGGAGGAGTTTCACGACCATGTGCCAGTAAATGCTGCCCAGACCCTCGAAGGCAAAAAAAGTGCCGCTGCGACCCGTGAATTCGCCGTGGCGGAACATGGTTTCCCACAAGTCCAGCACCACCCTGCGCGTGTCCTCGTCCGTTTGGAGACGGTCGAGGCGGTTGGCAACATCGCTGGCGCTGCGCAGGTCCGCTTGGAAATGCCATTGTCCCTGTTCGTCGGCAACGAAAAGCGAAGGATCCTTCAGCGGTGGATGTCCCGGCAGCGTGTTGCGGGCAAGAAACGACGGCAACTCGCGATCGGGGTAAAGCAGATAGCTGTGCTGGTCGGCGCGATAAAGCGCGCTGGCGCGCAGGGCACGCAATACGGCCAACGCTTCAGCGGGCTTCAGCAAGCCCGAACCCAGCACCGCGACCTGGCCTTCCAACATCGGGTACAACTGGGCCACGCGCGCGCGGTCGCCGTCGAGGTGGAGCACGTTATAGCTGTGGAAGAGCCCGTCGCGGCGCCGGTTGTTGCGAATGGTCGATTCAATCACGGGCAAGGCCGCCTCAACCAGCCCGCGCAAGGCGCCGAGCGGCACGATCTTGCGGTCGTTCTTGCCGCCGTTGTAAATGGCGCGCCGATGGGTTTCACCGGCGCGACCCAGCGCGGCCATCAGCCGAAAGCGCGACGAATCATCGAATCCCTGCGCGGCCTCTTTGGCGGCGTCGCGCAGGAGGGAAGTGATCTCCGCGAGCAGTTTGGCGACGGGCGCGGTGAGCGGGACCGGTTTGTTTCCACTGGCGGCAGAAAATCCGGTCGCAGAAAGCCAGGTAGCGGCGGAGGTGGCAGACCGTGACCATGGACAGGCCCCAGCCGGCGAGCGCGTTGTTGGCGTCGTTCCATTCGGGCCGTTGCGTGTTGAGCCAGATGCCGCCATCGGGAACGAAGTTGCTGAGCTTGACCAGGAGCGGCACCAGCAGTTTCTCCGCGAGCGAGACCAGGACGATCTCGCCGCGGTCGTCCGTCAACAGTTTCCCATCGGCAGCCCAGTTGCCGGGTCCGCGACATCAGGAGTTGGTGAAGTGAATGATTGAAAGTGATCGTGTGCTGCGGGTCGGCGACGATCTCGTCGAAGCCGTCGATTTCATACGGCACGTGCGTGTAAACGCAGGTTTCGGCGCGGAGCTGGCCGGCCAATTGTCCCGGTTGAAATCGCTCCTGGCTTTCCAGCAGACGCAGCAAGTAAATGATTTGATGGTCGCCCCAATAGCCGATGTGGCTCCAAGGATCCTTGGGGTCGCTGATCTCCCAGTCAACGCCGTTGCGCGTGATCCGGTAGGGGTTGTAACCGTCTGCCGTCGAAGCATTAAGGAATACATGAATCATCTGTCCGAGCCAGGCGGGATAGCTCTGCGCGAGGCTCTCCCAATTCTGGAAAATGTCACGCCAGTTGCCCTGATAGGCGTAAAGCGGACGGCCTTGTTCGTCCTTGATGTGGATGTCGAATCGATTCCAGGGACGGCTCGGGTCGCCGTGGCGACGGCTGAAGCTCAGCGGCAAATACTCATGCGCCAGCCGTGACAGGTGGACATCATCGCGCTTCGCGACCTCCTGGTGGAGTTGATCCAGCGCCAGCGATTCCGGTAACTTTTCCAGCCATGGTTGATGGCTCGCGTACACGGTGGCGCTGTGCGCGCGAACGAACGCCGCGAAATCCTTGCCGGGAAAACGGTACGAATTATTGAAGGTGCCGCCGCGCATGCAATTGAACAGCACGTTGGCAAAATGATGGACGCTGGCCGATTGATCGGCGGTTTGCTGCAGCCCATCGGCGGCGGCGATACGGCGACGCAGGCCGCTGCGGTTGGCCGCGAGACTTTGGCGCAGGGAATGTTCGAGGGCAACCGGGTCCTTCAATTGGTCCCGGAGACGCACGAGCGCTGGATGATCGAGCCTGGTGTCGGCGACTGTGAACCAGCGGTGCGGATGGCCGGGGGCGACGGTTGCGCTGTCGACCACGAGGTAGGCGCCGAATTCGCCACGGATCTCGCGCTCCGGGTCGACAAGTTCTCCGCGACAGAACGCCGGTACTTGTCGCTTCGACAAGAGGACGACGGGATGAGCGTGGCCGATCGACCAGGCGCAAGCGGCGCGCAAGGATTCGCAGGCTTCAGCCCGGTCGGTAATCGCCGCATTGAGCGTGAAGATGCCGAGGGATTCTTCGTTCACGCATTCATGGCGCATATAGGCTTCCGCGAGATAGCTGAAGCGGCCGAAGGTTTCCTGATCAACACCCGGCGGAAGCAACTGGTGCCAGCCGTCGAGGTATCGCACCTCGACGGGAACGTTATTGTCGAGGCGCTCGATCAGGCATTCACGGACGAATCCGTACGGCTCGCAGGCGCCAAGGCTCCAACGGAATCGCAGGCCGAGGTCGTGGTTAATTTCCTCGAAGATCACGCTGGCGCCGTGGATGTGCTTGTAAAGATGGCGGTCAATGCGATAAATACGCCCGCTCGCCTGCCAGGGTTCCCACAGCGCCCAGCGCTCGCCTGCGCGAACGAGCAGGACCGTCAACGCGCCGCTGGTGTCAGGATGCCGCAGAATCTTGTCGACGGTCTGGTAGGGGAAGAGCGCGTTGTCGGGATCGATGCGCCCGGCGGTGAAGGGCGCGTTGCTGCCGACGAACAACCAGTGATCGCTGTCGCTGACCACGCTCATCAGAAAGGGAGTTAAGTTGGTCGACGTGACGGATGCAGATATAGGGCTCACCATCGACTGTTACAAACTCGCTCCGCGTCGCTGAGTCGGAAGCCGTGTTCACGACGAAGAAGGATTTTGGATTTGTCATTGGACGCGTCCTGCAATCATTTGCATTATACCCTTTTCTTTCGCCGATATCCGTGCTATAAGCAATACGGATTTTGGGGTGGTAACATATGATCACAGGCAGATTTCTCCGTCATTATATGACCGCCAAGGCCAGCAAGGACCGCATGGCCGAAAAGAGTCCTGTTCTTCTGGACGAAAGTCCCGACCCGTGCCTGCCATCCATCTCAATTGATCCCAGCAAACGTTTTCAAAAGATTGAGGGTTTTGGCGGGGCGTTCACGGAGGCCAGCGCGGTCAGTTTGTCACGGATGCCCAAAGAACACCGGGAACAGTTTTTTAAGGCTTATTTTCACCCCACCGAAGGGCATGGCTACTCTCTCTGTCGCACCCACATGAATAGTTGCGATTTCTCGCTGGGACACTATGCCTGTACCGAGGTGGATGGCGATGTGGAGTTGAAGCATTTCTCCATCGAGCGCGACCGCCAGGCGCTCCTGCCGATGATCAAGGAAGCCCAAAAAACGGCGAACGAATCGCTCAAGATCCTGGTCTCGCCGTGGAGCCCGCCCGCGTGGATGAAGACCAATGGGCAGTTCAGCGGCGGCGGAAAATTGAAGCCCGAATATCGGCAGGCGTGGGCCAATTACTTCGTCCGCTTTATTTGTGAATACGAGAAGGAAGGCGTGCCGATCTGGGGGGTGACGGTCCAGAATGAACCGGCGGCCGCGCAGGTTTGGGATTCCTGCCTCTATAGCGCCGAGGAAGAGCGGGATTTTGTCCGTGATTACCTGGGGCCGACATTGCAGAAAGCCGGCTTGGAACGCATCAAGATCATTATCTGGGACCATAACCGGGATCTACTGATCGAGCGGGTCCGGGTGGCCTACAACGATCCTGAAGCCAGTCGGTACATCTGGGGCGCGGCTTTTCACTGGTACGGTCCGGAGAAATTCGACAACCTCCAATTGGCCCACGAAGCCTGGCCGGACAAAAAGCTTATCTTTACCGAAGGCTGCCAGGAAGGCGGCCCGCACCTGGGTTCCTGGGACGTGGGGGAGCGCTACGGCCATGAGATCATCAACGACCTGAACCGTTGGACCGTTGGTTGGATCGATTGGAACATGCTGCTGGATGAAACCGGCGGGCCCAACCACGCCGGCAATTTCTGCAGCGCGCCGATCCTTGCCGACACCGTGAACGGCCGCCTCATTTTCCAGAGTTCCTATTACTACCTCGGACACTTCTGCCGTTTCATTCGTCCGGGCGCCGCGAGGATTCTCTGCGCGAGCACCCGCGAAGATCTCCAGGTCACAGCGTTTCGGAATCCCGACGAGAGTGTTGTCGTGGTCGTATTGAATCGGACCGATGAGGAACGCAAGTTTTCCCTGAGACTTCCGGATCGCGCCGGCAACAGCGTGACACCCGCCCATTCGATTTCAACATATCTTTGGCAGCCCGCGTAAGCGCGCGGGCTTCAGCCCTTGATGCCGGTCATCGAGATTCCTTCGATGAAGGTCTTCTGCGTGAAGAAGAACAACACGATGATGGGCAAGGCCACCAGGGTGCTCGCGGCCATCAGGTAGTGCCATTCCGTGCCCCCGCTCTGGCTTTGGAAGAATTGCAACCCCAACGCGAGCGTGAAATCCTCCTGGTTGGTGAGGTAAATCAAGGGGCCGATGAAGTCATTCCACGTGTACATGAATTGAAACAGCGCGACCACCATCAACGCGGGACGGCACAAGGGCAGGACGATCTGCCAGAAGATGCGAAACTCGCTGCAGCCATCGATGCGCGCGGCCTCGGAGATGTCCTTCGGCAGGGTCATGAAAAACTGCCGCAACAGAAACACGTTGAAGGCCCCCGCGAAAAACGAACCGACCCACAAAGGTTTCAAGGTGCCGATCCAGCCGAGCCAGCGGAACAGGCAATACAACGGGACCATCGTGACGGGAAAGGGCACCATCATTGTAGCCAGGGCGATCATAAACAGAGTATTGCGCCCGCGCCATTCGATGCGCGAGAAGCCGTAGGCTGTGAGCGCGCTGGATGTGACCGTCCCGATTACTGTCAGCACGCACAGAATTAGCGTATTTCTCAGGTAACGCGGGAACTGTTTCATGGCCTTGATGGCTTCGATGAAGTTGCTCCAGCGCGGCGCAACTTTCTTGATGACGGATGCTGCTGGCAGCGCTTCCCACGCGGACGCGTCATTGGTGCTGGCCAGCGGCGTGATCGTCGTCCATAGATGTTGCGCGTCGGCGGGGATTTCCTGGAGAATCTGGACGGGCACGGATTTCTCTTCGCCATTGGGCATTTGCTGCTTCATCTGGCCATTCACGACGCTGGTGCGTGAGACAACATGCCGCTCGCCCTCGATCGCCACGACGTACGAGGGGACGTTGATCGGCGCGCCGGGCTTGACTTCGAGTCGAGTACCGTCTTTCTCGACGAAATACTTGTAGGGAATCCAGCTTGGCGGCATGGTCATCGTTTGATCGATCGGCTTCAACCCGGTGGAAAGCATCCAGAGCAGCGGGGCCAGAAACGTGATCGAGCCGAGCAGGAGCAGGAGATAGGTGAAAAAGCGTTGTAGGCTGCGCATGAGTTATTCTCCCGCGTAGAAAATGAGCTTGCGGGTCGAACGCGTCGCGACCCAGGTCAGGAACAGGATGATGAGAAACAGGATCCAGGCCATCGCGCAGGCGTAACCCATCTGGTGAAAATCAAACGCGCATTGGTACAGGTACACCGTATAGAACAACGCGGAGCGGTTCGGTCCGCCCGCGCTGGTGGCGACGCCCGCGCCGCCCAGCATGCCGCCGCTGAACATGATGTAGGCCTGGGCGAACACCTGCAACGAGCCAATGATCCCCATGATGAGGTTGAAGTAAATGACGGGCGAAATCATGGGAATGGTGATATAACGGAATTTCACCCAGGGATTGGCGCCATCGATCTCGGCGGACTCGTACAGTGAACGGGGCACGTCCTGGAGCGCGGCGAGGTAGATGACCATGGTGTTGCCGCAGCCCCAGAGTGTCATCAGGACCACCGACGGCTTGGTCCATTTTTCATCGGCCAGCCATTGCGGGCCGCGGATGTGGAACCAGTGCAGGGCGTAATTGAGGATGCCGAAATTGCCGTTCAGAATCCAAAACCAGACCATCGAGCTGGCAACAATGGGGACCAGCGACGGCAGGAAAAAGATGGCGCGAAAGATTGACCGACCCTGCAGGGATTGATTCAGCAGCACGGCCACGAAAAGCGAGATGACCAGCCCCAGCGGCAGCACGAACGCGGCAAAGTAGAACGTGTTGTAAAGCGACTTCCAGAACACGCTGTCGGTGAACAGGTCGTGGTAATTCAGCGTGCCAACCCAAATCGGTCTCGTCAGCACGTCGTAATCACAGAACGAATAATAGACCGAGGCGAGAACGGGATAGAGAGTGAACGCGAGAAAACCGATGATCCAGGGACTGACGAACGCCAGGCCGATACGCAGGTTACGTCTTTCAGCGCGGGTCATAGTCGTTCCACTCCTTGATGCGCTCATCCTTTACCGCATCCCAGCGCCGCGCGACGCGGTCGAACCGCCACTGAATGCGCGTTTGCACCTGGTCGAGGGCATCTTTCGGGTTCGCCACCAGTGTAATAACGCGATTGGCGGCCACGGTCATTTCATCGTTATACTCATTCCAGACTGTCAGGCGCGGCACGTATCGCGCATTGGGGCTCTTCGCCATGTCGATGAAGACCTTGATGTACGGGTTTGGATGGTTGCGGATAAACTCGTCGCTGATTTTCACAAAGGGGCTGAATTTGCGGTGTCCGAGACAGAGTTTTTCCATCGGCCCTTGCGTGTTGATGTAGTGAATGAACTCGAAAGCTTCTTTCGGGTGCAGGGCGCCCTTCGGGATCACCAGCGCGTCGCACTCGGCAAAGGTCACGGGATATTGATCGGGATGTTTGGCGGGAAACGGCGCCGCGCCCCATTCCAATTGCGGGTTGTACTTGCTGATGAAGTTGTACATCCAAACGCCCTGCAATTCCATCGCCACCTGTCCCGCGAGGAAAGGGTCCTGGGGCGAGGCGAAATTTCCAAAGGTGGCGCCGAACCGGCGGAGATTATCGATGCCATATTTGTCGGTGGTTTTGCGGAACCACTCGAAGGTTTCGAGGTTTTCCGGGCTGTTCGCGGTGATTTTCCGGTCGCCGTCCCATAAGCGCCCTCCGAACCAATTCACCCACATGGCGATCCACCAACCGGGTTGTGTTGGCAGATGACCGACCTGCACCAAGGTGAATTTTTTCGCCTGTTTTTCCGCGGCGGTCAGCTCCGGATAACGGACACGGACAGTTTTGCCGCCGCGATCGATCTCCACGATCGTGAGTCGGTCGCAAATCGCATCGAGTTCATCCATACTCTGTGGCGGCCGATTCGGATCGAGCCCGGCATCACGGAACAATTTTTTGTTCCAGTGCAAGCCGAGAGAGACCGGCGTGCTCGGCAAGGCCCACATGAAGCCATGGAAACCGCACTGTTCCCAATAGATCGGGATGTAGTCCGTGGACTTGATACCGGCGCGATCGATCATTTTGTTGAGCGGCGTCAGCGCGCCTTTTTCGGCGAAGTCGGGGATGTTGCTCGACCAGATGCCCGCGACGTCGGGCGGATTGCCGCCCGCGGTGGCCAGCATCACCTTGCGGAGCATTTCGCTCACGACGAGTTTCTTGACGAAGATGCGATTTTGCGACGCATTGAAATCGTCCACCACGGCCTGCATGGCGTCGTCCTCGAAGCCCGTCCATTTCTCCCAATACTGAACAATGATTCGACCGTCGGCGGTCCTCTCCCGGCCGGTTCGGCTGCAGCCGCAAAGCGGCAGGAGGCAAAGCCCGGCCAGAAAGGGCCAGAGTCCTCGAAGCAAGCCTGCGCGTAATTGTTTCAGCGATCTCAGAAGAGCCATCCGTTATTCCTGTCCAGCGCCAACAAAGCCAACGCGGTAGATTCGTAGCTGTCCTTTTCCCTGTCCGCTGCGAATGAGGAAACTAATCGCCCTCAATCCCTGGGTGTCGAGAACCATGTTGCCGCCCTGATTGCCCCAGTAGATTCGACGTTCCGCATCGCCCAAGCGAAGACGCACGACCTGCCGACTGCCCGTGGCGGTGAATTGCGGGAGTTCGTAGGACTCGCCGTCGGCACCGCGTTTTCCTTCGTAGACCTGATGCCCCGGCGGACCATCGCCGGTTTCCTGGAGCAACACCTGCACTTGCAGGCCGGCGGGAGCTTCAAATTCGACCTCCAGAGTTTGCGCTCCCAGCAAATTAAGTTGTTCCAACGGCAAATCGCCATGCAGCCCCCACCCATTCGCCGTCTCATAGGTGAGGATCCAGGCATCCTGCGTTTGCTCCCACGAGCCTTTGTTCCCCTGCGTGTCATCCTGATGAACCACCAGTTGGTCGGCTGGCAAGGGGCCTTTGCCCGGTTCCATTTGCACGGGGGCGGTCAACTGCCCCGGAGCAACACGAGCAGTGAGAAATTCTCCCCAAGCCTCTTCGTCGAAGGAAACCGGCAAGCTGTTGGCGCGGGCGCCCAGGATCGACGGAAGCAGTTGATGGGTTTCCGTCATGGCCGCGACCAGTTTCTCGTAGGGCTGGTCATGAATGTCCACGATCCCGTAATTGGAATTTTCACCATCAATCCAGCGGCCGGCGGGGGGCTGATCCATATATTGAAACCAGTGTGAGCCCATGATGTACGGCTCCTGGGCAATGGTGCTGACGAAGGCGCGATAGCGTTCGGCGCGGTCCGCTTGCGTATCCACGGTGACTTCGGCCCCTTCGGTATTCGTATCGCCCGAACTGTTTTCCGTGGCGCGCCAGGAAAACTCGGTGATCAAGACGGGTTTTTTTGTCAGCGCGTAAACATCGCGCAGGTATCCGAGATCCACTTTGCCACTTTTCGAGTACATGTTCACGCTGACGACATCGGTGTACTTCGCGAGCGCCTCGACGACCGCTCGCGGCGGTTTGACGGCAAAGCGGCAGCCGAGGATCAGATGATTCGAATCATGACGCCGGATGCTGGCAACACACATCGAGAAATAGCGGTCCGCAACCCGTCCGGCCCACGCATATTTCAGGCGTTTGGCCGCGCGGCTTTTGGGGGGCAGGACGGAACGATTCTCCAGGTCTGCCCATGTGTTCGCCGGTGTATCCCACTCGGCCTTCAAGGCGGCGATGTCCGCGTACTGTTCATGAAGAAAGCGAATCAACTCCACCCGACCCGGCGCGCTGGCGGGCAGGGCGAGGTAGCGGTCGAACAAAGAATGGTTCGGATCTTCCGGCCAACCGTGGGTACCATACCAGGGCAATTCATTATTGAGGAACCAGCCGATCAACCAGCGATCGTCTTTGTGCGGCGCCACCTGCTCGAGGGCCACTTGCTCGATCGCCTTTTCGTAATCAGTGGTGAAGACATCAATGAGGCGGTCTTCATTGGGGCCTGGCTGGGAAAACCACACCACCCGCGCGTGATACATCGGCTGTTGGTACAGGTCCTCGCTGCACCAAGCGCCGGCGGTATTGAATCCCCACGATTCCAATCGCGTAACGGTGGCGCGCGCCCACGCCTGGGTGTCGGAGCCGAAACGGCGGAGACCATCATAGGAGCCCAGGGCTTTTCGCTTCGCGAATTCGGGCTGATCCGGCCAGGTTTCCTCGGGAATGACCACGCAGACGCCCAGCGAATAAAAGAGATTCGTGCCGCGCTGGAAGAAGTAACCGTTGCTTGTGCGGGCGACCTTGATGAAGGGCGACGCAGTCGCAGAAGGCGTTGGCCCCGAGACGGGGCCGCTGGCGCAGCCTGATAAAACCACTGACACCAGGAAGACGACCGACGGAAGAACCAACTTGAAATGCGACTTCCCGTGTTTCGCCGCGATGGTCATGATGGATTGTAACGCACCGTTCGATAATAACTCAATTGCGGACTTCCGGGCGCAAAGGCACCCGAGAACTCGTCTCACAAATGGTGGAACAGGCCTCTGTGCCTGTCAACATCCATCCACACAGGCAGGGACGCCTGTGCCACCAACGATTTATGAAACCACTTCGGCTTTCACTCGTCGGACGGCTTTACGGCCGAGGCATCGTCAACGAGAAAAACGCAGTTGGCCACCGGCTGGCCCTGGCCCTTTTCAACAATTACACAATGCGCCTTCGCGGCGTTGGGCGGCGCGGCGCCGGCCACCACAAATTTCGTCCACTCGGTCGTCGACAGCGCCGCGCCCCAAGCCGGGCTCCAGAGCCGGCCGGCTTCGCCGCCGTTGGCGTCGTGCCATTCAATGGACAACTGGCCGATGACCGAACCTTTGAGCGGATGGGTGGAATCATTCCTGATGTACGCGCTGAATTGGTAGGTTTCGCCGGGCGTCACGGACACGGCTTGAAACAACCCTTGATAGAAATTGGGAATTCCGTGGGACACGAACCGGATGCACTGATTGCCCGTGCGGGCCGCGCCGGCCCAGAGGGTCATCAACTCCGCGGTGCCGCTGGTGAAAGCCTGCCAATCAGCCTGACGGACCAGGGCCCAACCGCCGGCGGGAAGGGCTGGTGTTTCAAAACTGGGATTCGAGAGAAGCTCCGGAGGGCCGGCCTTGGGCAGAACCTTTACTCCGGAGAAAGTCGTAAATACAAAAAACCCGGTCAGCGCAAACAGGGTGAGGACGCCGACTTTGACTGTCTTCATGGTTTCCGAATCCGCAACCGCTGACTGCCATCAAAACGGGTCGACAGACACGTCTTGATTATTCTCTTCGCTGTCGGAAACCCTTGGCTGGACTGCCCGCTTGGATTTGTCCCCCGCCCATCCAGGAGACGCTGGATAGGCGGGGTAAAAATCCGTCGATCGACAACGAAACTACACGCGACGCTGTTTGGCGAACGCGACAAGACCCAGCAGACCCGTTAGCGCCATCGCCACGGTGCTCGGCTCAGGAACAAGCGACATGTTGTCGAAGTAGAAGGTTCCATTCGTATCCGCGTTGATGTCCAGAAGGAATGGGCTCATTCCGGTTGTGCCGGCCGGCGCCGTTCCGGTTACACTGGCGAACGTCCACACGCCCTGCGGGAGCGCGACGGTACTGGGACCCGGCCCGATGGGCGTACCAACATTCACGCCGGCCACCGTTCCGACCGCATTGCTGTATCCACTGCCGGTCCACCACGACAGTTGCAAGATCGCAAAGTCGTTGCTATTGCTCACCAGCAGATTGGGCGTATAGACCCAGCCCGACAGTGTAAACACCTGACCCGGTGAAGCCGGGAAGTTTTGATACGCTCCCGGAACGCTGTAGCCACCACCACCAGCGGGTGTGAGCATGACGTTCGGCAAACTTAACGCAACAGCCTCTGGCGTTATAGCCGCCCCGCCAAACTCCGACCAACCAGGAATAGCGGTCGGGTTCGGATTGGGGGCTGTGATTCCCATGTCAAAGTTGGGATCCGTCAGCAGATTTTGCGCGCTGCTCGTTGTGGACATAACCAGCGTGCATATCGCAACGCACACCAGTGAAATACTAACTCGCTTCTCCATAACCTTATATCTCCCTTCGGTTTTGCTAACCCTAATTCCTATACTCGCTTGATGCAAATGATTGCAAATTCTGGGAAAATTGTCAACAGCATTATGAAGAAAAATCGCCAGGGAGGCCAAGGCCACACCCGGTTTGACCTTTAATCAAATACGTTTTGAGTTCAGCGGTCAAATCGGTTCGCTGGCTGGCCATCCAACAGGCTGGATTCTGCAATCGTTTGCTTACTCGATTTTTGAACGGGTAGGGCGGCGGACTGATGCTTTAGCATGGTTGATTTGGAGGGATTTAGACGAAGTTTGTCCCCATTCTCATTATCGGGGCTCTCGGTGAGCCGAAAGATCGTGTGCGGCTGCCCTCGCAAAGCACGTCCACCGGGTGGCGCCGATGTCGCGCTGCCATGGGATGGATGGTTCCCAAGTCACGACAACCGAAACCTGACAGGGGATGCGGGCACCTGCCCGCATCCCCTGTCACATCCAGCGCGCTTGTTTCCACCGCGCTTCCCTTGTTAGACTGTGCCCCGAGGGATCACCGGGTGGCGAAGAAGAAAGGCCCTCGAACCGGCCCTGCGCTGGGGCCAGCCGCGCATTGGCCGAGAAGATCGAGAGTCGGCGGCAACGATATCGCGACGGACAAACGTACCGCCAGGCCCCCAACATGACGCAAGGATTGCCCGACCGATGAAGAACGCATGGAAGTCGCCGGTTGCCGGCTCGGCCCTCATCCTGCTGCTGACGGTTGTAGTATATATCCCTGCTCTGCGCGGCGGATTCATCTGGGACGATGACAAACTCGTCGTTCAGAATCCTCTGATACGGATGTCGGACGGTTTGCATCGATTTTGGTTCACGACCCAGCCCCCGGACTACTGGCCGTTGACCTCCACAACCTGGTGGCTGGAGTGGCGGCTGTGGGGGATGAATCCGGTGGGATACCACCTGGTCAATGTGATCTTGCATGCGCTCAGTGCGGTGTTGTGGTGGCGTATCCTGGCGAGGTTGAAGATCCCGGGAGCGTGGTTGGCGGCGGCGGTGTTTGCGGTGCATCCGGTGAATGTGGAATCGGTGGCGTGGATTGTGGAGCGCAAGAACACACTGGCCATGTTTTTTTTCGCGTTGACCTGCCTGGGGTATCTGAAGTTCGAAGAGGAGGGACGGAGGGGCTGGTACTGGGCGGCGGCAGGAACCTTTGTGCTGGCGCTGTTGAGCAAGACGGCGGTGGCCACGCTGCCGGTGGTCCTGTTGGGCTTCGCGTGGTGGCGCCGTGGGAGAATGGAGCGGCGGGATGTGCTGCGGAGCCTGCCGTTCTTTGCCGTGGCGGGGCTCCTGAGTTGCGTAACGGTGTGGTTCCAATCTCATCGGGTTATCGGCGGCGATATCGTGCGGCAGGACGGCTTCTGGCCACGGCTGGCGGGGGCTGGTTGGGCGATATGGTTTTACCTGTACAAGGCCGTGGTTCCCTTGCATCTGTGTTTTGTCTATCCGCGATGGCAGATCGACCCGCAGAACCTGGTGTCCTACGTGCCCGGGCTGCTCGTCGTGGTGGGGTTGCTCGTCTGCTGGCGCTATCGGCAATCGTGGGGGAAACCCTGCCTGTTGGCGTTGGGCTACTACCTGACGATGTTGGCGCCGGCCCTGGGGTTTGTGAACATCTACTTTATGCGATACTCACTGGTTGCCGATCACTGGCAATACTATTCGATCATCGGGCTGATCGCCCTGGTGGTCAGCGCCGGGGCCACGGTAGCCCAACGGCCGGCCCCGGGGCGGCGATCTGGGAAGGCTTGCCGCCATAGCCGTGCTGGTGTTGCTGGGAGCGTCCACTTGGAAGCGAGCACACGTCTATCGGGATTTGGAAACACTCTGGCGTGACACCCTGGCCAAGAATCCCGGTTGCTGGATGGCGCACGACGGCCTGGGGATCGCCTTGGCGCAGGCGGACAGGATCCCAGAAGCGATCGAGCAACTGGAGCAGGCGCTGCGGATCAAGCCGGATTATCTCCAGGCACTGAACAATCTCGCCTGGCTGCTGGCGACGCGTCCGCCGACGGAAAGTGGCAACGCGGTTCGGGCGGTGGCGTTGGCCGAGCGGGCCTGCAAGCTCATCAAGCGGGACACTGACTACCGAGCGGTTCCGTGTCTTGATACCCTGGCCGCCGCCTATGCCGCCGCTGGCCGATTCGACGATGCCGTCGGCACGGCACAGAAGGCCATTCAATTGGCTGATTCCACCGCGCAAACCCAGTTGGTCAGCCAGCTCGAGATGCAGTTGGACCTCTACCGGGCAAGCCGCGCTTATTACGAGCCCAAGAACGTGACAGGTTCCCGCAACCCCTGAGAGAGGAATCCATCAGGGAGTGTATCATTTTGCTCGAAGCCCATTTCGCGTAATTTGTAGGGCAAGCGGCTCGCTTGCCGTCGTTTATGGACATGGCAGGCGGGCCGCCTGCCCTACAATGCAGAAACACATCGACGAAGCCTGAATTCAAACTGACACACTACCATCCATCAGGGGAGTCTGGAAGCAATGCTTACGGCCCCAGTCACGGCCCGCGATAGGAGAGGGCCTTTGTCACCGGAATTCTTCGGGAAGCATGGACGGGGCACCCGTAGGATATCCGGTTGCGGGGAGAGGCGTAGCTCAGTAAACACTGGTCGCGCGAGGCAAGGTCAGATAAACTTCTGGACTGTTGAAACTGCGCCAGTTCATCCCTGTGTTGGTAATTGTCGCTGGCATTTGGGCGTATCGCAACAGCTTTCAGGGACCCTTCATCTTTGACGACCTGCATTCCATCCCCATGAATCCCCACATCCGTCACTTGTGGCCGATTCGCGAAGCCCTGTCTGCGCCCCGCTACTGCTCGGTCAATGGGCGCCCGGTGGTTTGTCTGACCCTGGCCGTGAACTACGCGGTGGGCGGACTGAATGTCCGGGGCTACCATGCCTTCAACCTGACGGTGCATCTGTTGTCCGCGCTGGCGCTGTTTGGGATTGTCCGGCGCACGCTTGAGGGGGAGAAACTTCGTGACCGATTTGACGGCGCAGCCGTCTGGCTGGCCGCGGCGATCGCGCTCATTTGGGAGGTCCATCCCCTGCAAACGGAAAGCGTCACCTACATTGGCCAGCGCACGGAATTGCTGATGGGACTGTTTCTGCTGCTAACGCTGTACTGTACCCTTCGCGGTTCTCACTCGGCTCGCCCGGGCGGGTGGTATCTGGCCGCCGTTATCTCGTGCGCCCTGGGTATGGGAAGCAAGGAGGTCATGGTCGGAGCGCCACTGCTCGTGTTGCTCTACGATCGCGTGTTTCTGGCGTCGTCATTTCGCGAATTGCGTCAGCGGCGCGCCGGTTTGTACGCCGGTCTCGCCGCGACCTGGCTCATTTTGTTTGTGCTGGTGGCGCGGACACCGCATTCCGCGACCGGGTTTGGGATTAAAGGCCTGACCTCATGGGACTATCTGAAGACCGAGGCGGGCGTGATCAATTACTATTTACGGCTTTGCTTCTGGCCTCACCCGCTGGTGATTGATTACGCGGACTGGCCGATTACCTCATCGCTGAAAGATGGCCTTGTCTCCGGTGTCGTCGCGCTTGGCCTGCTGGGTGGAACGGTGTGGGCGCTTCGTCACCGGCCATCGGTGGGTTTCCTGGGCGCCTGGTTTTTTCTCATCCTGGCGCCGACTTCGAGCTTTCTGCCAAGCGTCGGTGAAGTGGCGGCGGAGCGGCGAATGTACCTGCCGTTGGCCGCGGTGGTCACGGTGGTCGTGGCGGGCGCGTATGCGCTCGGGAAACGATTGTTCAAAGCGCAGGAGGGCGTTGTGCTTGGATGCCTGGCGAGTGGGTCCGTGGTCGGTCTGTTCGCCTTCCTGACTATTCAACGCAACCAGGACTACAAATCCAACCTGGCCATCTGGCAGGATACCGTGGTCAAACGTCCGCAAAATGCCCGTGGGCACAGCAACCTGGGAGTTGCCCTGATGGAACGGGGCCGGCTGCCCGAAGCGATTGAACAGTACCGCCAGGCCCTGCGATTCCAGCCTGACTATCCGGAAGCGCACAATAACTTCGGGAATGCCCTGGAACGAATGGACAGGCTGGAAGAGGCCATTGGGCATTATCAAGCAGCCGTGCGGATCAAGCCCGATTTCGCGGAGGCGCACGGCAACCTGGGCATCGCCCTGGAGGAAGCCGGCAAAATGCCGGAGGCGATCAGCCACTTCGAGGACGCGCTGCGGATTCAACCCGATTACGCCGAGGCGCACTATGCCCTGGGACTCGCCCTGGCGCAAACGGGCAGGATCCAGGAAGCGATCAGTCATTGGGAGCAGGCCCTGCGGATCAGGCCCGATCTTGCTGACGCGCACAATCATCTGGGGCTCGCCCTGGCGCAAACGGGCCGAATGCCGGAGGCCATCAACCACTTCGAGGAAGCCCTGCGAATTGATCCCCATCTTGCCAGTGCTCACAGCAATCTGGGGTTGGCCCTGATGCGAGCGGGTAGGATGCCGGAGGCGACCAGACACTTTGAGGACGCGCTACGGATTAATCCCGATCTTGTCGCGGCGCACATCAACTTGGGAAATGCTTTGGTCCACGACGGGAAGGTGCCGGAGGCGATTGAACAGTACGGTCAGGCGCTACGAATCCAGCCTGATAACGCGGACGCGCACAACAACCTCGGGCTCGCCCTGGAGCGGGCCGGCAGGCTGCCGGAGGCGATCAGCCATTGGGAGCAGGCCCTGCGGATCAAGCCTGATTTTACGCAGGCTCAAAACAATCTGGAACGAGCGCGGGCTGTGCCGTGAGCAGTTGACCTCGGAATCTGAACCCGCAAGGTTCGCAAGCCGTTCAACGTGAGGATGATCAAAACATCATTTTTCGTAAACAATCCGCAGGCTTTATACGATGGCTTGGGGGCGTTTTTATATGAACCCAGAAGATCTAATCGGACATTTCCGCGAGCTTCTGAAATTTGGCCGGTGTCACTTACTCAGCCGCAGCGATGCTCGATATCGGACCGGCCATCGGGCGGCGCAGGATCGCGATTAGATAAAACAGGCCGACGAGAAGGATGAGGGCCCGGACGCCGGTGACGAATGACAGCGACTCCAGCAGACCTCCCACCAGCGCGCCGATGAGATTGGAGCCGAGCGCCCGGGATTTGTCCGCGCAGGCAGCGAAGGACCGGATGAAGATGAGCCCGGCGAAGAACACCGGTGCGGTCAGAAACGCGCTGGCGGCGAACAGCTTGGCCGCACCCGTCAACGCATTGAACCAGTCCAGCGGCACCAACGCCAGCCCGGCAAGGGTGAGCGCGAGTCCGGTAATGATCACGGCTTGTGGAAGGCGTGGCCAGCGCCACGCCACGAGGTTGGACAACAGGATCATCACGAGCACCGCGGAGATGACGATGGCGTTGACGATCCAGGTCATCCCGAACAGCAACGTTGCGCGGCTGACGGTTTGGACTTCGAGCAGGAGAAACGCGGCTCCCAGCGCGAAGAAATGCCAGTCCGAACCGCTGGCTACTCCGAGAGCGCGTCTCCCTGCCACCAGCACGGCCACCAAAATCGCAGTCGAAACGATTAGGTGCAGTTTCGGGATACCCGGCTGCCTCAGGTACAAGTACGGCCAGTCGTCGGTCGGAGCCCGAGTGGTGCCGGTGGGATGCCACTGCCAGGAGGCGAGGTAGTCGCGAAGCGCGGGGCTCTCGACCATCTGCGACGTTACAGGTTGTTCGCCGACGATGAGGGTGGCCGTCGGAACCCGTCTCAGCTTTGCCGCGATAGAGGCGTCACAATAAGCGAAAGGGTCGCGCCCAAACGTCTGTCGCAGCAGGTTGAATAAACGGTCCACCATCCACGTGCGCTGGACCGGGAAGTTGACCACCATCAAGCCGTCGGGCGCCAACAGTTTTCTGGCCTCGCGGAAACTCTCCAGTGTGTACACGTAATGGTCCAGTCGCATGTTGTTGTAGGACGAGCCAAGCGTGTGGGCGTCGAGCCACCCGTACCAAATTAAATCATACGGTCCCGTGGCCTGTTTAAAGAAAGCGCGCGCATCATTGACCGTCACCCGCACCCGGGGAGAGCTATACGGCTGCTCCGGATGAAGTCGCTGGCCCAAGGCGTAGATCTGGGGATCGATTTCGACGCAATCCACTTGCGTCGCGCCGTGACGCAACGCTGCGGCTGCATTATTGCCGGCACCGGCGCCGACAATCAGGACGCGGCGCGCATGCGGCTTGAAGCTGAAAGGGACACTATAGACGTTGCGCTCGAACGGCTCGTCGACGAACAGTCCCGGGTGATTCGTGACGAAACGGTCGGAGAGATCGAGCACGGTCTGGTGTACCGTTCCATTGGCCTGCACGAGATAGCCCCATTGCACGGGATCAAATCCGGTCGTCCAGAACGGGGATACCACGAGCTTTTGATAGGGCGACCAGATGATGAGATTGGAGGACGAGTCACCCAACCACACCACCCCGGCTCCCACCACCACCAAGCCTACCGCCAGCCATGCGCGCGCCTGCCCGGCGAGAAGGACGGCGGCCAGCAGCCCTGCCGCCACCAACATCCAGACGGTTGGCGGTGTGCGGGCCCAGCTCAGGCTGTTAAAGAGCCAAACTCCAGCGAGGCTCCCGGCGACGTTCACCGAATAAGCTCGGATGACGCGCGGGGCGCGTTGCATCGCCCGCCCGAGTATCTGTCCCAGTGGCGCAAACGTGAGGGTCAGCGCGACAATAAGAATTCCAATGAAGAAGATGCCCGTCGCGTAGTCCGCGCCGGGTCCTTGTACATCCTGCCAGACGGTCGAGTCCTCAAAACCGCTGAGGAGAAACGATATTTTGGAAAAGCTCAGCGCCGCACTGTGGAACGGATTGGCCACCAGTGTGGCAAGGAACAACAGGCTAATGGCCATGACCACCGGCTCCACGGGTTTCGCCGCCCGATAACACCCCCATCCGATGCCAAAGAAACACATGACCAGGGTGAGGTTGCCCAGATAGGCGAAGATGCGGATCTCGGTGCCGATCCAGCGAATCAGCGCGAGTTCAAGGTAGAGAATCAACGCGCTGATGAAGAAAATTTCCGCGTCGGATCGGAGAAGTGAATCGACCGCAGCCTTGTCTCGGTGCTGTCCCAATTTCATTTTCATTTGCCGTGAGGCCATTATTGGGATGCACGAATGTCATTTTTATTCCCTACCGAGCGGCTCGCCGGGAGGCTCGCCCTCCAGATGGTTTGGCATGTGGAACGGGCGGCGACGGTCGTTCGGGGCTGTTAAAAGGGCCTGTCTACCTCGGCCGCGAATTGTAGGCCGACTCTGCGAGTCGGCGATTTCATCATGAATTCCGCCGCTTCACAGAAGCGGCCTACAGATGGCTCTGCGGCAACACGTGTTTCTCACACAGCCACGTTCTACGTGACCAGATCAAAACAGGGAAGACCGCTTGGGAAGGAAAGAAACAGGGCGCAGCCGTCGGTAGATTCATCCGGTCGTGAACGAGAGCTGTTTCGTTTCTTGTTCGGCCCTTATTCATTTACGACTGCGCCCTGCAATCGTCATTCGGCTCAAATGGAAAACTTCCGTCACTTGTCGTAATAGAAACTGCGTCGCAAGATCTGCCCGGTGAGCAGCGTCTCCACGTGTCCGTCCACAAAAAGAAAATTAGCGCCGTTGTTGCTGTTGTGACGCCAGCGAATCTGGCCCGTGACACCATCGGTGTTTGGCCCTGTAGGCTCCGGCATTGATTGGGCTTGTTGGCACCGGGTCCGCCGAAATAGAGAGTGGAATCAAGGAGTTGATCCGAACAGGCCTGGGCATCGTATGTTACGGGGATCAATGGATTGCTGGGTGCCATCAAAGACCATCACGACTTCGCTGGGCCGTTGGCATTGGCCCCGCTTGTACCGCGTGAGCAAATTTCCTTAGTGGCACGCCACCGGCGCACACCAGAACATCGCCCGATGAGCGGTGTAGGTCAAGGATATCGTTGTGCCCGCTGGCGGTGCCAGCACAGCCGACGGGCAGAGAAATACCGGGACTAACAGTGCCGCTTGGCATAGGTCACTGACGTTTTCGCCAGATACGGTCCGATCAGCAGATGCCAATCCGATCCCGCAGTACCGCCATTCATATCCCGGCGGAAAGCAATCGTCATAGTCATCGGCATACAAGATAATGGCGACGCCGATTTGTTTCAGGTTGGACACGCAGAGCGCGGTCCTGGCCTTGGCGCGCGCCTTGTTCAGCGCGGGCAGCAGCATGGCCGCCAAAATCCCGATGATTGCGATAACGACCAACAACTCAATCAAGGTGAACGCCGTTCGCTCCAATCTTACCATGCAATCTCACGATTCTGCTCCTTTGCTGCTCCGAATACTCGGGCTGTGCCATTGTTTCCGTTACACACCCGATTGCCACCGGGCCATACCCGACCGCCGTTCATGATCCTTCCATTCTTTACGCCATCGGGGACATTCTCCTTACGGAGTAATAATGCGGTAGAACTTGTTCTTGTTTGTGCCGATCAAGTCGAACACCTGGTTGGTGAGACCCGTACCGAGCCAGAGAGGGCCAAGGTCATTCCATTGCACAACCGTCCCCACTGGTTGAAACGCGGTGATATCGTCGAAGAACACGGTTTCCGTCGGGCCCGAGGCGCCGGTGACCAGGATACAGAACGGCTGTATCTGCACAGCGTTTGTGGGAGCAGTTCCCCTGGCTTGCAAGAATGTCCAAACGTTTTGCGGAGAAGTGCCGCTCAATTCTATTTGTGACGTAATGCCAGGATACTGGCCTGTTTCAATATTGCCGACCAGATTGGTATCCTGGTTGGCTGGCACGCACTGGAGGGCGGCACCGTTGCTGTCGAGCCAAACGATCTTCAACAAGGCCCGGGTGCCAGCCTGGTGGATCGGCGCACCCGACCAGTTGTAGGCGTAGCCGTCCTCCTCCCAGACCTGATTTGCAACTATCGGGCCACAGAATTGATAGGTAACCGGAACGAGCCCGGTGGTGGCGGTGACTTCCTTCAGAGTATTGGTACCCGTGTGGGCGGGAACCAAGCCGGTGGAATAAGAACAACCGGCTTGCAGTATCCACGCCAGACCATTCGTTTCAAAACTGCTGTTGGTGATCACGTTCACAGCAGTATTAATCACATTCGTGAACACCAGGGTCGACGCGTACTGAACCTGATAGTCGGTTTCGTTGGTCTGAGTGGACGTGGGCCAGGAGACTTGAACTGCCGACTGGCTGGTTACCCCGGCCGTGCTCGATGAACTCGGTTGGTAGAGATTCAGGTCGTCATAAAAGACGGTGCCCAAGTCCTGACTATCTCCCACGGCCATAATATACGTCCGCACGGCAGCGGTCCCTCCGGGGGCGGTGGCATCCACCTCAAACGGCACCCAGGTATTGACCGGCAGGTTCGCGGTCGAGCCGTAGTGCGGGCTCTCGCTAACAGCCTGAAGCAAGTTGGAGCTTGAATCAAGAAATGCGAGTTGCGCCACGAAGTATCCGTCCGGTCCCATCAACTTGGCGTTTTGCCAGTTGAACAGATAACCGGTAAGCCGGTAGGTCAGAGGCCCGGTTTGCGCAACATCCTGGAACGCTCCCGAGCCGGCTGGGGCGTTGGTCGCGGTAAAGCCCGCCGACATTGAGTACAGACCGCTGTGAATCGTGACCGTGGTGGAATTGGTACCATTCAGGGTCGCGTTGCCGAACTGAACCCAATTGGCCGCGTTACTGGGATCCGCCCCCACCGTTTCGAAACCCGGGTTCAACAGTAGATTTGCGCGCGCAACGCTGACGCTCAACGCGACGATAATGAACACGGCGCCCAAGCGACAAATGTTCGTGACGGGGTGCTTCTCCATACCTCGTAATCTCCCTTCTGCTTGCATAATCAGTATTCCCAAACCCTTGTTAATTTACTGCGATATCGACACACGGTAGAACTTATGGGTGACGGAAAAAACGCAATCCGTATTGCCATCGCCCGGCGTCAGTGCGGTAATGTTCGACCATGTCGAACCGTCATCGCTCGACTGCGCCTGATAGGAGGCGGTGGTGATCGTGGGGAAACAAATCTCGTTGCCTGTTTGAATGACGGCCTGGAATTGGTTGGTTACAATGGGCGGTGGAGGCAGGGCGACGCCGATATTGGTAATGGTCATATCATCCCAGAACATCGAACCGTAGGCTCCCTCCATACCGACGTGCAACGCCCAAGCCCCAACCGAAACCGTTCCCGCAGGCGCGGTTCCGGTTACTGAACAGCTTATCCAAGTGTTCATCGCGGTGTTCGTGTCAAGATGCGGGCCATCGATCGGTATACCAATAAGCCCGTTTGTGACATCGTAAAAGGCAACCTGAATCAGCCCGAACCCAACGGTTCCTACTCCCACGTCGATTCAGCGGATCGCCCGACCAATTGAAGCCATAGCCGCTCACCACCCAAACCGTATTATTGCTGACCGCCGCATTTTGATTGCTGGAGAGGAGTTGGACCGCCCCGGAGCCAGCACAGCAAGTGGCGCCGAAGGGGCCGAAGGTTCGCAGGGAGTACTGACCGCTGCGGGATGTAACGGGGAAGGCAAGAGGGCCGCCTGGAGAGACATTGGTGCCTGACTGGTTAATGCCGTACCAGTCTTGACCAATTCCTCCTGCTTCCTCATAGCTGCCCTGCTGCGGACTATTGGTTGCCGTACGGGCGACATACGACCCGTTTGGATTCCAATTCTGAGCAAAAGTGTTCGAGATGATGGGGAACGCGCCGTCCCCCGCATCGGGGAACGTATAGTTCGTCCCCGCGGTTTCGAAGCCACCATTGATTATTTGTGCATTGACTGCGATTGCAGTGAAAGTAAATGCGACCAAGGCAACACACAGTCGCCAAATCATTCCCATAACACGCTTCTCCATACCACGCGGTCTCCCTTCTGGATGTGTGCTCATTGAAACTCGAAACTGGTTCCCATCGACTATGCAAATGATTGCATAGACTGGAAAGAGTGTCAACAACTATCGCAATTTTCTTCTATTTTGCTGGATGCTATAATTTAGTTCTATGTCCAAATAGCATTGGGGCTTGCAGTGTGCACAGAATTTCTGCAAATTATCGGCTGCAAACAAAAGGTTCTGCTTGCAATCGTTTGTTGCATTGGTCATAATGCGCGGCCATGGAGCCTACTATGAAAGAGTTTGGAACCATGCGACTCAAGGACATCGCGGAGAAACTAAATGTTTCAATCTCCACCGTGTCGCGAGCCCTCGGCAAAGAAACCAGCGACAAAGTAGCGCCCGATTTGCGAGCAAAAATTCGCGAGACGGCGCGCCAGGTAAATTACGTGCCGCATCCGGCTGCCCAGTTGATGCGCAAGCCGAAAGTCCATTTGATTACAGCGCTGTTACCTTTCGAAACGGGCGCTTTCGTCAGTGAGTTTTATGGCGCGGTTCTCTCGGGTGTGGTCGCCGCGTCCCGTGAATGGGAGACCGAGACCCGGGTGGCCCTCGTCGACCCGAACGATGTCGATATCCTGGAGGAAATGCGCCGTGTGGCCATCGGCGCGGGGGCCATATTTTACATGGCCAAGCCGCTCTCGGTCCGCCAACTGGTCAAGCTCGAAGACCTGGCGCGGCCGATCGTCATCATGGGGGGCAGTCTCCCGGCGCATGTCGATCTGTCGGATGTTCACGTCAGCACCGTGGGCGTCAATAATTTGCTGGCTTCCCATAACGTCACGGCCCGTCTTCTGGAACTGGGCCATCGACGGCTGGCCTTGATCAACGGACCGACGGGCGTTCGCGATGCGTGGGAGCGGGAGCAGGGATTTATCAAGGCGCTGAAAGAATACGACGTTTCCCTCGATCCGCGCGCGGTTGTTCATGGCACCTTTACGACCGAGGGGGGAATCCAGGGATGGGAACAAGTGAAAACGTGTTCGGAACGCCCTACGGCCATCGTTTGCGGGGATGACGAAATTGCTTTTGGGGTTTTGGATGCGCTGGCGAAGGACAAGATTGATTGCCCGCACGAGGTGTCGGTGGTGGGATTTGACGATTCACGCTGGGCGCCGCGCGTTTCGCCCGCCTTGACGACCGTGCGTCAACCCACCGCGGAGATGGGTCGGGCGGCGATTGAATTGCTGGCGACGCATTTGCAAAACCTCAACGACGGGGCGCGGATTCAACACCGTGTTTTTCCGGTGGAAATCATTAATCGCCAGTCGATTGCGCCGCCGCCATAGTGCTGTGTTTCGTAGCACTTGAACCGCCGATATCACCGCATCTTTAGCGTGCTGGGTGATTGCCTGTGTCTTTCCTGACGTGTTGCTCCAACAGTCTGTAAGCCAATGTCGTGGCGACAGGCACCTCACGGTGATGACAGGCGGGTGTACGCGTAGGCGATGATTTCGTCCGTCATGGTTCGCACGCCGGCGCTGGAAGTCCACCAGCGTTTGGCGTCGTAGTCCTGATTCTCGATGGCGATGATGCCGACCTTGTAGTCCCCACCCAGGGCCTTTGCGAAGAGAAGCCGGCTTCGCCGGGAGTGAGGACCGAGGGAGATGATGTTGAAGTTCGTTTCCTCAATCCCATTGACGACCAACCAATTTTTCAAGGCCACTGCGGAGGTGTAGGTGCGATCCAGCCGGACTTTAGGCGCGGGCACGGCTTGGACAGCGTTGGTATCGAGGCCGAGCCGCACCAGCGTAGCGGCGCCAAGTTCGGCAAAGGTTTTGTATTCCGATAGCGGCGCGCCACTGTCCAACGGTCCGCCGGTCACGAAAACCCGGCTGTGATGACCTTTCTTGAATTCCGTGATCGCTTCCTGGAGCGCGTAATCCGGCAGCCATCCTTCCACCACGAGCGCGCCGTTGGCGACGGGGTCATTGATGGCGAGGAATGAGTAGGCTCCTCGGACGCTGAATACCGCCAGCGCCGCGACGGCAAACAACAGCAGCCAACCATCCTCGCCAGGTCGGAAGCAGGCACTCGCGGCGTTGAAAAAATCCCCGCCCGGGTTTGCGTTCTTTCATGTTGGCCAGGGGATCGGCTCGCGGGAGGATTGATCAGGGCATGAAGGTCATATATTGGGTCACGCCGTCCACGAACACGGGGCGGTAGTAGATCCCGTTGAATTGATACGCGATGCCGCCGTTGACCGCCACTTGAATGGCGCCGGGGGGCAACTCCGGCACCGTGACGCCGATCGGTGTCGGCGCGACGTTGTATCCGTTATCCGTCTGCACATAAAACGCGCCGCCAGCGTAGTAGTAGGCCTGGCCGCCCGCGTCGATTTCGACCGCGCCATCCGGCAAGTCGGGAACGTCCGCGCCGACCGGCGGGTAGACTTCCTGATAGCCGCCATCATCCGCCGACTGGTAGTAGACGCCGTCGTCGTAGAAGTAAGGCGAACCGCCCACCGAGAGCGATAGATAGCCCACGGGCAGCACACCGAACCGCGCGCCATACCGAAAATCGTGCCAGAAGCGGGGACGGTGGAAGTCCACGTCCACATCGTGATGCACGAAGACATCGTGGTGGTTGTCAAAACCAGGCCGCGTTTCGATGGGCCGCTGGACAGGGCGTTGAAAAGGTTGCTCGACGACATGCGTGTCCACGTGGCGAATACTTCCATGATTGTCACGGTTGACGAACACGGGCTGGCTGCGTTGCACGGGAGCGCGCGCGGGTTCGCTCCGCGCTGGTTCGGCTCGCTGTGCGGGCTCGGGGCGACCGCCCTGTTGCTGACGCTGTTGGGCGTAGAGGAGCGGCAACGCAAACAAAAGCGTCGCGAGGCCGACCATGATTTTCTGGCTGGAATCAGTTTTGGCAAATCTCATGGTTATTTGCCCTCTTTGTTATGCGACTGGTTTTCGGATTTGATCTCCGCCACGTCGATCTTCGAGGCCCCCGCCGGCGGCTCGAAGGTGAAGAGGAAATCTGGCAGTTTGGTTTGGAAATCCCAGTGGGAGAAAATCGCCGTGTATTCCGGCGTGCCTTCCTCGTCCTTGTAGGTGATCACAATTTTGCGGGGCACGGGCTTCATTCCGTCCTCGATCCAGATTTGCCAATCGACCGCGCCCAACGAAAAGGCGAGGTGCTCGCAAGGAGTGCCCAGGACCGTCACCGGCCCAATGTCGCGCCCCGAAACGATCTTCTGCATGGCGCTTTGGTAGGGATCGCTGACGACCAGGTCCTCAAGCGGCATGGCGATCCCGAAGCGTTCACTGGCGGTATCCAGCGCCTGGTCAAGCGAAGCCGGCGCGGGAATGCTGCCGTAGAAATTCTGGACGCGGTTGAGCAGGGTGATCGACTTCCCGTCGTAGAACAGCCCGCGATTGCGGCGGGTGGAGCGCACTTCGGCATGGAGGCGGTCGGGACGGCGTACCTGCAGGTCGACGGTGCGACCGGCCTGGACCTGCTGTCCGGAACCGAGCCTGCACGTCCTGCCAGATTTCCGCATTCACCGAAAAGAAGGGGGCCTGGGCCAGATAGTCGCCCATGCGCTTCAGGAATTTGTCCGCTGACGGATCGATGACGGGCTTGGCCTCGGTCGGCTTCACATCCGCCGCTCGCGCGGAGAAAGCCCCAAGACCTGCCAGTGCGCAGGCCACGAAGAACAGTCGCAGCCTCCGGGTAATGAGATGGGTCGTTCGACTTTTTTCTTTCATAGGTTCCTCCGTCGGCTGACATCCTTGCTCCTGGATCCACTATAATTCAGCACTTGGGTTTTACAATTGGATTCGACAACCGGATTCACGAGACCGTTCACGGCCAGCGCTGGCGCAGGCCGTCGCTGATGAGATTGAAGGACAAGACGGTCCAGGTGATGGCCAGGCCGGGCGCGACACAGAGCCAGGGCGCGATGCGGAACGTGCTGCGTTCTTCGCGCAACATCATGCCCCACTCAGGCACGTCGGGTTGGCCCGTCAACCCGAGAAACGCCAGCCCGGCGGCTTCGAGCACGGCGCTACCCAGCGTGAGCGTGGTCAGCACGAGAATCAGTCCCGCGCAATTCGGCAGGATCTCCAGGATGGCGATGCGCCAGCGACCCGCGCCGGTGGCCCGCGCCGCCAGCACATATTCCTTCGCGTTTTCCGATACAAACGCCGCGCGGATCTGGCGCACGACGGTTGGCAGGCTCGCAATGCCCACCGCGATGGCGACGCTCGTGGGTGATGGGGAGAGGATTGTCAGCGCCACGAGCCCCAACAAGATCGACGGGAACGCCAACAGGAAATCCGTCACGTGACTGACGACCGCATCGAACCAACCTTCCAGCACGCCCGCAGCCGCTCCCAGCAAGGTCCCCAGCAGGACTGCAATCGCCGTGGCCCCCAACGCAATGCCCAGCGTCGCCCGTGCGCCGTACAGCAGCCGCGTCAGCACATCGCGGCCCACTCCATCCACACCCACCCAGTGCGTCGATGAAGGCGGCGCAAGGGCGAAGTCGCGATAGATTTGTTCCGTCGGCCCGTGCGGGGAGATCGCGCCCGCCAGCGCCGCGGCAAGGACCACGACGGCGAGCATCGTGGAACCGATCCCAAGCAGTGAGTTTCTCGATTTCATCGCCGTAATTTCGGATCGAGCGCGTGGTGCGCGATGTCCACCGCGAAATTTGCGAGCATCACCATGGCCACCAACACGAGCAGCGCGCCTTGAATCGCCGGATAGTCGCGCGCCAGCACGGCGGTGGCGATGTAACGCCCGATGCCCGGCCACGCGAACACTGTCTCGGTCAATACCGCGCCCCCCAGCAGGTACGCGAACTCGACCCCGATCATCGTCACGATGGGAACCAGCGCCGCGCGGAGCGCATGGCGATAGAGAACTGTTCGCTCGGTGGCGCCCTTGGCCCGGGCGGTGCGGATAAAATCCTGGCCCAGCGTTTCCAGCACGGCTGTCCGCGCGACGCGCGCGATGAACGCCGCCGGGATCGTCGCCAGCACGAGTGATGGTAGAATAAGATGATCGATCCCGCCGCGTTCCCCCGCCGGCAGCCAGCCGAGTTCCAGCGAGAACAGCAACATCGCGAGCAGTCCCAGCCAGAAGACCGGCACACTGAGACCGACGAGACTTAGGGTTGTTCCCAGCGCATCCTTCCACGTGCCCGCGTGGCGCGCGCAGAAAATCCCGAGCCACACCCCGGCGACCGTGGCGATCAGCAAGGCCACGACGGCCAGCTCAATCGTCGCGGGCCAGGTCCGCGCCAGGTCTTCTTTGACATCGCGGCCCGTGACGACCGACTCGCCAAAACTTCCGTGACCGAGCGCATTCTTGAGCCAGATCCAATATTGCACTGGCAGGGGCCGGTCGAGGGCGAGCCGTTGGTGAATCGCCGCGATCTTTTCCGGCGTCGGGTTTTTCAGGAGCAGCCGCGCCGGGTCCCCCGGCACCGCGCGCACGAGCAGGAAGACCGCGATGCTGGCGACAAACAGCGCCACCACCAGCGACCCGACCCGCCGCAGCAGGAAGACATGCATGGTCGGGAGTGTAGCCTCTCACGTTTGTAGCCGCGAAACTTTTTCGCGGAGGCCGTGGTGTCTCAATTTACCGGTTGGAGGGACGCGCTCCGTCGCGTCCGTTACTAATGACCCCAGACGGCCACGACGGAGCGTGGCCCTCCATGCGATAAAAGGCGTGTCACTTCAAGAGTATTTTGGAGAGAGCGACGCCGAGGACAGCGCCGACGATGCCGGAGATGGCGAAGTCCGTGGCTTTCGATTTCCAAGAATGCTTTTCTTCCAGCGTCCGGCGAAGCTTGTCGATCGTGACCATCTGGTCGTAGATCAGATTGGACAGGTTGCGGATGGAAGTGTCCCCGCTCTGGGCGGCCTTGCCGAAGATCTGGTCGGCGGTCATCGACAGGGTGCCGCTGCCCTTGCGCACGTACACGCCGGAAGTGGAAGCGACGAGCTTGTCGGACTTGTCGACCTTGATCAAGCCGACCTCTTTGCCGTCGAGCGGGGCGAATTCCAGCGAGCCGACCTGCGTTTGGTTCAACTGCTTGCGCGCGGCATCATAAACGGGAGCCAGTTGTTTGCGGTCGCAGCCGGGAATATGGCTGGGGGATTGCGCGCCGATCACAATCAGGCCGCCGCTGCCGTTGGCGAAGCCGGAGATGATGCGGGAGAGCAAGCCGGCGTCGCGGACCTCGGCCTTCAGTTCGACCTGGTCGGTCTCGCCGCGTTTGAGGATGTCGCGGAGTTGTTGTTCGGTGTAAGCCATGAACGTTCTGCGCCTTTCGCTTCGCGCGCAGGATGAAGGAGAGCGAATTGGTTGTCAAATGGAACGTTCTCAGAAGGGTGTGGCTAGAGTGTTGGGCAGGCCCAAACGGGCCCGGTGGCGACAGGCGTCCCTGCCTGTCGCAAGCCCCACACAGGCAGGGACGCCTGTGCCACCAACATCTTGCCCAAGACTTCGCAATATAATACGCTCACGCATCGGTTGGTTGAAGAGACACAGTATGTTGATCGTTCATGTTCACGTCCACGTAAAAGCGGATTGCGTCGAAGCCTTCCGCGCGGCGACAATTGAAAACGCCCGCGAGAGCGTGAAGGAACCCGGCATCGCCCGCTTCGACGTGGCGCAGCAAGCCGACGATCCCACGCGCTTCGTGTTGGTGGAAGTGTATCGCACTACCGACGCGCCCGCGCAGCACAAGGAGACCGCGCACTACGCGAAGTGGCGTGACACCGTCGCCCCGATGATGGCCGAGCCGCGTACGAGTGTGAAGTACGGGGAAGTGTTTTGGACGACCTAGCGACTTGCTTGTCGCTCTGATTTCAGGCATAATATTGGAATGGAACGAGTTGTCCACAGGGCGAAGGGGTTCGAGGAAGCCGAGGAATGGGACATCCAGCAGCAGATTTCCATGACGCCTGAGCAACGACTCCGGGCCGCGAAGGAACTCAACGATCGTTTTTATCCTGCTAACGTGCCAGATGTTCGAGCGAGCGGAGTTGTAATCATATCTCGAAGATCTAAACTACCACTGCTGAAAAAACGTTCCTGATTGCCGGGCGTGCTACGCCTTGAGGAACGCCACCAGGTCGGCGTTGATCTGGTCGGCATTGGTTGTCGGCATCCCTTGCGGAAAACCTGGATACACCTTCGGCTTGTCGTCCTTCACGATCTTCGCGGTCATCCGACCCGCGGCGCCGGTTGGCACGATCTGGTCATCGTCGCCCTGCAGGATGAGTGTCGGCACATCGAGCGTTTATCGTTTCGACACCGGCTGCGCGGACTTCTTACCACTCGCGACTTTTCCCAACGGACTTTGACGGGCCGTTTGCGTTGGGTTTCCGAGAAAGGCCAGCAGCTCACGGTTCACGATTTCCGAGTGCGTCCAGGTGATACAGTGCGGCCCGTCCTCGACCACCACCAAACGGGCTCCCTCGATAAGTTTTGCGGTCCGCGGTCCCGCGGCGGCGATGGGAAGGATCCGGTCGGCATCGCCATGCATGACCAGCGTGGGCACGTCGATGCGCGCCACATCTTTACGGAAGTCAGTGTACCACGTGCGCACGCATTCGAACGTGGCGGTGGCGGAGGAGGTGGCGGCGACATTCCAACTGGCCTGCACCGTTTGCTCGCTGACGCGCTTTCCCAGCAACACGTCGGTGTTGTAGAAATTCTTGAAGAATTCGGTGAAGAACGCGTAACGGTCCGCTTTGATGGCGGTCTCGATTCCCGTGAAGACGTTTTTGTCCACGCCCTCTGGATTGTCGGGCGTCTTGAGCAGGTACGGAGGCACTCCGGAAAGGATCACCGCTTTGCTCACGTCCTCTGATCCGTATTTTCCCAGGTAGCGCGCCACTTCGCCGCCGCCCATGGAGAAACCGACCAGCACGAATTCACGTAATTCAAGTTTTGTGATGAGCTTGCGCAGATCCTCGGCGAAGGTGTCGTAGTTGTAGCCCGATGTTGGCTGGCTGGATTTGCCGAACCCTCTGCGGTCATAGGTGATGACCCGGTGCCCGGCGCTCAAAAGAACCGGCACCTGTTTCTCCCACGAGGCGCCGCTCAGCGGATATCCGTGAATCAAGATAACCGGCTCGACCAGAGCCGTGGTCCTCATAATAGAGATTGATGTTGCCCGAGTTTTCCTTATCGATAGTAACGTATGGCATGGCACTCCTCCTTTGTCGTTCGTTTCGGGTTGAAAGTGAATGGTTATTGCACGGATTTCTTGATTGGCGCGACCGCGTTGGCCGCGCTCTTCAGTTTTGTGGCGTAACTCAACTTGCAGTTGGTCATCATTCGCCTTTCTCGCCTCTTAAGCTGCTATCACCAAGACCAACGGTTGTACATCGGGTCGGACACTAAATTCTTCTAGGAAAGATGCCTACCGGCTGTACCCGAGGAAATGGCGAACGAGATCGGCGATTTCATCGGCGGCGGTATCCAGGGCGAAATGCCCCGCATCGAGGACGTGGACTTCGGCCTTTGGCACGTCACGGCGGTACCCCTCGGGTTCCGTCAACTCAAACGACAGGTCGTACTTTCCCCAGAGCACCAGCAGGCGCGGCTGGGTCTTTTGCATCCAGGCCTGCCACTTCGGATAGGCGTCCACGTTGGTGCGGTAGTCGTAGAAAAGGTCGCTTTGGATGTCGGCCTGGCCGGGCTTGTTCAGGAACGCGTATTCGTCGGTCCAAAGATCGGGATCGTACTTTTCGGGGTGCGGGTCGTTGCCGACGTGCCGCGTCCGCGTGGTGTCCAAAGAGAGCAGATTGGTCCGCAGCTTGGCCTCGTAGGCAGCGCGGTCGGCCCAGAACGCGCGCCGGGTCTTCCAGTTCGCGCCGAGGCCTTCGTTGTGGGCGACGGCATCTTGCACGATCAGGGCTTCGGCGCGATCCGGGTGAGCAAGCGCCATCCGAAAGCCGACGGGTCCGCCGTAGTCCTGCATGTAAAGGGTGTAGCGCGAAAGCCCGAGCGCTTCAGTGAAGTGATTCATGATCTCGGCGTAGTGATCGAATGTATACGCAAATTTTTTCGGGTCCGGCCAGTCGCTGTGCCCGAAGCCCGGGTAATCGGGCGCGATCAGATGATAGCGATCCGAAAGCCGGGCGAAGAGAGGCTCGAACATCCGCGATGAAGAGGGAAGTCCGTGCAGCAGGAGAAGTGTCGGCGCGTCTTTCGGGCCGGCTTCGCGGTAGAAGATCGAGAGACCGTCCACTTTTATTGTGCGGTACAAGGTAGGTTGGGCCATGGCAGACTCCTTTGATTGAGCGAGCACGTTGGGGGACAGCATGAGCACGGCGGCCAGACCAAGCCAGGTCATCCACGGCGAGGACCTGCTATTTACCTGTTGAAGCGATTGCTTTCTCAACATCACTTGCCTCTCGGAATGAACCCGGGAACGCCGGTCTCCACAACGGCATTAAACCTGACCCGCGACTTGATTCCTTCGGTGATCTCCCTCACGGCATCTTCAGGAAGGGCCGAGACTTCAAAGTTCTCGTGGATGCGGCCGGGAGTCTTCGAGGTGGTCAGGAGAGCCGTCCCGCGCTGGATAGCCCAGGCGAGCAAGACCTGCGCCGGGGTCTTGTTGACTCGCCTGGCGATGGCGGTGATGACCGGATCTTCCAGCAACCTGGGCTCCAGACTATGCCCCAGTGCCGCGAACGCTTGCAGCACGATGCCATTCTTTTTGCAATAGTTCAAAAGGTCCCATTCCGGGAGGTACGGATGAGACTCGACGTGAACGACCGCAGGCTTGATCCTCGCGGCATCAAAGATTCCTTTCGCCTGTTCCAGATTGACGTTGGATAATCCGATGGCCTTGCACCTGCCTTCGTCCACCAGGGCCTCCAGCGCCCTCCAGGTATCGAGCAACGTCACCGCTTTGTCATAGATCACCGTGCCGTTTGTATCCCTTGGGTCTTGCTCGTCTCCGGGTTGGAAGGCGAAGGGGGTGTGGATGAGATAGAGATCGATGAACTCGAGTTGGAGTTTCTTGAGACTTGCCTCGAAAGCGGGTTTGACGCGTTCCGGACGATGATTGTTATTCCAGAGCTTCGTGGACGACCACCACGTCCTCCCGCTTAACCTTCCCTTCCTTGAACACTTCCTGCATCGCTTCCCCGACCTCTTTTTCGGTTCGGTAGCGTTCCGAAGTGTCGAGCAGGCGAAATCCTGTTTCCAGCGCCGCCCTGGTCGCGACCCTGGTTGCGACGGGATCGGGAATGAGTGTGCCAAAGCCGAGCGCGGGGATGGCGCCGGAGCCGTTGTTGAGGGGTATCTTCGTATAGCGAAGGTTGTCGGTAGCTGGCATTATTGTCTCCTCGGAGATATTCCATGTCGGTTGCGAATCAATCCATTTTCACTTCCAAGATGACTTCCAATTCCGGTGTATTCCGCGAAATTTTCTCGCACCCAAAAAACAAAACAAGAGTGAAAGGGCAGCGACCAGGACGTAAAATATCCAGACAAGCACGTTGGGATGAACCCACGGCGTCGGCATGATGAGTGCGCCATCCACATCCAGGGCCTGCTCGAAGTGGGAAGGAAAAAATACTTTGACGATTGCCGCGCCGATAGGTGTCTTCAACGAGCCCACGAGCAGGATCGAGAATACGATTCCGGCCATGGGGCTGCGAGTGACCAGAACCATATACGGTACGATGCCGAGTACCGGAATAAGTACCATCAGCGCCAGCATGGGGACCGCAAAATCGTGTGGATCATCGACGGCCAGAGAGAGTGCCGAAAATACCGCGAAAGCGGCAAACAGCATCAAAATCAACGGCAACATTCTTTCGCGCCAGGTCCGGGGTTGTGACTTTTCGGCCGCCGCCGGAGAACGCTCTGCCCTGACATCCCGACGAAATGAATAGGCCGCCAGAGTCGCGCATCCCAAAAAGAAGCACATCAACGCGTAGGACGGTCCCGGCGGTGAACGCCAGAATAGGATCAGAGGCAATGGCAACAGAACGCATATCAGCCAGGCTGGTGAAAGGTAACGCAACTCAGTTTGCAGCGACTTGGTCATATCCCCCCGCGCGAATTATATCACGTCGAAATGCTGTATAACCATCTATTCACTCGTCCTATCCGGCCGGTTCGATGTCGCCGACATCATCACGGTTTCACCTCGAAGATGACTTCCAGCTCGACCGGGGTGCCGAGCGGAAGACTGGCGACGCCATAGACCAGGCGGCAAGGGTTCTTGTCTTTTCCGAAGACGGCTTGCAGCAACTCGGAAGCGCCATCAGCGACTTTCGGCTGATCGCGGACATCTCCCGAAGTGGCCACCGACACACCGAGCCGGACGATCCGCGTCACTTTATCGAGCGATCCCAAATGCTGCCGCGCGACCGCGAGGACGTTGAGCGCCGCGAGGTGAGCCGCCTTGCGCCCCGCTTCCACATCGAGCTCCGCGCCGACGCGCCCAATGAATTTCGCCGCGCGGCCTTCCGTGGGAAGCATCCCGGTCAGAAACAGCAGGTTGCCCGTCTGTACTGCTTCGGCATAGACGCCGAAGGGCTCCGGCGGTGCGGGAAGCTTGATGGCAAGTTCTTTCAACCGTTGTTCAGGACTGGCCGGTCGAGCGCCTTGGCGCTTTGCCCTCAGTTCCTTCAATTTTCGATTCATTGATCTGCCTCCTATCGGGTTTCAGATTCGCTTCAGGCACCGTTACCCTTGAAGTAGCTCCCTCGTTCGAGGTCAGAGAGGAGCGAGGGCTGCGCGGGATGCCAACCCAGGCGTTCCTGAGTGAGTTTGCTTGAGGCCGGGCGGTCGAGTGCAGCGAAGGCTGCAAACCAGCCAAAATGCTTGGCTGCCTCCTCGGGTGACTTGCTTACAACCGAAATGTTCAGGCGTTTTCCGATGACTCCAGCAATATCTCGGAACACAACGCCCTCCTCGGCGACGCCGTGATAACGGGTTCTTGCAGAACCTTTCTCAAGCACCAACCGAAAAAGATGAGCGGCATCGAGCCGGTGTACGGCAGGCCAGCGATTGAGCCCGTCGCCCACATACGCCGAAACTCCCTTTTCGCGCGCGATGCCGATAAGAATTGGAACGAAGGCGTGATCGCCGTCACCGTGCACCGATGGCGACAGACGCACCACCGAAACGCGCACTCCCCGCGACGCTACCGAATTGGCTGCCTCTTCCGAAGCGACCCGAGGGAGAGAGGCGGAGCCGGAAGCAGGCAACGTGTCTTCAGTGGCGAGACCGCCTGGTGGAAGAATCCCGATTGCGGAGGTGATGATTAAGGGGCGGTTCGAGCCAGCAAGCGCGGAGCCGAGAGCTTCGATGGCACGTCGGTCGGTTTCGCAGTTAGCCTTGAATTTCGAGAAGTCGTGGTTAAAAGCAGTGTGAATCACGCCATCAGACGCTGCCGCTCCCTTGCGCAGGCTTTCCAGATCTTCAAGATCACCCCGATGCACCTTCGCACCAGCAGCGGCAAGCGACCTGGCAGACGCATCTGAATGAGCGAGGCCGAGCACCCGATGGCCCGCGTGGATGAGTTCCTGAACGACGGCAGAGCCGATGAAACCTGTGGCACCGGTAACAAAGACAAGCATATTCCAATCCTCCTCTTATAGATTTATTCTTTTTGTTGCGATACGGGAACGCTCGCGAACAGGCCCCCCAATCCTTCCGCAGCGGTCGGATGGGTGAAGATCGCGTCCCGGAGGGCGGCGTAGGGCATGCCGCCGATGATCGCGGTCTGGACAACCGCCATCATTTCGCTCGCCTCGGCACCGAAGGCGGTGAAACCCAGAATACGATCGTCGGGACCGATCAGCGCTTTGCAGAACCCCCGCGTCTGGGAGAGTGTGCGCGTTCGCAACACGTGTGACATCGGAAGCGTGGCCAGGCGATAAGTAACGTGCTTGGCCTTCGCCTCGGATTCATTCATGCCGACGTGGGCCAGTTCCGGGTCGGTGAACAGACAATAAGGAATGAGCCGGTCGCGCGTCGTGCGATTGCCGCCGGCGAGGTTGTCCAGGACAACACGGCAATCGTCGGCGCCGACGTGCGTGAATTTCGGGCTGCCGGCGCATTCCCCCATCGCCCAGAACGTCCGCGACGCAGGTGTGGAGCCTTTCGTTGACCTGAATGTAGCCATGTGAATCCAGACGAATGTTTCCCTTGGCCGCATCAAGCCGATCCGTGTTGGGTGTTCGGCCTACCGCGACCAGAATGTCGGAGGCATTGAGAGCTTTGTCTGATCCTCCAACGCGCAGTTGAAGTTGGACACTGGCACCGGACCGGCCCGTAACACGCAGAACTTCAGCTTCCAGCAGCACCTCAACGCCTTCGTCTTTCATCAATTCCAAGAGCGCCTCCGCCACGTCTGGATCCTCTTTTTCGAGCAGTTGTTTCCCATGCTGAACGATCGTGACCCGGCTGCCGAAGCGTCGCATCGCCTGAGCAAACTCCAGACCGACATAGCCACCGCCAATAATGACGAGATGTTCGGGCAACCGTTCGAGATTGAGCGCTTCGACATGCGTCAGCGGCGCGGCGGCGGCAAGTCCGGGCACCTCCGGTATGGTGGCGCGCGTGCCAACATCAAGGAAGACACGCTCACCGCGCAGGCGGCGTGTCCCGCCGGCGTTCAGCGTTACATCCACGATCTTCGGTTCGGTGAAGCGGGCTTCGCCCATGACCAGCTCCGCACCGCTTGCTTTGAACTCGTCGAGGTGGAGCTTGATCAGATCATCGACCATCTTTCGTTTGCGGCGAACCACGCCAGCCATATCGACACGGGTCTGACCGGTCACGACTCCCAGGCCGGTCTTTGGATCCACAAGGGAAACGGCCTTGGCGCTATAAACGACATTCTTGCTCGGCAGACAAGCCACATTCGGACAAGACCCCCCGATCATCGAGCGTTCGACCACAACCGTTTTCTGTCCCATCTTCGCCAGATTCCACGAGAGGATTTTTCCCGCCACACCACTTCCGATCACGAGATTGTGACACAGCTCCAATGTCATGATGAATCTCCTTTCAATTACCAGCGGCCAAAATGCGCGCCGCCGTCGACGTACAGGATGTCACCGGTGACCGTCGCGGCATCGGTCAGGTACATGACCGCGTCCATGATGTCTTTAACGCTCGAAACGACACCCATCGGGTTTAGTGATTGAAGAACTTCTTTCGGGTCGTTCTTGTGAAGCGGCGTATCGACGACGCCCGGAGCGACGGCGTTCACGCGGATGCCGTCTTTCGCGTACTCCATCGCCAGGTGCCGGGTGATCGTTTCCAGACCGCCTTTGGTGATCATTGGGACCGACGCCGTGACGCCCCGGATCGGGTTGCGGGCCAGGGCCGCCGTGATCGTGACAATGCTTCCGCCGGTTTTCTGCGCCAACATTTGTTTGATGGAGAGTTGGGTGACGTACAGGAAGCCTTCGAGGTTGGTCGAGACGAGCGACTGGAAGTCCTCGGCCGTGTATTCCGTGAACGGCTTGGTGAAGAAGATGCCAGCGTTATTGACCAGTACGTCGATCGACTTAAAACGGGACAGGGCTGTCTCGATAATCCTCGCGGCAGTGGCCGGTTCGCCGATGTGGCCGTCCACCAGGGCGATGCAGTTGGAGGCCGCGATCTCGGTGGACTGGGTCACCTTGCGGGAATTGGCAAGGACATTAAAACCGCGTTCGACAAACCCTTTCACGATTCCCGCGCCGATCCCCTGCGAAGCTCCGGTGACGATGGCTGTTTTCCGTGGGCCGCTCATGGTTGTTTACCTCGAAAACGTCTTGTCACTTCAGAAATCCGCGTCCAGCACGATGCGGTAACGGGCCTTGCCGGATGCAAGTCGGGCGAAGACAGTCAAGCGAGTTTTTGTATAGTGTCCCCAGAAGTCCTCAGCTCAGGGTAGCTTGTCGAAAAAGAAATAAACGGCGGCAATCAGGCCGTCCCGGGCAATGAGGAAATCCGTCCCGGCGTAAGCCGGCGCCTCGCCAGGACGGCCCGATACCCATGGGACCCGCCCGGCATTGCCCAATTCCTCGGGCTCGGCAATTGGCTGATATCGAAAGTCAGGGTGCGTAGCCTTGATGACGCCCGCGATGCGATCGATCTCGTCGCGACCACGGTAGGCGCCGCTGTTGGGATCGTAGAACACGCCATCTTCGGCCCAAAGCTCGTCGATGGCCGCGCGCCGACGCGCGGGGTCGTTTTCACCGAAGACATCGTGAAGATTGCGGGTTAGCAAGGTCGATATGCTGGGCATGGCTTGTCTCCTTTTCAATTTGTTGCGGATAATCGCGCGTCCCTCCGTCAAATAATTGAGGACGAATATTTGCCGCAAATTCTGCTCTATCGAAACCCACCCGTGACAAAGAGCGTTTCGCCCGTCACCCATTTTGAATCATTTGACGCGAAATAAACGACGGCGGGAGCGATATCGTCTGGCTGCCCGATACGCCCAAGCTTCGAGCCGGCGATATACGCCTTGGCAAACGCGCTGTTCGGGTCACTGAATTCCACGTTGCCTTCCGTGGCCACCGCGCCCGGCGCCACCGCGTTCACCCGGATTTTCCTGGGCCCGACTCGGCCGCGAACGACCGCGTCAGCGCGTCCACGGCAGCCTTCGACGCGGCGTAGACACCCATACCGGGCAGTGAAGCTGTGGAAACGACCGAGCTCAGGTTCACGATGCTTCCGCCGTCAGGCCCAAATTGCTTTACCGCCTCCTGCGTCGCGAGAATCACGCCCAGCACGTTGAGCTCGAAATGCTTCTGAAAATGCTCGGGCGTAATCTGCTCGAGCGGCGCAAAGTTGTAGATGCCCGCGTTGTTGACCAGCACGTCCAATCGGCCGAAGGTTTTCTTCGTCTCCGCGAACAACCTTTTCACGTCTGGAGCCTTCGAAACATCGGCCTGCACGGCAATGGCTTTGCCGCTCTTCGATGTGATATCGGACACCACCTTGTCCGCGCCAGATCGGCTGCTGGAGTAATTCACGACCACCGAAGCTCCTTCGGCAGCCAGTTGGCGGGCAATTTCTGCCCCGAGTCCTTTGGACGCGCCAGTCACGACGGCAACTTTTCCAGAAAGTTTCGATTGCATGGTAGCTCCTTTCAGATTGGGAAAAAATTCGGTACGCCGATTAGAAATCCGCGTCCAGGACGATCCGGTAACGGGCCTTGCCGGATGCAAGTCGGGCGAAAGCCTCGTTGATCTTGCTCATCGGGAAGTGCTCGGTCTGCGGCGCGACATTATGCCGCGAAGCAAAGTCGAGCATCGTCGCGATCGCCACTGGCGAGCCAGTCGGCGAACCGGAGACACTGCGCTGCCCAATAAGGAGCGAGAAGGCCGCGACCGGGATCGGTTCCACCACGGCACCGACGACGTGCAGCCGGCCGTTGGGGGCGAGCGCGTTGATCAGGGCGTCCCAGTCGAGCGGCACGTTGACGGTGCTGATCAGAAGGTCGAAACTGCCGCCGAGTTTCTTGATCGCGGCGGAGTCCTTGCTCGAGATGACGTGGTGCGCCCCGAAACCCTTCGCTTCCTCGAACTTGCTCTCGCTCGACGTGAACGCGGTCACCTCGCAACCGTACGCGGCGGCAAACTTCACCGCCATGTGTCCCAATCCGCCGATGCCGATGATGCCTACCCGATCGGTCGGCTTGGCGTACATCGCCAGCGGGTTAAAGACGGTGATGCCGCCGCAGAGCAACGGCCCGGCGTCGGCGAAGTTCAGCTTCTCCGGCAGCGGGATGGCCCAGGCCCAGTGCGCGCGGACGTGGATTGCGAACCCGCCGCGATGACCGATGATCGTCGCTTGCCCCTGCGGGCAAAGGTGATGGTTTCCCGACAGGCACTGGCGACAGTGCATGTCGCTACCCGAGAACCAGCCAACGCCGACACGCTGTCCGACCGCCAGTCCCTTGGTGTTTGAACCGATGGCAGTGATCCGACCGATCACCTCGTGGCCGAGGGTCGCGGGGTATTGCGAAATGCCCCAGTCATTGTTCAAAACGGAGAGATCGGAGTGACACAAACCGCAGTGTTCGACAGCGACTTCCACGTCCTCGGCCCCGAGCGGTCCGGGATCAACGGTTTCGAGGACCATGGGTTGTTTGGGTGCTTTCGCAACCCAAGCCTGATAACTCTTTGCGGCTCCTGTTCCGAAACTGCGGACGGATTGGGCGGCGGAAGCCGGTGCCGACGGTTTCTGTTTCAATTCGCTGGCTGGATCGTCGCGGTTTGAGGTCGAAGTTGTCATGGGTATTCCTTTCGTTGAGAGACGGTTGGTTGTGTATTATCGCAGTGAACGAGCCAGTCATGATTGGCATGGCCTGGTTAATCCCCTTGTTGAAATGTGATCATGGTCAACGCGCCATCATTCGCTGGCTAGCCCTGGCGACGCGCCGCCGAGAGCGAATAGACCTCGGCGCGCAGTGCGGGCAGCGGGTCATCGGACAATTCGATCCCGTCCGTCAAGTGCGTCGGATCAAACACCAGTTTCTTTTCGGCAGCGGCACTGTCGGCAAGAATGGAAGTAATGCTGATCGTGCCGGCGTCAATTGCCTGGCGATCATCGGGCCAAACCAGCGTGGAATCATGGGTGGGATCGCCAGGATTGGGAAGTTGCACCACCAGACGGAACTGGACCGGCCCGGTTGCCAGACGGGTCTGGAGTTCTTGAACGAGAAAATTGACCGACCGGGCTTTTGCCTCGGCGTCGTTCAGGTTCTGCTGCCCGGCGACGGGAAGAATCTGGTAACGGCCCGCCTGTTTCACTCCCTTCTTGTTCACGAAGACGAAGGAGTTGTTGGAGAAGAACGATTCGGTGGCGAAGCTGGCCGGGATCACCCGGCTCTCCATGACAAATTTCAAGGCGAGGGGACGCGCGCCGAGAAAGGCTTCGATGGGCCAGGGGTGCGGCTGGCTGGGATTGGTCGCGGCGACGGCCTGTTGAAGCGCGAGAAACTCTTCACCGGTGCCGACAGGGAAGCCGTTGTGGGACAACGCGACAATATCGGCTTTCCCATCGCCCGCGAGATGGAATCGAATCGCCATTCCGCGTGGACCGGCGTCAGGCGAGTTGTCCGGGATGGAGGGGTCCGGCGCCCCGTCCGAGAAGCGAACGGTTACGGGCACCGGCGTTCCCTGGAAATGAGCGGCTTTGGAAATGGTCGCGGCGTCTTTCGTGGGTGCGAACGTTCCCTGGCAGACAATCCCCTTGGCGTGGACCGGGCGATAACCCGGCTTGCCTCCCGGCATCTGAACCATCAGGTCGAAGATTTGTTGGGCGAGGTCCTTGTCGCCCGCAGGTTTGGAGGAAGTGTTCATGGTTTAGGCTTTCTTCGCTTTGTACTGTTGGGGGGTTTGATGCTCTTGAACGTTTATCGCTTCACGTTAAGATTTTTTCACTGCGCCCAACGCCTTGATCAGAACGATTCCCCAAGTCGGCGAAGGTTGCAAATTTATTTTTTGGCGAGTGATTCCGTTGGGGTGATTTCCATCCGGGTCGCGCAAAGGCGTGAAATACGGCGAGGGGTTTTGGGCGGTGCGGCAGCGCGTTCAACACTGCCATTGTGCGATTGTGCGGGACTGATCCCGGTCCGCCCGTCGAATGTTTTACTGGTGATACCCGACGCTATTTCCTTATGCGTTCTTGCAACCGCAGCTTACTCGGGGCTACGACTCCATTCGCCACGACTGGGTTTAGCCTTGCAATCGATAGTGTTGTGTGCGACTATCGCCATCCAAGGCATATATTATTTATGGTGTGGGGTGCAACCTGAATATGAAGCAACGCATCAATGTATCGCCGGTTGCGCAGAGTGTATTACTATTTCTAATGCTCACCGTCACGGTTGCTCATGCCGATCTCGTGTACGTCTCGAATTTTTCCAACAACACGGTCGATGTGATTAACCCAAGTGGGCAGGCGTCGGTATTCGCGAGCACTGGCCTAGTGAGGCCACTGGGGCTGGAGTTTGACAGCAGCGGTAATCTCTACGTAGCAAATTCTCAGAACAGCACGATTGAGAAGTTTGATTCGAGTGGTAATGGTACCGTTTTTGCCGACAGCAGTTCGGGGTTGGACCTGCCTTTTGGCGTTGCCTTCGATAGCAGTAACAATCTTTACGTAGCGAATTTCGGAGGGCTCCAGGGCACGGTGGAGGAATTCACTTCAAACGGGGTAGCGTCTGTCTTTGCCGACTATACCTCAGGCATAAACTTACCTTCCGGTGTTGCCTTTGATGGTGGTAGTAATCTCTATGTGGCAAATCAAGGCAATAACGCGATCGTCAAGCTAAGTACGAATGGAGTCGGGAGTGTTTTTGCCGACGCCAGCTCTGGCCTGCGCGAGCCTACCGGTCTGGCGTTTGACAGGAGCGGGAATCTGTACGTGGCGAACTACACCAATTCAATTGTGAAATTCACAACGAATGGAGTCGGCACGGTTTTCGCAAGTGCGGGGCTGAACGACCCTGCTGATCTTGCCTTCGACAGCAGCGGGAATCTCTATGTGGCTAATTTTGGCAGCGGCACGATCGAGAAATTCGATACTAATGGAATTGGGACAGTCTTCGCTTCAGGTTTGTATGGGCCCTTTGGGATCGCGGTGCAGGTTCCTGAGCCGGCGACGTGGATTTTTGTGGCGTTAGGGCCCTGCGCGTTGTTCGGCAGTTGCCGATTACGTCGCCGGTTTCCGTAAACCACGTAAGACGGTGTTTCCGCGACGCGGCTCGCCGGTCCATCTCACGGGACGTTCTACCCCCACCAACGACTTGGCAAGGATAACGCATCTTCGGACTGGACATCGAATTCCGATATTCGCGTTCCGTGCTTACGAACGGTTTCCGTAAAGTGATGAGGGCGCCGCCGTCAGCCATCATGTCGATAGAGTGTATCGACAGAGAGACGGGTCGACAAGCAGGGTGATTGGGGAACGGGCGGGACCCTCCGTCGCGAGGGCGCTATGGAGGGCAGGCTGCCCGTTCTACGAGGGAGGTGGCAGGCGGGCCGCCTGCCCTACAATTGTGGAGAAGTCGGTGGCGGTGTTTTCCTCTGTACATCGAATTCCGATAATGGTATGATGCGGGGAGTGAATTATGGATTGGAGTATGACGGTCGGCAGCAAGCGGCGAAAAGATACAGGCGGGACGCCTGTTCAACTCGGAGGCGGAAAGACACGGGCGGGACGCCCGCGCCACTATGGCAAGGCATTGATGAATGACGCGGCGAAAAGATACAGGCGGGACGCCTGTTCAACTCGGAGGCGGAAGGACACGGGCGGGACGCCCGCGCCACTACGACAGGCATCACGCCCCACAACGGCGAAAGCGAATACCCTCACCTCAATCCTCTCCCCCAAGGGGAGAGGAGGGGAATCTGGCTTTCCGAAACCAGCAGGAGTGCGATGGGATGTCTTGAAAACATGCGTTTCTGCGAAACGAACCCCCCAGTTAAGAGGCGCTTTATCAACAGGTTGGGAGATCGGCGTTATGAATTTGGCGAACGTGGTGCAGGGCGAGGGCGCGGCTATTCGGCGCTTCACAGAAGCGCCGGTACAAGTCTGGAGCGGGCCATTCATTGCTGGAACAAGGGAACGCCTGTTCAACATCACACTGGCAACGGGCGGCGATTTTACTGTGGAGGTGAACTTTGAATTTGCCACGGCGACGCGCGTTCTGTTTGGCGCGGGGAAGTTGAAGGAGGTTGGCGCGCTGGCGCAGGGGTTGGGGAAGCGGGCGTTGGTGGTGATTGGCAAGTCGGCGGGCCTTCGCGCGGAAATGGCTACGGCCACGCACGCGGGGGCGGTACAGCGGGTCGAGCCGATGTTGAGTGCGTTGACGGAATCCGGGCATCGAGTATGCGACGTTTTCGGTGGTGGGCGAGCCGACTCTTGATGTCGCGCGGACGGGGACGCAGCGCGCGCGCGATGAGCGCTGTGATTTCGTCATCGGTTTCGGTGGCGGCAGCGTGATCGACACGGGCAAAGCGATCGCGGCGTTGCTCACGAATGGCGGCGACCCGCTGGATTACGTGGAGGTGATCGGCAAGGGCCAGCCACTCACGCAACCGTCGGCGCCGTACCTGGCGATCCCGACGACGGCGGGGACGGGTTCGGAGGTCACCCGCAACGCGGTGCTGGGTTCGCCCGAACATCACGTGAAGGTCAGCCTGCGAAGTCCGCTCATGTTGCCGCGCGTGGCGCTAGTGGACCCGGAACTCACCTACGATTTGCCGCCGCAGCTCACGGCGACCACCGGATTGGATGCGCTGACGCAATTGATCGAGGCGTTTGTCTCGGTGAAGGCGAATCCGCTGACCGACGCGATTTGCCGGGAAGGCCTGCTGCGGACGGCGCGATCGTTGCGGCGGGCCTATGAGCATGGCGAGGATGTGTCGGCGCGGCAGGACATGTGTGTCGCGAGTTTATTTGGCGGCATGGCATTGGCGAACGCGGGCCTGGGCGCGGTGCACGGGCTGGCCGGGCCATTGGGCGGGATGTTCGATGCGCCGCACGGCGCGTTGTGCGCGGCCCTGCTGCCGCATGTAATGGAAGTCAACCGGCGGATGATTCGCGGGCCGCCGGTCGCGGCGCGGTATCCGCCCCGACGGAAATCGTCCGGCGCTTTGAGGAAGTGGCGCAGATCGTCGGCGATACCGGCGAGTTGGTTCGGGCGCTGAAGATTCCCCCGCTTGCGGCAGTATGGCGTGAAGCGCGATGATTTCCCGGCGATCATCGAGAAGGCGAAGTCGTCGACCAGCATGAAAGGCAACCCGCTGCCGTTGCGCGACGAGGAATTGCACGAGATCCTCGAGCGCGCTCTCTAAGCTTGAGCAGAAGCGGTCCAGTGTCGTCTAATCCAACGAATGCAATCCGCCACTGAAAAGCCGCTGACAGCCGGCGTCACGAATGCGCCGCCGGTGCGTTCGACGAGCATGCTGATGGTGTTGGCGATCGGCGTATTGATCGGGTTGCTGTATTTGCCGTTGCTGTACTGGTTGGGGTCGATGACGATCCACACCCAGCAGCTTCTCAACGGCGCGCTGCTGGTGCTGATCGCGCTCGCGATTTGCGTGCGCGATGCCGTGCATGACCTGCGGCCCGCGCCGCAGATCAACAACCAGGGGATTGGCCTGGTCGCGCTGGCGCTGGGATGCCTGTGGTTGGGGGCGCGCTGGCGACCGTGGCTGTTGCCGCTCGTGGTTTTGTCGGCGTGCCTGTCATTCGCCGGCGTCGTTTCGTTTCTCTTCGGCAAGATTGGCGCCCGGCAATTCCTGCCGGCGCTCGGGGCTTTTTTCGTGTTCGGTATGCTGGCGGGATTGGTGCCGACATTGGATTGGCCGTTGCGGGCGATGGCGGCGCGGTATGCCGGCGCGTTGCTGGCGGCGATGGGATCACCGGTGAAAATTGCCCTGGAACAGGGCCAGCCGCCGCAATTGCTCCTGTATGTGAAGGACCACATATTCGTCGTGGCCACCGAATGCAACGGCTTCGGATTGCTCACGTCGGCCTTGATTGTGGCGACCATTCTGGCATTCCAGAACCGGATGCCATGGGTGGAGAAGTTATCGCTCTGGGCGGTGTCGGTCCCCATCGCCATCGGCTTCAACTTCCTGAGGATCGTCAGCATTTGCCTCGTCGCGCCGCGGACGACACTCCCGTATGGCTTCGTGCATGAAACCCTGGGACTCGTGTTCTACTTCCTGGGATTGGGGCTGATCTGGAAGGTCGCGGGGCGATGCCGACCAGCGGCGAGGGAACTACCGGGAGCAACGCGCCCGCTGAGCAGCCCGTAGCGGTTCGATCCCGCGAACAGCAACCGAGGAAAGCAGTATCCCGCTGTGATGGAGAGAGTAAAGACGGCAATTCGCAAGAGGACATGCCGCTACAACTTGTCCATTTTGGCTTGGGCGCACGTCGCGATGGCTCTGGCTTCCGTCGCGTGTGTTCTCGGGGCCGCCGGCGGCGTTTCCCTAGCGCATCAATATGACGAAGCCGCAGAGCAACACGCCCGTCCAAAGGCCCGCCCAGATCAACGTCCAGACAGTGAGGCGCCGTTCTCTCCGGTTCTTCAGAGTAAACTCAGGCTTCAGGCTCATGGTATCCGTTGAGTTCATAAATTCTTCCGTTCTTGTCTTCAATTTTTTTCACGAATACGGATTGGCTTTGCCACCGTATTCCCCCCGCAACTTTCCTTGCGGATAACTAGGATTGCATGGGCTGTGCCAGAGGGAGAGTCGGTCGATGGCAATACATTCGCACGCATGCGAAATAGGCGTGTTGCGTGGCAGTTAAGACGGCCAATAAAACGCAATTATTTTCAATAGTAAAAATCGCCAAGGAATTACCAGCAGCGAAATGTCCAGTGCGCTGAACACAGTGTCCAGCAGAGTGTCAAGCGCGGTGAGCACTGCCTGACAGAGCTGCGGTCAAGGATGCGGTTTGTCGGCGATATGATAGACCGGCTGCACCATCCTCGCGAGGCTGCCCATCATGGAATTGCGCACGAGGAAGGCCAGCGGCGTATGCAGTAAAAAGAGGGTGATCATGGCGCTGATAACGAGGGTTCGGAGGAATCCCGCCGCCATGCCGGCCCGTTTCTCGACGCTCTCTTCGGGCAATTGCTCGATAATCCAGCGTCCCATCCGCGCCCGCAACCGGCGCGCCAGATAGAATGCGCCCACGAGAGAGCCGCCCCAGCCCAGCGCGCCTGCGACTTGCCCGGTGAACTTGTCGAAGTCCGCCAACGCGCGGTCCGCCCACCACATCAAACCCGCGCCGGTGACCAGCGCCAGCGTGACGCTGAGCAATCGCGGGAGTTCGACGGCCAGACCGCGTCGCCAGCCCTTGAATCCACCCCAGGTGAGGTAGCTGGCCGCCGCGAGATTGGCCAGGCTGGAGATGATCATAGAATGATGCGCTTTCCCGGGAGCATTCGGAATACTACGTATTACCCGCTGGCGCGGCAACGGATTTCATGTACTATTGTGGAAGCTTATGACGGTTACCCGAAGAATCATTGCGGCGGGACTTCTGCTGTGCGCGGGGTGCAGCAAGCCGAGCAGCACGGTGCGGATCGAGGATGTCAAGGTGACGCCGGTTACCGCCGCTGACCTTCAAAAGGCGGTGCGGGACTCCGGCGCGAAGGCGGTGTTGGTAAATATGTGGGCGACCTGGTGCGGCCCTTGTCGGGCAGAATTTCCCGATCTCGTGAGCGTGGCGCACAAGTACCAGGGGCAGGGGTTGAAGGTCCTGCTCGTCTCGGCGGATGCGGAGACCGACCTGCCAGCAGTGAAGAAGTTCCTGGCCGACCACGGCGTGGAGTTTCCCGCGTACTTGAAGGCGGAGAAGGACCAGGAGTTCATCGACGGGATGGGCAAAGACTGGACGGGCGCGCTGCCCGCGACGTTTCTTTTTGACGGCACGGGAAAACTGCGGGATTTTTGGGAGGGCGAAACCACTTTCAACGTTTTTCAGCAGAAAGTGGTCGAAGTCCTTGGCAAATGAATCAAACCAACGGGAGGCATTGCATGAAAAGTAATTCGCTCGGGACGTTAATCGTATCGCTGTCGCTGGCCGGCAGCGCGTTTGGGCTGAATATCGGCGACAAAGCGCCGGACACGACCGTAAAGATGAAGAACGTGGACGGGAAAGAGGTGTCCATTGCCGACGTGACGGGCAAGAACGGCACGCTCGTCATTTTCTCGTGTGATCATTGTCCGTTCGTGAAAGCGTGGCAGGACCGCATCGCGGCCATCGGCAATTCCGGCAAGGACAAGGGCGTGGGCGTGATTGTCATCAACTCGAACGATCCCGCCGATTATCCCGAGGACAGTTACCCCGAGATGCAGAAGCGCGCCCAGAAGCTCGGCTTCACGTTCCCCTATGTCGTCGATGCCACGTCGGATGTAGCGCGCGCGTTTGGCGCGACGCGCACCCCCGAGGCGTTCCTCTTCGACAAGGACGGCAAGCTAGTGTACCACGGCGCCATCGATGACTCGCAGGACGCGAGCGCGGTCAAGGACCACTTCCTGCAGGACGCGATCGCCGCTTCGACCGCGGGCCAGCCGATTCCGGTCAAGGAAACCAAGTTCGTCGGCTGCGGCATCAAGTTCCACGCCAAGACGTGAGCCGGCCCTTTCCGTTTGTTGCCGCTCTGGTGTAGCCGCGCTTCTGTGAAGCGCGGGCCGTTCGTCTTGGCTTTGCGTTGTAGGCCGACACTGTGTGTCGGCGGATTTCTTCGGAAACCCGTCAACGCCGCATCGCAGAGGCGGCCCACCAGCGTTTGCGAAATAAGCTCTAGGAGATCGCCCTATTGTTTTTCGCAATGGTCGCCGAGATGAGCGTCAGTGTTTGGGCCGATTGTGCAATTGAATTTGCCGCGCGATGATAAGGGCAAAGGAGATCATTCATGGGGAGGAAACGGTGAATCTGCAGAACCTTGCGGCCAGGGCTTGTGTGAGCCTTCTGGTGTGCGGCCTGGCGGCGCCATTGCTGACGGGTTGCTCGAGCTTGACGGCCCTGGCCCTTGCTCCTGATCCCGCCGCGGGTGCTCCGGAAGCGCCTCGAACCATCACAACAGTCAAGCTTACCCAGGCCAATTTTCATGCGCAAAAGCTGAGTGCCGTGGGCCATGACCACGGTTTCAAGCTCCTGGGGCTTTTCACGATCGTGCCCGCCAGCCGGGTGAAAGCGGTTAATAGAATGTATAAAAACGGCGGGGTCCAAGCCGGCGGCCCGTTGACCCCGGCGAACATTGTGATCGAACAAGACGAGCAATTCTTCATCCTGTTCTCCATCCCCGAAGTCCACGTCCGCGCCGACTTCGTGGTCTTCGAAAACACCTCGACGAACGCGCCGTAGGAGACCTAATCCCAGTTGGTCTTTCTTGGTGTAGCCGCCTCGCTCTGTCGAGGCGTCCGCTCGGGAACGGCTCCGCGCCCGAAAACACCCAACTCAAAACCGCGCCTGTCGCCCCCTTTCGTTGCGTGCATCAGGCGTTAGTGTTTTAGGCTACAGCTTCTCCAACTGCCAACAATAGCGTTCGAAATGGCTCCTTGGAACGGCCTGGACCGTTCAGAAAGTAGTCAGCGACATCTGCTTGGAATGGTTCCGAACGCCAATCTGCAATTTCGGTCTGTACAATCGCGGTAGACAAAGTGCCAGCTTGCAGCTCACCCAAAACCCGGAGTGCGTTGCGGCGAAGATTACTGAATCGGCGGATTCGCTTTGTCTGAACATTCTCCCGATCAATTCCGACTACGTTGCATGTACTAACCGCTCGTGGCAGGGGTTGACTCGTCGTTAGGTCGATACGCATGAGTAGTCGACCAAAAATGTCATCGACAAAAAAATATTCCCACACGTTATCGTCCAGTGGATTTAAAATGGGCGCCCCTGGTTCAGTGGTCGGAGGAAATTTTTCGCCTTTGTACGTTCTGTTGCAGATGTCGCAGGACCAAAGATAATTGCCGTAATCCAAAGCGTTTTCCGGAAAGAAAGCAAGAGGGCGAAAGTGTTCGAGTTGAGAAGGCTCATTCGAACTACAATATTGTCCTCTGCCAACTAGGATGCAAGTGTGCTTCCAGCTCATCAATCAGGATGACACCGGGCTGATTGACAACAATGCGGTTATCTCCATCGCGGGAAAACAGGTTTGAAGCTCCGTACGCAATTGCCATGTTATGAATTATATCGAGCATGAGCGCGTACGAGTCCAGCCTTAAAGGTAGCATCGGCTGCTGGCGTTCCTCCTTTAATCTTAAAGGAATCCTTTGCTTGGTCCCAATGGACTTCCAATTCTATCAATCCTCTCGTGGCTTCGCGCCGAATCCATCCGGCTGGCGTGATAAGCTGTTGGTTTGCCACGGTAGGACCCGCCAATGCCATAGCCATGCACTTCAGGATGCTGGACTTGCCAGAAGAGTTTCCCCCGACAAAGAAGTTCAAGCCTGCGTAATTGTGGTCAGGTTGACCGGGTCGTAGGAAATTGAGGTCGATACGTTCGAAGGGTTTTATGCTTTCGAGAAGAATGGAGTGGATATACATAAACCACCATCAAGATCGAAGTCGGATGTGCTGTATGGATAGCATGCGTCCAGTATGCCGAGGGTTGAGCGGCTGAGCAAGGTCGTTGTTTGGATTATACAAGCGACGTTCGAGCCACAACTGGCATGGACAGGGTGACAACTTCAGGAGGGGGGCAGCTTATTCGCGACCGGGAGGTTGCTCCCACGTTCCGGAAAGGAAAAGAGAGGTCCGCTGCGCTTTGTGGATTCACCGATGCTCCCACAAGGGGTTTGTAATCAGGGGGCGTCGCGGTTAAGAATCGCTGTGATGACGAACTCGTGGCGGCGACTTTTGTTTTGTTTGGCGGTAGTCACTGCTTTATACGCGTTTCACGTCCATCTGAAGACGGCGAAGATTTTTTCCAACCCGACCTGGGATGCGCAGGATGAGGTGGGGCAACTCTGGAGCGAGGGCGCGTTTCAGTATCGGTTCGCAAAATTCTTTGCGTCACATCCCCTTCGCGACTGGGGCCAGCTTTCGCGCGACCGCGCGGTCCAGTATCCGGACACGATGGACGACTGGGCCGAATTCACCGTGGCAATGGAAGTGCCGGTCGGCGTGTTGTATCGGCTCGGCGGGAGCCTCGCCCTCCAAATGCCGCCGTTTCATGTTTTTGTGGTTTGGTACGACTGTCTTGTTTCCAGCCTGTCCTTGTTCGGCGTCTTCTTCCTCGCGCGGGCCCTCTGGCGCAGCAATGCGGCGGGGATCTTCGCCAGCGCGCTCTACGCGGCGTTGTATCCGAGCTATGGGCGGACGGTGAAGAACCTGTTTCTGCGCGAAGACTTCGCGATTCCCCTGATAATTTTCGGGCTCTACTTCATCGTGCGCGCGCTGCAGGACCAGCGGATACGCGACCAGATTTTGGCCGCGCTGTTCTGGCTCGCGGCGCTGGCGAGTTGGCACCTGACGCAATTCGTGATGGCGCCGCTGGTGCTGGCCACAACCATCGTGTATCTCAGCAAGGGGAAACGCCGCGGCTTCCGTGGTTCGTCCTGATGCTGGCGGCGGGCACGATGTTGATTCCCGTGTTGCGGGCGAAACATGTTTTTCTGTCGCCGACGATGTGCGTGCTCTATGCGTTGGCGCTGGCTGTGTGGATCAATGGCGGACGCAAGCGGGCGACGCTGGTGTTTGCGGGCTGGGCAACGGGCTGGCTGCTCTTGAGCGCATTGGTGCTGAAGTCTTCCAGCGAGTACGCGCACGTGTACCAACTCTTCGTGTACAAGCTGCGCTTTCTGGGTGTGAAGCCGGTCAATCCCGCGGACCTGCCGTGGGAAGCGCGGTTGTTGTGGGAAGGCGGCTCTTTTGAAACCGCGCCGTGGCATGAGTTTTGGCGCAGCTTGTTGTTTTGTGGGCCCTTGGCGCTGGTGTCGGTGGCATTCTTGTTAACCAGCGGGAAGCGCGTCCCTTGCGCCACGAATATTTTCATCGTGTTTACCCTGCTGCTCGTGCCGCTGGCGTGGATGGCATTGCGCTGTTTCACGTTCCTGGGGTTTGCGGTCGCGGTGGTGGCGGCGGGACTGGCGGCGCAGTACATCTGGGGAAAGTGGCTGGTTTTCGTCGCCGCCGTGTGGCAATTGGCGATGCTGAATTTCCTGCCACTGGAACGGCAGCAGCCGGCGCCGAACGAGTATCGCCCGATCGTGAAATGGCTGCAGGAAAACACGCCGACGAACGCCGTTGTGCTCGCCTCGATCTCGGAGTCGCCCGTGTTCCTCGCGCACACAGGACGGCCGATCATCATGCATTCGAAATTCGAGAATCAACGGATCCGCGAACGCTATCGCGAGATGCTGGCGGCGATTTACGGGAGTGAAGAGCAATTCTATGACTTTGCGCGCAAGTACGAGGCCGACTACTTCATATATGATGCGGGGTTCTCGTATGACGGACAGGATTCGCGACGCTACAAGGCTAACAAACTGGGGCCGCTGGATGTCCGTTGCGCCGTGGTGTTGTTCGAGAACCACCCGGAGCAACTCCGGCATTTCCAGCGGATAACGGAAAGCGGACGCTTCATCGTGTTTCGTGTGCTCAATTCACCGTAGCTTTGTAGAAGAGGATATCGCCGTTGGGCTCGAAGAGGATGCCATTGGTGTTCGCGCGGCAAGCCAGCAGCGACTCGGCGTGCGCGAGCGGAACCATGGGTGCTTCCTCGAAGATGATCTCCTGCGATTTGTGATAGAGCGCGGCGCGTTTCGCGGGATCGAGTTCACGGCGCGCGGCGATCATGAGATCGTGGTAGGAATCATTCATCCAGAAACAGATATTAAGCGCGGAACCGAGCGTGGCGGTATCTTTGTCGAGGAGCACGTAGAGAAAATTGTCGGCATCACCGTTGTCGCCCACCCAGCCCATCAACGCCAATTCGTGGTCGCCGTGCTCGGTGCGGCTAAGGTGCGCACCCCATTCATTCGGGACAATTTCGACGGGGACCTGGATCTTTGCCAGGTCGGACTTGATCATCTCCGCGGCGCGCAGCGGATTGGGCAAGTACGGTCGCGGATTCGTCATCACTTCAAGCCGCAACGGATGCTGCAGGGCGGGCCAGGGCTGAACCGTTTCATAGAGCTGTTCCGGGATCGCGTCGTTGTGGCCGGCGACGAACGGTGGCAGAGGATTCCGCGCAACGATGGCCGCGCCGCGATAGACGTTATCGATGATGTCCTTCTTGTTGATGGCGGCGGCGATGGCACGGCGCAGGACTTTGTTGTCGAGTGGCGGCTTTTGGCAATTGAAGGCGAGGTAGCAAACATTCAATCCCAGCGCCGTGATCAACTGCAGTGATTTGTCGCGCTTGATGATGGGCAGATCGTTCGGATCGATGCCGTCCATTGCCTGGATTTGGCCCGTTTGAAGCTGGATCAAGCGGGTGGCGGAGTCGGGAACGACCTTGAAGATGACGCGCTGGACTTTGGGCTGGCCTTCCCAGTAATCGGGATTGGCTTCCAGCACAATGCGCTCGTTGGGTGTCCAATCCACAAAGCGGAACGGACCGGTGCCGACAGGATGACGCTGATCAATGAACTTCGGACTAATCAGGTGCGCGGCCGGGATACAAAGGCTGGCGAGCAGCGGCGCATTCGGCTCGCGCAGTCGCAGTCGCAGGGTCATCGGGTCGACGACCTCGACCGCGGTGATCATGTTGAACATGGCCGACCAGTACGCGAACGTGGCATCCCGCAGATGCGCCGGGTGGGACTTGTCCATTTGCCGGAGAAAACTGAATGCGGCGGCCTGCGCGTCGAGCGGTGTGCCATCATGAAAGCTAACGCCCGGGCGGAGTTGGAAGGTGTAGGTGAGACCGTCGGGACTGATGGTCCAGGAAGTCGCCAGGCAGGGTTCGGGCTCCGTGGTGCCGTGTTTGAAGCGCACCAAACCCTGGGTGACATTGACGAGGACCTTCATCGATTCGCCGTCGTCCACGTCGGCGGGGTCGAGCTTCTGCGAATCCGCCCCGCGGGCAAACGTCAGGGTGGCTGGTTCGGGTTGGCGGGAGCGCTGGCAGCTTGCCAAGGCGAGGACGAGCACGAAAAGGATGAGCCGTTTCATTGCGGGATGGTAGCCGAGAGCCCGCGGGACAGCAAGCGGGCGGGTTTGACAAGGATGCTGGGTGGCCTTAAACTGCTGGGGATTTTCACGAGTTTGCCCTCAAATATCAGATCTGAATGAGTAACGGGACTTCGATTGCGGCGGTCAGACTTCCCTCCAGTACTGTCGACTGGGTGAAGGTTGCCCTTGGGGTGGTTCTGGCCGGTTTGGTCTACTACGCCTATTTTGTGCAAACTGTTGAGGCGGAGCACGCTTCCCAGTTGAATTGCTACATCTGGCTCACCAGCCACTGGAGTCACGTCTCCAATTACTCGCACGGGCCGCTGATTCCCCTCATCGCGATTTTCCTCCTCTGGTGGAATCTCTCCAGCAACACCGCCAACGAGCAGCGAAATTGGAATCCCTACTGGATCGCACTGGGAGCCACCATGGTTGTTTTGGTAGCTCCGGACATGATCTCGGATTCGCTGGCGCCCTACGCGCTTCGGCTGGCGCCCTTTCTCTTGTTCTGGCAAGTGGCGGCATTGTGGGACGGAATCCGGGAATTCATGGATGACTCCGATCCGCGGGGAGTCGCCCTGGTGGCTGTGGCAATGGCGATCTATTACTTCGGCGTAAAAGCCATGCAACCCCGCATCGTTGTGTTCTCCTTCGTGATCCTGCTTCATGGTTTGGCGTTGGCGCTCGGCGGACGCGGAGTCTTCCGCCTGCTTTTCTTTCCCATCACTTTTCTTCTGTTGATGATTCCACTGAATTTTTTGGATGAGCGAGTCGGTTTTCCGCTGCAATTATTGATGGCCCGATCGTCGACCACCATCCTGAACCTGCTGGGGATCGAGACGACGCGGATCGGGACGGGGATTTATTCCCGGGTGTTCCATTTCGATGTGGCCGCGCCGTGCAGCGGGATCCGGTCGCTCATGGCGCTGACCACCGTGACTGCCGCCTACGCCTACGTGACGCAGCATGTGCAATGGAAACGGTGGGTGTTGTTCCTGAGCGCGATGCCGCTGGCCGTGCTGGGCAACATCGTGCGCGTGACTTCCATCGCCCTGGTAGCGGAAGTCTACGGCCAGGAAATTGCCGCCAAAGCGTATCATGAATATTCAGGCTTCATCGTTTTTCCCGTGGCGCTGTCGACGATGGTCATTATCGGGCTCCTGTTGAATTTCTCGTTCCGCCGCTATTTCGAGAATTGGCTGAAGCCGCCGCCGCCACCGCCGAACGACGGCCCGCATAATGACGAACCGCTTTGACTGACATGAGGGAAGGAATGGCATGAACGAATCCGGCGTAAACGCGACTCCAACCGCGGCCGAACCACCGTCCGCGCGCTCCGCGGTGACAACACACCGGGGGCCGAGCACCCGGCAAATCGCCATCGTCGTGGCGATCCTCGGCGGCGGCGTGTTGTTCACGGCGATGACCTCCGATGTGACGAAAGTTTCCGAGCCCGGCGTAAAGTTGAGTGAAAGCGGACAACCATTTTTGACCGACAAGGCCGGCAACTGGACCGGCGGGGAGTTGAGCGGTTTGACGGAGGAAGAGAAAAAAATCCTCCCGGAAGACACCATGGGGTCGCGGCGTTTGTTCAAGGACAAGGATGGCGACGAGTTGTTTTGTTCGATTGTGCTGGCCGGGCGGGATGTGACCAGCATTCACCGCCCCGAACTCTGCCTGACGGGCCAGGGTTGGCGACTCGGGAAACTGCAGGTCGAAGACATTTCCACCCGGCCGCGAAGGGCGGCGTGCTCGCCGTGTCGCGATTGAATGCCACGCGGGACGTGCCCTTGTCCGATGGACACACTGCGAAGACGCACTCGATCTTCCTCTACTGGTTCGTGGGCAAGGACCGGGTGACGCCGTACCACTGGCAGCGCATCTATTGGACGGCCAAGGACCGCGTGTTGCACAACACCAATCACCGCTGGGCCTACATTTTGATCCATATACCCGTGACGCAGAGTGAGACCGACGGCAAGGGCAAATCCGAAGAGCAAACGATGAAGCTCGTGGCCGGGTTTGTGCAGGATATCTATCCCACCCTCGTCGCGAACTAACGGTAATCGGCGGTGAACCGCCGCGTTTTTGCAGTGTACATGAACTCGCTCCCCGGGAGCGCTTGGATGTTTCAATGGCGAGTAGACGAAGAGAATTTATTGTCCAGGTCAACCAGATCAGCGACGCGCTGCTGATCGCCGTGGTCTTTCGGCTGGCCCACGCGATGCGCGAGGAGCTCGCGTATCTGTTTCCATTCCCCCTTTCCTTCCACGGGTTCGCGACCCAATTCGGGATGATCACCTCGTTTCGCTATTACAAATATCTCTACCTGGTCATCCTGCCGCTCTACCCGTTTTTGCTCGATCTGAATGGCTTCTACAGCCGCGCCCACACCCTGCGCCGCCGCAACACGGTCTGGATTCTCGTCAAAAGCTGCGCCATCTGCACGCTGGCGGTCATGGCCGCGATGTTCTTTTTCCGGCTGACCATGCTCAGTCGCGAGGTCATTGTGTTCTTCGCGCTGTTCAGCATCGTCGCGCTTTTCGCCAAGGACGGCTGTTTCAGGTCTACATGCACCAGCGCGCCCGCCGCGGAAAGGACCTCACGGAAGTCATCCTGGTGGGATCGGAAGAGCGGAACGCCGAGTTCGCCGGCTTGCTGGAGGAACATCCCGAATGGAGCCTGCGCGTCACCGCCCGGCTCGACCCCAGCGACAACCTCGTTGACCAGCTTCCCGCGATGTTGCACTGCCATCCCGTTGGCTGCGTGATCTTCAATGTCAGCCAGACCTCCTTCAGCGAGATCGAGAAAGCGATCCTGGCTTGCGAACTGGAAGGCGTCGAGGCCTGGCTGGTCGCCGACTTCGTGAAGACCTCCATCGCCCGCGCCACCGTGGACGATTTTTACGGGAAACCGCTGCTGATTTTCAGCACCACCCCGGAGATTTCCTGGCAGCTCGTCTGCAAACGGCTGATCGACATTGTCGGCGCGACCGTCGGGCTGTTGATCCTCGGGCCGCTGGTCCTGCTGCCCGCCGCCATCATCATCAAGCTCACCTCGCCCGGCCCCATCCTTTTTGGACAGAAACGCAGCGGCCTGCACGGACGCCTCTTCACGATGTACAAGTTCCGCTCGATGGTCACCAACGCCGAAATGTTGCAAGCGGAGCTCGCCGCCTACAACGAAATGACCGGCCCCGTCTTCAAAATGAAGGACGACCCGCGCGTCACCCCGATCGGCCATTTCCTGCGCCGCACCAGCATCGATGAGTTTCCCCAACTCTGGAATGTTCTCGTTGGCAACATGAGCCTCGTCGGACCGCGCCCGCCCATCCCCAGCGAAGTGCAGCACTACGACCCGTGGCATCGCCGTCGGCTCTCCATGAAGCCTGGCCTCACCTGCATCTGGCAGATCAGCGGCCGCAACCAGATCGGTTTCGACCAATGGATGAAACTCGACCTCCAATATATCGACAACTGGTCCCTCTGGCTCGACCTCAAAATTCTCGCCCGCACCGTCCCCGTCGTCCTCACCGGCCTCGGCGCGCACTAATGATAGTGGGGTGGGCGTCCCGCCCGCTTCCTTAAAGGCACTAAACGAACCCATTTGTCAGTTTTCTGTAATGCACCTTAACTATCTCATACGCTGGCGCTTCTAGCGAAATTCTCACGAAAACCAATCCGGTTCGTTTCGCAGAAAGCATGTTTTTCGAGTCCCATCTCCCCCCGCTGGCCGTAGTTTCGCCATTGCCAATCGTTGGTAGAGCCGTAACGAAGTGGAGACGCGACCATGTAGTGTCGAGGTCGCAAACGCTGGCCCAGCCGTCCGCGCCTGCCCGGCCGTTGTGCGACGGACTTTTACCCCGAACCCTTTCGGGGCCCGATCGCGCACTCCCCTCCGAATTGTAGGGTACGAAGCCCGCGGGGTTTCGTACCGTCCTGTCCGTCCATAATTCACGCCTCGACCATACCCATCCCGTAACACCGTGTCCAGCAAAATTATCAATTTACGATATATAGTCGTTTGTCTCCCCTGCCCGCGTAGCAACTGTCTACGAACGCGTGTTGTGCGTCGGTTGTTTTACCCAACCATCCACGTAAATCGAGTACAGGTTTCCCTATCAACCGCATGTGGCGTGGAAACCGGGTCCGATAAGGCAACTCGCTGTGAAAAAAGAAGATTGACGCAGCGACTGAAAAGTCGAAACATCTCAAGAGTGAGATAAGGCTAGGCGCACCCGTGTCCTCTTCGCAATTTCAAACAAAGATACTTCGCCCCAAGACCATGCCAGAGGAGTACCGCGTCTATCGGGCGGGTCTCGAATGGGACTTGACCGACCCAATCGTTATTGAGACCCGCGATGATCTAAAATCAAAAAATCGCTGGCACGATCGAGTCGAGCCTTATCACCACCAAGTTACAAATCTCATTACTTTCTGCCGTCGTCTGCCGGTGACGTTACTCGCTGACGATGTTGGTCTCGGTAAGACAATCAGTGCCGGACTCATCATGAGTGAGTTAATCTCCCGGTCACGACTTCAGAAAACTCTTATCGTGTGTCCCAAGCTGCTGGGCCCCCAGTGGCAGGAAGAACTTCTCAGCAAATTTAATATCCCGTCTGTGATTGCGACCGGCAGAGATCTGACTACGGCTGATCCTGAGGAACCCGGAGCCCTCATTACAACCTATCAGTCCGCTCGGTTATATCTCGATTCAATCCCGCAGGATCGTTTCCAAATGTTGGTATTAGATGAGGCGCACAAACTTCGAAACCTCTATGGCACTGAAAAACCACCGCAGGTTGCAACGCGCTTTCGCAAGGCACTGGAAGACCGCCGATTTCGCTTCGTCCTCATGTTGACGGCGACACCGATACAAAACCGTTTGTGGGATCTGTATTCGTTAGTTGATTTGCTGACCATCGCGCGTGGGCACCAAAATCCATTTGGCAGCGAGGGCGTGTTTGCCCGGAAGTTCATCGCCGACGGTCGGGACCAGGCTCGCCATTTGAAAGGTGAGGCCCAAGACGAGTTCCGGTCGATTGTCTATGGCTATATGTCGCGAGTTCGGCGAGGTGATGCCAAGCTGTATTTTCCCGATCGTGTTGTGCAAATGCACAAGGTCGAACCGACTACGGCGGAGCTGCAACTCATCAAAGCTATCGCCAAGCCGATCCAACAGCTGAACCGATTGTCACAGATTTCAATCCTGCAAGCTTTGACGAGTAGTCCTCAAGCTCTAATGGCGCAGTTGAACAACATGGCAAGGAACGGCACCGTTCCTCAGGAATTAGCTTCAACTGTTCGCACCATTGTAACCGGAATGTCCACTAGTGCGAAATTGGGTGGACTTGGTGCCCTGATCGACAAGCTAAAACGGGAAAACTCTGAGCGCTGGCGGTTGGTTGTATTCACCATACGTGTGGAGACCCAAACCACTATCCAATTGTTCTTGGAGAGCAAGGGCCTCAAAGTCGGAATAATCAACGGAAGTTCTGGCCAGCGCAATCAAGACACCCTTGCTCGCTTCCGAAGCGATCCACCGGAGTGCCATGTCATAGTTTCTACAGAAGCCGGATCCGAAGGTGTGAACCTTCAGGTCGCGAATGTACTGGTTAACTACGATCTCCCCTGGAACCCGATGATCGTTGAGCAGCGCATCGGCCGCGTGCAACGCTTAGGAGGCGAGCACAAAAGTGTCGCCATCTTTAACATTATGCTACGTGGGACTTTTGAAGAATACATCGTTGGACGCTTGATGGAAAAACTTCAGATGGCATCTCACGCGATCGGTGATATCGAAGCGCTTCTTGGGGCGTCTGGAATTGGGGACGAAGAGGAGAACGGGGAAACAAGCTTTGATGAGAGAATCCGCGAGTTGGTTATCGCCGCCCTTGCGGGCATAGACGTAGAGGCAAAAACCCGACAAGCAGAGCTAAGCATTGCCAAGGCAAAGAGCACACTAGAGATCGAGGAAAAGAACATCAATACTATGCTGGGCGGTATGGATGGTGCCGAATATATCGGGCCTCGCGCTCCGACCCTGCCAGTCATCATCCACCGTATGGATTCTGCCGAATTTGTTCTCAACGCGCTTAAAAGTTTCGGCGCGCGGATTACGCCGCAGTCATTTGGTACATATCTTGTGGAAGAAAACGGCGGCCGCGAATACATCCGCTTTGAGCAGAACGGGGAACTGACAGGCCTGTCCATCCACGTCGAATTTGCCACGTCCAATGGCACCTGCATCCGGGCGCTCACCGACTTACTTATCGGCGTTAGAAGAAGCGCCGATGAGTCTCAATTATGGGAAGCCGTTGCAACACAAGTCGCGCTGACCCTCAAGACGGGGCGTTGTCGCGTGGAAGCCGCAGTTCTGTCTCCAAATGGAAACCACCTCGCTATCTGTTGCGAAGTACGTACTCTTCTCGGCTTGCGTGTGCATCAGGCCGGTTTGGTTTACTCCATCACCGAGCATTGTCCTGTCGGTCGAGTTATTGAGGGACGACGAAGCTCCGACGGCTGGTCAAGTTTGAAAAGCTAGCGGATAACCGGGTGCATGCTCCCCGTTCACAGCATTGCTTCGTGGAGGGGGTACGCTTGATTCTTGACGCCATCAGAGCAACGGCCCATCCCCGTCGACACGAGCGCCGGTCTTCCTTCTTACCCGGCTTTCCGCGATTTCTCAAACCAGCGGTACAGGACGGGCAGGACAAAGAGCGTCAGGAGCGTGGAGGAGACCAGGCCGCCGATCACGACCGCGGCGAGGGGTTTTTGGATTTCCGATCCGGGCCAGTCGCGAACAGCATCGGGACGAGCCCGAGCGCGGCAACCAGCGCGGTGATGAGCACCGGGCGCAGGCGCAACGCCGCGCCTTGCACCACCGCTTGTTCGATCGGTTGACCACGACGCCGCAATTCGTTGAAGTAGCTGACCATCACGATGCCGTTCAGCACGGCGACGCCGAACAACGCGATGAAACCGACGCTGGCGGACACGCTCAGGTTGAACCGCCCGATCACCAAGGCGAGGATGCCGCCGAGCAGGGCGAACGGGATGTTGGTGATAATCAAGAGCGCTTGCTTCACCGAGTTGAACGAGCTGAACAACAGGAAGAAGATGATCGCCACCGTCAACGGCACCACCACCATGAAGCGCCGCGACGCCCGCTGTTGATTCTCAAATTGTCCGCCCCACGTGATGAAATAGCCGGGCGGCAACTTGGCCGCGGCCTCGACGACCCCCTGGGCTTCCTGCACAAAGCTGCCCACGTCACGCCCGGTAACATTGCACTCGATGACAATCCGCCGCTGGGCATCTTCCCGGCTGATCTGGACGGGCCCTTCCTCCAGGTAAACGTTCGCCAGTTCACCCAGGGGCAGGCGCACCCCATCGGCCGTTTCCAGCCGCAGCTTCTTGATCCCCTCTACATCCCGGAATTGTGCCTCGGGAAATCTCACCAGAATCCCGAAGGACTTCTGCCCCTCGTAGAGTAGCGACGCTTCTTTTCCGCCGATGGCCGTCTCGATGATGTCGTTCACGTCGGCAACGTTCACGCCATAACGCGCCATCCGCTCGCGGTCGGCTTGAATTTGCAGGTAGGTCAGTCCGCTCACCCGCTCGACGTTCACATCCGTCGCGCCGGGCACCTTCGCCAGCGCGTGCGCCACACCGTCGGCCTTCTGCCTCAGCACATCGATGTCCTCGCCGAAGATCTTGATCGCCACGGATGCCTTGACGCCGCTGACCAACTCGTCCACCAGGTCTTGAATCGGCTGCGTCACGTTGAGCGCGGTACCGGGTAATTGATCCAGCGCCTCCCGCATCTTGTCGACCAACTCCTCCTTGGTATGGGCCGTCGTCCATTGCTCACGCGGTTTAAGGTCACGATCATGTCGGTGCCGTCCACTCCCTGCGGGTCGGAAGTGACCTCCGCCCGCCCCGTCTTGGAAACGACGTGGATGACCTCGGGGAATTGTTTGATCAGCTTCTCTGCCTGGTCTTGAAGCCGCATGGACTGTGTCAGAGACACGCTCGGGACGCGAAACGTCTGGATCAGGATCGACCCCTCGTCCAGCGTGGGAAGAAACTCCGTTCCAACGAAGGGAACACAAGCCAGGCTGCCGACCAGCAGCAGCCCGGCCGTCGCGAAGACAATCTTCGGGTGCCCGACCGCCCAGCTCACCAGTGGCCGGTAGGCGCGCTTCAGGCTACGCAACACCCATGGGTCGCCGTGGCTTTCTTTCTGGGTCAGAAGCCACGTGCACAGGGCCGGAACCAGCGTCATTGACAGGATGAGCGAACTCAGCAGGGCAAACGAAATCGTCAGCGCCAGCGGCGTGAACATCTTTCCTTCCAACCCCTGTAACGTAAACAACGGCAGAAACACGACAATGATGATCGCGATGCCGAAAAGGATCGGGCGGCTGACCTCCTTCGCCGCAAACAGGATCACGTGCGTTTTACCGGACGGTTGGTGTCCGTCCGTGGGCGTCTGCTTTTCGGTGAGGTGACGGTGAATGTTTTCAACCATGACGACCGCGCCATCCACCATCATTCCAATGCCGATGGCCAGTCCGCCCAGTGACATCAGGTTCGCCGACAGGCCGACACCCCGCATCATGATGAAGGCCGCCAGGGCCGAAAGCGGCAGCACGAGCGAAACGATGATGGCGCTCCGAAAGTTACCCAGCAGGAGAATCAACACGATCAGGATGAAGATCGCCCCGTCGCGGAGCGCGTGGGTGACCGTGCCGATGCATTTTTTTACGAGTTCGGTGCGGTCATAGAAGGGAACGAGTTCCACGCCGGGCGGCAGCGCTTTCTGGATGGCGGGCAATTTCGCTTTCACCGCGTCGACAACTTCGCGGCCGCTGGCCCCCTTGAGCATGAGGACGATGCCGCTGACGACCTCGCCCTGGCCGTTCATACTCACCGCACCCTGTCGCAATTCCGCGCCGATGCGGATCGCGGCCACGTCATGGACCCGGACCGGCGCGCCGTTGTGCACCGCCAGGACGATGTTCCCGATGTCGTCCGCCGTGTGGACCAGGCCCAGGCCGCGCACCACCCACTGTTCGCTCTGGTGTTCGATGAAATTGCCGCTGGCATTGGCGTTGTTTCTCGAAATCGCGTCGAAGACATCCTTCAGCGCCAGGTCGTAGGCCGCGAGCCGGTCGGGGGCCACGATTACCTGGTATTGTTTCACCAAACCGCCGAAGCTCTCGACCTCCGTGACGCCGGGCACGGAACGCAGGATCGGCCGCACCGTGTAATCCTGGATGGTCCGCAAATCCATGATGGAGAATTTCCCGGTGCGGTCCTGGAGAACGTACTGGAAGATCTCGCCCAGTCCCGTCGTCATCGACCCGAGCCCGACGTTGACGCCCGCTGGCAACTTGTCCTTCGCGCCCTGCAGTCGCTCGAAGACCAGTTGTCGCGCGAAATAATCGTCCACGCCATCTTCGAACACGACCGTAACCAGCGAGAAACCGGTCTTCGAAACCGAACGGACGGTTTGCACGCGCGGCAGTCCGCCCATCTCCACTTCGATGGGATAGGTCACCAGCTTTTCCATCTCCGGCGGGACATGCCGCCGCCGTTGCCGATGATTTGCACCTGGACATTCGTCACGTCCGGGAAGGCGTCGATGGGAATGTGCGCTGCCGCCCAGACTCCGTACAACATCACCGCCACGCACGCGACCACCACCAGCGACCGCTGCTTCACGGAAAATTCTAGGACGCGGTCAATCATGACAGCCGCTACTCACCCAGTTCGCTCTTGAGCAATTCGGATTTCAGCAGGAAGCTCCCCTTGGTCACCACCCGTTCGCCCTCCTTGAGCCCGTCGAGAATTTCGGTTGCGCCGTCCTGCGCGGCGCCGGTGGTAACGGCCCGCTTGGTGAATGTGCCGTGATCGCCGGCGACAAACACAATCACGTCGTCGTCCATCTTCTGCAGCGCTTCGTCAGGAACGGAGAGCACGCTGTTGAGGACGTTGGTGACGATTTCCACGTCGGCATACATCCCGGGCTTGAGCTTGGCGCCGGGGTTTTCCGCCTCGACCCTCACTTTCACCGTGTGGGACTTGTCGTCCACCTCCGGGCTGACCAGCGCGATGGCCCCGGTAAACGTTTCCGCCGGGTAGGGTAACGCGTGAATGAGGGCCGGTTGACCAGTGGCCACGGCGGCAATATCGTTCGGGTTGACGTCCGCGATGACCCAGATCTTCTTCAGGTCGCTGATGGTGTAGAGTTCCTTGCCCTTGTCCAGGATCTCGCCCACCGTTCCCTCGCGCTCAACAATGTCGCCTTCGATGGGCGCTTTGATCTCCAGCGGCTTGTTGAGCATTTCCGGGCTGTCAACGAGCGCCACGACCGCCTCCGGCGGCACGTGCTCGCCGATATCGAAATTCAACTTCCGGATTTGGCCTTCGAACGTGGCGGTTACTTTCGCCGTCCGGTTCAAATTGAAACTCACGAGGCCCGGGGCCCGCAATTCCATGTTCATCTTGCCCGGCCCGACGGTAATGATCTCCAGGTCGATGAGTTTCAGGCTCTCATCCGTCAGGTGCACCACCCCCGTCGGTTGATGGGCGGGTTCATCCGTGGGCTGGTTCTCGACCGCCGTGGCCCCCTTCCTCCCGCAGCCCGCGCCCGCCACGCTGGCGACAAGGGTAAGAAAGAGTATTGCCCGAATCATTCTCATTCAGTGTTTCTCCCGTGGGGTGGCTGCGCCCGGCAATTCCGCCAATGGCATGCCCGCCGCCGCTTCGAGGTCGGCCGTGGCGTCATGGAGTTTTCGCAGCGTGTCGAAGTAGTCCAACTGCGTGTCGAAGTAGGTCCGTTGGGTTTCCAAATAAAGGAGCAGGCCCGTCCGGCCGGTTGCGTAACTGTCCCCGGCCGAGTCCAGCGTCGCCTTCAATTTTCCCAAAAACTCCGGCGTATAAAGCGCCAGTGATTGCCGGGCGGACAGCAGCTCGTGATAGGCGCTCGTGACGTCACGCTCGATTTCACGCTGCAGCTTCTCCAGTTCCGCGACCGCTTTCTGTTGCTCCGCGGAGGCGCTGGCGATTTCCCCCTTTTTGCTGTCCCAGAGCGGCAGCGGCACCGTCACGCCGACGTCGTACGTCTGCTCGTCTTTCAAATACTCAATGCTCGGTCCGATGGAAAAGTCGGGCAATCGCGATTTGCGCACCGACTTCAGGTTTAATCCGGAATGTTCCACTTCGGCGGCCTGCACCTGAAGACTGGGATTGTGCAAGAGCACTTGCTGCAGGAGATTCGTTTCGTCGGGCAAGGTCACCGGGATGTCGGACGTATCCGCGATCTCCAGCCCCGCGTGCGGCGTCCGACCCACCAGCGTGTTCAGCGCCGCGCGCGCCGCGATCACCTGTGTCTGGGCCTCGCTCAAACCCTTCTGCGCGGCGATCACTTCCACCTCGGCCTTCGTCGCCTCAAACTCCGGCGCGAACCCGCCGGCGAATTTCCGGCGGGCGACTTCCGCGAACGTTCGGGCGAGCGTCAATTCGCCTTCCTTCAACGCGACGACCTGCTGCAGGATCCGCAGCGTCTCGCAGGCATGGCGCACTTCGATGCTCAGTTGCTTGCGGAAGCCGGTCAGCGCCAGTTCCTGGATGGCGACGTTCTTTTCAGCGACCGCCTGGCGCAACCGGCGCTTGCCCGGAAATTCAAAGGTTTGTTTCAGGTCGAAGATGCCGTGGAACTCGCCCACGGATGAACCGCTCGACGACTGGAGGTAACGGACGCCCGGTTCAACTCCCAGGTCGGGGTTGTCCCAGGTCCTGGCCGTGGTCACTTCCCCCTGGGCGGAAGCAATCGCGGCCGACAGCGCGCGGATCTCGGGATTTTTCTCCTGTGCTTCGGTGATGAGATCCGCAGGAGCCACCGGCACGCCCGGCTCATCAGCGCGACTGGGAGCAAGAACGCAAAAGATACCGATCGTCACCCCGGCCGTCGCCAGAGTGGACCAGATGCGGATGGTCAGAGGTGAATTACCCATCTTCCGAGCTAGTCTCTTGTTTGACCGTGCTCGACCAATTTCAAATGGCCATCCTGGATCAAACCCACCTGGGGGCATAGTACTTGTATTCTTCGGATTTTGGTTCCAACGGCATTGTCTCCTCGGTCTTCACACAGTGGACGAAAATCCCGGCTGGCGTACTGACCATTTCATTCGTGCTGACAACTTCCGCTCGATCCATCGCGGTCCCCGGCGCTACTTCCTGAAAGTACCGATCGCCTACCCGCGAAACCTCCGCCAGCTTTCCGTTCCTCGTTTCCCGTTCCTCCACCACGCGGGTCTCAACGCCATCGACCTTCTTCGTCTCGTCGAGCACGGCGATGGTCAGCCGCACTGTCGCATCATCTTCTTTTCCCTCAAACACAAGTTTGTACCCGGGCTCGATAATGAAATACCGGTTGCTTCCTGCCGGCCTGAGATTCTTCTCGTTCACACCGAAAGAGTCCAGCCATTTTGCCCCGGATTCACCGGCATTGGCCATTGGCAACCACAAGAGCCCAATCCACACCGACGTGCAAATCAATTCTCTAAGCATTTTTGTTTCTCCTTCTCATCGCGTATTTTTGACAGAGGGGGCATTACCGGGAAATTACGCGCGCCAGTCACTTCGTTTCGCCGAACCGGCGACCCCTCCCGGTCGAGACGAGCAGTAACCGAGGTTGTAGAACAGATTTTCGCGCTTTTTTGTTGCCCGGTGGCACAAATTCTGCGAATCACACAGGAACCATGGCACCCACTTCATCCGTTCCTGTGTCCGTCGTCACTGGTGGCGCTGGTTTTCTCGGCTCGCATCTTTCCGACCGCCTCCTTGCCGAGGGCCATTTCGTCATCGCCATCGACAACCTCATCACGGGCAACATGGACAACATTGCCCATCTTGCCACCAACCGGAAATTCCAGTTCCTTCGCCATGATGTGACGCAATTCATCGATGTGCCCGGCGCGGTGGACAACGTTTTCCATTTCGCGTCGCCGGCCAGCCCGATCGATTATCTGCAACTTCCCATCCAGACCCTCAAGGTCGGTTCGCTCGGCACGCATAACGCCCTCGGCCTCGCCAAGGCCAAAGGCGCGCGCTTCCTCCTGGCTTCCACGTCCGAATGCTACGGCGATCCGCTGGAACATCCGCAGTCCGAGTCCTACTGGGGCAACGTCAATCCCATCGGACCGCGCGGCGTCTACGACGAAGCCAAGCGCTTCGCCGAGGCCATGACGATGGCCTACCATCGCTATCACAAGGTCGATACCCACATCGTCCGCATCTTCAATACCTACGGCCCGCGCATGCGCCTCAAGGACGGTCGCGTCGTGCCCGCCTTCGTTGGTCAGGCACTGCGCGGGGAAGCACTCACCGTTTTCGGTGAAGGCCAGCAGACCCGCAGCTTCTGCTATTGCAGCGACCTGATCGACGGCATCTACCGTCTCTCGCGCTGCGACTTCCACGAGCCTGTCAACATCGGCAACCCGACCGAGTTCACCATCCTCGATTTCGCGAAGCTCATCATCAAACTCACCGGCAGCAAGAGTAAAATCACCCACGAACCGCTCCCCGTCGACGACCCCAAACAGCGCCGCCCCAATATCTCTCGCGCCAAAGAGTTGTTAGGCTGGGAACCCAAGGTGAAATTGGAAGACGGCCTCCGCCAAGCCATCGAATACTTCAAGGACAAGGTTTGAAAGTGGTTTCATGAACCTTTTTGGTGGCACCCCGAAAGCTTTCGGGGCCTGTGGGGATGGATTTTGACAGATACGGAGGCCTGCCCCACAATCAATGCTGACCGTTGTAGGCCGTGTCCCCGACGCGGCGGCTTTTCTTGGCCAGTAATTGTAGGGCGCGAAGCCCACCGGGTTTCGCGCCGTGGTTGCCGATGACTTCCACTCCCCACTTCACATCGGCGTCTTCATACCCATCGCGCGTAAAGCGCACCAACCACGTGCGCCCTCGAAGACGACGGCCTGCGTCGACACCCACAAGAACTGGTGGGAATGCGACACCGGCATCGCCTATCTCGTCGGCGGCGCGCCGGGCTGGCGCGTCAAGCGCATGACCCAGATCTACGACCTCAGCGATCCCGCCCACCCCGTCCACATCCGCGACTTCGGGCTGCCCGGTCAGGAGCCCGGCGCGACCGGCACCATCCCGGCCGAGCCCATGGGCCGATCTCCACCGGGCCGAAGGGCAACCGGGTGTATTTCGGCTACGGCACCAACAAGGGCGGCGTGCTCCAGATCCTCGATCGCGACAAGCTGCTCCATGGCCCGAAAGAGCCTACGCCGGAAAACCTGCGCTATCCCGAGATCAGCCAGTTGTACATGTCGCGTGGAACGGCGCCCACACGTGTTCCCGATGCTGCAGATGCCGATCGCCGAATTCGCCAAGGACAAGGACGGCGCGACCCGCGACATCGTCATGATCGTCAACGAGCAGATCCGCAACGAGTGCGAGGAACCGCGGCAGATCGCGTGGTTCGTCGACGTCACCATGGAGGCGCCGACGATGATCTCGACTTTCCAGGTGCCGGAGGCGAGCGGCCATTTCTGCGACCGCGGCGGCCGGTTCGGCGCGCATTCCTCGAATATAGGAGCAGTGGCGCTCCGCGGCAACCGTCGGAAACTACTCACGCGATGCCTGCGGCTATGACTTGATGACCCAGCACTCGAGAGTACACGTCCGGCGCTGCGGCGGCCGTTGCCTGACGACGCACTGCGGATCGTCGCGAGCGGGGAGCGGAAGGACGGCGCGCCTACCTCTGACGCCAAACGCCGTCATCCGTAGGTTCACTAACGGCATCCTCCGCGACGCCGCTGGCGGCTTCGTGAGCGTCCTCATCGGTTTGTGTGACTTCGCGACCTTTTTCCTGTGCTGCCTTCCGTCCATCGGTCCTGTTGAGCGATGCGGCGAAGGCGACATATGCGATACGATCGCGCTCGATCGCCGTAAAGATCGGATCGACGGGCGCCGCCATCGGGACAGCGGGAAGCGCCGGCGCCGGAACGCGGCGAGGGCGCCAACAGTGGCGTCTCCCATTTGAACGCCTCCACGGTCTTCACGAGCACATCAAATCGCGTGCAAGGCTCACTGCGACCGAGTCGCCGTCCAGCCCGTACAGGCGGAAGCAGTGGTTAAGGACAGCTCTCTGCATCGTGACGGCGCGCCTGGATGCCAGAAAGCAGGGTCATCTCACCCAGCGACGCCTGACGAAAGCGCCCCGAAAACCGGGGCGCTCCCAAACTTCAATCGTCAGACTCTCACGCGGCGATCTTGGCCGGCTTGGCCTCGAGGACCGCCTTCTTGGCGGTCGTTATGGGAATCGCCCGAGGCTTCATCGCCTCTGGGACCACCCGCAAGAGGTCGACCTGCAGAAGCCCGTTCTCCAGGCTCGCGCCCTTGATCTGGACATGGTCGGCGAGCTGGAACTTACGTTCGAAATTCCGCTCGGCGATGCCCTGGTAGATCAGGTCGCTCTCCTCCTCACCGCTGCTCTGTTTGTTGCCGCGGATCGTTACGCTCTCTTTTACCTCGATCGAAAGATCAGGGCCGGCGAAGCCCGCGACTGCTACCGAGATGTTGTAGGCGTTCTCGCCCGAACGTTTGATATTGTAAGGAGGATAGCCCGGCGCCGCAGCGCTTTCCGCGCCGCTGACTTGATCGAGCATTGAGAACAGCTGATCAAAACCGACGGTGGAACGATAGAAAGGAGCAAAATCAAATGTACGCATAGCATGACCTCTCTGTTTGAGCGACATGCGAATGATCCGCCTTTGGGGCCGAATTTTCCGTAACGCAGCCTCATGGCCTACGCAATTCTTATTTGGGTATTTCTTGCCGTATTGTAAGGTGACGGTATGATTTTATTTTCGCACTCGTAAGATTTTTCGGAAGTCAAATACGCAGCTGAACTTGCTGTACACTAATGTTATGTTGGTAACCGCAATTGAGCTGATCCTCGCATTCAGGACTGACGAGAGTATAAACCATGTTTGCGATAATAATTTCGCTTATCGCGGTTTCAACCCTCCTCTCACCGCATTCCGCATCGGCGGGGCGAACGGGGGCACTGACAATGCGCATGAACCGAGACCGACTTGAGGAACGTCGCCGGGCACCCATCCGCTGGCAGGTCTAACGGACCTCGTCCGTCCATACCTTGAAACTTACCAGCGTATTGGGACCGAAGGTATGGGTGATGGGCACGTCAGCCGCATCGCGACCTTGTGCGATTAGCACGCGGCCTATTCGCGGCATGTTATTGCGCGGGTCGAACGTGTACCACCGGCCGCCAAGATAAGCCTCAAACCAGCCTGCGAAATCCATCGGGCCATAGGGCGGCGGCATGCCGATGTCCCCAAGATAGCCGGTGCAATATCGCGCCGGAATGTTCATGCAGCGGCAGAATGTGATGGCGAGGTGCGCGTAGTCGCGACACACGCCCTTGCCTTCATTGAAGACTTCCCAGGATGTCATCGTCGGGCGCGCATGCTCATAGCCGAACGCAATGTGGCGATGCACGAAATCGCAGATCGTCTGGACGCGCACCCATCCGGGCGCCGATTTTTGAAAGAGGCTCCAGGCCGCCTCGGACAGGCGGTCGGTCTCGCAGTAGCGACTGCCTAACAGAAAGACCAACGTCTCTGGCGGCAAATCCTCCACAGCGTGTTGGAAAGCCGAAGGGGCAACCACGTCGGGCAGACCGCTATCGCGAACGACGCCATTGGCCGACAGGCGCATTCGGCCGGCAGGAGCGACGATGCGGCTGCACCAATTGCCGAAGAGGTCGCGATAGGGGGAGATCGGCACGGAAGGGCTGGTGGTCAAATAGTCGGGCGTGATGACGTCGGACGCCCGGGTGAAATGGGTTCCTAGAACCATGATCATTGGCGTGGGTTGCGGAAAATCGTAAATCAGCTCGTAGCCGACACGAATCTTCATTCGACATCCCCCGATTGCACCGTCTCTATGACCTAATGTCCCAGCCATCTTGTCGAAGGAATTCAATGTTTCGACGTCGGCGCCACGGCAAAGGCGCCGCCCTTGGGACTGGCAGCGCGACCCGCGCACACGAGTGCGTGAAAATCGCCCGGCTCACAAGCGCAATCTAAGCAATGCCGTGCCTTCGATGCACGTTCATTGTCCCTCTCGACGTCGATCACGCCGGTTCGGCAACTCGTCGACGTGTGGACAGTTGGGGGGCGGCCCAGATCACATTCGGAGTACCCGACATGACGCTCACTTGCACCTCCATGCCGAGATGGTCCGACGGAAATCCGAAAAAGGTGCCGTGAAGCGGGATCGCGTGGCGAGGATCGGGCACGACCGCAACGGTGACAAGGCCGGTGTTGCCGACGCTGCCGCTGGTAGGATCGAAATCAATCCAGCCGGCGCCTGGCAGATAGATTTGCGCCCAGGCATGAGTCGACCCGCGAGCTGAGCCGCTCGTCGGCTCCTGCGGATCATCCAGCGGGACTGCGAGATACCCCGACGCAAACCGCGCGGCGAGACCAAACGAGCGCGCCGCGTCGATCATCAGCATGGCGAAGTCGCGGCAACTCCCATGGCCGAGCCGGAGCGTCTCCACCGGCAGCTGGATTCCCTTCGCTTCCCGCCGCCTGTAGACGGAAGCCGTGATGGATGCCCTCCGACAACCGTGTGAGAAGCTCGAAAGCGCCGATCGACCCCCTTGGGGGCAGGAATTGCCGAGCCCAGCAGCCAACCTCGTCAATCGGATCGAGCTGATGGCGTTCGATATACTGGCCGAGGTCGCCGCAACTCACCGACGCTATAGTCGACAGGGAAGGCCCGTCCGGCGTCTTCGAGATCGAGGGCGCTGTCACAGGGCGAATGCTCGAGGCACACGATACTCTCGAAGCTCAGCTCCTTTGACCGACGCGAAAACCGCGCGATCCCCACATAATTGCCGAATGCGTCCTGAACGAAGCGCAGGCTCGCCGGCTCCGGGCTGATCTTTAGGCCCGCTTGGATCACTCTTTGATCGTGGGAGTCGCGTGGATGGAGCATCATCCGGTGTTCGCCGAAGGCGACGGGCCGCCGGTAGCGATAGGTCGTGACGTGCCGGATGGTGAGGAACGGCATGATGACTCCCGGACGGGAGCCAAGCATGATTCGTGCCGATTCGACACCTGCCGATGCCCGCTATGGGTCAGACTTTCCACAACGCACACGAACAAAACGAAAGCGCCCGCAAACCGGGGCGCTCCCAAACTTCAATCGTCGGTTGCAATTTCCAAATTGAACGGTCATCGCGGGACCAACACTGGGCCAGTCGTCCGGCGCGCTCGCCTGAGGTTTGAGTGTCTAATCTGAGCCGTTGGTTTGGCCACGGAGCGCCATCGGAAGTGAACGCCGCATCGCCGTTGCGTCCGCCCAAATCCCCCGGCACCCCGATCATAGCTTTCGCGGGACCGTATGGCGGCTTTTCCGCGAGGAACCGCTTCCAGAAAGGAGCCGGCGCTAGTACCAGCGTCCTCGTCCATAGAAGCCGCCGCCGCCGAGCAAAAGAACGACGACGACGATGATGAGAAGAGTTGTCATATCCATTATGGTGTCTCCTTTGTCGCGTTTGGCAACTTGACATCGCCAACCTCTAGATGGACTTGGTTGCTTATTGGAGCGCGGGCTGGGCCGATTATTTCTTTAGGGCGTCCCGCAAAGCGTCCTTGACCCCGCCGACCGCGTTCTGAACTTTGCCGGCGGCTTTTTCGTTCCGACCCTCGACCTCAAGCTTGGCGTCACCGGCGGCCTTGCCCACAGCTTCTTTCACAGCGCCCTTGGCCTGTTCGACCGTTCCTTTGATGCGATCTTTGTCCATGGGATTTGTCCTTTATTTTTGCGGCGCCATGTGGCCAGCCCATTGCGGGCCGGGCGGGAACGCGAAGACCGCGAATCTATGGCGGCACCGAAAGTGTCGGATAGGATCGGAATCTACTCAGGCGGCCGCGCCTCCGAAGAGGGTCTTTAGAGATAATCCCGACTTCATCGCCGCGCGGTTGCGTGGTGACGCCGTATCGAGGTCGCGGGATGGTTTGCGCGCCATCGGCGCGACCGCGGTGTCAGTGAAGCTGGAATTACCGCCTGCCGCGTTCAAGATGCCCCGCGCAGCACCTTCCATTCGGCGGCCGAGTAGCACGAAACGGGCCGCCTCCTTGGCGGATTTTGACGATCGTCCGGCGACGCGCAGCCGAGGAGGCAACGCGCGCGGGTTTATCAGGCCTTTCGTTCAGGCTTCGGCTTTTGCGAGAGGTTCGCTGTCGCCGCCGATCGAGTAGAGTGCCGTCTGAGTAGTTTCCGGGACGTCCTCTCCTACGCGCGAGATCGCCAGAGAGGGCTTGCGCTCGTGTAACGCGATGACGAAGTCGGGGCTGCGCCGCTAGCCGA
>CAWEWF010000007.1:0-122042 GCA_963812605.1 uncultured Verrucomicrobiae bacterium | reverse complement strand
GCGGCCACATCGCTCAACAACACCTGATCGTCCCAGTCTCACATCGCATTTGCGCCCGGCTTGCTGACTGCCGGCACCGCAACTACCCGCGCGGGCAGTCAAAGACTTCGTGTTTTTCGCTGCCGCACAGACGGCGGTGCTCCGCTGCAAAACCCGAAGACTTTTGCTTTGCCTGTGACGATCCGATGCCGCCCCGATGTCGCCGCTGCGAGCCGTCGTTTCTCGCGGCCACATCGCTTTCCGCACCGCAATTCCGAGCGCATTCGCGCTTTGTTTCAGTCGGCTTGCGTGAATCACCGTTCCATTGTACGGCTCGCTGCGCGCAGTCAAGGTCGTGCAAACGACGGCCCTTCCTCCTTGACTGTGCTCGCTCCGCCAACGGCTTTGGCTTCTAAGACTTCACGCTGGAGCAACGTCACGCCGAGAGACCCATCAGTGATTTTGTTCCCAAATGGGAACAACTGACGCAGCCATTTGTGGCTAAATCCCCCCAGCAGCCATGCTTTTTTTCGTGGAAGGCTCGGCATGTTGGATTTAAGCTCAAATGGCTCTCAAACGATCAAAGCGACAGCCAAACGATCAGCTAGACCTGTTCGGTCGCGATGGGAACGAACATGACCACGTTGACTCAATACGGATTGATGGCAGAGGAACACTGGCGGGAGCACCGGCCACGGATGGTGGCGGAAATGGAGCGGACGGGCACGCTCCAGCAGATGTTGCTGGAGGCCGAGGAGAAGACCAAGGACGAAATGGACGCGATCCGCCGGCAACTGATCCAGCAAGGACTGACACCACAGCAAGCCCACGACCAGGCTTGGGAAATGGTCAGGGAGAAGTACATCCTCCTGCCGCCAGAGAACGACTAGGCCCGCCCCGCAACCAAGCCAACTACCGGATTACCGACCGCGACCGCCTCGGCGAGGGGTCGCTCAAGCAGAAGTTCCGCGCCAACGTCGAGGCGATCAAGCTCCTGCGCCGCCTCGAATCCGACAAACGTCCTGCCTCTGACGACGAAAAGGCGGCACTCGTGCGGTACGTTGGTTGGGGCGGGTTGCCGCAGGTGTTCGATGTCAACTCGCGCGAGTGGTTCAAGGAGCAGGTCGAACTATCCAAACTTCTGACGGACGAGGAGCACACGTCCGCCCGCGCCTCGACACTCAACGCCCACTACACGTCGCCGGTCATCGTTCGCGGGATGTACGCTGCCCTCGCGCGTTTCGGTTTCACGGATGGGCGCATTCTGGAGCCTGCCTGCGGGCTGGGCCACTTCATCGGGCTGATGCCGGAAGAGATGCACGCCCACTCGACTATCACCGGCATCGAGATTGACCAACTGACCGCCCGCATCGCGAAGGCGCTTTATCCAGATGCCGACATTCGCCACCAGCCATTCGAGGAGACTCGGCTGGCCGACGGGTTCTACGACGCGGCAGTTTCCAACATTCCGTTTGGGGACTATCAGCCGTTTGACCCACGGTTCAACGTTTTCAAATTTCCGATCCACGATTACTTCTTCGCCGCCGCCTTGGAGAAGGTGCGCCCGGGCGGGCTGCTTCTGTTCATCACATCCAAAGGCACGCTCGACAAGGAGGACTCGACGCTGCGCGAATACCTGGCGCAACGGGCCAACCTCGTTGGCGCAGTCCGACTCCCCAACGACGCCTTCAAGCGCAACGCCAACACGGAGGTCACCACCGACATCGTGATGTTGCGCAAGCTGAATCCCGGCGAAACCCCGTCGGGTCCGGCGTGGAAGGAGACAGCGGAGCACGTCAACGCCAAGGGCGAGACGATCTACATCAACGAATACTTCGTTCAGCGACCGCAGATGATGCTCGGCAAGATGGAGTTGTCGGGCAGCATGTACCGCGACAACGAACCTACGCTGGTCAGCGATGGCCGGGATTTGGCCGAGGCGTTGGACGAAGCGGTCAGCAACCTGCCGCAAGACATCTATCGCGCCCAGAAACGGGCCGTGGCTCCCCCGTCTCTCGATCAATCGTTTCCCGCCCCCGATTACGTTAAGCCCAACGCTTTCGTGATGGTCCACGACGAGGTCGCCGTCCGAATCGGCGACTCATTGAAGACGCTGCCGGGGCTGCCGGCGGAAACCAAGGTGCGAGTCAGACGGCTGATTCGGGTTCGTGACGCCGTGCGGGAATGTCTCCGCAGCCAACTCGACGGCAGCGACGAGGCAACCATTGTCGCGGCGCGGGAGAAACTCAATCAGACTTACGATTCCTTCGTCTCACGGTTCGGTCCGATTTCAAACCATGCGAACACCCGCGCGTTTGATGGCGACCCCGACCTGCCGTTGCTCCTGTCTCTGGAGGTTTATGACGGAGAGACGAAGCGAGCCAAGAAAACGGCGATCTTCCGCGAGCGAACGATTCAGTATCAGAAACCCATCGAGTCGGTCGAACTGCCCAAGGAAGCCCTGATCGTTTCGCTAAACGAAAAGGGCTGCGTTGACCTCGACCACATGAGCGCCTTGCTCGGTCGCTCCGAAGACGAATTCCTGCCCGAACTGAGAGGCGCAATTTTCCTTAACCCGCAGTCGAACGAATGGGAGACCGACGACCAATATCTGTCCGGCAACGTCCGCGAGAAGCTGGAAACCGCCGAGGCCGCGAGCATCACCGACCCGCGCTTCCAAGAGAACGTCGAGGCGCTCAAGGCTGTCCAGCCGGAGGATTTGTCGGCCACCGAGATTGACGTGCGCTTGGGCGCGTCGTGGGTTCCGGCAGAGGACATCGAGAAGTTCTGCCAGGAGTTGCTCGGCGCGACGGACATCGAAGTCAGCCATTCGCACGCCATCGGCACCTGGGTTGTCAGTGGCGAATACTTCGCCAGACGCACCGTTGCCAACACCACCGAATGGGGGACGGACCGCGCTGGCGCGCTCGACCTGATTCAAGACGCGCTGAATCTGCGGACGCCGACCATCTACGACAAAGAACCCAAGTCGGACAAACTCGTTGTGAATCCTGAAGCGACCGAAGGTGCGCGGGAGAAGCAGCAGAAGATCAAGGAGCGGTTCAAGGAATGGATTTGGCAGGACGACGAGCGCCGCGAGCGGCTGGTCAGGAAATACAACGACGAATTCAACAATGTTCGGTTGCGGACGTTCAGCGGTGATCATCTGACGTTGCCGGGCGCGAGCCAGGTTGTGGTGTTGCACCCACACCAGAAAGCGGGCGTCTGGCGAATCCTGCAAACTCCCAACACACTCCTGGGCCACGTGGTGGGCGCCGGCAAGACGTACACGATGGTTGCGGCCGGGATGGAGTTGAAGCGGTTGGGGTTGGCCCGGAAGCCCTTGTTCGTCGTGCCGAATCACATGCTCGGCCAGTTCTCGTCGGAACTTCTCATGCTCTATCCGGGCGCAAACATTCTCGTGGCCGGTAAGGAGGACTTCGAGGCGAGCAAACGGCGGCAGTTGATGAGCCGCATCGCCACCGGGAACTGGGACGCGGTCATCGTCACGCATTCGGGCTTCGAGAGAATCCCCCTATCGGATGAAACCAAGAAGGCATTCTTCCGCGAGCAACTCCACGATTTGGAAATGGCCATCCGCGAGCAGCGCGCCGGCAAGAACGATCGGCGGATCGTCAAAGACCTGGAGCGTGCGAAGAAGCGACTGGAGACGCGGCTGAAGCTCCTGCTGGCCGAGGGGAAGAAGGACAACACGCTGACGTTCGAGGAACTGGGCGTGGACCGGCTGTTCATTGATGAAGCCCAGTACTTCAAGAATCTCTTTTACGTCAGCAAGATGACCCGAATCGCGGGCCTGCCGCAGACAGCCTCGGAGCGGGCCTTCGATTTGTTCCTCAAGACCCGGTACATCCAGCAGGTAAACGGCGGGGGCGGCGTGGTGTTCGCGACCGGCACGCCGATCTCCAACAGCATGGCGGAGATGTTCACCATGCAGCGGTACCTGCAAATGACCGCGCTGACGAAGCTGCGGGTACATCACTTCGATTCATGGGCGGCAACGTTTGGCGAGCCGGTAACGGCGATGGAGCTGGCCCCGGACGGCGCGGGCTACCGGCTGAACACGCGGTTCGCCCGGTTCGTGAACGTCCCCGAGCTGATGCAGCAGTTCCGGCAGGTTGCGGATATTCGCACTGCGGAAACGTTGAAGCTGCCCACGCCCGCACTGCGGAACGGGAAAGCGACAATAATCCGCGCGCCAGCAACGCCAGAACTGAAGGCGCTCGTTTCCAGTCTGGCCGAGAGAGCGGAAAAGTTGCGCAAAGGGCGTGTCGATCCACGCGTGGACAACATGCTCAAGATCACCACCGAAGGCCGGAAGGCCGCGCTGGACCTTCGGTTGGTTGATGCGAGTGCGCGCGATCAGCCCGAAAGCAAGGCCAACCTCGCGGTTCACGAAATCTATCGCATCTGGCAGGAGACGAAGACCGACCGGCTAACACAACTCGTCTTCTGCGATTTGTCCACGCCGAAGGACTCAGGGTTCTCGGTGTACGACGACGTGAAAGGCAAACTGGTCATTGCCGGCGTGCCCGCTGCCGAAATCGCCTTCATTCAGGATTATGATAGCGACGCAGCGAAGCTCGCGCTTTTCAAGGATGTTCGCGCCGGCAAAGTCCGCATCTTGATGGGCAGCACGCAGAAGATGGGGTCCGGCACAAATGTGCAGGAGCGGTTGGTTGCATTGCACCATCTCGATGCGCCGTGGCGTCCGGCGGACGTGGAGCAGCGTGAGGGACGAATTCTCCGGCAGGGCAATCGCAACGCCGAGGTTCAAATCTACCGCTATGTCACCGAAGGCAGTTTCGACGCCTACATGTGGCAGACGCTCGAAACGAAAGCCAAATTCATCCACCAGGTCATGACCGGCCGCAGTGACCTGCGCCATATCGAGGACATCGACGGCGCGGCACTCACGTACGCCGAGGTCAAGGCTATCGCGTCGGGGAATCCACTGGTCATCGAGAAAGCCCACATCGACGCCGAGTTGGGCCGTCTCAGCCGATTGCGAGCCCAGCACCACGAGACGCAGTACCGGATTCGGAACACGATCCGACGAACGCACGAGGAGGTTGAGATTCTCACCAGACCGGATTGAGAACCTCCACAAGGACATCGCGGCCCGGCAACCGACACAGGGCGACGCTTTCAAAATCCGCATCGAGGGAACGGACTACACAGATCGAGGAATCGCCGGGGAGTTGATCAATCGCCGCGCTCAGCAACTCCGGGGGTCAGGGAAAGAGCACATGATCGGTGAGCTCGCTGGGTTTGCCGTGGTTCTTCGTGCCAGTGCCTTGGAGCACACCGAACTTGTCCTCAAGGGCGCGAATCTGTACTCGGCGAGCATTTCCGATAGCGCCCACGGCACGACGCGTTCGCTGGAGCATGCCGTGCAGTCCCTCGATCAGAAATTGGCTCAGACTGAGAAGGACGTTGCGGAGTCCAGGAAGCGAATGGCGGAATTGGAAGGGAAGGTGGGCGAGCCATTTGAGCACGAAGCCAAGTTGAAAAGCCTGACGCAGCGCCAGGAGGAAATCGTGAAATCGTTAGACTTGACCAGGAATCAGGCCTCCAATCGACTTGCGGCCACTTCGCCAAACGATACGGAAGAAAACATTGTGGAAAGTATGAGCGCCAAAATAATGACCCGTCTTCAGCAGGGAGCACGCATTGGGGTACAGTAATTCCGCGCCTCGATCTCCTAATCCGTGGCGCTGAAAATATCTTGATCGGGTACGCTCCGCCTATGTCTTTGGCTTCCAAGCCTTAACACTGGAGCACGTCACGCCGAGAACCACAGCAATGATTTTGCTCCCAATCGGGTACAACATCAAGTGGCTGTTCGTGGTTAAATCCCTTCCGCAATTAGTGGCCTAATGACATGGAAGATTCGGTATGTTGGATTCAATCTTAGATTGCCCTCGACGTGGTGAAGGGGACAGAAACACGATCAGATCGACCTGGCTGGCGGCAAGGGGAACGGCCATGAGCACCCTGACTCGTGAAGGCACTGGACCCTGACCCGGAATTAAACATCCAACCGGCTCGTCGCCGCCACGACGGCCGTCAGCAGGCAATCCGTCTCGGAGAAAGAACGAGATTACGCTGCGACAGCAGGGACACCACGCTCACGCAGCGACGGTGCATTCGCGTGGACCACCTAGTTCCAACGGAGATTCTCGTAACGGAAGATTCCTGCCTTCACAACGGAGGAATTAAACTCCACAACCTGGTTGGACCGCGGATTCGAAGAATCCGTGTGCAAAAATGCTGGTCACAGGATCGGCTTGCGGAAGCACTGCAACGCGCTGGCCTCGACAAGAGCCGAGTGGCCATCGCTCGAATCGAAGCCCAGATGGTCTACGTCACCGATTTCCAGTTGCTGTTCATCGCCAAGGTATTGGGGGTTGGACTGGTTGATTTGTACCCGACCATCGGTCCGGAAGATGATCTTTACGATACGGTCACGGAGTTGAGGAAACCGAGGAAATACGCAGCCCCGAACCGGCGAGGCGGAAGACGAACAGAGCCAAGAAAGGCCGGCTTCGCTCGAGCGGCCGGTCGCAGTGCAGACAACCGCGACTGCTCGTATGACAGATGCCGCGCAGAGGTCGTTACAACAATGACGCTGACGTGCCATGCCGTGGAACGTTGATCTACTGATGAGGTACAGTGAGAACTTGAACCGGGTGAACAATCTGGTTCGCGTCTACGAATCGCACCCCGATTCCAGAGGCAAGGGTCGCAAGGATGTCCAGACAACAGACGTGTTGCGCGCCAGCGTTGTGCTTCTCCATGCCACATTTGAGGACATGTGCAGAACCATCGAGCGGGAACTGCTGCCGCTCGCAAGCGAAGAGGTGTTGAACGAGATTCCCCTGTTGGGCATTTCAAGACACGGAAGGCCGGAGAAGTTTTTCCTTGGCAAGTTGGTCGGCCACCGTGGCAGGACCGTTGACGAGATCATTGCGCGCTCTGTCGAAGCCCACCTCGACCTCGTGAGTTACAACAGTGTTGAGGACTTCTGTGCGTTCCTGACAAGGGTTGGTTTCTGCAAAGGCCCATTCGAGCCCTATCTTCCTCAACTGGCCTCGCTCACGAACCGTCGCCACCATATTGTGCATCAGGCCGACCGCAGTGAGACGCGAGGGCCTGGACATCAACAGGCGAAGTCACTCAGTCGAGACGCCGTTCGGGGTTGGGTAAGCTGTGTTCATAAAATACACGGCGAACTCAATCAACAATACTGCCGCAAAAGAAAGTGAGCGGTTGTCAAATCGATAGTGGATGCGCTTTGGTTGTAGCGGCGAGGCGGGTTTGATCAGGTTTCGGGTCAGTTTGATCAGTTGCTGGATTCGCGGGACGGCTTGAACGGCTGTTTAAGAGGCGGTTTTACGCGCCGAGTCCTACCTTGTCACGATCACTCTCGGCACCGTCTCAGCGCGGTCGGCTTTCCAGCCGTGACGACGACACCAGGCTTTGAAATCCGCGAGTGGATCGTGATCGTCGTCGATCAGGTTCTTCCAATCGCGCTGCAGGACGGCAAGCTCAATGTCGCAGCGGTTGTGCCTGGCCATCGTGTCACGCACGCGGTCGCGAATGGCTTTGGCGGCATCGGATTTCATGTTGCGGAATTTGCTCGCCGGCTTGTTCAACGCGCCGCGCCGTTTGCCGCGTGATCGAAAATCGCATAGATGATGAGGCCGATAATCCCAAGCACCAAGGACACCGCGAAGGACGCCAGCACCCATTCCAGCACGATGCGAAAGCGGTCGGCAAACGGCACGCGAATATCGGTGATGACCACCTGAAGCGGCTCCTCTGCCGTTGCGACCGTCAACGGGAGTTGCTGAATCCTCTCCACAATTACCGTTTGGTACTCCTCCTTTTTTGGAATAACGATCGGCGGCGCGGTAGTGGCTGGGCGCAGGTTCGCTCGCGCCACACCGTCCAAAGGCGTGGACTTGTAAGGCACTTCAACGGGCTTCCCGCATCCCGGGCAATCAACGAGTTGTCCGGCCCCCGCTTCGTCAATCGTGATGCTTTGGCCGCACTTGTCGCAGTTGAACGTGATGTCCATGCGCTACTCCTCTCCTGCGCGTCGCATCCTACCGCCGGTCGCGGTGCGCGGCAAGGCTGTAGGCCGGTCATGTGTCGGATCAATTGTATCGAGTATTCCCACAAGTCCTAGTCATTCGCTTGGATGCCAAACACCCCCATCCACACCTTCGCTTGTTCGCTTGTTTTTCCCCTTGAGGGAGTGTTATCCTCAATTCACAAGCGACGAGTCGGCGTTGCTCGAAATACGACACAAAGCCCGTCTCGAATACGATCAGAGAAGACCTAGAGGGGCTTTCAAGCCGATTTCTGAGGACAGTTGGCGAGCGTCTGCTTCAAGAAATCTATTAATCGTTCATACATGGGCAAACCTTTCGCTATCGAGCTTTCGCACATTCAGGACACCCTGAGGTGGGTGCAGGGTTTGGACGTTTCACCGTTAGCTGAGTTCCTGTCCCAAGCCAATAGCAGTCCACTTATCACAATTGGCGCCGGAGGCTCATTCACCGCTGCAGAACTCGCTCGCCTAATGTTTGAGTCGCGTGGCGGCATAGGAATCACGCACACGCCGCTCAGTTTTCTGCAAAGCGATTCGGATTTGCGCAATACACACATCGTCCTTTTTACGGCGGGCGGAAACAACCGCGATGTCCTCGCAGCTTTCCATGCAGCAGTAGCCCGTGAAGCTAAGGCTGTGCTTGTTGTCTGTGCTGCAATCCGTTCGAAGATCGCACAGAGTGTCGCACGCTATCCCCGGTCCAGGATTTTCACTCTGCCACTGCCAACGGGAAAGGACGGCTTTCTCGCGACGAATTCTCTAGCAGCGTCTTCTGCAACAATCATCCGAGCGTTCGGTCACGAATTGCCCTCGCACAAAACAATCCGTCAGATTATCAAATCTGCAGACAACGCGTGGCGCCTGCCTGTCGGAGAAGATGCATCCAAGTTCTATCTTGCCATTTATGCGGATTGGTCCAGACCCGCTGCGATCGACTTGGAGTCAAAATTTAGCGAAGCGGCGCTGGGGGGAGTACTACTTGCAGACTATCGCAATTTTGCGCACGGTCGTCACAACTGGATCGACAAGCAGGGGCCCGTCTCAACAGTGATCGCATTTATTACTCCGTTATCAGCTGTGCTCGCTGATAAGACCCTGCGTCTTCTACCACCGACAACGCGGATTCTAACCTTCAAAACGGAAACCCCTGGGCCAGCGGGCGCACTCGAGCTTATTCTGCGAGTCTTTTGCTACACGGCCTTTATTGGAGCGCGTCGCGGAATCGATCCGGGGCGACCAGGCGTGCCAAGCTATGGGGGGCGCATTTTCAGGCTCGGCCCGGTTACTTATTCGAAGAGTCGTCGATCTCGCCAGTCCCAACTCCAAGCGGCTGCAGTAAGTCGTAAACTGGCCGTGCGCGGTACCGTAGGGGATGCAATCGACTGCTCACGGGTCACCAAGGCGTTCCTGAGCTACTCGGCGAAACTACAAGAATCGCAATTTGGGGCCCTGGTCGCGGATTTCGACGGCACGACGGCAACTTCCGGGATTGCGGACGGGCCGCTTGATGCTGTAACTAGGGCATTTTTCATTAAGCTCCTCAAGAATCGTATCGCGGTTTATTTTGCCACAGGCCGTGGAGATTCAATCCACCGAATTTTGCAGGCGTCATTCCCCCCGGCGTTGTGGGACCGCCTCTTCGTTTCCTATTACAACGGCGCAGCTACTCTACCTTTCTCTGAGTCGTCGACATGGACGGAAGATTGTTTGCCCGACCATCCGGCGCTCAATCCTGTTTTCGAGCAAATCCAAAGGCATTCGCTACTCATGTCATTGGCGAAATCAACTCGCAAACGTTGCCAATTGACTTTGAAATTAACGACGCGAGCCAGTGTTGGTGTTGTGTCTGCTCTCGTTCGCGAGATTGTCGCGAAGCATGCACGCGCCGAGCTTCGAGTAGTCCAATCCACTCATTCCATCGACGTCATCCCCCTCGAACGGACAAAACTCGCGTGTGTCGAACTCGCGCAAAGTCGCCTCCCGCTTTCGAACCGGGTGCTCACATTGGGGGATTGTGGCTCCCTACTGGGCAACGATTTCGATCTTCTCACGCATCCCTTTTCTCTCAGCGTGGACACCGTTTCCACATCCTTGGATTGCTGCTGGAATCTCTTGCCGCCGGGTATTTGCAACACTGTAGGACTCGCTTGTTACGGTTCATGGATCAGGACGGGAGACGGCTATTTTTCACTCCGGACTCCTCGTATACCTAAAGCCGAGTTGTCCAAACACCGTTAACCCACCCTAAATCACTCTGATGAACGAACAACTAGCAGAACTTCTTCTCGCTCGCGTGATGAACTGGCAGCCAGAAGATGTCGCTAGGGAGCGACCGGTGCTTCAAGCACTGGCAGCTTACAAGTACGATGAGTACCAACAGTTTTCGCCGGGGCTCCGCTTCATTGAGAGCCTCGCACTGTGGTTGAATGACATGAAAGATCCGCAACACAAGGCCGAGGCCTATAAGTTTGTCCGCGAACGTCTCGTGTTTTTCTCCACCGCCGAGTTCCACCATTTTATCAATATTGCTTATCCGGACTTTATTCGCCCACAATTGCTTCGGCGCGTAGCAGTCGACGCTGGTTTGAACCCCTATCATCGGAGCAAGCTCATTGCCACGGCCGAGTTCAAGGTTCATCAACGGTCGTGTCTTTTCTTGGGACTAAGCGATGGTGCGCGCACCGATGTGTTCCGTCGCGCTAACGACGGCATTATCACTCACGAGCAGATCATGCAGACCTATGAAGTAAAGACCGAGAGGGTCGACAAATTGCTTAAAAAGCTGCGCAAGGACCTCGGAGACATCTCGCCTGGATTGCCGGATAGAGAAACCGCCAGATTCGGTACGGTCGTGTTGCTCGATGACTTCTCGGGAAGCGGGACCAGCTACCTCCGCCGCGAACAAGCAGGTGAACTTGACGGCAAGCTTCATGAATTCTCACGAGACATTCTTGATCCCGATCGCCCGATGGCGGCGCTTGTAGATGTAAGCAATCTGCGAGTTATGGTTGTCCTTTACATCGCCACTGACCAAGCCGTTAATCACTTGCAGGGTATGCTCAAAGAAATCTGGGGTCCTAAGGACATCGGCTTCGAAATTTTGGTTGTTCACCCATTGTTTCCGGGCATCCGAATCCAACGGGGTGACAGTTTGGACTCGTTGCTCTCAAAACACTACGATCCAGTTATCGAAGACGAACATACTAAGAAGGGTGGTCAAGATGTTAAGTACGGCTTCGCAGGCTGCGGCTTGCCAGTTATCTTGAGCCACAATACGCCGAACAATTCGATCTATCCCCTCTGGGCGCGTACACCCACGCTCCGCCCACTGTTTCCCCGTGTCATTCGCCACAAAAAACTATGAAGGAACAGCGAAATCCTTTTTTACTCAGAGCCTCTGAATATATTGAGACAGATGCGGCGTTTGTCCGGTTCTTTGGCCGGGTGCTTTGGAGCTCCTGAAAGGTAATCAGCCCCTTGTCACCAGAATGTTCCTAAGCGCTGCGGGGGGTGGCAAAACATCGCTGATGCGTCTGTTTACGCCGGGGCCGCTTCTTGAGTTGCACAAATATAAGGATGTCGAAGGCTACCGTGAACTCTATGAAACAATGAAGGGGTTTAGCGTAATGGCGGAGGAAGGTCCGTGCTTACTCGGAATTCTACTCTCCTGCGATCGCGGCTACGCCGGGCTTGCAGATATCGGCTTGGATGTCACCAAGCATATCCGTTTGCTCTTCGCATTGCTCGACACGAGGCTCCTTCTCGCAGCACTTCGACATGCACTAGCTCTGCGGCGAATTAAGTCCGAGGATCAACTCTCCCGTTTGACATTGCTACGGCCTCCAGTTCCGGTCGATCTGCCCGGGCTCACATTGCCGTGTACTGGCGACGCACTTCACAGCTGGGCTCGTTCCCGTGAAGATGAAATTTGCGCCGCCCTTGACAGCTTCGACCCTGAGGCGACCAGCGCCCCTGGCAGTGATGGACTGCAAGCTCTTGATCTGTTGAAGCCCGACACACTACTGCTCGACGACAAGCCCGTGGCAGACCAAATCCTCATCATGTTCGACGACGCTCAAAAGCTTACGACACTGCAGCGGGAACGCTTCAACCGTTTCATCCTCGACAAGCGCAGTACAACGCCAGTGTGGATTGCTGAACGACTGGAGGCGCTCACTCGCGATGAATTGCTTAGTCTAGGTAGTATCGAGGGGCGGGATTACGAGCCTGTCTACCTTGAGGCCTACTGGCGCGACTATCCGAAACGCTTTGAGAACGTCGTGAACAGCATTGCCGACCGCCGTGTGCAGGGGTCGCGTACGATCGAGATGTTTCAATTCGATAAATGTTTGGACGACACCCTAGAGGGACCGGACTGGGAACTTAAGTTTCAAGATGCATTTCGCGTCGTGTCGGAACGCGTCAAGGTAAAGGCGACTCAGACTAATCTGTTCGATGTGTGGGTGGCTGAACGTGAAGCATTTATCGGCTCTGCTTACCAAAAAGCCGTCCTATGGCGCGAACTGGAAATTCTCATCGAACGTGAACTCCGCAAGCAACAGAAGACCCTCGGGTTCACCTTGGAATCCTCCACACTTGCTGATAAAAGCGACAATTCACTGAAGGCAGCAGCCGAGCTTTTTCTGGCGACTGAGTTTAAGCTGCCCTACTACTACGGTCCTGCTACCTTGGCAAAGCTCTCGTCCTCCAATATCCAACAGTATCTTGGTTGCGCAGCACAGGAGTTCGAGGAAATCATTTCCGCCGTCTTGATAAACCCGCAGCAACCGCCCTTGCTGCCGGCATCTCGCCAGGAAGCCATTCTGACCAGGGCATCAAGGGATATGTGGGATGAAATTCCACGACGTGCGACTCACGGCTCTCAGGTGAAACTACTACTTCAATCGATTGGAGCCTTCTCGCGTTGGTATACCGAGCGACCTACGGCACCCAACGATCCCGGAGTGAACGCAATTGCAATTTCCATGAGCGACCGTCAGAACCTGTTGAGCTCCAACTGGCTTAGGCATCGCCCCAAACACCGCGAGTTAGCGGAAGTTCTGGCTTCTGCCCTGGCGCATAATTATCTCGATGCGCAGCCCGATTACAAGTGCAAGGGCGAACTTTGGCTTATACTCAATCTCAACCGTCTTTTGTGCGTCCGCTATCATCTTCCGCTCAACTACGGTAAGTTTAAGGAACAACGACTCGATGATCTTATTGGGTGGATGGAAAGAGGATTCGATCCGAAGCGTCAATCGGAAGATGTGGAACTCTTGTGAAAGCCCGATTTATTCGACCCGAGCGATGGAACGACGCCGTATTGGAACGCGGCGAAGGGCTACGAGAATTTTGGCGGCACCACTTGGCTGAAAGGAAGCGGTCCGTTCTTTTCATTCTCGCCGAAGGGTTCGACCCGCGGATGTGCCTGGGGCTTGAGCTGCTGCTGAACCTCCTCGGCAAAGAGCAAATCGCCGTTGCCCTAATTAAGTTTGACGAAGGGCCGAGTTCACCGTCACAGGCCTACCTGCCGCTAGCCGCTGAAAACCGCGTGCGTCTCCAGCGCGCTATGCAGGGCCGTGGCTCTATTCGCGACCATTCGATTCAAATGCGTTCCGACGACGACCGGCGTATTGCATCGCAAAACGCACTGCGTCTGTTTCGCCGGCTGGGGGACCTCGGTGACCACTCCGACGTTGTATTAGATATCAGCGCAATGCCGCGCGGTATTTACCTACCGTTGGCGGCCAAGCTCCTCTATCTGCTAGACACTTCCAAACGAACAATTAATTTCCACATCATGGTGGCAGAGGACAGTGCGCTAGACGCCTGTATCCAGGATGAAGGGGTAGAGGAGCGTGCCGATTACATCTCACCCTTCAAGGGCGCGATGGATCGCGAGGCCAGTGCCGGACAACCGCATGTCTGGATTCCACTCTTAGGCGAAAACCAGCAAGTACAACTCGAACGCATCCACGATTTAGTAAATCCAGGCGAGATCTGCCCAGTTCTACCATCGCCAGCGCGAGATCCGAGGCGAGCTGACAATCTCGTTCAGGCTTATCACCGTCTATTGTTTGACAACTGGCGGATAGAGCCCAAAAATTTCATTTATGGTTCTGAGCAAAATCCTTTCGAAGTGTATCGGCAGATCAACCGGGCGATATGCGCCTATACGGAATCCTTCGATCCGCTCGGTGGTGCAAAATTCGTACTCTCCGCTCTGTCGTCGAAGCTCTTGTCAATCAGCGCCCTCTTGGTGGCATATGATTTCAAATCCCTAAAGACCGAAATCGGCATTGCGCACGTCGATTGTCACGGCTACAAGATTGAATCGACAGACATCGCAAAATCCCAGCTTTCCGGCTTGTGGCTCACCGGCGAATGGAATGAAAGCGAGTCGACTACTCTGGAAAAACGTTCGTGCGTGAAAAGCTGATTAAAATTAAACTCGACTACCTGTCGTATTGGCAGAGAGAATGCTAAAATGGCAATTGGGCCTATGCGCAAAACGATCCATCGCCGCACCAAATCAAGCTCGACCGACGCGGCTCGTGTTTCAGTAGGAGCTGGATTCTTCGCCTTGGACTGGCTCCTCATTGGGAAGGACCGCGTCAAGGCTAATCAAAAGTACGCCGGTGGCTCGTGCGGCAACGTCATGGCGATACTCGCTTATCTCGATTGGAATTCTTACGCTGTTGCGCGTCTTGGCACTGATCGAAGAGCCCAATTGCTAATTGATGATTTGAGGTCATTTCGCGTCAACACTACGTTCGTTGCCAAGGAGACCGCTGGAGTCACCCCAATCATCGTCCTTCGTCTTGCCCAAGACGACAAAGGGAATCATAGATCGCGATTTGAATGGAAGTATCCCCAATCGGGCCAATGGCTTCCCCGCTACCGACCGATGCCGAAATACTATGCCGAACGAATCACTCCCCTGCTTCCATCGGCCAAAGTCTTTTATTTTGATCGCGCCGAACCCAGTTCGTTGATCCTCGCTACCGCCATGCGCGAGAAGCAGGCGGTCGTTTTTTTTGAACCTTCGTCCTGCAAGGACAATGCGCTCTTCACGGCATGCCTTGCAGTTTCCGACATTGTGAAGTATTCCGCAGAACGCATTCCCAACCCTCCGCGTAATCCCGCCGCTCCCTCCCCGCGGCTCGAAATTCAAACGCTGGGAAGCGACGGCCTCCGATACCGACTAAAGAGGGCAAGCAATCTGCCGGGGCCGTGGCGAAGTCTATCTTCGTTCCAAGTGACCAAATACAGGGATGCCACTGGCTGTGGCGATTGGTGTAGCGCCGGAATTATTCATGAGCTTTGTGCCGGTGGGCGGCAGCATTTCATGCACTCGAATGAAGCCAAAATTGTTCGTGGCATTCGTTTTGGTCAAGCACTCGCCAGTATTAACTGTGAATATCCTGGAGCTCGTGGACCCATGTACGAATTGACGACCGACACACTCATCGATCGAGTTCAGCACATGCTCTTTGTGCCACGCCGTAGAGGAGATAGACGACCATGACGGCAACAAGCTCGGAGGTGATCCTGACTTTGTCCTCCGACTTCGTCGTCCACAGCGCGAGGAGCACCACGCACAGAAACACGAACTGCATGAACTTGCCCGTGCTGATCGCGCGCAGTCCGAGCGCTTTGAATGCGCTGGCCCAAGTTTCTTTCTGATGCTTACTCACCGTCGGATAAGGTTCACTGTATGTGTGGTCGCTTCACGTTGACTGTTGACTTGAAGACAGTGGCTGACCGATTTGGCACGCCGGTGACCGGCGAGGAATGGGCGGTCCGCACGCAGCCGCGCTACAACATCGCGCCGACGCAATCGGTGACCCGAAGCGACTGCCCCGCGTCTATCGCGTGCTCCCTCGCTGGTGACGGTTGCGGCCCGTGGTGAATTGCTGTTCAATCCGCAAGACTTGGTTGCGCGTGTTCAACTCTTGCGTTGAGAAATCTGAAATGGCCCGAGTATCACAGCGAGTATCACAGCCCCTCTCGCCGTTTTGCACCACAAAAACAAAACCCGCGCAAGTCGTTGGACTCACGCGGGATGAAATTGGAGGCGGGTGTGAGAATCGAACTCACGATAGGAGTTTTGCAGACTCCCGCCTTACCACTTGGCTAACCCGCCCGCAAACCGCACGCTGAAAATACCACGGGCCGCCGCGCGGCGCTACAGGAAAAAAACTGCTGACGTGAGCGCCGGGCATCCCTATACTCCGGGCCCATATGCCCGAAAACTTCAAGCGGCTCTCGATCTTGATTCCGGTTTTCAACGAAGTCCGCACCGTGGAGGAGATCGTCCGCCGCGTGCGCGCGGCTGATTCCTGCGGCTTGGAGAAGGAGATTGTCCTCGTCGACGACGCTTCCACCGATGGCACGGGTGATCTGCTGAAAAAAATCCAGCGCGATACCGGCGTCAGCGTGTTCTCGCATCCCCACAATCGCGGCAAGGGCGCGGCGTTGCGCACCGCCCTCGAACACGCGACCGGCGATATCATCCTGATCCAGGATGCCGACCTCGAATATGATCCGTCCGATTATCCGAGCCTGCTGCGACCGATCCTCGACGGGCGCGCGGACGTCGTCTATGGCTCGCGTTTCACGGGCGGGACCCATCGCGTGTTGCTATTCTGGCATTACATGGCCAATCGCCTGCTCACGCTGCTCTCGAACATGCTCTGCAACCTCAATCTCACCGACATGGAGACCTGCTACAAGGTCTTCCGCCGCCAGTGCATCGAGGGCGTGACCTTGACCTCCGACCGTTTTGGCGTCGAACCCGAGCTGACCGCCAAGCTGGCGCGTCGTCGTTTACGGTTTTACGAAACCGGGATCAATTACGCGGGCCGCGATTACAGTGAAGGCAAGAAGATCAACTGGAAGGACGGCCTCGCCGCGCTCTGGTTCATTTTCCGCTATCGTTTCTTCAATTGATTATGCGGAGAAGGCGCGCAGACGTTCCACCACGCGTTCGAGCGCTTTCTGGATGGAATCCACGTCCTCGACGGTGCTGCTCTTGCCGAGGGAGAAACGCACGGCGGCCCGGGCCAATTCATGCGGCAAGCCCATCGCCTTCAGCACGTGCGACGGTTCCAGGGAGCCGACCGCGCAAGCCGAACCGCTGGAAGCGGCCACTCCCTCGAGATCCAAACCGAGCAATAATCCTTCTTCCTCACAACCCTCGAAGCTGAAGTTGATCGTGTTCCCGATGCGTCGCCGGGCGTCGCCATTGCGATGCGCGCCGCGAATGCGCTGGGTGATGCCCTCGCCGAGTTTCTCGGTGAGTCCGAACAAATGGGCCTGCTCCGCCTCCATTTGGGCGGTGGCCAGTTCAGCAGCCCGGCCCAGCCCGACGATCGCGGCGACGTTTTCCGTGCCCGCGCGACGTTCATTCTCGTGGCTGCCGCCAAACAGGAGCGGATCCAACTTCGTGCCACGGCGCATGTACAACGCGCCGACGCCTTTCGGGCCGTAAAACTTGTGCGCGGCGAGGGAGAGCAAATCCACCCCCCAATCGTTCACCTTCACAGCCTGCTTGCCAAACGACTGCACGGCGTCGGTGTGAAAGGTCACGCCGCGTTCCTGGCAGATCGCCGCCAGTTCTTTCACGGGCTGGATCGTGCCCGTCTCGTTATTGGCCGACATGATCGACACCAACACGGTATCCGGGCGGATCGCCCCGCGAAGATCAGCGGGATCGACGAGGCACTCACGGCTGACCGGCAAATACGTGACCTCGCATTCGCCCGTCTTCTCGAGGTATTGGCAGGCGTGCAGCACGGCGTGGTGCTCGATGCTGCTGGTGATGATGTGCCGGCCCTGCTTACGGCGCGCGCGGACAACGCCGAAAACCGCCATGTTATCGGCTTCCGTGCCGCCCCCGGTGAAAACGATTTCCCCTTCCTGCGCGCCCAGCAATTTCGCCAGACGCACGCGAATGTCGTCGATGGCCGCCCGCGCTTCGCGCCCGATAGTGTGCACACTGCTGGCGTTGCCGAAATGCTCGCGCAGGTACGGCAGCATCGCTTCCAGCACCAGCGGATCCAACGGCGTGGTGGCGTTGTAGTCTGCGTAAACGCGCTGCATTAAATGCCTGCGCCGTCGGTGTGGCCGATCATCTTGTCGCGGTCGGCCCCGGCGGTTTTCATTCGCGTCTGCCCGGCCTCGGAATACACGACGGTGTTCGGCGGGACGGATTCCAGCAACCAGACGTTGCCGCCAATGATCGAGCCTTTGCCGATCGTCACGTCGCCCAGAATTGTCGCGCCCGCATAGATCGTCACGTCGTCCTCGATGTTCGGGTGGCGTTTGTTTCCTTTGACGACGCGACCTTTCGCGTCCTTCGGGAAATGCTTCGCTCCGAGCGTCACCCCCTGGTAGATCTTCACATGCCGGCCGATCACGGCTGTCTCGCCGATAACCACCCCGGTGCCGTGGTCAATGAAGAAATGCGGGCCGATTTCCGCGCCGGGATGGATGTCGATGCCGGTTTTGTTGTGGATCCATTCCGTCATAATCCGCGGGATGAGCGCGATGTGACGCCGATAGAGCAGGTGCGCCAGGCGTTGTACCGCCATCGCCTCGACGCCGGGATACGCCAGGATGATTTCCTCGTTGCTGATCGCCGCGGGGTCACCCTCGTACGCGGCCGTCACGTCTGTCTGCAAAATCGCCCGCACGCCCGGCAAGTCCGCCAGAAACTCCTGCGTGACACGCGCCGCCGTGCCCGCCAGATCATTCGGATCGCAATCGTCGCAGGGTCGATACTCCAGGCTGCGATGAATTTCGTTCTCCAGCCGGCGCGCCACCGACGCGACCAATTCATTGGTGTACTCAACCAACTGATTGGAATGGATCTGGTCCTTGTCGTAGAACCCGGGGAACATCAACCGCAGCAAATCCCGCGCGATTTCCACCACCGCTTCGCGCGACGGGAGATTCGCGCCGTCCAGGTGATTGATCCCGCCGTATTTGTGGAACGAGTCCACCAACTCGTCGAGAATCTTGGTCAACTTCTTCGTCATAACGACTTGTAATATGCCCGATCTCCCGCGGCTTGTCGATGCCGTCGCGCCGGTGTAGCGCCTACCTTGATTCCCGTAGGTCGGATTGTTTCAATGAATTCCTTTACAAAACAGCGCGCCCCTGCTACGTTCGCACTTGTCGCGCAGTGATTATTTCGGTGGCTTAACTTGAGCAACCAAACGGTACTCGTCGTTGAAGACGATGCCAACATGCAGGACTTCCTCAAGGAAGTGCTCGCATCCGAGGGGCTTACTGTCCACACGGCTTCCGATGGCAAAGAAGCCCTTCATAAAACTCTCACCCTGGCTCCTGACCTGGTGCTGCTGGATCTTCGCATGCCCAATCTCGATGGCGTGACCTACTGCAAGGCCGTCCGTGTGGACAAGCACACCCAAAATATCCCAATCATCGTTGTCACTTCGTTGAGCATGCAGGCCAAGCTGGAGGAAAGCATCGCGGCGGGGGCCGATGACTTCGTCGCCAAGCCTTTTGACGTGAATGACCTGCTTCTGCGCGTGCGCTCCATGCTCAAGGTGCGGCATATCACCGATACGCAAGAACGAATGCAGCGGTACATTCTCAGTTTGCGCCAGGCCCGAGGGGAAACCCCGACCAAGGTTTGATCGCGCACTTCTGCAATCGTTGCCATCCCCTGGTAGGTAATGGACTCCTCCGTCGCCGATCCAATGCTCGGGACATTTTGACCGTTGCGACAACGGACGAGTGCGGATATAACTCCTTGTGTTGATTCAGGCAGCGGCAGTAAACGCTGCGTCTACGGAGAGAATGACAATCATGGCATCACAGCAGCGCCCGCAACCGGGACCGCCCACACCGGCTTTGTTCCGTAGACATCTTACTACCGTGGCCATCGCCCTCATCGCGGCGCAGATTCTTTTCGCTGTGGCCGCGATCTCCCTGCTGCAAGGCGGTTTCAAGGCTCCCAGAGGCATGGAGCGGGGAGGGCCGCTCCTGCTCGGTATTTTCCTGCTGGGCATGATCGGCGTGATGGTCTCGCTTCCCCTCGTCAAAAGTCTCGCCGCGCGGCAGCCCGCCCCGGCCGAGTTCCCGATCCTCGCCCGCTCGCTTTTGAAGCAGTTCTTCATTGGATTCGTGTTTTCGGAAATCGCTGGTCTCGCTGGCCTTGCGATCTTCCTCATCTATGCGGACCTCAAGACCCTCTACTTCCTGCTCTGGGTCGCTGCCACCGCCATCGCCGCCCATTTCCTGCGGATCAAGAAAGCCCTGGAAGACTTCGAAGAAACGAAGCGCTAGTGGTGCGACACGCTTCATTTGCAGGGTCGTTGGTAGGGACGGCTCGCCGAGCCGTCCGCGATTCCGCGCTGGCGCGGCGCGGTGGGCCACCGCGCTCTACCCATCGAATGAACTGTGTCGCAGCACTAGTGCCGCACCTATTCCAGTCGGGATACGCCGCCACAAGTTCGCGGCTACACAAACTGCGCCGCGATTTCATCCGCAAAGAGGATGCCGCGCGGGGTGGGCCTGAGTCTGCCGTTGCGCCATTGCACCAACTCGGCAGAGAGCAACTCCGCAATTTCCTTTTCCCAACGGCTTCCAAGCAACGCGGCGGGCACGCCGGCGTTCATCCTCATGCCGAAAGCCGCTCGTTCCGCTGCGCGAACCTCGGGCGTGATCGTCTCCTCGGCAATGACGGCTGGTTTCTCGCTGCGGATTCCTTCGATGTAACGGTCCGTGTCCGGCACGTTTTGCCAGCGTCGGTCGTCGACGGTGCTGCACGCGCTCGGGCCGAGACCGAGATAGTTCTTGCCCTCCCAATAGGCGATGTTGTGGGCGCACTCGCGGCCGGGCTTTGCGAAATTACTGATCTCGTATTGGCGATACCCCGCGGCGGCGAGCGTGTCCATGGCCGTCTGGTACATGGCCAACTCCTGCTCTTCGTCAGGCTTGATCAACCCCTGCTGGAACAGCGACCAGAATTCTGTGTCTTCCTCCAGGATCAGGCAATACGTCGAGAGATGTTCGGGTTGAAGCTCGATCGCCGTTTCCAGCGTGTTGCGCCAGTGGTCCAGTGTCTGGCCCGGCAAGCCAAACATCAGGTCGAGGTTGATATTGTCGAAGCCCGCCCCGCGCAATTTTTTGTAAGATTCCAGGGCCGCCTTCAAGGAATGCACACGCCCGATGGTCTTCAGCAATTCGTCGTCGAGGGCCTGCACGCCCATGGAGATGCGATTGACGCCATACTCGCGGAACAGCTTCGCCTTTTCGGTCGATACGGTTGAAGGATTGCATTCGATGGTCCACTCGCCGAGCTGGTGCAACGAAACCTGGTCGTGAATCGCCTCCAACACGCGCCGCAAGAGCGCTGACGGCAAAAGGCTTGGCGTACCACCGCCGAAAAAGATCGTCTTCGGCGCGAGTTGTGGGGCGAATCGCTTCAACTCCAGTAAGAGCGCGTCCACATAATCCTCCATCCTGGCGGCGTTGCCCGCTTCCGAGTAAAACGCGCAGTAGTGACACTTGGCCGCGCAGAACGGCACGTGCCCATAGAGGTGCTCGACTTTACTTGATCGAATTCCCATACTCCGGGTCTAACGATACCGCCAGATATGAGTTCCGACAAACTCCAAATCATCCTCGCCAGCGCATCCCCGCGTCGCGAACACCTGTTGCGGGAAATGGGCTTGCGGTTCACCGTGGTGCGGCCCAGCGAGGTGGAAGAGTTGCTCAGCGGGGCGGCGCCCGATGTCGTCGCAATGCAAAACGCCCAGCGCAAGGCCCGCGCAGTGGCGGGACGGCATCCGGATTCGGTGGTACTCGGGGCGGACACCATCGTTGTGCTTGAGGGCCAACTCTTCGGCAAGCCGCGTGACCTGGAAGAGGCCACGCAAATGCTCGGGCAGTTGGCGGGGCAGCCGCACGAAGTCGTCACCGGCGTTTGCCTGCTGCACCGTGCGCTCGATTTGGAACTGACATTTGCCGAGACGACGCGCGTCTGGATGCGGCCACTGACCCGGCGGCAAATTGCCGAGTATCTCGGCAAGATCAACCCACTCGACAAAGCGGGCGCGTACGCTATCCAAGAACACGGTGCCGGCATCGTCGAGCGCATCGAAGGCAGTTACCACAACGTGATGGGCCTGCCGACCGAGCGGTTGGCAGCCACGCTGGAACGGATCGGGATGGTGCGTCGTGCGAGTTGATGGCCTGCCACAATCTGTTATCATTCCCCGGGGAATGGATCGCGAAAATCGAAACCTCTGGATTGCCGTGTTGTTGTCCCTGCTTTTGCACGTGTTCGCGGGCGAAGGATGGCAGCATCGCGCGGCGCTTCTGAAACTTCCATTGCTCTCCTTGCTGACGAAGCTGGTGCATGTGGCGCGTCCGCCGGAGCGCGCGTCGCAACAAGTCCAGACGCTTACTTTCGTGGAGTTGGCGCCGCCGCGCGCGAAGACCCCGGAAGTGAAGAAGGGCAAGGAAGCCCAACGGTTTATGGAGACCGATGCCTCGCAGGTCACGGGTGAGAAGCCAAAGGATGCGAAGTATTACTCGGACAAATCCACGGTCGCGGCGAATCCCAACAATCCGACGGGCAAAACCGGTGACACGCCGTATTTGAATGGCGGTGAAACGCGCGCGCCGAACACACTCGACGTGCCGACACCTTCCGGAGTGCCCCAACCGCTGGTCCGTCAACCCGGTTCGCCGAGCACGCCGCCAAGCCCTCCCAAATCGACGCCGAAAGCGGCGGAAGCGCCGCCCGAACCCAAGCCGACACCGGCGCCCCAGCCGAAAGCCCAGGAACAACCAAAGGAGATCGCGCCGCTCGGTCTGAAAATGGTCGAGGAGCAAAAAGTTGCGATGGCGCCAAAGCCGGTCGCGCAGCCGCAGGTTGTAACGGGAGCAACGGCGCCGGAAATTCCCGCCACCGCCGTCCCTGGGTCACCCGCCATCGTCACGGAGCCCGGCGTGCCGGGCCGGGAAATTGTGGCACGGAAAGCCCATCTGACCGTTGCGGGCGTTTCGCGCAACAGCGTGGCTGCGTTTGGCGTGTCGGAAAGTCCCTTTGGCGCGTACGACCAAAAAATCATCAAGGCGGTGCAAAGCCGCTGGTACGCCCTGATCGACCGTTTCGGGATGTACGAACGCGCGGGTGCGGTGACCATCCATTTTGAACTTCTCGATGACGGCCAGGTGCAGAACCTGACAGTTTCGGACAACACGGCGGGAGAAATTTTGTCGTTGTTTTGTGAGAAGGCCATCATAGAATCCGGGCCTTTCGATCCGTTGTCCGATGAATTGCGCGCGCTGGTCGGGAAAGAACCACGCGCGGCAAGTTTCACGTTCTATTATTGATAAGGGAGGACTTCATGCCGGAATGGTTTTTTCGAGGCGGAATCGCCATGTGGCCGTTGCTGGTCTGCTCGATCGCAGGCGTAGCCATCATCCTGGAGCGCACCTGGGCGCTGCAGCGGCGGAACATCATCTCGCCCACCCTGGCTGCGGCCATCGACGCGCAACCGGTGACACCGGAACAAACGGAAAAAGTGCGGTTGATGACCACCTCCGATCCAACGGTGCTCGGGAAACTGATCCAGGCGGTCTTCATGCACGCCTCGTTGCCGAAAACGGAAAATGTCGAGGCCATGCAGGCGCTCGCCCGGCAGATCGTCGGACGCATGGAGCGCGGGCTGACAACCTTGTCATTGATCGCCGAGCTCGGCCCGTTGCTCGGGTTGCTCGGCACGGTCATCGGCATGGTGCAATTGTTCCAGGATGTCGCCAAAAAAGGCCTGGGCGACCCGGCCATGATTTCACGCGGCATTTACGAAGCGTTGACCGCGACCATGACCGGCCTGGGGATCGCCATTCCCGCGCTGATCGCCTATATGTACCTGCGCCGCCGCATCGAGGTGCTGGTGCTGGAACTGGAACGCTACACGAACGAATTGCTCACGCGGCTGTATCGCAACTCCGACTACTAGGGAACCGCCATGCGCATCTTTGAGCCCAGCAAAGCCCAGCGTCCGCCGGTCATCCGCGTGATCAATCTCGTGGACGTGTTGTTCATCCTGCTGATCTTTTTTATCGCGACGACCACCTTTCGCGCGACTTCGCCCACCGCCGTCAAGCTCGTCCTGCCCGAGGCGAAAACCGCCGAGGAGGTCGGACGCGAGAAGGTGGACCGACTGAACATTGCCGTTGGCTCCGACGAGACCATCTATCTCGACAACAAGCCCGTAGCCCTCAGCGTGCTGGAGAAAGCCCTGCGCGACGCGAAAGAGCAAAACCCGAAAGTGCAGGTGCAGTTCTCAGCGGACAAGACGGTCAGCTACGGAACGGTCGTTGCGATTGTTGACGCGGCGCGCTCCGCCGGTATTCCCGACATCACGGCGTTCACGAAGAAATCGGCGAAGTAATTCGTCTTGCGGGAAAGAAAACGGGCGGCTGCGCCAGGCACAACCGCCCGTCCCGTTTTTTGAAGCAGGAATCTTCCGAGAATTACTTCGTGCCCAAGATGGCGTCCTTCGCGGCCTTGGCGATGCGGAACTTCACCACCCGCTTGGCCGGAATCTGAATCGTCGCGCCGGTGGCCGGGTTGCGGCCGAGGCGGGCTTTGCGATTCACCAACACGATTTTCCCAAGGCCGGGGATCGTGAATGAATTCTTCGCCTCCTTGTACGCCAATTTGACCAGCTCTTCCACGAACATGCCTGCGGCCTTCTTCGACACGCCGGTTCTCTCTGCGAGGTTTCCCAAAATCTGCGACTTCGTCAACTTTGCCATAAATCTCCTCATCTCTCCTTGGTTTAGGGTTCGGCGGATACTACAAAAGCGCCGAAAACCTTGCAACTATTGATTTTTATGGGTTCCCACACCCTTGGTCGTCAAAAAAGGGTTTGTTCGCCGTTCTTCACCAATCGTGGTCACCGGCCCGTGTCCCGAAAACACCCTCACATCGTCCCCCAACAGCAACAGCTTCCCCCGGATGCTGTCGATGAGCAACTGATGGTCCCCTCCCGGCAAATCCGTGCGTCCGATCGAGCCCGCGAACAACACGTCCCCCACAAAGGCCGCGCGTTCTTTCCGTTCGAACAACACCACGCTGCCGGGACAGTGACCGGGACAATGCAGGATTTCAAATCTCAGGTCGCCCACCACAAATACTTCCCCTTCTTCCAGGAAAAAGTCTGGGTTCGACGGCTCGATGTCCAGGTCCAATCCAAAAAGACGCGTCTGCGGGACAGTCAACAGTGGCGCGCTCTCGCGATGGATCCCAAATCTCGCCCTCGTCAGCCGCAACAATTCGGCATTGTCCAAGATGTGGTCCCAATGGGCGTGGGTATTAATGAGGTGGGTGATCGGGGCGTTCCATTCGCGGGCCTGCTCGACCATCAGCGGGGCAACACCCTGCGGCGCATCAATCACCACAGCTTTGCCGCCTGGCCTGTCGGCGATCAGATAGCCGTTGGTCGCCACCGGCCCCGCCTCAAAAGTCTCAACAATCATTCCGTGTCGCCGCCAAGAATGCGGGCGGTGACGGAACGCGCCTCACTCTTCCCCCTCCTCATCGTCTTCCTCATCCTCCTCGTCTTCATCCTCGTCAAGTTCCTCTTCCTCATCCTCGTCAGCGACTTCCGGTTCTCCCGCATCGCTCAGATCGAATCCACACGTGGGACAACGCAGATTGTTCCGTTTCAACTCCTCGCGATCCACATCCACGTTACAGTTTGGACAAGTGATCTCTTCCATTCCTGCCTCCCCTCCTTTCGCTGTCTTCGCGCCGGAACAATAATTAAAAATCCCGTGGGCGCAAGCGCGATTTATGCAAATCCTCCCCCATTGCCCCCGCGCCGCGTCCCTCGCATAGGATGGTTTCTGAAGAGAATTTAGGATTTTTAACCAATGGATTGTTCTTTGTTTTGGCGTTAGATGAAAAACTACAAGGAGGACGTTTTTATGAACAAACTTGGCGAAACCAAGATAGGAAATTTCGACGGAGTCGTTGTTACCCCCGCAGAGAAACGGGTAATCGCGTTGGCATGGCTGATCGCCTGCGTAATCCTGTTCCTCATGGAGCGCGGGTAAAGACCGCGCCGGCAACCGCGGACCGCCGTCAATTCCTTGAACCTTTTTGCCTTTGGTGGCACAAAGCAGCATGGATGAGGAGCGGCTTATCTCGGCCCTGAAGGGCCGGATTCCCGGAGCGGCGCAGGAATTGGTCAATGCTTATGGAGATCGGCTGCTTCGTTCCGCTTTTTCGCTCTGCGGTAATGAAACCGACGCGCAGGACATCGTTCAGGAGACATTTCTCCAGGCGATTCGATCCGTTCACCGATTTCAGGGTCGCTCGACCGTCTACACATGGCTCCATTCCATTCTTCTCAACCTGACCCGCCACTATCATCGAGACCGCAAGCGGATCGTCTATGATGACGAGTTGGTCGGACGGGAGGTTTCTTTGCCGGAGGAACACCCAAACCGATTGGATACTGGGACGGCTTCATTGGCCCTCCTCGAAGCCTTGCGCCGACTTTCCGCCGCACACCGGGAGGTCCTTGTCCTCCGCTACTACGAGAACATGAAAATCCACGAAATCGCACGGCACTTGGGGATCTCCAAGGGGACCGTCAAATCGAGACTCCATTATGCCATTAGGGAAATGCAGAAACTCTTGCCCGAGGAATTGAACCTTTTCGGCGCCTGCGGCACAGAGGAAGTACGAAGACGATGAACTGCCGGCGTTTCCAGAATCGGTTGTACGAATATTTGGAGGGGACTCTTTCTGCCAGAACACAGTCCGCTGCGGACAGGCATTTAGCACGGTGCAATGTTTGTCGACAGGTCGTGCGCGAAGAACAACAACTGGCGCAATTCCTGTCCGAGCGTCTTCGTCAAGGTACCGAAACCCTTGCGCTTGGACCGGAGGTTCAGCGTCGTATTCTGACGGCTCTTGAGCACCAGTCCACTCCGCTCGCGGATGAGGAGTCCGTCGTTGGCGCATGGAGCACTCTCGTGTGGCCCCTGGCCATTGCCGCTTCCCTGTTGCTGATCGCCACCTTTCTGCTGATCAACTATTCCTCCGGCGCACGGATTCATGAAACGGAAATGGCCCGATCCAGCGACCGCGATTCCACTGTTTCCATCCAGGTTTCCTACCGTGTGCCAACCTACAAGTTTCACCAGGAAGGCAATCTCGTCGTTGACACCCTGTCCGACGAGACGATCGTCGCCAGCGGAACGCTTTGGCCCGGTCACCCGGAACCTGCCCAATAGAAATCAGAAAGGAATTCGCCATTATGAAAGTACAACGCGCGCGCCTGACCCGGGTCTTGGCGATTCTCTTTGTTATCACCACCTCCTGTGTGCTGGCATCCTCCAGCGGGGATTTACCTTACGCGGTCAAATATGAACTGGGCGACCAGGAATTCGCTCCCGGTGACAATATTACGATCCAACAAGTGCGCGGAACGAGCGGCACGATCGCGACGGGGGGGACTTATAGCGTGGAGGGCACCTATGTCCTGAGTTCCAGGGATGAAGCAGACCTGGGCTTTTATGCCACCAGCATTTCGAACAGTGGCCCTACTCCGGTTGACGAGAATCAACACGTGAGGATCAAGAAAGGCGCTGGTTTATTCCGCATGGTCAAGACAATGAATGAAGACGGCTATCTTCACGTCAGTTTCTATTCGGGCGACGCGTTCGGTGGAGTGTATTTCGGCCAGGGAAAGTGGGTTCTCCGCAATAAAGGATGGAACTACCTTGAGCACTCTGGCAACAGCGGTTCCGCGGAGAAGCCGGCTTCGTTATCCGGCCCCAATCAAGCCCTGCTCGAATACCTGGGAAACCCCGTCGAACCACCGACGAACCTGGATGCCCGGTACACCAAGGAAGGCCTGATTAATGCCATCCAACTCGCCGCCCGGAACGCCGGCATCACGGTCAAAAAAGTCGTGATCGAGGACTCGGAATATCCCTTCCTCGTGGGCGTCATCTGCGGGGGTTCTGATTCCGTCAAACTGAAGGATCAGATCAAAAAACTGGACGGATACGCCTACAGCGGCTCCATAGGCAATGACATCAATTCAGACGGCAGCGACACCTGCAATGCGTTCAGCATTATTCCCTCACGCGCCTACCCCTCCGGAACCAGTCAGCGCATTTATCATCGGGCCTGGCTAAGACAACAGGTTTTCTATGACAAGCTCAATGCCCAGAAATGATGTGGGCCAGTAGCCCCACCCCACGGTCGATCTCATTGCGTCACGGGCAGGGAGAGTGTTGAGGTGTTCACGGCGTCGCGGTAGATCTTTACCGTGGGCTGATTGAGGTTGGGCAGGAAGAACGGGTAATCGCGGCTGGTGATTTGGAAGAAAATTTGGCTGCCGGCCCGGAAGGTGTGGTTCACCGTGAAGGGTGAAAAATCAATCGCGTGTGGTGTGGATGGATTGGCCGTGTGGTCTTTGAAGGCGCCGCGCGTGATGAGTTGGGTCACGCCATCAGCCGAACGCTCAAGGATCTGCACATAATAATAAGCATCGGCGTGCCCGGCTGAAACGATCAAATGGCACAATGGTGGTCCGACGACGTTGAGGTCCGCGGGCAGCGTGACGCTGGTGAACCGGGCCCGGTTCGCGCCCCCGTCGGTTTTTGTAAAGATGTTTGGCTCAAGGATGCTGGTCGCGCCGGAATTCAGGATGGCGTTCACTGAAGCGACGGACTCGATCAACGTGATGTCGTCCGCGCCGACGGCACGCAGGAGCGGACGCAGCACAAAAAGGAACCCGGTTGAGGGCGACAGTTTCTTCGCTTTGGCATTCGCGGCCGGGCTGACGGCGGAAAGCAGCGCGCCGTTCAGGAAGTACGTGTTTGTGACCGCACCTGACAGCGGGAGGCCGTTGACCTGTATCAAGGCATTGCTTGACCAGTTTGCCGTATTCTCCGGGGCCAACGTCACGGGTGACTCGTTGGTGATGCCGGTGTCAACACCCTTGAGCCATAGGTCGAACCAACGGACGGCCTGGGCCTGCAAATATATCCCTTCATCGCCCGTGATGCTTGACGAAGCGGGCGGATGCCCCAACCCACCGATGTAAAGTTTCAGGAACGGGATGGAAGAATTCGTTCGGGCAAGTAGGAGGGCCTGCTCGGCGGGAAATAAATCGTCCTGCCAGCCTTGGACCACAAAGGCGGGGACGGTTAGCTCCGACGGATTGAAGATTACCGAACGCCAATCGATGTTGTTCTCGGGATCACCCTGGCGCGTCTTCTCGGGCGTGCCGTTGAGAATGTCGCGGAGCCAGTCGAACATGACCGGTGCATAGTTTGGATTCGTGAAATCAAAGCCGCTGGCGAAAAGGCCGAGCGAATACGCCAGCTTGGGAACGTCGTTGGGCGCCAGCGCCTGGTAAAGGTCCGTCCAACCGATGATCGGCATCACCGCCGTCAAGCCCGCCACATGCGTCCGCATGATCTCGAAAGTATGCCCGCCGCCGTAAGATGGCCCCATCACGCCGAACTTGCTCGCGCCGGTGACGGGGATCGCCACCGCCGGTGTGTCCCCGATCGAACCCGTTTGCATTGCCAGGATGATGGTTTTCAGGTCGTTGACCTCATTGGGTCCAACCAATGAAACCGAGCCGTCGGAATTGCCAAAGCCGCGCACGGAGGGTGTGACCACGACATAGCCCGCGGCGGCGAAATCCTCGGCGAACGTCACAATGGTGGCGGTGCTTTTCGTTTCCCCGAAACCGTGGACGACGACCACCACCGGGGCAGGCGCGACCACGCTGTCGGGCACGTAAACATTGGCATCGAGGTGAATGGCGTTGGTTGAAGATGCGGACGTATCACCGTTGGTCGTGCCATCAGCGGTCGCGGGGACCGGGATGCGCGTGCTCTGGATCGTATATGTCCCGCCCAGCGCTGGCGTCAACAGCGCGAGAAAAAACACGAAACTGAACCTGCCCTGTTTCATAACGATGCCCCCATTGAAATTGACCGCGCCATCATCCTACGGGAAAAACCGGATTTTGCAAATGGGCAAGCACTCCGCTGGATAATCTCGATTGAACCTTTTCTCGCCCCCGACATTCTACTGGGTGTAAATGCTGGTAGTGCCTGAACGCGAACAACTGCCCGTGGCCGACGCGCGGGCTGGGAACGCCGAAGCCTGGAAGACGCTCTTCCGGCGCTACCGACTGCCATTGTACGTTTATGGTTTTGAACTGCTACGCGACGAACAGGCCAGCCTCGACCTTGTGCAGGAGACTTTCATCAGCGCCTTCCGGCACATCGCTTCCCTGCGCGATGACGAGAAATTCGGCGGTTGGCTCTTCAGCATCGCCCATCAGAAATGCGTCCAGCAATGGCGACGGCAGGGCCGCGAAGCCGAGTTGCGGGAGGAATTGCTGCCCGACCCGAAAGCCGGCAGCCCCGATCCGCTCGACGTATTGCTCCGCGAGGAACAAGAAGCGGAGTTCATGAAACTGCTGGAGAAACTCCCGTTGGCCCAGCGGTCGGCGCTGTTGTTGCATTACATCGAAGGCTTTTCCCTAGAAGAGATCGCCCGCATTACCGAGACGCAGGTGGGCACGGTGAAATCCCGCCTGCATTACGCCAAACGGGCACTGAGAAAACTGTTGGAGACACGAACATCATGAAAACACCGCGCGAAATCTTGTTGAAGCGACATCGGTCGGTCGAACCGAAACTGGATCGGATGTGGGATAAATCACTCGCCGCGTCTGTAGCGGCGGTCTATGACCGCCGTGATTCAAAGCGCAATCTCTTCCTCGCCGTCGGCTGGACATTGTGGCGCGAATTGATCCTGCCGAGCCGGCGAATCTGGACCGGCCTGGCCTGCGCGTGGATTTTGATTCTCACGCTGAATCTTGCCACTCGCGATGAATCGCCCGTGATTGCGAAGCGATCTTCCTTGTCGCAGGAAGCGATCTCCGAACTGCGCCAACAGGAGGTTTTCTTTGCCGAGTTGATCGGCGTGCCCGAATCGCGCAACGCCAGGCCACCCGCGCCACTAACACCCGGCTCGCAGAGCGAACGGCGACGCGAATTTCTGGAGGCTTGATTGGCCATGGACACGAACGAAAAACCGAAAAGCATTTGGAATCCGGCCTGGCCGAAACCTCGCGCTGCGGTTCTCCGTCTCCTGGTAATCATCCTCGTCTTGCTCCCTTGCGAATGGGCGATCTTCGCCGGGTTGGTTGGGGACTGGAAGCTCAACATCGCGGACGGAACAGAGGAGTCGGTGCGGCACCTCTTGGAGGGGGCGATGGTTTTCTTTGGGGCCGTGTCCGTGATATTTTTGGCGAGCTTGTTGCCGGTGTTTGGCTGGCTACATCGACCGTTCAAGTGGCGAAACGTACGCCGCGCGCTGATTGGCCTTGCGGTTCTCGTCACCGTCTATGCGCTGTATTGCACCGAGGAAAACATTCGCGGGAAACACGCGTGGGACACGATACCGTCATGAAGCGGAAGCCCGCGGCGAGCAGTTGGACTTTAACGCGTTCATTCCGCATTCGATTCCCGACGGCCAAAATTTCGCGGCAACGCCGTTAATCCAGTCATGGTTTGCCCGCACCAATTCCCCGGGGATTCGAAAGGGAGACAACTACGAGCAAGCGCAGGATCACATGGCCGTTCCCGAGGCGCGGCGAAGTGTGTTCGCCAGGCAGTTTCTTGATTTGGCAGCCTGGAGTAACGCTTTTGCGGTGGTTCAGGCCGGCAAAATGACCGGCTCGCAAAAATTCAGGTCGGACAAACTCGATTTCAAATCCCGGGCAAAAGCCGCTCCGTCGGTTCTGGAAGGATTGAAAACCAATGATGCTGCTTTTGCGGAACTCCGCGCCGCCAGCCAGCGGCCTTTCTCGCGCTATCCAATCGATTACAGCCTGGAAGATCCAGCGGAAATCCTGCTGCCGCATCTTAACCACGTGAGGGGCGCCTGTCGGCGGCTGGGACTCAAAGCCTGCGCGGAACTCACCACCGGCCGGAGTGAGACTGCCTTGAAAGATGTGACGCTGATCCTCCGTCTGGCGGATTCGCTGAAGGAAGAACCCACTTTGATTTCGTATCTGGTTCGGATCGCCTGTGTGCAAACGGCGATCCAACCGATTTGGGAAGGTTTGGCCGAACAGGCCTGGTCGGATACCCAACTGCAAGAGCTTCAAGCTCGCCTGCAATCGTATAATTTCGTGGCGGATCTCAAGTTCCCACTCGATGCGGAACGGGCGATGGGAACCACCATTATCGAATTCGTCAAAAGACGGGGGATCGGCACGCTGATCACACTCGTCGGCCCGGGACAACCAACCCCATCTGACAAAGAGGTTGCCGATTTCTTTGGTCGAATAGTTCCGTCGGGATGGTTCGATCAGGAGCAGGTCAACTATTGCCGTCTGTCTGTATTGCAGATGGCGGGAGCATTCGATGGAACGAACAAGCGAGTTTACCCGAAGCGAATTGAATCCGATGCCCAGGCGTTTGACCGGGCGCTCGCCGGACGATATCCGTTTGACACGATTTTCGTACATCATCGGCTCATGTCAACAATCCTGCTGCCCGCGTTGCCGAAAATTCCCATCAAAGCGGCCGTCGCACAAACCACGTCGGATCAAGCCCTGCTTGCCTGCGCGTTGGAACGCTACCGTCTGGCCAATGGCCAATTCCCCGACACACTAGACGCGCTCGTGCCGCAATTCATTTCCTCACTGCCTCATGATGTAATAACCGGCGAGCCCTACCGATACCGTCGTACCGCCGACGGCCAGTTTGTCCTTTATTCTGTCGGCTGGAACGAAAAGGACGATGGCGGCATTCCGGGAAAGCAGTTATTCGATGAAAACGAAGGCGACTGGGTCTGGCAGTACCCGTCGCCATCGAAGCTCTAACATGGTCCGTAATTCGATTCTACATTAAGCCCTGGCCCACAGTCTCCCGCAGGACACCCCGAAACGGCTTGTAAAAGGCAACCTATTCTGGTGAAGTGTGTTACGGTGATGTCTCCTGAACCACAAGCCAGTTCCATCTTTCCTCGAACCGACTGGACCGAGTTGGGCAAGGCGGCCGAGGGAGATGAGGTGCGCCTTGATCGGCTCATCCGTTTGTATTGGTCACCACTGAAGATTTTCCTGGTCGCGACCTTTCCCACACTGAGGGACGACGCGGAAGTCGTGCTCCAGGAATTTGCCGAGGACAAGATCCTCAAAAAAGGCTGGCTGCAGCGGGCCGACCGAAGCCGCGGGCAGTTTCGCCATTTCCTGAAGACCAGTCTGCGGAATTTCGTTCGCGATCGCTTGAGTCGAGCCGACGTAAAGCATGCGCCCGTGTCGCTGGAAGAGTTGGGGCAGGAATTGCCCAGCGAGGCGGCGGCTTCGGAAGAATTCGACCTGACCTGGGTTCGTACCGTGCTCGCCGAGACGCTGCGACGGATGGAAACCGATTGCCAGGGCTCCGCCGGGACCAGCCGCGGCGCGGTTACATCTGGGAGATGTTCCGCATCCGCCTGTTGGCGCCGATTTTTGACGATGCGAGCCCAGCGCCCTATGATCAATTGATTGAGCGCTTCGGGCTGCGGTCGCCGACGGACGCGTCCAACATGTTGTTGAGCGCCAAGCGCATATTCAAGATGCACCTGAATAAAGTTATCCAAGAATACGCCGAGCAGGATGCGGCGACAGCGGCGGAAGTCAAAGCGCTGGAAGAGTTTGTATCACGAATGGCGAACCGGGGCTGAAATCAACTGACGTGCAAGATTCACCAACGAAACCCGTATAGATAGTAGGATCATGATGTCCGAATCTGACTCATCGGAAGCTGTATTCAAAAGCCGGCCCAAACGTCTCGCCGCGTTGATGAAAGCGGGGGCTGAAGGCGCCAGACTCTGGCTACCGGAGGAATTGGCCGCCATCTTCCAACACCAAATGCGGTCGCCCGTATTGTTGGATCTGGGCGGGTTTGATCCCGGGACCGCCGTGAGGTTGAAGACGCTGAGCGATGCCCAGGGATTGCTCCTGAAAAGCTTTTCCGACCTCTTTCATCATTCATCTCCGCCGGTCGAACTGCTGAAGCTCACCAAGGATTTTGCCAAGGCAAACCTGGATCATCCCGAGAGCGGTTTGCCGGCGGAAATCGTGAGCGCGCTTTACTACACCAGCATCGCCGTCGCGCTCGTCCGCCTCGACACGCGGATTTCACAACTCAAGGACGCCGACCTGCGGCGCGGCCTGCTGTGGGCCAAAGACCAGCCCTGGGTCGATGAAGAAACCAAGGCTTTGCTGCTCGCGGCCGTGGAAAAAATTTCGAAGAAAGCCGACCGGTGATGCGCTGTCATGAACGAAGAGACCATACGAGAGCAGCCTGACCAAGCGACCCGGCCGGCTTCGTCATTCGTCGGACCGATCGCCGAGCTCGTGGGTCAGCGCATGCTTTCTCCGCCTTCGCGACCAGGTGTGCTGGCCATGGTGGATCGGTTCGAAGTCCTGCGAGTTTTGGGTGGCGGTGGAATGGGCGTCGTACTGCAGGCGCGGGATCCAAACACGGGCCTGGATGTCGCGGTCAAAATGGTCCGACCGGATTTGGCGGAGAATCCGCGGGCGGTGCGCCTGTTTGTCAAGGAGGCCGGGCATATGCGGCGCTTGCGACATACCAACGTGGTGCCCGTGCTGGAGGTTTCAAACCGCGTCGAAGGCCCTTATCTGGTCATGCCCTTTTTCGAGCGGGGGAGCCTTGCTAGACGAATCGAGGTTCGCCGGGGATTGGAGTCGTCGTTGATTCTCGATATCGCTTCCCAGGTCGCCGAGGCCTTGCAATTTGCCCACCAACGCGGGATCATCCATCGCGACCTCAAGCCGGCCAACATTCTACTGGCGGCCAATGACAAGGCTTGTCTGGCCGACTTCGGCCTGGCGCGCACCCTGTTCAACGACTCGATCGTGAACGTGGAGAGCCAGCAATGCGAAGGCACCGCGCCCTATATGTCGCCCGCGGTTGCGGCCGGTCATGCCGAAGACACGCGTTGCGACATCTACGCGTTCGGCGCGGTGCTCTACGAGATGTTGACCGGACAGCCTCCTTATACTGGCCAAACCACCAAGGAAATCCTGGAGCAAATCCTGTCCGGTCCGCCCAAATCCATTGCCATCCTGAATCCAAATGCCGATCCCCGGCTGGTCACGGTGGCCGAAGGAGCGATGGCGCGCGAACTCCGGAATCGATATGCCGACATGACGGACGTCCTCGCCGACCTGGAGCGGATCAAAGAGAGCAAGGAACTCGTAGGGCATCGGGACATGGGCCGCAAAGTGCGCCAGACCATGAAAGGGGTTCGACGAATTCCGAAGACTGTCTGGATTCTCGTGGGCTTGGTGGGCCTTGTCGCGGAGGTCTTCCTGCTGCGCCGATCAACTGCGCCAATCGTCCCCGCAACACCGATCACATCGACCGCCCCGGCTGTCGCCGGCCGCACCCACCGAGCCCGTACAGCCGTTGATCTTTCAAAACCTTCGGGCGGTTGCCGCGGACAGCTCCGGTAACATTTATGTCGCGGACGAGGACAACAACCTTGTCTCGAAGATCACGCCCGCGCGGATAATGGCGGAACTGGCTGGAAAACGCAGAACTCCCGGCGTCCTCAATGGCAACCACGGCGATGCGCGGTTTAGCATTCTTCGGGGAATCGCCGTCGACAAAGCCGGCAATATCTACGTGGCTGATTCTTACACCATCCGGAAGATCACACCCACAGGCGGCGTCAGCACCCTGGCCGGAAAGGCTGGAACCCCCGGGACCGTTGATGGGGCCGGCAGCGAGGCACGATTTAGCGTGCCGTCAGGAGTCGCCGTGGACGATGCCGGTAATGTTTACGTCGCCGACATGTACACGATTCGCAAGATCACGCCGGCGGGCGTCGTCAGCACCTTGGCGGGGACGCCGCGGCACGCCGGCAGCGCCGACGGCACGGGTGCCAGCGCCCGATTCAGTGACCAAAACAAGGGCTTGGCGGTCGATAAGGAAGGCAATGTCTACGTGACCGACACCTACAACAACACGATACGCAAAATCACCCCGGCAGGTGTCGTGACCACGGTGGCGGGTACGGCCGGGCAAGCGGGCGCCACCGATGGCCTGGGTGCAGAGGCGTTGTTTAACCGTCCCCAAGGAATTGGGATGGACAAGGAAGGGAATTTCTACGTGGCGGACACGTACAATAACACGATACGCAAAATCACCCCCGCGGGCGTCGTGACCACGGTGGCCGGGGCCGTTGGACAACGCGGCATTGTTGATGGCCTTGGCGGCAATGCGCGGTTCAATGATCCGCAAGGGATCGCGGTGGACGATCAGAATAATATCTACGTGGCGGACAGGGGGAATCAAGTGATCCGCCGGATGTCGCCAACCGGCGCCGTAAGCACCTTGACCTCGAAGTCGACCAGCATCGGTGTTCCCCCCTAGAACCTTCAGGTTCCAGTCCAATCTTGACCTCAAGGGTGGTAACGACATATGCTCCATGGTCTTGCTGGTTGGTGTTTTTCTGCAAGATCGGGCGAGTGGAACCGTATAGGCGATGAGGGCGCAATGAAACACGCCCTGGTAACCAAACGATAGCGGAATCAAAGCCAATTCAGGAGATACTATGAAGACAGCAAGACTGGCAGACGTGATGGTAACACTTGCTATTGGGGTGACCTGCATCGCCTTGAGCGGACGTTTCGGGATGCTGGCGACCGTGGCGCTGGCGCAGTCGGGAGCGGTCGATGTCCCCGCCGGAGTGGACGACGTTGTGAAACTTACCAAAGCCGGAATGAGCGAAGATATCATCCTGGCCAAGGTCAAAAAGGCTGGCGCGTCTTACGACCTCACCACGGAACAAATGATTTACCTCAAGAACCAGGGCGTCTCCCAGAATGTGATCACGGCGTTGTTGCAAGCCAGTGGCACAAGCGCCCCGACGCCTGCTCCCGCCCCTCCTTCTGCGTCGGCGTCCCTGCCTCCTCCGCCGTCTGCGCCTTCGACCCCTCCGGCTCCTGAGACCGGCGGCGGCGAACAATCATCCGGCTCTGTCGCCGCTCCTCCTTCGTCCGCAGAACCGGTGGTCAACTTCGACTACGTCCAGGGACAACTTTCTCCTTACGGCTCCTGGGTTGATGTGCCGGGATACGGCCAGTGCTGGCAACCGACCGTCGAGTCCGGCTGGCGTCCGTATTATGACGGCGGGCACTGGGTGTATAGCGACGCAGGTATGTATTGGCAGTCGGATAATCCCTGGGGTTCGGTTGTGTTCCATTATGGCTCGTGGACATACGCGGGCGCCTATGGCTGGGTCTGGGTACCGGGCTATCAATACGCGCCGTCTTGGGTTTTCTGGCGGCATTCGGAAGGATACATGGGTTGGGCGCCGCTACCGCCCGGCGCGCTATTTGTCGATGGCGGCTGGACCTATGGCGGCCGTCGCTATGGGGCTGACTACGACTTTGGTTACGCCGCCTCATTTTATGTATTCGTCGGTCGCGAGCACTTCTGGGAACACGATTACCACCGCTATATCTTGCGGGGCGAAGAGTTTCGCCGCGAATTTGGCCGAAGTGAAATCAACCGGTTTCGGAGGGATGAATATGGCCGATACATCCACGAAGGAATGGATCGGGAGCACCTGGAACGTTTCACGGAGCACAAAGTGGAAGAATTCCGCCATGATGAACTCCGGGCTCATGACCGCATGGTAATGCGCGAGGATCATCAACGGATAGTGACCGAGCGCCAGAACGCTCATACGGCGGAAGTCCATGCTGCGCAGGCTCGCGATCAGGCTCGCGATAATGAACGGCGCGCTGAATCTCGCTCGGACGAAAAACACCCGGGCGACTCCCGCTCCAACGACAAGCACCCCGGCGAATCCCGTCCGGGCGAACATCCTGAGGCGGGCGAGCATGGAAAGCCAGGGCAGCAAGAGGGCAAGCCGGAAGGAAAAGAGAAGAACGATAAGGGTGATAAGGATAAGGCCGATAAGAAAGAGAAGAACGATAAGCAATCCAGCGCCAACAAGGACGAACGTGTTGCCCAGTTGAAACGCACGGCCAGTTCCTAACTCGCGCGCAAAAAACAAATTCAACAAATGGAGGAGAAAGCAGCCATGAAAAGAATACTTCGCAGGAGAGCGGTGGCATACGGGTTGGCGGCGGCGTTCGCGTCGATTCCATGCTCAGTGCCCAATGCCAACGCTGCAGGCCTGAAAAAAATCGTCGCCGTATCGCGGTTTGAAAACAAGAGTGGCGACAATGAGAGCGCGCTGGGTGATAACATGGCCGACCAGTTGAGCGACGCCCTTGTGCAGAGTGGGGAGTTCATCGTTGTGGAGCGCAAGACGCTCGATGACATCCAGGATGAGCAAAAACTCAGCGCCAGCGGGCAATCAGCCGCCTCCAAGACCGCGAAAACCGGGAAACTGATCGCCGCCCAGGCGCTCGTGAAGGGTAGCATCACCGAATTTGAGAGCAAGAGTGCTGGAAACAGCTCCGGCTTTGGGTTTGGCCCCCTCAGTCTCGGCAATAATAAATCGGAGGCGCATGTTGGCCTGATCATTCAACTGGTCGATACGAGCAGCGGTCAGGTGTTGGACTCGCAGCGCGTCGAGGGGAAAGTCGCCTCGGGCGGCACGAGTGTCGGTGTGAACGTTGGCGTAGCCAGCTTTGGTCAGAAAGGTTTCAACAAAACGCCGATGGGCAAAGCCGTGCAAATCGCCATCGACAGTGCGGTGCAAAAGATCTCGGACCGCCTGAGGAGTGTGCCATTCGAGGCGCACGTCATCAAGGTCACCATGGACGGGGTCTTTGTGAATGCGGGGGCCCGCTCCGGGACTTCCGTTGGCGACCGATTTGCGTTGTTCAGCGTCGGGGAAGCACTGGTGGACCCCGACACCGGCGAATCGCTCGGCGTAGACCAGAAACGAGTCGGTTCGGTCACGGTCACCGATGTTCAGGAAAAATATGCCAAAGCCAGACTCGACGGCACATTCCAGGTGAAAACGGGCGACCTTATCAAGGTCGATACTTCGCTGGCGACAGCAGATCCGTCAAGTCTTGCGCCGTCCTCTGCCAGCGCGGCCCCGGCTCCATCGGCGAGCCCCGCGGCCGCCCCCAGCAATGTTCCGCCCGAGGCGCAGTAGCGTAGATCGCGGGAATAGTCCATGGTATAAGGTCGTTTGGTTGCGGGTCCGATCCACGGCCACAACGCTCATTCCGATTTTATTTCGTCACGAGCGGATGCAGCTTCGCCAAATCTATTTCGATCTGCGCTCGCTGTTTCGGCGGGCCATTCCAGAGTTGCAGGCACTTTTCGTAAGCGCTCACCGCTTCATTGGTCCGTCCCTCGGCCACCAGCAATTGCCCGAGGAACAGGAATAAATGCGCGTCCTCAACCTGCTCGGCGATCGTATGTTGGATCGCGCGGATTGCCGCAGGACGGTCCCCCTGTCGCGCCGCCAACTGCGCCCGCAGCAACCACGCCTGCGCGGAATGTGGTTGCTCGCTGACCACGGCGTCCACATCGGCCACGGCGCCATCCAGGTCGCCGTCCGTAGCCTTGACCTGCGCTTCCAACAAACGCGCGTAGAAGTAGCGCGGGTTTTGCGCCAGCAATTTTCCCGCAAACCCCAAGGCCTCCGTTGTTTTGCCTTCGTCGAGGTTGATGACCGCCAGGTTCATCCAGGCCTCGGAAGGACGCGGGTTGATCGCCACGGCATCCTCAAACAACGCCCCCGCCGTATCGACCGCGCCGATCGCCATGAGGAAATTTCCGACCGTCGCCACCACGCGCGCCCGGCGGTATGAATTTCCGCCGGCCGTTTCGTCGGCCAGCTCGCGCGCGTACGCGAGAAGGGCGTTCGTGTCAGTTACATGCACGGGTTTGTAATCCGCCAGTTGCGCGTCCGCGCGCAATTTGGCCCACGAACTCTGGTGCACAAAAATACAGGCTGCGTGATCAAAATAGAGCAGGTCCCACACATGGCTTTTCACCAGGTATTGCAGCAAGGTGCGGTCATCCGCCGTGCCGTACTGCAGGTAAGCCACCGATACCGACCGCTCCTGCATCCAAGCCTCCCAGTCCGCGGGATCGAACATGGCCCGCCGGTAGCGGTCCACAAATTCGCGCCCGTATAGGTTCGCGCGTCCATCGCAGAAGGGCCGCCATTGTGGGTAATCCCTCCACAGCAGCGGCCCGCCGGAGAGGAAGGTATTGAAGACGTTCAATCCCGCCGGCAGTTTTGCCATCATCGACAGCGCCCGAAATGGCACCACCGACTCATCCACGCCCACTCCAAATTTCGGAGGGCGATTCTCCGCCACTGCCCAACGATTCGTTACGACCACGAATATCAGGAACGCGGCCGCAATACCGGTTAGTACCCGCGCGGTTGTTTCTCCCCACTCCGAGTGTTGCTTCCCCGCAATCCTCGCGCGGATCACCGCCAGCCCCTGCGCAAGAATCGGCGCGGTCACGATGGCGTAAAGCGCCGTGAATCGGTTATAGCGCAAGGCCAGCACGCTCATCCCGGCCACCACCAGCGCGTGCGACCAGGGAAACTCGCGTCGTTTGGTCGCCAATACAGCAATCAGCACGACCGGATTCAGCCAGAGCAACCACCAAAAAAACGTCAGGGCCCAATTGGGTTCCGTAAGCAACAGCCGGCGTGTTGGCTGCCATTCGCCGATCGCGCCCGAGGGACTCGAACCTCTCGTCTGCTCGATGGCATGGCGCACCAACTCGATTCCAAAGGGATTCACCAGGCAGGCGGCGCACACCAGCAGGAACGTCGCCGCGATCAGCAGCAGGCAATGCCACTGTTTGCGCAGCGCCGAATCAATCCCCTGCACCAGCCCGTAGATTCCTGCCAGTGCGATTCCGAGCGGAAACGACGCGTGCACGTTGACCCATAGCAACTGCACCAGCGGCAGCCCCCACAACCACATCGGCTTCCCGCGCCGCGCTGTTTCCAGCAAGCTGACGGTGACAGCGGCGAAAAGCAGCATCACCACATCCGGCCGCACTTCGAGCCGTTCACGCGCCGCGACGAATGCCGCCATCACCAACAACGCCGCCAGCGGCGAGCCGGCCCCATTGCGACGGCATGCCAGGAAAAGCACCAGCCCTGTCAGGAAAACGATCACGGCCTTGGCCATCACGAGCGCCTTGAATCCTCCCCACGTGTACACGGCATAAATGCCCGCTTGAAACAGCCATTCCCAATCGAGCCATGGCTTCCCGTAGACGGTCGCGGAGAATGGATCGGTACGCGGTATCGCTCCGTGGCTGAAAATCCATTCGCCAGTTTTGAGGTGCCAAAAAGTGTCCGATTCAGAAACTTTCTCCAGCGCCAACAGGAACGGGAATGCCAGCGCCAATACCACGACCGCGGCGTAGAGTACCTTGAGAAGTTTCCCGTGCATGGGCGCGGCATTGTCGCCAAGCTGCCCGCGGATTTCCAGTCCGATTCCACTGGAAATGCGCCCGTGCATTCGCAACAATCACGCGGCTATGACGAACCAGCGCCCGAAACTTCTCGCGTACGTGCAATTGCTTCGGTTGCCAAACACCTTTACGGCGATGGCCGATCCGCTGGCCGGCTGGTTCGCCGTGGGCGGCGGCGCACCGGCCTGGCAATTGCCTTTGCTGGTGGGCGCGTCGGCCTGCTTCTACACCTCCGGCATCGTGTTCAACGATTGTTTCGATTACGTCCTCGATTCCCTGGAACGCCCGGAACGCCCGTTGCCCAGTGGCGCGGTGACTTTGAAAACAGCGTGGTTGCTCGGATCAGCCCTGATGATCGCGGCATTGGCGTTGGCGGCGTTGGCGGGACCGGTTCCGTTCGGCGTGGGCGTCTTCCTCGGCGCGATGATTTTTTTCTACAACGCCTGGGCGCGACGCTTCGCTGTGTTGCGTCCGCTCGTGCTCGGCACCTGCCGTTTTGCGAATTTCCTGCTCGGGATGCGTTGCCTGCCGGTCCGTATGTGGTGGATGCCCGCAGCGGTCGGAATCTATGCTGGCATCATCACCTTCCTGTCGCGCCGCGAAGCCAACAATCCGGCCCTGCAGCAGATCATCAAGCGGTTGCTCCTGGGGATCATCGTGGTCGATGCGGTGGTTGTCATGTTTTCGCCCTTTGGAGATTGGATTGGCGCGCTGCTGGTGCTGTCATTGTTGGTCCCGGCCCTGGTATTGGGCAGGGTTTTCGCCATGACGTGAGACATGACTGAACACGTGGTCGTACTAAACGTCGCCGGACTGTCGCCGCACCACTTCGAGCGACCCGAGTTGATTCCCCATCTCGCGAAATTTGCGCAACGCGGCCTGGTGCGCCCCATGCGGCCGACTTTCCCCGCCGTGACCTGCTCCATGCAAGCCACCCTCCTCACTGGCAAACCGCCCAGCGAGCATGGCATCATCGCGAATGGCTATTACGACCGCGACGCGCACGAGGTGAAGTTCTGGGAGCAGCCCGACAAACTCGTCCAAGCGACGCGATTGTGGGACCAACTCAAGGGGCCGCGCCCCGAATTGAAGACTGCCGTGTTGTTCTGGCAAAACTCGATGTACATCAACTCCGATATTGTCATCACCCCGCGCCCGTTGCATCTCGACAGCGGCCTGGTGCAATGGTGTTATTCGAAACCCGCGGGTTACTACGAAAAACTGAAATCCCGAATCGGGGATTTCAAATTGCCGACCTACTGGGGCCCCATCGCGTCACTGGCCTCGAGCCGCTGGATTGCCAACGCGGCGCTGGAAACGTGGGGGAAACACAAACCGAATTTGCTGCTCGTGTACCTGCCGCACCTTGACTATGCATCGCAGAAATTCGGGCCGGACTCGACCCAGGTTCACGAAGCCTTGCGTGAGATCGACGGCGTTGTCGGGGAGTTGCTGGAAGAATTTTCCAGCCAGGCCGCAATGATCGTTTGTTCCGAATACTCGCTCGCGCCGGTTCGCGAAGCGATTTGTCCGAACCGTATCTTGCGACAAGCCGGTCTGCTGCATGTCCGCGAAATCGTCGGCAAAGAGTACCTGGATTTTGAATTGAGCGATGCGTTCGCCATGGCGGATCACCAAGTTGCTCATATCTTTTGCAAACCACAGGCCATCCAGGCCGCGCGGCACGCGCTCGCCAGCGCGCATCCGCTGGATTGGGCAATCATCGACCACCCGCGCGCGGGCGAGTTGATCGCCGTGGCTCCGCCCGACAAGTGGTTTGCCTATTACTGGTGGATGGATTGGAACAAAGCCCCCGAATTTGCCCGCTTCGTGGACATCCACCGCAAGCCCGGGTACGACCCGTGCGAATTATGGTTCGATTGGCGCCGCATGGCCCGCACGTTCAAGCCCGCGACCGCCGTCGACCCGTTCCTTGTCAAGGGATCGCATGGCCGCGTGCCCGCTGGCGATTCTGATCCAAATAACTGGGCGACGTTGGTGGTGGATGAGAAAATCGCGGAGGTCGCCCAACTTCAAGACCGGGTAGACGCCACCCAGCTCGCGCCGCTAGTGTGCCGCCTCTTGCTCGGGTGACCCGGCCGGCGCCTTGACTGCGGGGACCTGATTCGCCTTGGCGACGAGCAAACGCGAGAGGACCTCACGCAAGGTCCCGTTATCCGGATCAACCTTGATCGCCTGGCGGATTTTATCGATGGCGCCGTCGAGGTTGTTGTTCTTTTCGTAGAGCGCGGCGCAGTTGAAGTAAGCCGTGAGGTTCTTCGGGTCGAGTTCGATGACGCGCTCGTATTTTTCGATGGCTTTCGCCGTCTCGCCGGCCCTGGACCAGACGGCAGCAAGGTTGAAGATGGAAGCGACATCCTTTGGTTTGAGTTCGATCGCTTTCTCAAATTTGCCGGCGGCCTCCGGGAAACGACCGAGGTTGTTGAGGGCCGCGCCCAGTTCCACGTAAACAAGTTCGTTGCTGGGGTCGAGATCCGCCGCTTTTTGGAGCGGCTGGAGGGCTTCCTCGAACTTCTTCATATTAATGAGCGAGTTGCCCCAGTTCAGATAGATCATGCTGTTGCGGGAATCGATTTTCTCGGCATCCTTCAACTGGGCGATGGCTTCTTCATACCGTCCCAGCTTATCGAGCACGTACGCGATATTGATAAGCACGCTGGGATTCAACGGATCGAACGCGGCGGCGCGCCGAAACTGGTCCAGCGCCGGCTCCAGCTTGCCATCGTTGACAAGCTGGATGCCTCGTCCCTGGTAAAGGACGGCGCGGGCCGGGTCGCTCCCCGGAACGGCGGGTCCGTTGTCCTTGAGAACATCCGGGTCGGAACGCGCGGGCGGTTCGTACACGGCCGCCATCGTCAACCACGCCACAAGAATACAGCCAAACATCCTGGCGGCGCCCGTGAAAATGCATATCGGCCGTGCCTTAAATCGTGACGGGGGAATCATTTGCTCTCGCAAATCTATCAGACTCGCGTTATTTTTCGAGCCGGATTGACCAGGGCGAGTCGTCGTTCGAGACACACAGATGAATCTGAGTTTCGGTTACAACACGAACGGCTTTGCGCACCACAAACTCGAGGATGCGCTGGAGATCATTGCCGATTGCGGCTATCGCGGTGTCGCGTTGACGCTGGACAATTACCACTGCAACCCCTTCACGGTCGAGCCCGCCGATCTTGGCCGCTTGCGCCAACTGCTCGACAAGCTGCAACTCCGCGTCGTAATCGAAACCGGAGCGCGTTACCTTCTCAATCCGCAGCGCAAGCACCATCCCACGCTTGTGAGCGGCGAAGGCCGCCAGATTCGGCTGGAATTCCTGCGGCGGGCCGTGGATATCGCCGCCGATTTGCACGCCGAATGCGTCAGCTTCTGGTCGGGCGCACCCGATCCCGAAACCCCGGAACATCAGGCCTGGGACTGGCTCGTCACGGGTTGCCTGCAGCTCGCGGAGCATTCCAAGCGCCGTGGCGTGCAACTTGCCTTCGAGCCGGAACCGGGAATGCTGGTGGATGACATGGTGAAATTTGAAGTGCTCAAGAAACATATTAGCAGCGCGCGCTTTGGACTGACCCTGGACATCGGCCATGTGTTCTGCACCGAAACCACCCCGTTCCGCCAGGTTTATGGCAAGTTTGCCAACCTCGTCCGCAATATTCACATCGAGGACATCCGCGACCGCAAACACGAGCACCGGATGTTCGGCGAAGGCCAACTGGATTTCGTCGCCATCCTCCGCGTGCTCAGCGACAACAAATACACCGGACTGATCAATGTGGAGCTTACACGCGACAGCCACCGTGCCACGGAAGTTGCCCGCGCATCCATTGAATTCCTCAACGCCGCATGCCAGAAAATCACATCGCCGACTTCGTCCAGCGCCGCCAAGCCCGCTCCGTCGGCTACGCGCTGAACGTCTTTCCGTACGACTCGCTGGCGGAACTCTGGACCTGCCTCGAGGATGAGGTTTTGCAAATCAAGGAGGGCGGTTTCCCGAACGAAGTTTTTCCCATCGAACTCCGCTTCTCGGCGCAAATCGTCCGCGATTTGCAGAATGATTGTGACCAGGTTGCGCGCCTCAAATACTTTCTCGACACGCACGATCTGGCGCTGGTCACCGTGAATGGGTTTGTCATGCCCGCGTTTCACGGGCAGCCCGTGAAGGAACGGGTCTATCTGCCCGCGTGGCACGAATCCGATGCTCGCGTCCGCTTTACGAACGCCTGCCTCGACCTGCTGTCCCAACTCGCGCCGCAGGATTCCGAGTTCGTATCCGTCAGCGTCCCGTTTGGCGCGCTGAAGCCGGTGTCGTTGGCGACCATTGCGCCGAACATCCTGCGTTGCGCCGAGCATGCCGCGAAGTTGGAACAACGCACCGGCGTCCGCTGTGTCGTTGCGCTCGAACCCGAGCCGGGATTGACGGTGGAAACAACCGCTGAAGTGATCGAGTTCTTTGAACAATCGGTGTCCATGGAATCCCGCAGACATCTCGCCGTCAACTTCGACCTTTCGCATCAACTGGTTGAATTCGAAGACCTCGCCGACTCGCTCGGGCTTCTCGAGAAACATGGCGTGCCGGTGGCGAAAATCCACGTTTCGAACGCAGCGGAGTTGGTCCAGCTCAAACCCTTCTACAAAGACTCGATCTACCTTCATCAGGTTTGTGGTGTGGACGGAAACGGCCGCAAGGCGTTCTTCTCGCTGGATTGGCCAACGGAACCGCCGCCGGCGGGAATCGAGCGTTTTCGGGTGCACTATCATCTGCCGGTTTGTCCCCAAATGAATTCTCCCGTGGCGACAACGCTGGCCGAGGTGGAAGGGTTTTTGACAGCACTTCCCTCCGTGGCCCTCGCCGTACCGCTGATCATCGAAACCTACACGTGGCCCGAACACCTGCGCGGGCGCGAAAGGCTCGTCGAGAACATTTGCCGCGAGATTGCCTGGGTACGCGAGAAAATTTCCTTGTGCCGGGCATGACTTGCGTTATACTTGGGACAGATATTCGGAGGCGATCATCATGAATATGGCACGCTTATTTGTCCTGTCCGCGGTCACAGCAATCATCGTCGGCGCATCCTCCATTTACGCCGCTCCTTGTGAGTCCGTTGCATCGGCCAGCGCTTCCACGGCGTATCAAAAGGCCGATGCGCTGCTCAGCGAGAAGATCGTGGCGACCCAACTCCAGGCCGTCGGCTTGAGCAGCGAGCAGGCACGAGCCCGTCTCTCGCAACTTAGCGAACGACAACTTGGTGAATTGGCGGCGCAGGCGGACCTGATTCAGGCCGGTGGGACGATTCAAGGTGGAAATGTGCATCCGCTTGGCCCACTCAGCTATATTGGCCATCAGTTTTGCCGCTTTTTTGACAACGTCTACCGTCTGTTATTCAGTTGGACAGACTTGAAGTAACTTTCTCTATCCACCACCCGGCCTGTTCCGAAAGCTTTCGGAACAGGCCGTTTTTGTTATAGTGCCACTGTGAAAGCCAGCGCGGCGTCCTTCACCGAGAACCAACTGCTTTTTGGCCGTGACGAGACTTCGGGCATCGTCGGCGTGGAACTCGCCGGTGACTCCGAAATTACCGTCTTCCGCCGAATCGACGGCAGGCTCACGACCGAAACGCAGTCGTTCGAGCCATTCCTCTGGCTGGGCGAGCAAGTCTTCCTGCAGGGTTTCGACCGCAAAGTCGAGTATGTGCCGCTGGCAGGCGGTGGCGCGTTTAAGTCTCTCGCACGGTTCCAATCCTGGACGGATTTTCAGCAAGCGCGCAAATTTCTCGGCGCCGCCCCTTACTTTGCCGTCAACGATCCCGTACAACAGTATTTAATGGCTACGGGGCGTACGTCGTTCAAGGCCCTGCGCTTTGACCAGCTTCATCGCCTGCAATTGGCGACAGTCGTCGCTGCCGACGGCATCCTGCAGGCTTTGCAACTTTGTGATAATCGCGGTTGGCAGGAGGAACTCACGGGGACGGAGGCCCGAATCCTCAAGAAATTCGTCGAGACAATCCAGGAGCGTGACCCGGACGTGATCGAGGGGCACGACGTTTTCCGCGGCGTCCTGGCGCAACTCACTGCTCGCGCGCGCGTCGTCCGCGTGCCGCTGAAACTCGGCCGCGATGGCTCGCCCCTTCGCTCCCGCCAGTCGCGCGTGCAAATCGCCGAGCGCACCATCCAATACCCCAAATACGAAATCCACGGTCGCCATGTCGTCGATACGTTTCTGCTCAGCGTGTACTACGACGTGTCGTCGCGTGAATTGGAGGGCTTCGACCTCGACGAAGTCGCCCGGCATTTTGGCGTGCCGGAAACCGACGCGGCGGCGGTGCGGAAAATTGGCGACCTGCTCAGCCCGAGTTATTTCGTCCAGGCGCAAATTTTCCCGTACAACTATCAGGACGTCGTCGTCCGCGGCAACGCGACGAAGATCGACGCGCTTTTTCTACGCGAGTATCTGTACCAGCGGCATTCGGTCCCGCAATTCAGCGAACCGCGTCCGTTCGCGGGCGGTTACACGGATGTTTTCCGCGAGGGCATCCTGCGCAACGTGTGGCATTGCGATGTGCAATCGCTCTATCCGTCGCTGATGCTGGCGTTTGACATCAAATCGCAACGCGACGAGCTGAATCTGCTCCTCCCGTTGCTGCGCGATCTCCGCCACTTCCGCCTGCGCGCCAAAGCGGACGTCAAAGCCGCGAAGGATGATCGGCAGCGACAGCACCTGGACGCCTTGCAGCAGACCTTCAAGATCCTCATCAACTCCTTTTACGGGTACCTCGGTTTTTCGCAGGCGCACTTCGGCGATTTCACGGCGGCGGAGGAAGTCACCGCCAGGGGTCGCGAGACGCTCAAGACGATGCTCGACTGGCTGCAGAAACGTGGCGCTAACGTCATCGAAATCGATACCGACGGCCTGTACTTCGTCCCCCCGCCCCAGACCGATCCCAAAACGCTCGAGAGCGAGTTGCAGGCCGCGCTGCCCAAGGGCCTCGATGTCGAGATCGACGGACAGTTCCCTGCGATGTTCAGTTACAAGATGAAGAACTACGCACTGCTCGATAGTGATGGCAAGCTGCACGTGACCGGCTCCGCGCTTCGCTCGCGAGGTTTGGAAAAGTTCCAGCGCCGGTTTCTCGAGGACGCGCTCCGGCTCGCGCTCACAGGTGAAGCGAAACAGATACCGCAACTCTACGAGAACTACTGCCAGAAGATCGAACGCGGCCAGTTCCCCATCGAAATGCTCGCCAAAACGGAGACGCTGCAGGACACACTGGATGCTTATCAACAAAAGATCGCCAAGAGCGCCCGCAACCGCAGTGCCGTGTATGAGCTGGCCTTCAAATCGGGGAAGCACCTACCAACCGGGCGACCAGATCACCTACTACGTCACCGGCGACAGCAAACGCGTCAGCGTTTACGACAACTGCAAACTCGCCATCGGACTTCAATCCCGCCCGTCGCGACGAAAACATCGACTACTACCTCGACAAATTGAAGTCACTCTACAAGAAGTTTGCCGAGATGTTGACCGGTGATTCGACGCCCGCCCGCGGTTCAGCCGACGACCAAGGTCCTGGACTCTTTGGCTGACCACCCTGCGCAATGCCGCCGCTTAACGCCGGGTTCACCGCAGCCCCGGCTTAATCCTCATATAGTTCGCGAACAGAGTCTCGCAACAAAACGATCATGGTAAAAACGCCGAGGACCGTGCCGAGCGGAACATGAAGACAGTTTAACCCGGCAACCACCAGCGAAAACATGCGATTTTTCCTGGCGAGGATCCACAGGCCTGAGAGCAGGTTGCCGATGCCGCTCGCAACCAGAAACACGCCCAACACCAGATAAAACCACTTGAAGATTGCGAAGAATTCCTGCGGTGGCAGTGCATTCTTTTGCCCCTCCCACACCTTGGCATTGGACATGACCATGTGCATCACGGTGTAATGCAGAAACAGAAATCCAATGCCCAGCAACGCCAGACCCACCCCCACAAAATGGAAAATGGCCAACATCTTCAAATGGTCGGCATCCACCTTCCTTTGATCCCGGAGTAGCGGCGGTAAATCAGTCATTTAAGTCTAATTCCATTGCCATTTTCCCCACTCGCCCTAGAATCGGCTTCTGAAACGAAGCATGTCAAATCAGGCTCCAAATCGCAAGATGCTTCCACCCGCCCAAACCATCCAGAAGAAGCGCGATGGAAATGCGTTCTGACCCGCGGAATGGGGAACGCACGGCGCTTTTGTTTTCCACAACACTCTTCCTGAGCGCGGCCTTGTCGTTCGGGGTCCAGCCCATGATCGGGAAAATGGTTTTGCCATTGTTGGGCGGCGTGCCCGCCGTCTGGAACACCTGCATGGTGTTCTTTCAATCGACCCTCCTGTTGGGCTACGCGTATGCGCACTGGTCTGCGCGCTGGATCGGGTCGCGATACCAGGCATTGACCCATCTGGGTTTGATGCTGCTGCCCGCGGTGGTGCTTCCCATCAGCCTCTCGCAACGAATGCTCGGCTCGGTGCCTGTCGACACAAATCCCATCCCCTGGCTGTTGGGCTTTCTGGCATTGACCGCCGGTCTTCCCCTGCTGGTAGTATCGGCCACCGCGCCATTGCTGCAAAAATGGTTCGCATCCACCACGCATCCCGACGCTGGCAATCCGTACTTTCTCTATGCCGCCAGCAACGCCGGCAGTCTGTTGGGACTTCTCGGCTATCCAATCCTGATCGAACCCCGGTTACGGTTAGCGCAACAGAGCCGGTTTTGGACCGTGGGCTACGGAATTCTTGTCGTGCTGGTGTTGGGCTGTGCGGCGACGATGTGGCGTCGAAGAATCCCTGAACCGCGCACCAGCGATAGCCTTGAAAGCAGCGGGCCGGTGGCATGGCGGCGACGGTTGCGTTGGATGCTGCTGGCGTTCGTGCCATCAAGCTTGATGCTGGGCGTGACCACCTATATCACAACCGACGTGGCACCCATTCCGCTCCTGTGGGTGTTGCCGCTGGGACTTTACCTCCTGACATTCATCCTCGTATTTGCGCGACGGCCACTTCTCGCGCCATTCTGGCTGGGTCGCATCCTGTGTTTCCTCACCGTGGTGTCGATCATCATCATAACCGTGGAAGTAACCGAGCCCGCCTGGCTCATCGTCACTCTGCATTTGCTGATGTTCTTTGCCGCCGCGATGATTTGCCACAGCGAACTGGTCAGGGATCGTCCACCGGCAGCGCGCCTGACGGATTTTTATCTCTGCCTGTCCGTGGGCGGCGTGCTGGGTGGGATCATGAACGCGCTGCTTGCGCCCGTGATTTTTCATCGGGTATGGGAATATCCCTTGGGAATGATATTGGCCTGTGCCGTGCGTCCCGTGGTTACAACTCCAATTGTCCCCACGCAGACAGCCCTGGCAAAAATCCTTGTGGCCGCTGGGCATTGGCTTACTAATGGCCGGGCTCATCCTGTCACTGCAGACTTCCAGCGCAACCCCGGCGCTCCTGGGCACCCTTGCCATTTTTGGCGTGCCGGCATTGCTGGCCTACCGGCTCGTCAAACGCCCGGCTCAATTTGCCCTGAGTCTTGTCGCGATGCTCACCGCCACCAGTCTGTATGCGTCCTCGCAGGGCCGAATCCTGCATATCGAACGGGATTTCTTCGGGGTGTTGCGCGTCACGACCGATCCGCTGGGAAAGTTTCACCAGATTGTGCAGGGCAACACGGTTCATGGTCGCCAAAGCGTCGATCCAGCGCGTGCGACCGAACCGTTGGCCTATTACCATCGCACCGGGCCTGTCGGGCAGGTGTTTGACGTGTTCAATGCCGCCCCCGTCGCGCCGCGCGTGGCCATCGTTGGTTTGGGAGCGGGCACGCTGGCTTGCTACGCGCAGCCAGGACAGGATTGGACATTCTACGAAATCGACCCCGCCGTCCAGCGCATCGCCGATGACCCGCGGTATTTTACTTTTCTGAAGCGCAGTTCCGCCGGGAAATTGAATGTGATCCTGGGAGACGCGCGACTGCGGCTCCGCGAAGCTCCCGAACGGCAGTATGGTTTGCTGATCCTCGATGCTTTCAGTTCGGATGCGATCCCCGTCCATCTGCTGACGCGTGAAGCCATGCGCCTCTATCTCGAGAAACTGGCCGATGGCGGGTTAATCGCCTTGCACATTTCCAACCGGCGGCTCGATCTCAAGCCGGTCGTCGCCAATCTCGCGAGGGATGCCCGTTTGGTTTGCTACTATCGCGACGACCTCGCCATCAGTGCCAGCGAGTCGGCCCAGGGCAAGGAAGCGTCCCAATGGGTCGTCCTGGCGCGCGCCAAAGAGGATTTGCGCGCGCTGCCGTCAGACCGGCGATGGCAGCTGCTGGAGGCTCGGCCCAGCTTCGGCTTGTGGACGGACGATTTTTCAGACATCATTTCCCTCCTGAAATGGAAGTGACGAAACCATGCTCTTACCCGCCAAAATCATCCAGAAGAAGCGCGACGGAAATGTGCTGACCGAAGAAGAAATTCGCTTTTTCATAAACGGGTTCACCAGCGGCGAGTTGCCGGAATATCAAATGGCGGCGCTGGCCATGGCGATTTGTTTCCAAGGAATGAATTTCGACGAAACGATGTGGCTCACGCGCGCCATGGTGGAGAGCGGCAAGGTCGTCGAATGGAGACGTGCCGGGCAATCCGCCCCACAGGCAGGGACGCCTGTGCCACCATCCGCGTTCTACGCTGACAAACACAGCACGGGCGGCATCGGTGATAAAGTGTCGCTGATTCTCGCGCCGCTTGTCGCCTGTTGCGGCGTGAAAGTACCGATGATTTCCGGACGCGGGCTCGGCCCGACCGGCGGCACGCTGGATAAACTCGAAAGCATTTCCGGTTACGACGTGAATCTGTCGCTCGACGAGTTCAAGCGGATCACCGACAGAGTCGGTTGTTGCCTGATCGGTCAGACCGCCGAGATTGCTCCCGCTGATAAGAAACTGTACGCGTTACGAGACGTGACGGCGACGGTCTCATGCCTGCCCCTCATCGTGGCGAGCATCATGAGCAAGAAACTGGCGGAGAACGTGGATGGCCTCGTGCTCGATGTGAAATGGGGCAGCGGCGCGTTCATGCGGACGCGAGAGACATCAAGCGACCTGGCGAAGGCGCTGGTCGAGGTCGGCAAACGTTACGGGAAAAAAGTCTGCGCGCTGCAGACCGACATGAACCAGCCGCTCGGACAGAAGATCGGCAACGCCCTGGAAGTTCGCGAATGCATCGAGATCATGAATGGTTCCACCCGGGCCGACGACCTGCTCGAGGTCACACTCGCGCTTTCCGTAGAGATGTTGCTGCTGGCGGGCGTTGCGAAAAATGTTGCAGCCGCAAGGGAAATCCTGCAAAAGAAACTCGCGAATGGCGAAGCCCTTCGCAAGTTTGCCGAAATGATCGGGGCCCAGGGTGGCGATGCGAAAGTTTGCGAGGATTGGAAGCGATTGCCGTCCGCAAAACAGACGAAGCCAATCGCCGCGCCAAAGTCGGGATTCGTCCAGTCCATCGAGTGCGACCAAATCGGGTACGCCGTCATCGCGCTCGGTGGTGGTCGGCAAGTGGCGGCGGACAAGATTGATTTCGCGGTCGGTTTCGAGGAACCAAAGAAGATTGGTGACGCGGTGAAGGCGGGCGAACCGTTGATGATCATGCATTACAACGATGAGACGCGTGCTGCCGAGGCGACCCGTATGGTGCGCGCCGCCTATAAGATCGAAGACAAACCGGTGAATATACGATCTCCGCTGATCGTGCAAAAGATCGAGTGAGGACCTGATTCAGATGATGGCGAATGTAAAAGAGACCAAGGATTTCCTGGAGTCGAAGTTGGCCGGCTTCAAGCCGGACGTGGCACTGGTAGTGGGCTCCGGCCTGGGCGGCATCACTCAGGGCGTCACGAAGCCGTTCGTCATCCCTTACACCGATATTCCCCATTTCCCGAAGCCCACGGTCGCGGGACACGCCGGCCAGATGATCTTCGGCGAACTGGCGGGAAAGAAACTGCTGGTGTTGAGTGGACGTTTTCACTGCTACGAAGGGCGCACTCCCGCGGAGATCACCTACCCGATCCACGTGGTCGACGCGCTCGGCGTGAAAGTGCTCATCGTCACGAACGCGGCTGGCGGCATCAATCCGCAGTACAAGCCGGGCGATCTCATGGTAATCGAAGATCACATCAATCATTTGGGCATCAACCCGCTCATCGGCGGCGTCAATAGCGATGGCGGCGTCAAATTCATCGATATGAGCCAGGCCTATTCCCCTCGGCTGCGCGAAAAACTCGATACCGCGGCCGAAAAACAGCAGATCCCCGTCTGGCGCGGCGTTTACCTGGCCACGACCGGACCGAGCTACGAGACCCCCGCCGAAATCAAGGCGTTCGCGTGGATCGGCGCCGACGCGGTGGGAATGAGCACCGTGCCGGAAGTCATCATGGCGCGCTACCACAACATCGAAGTCGTTGGTGTTTCCTGCATCACCAACCTGGCCGCCGGCATTTCCAGCAAGAAATTGTCGCATGACGAAGTTCTCGAAGTGGGCCGCGCGGCCCAGGGAAAACTCGCCAGGCTGCTCAGCGAATTCCTCGGGGCGCTATGAAGGCTCGGACGCTTAAAATTCGGAGATTGCTCGCTGCCGCCAAAGCCGCCCAGCGAAACGCCCATGCTCCCTACTCAAAATTCCGTGTCGGCGCCGCGCTGCTGACGAAGAGCGGCAAGGTGTACACTGGCGTCAATGTCGAGAACGCCAGTTATGGACTGACCAATTGCGCCGAGCGTGTTGCCGTCGGCAAGGCGGTCAGCGAAGGGCATCGCAAGTTCCAGGCGATTGCGGTCGTCGCGCCCAGCGCGGCGCTCAGCCCGTGCGGCGCCTGCCGCCAGGTACTGGCGGAATTCGGCGAATGTGTCGTCATCTGCGCTGATTCGCGCAACCCCCGTCGCTTGCGCGTCCACCTGCTCTCAGAATTACTTCCCCACGCCTTCAAGCTGTGATAAAGTCTCACCGTTCTGCGAAAGCGGGTAGATGAACATGGATTTGAAGTCCCTTAAGCATCGATCGAGCACGGTCACCGATGGACTCGGGCGCGCCGCGGCGCGTTCGTACCTGCGCTCCGTCGGGCTTACCGACGAGGATTTGCACAACAAGCCGCTGGTTGCCGTCGCCAACACCTGGACCGATGCAATGCCGTGTAACGCGCACTTGCAGCGACTGGCCGCGAAAATCAAGGAAGGCGTGCGCGCGGCGGGCGGCGTGCCGCTTGAATGCAATACCATCGCGATTTCCGACGGCATTTCGATGGGCACCGAAGGCATGAAATGCTCGCTCATCAGCCGCGAGATTATCGCGGACTCGATTGAGCTGTTCGCGCGCGGCTATCTGTTCGACGCCGTTGTCGCGCTGTCGGGCTGCGACAAGACAATCCCCGGCACGGTCATGGCGTTGGCGCGGCTGGATTTGCCGGGCCTGATGCTCTATGGCGGATCGATCGCGCCCGGCAAATGGCACGGCAAGGACGTGACGATCCAGGATGTATTTGAAGGCGTGGGCTCCTGTGCCGCCGGCAAGATCACCCCGGAAGATCTGCGCGACCTGGAGATTGCCGCCTGCCCCGGCATGGGCGCGTGCGGCGGCCAATTCACCGCCAACACCATGTCCATGGCGATGGAGATGCTCGGCATCTCGCTCATGGGCGCCAATAGCGTGCCCGCCGAAGATCCGCGCAAGGATCAGGTCGCGTTTGAGACGGGAAAACAAATCGTTGAATTGCTTCGGCAAAAACTTACCCCCCGCAAAGTCATTACGCGAAAGGCGCTGGAAAACGCCATTGCCGCCGGCGTCATGTCCGGCGGGTCAACCAATCTCGTGCTGCATTTGCTGGCGATTGCGCACGAAGCGGGCGTGCCGCTGAACATCGATGATTTTGACCGCATCAGCGCGAAGACCCCGCTACTTTGTGATTTAAAGCCGGGCGGCAAGTTCGTTGCCACCGATGTCTATGCCGCCGGCGGGACGGCGGTCGTGGCGAAACGCCTGCTCGATGCGGGGCTGCTCAACCCCGACGAAATCACCGTCTCGGGCCGCACGATCGGCGAGGAAGCCCGGGCTGCGAAGGAAGCCCCGGGCCAACCAGTCATCCGACCGCTGACCGACCCCATCAAGGCGACGGGCGGACTTGTAATTTTGAAGGGCAACCTCGCTCCCGAGGGTTGCGTCCTGAAGGTCGTCGGTCACAAACGCACGAGCCATCGCGGTCCGGCGCGTGTCTTCGATTGTGAAGAGGACTCGTTTGCCGCAGTCCAGGCAAAGCAGATCAAACCCGGTGATGTGGTTGTCATTCGTTACGAAGGACCGCACGGCGGCCCCGGCATGCGCGAGATGCTGACGGTCACCGCGGCAATCGTCGGACAGGGAATCAGCGATCAAGTGGCCTTGATGACCGACGGACGTTTCTCGGGTGCAACGTACGGTTTTACCGCGGGGCATGTTGCCCCGGAGGCGTCGAAAGGCGGACCCATCGCCATCGTGCGTGACGGTGATATGATTTCGTTCGACGTGGCGACGCGCCGATTGGATGTAGAATTGAGCGACGAGGAAATCCAGCGCCGATTGAAGGAATGGAAGCCTCCCGTGCCGCGTTACAAAACGGGCGCGCTGGCGAAATACGCCAAACTGGTGTCCTCGGCCTCGGAAGGGGCCATTACCCAGTGAGGCTCGTCACTGATTTGTAACGTTAGTGCCGCCGCGGCGTGACGTGTTCGTTACAGGGTGCCGTCATGACTGAAACGATTCTTATTGTGGACGACGAGCCGGACGTGAGCGACCTGCTCGTATACAACCTCCAAAAGGCGGGCTACAAAACCGTCACCGCCCGCGACGGCAACGTGGCGCTGCAAAAAGCGCGCGATGAGGTGCCGTCCCTGATCGTCCTGGATCTCATGTTGCCGCAAATGGAAGGCACTGAAGTGTGCCGCCATTTGAAGGCCGACTCGAAAACCGCCCACATCCCGATCATCATGCTCACGGCGAAGGCCGAGGAAGTGGATCGCGTCGTCGGCCTCGAATTGGGTGCGGATGATTACGTGACGAAACCGTTCAGTCCGCGCGAAATCGCGCTCCGAGTGAAAAGTGTACTGCGGCGCGCCAGCGGGAAAACCGCGCCCGCCGAGGTCCTCAAGTTCGGCGACCTCACGATCGATATCGCCAAACATGAAGTCACGCTGAAAGACAAAATCGTTGACTTGACGGCCACGGAGTTCAAGCTGCTGGCCACGTTATTGGAGCGGCGCGGGCGCGTCCAATCGCGGGACCGGTTGTTGACCGATGTCTGGGGCTACGAAGGGGACGTGGACACGCGGACCGTGGACACGCACATGCGCCGGCTGCGCGAGAAGCTGGGCAAGGTTTCCGACTATGTCGAGACGGTCCGCGGTGTCGGGTACCGTTTCGCCGACGCACCGTAATCGTCAACGGTGTCGGCAAAGCGCCAGCAGCCAATAAGCCCCGGCCGCTACCACCGCCGAACAGGGGATGGTCAATACCCACGCCCACACCACCTGCCGCGCCACACCCCAGCGCACGGCGGACAATCGGTGCACGGCGCCGACCCCGATAATTGCGCCCGTGATGGTATGTGTGGTGCTGACCGGCACACCCAGAGATGCCGCTGTAAACAACGACGTCGCCGCCGCGAGTTCCGCGCACGCACCATCGTAGGGCCGCAGTTTCGTGATCCTCATGCCCATCGTTTTGACGATTCGCCAGCCACCACACATCGTGCCGAGCGCGATGGCAAAATGGCAAACCAGTACAATCCAAAACGGAAACGCGACCTTTCCCGTGGCAAACGCCTCCTGCTGTCCTCTCCAAATGCTGGCGTACAACAGCGCCGCGATAATCCCCATGGTTTTCTGCGCGTCGTTGGTGCCGTGACCCAAACTATAGGCTGCGGCCGACCAGAGTTGTATGCGCCGAAACCAGTGATCCATCTTGATTGGTGAAGCCTTGCGAAAGACCCACATCACGATGAACGTGAAGAAGAGACCCAGTAGCAAGCCAACCAGCGGGGCAATAACGATAAACTCGACCGTCAACAACACTTTGCTTGTCTGTAAAACGCCTTCCCATTTCCCGGCGTGTACAATAGCAGCGCCGCCAAACCCGCCGAGCAGCGCGTGCGATGAGCTCGACGGTATCCCCCCGTACCAGGTAATCAGGTTCCAGACGATGGCCCCGAAAAGGCCGGCGAAGATAACCTCGATTGTGACGTAATCCGCATGCACCCAGGTTGCCACCGCGTTGGCGACGTGGACGCCAAAAAACCACGCCGCCGCGAAATTCCACCACGCGGCCCAGAGAACGGCCTGAAATGGCCGCAATACGCGTGTACTGACAATCGTGGCGATGGAATTGGCCGCGTCGTGAAATCCGTTGATAAAATCAAACACCAGCGCCGTGAAAAAAATCAGGGCGATGTACGGATTCTGGAAGATATGCAGCAGGTCGGTGAAGAACGCGGACATTCAGGTCTCCAGTCGTGGCCGGTGTTCAGCTCATCTTGACAATGACGCCCTGAAGAACATTCGCGACGTCTTCCAGGCGGTCGGTGACCTTCTCCATCGTCTCGTAAATGTCCTTCCATTTGATGACTTCGATGGCGTTTTTTTCCTTCGCGAACAACTCGGCCAGCGCCGTATGGAGAATGTCGTCGGCCGCATTCTCGACTTCATGCACGGTGATGCAATCCCGCATGACCTGCTCGTAGTGTTTGGCCGAGCGCATCCCGCGAACCGCTTCCGCGAGCTTCTCGCAGCCGCGGACAATCTGCTTGGCGAGATTGATTGCATGCTGGGTGGGTTTCTGGATGCCGAAAAAGGCGATGCGATTGGCGGCGGCGTTGATCAGATCGACGACGTCATCAATGCGCAGAATCATCACGTGGATGTCCTCCCGATCGAGCGGCGTGATGAACGACTTGTTCAATTGATCCATCGTGCGATGCGCGACGTTGTCGCAGGCGTGCTCGACCTCGTTCAGCTCGCGCGCGATGGGGTCGGCATCCGCATAATTCTCGGTCAACTTCAATAGTAGACGAGCCGCTATGACCGCCTGCGCGGCGGCCAGGTCGAACGATTCGAAGAAATCATATTCCTGTGGAATGAGTTGCCTCAGCATGGGCTATTCTCCTGATGACCGATGACAATTGTGTAACGAAATTCATACGGAATAGCAACAAGTTGCTCGGCCCTTCCCCTTTTTCGCCCCGATTTCATTGAATCGGCGCTTCGCGTCCGCTATCGTGTGGTGCCAGAACTTGAAACTTTCATTGCCATCAAAATACTTCCTTGGCCTGACGATTCTCCTCGCCGATCTGTTGCTCGTCGTCTACCTCGCCCTGCGCCTCACGCTGCCCCCGTACCTGGTGCGCCAAATCGAGGCGGACTTGAGACGGGATGCGGTCGTGGTTCGCGAAGTATTCGAATCCCAGCTCAAGACAGGACACGCGGATGCGGCGGAAATGAACCGTCTCAGCCATGACCTCGCGGGGAAAACCGGCCTCCGCATCACCGTGATCGGCCCCGGCGGGACGGTTATCGGCGAATCGGACAAGCCAGAAAGCGAACTGAAGGACATCGAGAATCATCTGCAACGCCCCGAAGTCCAGCAAGCACTGCGTGAAGACATCGGCAGCGCGATGCGTCACAGTGACACGATTGGTGTCGACCTGCTGTACGTGGCGGTGCCGGTTCGGAACGACAACCTCGTGGGAATCGTCCGCGTGGCCATGCCGCTGGTGGAGATTCAACGCACAACCGCGCGCGTGCTCCACACCGTGGCCGTGGCCAGTGCGTTGGTCGGTCTTGCCACCGCGCCGATTCTGTACTGGTTGTCGCGGCGCGTGACCCGTCCCATCCTCCAGATGCGTGAAGTGGCGGAACGCGTGGCGCGCGGGGATTTCAGTGAGAAGGCTCCCCCGAGGGTCAGTGGCGAACTTGGTGACCTGGCCACCGCGCTCAATGACATGTCGTCACAGTTGGCCGCGCGCATCCGCGAACTCAGCGAGGAGAAGGCTGACCTTGGTGCGATCCTCGCCGGCATGACCGAAGGCGTACTGGTCGTGCGCCCCGATGGCCGAATTCGCCTGACAAACGAGGCGCTGCGAAGTCCATTTGCCATCAGCGAGGAAGCTGTTGGAAAAACCGTGCTGGAGGCATTTCGCAATGTTCCGCTGCACGAACTGGTCAACGAAGTCATTCAGAAAGGCGATGTGGCCGCTCGCGAATTGACCTTCCTGACACCGAACGAACGCGCCTACGAACTCAGCGCCACGCGTTTGCAAAACCATCAGGGTGCACTCACGGGCGTAATCGTGGTCTTCCACGACATTACCCGCATGCGGCAGTTCGAAAACACGCGCAAGGAATTCGTGGCCAATGTCAGCCACGAGTTGCGCACCCCGCTGTCAATCATCAAAGGATACGTCGAGACCCTGCTGGATGAGCAGCCGCCCGACGAAGAGACGGCTCGCCAGTTTCTCCAAACCATCCAGCGCCACTCACGCCGCCTCGAGGCGCTCATTGCCGATTTGCTAAGCATTTCCGCGCTCGAATCCCAGCAGGCCCGCCTCAACTTCGAGCCCGTCTCCCTGCACGCGGCCGCCCAATCCGTGGTCGACGAACTGGCGCGACAAGCCTTTGAGAAATTCGTTGCTGTCTTGCTGGAGATCCCCGAACAGCTTCCGGCCGTTCGCGCGGATGCGCAACGACTGCATCAGGTGCTCTTTAACCTGCTGGATAACGCGATCAAATACACACCGTCCGGCGGCCATGTGACGATCCGCGCGGAAGAGAAAAACGGGTTCATTGAAACCACTGTGGCGGATGACGGCCCGGGCATCGCGTCGGAACACCTACCCCATGTCTTTGAACGCTTCTATCGAGTCGATAGGGCGCGCAGCCGCGAACTCGGCGGCACGGGCCTCGGGCTCTCCATTGTCAAACACATCGTCCAGTCCCATACCGGACGTGTTTGGGCTGAGAGCGAGCTTGAGAAGGGGAGTACGTTCTATTTCACATTGCCCCGCGCAGGGTAACCCTCCCCGGGTGGTCGATTTAACCTGGCCGTAACCTGATCGTCGCGTTGTCGTCTGCCGCTGGCTGCATCCTAAGTTGTGTGTGACCCAGTGCCAAAGCTCAAATCGATACTTATTGCTGAAGATGAGCCGGATACGGCGAATCTGTTGCAGTTTCACTTGCAACGACGCGGGTATCATACCACCGTTGCATCGGACGGTGCGAGCACGCTGAACCTTAGCTTTGAACGTCGTCCTGACCTGGTGATCCTCGACTTGATGCTGCCGAAGGTCCATGGGTTCGAAGTCTGCCGAATGTTGAAGACCAGTCCATCGACCCGACACATCTCGGTGTTTATGTTGACCGCCGCAGCCTCAACCGAAAACAAGGTGCAGGGCTTCAAGCTCGGCGCGAACGACTATATGACCAAACCGTTCGCGATGCCCGAACTGCTGGCGCGCGTCGAATCGTTGTTGCGACCTATGCGTGTTCGTGGGCCTTCGACTCCGTAGTCCGTGTCCCGACTGCATCTTTGCCAGTTCGGAAGGGCCATCGACGCCGATATGACGGGCCCGAAACAAAACCGTAACACAAACGTAACCGACAGTGGATAGTAGTCACGATCGAAAAAAACGGTCAGGCTCTTCACCAATTCCTCGAATAAACAAACGGAAGATTACACAAACGGAAGATTTCGCTGATTATGAACCGCAACTTCGATCAAGAACTCGCGGACTTGAAGGAAAATCTGCTGCGCATGGCGGGTTTCACCGAACAAAGCGTCGCCCAAGCGCTTAAGGCGCTCGTCCACCGCGATGACGCACTGGCAAAAAAGGTTGACGCCGACGATGCCGTGCTCGACAAACTGGAGATTGATATCGATGGCCATTCGATCAAACTCCTTGGGCTTGGCCAGCCCACAGCGACCGATCTGCGCTTTATCACGATGGCCATGAGACTTTCCGGAGAGTTGGAACGCATCGGCGACCAGGCTGTGAACATCGCCCACCGGGCCGAAGAGTTGAACCGTGAACCGCTCTTGAAACCGCTGGTGGATATTCCGCGCATGGCCGATCATGCGCAGGGCATGATTCACGATTCGCTCGACGCGTTTGTTTACGCGAAACCGGATTTGGCGCGCGCGATTATCAAGCGCGATGAGAAGGTTGACCTCCTCAATCGCCAGCTCCATCGCGAGTTGACCAGTTTCATGATTGAAGATCCACACACCATTACCCGCTGCCTGAATTTGATGAGTGTCGCCCACAACCTGGAGCGCATCGCCGACCACGCCACAAATATTGCGGAAGATATTGTCTATCTCTACGAAGGGCGCGATATTCGTCACCAGAACGAATAGCCGGCGCCGCAACCGTCGCTGGCCGCCCGGTCGGCCGGCGTGGACCATTTTTACGACAAATAAGGAGAACGGATGAAATCGTCTTCCAAGAACCGCTACTGGTTGGGCTTCGACCTGGGCGGGACCAAGATGATGGCCACGGTGTTTGACAAGGACTTCAACATCGTTGCCTACCGACGCAAGAAAACCAAGGATGGCAAGGGTTCCAAAGGCGTGCTTGGGCGCATTGTTGAAACGGTCGAGGAAGCGTTGCAGGCTGCGCACCTCGACCACCGACAACTTGGCGCGATCGGCATCGGCTGCCCGGGTTGGCTCGACCTGGACCGCGGCGTCGTTCTCCTCGCGCCGAACCTTGGCTTGCGCAACTTGCCGCTGAAGAAAGAACTGACCAAGGATTTTGGCTGCCCCGTCATCGTCGCTAACGACGTGGATGCGGGCACGTACGGTGAATACCACTTTGGCGCGGGCCAGGGCGTGCGCTGCCTGCTCGGCGTGTTTCCCGGCACCGGCATCGGCGGCGGACTCGTATACGAGGGCAAACTCTTTCGTGGTCGCACGGGTTCCTGCATGGAAATCGGCCACATCCATATGCAGCCGAAAGGCCGCCTGTGCGGGTGCGGCCGGCGTGGTTGTCTCGAGACTGTTGCCAGCCGCCTGGCGATTGCCGCGGAAGCGGGGGCGGCCGCGTACCGTGGGGAAGCCCCGCATCTGTTGGAACTCGCCGGCACCGACATGGCAGGGATTCGCAGCGGGGCGGTGGCTTCCGCGATCAAGGCGGGCGACCTCGCCATCGAAGAAATCGTCAGCCATTCCGCAAAAGACCTCGGAATTGCCATTGGCAGTGTTGTGAATTTGCTCGCACCTGATATGGTTGTTCTCGGCGGTGGTCTCGTGGAAGCCATGCCGGGCCTGTACGTCCAGCAGGTTCGTGCTTCGATCAAAAAACAGGCAATGCGTCCCTTCACAAAATCATTGAAAGTGGTCGTCGCGAAACTCGGCGATAACGCGGTGGTGATGGGCGCCGCGGCTCTCGCCGCCGAGTACAAACGAAACCCGCGGGATTGACGCCCGCCATGAACGATCCCAAGGACAAAACAGCACGATCCAGTACGATGACGCGCACGACCCCCGGCGCGCGGCCCGTCGCGGTCATCGACATCGGGGCAAGCGCCATCCGCATGCGCATTGCCGAGATCGGCCCGCATGGTGAGGTTCGCAACCTCGATTCCCTCCAGCAAGCGCTGCGGCTCGGCAAGGACACGTTCAGCACTGGCCGCATCCAGGCCTCGACCATTGAGGATTGCATCAAAGTGTTGCTGGGGTTCCGGCGATGTGATGGCCGAGTACGGTGTCACGCGCGACGACCAGATTCGCGCCGTGGCCACCAGCGCCGTGCGCGAGGCGGAAAACCGTTACGCCTTTGTCGATCGCCTCTATATGTCCACCCAGATCAATGTGGAAGTTATCGAGGGCACCGAGGAGAACCGCCTGACGTATATCGCCGTGCAGGACGTGCTGCAACAGGATGGCTCCTTGAAAAATGCGGACGCCATCATTGTCGACGTGGGCGGTGGGAGCACCGAACTGGTGTTGACGCAAAAGGGCAGCGTCACGTTCGCCAACAGTTATCGTCTTGGCTCGCTCCGCATGCGCGAGACACTGGAGACGTTTCGCGCGCCGGCCGAGCGCGTGCGCACGATTCTCGACCAGCACATTAACCGCATGGTCGACCAGTTGCATCGCAATGTGCCCGTTGACAAGGTCCGCTACATGGTCGCGATTTCGGGCGATGCGCAGTTCGCCGCCTCGCTCCTTTCTCCCAACTGGGCCGACGTGCGAATCAGTTCCGTGAACGTGAAAACATTTTCCGCGCTCACCGAACAACTCGTCCCGACCACCGTTGACGAACTCGTGCGCAAATACCGCATCCCCTACCAGGAAGCGGAAACCGTCGGCCCCGCGCTTCTGGCCTACTCGCATTTGGCGGACGCATTCCATGTGAAGCAAATCCTCGTGCCGAAATCGAGCCTGCGCGAGGGTTTGCTGAAGGAAATGGCGGCCGGCGGCACCTGGACCGAGGGCTTTTCCGAGCAGGCGGTCCAATCCGCGCTCGCGCTGGGCGCAAAATACGCCTTCGATGAAAAACATTCGCAGCAGGTCGCTGAATTGAGCATTCGCCTGTTCCATGAACTGCAGCCGGAGCATCGCCTCGAGAAACGCTTTGAACTGCTGCTGAAGATCGCGGCGCTGCTGCATGAAGTGGGAATGTTCATCGGCGATCGCAGCCATCACAAGCACTCCATGTATATCATCATGAACAGCGAGTTGTTTGGGCTGACCCGGAAAGATATCGCACTCATCGCGCTGGTGGCCCGTTATCACCGCCGCGCCACGCCGCGCCCCTACCACGAGGAATATACGACACTCGACCGCGACAGCCGTATCGCAGTGGCGAAAATGGCGGCCATCCTCCGGGTGGCCGACGCGCTGGATCGCGACCACATGCAACAGAAGCGCGCGCTGACATTCTCCCGTGAGCCCGGCCAGTTTGTCATTTCCATCAGTGATGCCGTGGACCTCACGCTGGAGCGGCTCGCGCTGAAGGAAAAGGGCAACTTGTTCGAGGAGGTTTTTGGAATGAAAGCCGTCGTCCGCAACGCGGAATCGACCAAGGGGCTGGTGGCCGATGGCTAAGGGCAGCGATCTCTTCCTCAACCGCGAGTTGAGCTGGCTTGAGTTTAATCGACGGGTGCTCGAAGAAGCCATTGACTCATCCGTCCCCTTGCTCGAACGACTGAAATTCCTTTCGATCACCAGCACGAACCTGGACGAGTTCTTCATGGTGCGCGTAGGTGGCCTGCAGCATCTGCTCAACGAAGGGAAGCGGCTGTTCGATCCCGCCGGGCTGACCACGCGCGAGCAACTCCTCGAAATCAGCCAGCGGACACACCAACTCGTGGCCGAACAGTGCGCGTGTTTTTCGCAGGACATCGAACCCAAGCTTGCGGATGCAGGAATTCGTCGCCTATTGCCTGACCAGATCGGACCGGAATACGCCGAGTACCTGGAACGGCTTTTCGAGCGCGAGATTTACCCGATCCTCACACCCCGGGCGGTTGACGCAACGGATTTCCCGCTGTTGCTCGGTCTCGGCCTGGATCTGCTGGTGCAACTCAATCCCACGACGGCCCGCTCGCGCAAACCCCGCTTCGCCGTCGTCACGCTGCCGAAACGCCTCAGCCGCTTCATCACGGTGCCGGTGAACCAGGAGGGCTACGACTACACGCTGCTGGAGGATGTCGTTTCGATGTTCCGGGAAAAACTCTTTCCCGGCGAATTCATCAGTGAATGCGTGCCGTTCCGCATTACCCGTAACGCGGACCTCCTCGTCCGCGAAGACCTGGCCGGTGATCTTCTCTCGCAAATGCGCGAGGTGCTGGATGCGCGCAAGCGCAGCGGTTGCGTGCGCCTGGAAGTTGGCCGCAACATCTCGCCGACCGCTTTGTCTTTCCTCAAGCAGGCGCTCCAGGTCAATGACGACCAGATTTATGAGATCGCGGGGCCCCTCGACCTGGCGGCGTATCGCGAACTGGCGGGAAGGGCCGGCTTCGAAAAACTGAAGTACGAACCGTGGCCGCCGCAACCGTCTCCCCTGATCGCACCGGGCGAATCGATGTTCGAGGCCATCACACGCCGCGACATCCTGCTCTTTCATCCGTACGAGAGTTTCGAGCCCGTCGTGCGCCTGTTGGAACAGGCGGCGGACGATCCTGACGTGCTGGCGATCAAGCAAATCCTTTATCGCACCAGCGGCAGCAGCCCGATTGTCGCCGCGCTGGCGCGGGCGGCTGACAAAGGCAAGCACGTCACCGTCGTTGTGGAATTGAAGGCCCGCTTCGACGAGGCCCGCAACATCGATTGGGCGCAGGCGCTGGAGCAGTCCGGGGTCCAGATCATCTACGGGCTGCGCGGGCTGAAGGTGCACGCCAAAATCTGCATCGTCGTCCGCCGCGAGCCGAGCGGCATTCGCCGCTATGTGCATTTCGGGACCGGGAACTACAACGAAGTCACGGCGCGGCTGTACAGTGACGTGAGCTTGATGACGTGTAGCGAGGACTTTGGCGCGGACGCGACGCAGTTTTTCAATACAATCACCGCCTACTCGCAGCCGATCAAATACCAGCGCATCGAAGCGGCGCCGCTGGGATTGCGCGCGCGGCTGCTGGCCCTGATCGAGAGCGAAGCGCAGCGCCGCAAGGAAGGTCAACAGGGCCACATCATGGCCAAGCTCAACTCGCTCGTGGACGAGGATATCATCCAGGCCCTGTACCGCGCGTCGCAACAGGGCGTGCAGATCCAACTCAACGTTCGCGGCATCTGCTGCCTGCGGCCCGGCGTGCCGAAACTCAGCGAGAACATCCGCGTGGTCAGCATCGTGGACCGCTTCCTCGAACACAGCCGCATCCTGTATTTCCATCATGGCGGCGAACCGCTCGTTTTTATTTCCAGCGCCGACTGGATGCCGCGCAACCTCGACCGCCGCGTCGAACTGCTCGTGCCGGTCGAGGAGCCCACGTCCCAGGCCCGGCTGATTTCCATCTTGCGAATGACCTTCCAGGACAACGTCAAAGCGCGCGAGCTCCTGTCGGATGGTCGCCATGAAAGATTGCAGCCCTCCAGCCCGGCGAAGGCGGCCCGTTCCCAGCAAATCTTCTTCGAGGAAGCCCGCGAAGCCGCCAAGCAGGCGCAGAAAGATCGCTACCAAACCTTCGTCCCCCAGCGCCCCGCCACCCCGCCTTCCGTAAGTTGACACTCGGTAGGGACGCGAATGAGTCCGCGCAAGAATGTCACGAATACCGGTCTGACCCCATCAGCAGGAAATATTCCCCTCGTACCACAATCGGTGCGGGTCTACAAGGCCTGCCCGAATTCGCAGAGCGTAGCGCCTCGACTGCGAGCTTTACTTGAACATGTTCTGTATTTGCTTCTGCATGTTTTCCATCTGCCTTTGAATATCAGCACCACTAGGCTGTACCAGCGGCTGGAACATTAACCAGTATGAAAGGCCTAGAATCAACGCCAGCCCGGTACGAGAAGAAGTCCGTGTCGAACGTGTCCGATGCACATGCCATAAACAGCGCATAATAAAGGCGCAGCTACAAAAGGCATGTCTGCAGCCATGAATACCCCCGACCACAGAAAATTTTGCCGTACCACCACGAATCCAACAATCTGAATCATAGTCAGAATAATTAGGCAGTAGATGCCCCCATCAATTGAGGGATGAACATCAGGTTGCGTTTGGCTTGAGAACGATGGAACAAGGGGGTGGCTGTGCATCGCTGGAACCGCACTTGCTTTATACCCGGTTGATTTAACTTCAACTCGAACTGGTCCGTCCTGCGACGAAGTGCTCGGTACAAAAACCGGTTTCCCGCATCCGGGGCAGTCGATCGTGATTCCTGCTCCCGCTTCATCGACAACAAGGTGTTTGCCACAAGTGCCACAACTGAACGAAATATCCATCGGGTGCTCTCTTTGTCTCGTAACGGATTCTCCAAGATACGGCAGCGAAAATCAACCACGCCGTATAAAATGAAAAAACGGTACCCCCATACTCTTAAAAATTTATCAACTTCGGACGGTTTTCATTATTGTCGTATGGCCTCGTCGGGTGTTCGGGAGAATTCGGGATTGTTTACGAACCTCGGAGCTTCTATCATCAGGAAGCTGAAAGGCGCTCGTGCTACTGACTATCGTTATCGCTGTGGCGTGTTTACTGCTCTTGGCAGGCTGGTATTATCGTATTGATATCACCGAATACCGTTACATTTGCGGTAATTGCGGCTCGGTTAGAAAATCATTCAACGCACCAAGCAGTACGGTCAGAGACTTGTGCTCGGCTTGTTCTCATTCCCAACTTGTGCCGATAGATACCCCTCGCGGCAGAGAGCTTATGGAAATGTATCACGGCTCTGCCAGCGCGGAAGAACGGATTCGCACGGCACACGAAGCAGCAAACACCTTGGTTCAAAGGCTGGAGGGCGCTGTCCCACCATCAGGAATCGCAGACGAACTGGAGAAGTTGGCCCGGTTGGTTCAGCTAGGCGCTTTGACAGCGGAAGAGTGGGAACGCGCAAAGATCGCGATTTTGGGTAAACCGAAGGACAGACAAGCCGACGCAATCGAACGGGTCGCAAAGCTCTATCGCGCATACCAGACCGGGGCATTGAGCCAGTCTGAATTTAACATGACAAAGTGGGACATTCTTTCACGCGTTGGACAGGCTTAACAAAGGGATTTGAGTAAACTAGGTGGGATTTATCACAGGCTGACACCGAACATCCTGAAAAGGAAATTGGCGGGAGTGACGGGGCTCGAACCCGCAACCTCTGCCGTGACAGCGGCAGGGCTTTAGACCAATCAACCTACACACTCCCCTCAAGCGCACCCTTCTGGCCACGCAGCCAAGTCCGCAAATATCGTTAATCGATAATTCTGCTGGACACGGGTGATGGCGTGGGGTAGGTTCGGGGAAACAAATGAACCCCGAAAAGAATTCGGGGCGGGCTGTTCAACATGAAACACTTAACGCCCAATTTTCATCCGCCGTCGCCAAGGCTTTGGCGGACCCGATGGCGGGGGCCACAGGCGGGACGCCTGTTCAACTCGGATGTGGGAGATCACGGGCGAGACGCCCGCGCCACTAGCGGACAGGGAGGGCCTCGAAAACATGCGTTTCTGCGAAACGAACCCCCCAGCCAAGTAGCGCGTTATGAATGGTTTGGGAATTCGACGGTCGCGGGGCCATCAGGGTAAGGATGCCGCACTCCTATTCCTTGAAGGTGGTATTGCGGACGCACAAAAGACATGGAAAATATACCAGACATTTGTCATAATCCTGTCATCGCGCTAGGCGAGCGCGGTTGCGGCCCATGGGGTGTTCAATAGCTAATGGAAAACGCGGCCAAAATACCCGTGAATATTTCGGTGGCGGATGCGTCGAATCCGGCGCATGAAGTCTCTCAGCCTGAATTCAACGACCGTGAACTCGTCGAGCGCTGCCAGCGGGGCGAACTGGAGGCCTATGAGGCGTTGGTGGGCCGCTACCGCGGCAAGGTCTACGGACTCGCCTTTAGCATGCTGCGCAACGAGCAGGATGCGACCGACCTCTGCCAGGAAGCGTTTGTCCGCGGCTGGCAGGCGATCCGCAAATTCCGCAAGAGCGCCTCGTTTTATACGTGGATTTATCGGATCACGACCAATCTCGCCATTGATTTCGTGCGCCGCCGCGACCGGCGCCCGACCACCCCGTTCGAGGAGGGAATCAGTCCCGACACGGACGCCAGCGTCCAGGAACCGCCTTCCACCAACCCCTCGCCCGTGGACGAGGCCGAACGACGGGAATTGCGCGAGCAGATCGATGCCGCGCTGCGCGAGTTGTCGCCCGAACATCGCGCGGTGGTTCAACTCCGTGAGTTTGACGGCTTGGATTACGCGGCCATTGCGAAGGTCACCGGCTGCACGGTTGGCACGGTCATGTCACGACTGCACTATGCCAGGAAACACTTGCAGAAATTGTTGAAGGAAGTGATATGAACCGCCGCCATAACACCGAAGCCGTTACCGGATTGCTGGATGGCGAACTGAAAGGCCGGCGCCTTCGGCTCGCGAAACGCCACCTCAACACTTGCCTGTTGTGCGCGCTGGAGTATCGGCACCAGCAGCATGTGCGCCGTCTATTGCAGGCGAACCCTCCCGCGGCGGCGATGAGTGATTCACCCGAATTCTTCTGGTCAAAAGTGAAAACAGAAATCCAGCGGCGAGGCAGCGAGTCCGTCGAGGTTCCGCTGCCCCGGCTGGTGTTGACTGAGTGGTTGCGGCAACATCAATTCGCGATGGCGACCGCTGCAGCTTTGGTCGTCGCGGCTTTTGGGGCGGTTTGGTTCATGCAGACAGTTCACCGCGCGCCCGAAGTAACGGCTGGCGTGCCTGGACCAGTCTTTCAGCGCGTAGAGGTAGAAGTTCGTCGCGCGCCTGAAGTAACGGCTGCCGTGCCCGCCCCGGAGGTTTTGCCCAGATCGAGCAGTTGAAGACCCCCGTCCCTCATTCGGCCGCAACGGCATTTGATTCCGAAGACGCCGGTGTAACGGTGATCTGGGTCACGGGCCTGCCCTGGACACCCGACATGAATGAAATGAAGACCGCCTTTGCGAACCTGGACACCTGATATGCGCTGGCTCGTGGCTGCCTTACTGGGCGTTGTTCTGAGTGCCAGCGCTCAGGCCGCCTCGATTGAGGTGCGGCTGATCCGCGCGTCCAACGAGGCCGACAAGCCGGACGAGCAACTCGCCAGGCTGGAGCCCAAACTGAAAAAGGTCTTTGGTTACCGGCATTATCGGCAACTCGGCCTGCAACAGGGATCCTTCAAGGAGAACGGCCAGCTCCGGCTGGACCTGGGTGAAGGCATTGTCGTCTTCGTCACTCCCCGGGCCGTCGACAAAAAGGGACGGATGGTGGATTTTGAAATGTATTCCGGCCGGGCCGCGCTGGTGAAATCGAGTGTCCGCGTCGGTCATGGTGAACTGCTCGTCAAAGGCCCCGAGGTGGGCAATACGGTGCTCGTCGTCTCTCTCGCCGTGGTCGAATGAGTTGACAAGCCGCGCGCCGCCCGCCTAGTCTTCGTCGCATGTTGACGGACAAAATCGCAGCCGACATGAAGGAGGCGATGCGCGCCAGGGATGCCCCCCGCCTCGCCACCCTGCGCCTGCTCAAATCCGCGGTCGAATACCACAAGATCGAGAAGAAGCAGGAACAACTTACGGACGCCGATGTTACCGCCGTCATCAAGAAGCAAATCAAGCAGCGGCAGGATTCCATCGAAAGTTTCGAGAAAGGCGGCCGCGCGGATTTGGTCGAGAAGGAGAAGGCGGAGTTGGTGGTGCTGAAATCCTATCTGCCCGAAGAGCTTTCGCCCGCGCAGGTGGAAGAGGTCGTCAAAGCGACGATTGCCGAACTGGGCGCCGCCACCAAGACCGACATGGGCAAGGTGATGAAAGCCGTCCAGGCCAAACTGGCGGGCCGCGCCGACAACCGTCTGGTCAGCCAACTGGTTTCCGCCAGTCTCGCCTGACGCCGGCGCCCAACGGGCATGAACGAGCGTTCCGAGTCCAACAAATTCTTCTGGCTGGGCGCCATCCTGGTTCTCGCGCTCACCTTCGCCGCGCACTTCCGGGCCTTACAGGGCCAGTTCGTCGAGTGGGACGACACCATCCACATCACGCGCAACGCCGCCATCCGGGGTTTCACACTGGACAATTTATGCCTGATGTTTGCGCACCCGACTGCCAAGTTATATTGCCCGCTCACGTGGCTTTCGTTCGCCGTCGATTATCAGGTTTGGGGCCAAAGGCCCTTTGGGTATCACCTCACCAATCTCCTGTTGCACCTCGCAAATACCCTGCTCGTACTGGTGCTCGTGCGGGAAATCCTGCGCGACCGATTTCAACACGCGGCTGCGGCGGCGCTTCTTACCGCGGCGATTTTTGGCGTTCATCCGTTGCGCGTGGAATCAGTCGCCTGGGCGACCGAGCGCAAAGATGTGTTATTCGCTTTCTTCTACCTTGGCGCGCTGCTCACCTACTGGCGCTGGCTCGCCACCCACAAATGGCGAACCTACTGGGCCTGCTTCGGCCTCTTTGTCGCATCGGCGCTCTCCAAGTCCACCGCCGTCAGCTTTCCCATCGTACTCCTGATCATCGACCACTGGCTCGCCAGGCGAAAAGCCTGGGGGGAAAAGGCCCCGTTTTTTGCCGTCAGCCTGATCATCACCACGATCACCTTCATCGTCCAGGCCGGCGGGCTGGTGGAAACCGTGGCGACTCCTGAAGTCGTCCCTTTCTGGGGGCGCCTGGGATTGGTCGGTTACTGCGCGCTGTTTTACGTAAAGAAGTTTTTCTGGCCATTCCATCTTTCAGCGGTCTATCTGAACTTCGATCAAATGGGTTGGACGTTTTTCACCAGCGTCGGATACCTTGCGGCGTTTTCCGCCGTGACGGCACTGATCATCGCTGCCCAACGTCGCTGGCCGGCGTTGTTGCCCGCGTGGCTCTTTTACCTCGCCACGCTTGCCCCCACGATTGGGCTGATTCCCGTTGGTGTCCATGTTGTCGCCGACCGCTTTTCGTACGTGCCCCTGATTGGGCTGGCATTGCCAGTGAGCCTGGCCGTGGTCTGGGTGATTTTTTCATTGCCAAACCCAGCGGCGCGTTTTGCCGTCAGCCTGCCCGTCATCGCCGTGGTGGTGGCGCTGGCTTTCCTGACGGATCGGCGCGGGGCCGTTTGGAGCAATACCAAAACTCTCTTCGACAACGCTTTGCAGGAAAACCCTGATTGCCTGCCCGCACACCTCAATCTCGCGGTCTGGTATATGAATCCGAACCGCAAAGAATTCGATGAGGCGATCGACCACGCCCAGCAAGCCGTCAAGCTCGCGCCCAACAATATTCGCGGCCGCAAGATTCTCGCCTATGCCCTGATCGACAAGGGCGAGCGGCGCGAAGCCGTGGGCACCCTGCGTCCGTTGGCCCAGCAGGATGTTCAGGACGCGGAAGTGTGGTCCATACTGGCGGACTGTTTCGAGACTTTGGGAGACACCAACAACGCGAAACTGGCCCGGGAATCTGAACGCCGTTGCGAGGGCAAACTATGAGAACGCCCTCCACTTCCTGGCGAACTGACCGCTGGCTGTGGACGGGCGGTCTGTTTGTTGTTCTGCTGACAATCGCCGCGCACGCGCGAGGCTTGCAGGGCCAATTTCTCGAATGGGACGATTACGGTCATGTCACGCAAAACCCGGTGATTCGTTCACTTTCACCGGCAAATCTGTGGGCGATGTTCACCGAACCGGCTGCCAAGTTGTACGTTCCCCTCACGTGGCTGTCGTTGGCCATCGATTATCAGGTCTGGGGTCACAAACCATTTGGCTACCACCTTACCAATCTGCTGTTGCACGCGGCGAATACGGTGCTTGTGTTACGGCTGGTGTTCCAACTTCTCCGGGGCCGTTTCGAACACGCACCCGCGGCAGCAGTCCTGACGGCGGCCATCTTCGGCGTGCATCCGCTCCGTGTCGAATCCGTCGCCTGGGTGACGGAGCGCAAGGACCTGCTCTTCGCTTTCTTTTACTTGCTCGCCATCCTCGCGTACCTGCGTTGGGTTGTCCGCGAAAACCGGCGCGATTATTGGGGATGCCTGCTATTGTTCGTTTGTTCCGCGCTCGCCAAATCAACGGCCGTTACGCTTCCCCTCGTGTTGGTTCTTCTCGACGTATTTTGGAAGCGGCGCACCGCGGTATGGGAGAAAATCCCGTTCTTCATTGTGAGCCTGATCATCGGCGCCGCCACGTTCGTCGCCCAGGCCAGCGGCGACGGCGAAACGGTCGTGGGCACGAAAGTCATTCCGCTCGGGGCGCGGCCGGGATTGGTTGGCTACTGTACGTGGTTTTATGTAAGAAAGTTTCTTTGGCCGTTTCACCTGTCCGCGGTGTACCCGTCGTTTGAGGATTTCGGTTGGATGCCGCTACATGCCGCCGGCTACCTGCTGTTGTTCGTCGTACTTCTTGCGGGAGCCTTCGCTCTCCGCAGCCGCGCACCGGTCGTCTTGCCGTCCTGGTTGTTTTACCTGATAACACTTTCGCCAACGATCGGGTTGGTTCCCGTCGGTGCGCATGTCGTAGCGGATCGCTTCCTGTATATACCGCTCATTGGACTGGCGCTGCCATTAAGTGTGGGTATCGTTGCTTTAGCGAACAATTGGCGGCAGGTTCAGCCCTTCCTTGTCCCCGTGGTCATCTCGTTGCTGATCGGGCTGGCAATTCTGAGCGCGAAACGTTCGGCAGTATGGGCGAATACTGAAACGCTCTTTCAGAACGCGTTGGTTGAAGATCCGCAGTGCTACCCGGCGCTCGTCAATCTCACGGTCTATTACACCGGCACGAAACAACTTGATGAAGCCATCGCTTGCGGAACGCGGGCCGTCGCCGTCGCGCCCAACGGACTCGTCGGCCGCAAAGGCCTTGCCTCCGCGTTCGTCCAGGCCGGGCGCTATCGCGAGGCGATCAAGGCGTTGCAGCCCGCGATCGATCACGGAATTGATGATCGTGCCGTTTGGCGGACGCTGCAGGAATGCTTCACCGCTCTCGGGGATGAAAAGAATGCCCGGCTGGCGGAAATGCGGATGTCGCGCAGTAGGTAGCATCTGCGTTCGGCAACTGACCGCTAGCGTGAGGCTGAAAAACGAAACTCCGCCGTGGTACTGCCTGCACCATTGACGCGCACGTCGTGCACCAGCGTGCCCAGGGCTTCGTGCCAGGCGTAGATTTTGTGCGTTCCCACTGGCACATTGCGCAGCGTAAACCGCCCGTTCTCGTCGGTAAGCGCGGCCCAGGGGTGCGGCATAACGGCGATGTAAGCGGCCATCCACTCGTGGCCGTTGACGGAAGTCACCTGCAGCAGGGTTGGTTCGTGAAAATTGGCGAGTTGATAGACTTTTTGATAACCGGCGTAAGGCGTGGCAGCTTTTAAGAGCGTTCGCGGCCCATTGGTGCTGCTCATCAAATCAATGCGCACGACGTGCAGGATCGGATCACTGTTCTTCAGGATCAACGGCACGCCACTGCGGGCGATCTGGATGCGAGGGACAAACTCACAGTCGCGTTGATCGACGATAATTGCGTCGTTGGTCCCGCTCTCGACACTGCTTTGCGGGTAACCGGCCAGGTAGACGATGACATTGCGGACGACCTGGTTCGACCCCAATAATAGCGACTGCATTGGTCGTGCCGCGGAGCCGCACATATCGAAATCCATTTGGGGCAGCACGGTGGGGATGCTCGGAGGAGGACCCACCAGGCGAACCGTGCCCGAAATAATGCCCTGCCCGTTTTCCGCGTCCGCCAGGATCGCAGTCCCGGCCAGGAGCGCCGCCAGCATCAACCAGAAAATCGGCTTACGCAGGCGCATACCAGTGGTAGAGCATGAAGTAGATAATCACACCGGTCACCGAGACGTAAAACCAAATCGGTAGCGTCCAGCGCGCGATCCGCTTGTGTTGATCGAATCGTTCGCGCAAGGCGCGGACCAGCGTCACGGGCGCTAGAAAAAGCGCCACGGCCATCGCGAGCACGGTATGCGTGAACAGGATGGTGAAGTACACGGGCCTTGCCAGTCCCTGTCCGGGGAAATGCTTGCTGCCCACTTGCACGTGATAGGTTACATACGAAACTAGGAATACTACCGACACCACCACCGCCACCAACATACAGGCGCGATGCGCCGCCACACGCTTCTGGCGAATGAAGCCGTAACCAAACGCAAGAAATACGGCGCTGGTCGCGTTCAAAGTGGCGTTCAAGACCGGTAGTTGAGACGTGCTGATCATGACCGCTCGGCCAGCACCTGCCGCACATCACGGATGAGTTTCTCCATCTCGGCGGGATCCGAGCTGTCGTAATAACCGCGAATCGCCCCGCCGCGGTCCACCAATACGAGCTTCGTGCTGTGCAGGATCGGCATGTCCTTGGCCGGGTCTGCGGGCTGCGCGGCCAGGTGAAACCCGTCGCTGGCCAGGTAATAGACCTGCTTCTTGTCGCCGGTAAGAAACAACCAGCGGTTCCGGTCCGCGCCAAACGTGTGCGCATACTCCGTCAGCACTTTCGGCGTGTCCCAGTCGGGATCAACTGAAAAACTCACGAGCCGCAAGTCATCGCGCAACGGCAGGTCGGGTTGCAACCGTGCTTCATGTTGCATCATGAGTGGACAGGCTTCGCCGCAGCGCGTAAAGAGAAAGCTGGCAACCCAAACCTTCCCAAGCAAATCCGCCCGTCGCAACGCCGTGCCGTTCGCCTCCGTCAGCGAAAACTCCGGCACCGAACCCAGCACGGGCACATCCATCGCCGAGGCCCGCGTGGGCGCCCCACGCATCACGATCATCATGACCGATCCCACCACGATGACAAAAGTGCTGATCACCCCGATATTCAAAATGGTCTTCACTTTCATTGCAAATCCCCCCGGGTCGTCCGCTGTGCCGCCAACAGCGACAACAGAAACATGACGGCCGCGAACGCCACAGTCACAATCAAACTCAGTTCACGCGACGGCATCCCAGCCGTAGCGAGCGGCGTGTTCCAGTAGAGTCCGTGACGGATTGCAACCACGCCATAGGAAACCGGATTGCAAACCATGATCCAGCGCATGAATGCCGGCGCGCCGGAAGGCGGGAACACCGCACCGGACAAAAGCCACAGCGGAATCAGAAACAGGTTCATGATGGCGTGGAACCCCTGGGTAGAGTCCATCCGCCAGGCCAGCAGAAATCCGAGGCCAGTCAACGCAAATGACAGCAAAAACATCACCACAACCAGCCAAATCACCGACGCGACGCTGAAGGAAATGCCCACGAAGGGCGCCAGCAACAGAAACATCAATCCCTGCACGAGCGCCAATGTTGTCCCGCCGAGGATCTTTCCCAATACCAGCGCAAATCGCCCCACTGGCGCCACGAGCACCCCTTGTAGGAATCCTTCGCGTCGGTCTTCAATGATCGAAATCGTCGAAAATATCGCCGTGAACAACAGCACCAGCACAATCGTGCCCCCGAAAAAATATTCCAAATAGCCATGTCCCTCGGGCGCTGAGGGCGCGCTAAAAGACTTGCCGAGTCCCGACCCGAGCAACAGCCAGAACACCAACGGGGTGCCGAGGGCGCCGACGACCCGGTTCCCCTGGCGGAAGAACCGCACCATTTCCCGCCACCAGAGCGTGAGCGCGGGCAAGAGGAAATAATTACTCTCCGCTTTGGTGCTCACGCCGGCGCCTCCTCGAATCGACGACCAGTGCGACGAACGAACACATCTTCCAGCGTCGGCTTGTGAATGCTGATGGCGTCAATCTGACCGGGGAACGCCTCGACCAGTTCCGTGATGAATTTGTGGCCGTTGGCACGCTCGACGCGCACGCTGCCATCCAGGACCCGCGCCTCGATGCCAAACCGCTGGCTGATTTGTTCGGCCAACGGCTGCGGTTGCCGGGTCTCCACCGAAATCACGTCGCCGCCGATCTGTTCTTTCAATTCGCGCGGTGTGCTGAGCGCCACGAGTTCGCCGCGGTCCAGAATGGCAAGACGGTCGCACCGATCCGCTTCCTCCATCAAATGCGTCGTCAACAAAATGGTCATGCCGTCTTCATCGCGCAAGCGTTCGAGATAATCCGACAATTCGCGCCGCACGCGGGGATCGAGCCCGGTGCTCGGTTCGTCGAGCAAAAGCACCTGCGGCTTGTGCAACAAACCCTTCGCCAATTCCACCCGCCGCCGCTGCCCGCCCGAAAGCGTTTCCACGAGATCACCTTTGCGATCCGCCATTCCGAACCGTGAGAGCAACTGATCGATCCGCGACTGCAATCCCTGGCCCCGAAGATTGTAGAGATGACCCTGATGGCGGAGGTTCTCGAGCACGGTCAATTTGCGGTCCAGGCTCGGTGATTGAAAGACCACGCCGATGCGGCGGCGAATTTCGCCCTGCTCGCGGACCACGTCAACACCGAACATGCGCACGCTTCCCTCGCTGGGCGCAGCCAAGGTGCTGAGGATGCGAAAGAGCGTGGTCTTGCCGCCACCGTTCGGGCCGAGCAGACCGAAGATTTCACCCTTGGCGACCTGAAAACTGACGTTCTTGAGGGCCGTACGCTCGCCGTAGCGGTGTGTCAGCGCTTCGACCACGAGAAGAGAGTCGCTCATCTGGATCAACTCCTAAAAGCCGGCGTCGATGATGATGAGTAGTAGTAGTAGTGGAAGGTAAATGACCGAAGCCTTGAGCAACCGACGCGCGTCGAGAAATGATTTCGAGCGGGTGAACAATACGCCGACCACCAGCAGCGACAGCCCCATCATGAGCGCCCCAACGCAGTAAACCCTTCCCGTCATGCCGATCATGGTGGGAAGCACCGATACGCCCAGCAAGAGGATGGCAAACAAAATCGTCTGGCGAAACGTACTGACGCCGCTCGGATCGACGACGGGCAGCATTTTGAAACCCGCGTCACGGTAGTCGTCCTTGAACATCCAGGCAATCGCGTAGAAATGCGGGTGTTGCCACGCAAAGAGAATCAGGAAAAGCACCCACGCGCCGGCGTCGAGTCGGCCCGTGGCGGCGGCCCAACCGCAGAGCGGCGGAATCGCGCCAGGAATCGCGCCAAACGTCGTGTTCAACCACGTCAGCCGCTTCATCGGCGTGTAAACCAGCACGTAAAGAAACGCCGCCAGCAGAACGAGAAAGCCCGTGAGTAAATTGACCGCCCAAACCAGGATAAATAATCCGAGCAGCACGAGACTGATCCCGTAAGCGAGGGCATTCGCCGGCTGGATCAAGCCCGCCGGCAAAGCGCGATCACGGGTGCGCACCATCTTGCCGTCTACATCGCGCTCCAGATAATTGTTCAACGCCGCCGAACCGCCCACCGCAAGACCCACTCCGAGCAATGTCAGGAAAAGTGTCCCCAGCGGGTGGATGCCCTTCGCCGCGAGAAAATAACCGATGGTTGTTGTCACCAGCACCATCGAAAGGATGCGCGGCTTGGCCAATTCGATGTAGGGGGAAAGACTCTTCATGAGAGCGCCCCTGCGGCAAAGGGCAGTGCCGCTTCTTCCCTCGGCATAGCCAGGAAGCGGTAGGTCTTCAAGGTGATCGCCAGACTTACCGCCAAAACCAGCGCTCCCAGCGCAAGATGCAGTGTCGGCACCAGCATCTGGACCGCCGACAATTGACCATCGACATTCTTCGGCACGCGTACCATCAACGTCACCAAACCCAACGCGATCTGCGCGGTGACCAGGCCGAGCAATAGAACCGAGTGTCGCAGGAATTCCCTTTGTTTCCAAGTGAGCAGAGCGACCACCACGCTGATAATGACAAAGCCAAAGATCACGACGGCGCCGACGATATGCGCGAGAACACCTGATTCCGAATGACGAATCGTCGCCCCGAGGATGATCTGCAAATAGATGGCGATCGTCGAGGCCAGTGCAAATCTTCGAATCAACCTGGCATTGACAGTTTCGATGGCCGGTGACGCTTGCATCCAGCGTTCGGAAGTGACCAGCGCCAAAGCCATCGTGATGCAGAGAAAGGCTTCCGCGAGGCTCGCGTGGGCGATGGAAATCGGTGGTGGGAGCATCAATTTGACCGTCAACCCGCCCAACACTCCCTGGGCAATCACCACACCCAGCGCGGTGATACCCAGCCGGCGCACCCAGCGGCGCGGCTCCTTCCGCACCAGCCAAAATGCGAGGGCGACAGTCAACATTCCGACCACGCTGGCGATCAGCCGATGCACGTGTTCGTAGCGGATGTTGCCGACCCACTTCGATATCGGGAAAGAGAACATGAACCTGCCGTACGTGGTCGGCCAATCGGGGACCGACAGGCCCGCGCGGTGGCTGGTCACGTTCGCGCCCGCAACAATGAGGAGAAACGTCGCGAAAGCCAGCAGACAGGCGAAGCGGTGCAGCCAATGGTTAAAGTGATTATTCATCTCGATCAGCGCAAGCCCTGGGTCGCCGGGGCTACTCCTCGATTGAATCCTCCTGGTCTTTCAACCACGCCGCGTAATCCTTCTCGCTGTCGATCGTGAGGTAACCCCGCATGCGATAGTGGCTCAGGCCGCAGAGTTGGGCGCAGGCAATTTCCGCCGGGTAGTGCGGCGCGATACGGACCGTGGTAATGCCGTTGGCCACCAGCTTGGCGGCCGTTTCGCCGTTAATGGAACGGCCCTTTTTCACTAGGACCGTGCCGTCCGCCGCCTTGTATTCTTCCATCGATACGTAAATATCCAGGTTCTTCGTTGTGGGAAGCGTGAGGGTCATCGCCAATTCCTCGCGCATCTCATCGGAAGTCTTGGTCGGGACAAAGTGAATGGGAATCAGCATGCCCGGGATGGCGTCCTGCTTCACGCGCATGACGGGCAGGAAAAAGCTGTGGATCACATCCTTGGTCGTGATCTCGATGACCGCGGGGCGGTTCACGGGAAGATGAAGCTGGTTCAGGGTCACGATGTCGTCCTTCGCGTGCGGATCACCTTTGCGATCGAGCCCGATGGGGTTCGACTCCTCGTTGACCAATTTGATGTCCGTGTGGCCGAAAATGCCGTCGGGACCGGGATAGTGGATGTTCCACGCGAACTGCTGGGCGACCACGCGCACGTGCACCGTATTCGGTTCGGTCGGGAACGCGCTGACTTTCCACGACCAGAAGGGAATCGAGATGCCAACCAACAAGACGACTTCGATCGCGGCGATGGCCACCTCCAGATACGAAGAAGCGTGCGTCTTGACGCCGGTATAATCCGCCCTGGGGTTGCGACCCTTGCTGAAGCGAAAGAGCGTATAGAAGAAAAAGATAATCCAGCCCACGAACAGGACCAGCATCAGGATGTGTACGTAGAGAATCAGCCAGTCCATCTGCGCCCCCTGTTCGGAGGCGTTGATCGGTAATCCTAAAAACTTCTGCAACATGGTTCAGTCCTTTTCGCTTGAATCGTTATGGCGTCAATTCCGCGCTGTGACGGCGCGCCCGTCGCGCGAAACTAAAAAACAGGCCGCCAAAACCACCCAGCACCACCCCCGTGACACCCAGCATGGTGAAAACGCCGAAATTCATGCCACGCGTCTGCGGCGCTCCGGGCGCCCCGTAACAGACAGCGCACGCCAGCAACAGGCGTGGCGCCAAAGCCATTGCGCCGACCAGCGCGAGCACCATCAATTTCCTGGCGCGGCAAAAGATGTTCATCGTCCTATTTCTTCTCCTTCAAACTCTTGAGAAACACGATCTCGTACAGCACCAGCAACACGCCAAAGCCAAAGGAGACGTATCCGGTAATCGCATAGCCCGTGCGTCCCTTTGCGTAATCCGAACTGAGGCACCAACCGCCAAAAACCAGGCACAACAAAACGGCCATCGTAACGAAGATAATATGGAATGTTTTCAGTGACATGTTTACTCCGCCGTTGCCGCCGGCACGTGTCGCTGCGGCACGGCGAAAATCCCCTGTTGGCGTCCCTGTTGGTCCTCGCGGGCAAACATGATCAACCCGATCATCACCACAATAAATGTCGCCGTGAGCACGAGCACCCAGTAGATCATTTTTCGCTCGGCAGACAAGTGCATGAAAAAAGCTGCCACGAGCGAGCCTTTGACTGTAGCAATGATCAACGCCACGACAATGCCGAGGATGATGCCCAAGTGGGTGTAGGAGGCCAACACCGTGACAACCGTGCCAACCGCCAGCGCAACGAAGACCCTAATGTAGGTCTTCACGTGACTTTGAACGTTTTCGTGATGTGTATCGCTCATGGGTTCTCGATCCATTTATTTCCCCGGCAAAAGGTAAAGCACGGGAAACAGGAAAATCCATACGAGGTCGACGAAGTGCCAGTACAGGCCGGCGACTTCGATGCGATTGGTGAAGCGCTCGGGGTCGGTCTGCCACATCTTGGTGCCGGGTCCCCAGAGGTAGGAATTGACAATCATCCCTCCAATGACGTGCAATCCGTGCAGTCCGGTCATCGTAAAGTAGATTGCCATGAAGGTGCTCGTCGCGGGCCAGATCCCGTGCTCGAATTTATGCGCGTACTCAAAACCCTTGATGACCAGAAAGACCACGCCGCAAAGGATCGTCACGCCCATGAAGAGTTTATACCGGCCCAGGTTTTTCATCTTGAGGGAGGCCCAACTCATGACCATCGTCACGCTGGAGATGATCAGCACCAGCGTATTGATGGTGGCCAGGGGAATATTCAGGCCGATTTTGGCGCCGTTTTCCCACGTTTCCGCGCCGGTGCGCAGCAGCACATACGTCGAGAATAACGCGCCGAACAGCATCACTTCCGAGGCGAGAAAGAGCCAGATGCCCAGCTTGGCGTTGTAGAGGCCGGTATCCGGTCGCTCGGTCGAGTTATAAGGAATCTCAATGGCAGTAGACATCTATTTCTTTCCTCGGTTATTCGGGTCGTCCGGCTTCTTGTCGGGTTCATTCTGCGGGAGAAAATCCCTTTCCTCACCGGGCACGCTGTACTCGTAGGGTCCGCGGAAGACTTCGGGGACCGTGAGGAAATTCCCGTGTGGCGGCGGAGTCGGGGTGGCCCATTCGAGGGTCGTGGCCTCCCACGGATTGTCGTTGGTCACCTTCCGTCCGGCAAAAAGACTCCAGAAGAAGTTCACGATGAAGAAAAGTTGAATGACTGCCAGGCCCCACGCCGAGTGCGACATGACCTTGTTCAGGAAAAGAATGTTCTGAGCGTGGAGATAAGAGCTGCCGCCGTCGTATAGACGGCGCGACACACCTGCCATGCCAACGATGAACATCGGCATGAAGATGCCGTTCATAAAGATGAGCGAGCCCCAGAAATGGAATTTGCCGAGGAACTCATTCATCTGTTTGCCGCTGACCTTCGGGAACCAGTAATAAATGCCCGCAAAGAGCGCGAAGAGCGTCCCCGGCGCGACCACGTAGTGGAAATGGCCAATGACGTAATAGGTGTCGTGCAGATGAATATCCGCGCTCGCCAGCCCGAGCGGCAGGCCCGTCAGGCCGCCAATGCCGAACATCGGCAGGAACGCGAGGGCGAACAACATCGGCACGTTGAACCGGATGGAACCGCCCCACAGGGAGAGGATCAGCGCCGTCAGGATGACGATCGACGGGATGGAGATGATCATCGTGGTCGTCTGGAAGAAGGCGTTGATGGCCGTGCCCATGCCCGTCAGGAACATGTGATGGGCCCAGACGACGAAGGACATGAACCCGAGGAAAACCACCGAATACACCAGGGATTTGTAGCCCCACAGCGGTTTGCGAGTGTTGTTGGCGATGATCTCGGCGACGATCCCCATGGCGGGCAGGATTAAGACGTACACTTCGGGATGCGCCAGAAACCAGAAGAGGTGCTGCCAGAGCAACGCGCTGCCGCCGCCGCTCACGTTGAGGGGCCTGCCGCTGATCACCAGGCCGGTGGGCAGGAAAAAGCTCGTGCCCGCCATGCGATCCATCAATTGCATCACACCCGCGGCTTCCAGCGCCGGGAATGCGAGGAGCAGCAGGAAACCCGTGACCAATTGCGCCCACACAAAAAATGGCAGCCGCATCCACGTCAGGCCCTTCGCCCGCAACTGGATGATGGTGGTGATAGTGTTGACCGAACCCAGAAGCGACGAAGTAATCAGGAACACCATGCCCGTTAGCCACAGGGACTGGCCCGTGAATAGCGAATGGCTAAGAGGGGTAACATCCGAAAGCGGCGGATATGAAGTCCAACCGGACTGGGCCGAGCCGCCGGACACGAAGAAACTGCCAAACATGACCACGCCGCCGATAAAATACACCCAGTAGCTGGACATGTTGAGCTTGGGGAACGCCATGTCCTGCGCGCCGATTTGCAGGGGCACCAGATAATTCCCGAACGCGCCCACCGCCAGCGGCACGACGCCGAGAAAGACCATGATCGTGCCGTGCATCGCGCCGAGCTGGTTGTAAAACTCCGGCGCCATCACCCCGCCGGGCATGCGGGATTCTCCAAGCAGCTTTGCCAAAAAGGCAATCGGCAGCGGCTGGCCGGGATAGGCCAGTTGCCAGCGCATCAGCAGCATCAGGCAAAAGCCGAAAAGCAAAAACACCAGCGCGGTCAGGCCGTACTGCATGCCGATCATCTTATGATCGGTCGAGAAAATGTAGTGCCGCCAAAACGGCAACTTATCGTGATGCTCTTCGTGATGCTGCGCTTCTGTCATTGATCCGCGTCCCCTTCAAAAACAAACCGTTTGCGGGCGCCGTGGGTGACTCCAACAACGCCCGCAACGGAAAACTGCCGCACCAGACCCGCTTTATTCGGCCGGCTTAAACTTGAATTCGACGGTCTTGGTTTCGCCGTCGCCGATTTTGACCTTTTGGACCTGTTCGCCGTACTTCTCATGCCAGGCGGCGATTGTATACTCACCCGCCGGTAGACCCTTCAGCGAGAACGTGCCGTCATCGCTGCTCACACTGTAGAAGGGATTGTTCAGCACGCCCACGTACGCCGACATCCAGGGATGCACATCGCACTTGAAGTGCACCATGACCTCCGGAACAGCGAAGGTAACCGTGGACACCATGCCTTTATTCGGCTGTCCCTTGTTGAACTCCTTGTTATCGGGATTGTTGGGCATGGCGTGGATGTTATGCAGCGTGTCATCGTCGTTGACGATCTTCAGCGGTTGCTTGGCCATCATGCCGAATACGTGAGGGACGTAATGGCAACCCGTCTGCGTGATTGTGACCGGATCCTTGGGCACATCAAACGTCTTGTCCCCGAGGCCGCTTTTCACATAAACGAATACATTTTTCAGCGCGCCGTCCGCACTCGCAACCACCTCTTCGCTCATCAGGGGGTTATCGGCATGCATCTCGGCGCACTTGGGATCGGTGCCTTCCAGATTCTTGATCTTCTTGGGTTTCGGAGGCGTGCCGTCCAGAATCGCCTTGCCGGATATTGACGCGGTATCTGCCGCATAGCAGGTCGCTCCCGTCAACAGCACCGCCATTGCCACTTTCAAAACTTTGGATACTCTCATGATTTCTCCTTCAGTCGATAATTGACCAGTTTTCTATCGGAACCAACCTTTTTCAAGGCCAAAGTTGATTCGTTTTGTCGCTACCCCTTAAGACGCTTCCGTTGTACACGAAAATTCACGTTACGGTTGTGCTGGCGGCGCCGCCACCGGCGCGGGGGGCGGCGCTGCTTCCGCAACTTGCTCGTGCGTGCCCAATGTCAGCACGTAATCCACCAGCGCTTCGATTTGTTTGCGTCCATCGCCGCCGAGGATGTTCGGCGCGACGGCCGTACCGTATTCGAACTGCGGCATGCGCGTCCCCGGCTGTTGCGCCAATGGCTCCACGAGCCATTTGTTCACCAGCCAGTCGCGCTGCAGACGCAGGTGCGCCTGCGAAAGATTGGGCGCCAAACGCGGCATATCTTCCTCGGCGATCTCCGAAAGTGGTTTGCCCAGCGCCTTGCCGTCGACGATATGACACAACGCGCACTTCAATTGCTCGAACAACTGCTTGCCGGCGGCCAGGTGCTCTGGCGACATGTCAATCTTCGGCGATTGATACGGGAATTGCGCCTCGCCTTGCAGCGCGAAATACTTCACGAGCACGTTGGCTTCGCCATCGGTCAATCCAAAGGTCGGCATCCGCACATGCAGCCACGGGCGAATCTGGCCGGTTTGCGGCGCCTTGATGAATTGGAACAGCCAATCGGGCTGGGTGCGTTGCCCCTGGTGCAATTGTGTTGGCGTGCCGCTCAATAGCGGCGGCTCCATCCCCGTCGGCAGGCCCGTCGCGCGAACCGCGCCGCCTTGCGCTTCCACGATGTGACAGCCGATGCAGTTCAATTCCTTCACCGTCCAGCGGCCGCGCTCGATCTGGAATTCCGCGGGCGTCAATTGCCGCGCCTCGTTCGGCGTCAATTTCTCGTCGGTCATGCCCGAGATGACGGTGACGATCTGGTCGATCTGTTCGTCGGTCAGGTTGAACTTCGGCATCTTCAGCAACTCCTGCGGCATGCGCGTGACGTTGATGCGCCCGTTGTCAAACGAGCGCGGCGCATGGAGTTTCTGCTTCAACCACGGGAGGCGGGCCTTCTCGATGTCCACCAGGCCGAAATCCAGTTTATCGACCGGCTTGCTGCCCCACTCACTTAATTCGGTGCCGATGGGCTTGGCGGTTTCGAATCCATGGATGTCGTGGCAGGCATAGCAACCGTAACGCGAAATCAATTTGCTGCCCAGGTACACATTCTTCTTGTCGGTGAACTGCATCGCGGCGACCGTCTGCTTCGCCGCCTGCATTTTCGCCTTTACCTGCTCGATCTGCGCGGCCAACCTCTTCGCTTTGCGGTCCACGGCGTCGTCGAACGTCTCCTCAAATTCTTTCTGCAGGGCCTTGAGCTGGGCTTCTTCGCGGGCGAGCCGCGCGGGGTCCTGGTAGTACTTCATCGTCTCTTCGTCGACGAAATACATCTCGATCAGGTCGTCGAGGTTGTTGATCTTTTGCCGCGCTTCTTCCATCGGCAGCGTCACCTGGAGGTACTCGACGGTTTCCTTATCGAGAAGATCCGCCTTGGTCTCGGGCAACGTTTCCTGGTCGGTCTTCTCGTTGTGAAGACTGGCAAGGTACGTCGCGACATCCGCCGCTTCCTGGTCGCTCAATCGCAGGTTCGGCATCTTCGTCCTCGGATGATACTGCTTCGGATCCTTCAGCCACGCGAAGAGCCAGTTGACCCCGGTCTTGCTGCCCACGCCTGCCAATTGCGGCCCTTGCGAGCGCAACCGCCGGTATTGCCAGTCGTCCATGTATTGCTTGAGCGACGCGGGCACCTTGATGTCCATCAACTTCTCATCGACGACGTGGCATCCCATGCAACCGAGTTGGCCGAGGAGCTTCTTGCCGTTGTCGGCGTCGCCCTGGACCGGCGCGGGATATACGGAACTGGGCAGAGAATTTGCCCACGTAATGCCCCCGTCATTGACGAGCATATTGCTGCCCTGTGCATTCGTGCCTTGCGCCGCGCTTGGCTTACGGCGAAAAGATATTCCGCGATTGCATTGATTTCGACGGCATTGCGGTCGGGCGTGCCCGCGTTATTGTCGAGTCCCCAGAAGCGCGGCATGTAGGTGTTCGGGCGGAAAGCCACCGGATTGGCGAGCCACTTGCGCATCCACTCCTTGTTCGTCTTACTGGCCACCTTGTACAGGCTCGGGCCCGGCTTGCGCAGCGTGCGGATTGGGATGTTCACTTCCTGCCCAATCGTCAGCGAAACTTCCTCCGGGAAACTGTTCAGCCGGCGCACATCGTCGGCATTTACGTCGTAGAATTTGCAAAGACTGTCAAAATCCTCGCCGGCGGCCACGTGATGGGTTGTGTACGTCTCCAATTGCTTCATCTTATGGCACGACCAGCAACCCAACTGCTCGATGAGACGGCGACCATGGTCCAGTTTCTCGCCGCCCTTCAGATTGGTTTGGTTATTGTGGCATTTCAAGCAACTGGCCTGGACATACCTGGCAGCGCGCATCGGCTGCATGAGGAACTCTTCCTCTTCCCAGTTGTGATTCTTCTGCCACGCAACTTTCTGGGTCATTTCGACGACATTGGTTTTTTGCAACGACACCTTCTGCGCCTTCGCATCGTCATCATCGTCATCCTCACTCTTCGGAACGTTCACCCACTGTTTCGTCGAAGCATCAAAAATGTACGGCTGCTTCTCTTCGGCATCCGGTGTATGGCCGGTGCGCGTAAACGTTGTTTCGCGGTCCCAACCCCAATGGCAAACGGTGCAACCATAGGTGCTGGCCGGGTGCGGCGAGGTGTCGCCGACGAACAAATCCATTTGCGGATGGTTGCGGAGCGGCTGTGGCTGCTTCGACCACTCAATGAACTCGATCTTGTGCTTGGCACGCCAGGCGCGGTCTTCGGGTGTCGGGTCCTTCCGGTCGATGCCCTTGTGGCACATGATGCAACGATCCACGCGCGGGACTGTCGCGAAGTTCACATCGGTGTGATGATTGTCGGCGATGATCTGCTCGACCTTGATGGTCCCGGCGGCGAATTCGATGACGGGCGCATTGACTACGTCCTGGACGAGCGCGCTATCGAGTTGCTTGTACCGAGTGGTCAGAAGCTTGATACCGTCGTCCATCCGCTTGATGCTGTGTTGCAACTCTACTTCGTGACCCATCAGCGCGGCCTGATTGTCTTTCGCGGCCTGGAGCCGGGCGTCGGCATCCTGTTTGCGAAGATCGAGCCGGTTCACGAGTTCGTTTTGCGACTCGGCTTTGTCCCTTGCATCACGGACCACTGGTGAGTCCTGATTCATGTTGTTGGCCTCGAGCGCTTCTTCGTACAAGGACCGGTACTGGTCGCGCACCGCCTTTTCCATGGTGAACTGGCGCGTGATCAGGTCATCTTCCACCCGCGCTTGATCCACGGCAGCCTGCAATTTCGCCTCCTCGGGCTTTTTCCCCTCCAACTCTTGCTTCGTTTTATCCAGGTCTTCCTGCATCTTGGACAGGCCCGCCTCGTTGGCCTTGAGTTCGGCGGCCTTGGCGTCGGCCGCCAGGCGCTTCATATCGAGTGCGTAGAATTGATGTTGGTAGTTTTTCCACTCACGATCGCCATGCAGAGCAAGCCAGGGAATATAGCCGCCGGAATAATCGACCCAAATCATCAGCACGAGGCTCAAGAGGAACACGAGGCCGCTGAGCAGGAACCACCAGTTCAGGCGCGGGATATTGTATTCGTGGAGCGTCTCGGGTTGGTTTCTCATCGCCTCAGAACTTGATCCACGGGGTGTCCACGAAATATTTCAGCGTCATCGTCCAGCGCAGGACCATCTTCAACGGCAAGGTGAACATTGTGAGGAACAACATCACCAACACGCTGTAGCGCGCAAAATCCAATTCCTCATAAAACTTTTTCAAAATCGTCTTGGCCAGGATACCGGGCAGGGCGAGGAAATAGAACGCCAAGAAGAGGATGCCGGCGAATTCGCGCTTGATGGCGTGACCGACCTCCACCAGGAACAAGCGAATCGATGTGGGATCCGGCGGAAGCAATTGCGGGATCGCATTCCGCACCTGCGGCAGACCCTGGTTAAACCACTCGATGTGCGTCTTCTGGTAAATCCATTGGAACCATTTCACCCAGACATAGTCGGAAAGGTTCACGTTGTTGAGCGCGACGATTTTGTGCGGGTCCCAGTACTCAAACGGCCCGAAGAAATTCCAGCCCGGGCCGCGCAGGAAGGTCCCGGTGATGATCATGAAGACCCACAGCGCCAGGTAACCGAACAAAAATATCCCGATTGAGAACTTTCGTTCCGTGAACGTGAAGTAGCCGCTGCCTTTCGGGTTAACGTCAATGTACGGAATCGCCATCAGCCCGACGACGATGATGCTCGGCAACACCACGCCCGCGTACCACGGATCGTAGTACACGAGCATTTCCTGCAACCCGAGGAAGTACCATGGCGCCTTCGATGGATTGGGCGTGGCGGCGGGATTGGCGGGCTGCTCGAGCGGCGCGCGCAGGTAAATCGCCCAAAGGATCAGGACGATGGAGCAGATGATCAACGCGATGAACTCGATGTAAAGCAGGTCGGGCCAGACCCAGGTTTTTTGGTTGGAAGTCTCTTTCTCGTCCGGCGGCAGTTTTTGTTCCACACGCCGATCGTTGTTCACGGCCTGCGTCATGGCGAGCCAGAGCACGAAAGTGGAGATGAACAACATCGCGGTGATCGGCACGTTGTCCGGTTTGCCGACGATGAGCAAAAAATTCGGGTCCTTCATCCCCCAGATGACCACCCCGCCCTCGATCGCGAGGGCCAGGATGCCAATCCACCAGTTGAAGACATACCGGCGGAAGCGCAACAGGAGCAACAGCCCGATGGTCGTGAGTGAAAAGCTCAGCCACGGGGTGGCCAGCACATTGGCCACCGCCTTGAACGCCTCGAATAAAACGCCATGACTTGCCGCTGCTTGTTCCATTGAAAACCCTGCTTGCCTCCCTGTTGGCGCCTAGAGCGGCCCGGAGATGCCGCCATCCTTGCGGATGCGCCAAAAGTGCACCGCCATCAACACCGCCGCAATCAGCGGGATGCCGACGCAGTGCAACACGTAAAATCGCAACAATGTGGTGCCGCCAAGCTCCTTGGCGCCAATCAGCATGAACCGCGCATCATCCCCCGGATGCACCAGCGGCACGCCGCCAATTTGCAAGAAGTCCGCGAACGGCCCGCCCGCGCCCATCAGCGGGGTGGCCTTTGCCATGTTCGAACCGACCGTGATCGCCCAGATCGCGAGCTGGTCCCAGGGCAACAGATAGCCCGTGAAAGAAAGCAGGAAGGTGAGGACGAGCAAAAGGACGCCAATCGCCCAGTTGAACTCGCGGGGTGGCTTGTAGCTGCCCGTCATAAAGACACGGAACATATGCACCATCACCATGATCACCATCGCGTGCGCGCTCCAGCGATGCAGTTCCCGCATGATGCCGAAGGGGACTTGCGAGCGGATGTCGAGCATGTCCACGTACGCGCCTTCCACCGTGGGACGGTAATAAAACATCAGGAGCACGCCTGTCAGTGTGAGGACCAAAAAGAGAAAGAAACTCAGGCCGCCGGCGCACCACGTGTAACGCAGCTTTACGCCGCTCGTACGCACTTTCGTCGGGTGCAAATGCAAAAACACGTTGCCCAGGACGATCAGCACGCGCTTGCGGTCGGTATTCGGGATGCCGACGCGAAAAATCGATTTCTTGATCTGCGAATCCAGGACTACATTTTTAAGTTTGTTCAGCATGGCTCTTTACACCGCAATGAAGGCGCGTGGATCGTCAAATTCGCCCTTTTCCCAGAAGAACAACCGCCCTTCGTTGACGACGATCTGCCCGTCATCCGCCAGGGTGACCTCATAGCGCCGCATCGGGAACGGCGCCGGGCCTTCAAAATTGATGCCGTCGATCGTGTAGCCGCTGCCGTGACACGGGCACTTGAACTTGCGTTCGCCGTCCATCCAATTCGGCGTGCAACCCAGATGGGTGCACACGGATTGGATCGCGAAGATGCGGCTGTCGTGGTTCACCACCCACATGCGATGGGCCGCCTTGAACGATTCGTCAACCGTGTTGGGCGCAAAATTGGTCGGCGGCCCGACTTTGAAGACGTTGACCCGGGTGAAATCGATACGCGGCACCATGAACGCAAAGAGCGCCGTCAATCCGCCCCCGAGCGCGGCGGCAAAGGTCGCCCAGGCGAGCGCGAGGCTCACAAAAAACTGCCGGCGCGGCATGGGTTGGCCCGAGGGATCGAGAAACCCTTTGGCCTTCAAGCGCCGCACCGCTTCTTCCCGCGGACTCAACGGCTGCCCCTGCTGGGGTTTGTCCGCTCCCACAAATTTCAGATCTGCCATGGCTACTTGTGTCTCAAATTATTAAGTTGCTGAATCGCCGCATTGCGCACCCGCAAATCCGCTTCGCCGGTGCTCATTTTTTCCAGCAGCGGAGCGGCCCGCGACGGATCCAGCTTCGCCACCCACATCACCGCCGCCACCCGGTACCGCTGGATGTTTTCCGCCAACGGCCGGCCCTCCTTCGGCATCAACTGAGTAACACGGTCAACGTATTCCTTGTCAAGCAACCTCGCCAACACATCCCAGGCGGCGGCGTTCCCCTTGCTCGCCAGCCCGAAGGCCGCATTCCATTTCACCAGTTCATCCGGATCGTTGAGCGACGCTTCCAATACCCCCTGCGCCGACGGACTTTTCATCGACCCGAGCACGTACACCGCCATCAGGCGCACCGACTGCTCATCGTTGTGGGTCAGTTCAATGATCCGCGGAACCGAATCTTCATCGTCCAGCCGGCCCAGCGCCCACAGGCAATTCTTCACCGTCTCGGGGTCGCCATCACCCAGCCCCTCGCGCAACACCGCAAGGGCCTGGCGGTCTCCCAACAAACCGAGCACCAACGCCAGATACCGCCTCGTCTTCGGGTCTTGCCCCTGCGACTCCGTGAAGACCTGCACGATATCCGTGACCGCGTGCGGGTTTTTCGCGAGAAACTGCTCGCGATCCGCGCTGATCTGGGCCGTGACATCGAAAATCCCCTGCCAGCGCTTCGAGTCCTGGATATAGTTCAACAGATACTGAGCCTGCCGAGTGCGTTGTTCGCCCGAACTGGCGCGCAACGCGCCCAGGTAGTCATCCAATCCCTTGCGCTCGGCGGTCAGCCACATGAACAGCCCCGCCAGCGCCACGCAGAACAGCACGACCGCCAGGGGGATCACAAAGAGTTGCACCATCAGCGTCGCGAACGTCGATTTCTCCGCCGACGGTTCCACTACGCCGGATGAGGGCGCGTCCCCTGACTGCTTTGCGTCACTCATTTGAAAGAACTAATGCTTCTCCAACTGGGACGGCAACATCGCCGCCCGATGGGTCGGAGCATTCGGCACGATAATGGCATCCTTGTCGCAGACGATCTCGCACAGCCGGCACGCCACGCATTCCTCCGCCACGACCTCGGCCACTTTGTAGTGGACCGCGCCCGTGAGCGTGGGGTCTTCCTTCATGTAAATGCAATCGAACGGGCAGATGTCCACGCAGAACTCGCAGCCGGTGCAGTCGTCCACGATGACCTTCGCCTTCGGGATCTGGCTCGGCTTGATGCGGGTGACGAGGTTGCCGTACTGGTCCTGAATGCAGGAAACGGGGCAATAAATGGCGCACACCCCGCAATCGATGCAGCCTTCGGGGTGAATGATGTACAACTCCTTGGACTTTCCGCTGATCGTGTCCACGGGGCATTTCAGCTCGCAGACGGTGCAGCCGATGCAGGTGTCTGTAATGAAATATGCCATGCCGTTTGTCTTCTCTCTGTCCCGACCTAATCCGACTAGTTTGAGAAAATTTTCACAAGGAATATAAGCAGCCGCCTGCGAAAGTGCAATAGCTTTTCTGCGGGCAAAATTGCCGGGCGCATCCCGGCATTGCCGTCCGTTTCCGCATTGTCGGGCGGAATGCCTCCAGCCTTGGCCATCAAATTCGTCCCGCCTTGTCACGTAAAAAATGAAATGGCGTATTCCCAATAAAAACCTTGTCCGCAGCCCCGTTCACCGAACCATCATTTGCTATTTTTGCAATCGGGCGTAGTTTGAGGTGGAGAGTCGAGGATGAGGGTAGTAGCGGTTAGTAGGCAAGTCTCGACTCTCCTCTTTTCGAGCCGCCCGTTGCCTCCCGGAAACTACTTCGCTTCGTTCAATGCCGCTGAAATTGCTTCGTCCATTTCGACCGAAGCAGTATGCCCCTGCCAAACGATCTTTCCCTTTTGATCGACGACAAACGCGTGTGGAATCGCGGTAACGCCGTAATCTTCAAGGGAGGGACTTTCCAAACCAATGGGATATTCGATGCGCCTCTTGCTGAGGAATTTGTCCATTGTCTGGTGACCCTCTTCGGCGAAACTCAGCAATTGGAAGTTCCTGCCCGCATATTTGTGGAGTAGTTCGTTCAAGCGCGGAATACTCTCGACGCAAGGCCCGCACCACGTCGCCCAGAATTCCACGACAACAACTTTTCCGCGCAGGGTCGCCAACGTCGGAGGATGGACAAGATTGATCCACTCCTTCGCCGAGATTTCGGGGGCCGGCTCGCCAATCCCAGGCGTTGGCACGTTCTTTCGACGCGAAAGCGAAATATCGCTTCGTCCTTCCGGGACTTGAGCGGCATCAATTTCGCGGCCAGTGGCCAGAACATATTCATGGTATTGGGATCGCGGAATAGAGTGGGCGTAGTAAACTTTCCCGGTGCGTTCGTAACCGGCGGAATTAACTGTCAGCAGCGGTTTCGGCGAAAAACCCCAGTAGCAGATTCGTATTTTATCACCCGCGTGCCGGTGTATTTCCTCCAGAGGAATTAAACAAGTATCCACCCGGACTTTCTTACCTTCGGCGGTTTCCACGTAGCGGATCGCGCCCCGGCCTTTAGAATCGCTTTGGATGCCCGTGAAGGTGTTTTCGCCCAGGCAAATCTGGTAACGCAGACCCTCGAAGCCCGGCCATGGATTTAGCAAATAATCCCGGTCCACGTGAGGCGTGGGCTTTCCGTCGGCATCCACGTCGAGCATGAATTCCGACCAGTCCCCAATTTCCCGATTATCGTCCGTTTTGCCCAGCGACGCGTCGTCGTCATTCCATACCACCGCTTGGGCAAAGAGATATCCATCGTTGTTCCACACGGAGAAGCGCAAATCGGGCCGGTCACAGAGCACTGTGGCGTCCTTTTGGGGGAAAGCAAATGCGCCGTTCTGACGAAGATCGGCCAGGGATGGCGGGGATGTTTTTGTCGTATCCGCCGCCGTTGTCACAAACGTCGAAGCGACGAACATCAATAAACTACTAATGAGCGCTTTCATGCCCGGCGGATTGCGGTCTGGCAAGCACTCATAGTCTCACCTTTGAAAAGGCTTACAAGCCCATTTTGGGCCTCGGTCAGCTTGGGCAGTGTAGCGCCCGATCACGCCCCCCAAGGAGGTCGCTCCGATGGGGCGTCGAAGCAGGAGCATGTCCATCTCTACACTGCCTCTAGGATATCCGTCCTCGTGCAAGCTCTGTCGACTACCGCCGGCATCAGTTGCTATTTGTGCGATCAGGCTTACGTTACCGTGGAAGGTCGATGGGGGCTGTATGAATAGACACGTGCTGGAAGTCTCCACTCATGTCTTTCGGGTGCTGCAACGGCTGGCACCTCTCTACATATCCTACTCCGAAGAAAAAGCCGGTCGTCCCACGCAACACATCGTGATCGACGATGACGTTTACAGCGAAATAATCGACCGCGCCATAGCCAAGCGAAAAACCATTGACGAAGTCTTCCTCGAAATCGGCAGGCGGGTTCGTACTGCTCATCGAGCGTCGCGGTGCATCAAGCGGTGGAGACGATAGCGGCGGCGTGGTTCGGACTACGAAATGGCGTACGGCAGATATCGGGCTGTCGCCGCCGTTCTGTCCTGTCTTCGCTGGTACAAGAAGTACCTGATGCGAGATCAGAAGCAGGGAGTGTTGTAGCCCTTGCTCTGTTGGTATTGGTAAAAAGCCAGGCGCTTGTTTCGCGCCGCCTGAAAGCTGGGGCTGCTCACCAGTAGCCAGCAGAACTCAACCCACCCGATCAGTTTCGCAGTCAGCGTGATCTTCTTCATCTGCATCTCCTTTTCTCTGACAGGAAACGATACTAACGGAAACGTTGTTGCCCGTATATTGGGTAAGTGGATGAATCTCGCGTCGGTCAAACAACCAAACCCCATCGGTGAATCGCCCTACCCCGCCGCATGCTCTGCGCCTAAACGACTTTGGAGAGAAACTTCTCGAAAAAAACAAGTGAAACGGCTTCGGCTGTTTACGGCCGCGCAATTCCTCCTTGCATTTTTTCCGATGATTTGTATTATTGCCGTGGAGAGTCGAGACGCTCTACTCGCTGGGAAATCTCAAAGGCGAGAGGCCGCATGTAGATAGAGAATGCGGCTTGGGGGTAGCAGTAATCCGAGATTCGAGCCTCGACTCTCCCTTTTATTTCATCCGCCGATGTTTCCGGACGCTCCCGCGATGCGTCAACCTTCTCAAATACTCAAAAAGCCCATAGGCCCCGCCGCCACAAGCAATACCCGATGAAGGAAAATAATGCGAAGAGACCCCAAAATCCATTGAGGACATAGCACAACGTTCGTTTCCATCCGACGACCTGGCTGTTGCGGGCCAGAATGATGGATGCCGTGCCGGAAAAGGGACCAATCCACAGCATGAGAACAAACATTACCATTAGCACCTTCTTCGCTTCAGCCTCGTTGAGATAGTGATTGTCGAAGGCAAAAGTGCGCGTCCAAATCGCCAGCCAGGAAGCAATCCCGAGCATAGCCGGTAAGCTGAAAAACCAAACTTTCCCGGCTGCGACTGACGGCTGCTGTACCGGAACATTCGTAGTGTTCATCGGGCGAGCCAAATCCTGCCGCCTAGAAACGCCGCCGGATCATCTCACTTCGGCTTGGCGTAATTCTCCATCCCGCTGATGTCGATGACAACGACCGGTTCATTGCCCACCACCCAGGCATCATGCCCTGGCGGAAGATAGGACACTTCTCCCGGCCCGAATTCGGCTTTCGATCCGTCATCCATCACGACATGCAGGCGTCCCGACACATGGTATTGCAGATGGGCTGCCTGACAGCTCTGGGTTTTCGCCAGGGGCTTTACGCAGGTTGACCATTTCCAACCCGGCTGCAACGTCGCCCGACCGAAGGTCACCCCGCTCAGAGATACGGTTTCAACCAGTCCGTTATCAAAGGTCCGTTTCTCGTCCGGCTGGGACAAGTTCTTCTTCTGCATCTTGCTCATGGTTTTATTCCTTTCGCCGATTGTTCTCGACTGACCCAAAATGACCAGCACATCCCTCGCTTACTAAACTGAGACCGGTGGGCAGATAGATAATTGCGACTGTCGCTGATCCATGACCGCCCCCAATTTGCTTCCACTTGAAAATCGCCAGGCGAGATTCCGACTAATGTTGAGTCAGCAAATCGAGCCCGTTTCCCTCGACCTCTCGCTTGGCTTTCCCTCCGGCTCTGAAGCTTGTCGATGATCATTATTGACCGACGTTTGCCGAAAGGGAATCGACCCGTTATTTCTTCGGCATTTGGATTGGCACCATGCTTTAGCCGAAAGCGCGACCTCGTAATTGCCCAACTGGAGTCATAAAGCAAGGGGCTCGCTCGGCTAAAATCAACGCTGTTGATGTCGGCCCCGTGTCGGCTCACGAAATTACCCAAGGGATAATTTTCAACCGCAAAAAATACCGGCCTTTGGTCAAATGTTTTCGTCTCTCGATCCGTCGGGTTTTGCCTTGACAGTTCCAAAGCTTGTCCAGATCCTCGACAGCGGCTTCGATCAACTCAGTTAGATGCAAGATCGGTGAACGCTCATAGCTTATTCTAGACCGTCACGCTTGTAGCTGAACTTTCTATATTCCTCTCCGAACTCTAGTTCTAACGCAAGACGAAGAAGTGCTGGGTATGAAAACCAATATCCAGTCTCCAATCTCTTAGTGACTTCTTCGTCTCCGTCAACCGCCTTGGCGAGAGCGATATCCTGCGAACTCATCGGACTGGCATCAATGTCCATGATTTCTGCCGACCACTTGGATAGGAGTTGCCGCAATTGCGTGGCTGTTGAAATCCCGAAGCGATTTAGCTCAGACAATTCCTCTAGGTATGAAGAGGGAAAATCGTCATTCTTTTCGGGAAAATACTCCGACAGAATTGCGTGAATACTCTGTGGCGTTAATTGCGACATTGTCCTACGCCTGCCTTTGCAACTCAGACCCGCCGTCTTTCGTTCTTCCATTTTGCCAGACCAAGCCGCAGGGTCAACGAACTTCTCCGCCCCAGCCCCCGCCGAATCCCGCCGCCTGATCCCTCACGCATCCAGCCCCCCGTCAACGCCGCCCTGCCTCAAGCGGTGGAAGTGGTAGCGGCGGCGCGACCCGCAGTCCTACCGCAACACCACTTGCAGTTCCTTGCCTAAGACCTTCGCCAGTTTAAGCAAGGTGCTCAATCGAATGTCGGTCGCATGGTTCTCCAGGCGGGAAATGGCGGTCTTCTTGGTACGCAGCCGCTTGGCGAGTTCTTCCTCGTCAACCGAATCCTTTGCCTTGCCTCACGAATAAGAACCCCCACCTTGAATTCGGCATAGCCCTTATCGTAACCCCTGGCAAAATCAGCGTCCCGATGTTGGCGATTGATGATGTATTTTTTGAGGTTTTTCCTGGTACCTGGTGTTCCGGTTGAAATAGTCGTTCATGCAATCCCTGTATTGATTTCCCTTGCGATCCTGGGTTTATTCTAAATGCTGTCGGAGTCAGATCCGCCCTCCAGCAACCCAACAGCCGAAAAATGTTCCCGGCAAACTCCACCCGGACTTCCCAGAGATTTTCGGTTCCTGTCATCTTTTCCAGATACTCGGCTCGGAACCCGATCCAGTTCCTCAATCAGTTGCTAATGTCCACGCCACTTTCTGAGCCTGCTTTCCCGTCAGGCTGTCCAAGAACTCCTCAACAGGACAATGGCCACCGGCAGTCCTGTAAAAGTTTATCTCATGCACACCAAGGAAGTTAACATATTCGTTAACATTCCGCAAGGCGAATAATACCGTGCTTTAAATCAGCCGCCGGAGCCTCAGTGGAGAATTGGAGCGGGCGGCTCGATAGAATCGAGCTAATGGGAATTTTACCACGTTTCACGTGGCGAACTTTACCCCGAATCCCCTTCGGGGCCGGTGCACTATCAAACCCGCAGGTTGCTTGGGTGGGTGCTGCCAAGCGCAGAGAGATTTGGAGCGGGCGATGGGAATCGAACCCACCTAGCTGGCTTGGGAAGCCAGTGCATTACCACTATGCTACGCCCGCACCTGATTGCGGTGCATTACCACCCCGAAAAGGATTCGGGGCAAGCGCCCGAACTTTTCGGGGTGAACTCTGCTACGCCCGCTTGAAACCCCTTGTATTCTCGCCGTTTCTTTTTTCAAATCAAGCCAAAGTTGGTAAAGGGGGGCGGGTTTGGTATGGTACCGGGAAATATGACGCCTTCGAACGCCACGGGACAACCCGGTGTCATTCATATTGACGAGACTGCGACAAAGGAGGAGCTTTCGACACCGTGGAACGTCATCGTCCACAATGATCCCATCAACCTGATGAACTATGTCACCATGGTGCTGATGCGCGTATTCGGCTATCCGCGCGCCAAGGCGAAGAAAATGATGCTGGAGGTGCATAACCAGGGCCGTTCGCTGGTGTGGTCAGGTGGCCGCGAGCAGGCGGAGCATTACGTCCACCAACTTCACGGCTATCAACTGCTCGCCACGATGGAGAAATCCGCAACGTGATCGACCTGCGCGTCGAACGGCTGGATGAAAAGCGCGTCCGCATTGGCGGGCTGACGGCGATGCTGGCCGTGATGCTTCGCGAAATGCCCGGAAATCCTGGAATTGCGCGACGGACCGGACGCCAGCGCCCGACTTTTTCCCAATCCCACCAGAGGCAACGACAAGATCAACAAGGAATGGCAGCAAATGGTCAGCCCGGAATTGCGCCATCTGTTCGTCTCCGCGGCGGAAACCGTGACGCGCGACCTGACGGCGATGACGGGCAACCAGGAAGAGCCCGAAGCTTACGAGGTCACATTTCCCGTCGAGCATCTGAGCGCGTGGATGAGCGCCCTCAACCAGACGCGCCTGATCCTCGCCGAAATCCACAAGATCGACGAACAAGACATGGAGCGCCGGGACTTCGACCCACAGGATCCGCGGCATTTGGCGGCGCTGCGGATCCAACTGCTCGGATACCTCCTGCACCTTTTCGTGGAATTGGAGAATGGCAATGAGCCAGCGGATCGTGTTTGAAGGCCAGGCCATCAAATCGGAGATGGTGGTGCTGGTGCTTGAGAAGTGGGACCTCCATCCCCAGATGGAAGAGAAGGACGCGAAGCCAAACCTTGATGACCTGGCCCGCGACACGCGCGTGCTCGTCCCAGAAGCTGAATTCGAACGGGCCCGTGAGATACTTTTCGGCGAAAGTGAAATTGAACGCGCCGGGTTCTGAACGCGCTTACGGATCGGTTTTGTAGGGCGGGCGCTCCGCCTGCCATTCGGCGTGCCTACTGATCAACGACGGCAAGCGACGCGCTTGCCCTACAATTCAGCCCCAAGATCAGTCCGCGTCGAAGTGACTCATCGATTTGAACTGAGTGTAGCGCTCGTTGATTTCGGGTTCGATCAGCGATTGCAGCCGGGTGAGACTGAAATCCTCCACGCAATACGAGGCGATGACGCTGCCGTAGATGACCGCCTTGCGAAGGGAATTTTGGTCGATGCGGTTGGCGCGAGCGAGATAACCGGTGAACGCGCCCGCAAAACAATCGCCCGCGCCGGTCGGGTCGTGAATATCTTCGAGCGGGATACGCCGGCGCGCTGAAGAAGAAATCATTCCCAAAGAGCAAGCAGCCATGTTCGCCCTTTTTGATGACCACGTATTTCGGGCCCAGCTTTAGGAGTCTGATGGCCGGCCTTGATGAGGCTGGTCTGCTTCGTGAACTCGCGCGCCTCGCTCTCGTTGAGCACCAAACAATCAATTTTGCGAAGCAACTCGGTCAGGGCGTCGCGTTGGGTCTCGATCCACAAGTCCATTGTGTCGGCCACGACAAATTTCGGCGCGACAACCTGCGCCAGCACGTGCATCTGCAGTTGTGGCGAGATGTTCGCGAGAAAGACGTACGGTGTGCGCTGGTAGGCTTCCGGTAAATTGGGTTGGAATTTCTCGAAGACGTTCAATTCGACCGACAGGGTGCGCCGCTTGTTCAGGTCCCATTCATACTCGCCGCTCCAGCGAAACGTCTTGCCGTCGGCAATCTGCAGGCCGTCGAGATCGATGCCGTGTTTGCGATAGAGGGCGAGATATTTTTCCGGGAAGTCCGTGCCGACAATTGCGACCATCTGGACAGGTTCAAAAAAGCTTGCGGCCACTGAAGCGTAACTGGCCGAGCCGCCGAGCAGATCGTGGTGTTCCTGGAGTGGCGTCTTGACGCTGTCCAGCGCAACAGAACCGGTGATGAGAAGACTCATGGTGATTTCCTTTGCCGCCCCCGAACTTTTTCGCGGCTACAATTTCTCCAATCGCTTTTTGAATGCTGTCGCGGCTTTCGTCCTATCGGAGGCTTTCAGGATCGCGGAAACGACGGCCACGCGCGTCGCGCCCGCCTCCAGGACCTCGCCGATGTTGCTGAGTGTGATACCGCCAATCGCAAAGAACGGGGTTTTCACGCGCGCGGCAACTTCCCGCACCAACTCGACACCTACGGGTTCCACACCGGGTTTCGTGGCTGGTGGGATAAACGGGGCCAACCCCGAGATAGTCCGCGCCATCCCGTTCCGCCGCCAGCGCCTGTTCCAAGGAGTGCGTACTCAGCCCAACAATGCGCATGTTCGCCAACCGTTCGGCCCGTTCTTCCATGGCGGAATCGCGGCCCAATCCTCCTGTCCGAGGTGCACGCCGTCCGCGCCCGCCTCAAAAGCCGCTTCGATGTCGTCGTTGATGATCACGGGCACTTTGTACTGAAACGCCGCGGAGACAACACTCCGCGCGAGAGCGACACGATCCGCGTGCGACTTCTCCTTCGCGCGCACCTGGAGGATGTCCACGCCGCCCGCGATTAGTTCACGCGCCACTTCCCCCGAATCAAACCCATCGATATACGCGGTATCGATGAATCCGTACAAATGGCAACGGACGAGATGGGTTTTTGACATCAACCAAAGAAGACCTTCGCAACGTCGTAGAGTTCCTGGGACACACAGCGGTTGCGCACGCGAAGTTTCGGCTTGCCGGTCTTCGGGTCGACCACCTCGGTGAGGATTGAATTGATGTCGATGCCGACGACCTCCGTGCCGCGCAGCGCGACCATCTTGCCGAACTCGCCTTTCAGCGCGAGGTCGACCGCCTTCACGCCGTAGCGCGTGCCGAGCACGCGGTCGAAGGCGCTGGGTGTTCCGCCGCGTTGAATATGACCCAGCACCACGCCCCGGCTTTCGATACCGGTGGTTTTCTCAATCTCACGGCAAAGCACTTCGCCAATGCCGCCGAGCCGGACATGGCCGAACGCGTCCAGTTCCTGGGCGGCGGTAATCTCGACGCCGCCGAGCTTAAAGCCCTCGGCGACGGCGACGATGGAGAAATTCTTTCCACCCGCCTGGCGTTGCTTGATGATTTTGCAGATCTCGGCCAGGGTCAACGGGAATTCCGGCAACAAAATCAGGTCCGCGCCACCGGCCATGCCCGCCTCGAGCGCAATCCAGCCGGCATGACGCCCCATCAATTCCACCACCAACACCCGGCTATGCGACTCGGCGGTGCTGTGCAGGCGATCGATCGCTTCGGTGGCGATGTTGATCGCCGTGTCGAAGCCGAAGGTCTGATCCGTGCCGTCAATATCGTTGTCGATGGTCTTCGGCACACCGATGACCGGCATGCCGCGCTTGTGCAGGCGCGAAGCGACGCTGAGGGTATCGTCGCCGCCGATGGCCACGAGCGCGGACAGATCCATGCTCTTGACATGCTTGACCAGCGTCTCGAGCTGCTCGTCGGTCGGATTGGTGCGCGAAGTGCCAAGAATCGTGCCGCCGAGATGCAAAATACCCGACACCCGCTCCCGCGTGAGCGGAAAATAATCGCCCTTGAGCACGCCGGCCCAACCGTTGTGGAAACCGAACACCTCGTAGCCTTCCACCAGGGCCTTGCGCGTCACCGCGCGAATCACTGCGTTCAAACCGGGGCAGTCGCCGCCGCCCGTCAGCATCGCGATCTTTTTCATGATTTCCTGTATCAAACTCCTTTAATGATTACGGAGCGCCCGCGTGGGCGGGTCTTAATTCTTCCGTCTTCGGCGGCACCAGCGGCTGGCTGGCCTCCAGAAGCCGTTCGACAAAACTCGTCGAGTACCGTCCGCGACGGAAATTCGGGTCTTTCAAAATCAATTTGTGCAAGGGGATCGTCGTCTTGATGCCGCGAATAATAAACTCATCCAACGCCCGCGCCATGCGATCCAACGCCACGCGACGGTCGCGACCATAGCAAATCAACTTGGCGATCATCGAGTCGTAATTCGGCGGGATGACGTAGCCGGCGTAGACGTGCGTGTCCACGCGCACGCCGTGACCGCCGGGCACGTGCAGGAATTCGATGCGGCCGGGGCTGGGCTGAAAATTGTTGAAGGGATCCTCCGCGTTGATGCGGCATTCGATGGCGTGTTTTTGAAACTGGATGTCCTTCTGGTCGTACCCCAGCTCCTCACCGGCGGCAATGCGGATTTGTTCCTTCACAATATCGATGCCGGTAACCTCCTCGGTAACGGGATGTTCGACCTGGATGCGCGTGTTCATCTCAATGAAGTAGAACGTCCCGCTCGCATCGAGCAGAAACTCGATGGTGCCCGCGTTGATATAGTCGACAGCCTGCGCCGCCTTGATCGCCGCCTTGCCCATTTTCTTGCGCAGATCGCTCGTGAGCGCGGGCGAGGGGGATTCTTCGACGAGTTTCTGGTGGCGGCGCTGCAAACTGCAGTCGCGTTCCCCGAGATGGATGGTCCGGCCCTTGCGGTCGGCGAGAATCTGAAACTCGATGTGGCGCGGACTTTCGATGTACTTCTCGATGTAAACGGCGGAGTTGGAAAACGCGCGTTCCGCCTCGGACCGGGCCGTATGGTAGCCTTTGACGAGGCTCGGGTCGTTGTGGGCGACGCGCATGCCACGACCGCCGCCGCCGCCCGCGGCCTTGACGATGACCGGGTAGCCGATCCGGCGGGCGATCTTCAGCGCGTCCTGTTCGTTCTCCACGGGGCCGTCGCTGCCGGGCACAATGGGCACGCCGGCTTTGCGCATCGTTTCACGAGCGGCGACCTTGTCTCCCATCGAGCGGATGGACGAACTGGCCGGGCCGATGAACTTGATATTGCAGTTCTCGCAGACCTCGGCGAAATGGGCATTCTCGGACAGGAACCCGTAGCCGGGATGAATGGCCTCGACGTCACCCACCTCCGCGGCGCTGATGATTCGGTCGATCTTGAGATAGCTTTCTTTGCTGGGCGGGTCGCCAATGCAAATCGCCTCGTCCGCCAATTGCACATGCAAGGAGTCAGCGTCCGCTTTTGAGTAAACTGCCAGCGTGCGGATGCCCAGTTCCTTGCAGGCGCGGATGATTCGCACGGCGATTTCACCGCGATTGGCTATCAGGATTTTATCGAACATGGCGACGTAACGTGCGGCAATGGAGACGGTGCCGCGGGCGCGCTATTTGACGCGCACCGCGAACAGTTTCTGACCAAATTCCACGGGTTTGGCGTTTTCCGCCACAACTTCGGTGATGACGCCGCTCACTTCGGCCTTGATCTCATTCATCACCTTCATCGCCTCAATGATGCAAACGACCGTCTCCGCGTCCACTTCCTGCCCGACCTCGACATACGGCGGCGCGTCCGGTGAAGGTGACAGATAAAATGTGCCGACCATGGGCGAGCTGATGTGTTTAATGTCGACTGCGGGCATGACAGGCGCGGGTGCAGGAGCGGTCGCTGGCGCTTGAACCGGCGCGGGAGCAGCAGCCGGCGGGGATGCAGCGGGCGGCGGGAGGGTCACAGTCTGTTGAAAATCCTCGGGACCGCGCTTAATGCGGATTTTCAACCCATCCTGTTCCATTGAGAACTCGGAAAGGTCATTATCCTTCATCATGGCGACTATCGCCTTTATTTGTTCCAATTCCATGGTTCCATCCTCTTAAAACCGAAAAGGGGCGACGTTCTACCAACTCGCTGTCCGCTTGTCAAACAGTGCCTCAACACAACATCTGGTTTGCCTTCGCCAAGGTACGTCTATTACTTGGAGGATCCGGTTTCCTTGGCGGGACCGGACTCTAGCAAAGCGGGGTGGGATTGTCTAACGCTTTCCTCAGCCGCGTCAAGAGCCTGTTTATAACGCCTATTTGTGGGGTTGAGTTCGACCGCTTTGTGCAGTGCCTCAAGCACTTCCGCATCCATCTGGTGCGTCGCCCGCTTCGCCTCCGCGAGCCGCCACCAACCAGCGGCCCGGTAGGGATCATCTTGGATGGCTTGGCGGTAGGCCGCGATGGCCTCGTCGGGTTGGCCGGCTTGGAGGGCCACTTCGCCCAAAATTGATTGGAGGCGTGGGTTCCAAGGCGCCAATCTGGCCGCGAACTTTATGTCAGCTAACGCTGGCGGGCTGACAGCCACCCGTTCGCGAGCATCATTGACAATCACACCTGCCGCCAGGGCCCGGCCTTCTGTCCACAGGACTGCGACCAGCACGAGGGCGCAGATCGCGCCAATCAGCCAGTTCTCCCGCCGTCGCGACGAGGTCACGGAGTCGGTTCTCGGTAATTCCTTCAGCCCTTGCACAATACCGAGCAGAATAAATGCGGGAAGTGCCACGCCGGGCGAGTACAGGTCAAAGTCCATCAGCCCATGCACTGCCCAACCCGCCAACGCCCCACAAACCGCCATTGCCGCCGCATCCCCTGTCCGCTGCCGCGCCAGCCGGAAAGCGTCCCGCACCGCGACAATCCAGAGTAAGGCATACGCAACGAACGCCAACACGCCGGAGTCCGACCACATTTGCAGGAAGTTATTGTGGACGGCTTGCGCCTCTTCGGACAGTGCCGTCTTGTACTTCGGATAAATGGAACCGAACGTGCCCGGACCGGTCCCGACCCACGGATGATCCTTCGCAATGGCAACCGCGCCCCGCCAATAATCCATCCGTGACTCCAAACTGGTCGTGCCAAAATGGAGAAAGCCGGCGCGCTGCCCAAGCAGAAAAACCACCAACAGCGTTGCAACAAGCCCGATGAGCCAGAATACCGTTCGGCGCTCCCCTCCGGGAAACCAGCATGCGAAAACTGTCAACGCCATGACCCCGAACGCCATGAACCCGCCCCGCGATCCCGTCAATACGAGGCAAAACAACATCACTCCGCCCGCGAACACCAGGGCGATCCACTTCACCCGCGCATCCCAACCGCGGGCCCGCACCCAAATCCATACGAGCGTGGGCGCGAAAGCCACGACAAGGAAACCAGCCAGGGCGTTCGGGTACACCAGCGGTCCGAAGACGCGATTGCTGGTTATGCGCAACAAGAAATCCTTGGGCACGCGCGCGGCATCGACGTACAGCGCCGCGTACGCGCGCGATTCCGCCAGGCCGCCAAAATGCTGGCGCATCGCCAGCAAGCAGACAAACAATGTCGCCAAAGCCAGTCCCCCGAAGATTTGGGCGGTCGCGGCGCCGTCGCGCACGTACCAGGCCCCCACATAAAACAGGAGCACTCCTGCGGCAAACAACATCAGGGTATCAATCGTCGCCTGGGGGCAGATGGTCTCGGGCACGGCCAGCGCCTGGGTCAACAGGAAGAACAGCGGGAGGGTGAACAACAAATCCACGCGCGCCAGCATGCGATCGCGATCCAGCACGAGCCAGATGAAACCCGCAAAGATGAAAATGATGGCCAATTCGTTCGGCCACGAGAAATGAAGCCATTCAAAACTGTCTCGCGGGAGCAGAGCAGACCCCTGAATCATCACGGGCGTGCCGAATTTCAGCGGCGCCAGAAACGCCACTGTCGCCAGTCCGAAGACAAACCAGTTCTTGAGCCGCTTCATTCCGTCGATCCCAACCTTCCCGGCTATTGCGCCAGCTTGAGGAGACCCACCTCAAACGCGAGCGTCTCAGAGATGTTGCGGGAAAGCGAGTCGCGGATTTGCTCGATGGCCTCGAGGTTGTGGCAGGCTTTCGGGTAGGTCAGCCCCGTCGCCACGCGCCGCGTGGCCGCCGCCTGGTCGGGATGCGCCAACAGCTTGTCGTCCGCGCCCTCCGCGCACAGGAGGAGATCGCCGAACCAACTGTATATTTCCTCCAGCAATTGCTCGCGCGTCGCCCGATATTCCCCTTCGACGCGCGCTTCGAGTTGCTCTTCCAGCCGCTCGCGGACTTTCGGCTCCAATTCCTCGTATCGATCCAGGTTCATCTCCGCCTCGATGCGGGCACGCGTTTCCTTACGGATTTCCTGCAGCAGCGCCGTCAGTTCGGCCAGCAATTGATAACTGTTGGCAACCTTTTCCTCGCCGCTCGCGGAAAACTTTGCCAGGAGCGGCACGAGTTTCGCATGGTAGGGCGAGGCGACGCGCCCGGTCGTTGGACCGAACGAAATCCTCAGACAGCGCGACAGAATCGTGGGTAACAGCCGCTGGGGGTCAGCGGTGAGCAGCACGATCACGGTTTGTGCGGGCGGTTCCTCGAGCGTTTTCAAGAACGCGTTGCTCGCTTCATCCCCCAGGCAATCGGCGTCCACCACGATCCCGACCTTCACCCCGCCCATCGAGGAACGCAAGTTCACGGCTTTCATGAACTCGCGCATCTGCTCGACCTGGATCCGGCGGTTCTTCGACTCGGGCCGCACCCAATACACGTCGGGATGCGCGCCTCCGTCGATGCGCCGGCATGAATCGCAATGGTCGCAACCATCGTGATCCTTCTCCGCGCAGTTCAGCGCCTTCGCCAGCGTCCGCGCCATGAGTTCCTTGCCGCTGCCGCGCGGCCCGGTGAACAGGTAAGCGTGGGCGAGGCGTCCGCGCTGCAAGCTGCGGTGCAGTTGCGCGGCCACGGCCTTTTGTTCCTGGAGATCGCTAAAGGACATTGGTCACGAAATCCCAGATCTGCTTCTCGATTGCTTCCAGGGACCGGCTGCCATCGATCACCTTGACGCGATGCGCCTCGCGTTTGGCCAGATCGAGATAGCCTTGCCGGACGCGATCGTAGAATTCCAGCGACTGGTTCTCCATGCGGTCGAACAACTCGCGGCCGCGGGCGCGTTCCAAGCCGATGCGCGGGTCAAGGTCGATAACCAGCGTGAGCTCCGGCACGTTCGTGCCGACCGCGAAATTGTTGATGGCCGCCACGGCTGACGGCGCGATCTTCCGCCCCACGCCCTGATAGACGGTTGTGGAATCGAAGAAGCGGTCGCAGATGACGACCTGGCCGTCGTTCAAGGCGGGTTCGATGACTTCGCGGACGAGTTGCGCGCGGCTGGCGCAAAAGAGCAGCAACTCGGCTTCGGGAACCATGGCGACGGATTGCTTGCTGTATTGAAGAATGTGACGAATTTGCTCGCCCACATTTGTTCCACCTGGCTCGCGGGCGACAAGAACCTGGTACCCATCCTGCCGCAAGTGAGCGACCAAACGGTCGATATGGGTGGATTTTCCGCAGCCTTCCCCCCCCTCAAAAGTGATGAATGTACCCTTTTTGGCCATTTCCGTATGAATTTCGTCAGGATGATAGTGTTGAGTGTCGTAGCGGTCAAGATTTGGCACCAACCCTGCTTATTTTGGGGGTGCGATTGCCCACAATTGGGCAAGGGGACAATAAAGAGAGGATGGGTTTTAGAATGCCGCTAACAGCCGACAACATCGGGCAGGTGGAAACGGTCAAGACCGACGGTAGCAACGTGGTGCAGCCGCTCGCGGCGGACAGTTCACGCGTGCGCGTGCTGGCAATCGATGACAACGAGGAATTCCGCACCCTCATTACGGAATTGCTCGAGCCTTTTGGCTTTGAGGTCATCGCGGTCTCCAATCCCGTCAAGGCCCTCGAAAAGTTCACCCGGGAGAAGGACAAATTTCAGTTGGTGTTGCTCGACTACTACATGCCGCAACTGGATGGCGCCAAGACTTTCGAATGGCTGAAGAAGCTGAATCCGGATGTGAAGGTCATCATCGTCTCGGGCGCCGAGGAACTGCGCTTGCGTCAGATTCTGGCGCACCATCAGATCGACGGTTACATCCGCAAACCGTTCCGCATCCAGGAAGCCCTGCACATCATCCGCCATGTGATGGGCAAGCAAGCTGGAAAACCCGCCGCCGGCTAAATCGGTCCACAGTCACATTTCCCGGGGGCAGACCCACGCGTCTGCCCCTTTTGTTTTTCCATCAGGCTAGTGCTGTGACACAGTTCATTCGATGGGTAGGGCGCGGTGGCCCACCGCGCCGTGCCGGTGTGGAATAGCGGACGGCTCGGCGAGCCGTCCCTACCAACGACCCTGCAAATGAAGCATGTCATACCACTAGTCAACCTCTAGTACTGGCACGTTTTCAACAACTGCAGGAGTGTCATCCTTCGCTTCGCTCAGAATGACACCGCATGTGGAAAGCTCCGGCGATTTCGGACAGCGCTCAAATCCACATGCCTCAGCTTTTCGGCGGTTCTTGACGGGCTTGTGGTTCTTGGTCCTTTACCATCTAAAAACAAGTTGTGAATTGTTCCAAACTGGTTTGGGATCGTTTTGATGGTCTTGAGAATCGATAACAATGTGGCACCACCAGGTGAACCCGATAGAAACGCTGGGTCAGCGTTGCGGCCCCGGTCTCGGTATGACTCATGATTCCTCCTGTGCCGGTAAATCCCGTCAGAGCAATCCAGCTCCGAGAGCTGTTCGTTTCTTGTTCGCCCTTATTCATTATGACTGCGCCCTGCAATCGTCATTCTGCCCAAATCGAAAAAGCACAACCCGGGACGGTCACTTATCGTAATAGAGGTTACGCCGCAGGAGCTGACCGCCAAGGAACGACACCACATGTCCGTCCACCATGAGAAAATTCGCGCCGTTGTTGTTGTAATGCCGCCAGCGTATAAGGCCGACACTATTGGAGCCATCAACGTTTTTTGCTGGATCCATGGGCTCAGGCTGGTTGGGCTTGTTGGCGCCGGGGCCGCCGAGATAGAGGGTGGAGTCAAGGAGCTGATCCGAACAGGCCTGGGCATCGAATGTGTAGGGCGCGTCAATGGATTGCTGACAGCCATCAAAGACCATGGCCACTTCACCCGGACGGGAGCATTGGCTCATCTTGTATTGTTGGATCACATTTCCATTAATATTGCACGGGTTCGGTGCGCACCAAAACATCGCCCGATGCGCAGTGTAGGTGAGTGATACTGTTGTGCCCGCCGGTGGTACCAGTACGGATGCCGGACAGATAAACACAGGGCTCGCTGTGCCACCCGAGGCATAGGTTGTTTGAGTCTTCCCAAGATATGGCGTAATGAGCAGATGCCAGTCTGACCCCGCACTGCTATCGTACCCCGGCGGGAAGCAATCGTTGTGGTCGGCAGCGTACATGGTGATGGCGACGCCGATTTCACGCAGATTATTCGCGCAGATGGCGCTTTGAAGAGTCTGATGGTCTGATTGCAGGACGGGCAGTATGGCACCGGCCAACAACAAGCCAACCGCCACGGAGACCAACAACTGCGGAAGCGTAAACGCAACACGGTTTTTCATGGTGGCACCACCAGGTGAACCCGATAGAAGCGCTGGGTCAACGTTGCGGCCCCGGGATCGGTATTACTCATGATTCCTCCTGTGCCAGTAAATCCTGTCAGGGCAATCCAGCTCCCAGTGACGAGGTCGGAGTTATATTCGACGTAGTGCGTCAAGTTGCTGAAAGTCGTGAACTGGATATTCACATTCGAGCCTACCAGAGAGAAAGAAACAATCTGCGGCAGGCTGTTGCTGGTGAGGACAGCACCATTGTTCACCAGCCCAGCGTGGAAATTCGTGTTGCCGGAAAGTACGTTGATCAAACCGTTGTTGACCACCAGTCCATAGGATTCAAGCGTCCCTCCATTCACAGCTTCCATCACGCCATTGTTGGTGACGGTACCCGTGACTGAAAGTGTTCCGCCACAATCAGAAATCATGGTGCCACCCGCGTCCACCTGGACACTGCCATTGATTGTGCCACAACCGCTGAGCGTGCCGTTGTTGCGAATGCGGAGGCCATCCGCGAATGAGTGAACCCCTCCGAGCAGGTGATAGGTTGCCGCTCCGACGCCGTCACCGAAGGCGAATGTCTGCGTGTTGCTGACCGTGGTGGATTTCGTGTTGAACGCACCCGAGATGAAGTTGAAGACGCTATTGGTGCCATTGGTAACGAGCAACTGATCAACGGTCACTACACCGCCGTTTTGGGTGAATGTCCCTCGCCCCGCCTGGCCGACCACAAGCTGCCCCGTGTCGGATTGATTGGTGATCGTGAGATTGCCGCCGGTGAACTGAATCACACCATTCGCATTGGAGAACACGCCCACCACGATATTCGAAGTGACCGCAGTGGTACCGCCGGCAATCGTCAGCAGGCCCATCCACGTGGGGCTCTGGTTGGTCACGAACGGTCCGGCGCTGTTACCAACTCTCATCGCTCTTGCAAGTAGTGAGCTATTAGAAACCGTCATCTGACCAACACCGTAACTGCCCACGATGATAGTCTGATTGCTAACCGTCAACTGCCCGCTCGTCACGGACACCGAACCTGTCGCGCCCAGACCAATGCCTACGATGAGCCCCCCTGAAAAACTGCCCGTGCCGCCCGCGATCGTCAACGTTCCTTGAGATCCCGGCCCATTCGCCACACCCACGTTATAAGCCGACATCTGGCTATTCGAAACAACCATTTGTCCCGCCCCGTTTCCGCCAATGCTGATAAGATACCCGTTCGTGACAATCAACCACCCGTTGCTCACCCAGACCAGGCCCGTCGAGCCGGATTCCTCGCCGAGGCCCAAGTGCCCATTTTCCAAGCAGGTCCCACCGAGCACGGTCAAGGTGCCGTTGGCGCTGGCGGTGGTTCCCACGAGTATGCCGGTCGGCGGCGTGATGATATTAGTAACGGACATCAGCATCCCGTTGGATACGATGATCTGGCCCGAGCCGTAGAAGCCGACGGCCACGTTGCCATTGCTCGTCACGAGTTGCCCGGTGGTCAATACGATTGACCCGACCGAATTAGTTGAGTAGCCCATGTAGACATCTCCGGAAAGGGTGTTCGACCCACCCGCGGCCAAAAGCGTGCCGGTGCCCACGCTGCCAACCGTCATCGCAACGTTGGTATTGAGGAGCAGGGTACTGTCATAAAGCGTCGCACTGGAATCCAGGCTGAGTGCGCCATCAGTTGCTCCGTCCAGAGACAAGAGAGAGTTTGTCATCAGCAACACCCCGCCCGGGCCGATGATGACCGAGTCGTGAACGACCAAGGGGGTATTGGTTCCGAGATTGGAGAGAACCAGGGCATTCGTTGAGGCACTCGGCGCCGAAACCGTCAGGTTGCTAATGACCATCGTGGCGGGGAAACCGCTGGCGGTCGTTGCGTCGTTGGTGACCGTTGAGTTGCCCGCATTGGTAATCAGATCGGCGGCATCGCCAATCCCCGGAGCAGTGCCCAGTGACCAGCTTGACGCATCCTCCCATTTCCCGGAGGTGGAATTGATCCAAGAGTTGGATTGGGCGTACGCCACCAAATGCCAAGCAACGGTGGCGCAGCCGATCACTAACAGTCGGGCGGCGATCTTTGTCGGGTGTGAGAATATCATTCTCATCACTACGCTTCTTATTATTCAGTCTAATGTGTGCGTCTTGCGTGTCGATATTATATTAGCGGTTTTACACACTTTTTACATTAGCCGACATTTCCCATATGACATACGCTCCCGGGCCATCGTGGCTTATTCAGCCTCTTTGTTTATGCGGCTCCATTGTATGTCGCTAACCTTGATTTGTGAAGCGAATCCGGGAAATGTGGGTCAAACTGTAACAGTACCGAACTCCTCCCCTGCAGCACCGATAACGCTTGGCGACTGAAACTCAATGGGTGTGACACCATGAGCATGGTTCATGTTTCGTTTGGCTTGCGTGGGCACACATTCCTAAACGACCCATGGTGTCACCCCCAAATTCCTTCGGCGAGGCCCGCATGCGTAATGTCGTTGTCTCCGCGCAATAGTTCGTTTGAGGATCGGCTCGGCAAAACGTCCGGCCTGGCGCAATGCTATCCGCGCCGCACCGCGTACCGCGGGCGACGGATCCTCCAACTGATTCCACTCGGCACGAATCGCGTTCTCCATTTCGGGCGTGATGATTTCAATTCGACCGACCAGCACCCGCACGAGTTGCGTCGGTTGCGGGCTGATCGTGATCGGCAATACACTGTCCGTTACGCGGCGTGGCAGAATGCAGAAAACGCGCAGTCCGTCCTCGAACCACGAGTCGCGCCACGTTTCCAGCATCGCCTTCGCTTCCTTCTCGTAGAGGCCCTGTGAAACGAGCGTTTGCTGCATCGCCGCCAGTAATGTCCCGAGCGAATCGCCGAGCACTGGGCGCTCAATGGTCGTGGTATCCGCATCCGGGGCAACAATGCGGAACCCGACGTTGCCGCCGTGATTTTCGAACACAATCACCTGCGAAATACCGCCAAGCCCGGCGAGCTGGAGACGGTTGCCGTCCAACTTCACCGAAACCGGCGGTTCGAACCCTCCCACGCCACGGTAAAACAAAAACTTTTCGAACTCCGTCGCGCGCCCGGTCGTGTTGCAGACGCGCAGGAGCGCCGCATCCGTCTCGCGGGCCGCGTAGTAGCGATTCGGACCGGTTTCCACGGGGAGATTGGTCGTGGCGTGAGGCAGGACGGCAATGCGCCCCCAATCGATGCTCGACCCAACCGTGCGCACGTTCGGATACCATTCCGTGAGGGTGCCTTTCGGGAAATCAACCCGCACCGTCACGTCGGTGTCGCGGTCCGTGTAGAAGTAAAGCACGGGCGTCTCCATCCGGATCTTGCCGGTCAAATCGCATTTCAAGCAGTCGTGGCGAAATCCATCGGCGTCGGCCAAATCATGAATGAAATGCGGCAGGTCGTTCGTGGCTGCGAGCGGTCTCCAGTCAAGCGCCAGGCCGTCTTCGCCGGCAATTGAAGTGAATGTGCCCCACTCATGCACGATCAGCCCCGTTTCGCCCGGATTTTGAACTGCGAAACCAAAAGCGGCCAACCCCAATGCTAAAGCCATCGCCAGTAACATGGTATGGAGCCTCATGGCAGCTTCCGGTTGGTTCTTTTGTCCACGAGAGAAGTATAAGGCGGGACGGCAATCTGTTAAGTAAAAGGCGTGTAAAACTCTGCCACGCTATTGGGGGAGAAAAACCGTGAAAACACTGCCGCCGTCGGGCCTGGCTTCGTAGCTAACGGCGCCCCGGTGGGCCTCCGCCAGGGCTTTCACCAGCGCCAAGCCGAGACCGAGTCCCGCCGGCGCATCGTCACGACCGCCGCGTACAAATGGGCGAAAGAGCCGTCGCCGCATGTCCAGCGGAACGCCGGGACCGCGGTCGGAAACAGTGATTGTAGCGCCCAACCCCGCGGACCGCCCCTCTTCGCGTCCTTCGCGCTGGCAACTCAAAAAAACCTGAATCTTCCGATCCTTCGCGAGTCGGCTGTATTTCTCAGCGTTATCAATAAGGTTCTGGAGAATCTCCGCGACGGCATCACGGTCGAATCTCATCGCCGACAGATCATCGGCAACCGAGAGTTCCAGACTGGCACCGGCGGCTTCCAACGCGGGGCGCTGGCGGTCGACACAGTCGCGCACGACAGCCGCCAGGTCGCCGGGCTCGGGACGCACCTGGAGGGCGCCGCGTTCCAGACGGGTAAAGCCGAGTACGTTGGAAACGACACGGCCCAGGCGCGCGGCTTCTTCGGCCGCCCGGCGGGCGTAGTCTTTCGCGCGGGACGGGTCGCCCAATCCCTCGGCCAGCATTTCGCTGTACATGCGAAGGCCGGCGAGCGGTGTGCGCAGTTCGTGAGCGGCAGAGGCCGCAAATTGCGAACGCTGACGGGCGAGCTGTTCCGTCTGCCACACCAGCACCACCACACACAGCCCCGCCACACTTGCCGCTCCGACGCCGGCCAGGAAAAACTCCAGAAAATTGGCTTCCGACCGATGCACCCGCAAATGGGCCGCATCGAATTCCTTCGCCGCACTGACAACGACGTACCAACCAGCGCTGTCCAGCCGTGCGCCGACCACATAAGCTCCCGGGCTGGCGTTGGGCAGGAAGCGGGCGGGCAACGCGGCGTTCCTGAAAGATTCGGCAACCGCTTCACTGGAAATGACAAAACCCTGGACAAGGACCCCTTCAGGTGTCGTGACGTCGCGCAAGGCAACGAGGGTCAGACCATTGGACATTTGCATGGAGCACCACTGGAATGGGCCAACCGCGATGGCGACCGTTTTCTGCTTTTCGTCCTTCGGCGACATCGCTCTCCGGACAAGATTGCTGCCGCTTTTCAGGTCGGAATAGATTTGGATGGCTTGCGCATTCTGCAGGTATGCGTCAGATTCCATCACTTCGTAGCGCGGTTGTTGTTGCCCTTGTTGGAGGGATGCCACGCAGACCGAAGCGCGCGCCGCCGATTGCAAGTCCTTCTGAATGGCCTGTTCCGCGACGGCCCGCTGCTGATCGATGGCGTCCAGATCTCCTTCGGGCAGCGTGGGGAGGGTGACGCGTCCACCGGGATCGATTTGAAAGTAGGCGCGGATAAACGGGTCGGTTGGTCCTTGTGCCAGTGGCGAGGGGACAACGGATGCGCCTTCGGATGCGCCTTTCGGGTCATGGTAGAGCGACTGGTAATGGTAGAAGGGCCGGTTCGATTCCGCTTCGAGCAGCGCGTCGAGACGCTCTTGCAGACGCCTCGCGAGGTGCGTGGCGGTGTCCGTCGCGATTCGACGCGGACCGGACTCGATCTGCGCCGCGTCGCGTTGCACTTCCCGCATACCGGCGACGTACCACGCGGCGCACGGCACAACGAGCGCCGCAATTGTCAGCACCAGCGCTAGGGTTGTGCGGCTGCGCCAGAATTTCATGGTTTGCCCCAGGCGTAGCCGATGCCTTTGACGGAAGAAATGATTTTGGGGTCGGAGTGGTCGCGCTCAATTTTCTGGCGGAGATTGGCAATGGTCACGTCAACGGTGCGGGTTTCCATTTTCGCGTTTGCGCCCCAGACCTGTTCGAGTAATTCGCTGCGCGAAACCGCTCGCGCCTTGTGCCGATGCAGCCAGCGCAAGATGCCAACCTCGCGCGGGGTGAGCGGAATCATCCTGGAATCCCGGCGCGCCTCGCAATGTCCGAGGTCAAAGCGACAGCCGTCGATCTCAATGATTTCCGGTTCCGCGGGCGCGGATTTGGCGCGGCGTCCGAGCGCCGCAATGCGGGCGAGAAGTTCGCGCGTACCGAACGGTTTGGTCACATAATCGTCCGCGCCGGTTTTCAAACCGCGGACTTTGTCTTCCTCGGCGCCCTTGGCTGTGAGCATGAGGATCGGCAGGTCGGGGCGGGCTTTGCGGAGCCGGTGGCAGACCTCGACGCCGTCAAGCTTGGGCAACATGATGTCGAGCAGGACAAGGTCGAGTTCGGGATCCAAGCCGCGCTTGGTTGCCGTGAGGCCATCGGACACCGTATCGACGGTATGGCCCGCCCCCTTGAGCAGGTCCGCCAGCCCGTCCCGCAACAACGTGTCATCTTCAACGACGAGGATTTTCATGGCGTTGCCAAACGGGAGTGTAATCCCGCGCGCCGACAGGGCAACGTAAAACGTATGTAAAAACCGGCTAGAGGCGACGGCTGGCGGCGCGAGCCACGGTTTGCATAATGGGTGAAGGCGCGGAACGGAAGCGCTGGAAAATCTGGCGGTAGAACGGGGCGGCGTCGCTTTTTCGGCCGGCGTCCCACAACAAATCAGCGGCGGATTTCCAGGCCTGCAGGACTTCCCAATCGCAGGCAGGATACCGCCGGCCAACCTGGGACCAGAGTTTCACGGCTTCGTCCAGACGACCCTGTTCGGCGCGGACATTGCCAAGACTGCAAAGCGCGGACGCGCAAAGCGGGTGGTCGTTCTTGCCCAGCCGCAAGACTTGCTCGTAACCCGTTGCCGACTCGGCGAGCAATTTCTCGCGCTCGGTTCCGGAGGCCTCCGCGGAAGGCAGATGGTACTCGCGGATGGTGCGCTCGAAAACCTGCTGAGCGGTTTCGTGAGGAGCCGGGGCGCAACCGAGAAGCACGGACAGAAGGAATGTCGCAAGTCTAGCGCGTTGCATTGGTTCCAAACCTCGTGGTGACTTCGTAGGCCAGTTTCTGTTGTTCCCGTGATTTCAAGGGAATGATGAATTTGACCTTAGACGCGTCCACTTTCTCGTACTTCGTATCCGTCGCCAGTGACCAGTCACCGGTGAAATTGCGGCGCACGTCGAGGGTAATGTCGATGTCCTTGGAGTTCTGCGCCTCGACCTGCCATGTCTCCTTGATCGTCCAGCCGGTGACAGCGCCATTGCCGTCGAAGTGAATGTCGGTCTTCTCCCAATTCATCAACGTGGGCTTGCAGAGGACTTCCTGGTCGTTGCCCAGTTTCATCTCCACCTGTTCGCCGATGGGGATGTATTTCACGGCGGTGCGGCCGACGAACGAATAGAGTTTGTCCGCGGTTACAAATCGGAAGGCTTTCACATCGCCGTCGGGAAGCGGTTCGTTGCCGAGCTTGTTCTCCTTGTCGTTCTTGAATCGGTAAAACCGCATCACCTGATCGCCCCATTGCTCCCGCTCGAACTTGTAGTAGCTGGCGACCGGCAAATCCAATGCCTGAAACGACGGCAATCGCTTCGACCAGCCGTTGGGAATCGTGTCGCGGCCTTCGACCGTATAGAGGAAATACTCGGAGAGGCCTTCCTTGATGATCTCTCGAGGGCGAGCCGCCGAGACCGCGCCGGCGCTGGACATCGCGGCAAAGGCGCGATCACGACCATCTTTTTGGTCCAACTCTTCAAGAGCAAGTGTTGTGGGCATATTCTGCGCCTCAGGATGACCTTGTCGCGCCAGGTCCGCGATATCCTGGACCAGTTTGATCACGCCGACCACCAGCCGGATCTCGGCGTTCTCGTAATCCTCGCCGCTGTTGTTGTTCACGCGGACGGCGCCGGTGAGGTCCATCCGTTTCTCGTCGCGGCTCGCCTCGGCAACGTAATCGGCGCTCCAACTGATCCCGCTCGTGAAATAGCGGATTTCCACCTGCACCTCGCCGGCGACTTCACTATTAATGCGCCACTCCAGCGTGTTGGTGACGCGCGGCGGGAAACTGACGTCGAGCACCTCCACCTTGTCGGCGTGGGTGAGCGCGCGAAATTCGACGGAAGTCGGATCGATCAGCGTGTTGGCCCAGGAGAATTCGAGTTTGTTCAAACCTTTGCGGAAGGTGAGGTAGCGCGTCTCGCGCACGAGTGTGAGGTCGGCGGAATTGTAGATGGTGAGTTGCACGGAGTCGCGGCCTGGCAACGTGACGACATTAAGGCGCGCGAAGGCAGTCGTGGCCAAAGACCAGAGACAAAGGTGAAACAGTACCCGCTTCATATCAGTAACTCCTCGGTTCGTTATCGCCCTGGACGTTCAGGCGGTTCAGCGCGAACGTGATCGTTTTCTTCGATTCCTGCGGCAAGGTGAGGTGGTATTCGATGGTGAACGCGTCCTTCCGGTCGTATGCGTCCGAGGTCTTCGCCATTTTCCAGTAGCCGGGGACATGTTCGACCACTACCAGGTCCGCCGGCGACTTCTTGAAATTCTCGATCTCGATCTTGTACTCCTCCTCGGTGTCCCAGAGGACGCTTTGGTTCCAAACATTCCGGCGGATATTGATTTTTTCGTCTTTCATCTTGCGTTGCGTGACCTTCACATCGCGGCCCTGGCCGATGGACAACCTCATCTCGCGGTCGACCGGCGTCAGTTCCACCCAGTCCTCGCCGGTGAAGGCAACGCCGTCGCCCGTCGCGCCGGTCTTGATGAAGAGACGCGCCTTGCCCGGCAGGAACGTATGCGCGCCGAGCTTCGAAGCCCCATCATTCTTGATCACGTAAGAAAGCGGCAGGCCGATGGTCTGTTTCTGGTATTCGGGGTCCCAGGGTTGCACGGCGGCGTCCCAGCGCAGTTCTTTTCGCAAGCTCACGGTGTCCAGCCGTTCCGAGAGCAACTCCAGGACTTCGCCGTTCTCGATGCCGCGCGTGAAATCAGCGCCATAACCGATCCGGATTTCCGCATCGGTGAAGTCTTCGCCGGAGTCGTTGCGCAGGCGCAGGTAATTGCGAAGCGCCAGCGTCTTCTCGTCGGGCTCGGCCACGGCCTTGTACACGATGTCGCGGCCAATGCCCTGCAAGAGGTAGGAAATGCGGACGCGTTCCTCCTGGGCCTCCGGGCTGCTGATTTCCCAGATCAACGCGGTCTCGTTCGGCGGGTAGCTCGTGTTGAGCACAAGCACTTTGGCGGGGTTTTTGAGCATCCGCACCTGGATCGACGTGGGATCGATGTTGACCGCCTGCCAGGAGAAATCGACCTGGTTGACGCCTTTCTGCAGGGTGATCACTCGTTCCTCCTCCACGAGCGTGGCCTCGGGATTGGTGAGCGATACTACGACCCGGGCCCGCTCCGGCAAGGCCACCAGCTTGACCCGCGCCTGGGCGGTCGTGGCCAGGAGCGCGACCGCGCAAAAGGGGATAATCGTTTTCATAATCCTCTCGACACCGTTTTGTGGTAAAGGTTCCATCCAATGAAGAAAACCATCGGCCACGCGACACTGGAAATCGTGCAAGGCGACATCACCGCGTTGCCAGTGGACGCGATTGTGAACGCGGCGAACGAATACCTGCGGCATGGTGGTGGCGTGGCAGCAGCCATTGTGCGCAAGGGTGGACCAACTATCCAGCAGGAATCCGATGCGCTCATCAAAAAGCGCGGGACGCTGGCAACCGGTGAAGCGGTGGTTACCAGTGGCGGGAGACTGCCGGCAAAGTTCGTCATTCACACGGTCGGCCCGGTTTGGAGCGAGCACCGTCCGGTGGAGGCTGACGATTTGTTGCGCAAGGCAGTGCGGAAGAGTTTGGCGCTGGCCGAGGAGAAAGGTTTGAAATCAATCGCGTTTCCTGCAATTAGCACCGGCATCTACGGTTTCCCCATCGACCGCGCCGCACCGTTGCTGTTGCAAGAAGCCGCCGATTATCTGCACGGGGAAACCAAACTCGAGCGTGTCCTGTTCTGCCTCTACGATGACGCAAGCTATCAGGTGTTCAAGAATGCGTTTGCGCAACTATAACGTCGTCTACGAATGACCAAGTGGAATTTCTCATGCAAGCGGATGTCGCAAGGCGTCACGCCCTATAAATCTCATGGGTACCGATATTAAAGGTTATGACCAAGTCGCCTTCGATATAGAACAGAGCGCGCAGGTCGCCCTCAATAACCACGGCATGGATCGTTCGCTTGAATAACGACGACGGTGATTGAATTTTGTGCGTACGCAATCGCGGATCAAACGGGTTTTCGTGAAAGATTCGGAACTTTTCGCGCGTCGAATCCTTCTGCGTTGGCGACAGTGAGTGGAAGTTCTTCCAGAATTGGGGTGTGGCCCGGTAACGGTAGCTCACGAGTGCGCAGGCGGCTGGTAGGGTTGCGTAAGCGCCGTGTCCAAATCAACCAGTTTACCGTCTTCGGCCTGTTCGTAGCCCTCCCACACGTCTTCAGAAATCTCAGGATGCTCCAAGCGGCGTTGCACACGGCGCAGCAGTTTGCCAATGTCCTTGCGTTCGTGAGCCGAAACTTCGCCGATCGCTTCCATCAACACGCGGCGCTGCTCGTCGCGCGGGAGCGCTTTGATTTCCTGGATAATCTGGGCTGCGGTCACACCCCTAGTTTGCCACGCCTGCAGGTCGTCGTCAATGCCGACTCCGGCATTCCCAACAAGCGCTCAGGTGTTCGATTCGGCTTTTGCGGCTTTCTGACCTGTTAGGCGCACGATGAAATCCAGAAGGGGCGGGGAGAAGCGGCGCAACCAGATGGCGACGCGGGCGGAAAGCGTCAACACCACCTGGCGTTTGTGGCGCGAGCACGCGCGGAGGATGGCGCGGGCGACTTGCGAAGGGTGTTGGCCCTTGAATGGGCTCATGCGGGCCACGTTGCCGTAGCGGTACATGTGATCGAAGAACGGCGTCTCCGTGTAGGCCGGCAATACAGAAATGACCTCGATGCCCGTGCCGTGCAGTTCCATTCGCAACGTGTCGGTCAACGCCAGCAGGGCAAACTTGCTGGCACAGTAGATACCGTTGCGCACTGTGACCACGGCGCTCAGCACGCTGCCGACGTTGACGATTTGGCCGGTCCCTTGTCGCCGCATGTGTGGCAGGACGGCCTGGATGCAGCGGAGCGGGCCGCAAAAATTTACTTCCATAAGCGAGTGAGCGTCATCGAGCGGCGTTTCCGCGATAGCAGCGCGCATACCGATGCCGGCATTGTTGACCAAAATGTCCACGCGACCGAGTTGCGCGATCGTGGTCGCGACCAGCCGCCGCACATCTTCGTCCTTCGTCACGTCGGCGGGGACGATATGAAGGCGCTCGCGCAAGTCCGGATGCGCATCCACGACCGCCTGCAATTTTGTTTGCGTGCGCGCGGCGAGGACGACCCGGGCACCGGCCCGGGCAAAGGCGAGGGCCGTCTCCAACCCGATGCCGCTGGAAGCACCGGTGACGATGACGACCTTGTTCTTGAAATTGTATGCTCATTTCGGAGTCGATTTCGCTTCTCGGCGGAGTCAAGCCATGTTACATGGAGGATGGTTGGATTGGCAATGCTGGCGCGACTATGGACGCACAACCCATCAGCCCACCGAAATTGGTCCTGGCCATCGACGACGAACCGGAGATCCTCAACATCATCAAGGAGTGTCTCGAGATGGAAGGATTTTCCAGTGCTCACCGCGCTGGGCGCGAAGGAAGGGATCAAGCTCTACGAAAAACGCGGGCCAGAGATTGGCGTGGTGTTGCTGGATTACCTGATGCCGGATATGACGGGCGACCTGGTGTTCGAATGTCTCCGGCAAAAAAACCCCAATGTGCGGGTGATCCTGTTGACCGGCTGCGAGGATACGGTGGCCCGCAAGATGTTCGAGGCGGGGTTGCGCGGTTTCATCCAGAAACCGTTTTATATCGACGACCTTGTGAACCGCATCCGCGAGGAACTCAACCAGGATTGACCGCCGGTCCTGAGGCACAAAACGATTGGAAAGACCGCGGCAAAGCGACTAGAGTAAGTCATGGGCAAGACGGAACGTTCGGAGAACCTCGTACTCGTGCACCATGCGCGCGACGAATGGGATGGCAATATCATTGTCGGCTATCTGCGCGACAATGGCGTGGAAGCGACGTTGCAAAGCCCGCCTTCCATGGCACCGCTGGATGCCGTCGAGAACCTCACCGGCAGCGACAAGGTCAACGGCATCTTTGTGCTCGAGCACGAAGCCGATCATGCGCGCGAACTGGTGAAGGAATTCCTGAACACGGTGACCGATGAGCAGGTGCTGGAGGAGGCCGCCGCGCAAAAGCTGAAGCTCGACAAAGAAACCGTCGCACAATTGCGCGGGGCGCTTAAAGAAGAGCGGCAAACCTTTGAGTTTCTCGGTTGGGTTGGCGCGGCGTTCCTTGGCGCGGCCGCGTTGCTGTGGGCGATCTGGCCCGCGTGGCTGAAAATCGGCCCACCCTTGCCGGAATTCCGCTGGGTCGTCGTGATTTTGCTTATTGTTGGCGGCGGTATTTGCGGGAAGTTGGACCAGTCGGCGTTACAAATGAAACTCGCCTGCAACATTGACCAACGCGGCAAGAAAGCGCGACTGCGAGGCGGCGTTATTGCCGCTCTCTGCGGCATCGCCTTAATCGTCGCGGGCGTGTTGGCAGGTTCGCGGACCATGCTGGTTATTGGAATCCTTCTGCTCGTCACCGGCGCGTTCATGATCTTCG
>CAWEWF010000006.1:0-474941 GCA_963812605.1 uncultured Verrucomicrobiae bacterium | reverse complement strand
AGAATCCGCAAGGCAACCAGAATGGTAATGCCCTCGTAAGACATCCGCAATCTGAGCGTCTTAAGGTCTGGAAATTCTCGGGAGAGACGGATACCATGTTCATTTCCCGGAGCGGGGCGTAACAATGGCAAGCGCAATCGTGGATCATCGAAGACCCGGGATCTCTCCAAAGGAATGTTTTGCCGCTGGTCAATAGGCGAACGGCAGCTTGCCTGACGATAGCGTTGGCTTTCGTCATCTGGCTCGGCATCAGTACCGTGTATCGTGCGGCGATTTTACCAATCCAAAGGTCGGATTTCACTGTTTACCAACTGGCTGGCCGGGCGGTCCTTGACGGGACCGACATTTATCAAGTGCACAACGTCCGGGGATGGGCGTACGTGTACCCGCCGCCCTTTGCAATTTTCATGGCGCCCTTCGCCCTGCTGTCGGTGTTTTGGGGGGCGTTGGTCTGGTACCTGATCTCGGTGGCTTTGATTATCTGGACACTGCTGCTGTGCCTGAGGACGGTGCGATCGGCCTTGCCTGGCGAAAACCATCTTTTGATTCGGTTCGTCGTACCCATCGTCTTGCTGTTGGTGTGGTTCGCGTCGGGGCTCGAACGCGGTCAGGCCTCGGTGTTGATGATGTGGCTGGTGCTGGCAGCCTTCTGCTGGCATTGGGAAGGTCACGACTTGCGGGGCGGCGCCTGCCTGGCCGGCGCCATTCTGTTGAAAGCCTTCCCGTTGGTCTTGCTTGGATATTTTGCCTGGAGAAGGAAATGGAAGTTCCTGCTGGCCACGCTGGCGACCGTTATTGCTGTCGGTCTGATTCTTCCCGGTGCTGTTTTCGGTTTCAAAAGGAGCCTCGCATACTGGGAGAGTTGGGGGCAAGCCATCGCCCGACCGGCGCTCGCGGCGGAAGCTCAACGGACGCGGAGCGTATTAAACGATCAATTGCTCAACCCGTACCGACCGCGCAACCAATCTCTGCTTGCCGTGCTCAGCCGCTTGACGAACAACGACTTGTTAGCCCGGGGGACGACCGTGTTCGTTGGACTGGCGATGATCGGAGCCATGTGGATGGTGGGACGGAACACGGGGCGGGATTCCGAGTTGCTGATCGGTTCCGCCGTCGTGACCTGGATGCTGCTGCTGCCGCCGGTCTCGGAGACGCATTATTTCATCCTGTTGCTCCTGCCGCTGATAACGTTGATGACAGTGGCACTGGAGGAGCCGGATGATACGACGCGGCGAATCACCTGTTGGACACTGATGCTTTTTGGCGTGGTCGTTTTGGCTTCCGCTTGCATCCACCAACTGGAGGTGGTAGGCGCTCCTTGCTGGGCAACCCTGATGGTGTGGGTGGCACTGCTCCTGGTGGTGATCCGCCGCGAGCGCCGACACGGTAACTGGCAAACCGCCTAATGCAGGACGTGGAAGTCGCCGAGGGACTGGTCGTCGGCGCCGTTGGACATCCAGCGGAAGGGAGGAGTCTTCACCGTAACTCCTCCGACGTGCTGGCTGGCGGCGACACCGAAGATGAGTCCGCCATTGGGGGCCATGACGGTGGAAAGTTTCACATTGCCGACGATCGAAGCGGCGAGATCGCTGTTCACAAAGCCATTGGCCAGCGAACGGACGCTCACGCTGCCGAGGCGCAGGTCGGCTACGAAGGTGCCGCTCGCCAACGGGTTGCCTGGATCGGTCGGCGTGTAACCGACGTACACAGTGGAATCAATCATCTGAAAAGCGCTGATCGAGCCAACGCTGCCGTTGGTGACGACGATACTGGCGTTGCTAATCATGCCCGACACTGCGAGCTTTCCGAGCGCATTCTGATTCGTCGCGATGCCATCACCGGACGCGGCAATGCTTCCCCGGAAATCACCCGGAATCAGATTGCGTTTGTCACCCTTGATCGAAATGCTGCCGATCGCCGGTGCGACGATGGTGGCGCCGTCGCCAAGGCGCGCCGCTGTCAGTTTACTGAGGCGGCTTCCGAGATCGATCGCGCAGCCGTCGTCAAGGTCGTGGGCCGAGATGCTGGTACTCTGATTGGCCGCGCCGTTGGCGACAATGCCTGCGCCGTTGAGCAGGTCGTGGATCTTCAATTGCTTCAGGTAATCGCCCAATTCGATGCCCGCCCCGACGACATCAAAATCCCCAGCGTCGATAAGGCGACAGCCGCCATCACCAATGATCTGGTCAATCTGCAGCGAACCGGTCCCCCCCTTGTTCTTTTTTACCTTGATGGTGAGAATACTCCCGCTATCCGTCGCCGACAGGGTCAGGTCGAGGGGTTCAAGGTGCGCGGGCGACATGGTTCCCGCGAATTTCAGCAGCAGCGTCACCACGCCGCCCCCGGCATTCGTGAAAGTAATTGTCTGCGGTTCGTCATTGACGATGGTGACCACCGCGGCAGTTGGCGTTCCGAGGGTGGCGCCCACGGGGTTGGACAATGTCACGTTGACGGTCTTGTTGCTCTGGAAGGTCTTGAATGTCTGGATGGAGAAACTGAAGCTCGACCGGGCCGCGCCCGGCGCAAAGACGAGCGTACCGCTCGTGCTGAAATAATCGACTCCGTTGCTGGCCGTGCCATCGCTCGTGGCGTAATTCACCGTGTCCTGCGTGCTGGCATCTCCAAACCGGATCGCCGTGACCGTGGCGCGACCGACATGCTCGTGGACATTGTAGGCGGCCGCGCTCAACTGAATGGTCTGCGGCCCCGTCGCCATGATGATCAACTGGGCATGGATGGGACTACCCAGGCTGGCGCCGGCCGTCGGCGTGGTCAGCGTGAGATTGACGGTCTTATTGGTTTCCAATGGTCCCGGAGGCAAGATCGGGATCGTGACGGTATTGGTGAGCACGCCATCCGCAAACGTGACCGTTCCCGTGGTCATCGTGTAATCGACTCCGGCCAGCGCGGAACCATCGCTCGTGCTGAAATTCACGGTAACCGTCCCGTTCGTCGCGCCGATCCGGACCAGCGTGATGGTCGCAACCGTGTCCGTGTCATCCACCGAGAACGACGCCTGCGCAAACTGCAATTGTTCGATTTCATTATTGATAATCGATAGCACCGCCGTCGACGGAATGCCCAGGACGGCGGAGCCGGTGGGATTGGACAGGGCAAGGTTGACGGTCTGCGTCGATCCCGCCATGCCATTGTTCAAGAGGGGAATACTGGCGGTGTTGGTGAGGATTCCCCCCGCGAAGTTCAAGGTATTGGAGATGGCGACGTAAGCCACGCCCGCCATCGCGGTGCCGTCGCTGGTCGAAAAATCGACTGAGGCTACCTGGTCGGTGGTGCCCGAGAAAATGACCGTGATGACCGCGTTGCTTTGCGAGGCGTTCGCTGTGTAAGCCGACTGGCTGAAGACAACCGTCCCGGTCTGCGCCCGCGCGGTTCCCGTGAAAACAATCCCGGCGCAACTGCCCGTGAGTAGCAAAACGAGAAGTTTGCGTGGAGTAGAAATCCGAATACCTGAGCTGAAGCCCTGACGCCACATATTCTGCACGGCCTGTACTTAGCGCCTCGGCATTCAAAATGCAAACGCGGAATTCAACGAACCAGTTTAGGAACGACCATCGAGAACGGCGCGCAATTTCTGCGCGAGCGCGGAAGGTGTGAAGGGCTTTTGCAGGAGCGCGACACCCTCACTCAGCACTCCTTGGTGGATGGCGGCGTTTTCCGTGTAGGCGGAAGTAAAGAGCGTTTTCGTTTGCGGACGCAGGGCGCGAATGCGGTCGGACAATTCTTTGCCGTCCATTTGCGGCATGACGATGTCCGTGAACAACAAGTCAATATTCCCCGCGTCTCGTTGGTGGGTCAGGTTCAAGGCTTCGGGCCCATTGGCAGCCGCCAGCACGGCGTAGCCCAACCGCCGCAACAACAGGCTGGCCATCTCACGCAACGAGGGATCATCCTCGACGAGCAGGATTGTTTCGGTTCCCGTCGGCAGATCCCTCGACGCCGGCTTTACAGCGGGAACTTCCATTCGCTGTTCGACCTGGGGAAGGTAAACCTTGAACGTGGTGCCCCGTCCGAGTTCGCTGTACACATTGATGTGGCCGCCGCTTTGTTTGATGATGCCGTGGCACGTGGCCAGTCCCAATCCCGTGCCTTCGCCGACGCCCTTGGTCGTGAAAAACGGCTCGAAGAGATGCGCTTTCACTTTCTCGTTCATGCCGGCGCCGGTATCGGAGATGGCGAGCATGACATAATCTCCCGGCTTCACTTCGGGAAACCGGTGGACATATTCCTCGTCGAGAGTGGTTGGGGAGGTTTCCAGCGTGAGCTTGCCGCCATGACGCATCGCTTCACGGGCGTTGATGGCGATGTTCATGATAACCTGCTCAATTTGGCCAGCGTCCGCTTTCACCGCGGGCAGGCCCACCGCGGGAACGATGCGCACGTCCACATCGCTGCCCATCAAATGACGCAACATGCCTTCCATACCCGACAGGATCTGGTTGAGATTGAGGGAGTCCGACCGCAGAATTTGCTTGCGACCGTACGCCAAAAGCTGGTGCGTCAGCGAGGCGGCCAGATCGGCGGCTTTGCGGATGGCGATCGCGTTGGCGCAATGCGGACTGCCGGAGGGAAGATCGCTGAGCAGCAATTCACTGCGGCCGATGATCGCGGTCAGGATGCTGTTAAACTCATGCGCGATCCCGCCGGCCAGTTTGCCGACCGTTTCCATTTTCTGGGATTGAAATAACTGGGCTTCGAGCTGTTTGCGCTCGGTGATGTCGCTGGCCACGCCGGTGATGCGAATCACCTTGCCCGCGGCATCGCGGACTTGGAAACCGCGGCTGAAGATCCAGCGGACCGTGCCGTCGGGGCGCGTGATATGAAACTCGGTGCTCACGCTGGGTTCCTGCGCCAGCTTGAGGAATGTAGCAAACACACGCTCACGTTCTTCCGGAAAGATCGCTTCGGCCCACTCCTGCGGGTTGGTATAGGAGCTTTGCACCGAACGACCCCAAATCTGTTCGTAAGCGGGGCTGACGTAGTGAATCTTTTGCAGGTCGGGCGAAGTCACCCAGAAAACGTCGGCAATGTTCTCCGCCAACTGGCGAAATTTTTCCTCGTTTTCGCGCAAGGTTTCTTCCGCTTCTTTTCGCTCGGTGACTTCGACCTGCAAAAGGCGGTTGTCCTCCTCGAGTCGGCGGGCGACTCCCACCACGGCGAAACCGGTGCCGATGGCAATGAGTATGGCAATGCCAGCGAGAGCATCGCCAATGATTCTAATTTGGGAAATGAAACGAGACACGGCTTCGGTGGTATCTTGCGTGCTGGTTTCCACGTATTGGATCAATTCGTTGATTGTTTTGAGGTATTCATCGTAGACGGGAGCCTGCTTCGCGTTGATGGATTCCATCGCTTCGGCATCCCGATTGGCGTGGCCGAACGTCAGGACCGTTTCCGTCTGCTCCCAATACGCTTTTCGCGCCTGGAGGACGCTATCGTAAAGCTGTTTTTCCTTTGCCGTATCAACGAACCTTTGATAAGCGACGAGTTCCTTGGCGTTGATTCTTTCTGTATCGCGAACGGTTTGATCAAGACGCTTGATCTCCTCCAGGTCAGTCGCCAGGATCTCCCGAAGGACTTCGGCTTGCATCTGCTCAACGTCCTGCGCCGCGTCATCAATTACAGCCAGTTTATTCAGCGCGCGCGATTGCTGCACTTGATTACCGCGCTCGATGGCTCGCAGGCTAAAAAAAACAACCCGCCGATGATCAGGAGGATGGCACAGAGCGTTCCGAAGGTGAGCAACACCTGTGCGCCCAGCGGCAGTTGCCGAAGTTTATTCACGGCCGCACTTTGGTTCGCGGCGTATCCAGCAGTTCACGTACTTTACCGGCGAGTGCCGCCGGCGCGTAGGGTTTTGGCAGAAAGGCGATGCCGGGCTCCAGCACGCCGTGTTCGGACAGTGCGTCGTCGGTGTACCCGGATGTGTAAAGAATTTTCAAATCGGGGTAGGTGGCTTTCAGCCATTCGGCCATCACTTTGCCGCCCATCTGGGGCATAATGACATCCGTGACGACCAACTGAATCGGCCCTCCTTTCCGCTTGAGAGCCAAATCCAATCCCTCCTGGCCGTTGTTCGCCCGCAGGACTTTGTAGTCGAGAGATTCCAGGACGCTGCAAGCCAACTGACGCACGGCCGGTTCGTCCTCCACGAACAGAATCGTTTCCGTGCCACGCGGCATTGCTCCTCCCTTGGCGTGTGGGTGAGCCGATGACTCCAGAGCCTGTTCGACGCGTGGGAAATAAATCTTGAAAGTCGTGCCTTTGCCCAGCTTGCTGAAGACGTTGATATGGCCGCCGCATTGTTTAATGATGGTCTGGCAGGTCGCCAGGCCCAGGCCGGTGCCTTTGCCCTTCGGCTTGGTCGTGAAGAATGCTTCAAAGAGGTGTGCTTGCACCTCATCGGTCATGCCGCTACCCGTGTCGCTGACCGACAGCATCACATAACTTCCCGGAGTCACGCCGTCATGCGTGTGTCCATAAGTCTTGTCCAGGGCGACGTTGCTCGTCTCGAGGGTGAGCTTTCCGCCGTTATGCATGGCATCACGGGCGTTGACGACGAGGTTCATCAAGACTTGTTCGACGTAACCGCAGTCGGCCTTGACGCGACCGATCTCTTTTCCCGGTACGAGTTGCAGTTCGACGTTCTCGTCGATCAGGCGTCGCAACATTTTCTCCATGCCGGCGACAACCTCGTTGAGATCGAGGACGACAGGCTGCACTTTCTGCTTGCGACTGAATGCCAGGAGTTGCCGGGTCAGACCCGCGGCGCGGTCGGCGGCATGCCCGATCTCCTCGGCTTCTTTTCGCATGGGTTCGTTCGGGGGAAGTTTGACCATCATCAGTTCGCTGTAACCCATGATGACGGCCAGCAGGTTGTTAAAATCGTGTGCCACCCCGCCGGCAAGCTGGCCAATCACTTCCATCTTCTGGGCTTCGATGAACTGGGCTTCCAACCGTTTGCGCTCGGCAACGGCCTCGACATCCTGCATCGCACGGCGCACGGCGGGCGCGAGGCGGGAAAGGCGTTGCTTGAGGACGTAATCCGTGGCGCCGCTCTTGAGTGATTGAATTGCCAATTCCTCGCCCAGCGTGCCCGAGATGAGGATGAAAGGCACATCGGGACATTGCTTCTGCGTCATTTCCAGCGCGGCTATTCCATCAAAGGCAGGCAGGGCAAAGTCTGAGAAAATGATGTCAAAGCCGCCGTGCTCAATCGCGGCGGTGAAATCAGCGCGGGTTTGGACGCGCTTCGCCTGGCAGGGAATCCCTTCGGCCGCGAGCGTTGACAAGACAAGGTCGGCGTCGTTTTCGTCGTCTTCCAGATGCAGGATGCGCAGGGGTGATTTCATAACCTATACTTCCGCCCCATCAACAAGCAATCAGCCTGCCATCCCTGGGTATTACGCCCTTTTTTCTATGCTATTGGGCGGTGGCTCATTGACGGCCGCCCAAAACACACCCAATTCCTTGACCGCCTTTATAAAATCGTGAAAATCGACGGGTTTCACTACGTAAGCATTGACCCCCAACTTGTAACATTCGGCCAAATCAGGCGCTTCGCGGGAGGAGGTCAGCACAATGACGGGGATCATTTTCAGTTTTTCGTCCGTCTTCATGTGCCGCAATACTTCCAGTCCGTTCACCTTCGGCATTTTGAGGTCCAGCAGTACGAAGATCGGGTTACCGTTGACTCGCGCCTCGAACTTTCCCCGGTGATAAAGATAATCCAGCGCCTCCGCGCCGTCGTGGGCGACCGTGACTTTGTTGGCCAGGTTGTATTCCTCCAGTGCCGTCAGCGTCAGTTCCACATCATTCGGATCGTCTTCCGCCAACAAAATGGTTTTTACCTCGGCATTCATTTACGCCTCCTTGGATTTGGGGATTGAAAAATAAAACGTCGCGCCCTGGTCCACGGCGCCTTCCGCCCAGACCCGGCCGCCGTGGCGCTGGATGATGCGCTGGACGTTGGCCAGCCCGATGCCCGTGCCTTCGAAGTCATTGCTGCTGTGCAAGCGCTGAAATACGCCGAAAAGTTTGCCAACGTATTTCGGATCGAACCCGGCGCCGTTGTCGCGGACAAAGATGGTGATTTCCTTGTTGTCCGCCGCGGCGCAACCGACGTCGATGGTGGCCGGGTTGCGCGGGCGGGTGAATTTCACCGCATTGGACAGGAGATTGACCAACACTTGCCGCAACATCGAACGGTCCGCCTGCACTTCGGGCAACGGGTCTATTTTCCAGGTAATGTTTCGTTCCTTCGTCTCCGCTTGCAACCCGGCCAGTGTCTCTTTGACGAGGTCGTCGAGATTGACGGTTGACTTCTGCATTTCCGATCGCCCGATCCGCGAAAACGCCAGCAGGTCATCAATCAAATCCCCCATCCGTTTTGCGGATTCGGAAATCGTGCCCAGGTGTTTGCGGCTCTTCTCCGAAAGGACGGGCGCAGCATCGGCCTTCAGTAGTTCCACAAATCCCGCCACATGGCGCAACGGCGCGCGCAGGTCATGGGAGACGGAATAGCTGAACGCCTCCAGTTCCTTGTTCGCCGCCTCTAATTGTGCTGTGCGTTCAGCGACGCGCTGCTCCAGTTCCGCGTTGAGACTGCGGATTTTTTCCTCCGCCTGCTTCCGCTCGGTGATGTCCCGCGCCACTTTCGACGCACCGACGACCTTACCCGTCGAATCCTTAATGGGTGAAACAGTGACGGAAACGTCAATCATCCGGCCATCCTTTGCCTGCCGGACGGTTTCAAAATGCCGCACCTTTTCACCGCGCCGGATCTTTCCCACTATTTGGCTTTCCTCTTCCTGCCGATCGGCTGGAATCAGCCGCATAATCGGGCTGCCCACCATCTCTGCCGCGGAATACCCAAAAACCTTCTCGGCGCCGGCGTTCCAACTGGTGATGATGCTATTCAGGTCTTTGCCGATGATGGCGTCGTCCGAGGATTCGATAATTGCCGCCAGCCGGATTGAGTCTATTTCCGCTCGTTTGCGCTCCGTGATGTCGCGGATGTTGCATTGGATCAGCCGCTTCTGGTCCGCGAGATAGGCGTTGCTGATGAACTCGACCTCGACCCGCCGTCCGTCCTTCGTCTCCAGGGGGAGGCCTTCGTAGCGAAGACGGTCTTGGTGTTGTAATTCCGCGAAAGCGATTTTGGAAGCCGCCTCGCCTTTGAAGGGACCGATTTCCCACAGTTTCTTTCCGAGAAATTCTTCCTGCGAATAACCAAGCAAATCTTTCATGAACGGGTTGGCGTCCACCACCTGCCCGGTGTCGGCATCGAGAATGAGGATGCCGTCCTGCATCGTTTCGAACAGCCGCCGGTACCGGAGTTCAGAGGCGCGGATCGCCTGCTCACTCCGCGCTTCAGCCTGCTCGGTTCGTGCCTCGGCTTGCTCCGTCCGCGTCTCGGCCTGACCGGTCCGCGCCTCCGCCTGCTTGGTTCGTGACTCAGCCTGCTCCGTCCGCGTCTCGGCTTGCTCCGTTCGTGTCTCGGCCTGCCCGGTTCGCGCCTCAGCCTGCCCGGTCCGCGCTTCCGCCTGCTGGGTCCGGGCCTCGGCCTGCTCAACTTGTGTTTGGGCCTGGTCAACCTGTATCTCGTTGGTGGCCACGTCCACGTCTTGATTATTCGTCTTCATTTCGTCTCAATGACAGGTCGACGGTCGAGTTCGTATCCCCCAGCCGGTGATAGCCGGCATTGCTGACAGATCCCTTGGAAACAGGGCTTTACCATAATAAGCAACTTAACCATGAGCCGAGGGGTTCCCAGATGCTCATTGTACAGTCAGCTTAACGAGGGCCAATTTATACCGTTTCCCAACAAAGACCAGTTGAATGTCCATAAGGGAAAGTACCTAGACTGGGCGCGAAAAGAGCCATTCGGCCCTGGGCGTATTTCGCGCCTTCCATCATACAATGTCGTTGTGCGCTGATTGAGCGCCTCGCAATTCAAAATGCAAACGCCGAATTAAACCGCCGGCGTCGGTGGGGTGAATACCCCATATGCTTGCGCTACGTCTCGTTGTATCGTTCTTTCATGAAACACGATCTCACGAAAAAGATGCCGACGTTGGGCGGCCCGATTGGAACCCTATGAATAGAACCAAATGGTCAGTTTTGAAGTTTGCGGTGTTGTTGGGGGCCCTCAGCATGTTGCTCACGGGATGCTTTATCTGGCGCGGACATGATGATGATCACCACGACGATCAGGATCACCACGACGATCAGGACCATCACGACGATCACCCTGCCGATCAAGATCACCACGATGATCAGGATCATCACTGAGTAAACACCCAAAAACCGCCGGCTCCTGATTCGCCTCAGTTGCAGGGTGGGTGCGTGTTAAAGAGGCCAGTTCGCTTGTTGTAAGCATGTTTTGAAAGGCGGACTGGCCCTCTTTCTTCACCGTTTCGCGATCCAAACTTCCGCCAGGTTCATTTTCCAACAAATCTTGAGATGTCAAAGTAGAAGATCCTGACCTGTCCGCTGCTTAACTTGACAGTCAACACGTCATAGGACTTCCCGTTGTGCGCCTCCAGATTCCAGTCTCGGCCCCATTGCCCACATTCTCCGGCCACATTAGGCATACTCGGCGCTCACGCCTGCCCGTGTATCGTCGGCCTCCCAAAAAACGAGCCGCCCGATCATCTCGAGGCGGCTCGCGGCTGTGAATCAAAAAAATTGGAGCCGATGGTCAGGATCGAACTGACGACCTACGGTTTACGAAACCGTTGCTCTACCAGCTGAGCTACATCGGCGAAACTGGTGTCTGATATTATGCCACGTTGCGCCCGCGCGCAAGCAAATCGCTAAAAATGAGCACTGAATCGACAGAACCGCCACGGCAATTTGCTCTTGTTTTAGGCTGTCGTTCGGGCTAAGTACAGGGCGCAACCGCGAAATGGTTTCGCGGGTAGATTTTTGGTCGTGCTAGGCGGGGAGTTAGCGGTTCCCTGCACCAGCAACCCGCTATAGCTGGGCCGAATTCCTCGCCGAGGCGGTGATGTGGGCGAGCAGACTGCGGGGCGGCGTCGAAGGCCGGGTCCGATGCAATGGTTGCTTGCGAACCCCGCCAGGGTCGGAAGACAGCAACGGTAAGCTTGATGTTCCATGTGCCGTCGGGGCGCCTGGCTGGAGCTTCAACCGCGGCGCGCGAACCGATGTCGCTTGTCGAAGCGAGGTGCACGGCCATTCATTTGAACCGCGGTGGGCTGCCCCGAATCCGTTCGGGGCGACGAAAGATGCAGCGCCGACTCGCAGAGTCGGCCGACAACAGCTTTTATGGCGCAACAATATCAGGTTCTGGCGCGGAAATGGCGCCCGCAGCAGTTCGACGATGTCGTGGGGCAGGAGCATGTCACCACCACGTTGAAAAACGCCATCGCGCAGAACCGCCTCGCGCACGCCTACCTCTTCGTCGGGCCGCGCGGCATCGGCAAGACTTCCATCGCCCGCATTTTCGCCAAGGCGCTCAATTGCGTGAAGGGGCCGACCGCCACGCCCTGCGATGAGTGCGATAGTTGCCGGGAGATCACCGAGGGGAGGTCGCTCGACGTGCTGGAAATCGACGGCGCTTCCAATAACGGTGTCGAGCAGGTCCGCGAACTGCGCGACACCGTCCGCTATGCGCCCGCCCGCGGCAAGTTCAAGATTTACATCATCGATGAAGTCCACATGCTCACCACGCAGGCGTTCAACGCGCTGCTCAAGACGCTCGAGGAACCGCCGGCGCATGTGAAATTCATTTTCGCGACGACCGAGCCGCAGAAAGTGCTGCCGACGATTCTCTCGCGCTGCCAGCGGTTCGATCTGCGGCGGATTCCCGCGAGCCTCATCGTCAAGCACCTCAAGGAAATCGCGAAGAAAGAGAAAGTGGCGATCGACGACGAGGCGCTGGCGGCCATCGCGCGCGGCGCGGAAGGCGGCCTGCGCGACGCGGAAAGCACGCTAGACCAGCTCATCGCGTTTTGCGGGAACAAGATTGCCGAGGCGGACGTGCTGTCGGTTTTCGGGCTGGTCGCCCACGACCGGATCGCGGCCCTCACCGACGCGGTCCTCGACGGCCAGACGACGAAGTCGCTCCAGGTGTTGAAGGAACTCGACGACGCCGGGCAAAGACCTGCAACGCCTCGCGGCGGATTTGCTCGATCATTTTCGCAATTTGCTGATTGTGACGCTGGGGGCGGAGGGCGTTGCGTCCTTGCAATTGCCCGAATCCGAAATGGACCTGCTTGTGGCGCAGGCCAAGCGCACGGATTCCGACGCGGTGCTGCGGATCATCGACGCGCTGGCGGCCGCCGAGGGACGGCTCCGCTACGCGTTATCGAAGCGCGTGTTTTTCGAGATCGCGCTGGTGAAAGCCGTCAAGGCGCGCGACATGGTCGGGATCGACGGCTTGCTGAAGAAACTGAACGAATTGAAGGGTGGGGTGCCGTCAAGCCCCCATGCGGATCGATGTTCCTGTCGCAAAAGCCGCGCCTGTAACACCGGTAAATCATGTGCGGGAAGCCGCGCCCACGAATTCATCGGCCGCAGTGGACGAGGCGTGGGCCTACGCGGTGGAACACCTGGGGAAGGTCACGCCGCTGGCGAAGAGTTACCTGGTCGGGGCGCAGCCGCTGGGTCTGCGCGGCAATGTGCTGGTCGTGCGCTTCGATCCGGAGTTCGCCGACCGCAAGGAATTCGCCGACCATCCCCGCAACATAGAAATACTGCAAGGCAAGTTGAAGGAGAAGCTGCGGATGGACGTCGCGCTGAAGTTTGAGGTGGGGGAGGCTACAACCGCGCCTGCGCCGAAGGCGTCTACGTCTTCGCCAACAAAACCGGGAACATCGGCGAAACCGGCCGAACCGGCAAAAATGAATGTGGATGATTTCAAGAATGACCCGTTGATCAAAAAAGCGCTGGAGATTTTCAAAGGAACAATCGTCGAAGTCAGAAAATAGTGGCGCGGGCGTCTCGCCCGCTTGGTTTGTAGGGCAAGCGGCCCGCTTGCCGAAAGGATCATATGGCCGGACTCGGAAAATTTCTCAAACAAGCCCAGAAGATGCAGACCGAAATGACGCGCGTGCAGGAGGAACTGGCGCAGCGCGAAGTCGAAGCCTCGGCGGGCGGGGGAGCCGTAAAGGCCGTCGCGCGCTGTGATGGCACCATCTCGTTGATTAAGATCGACCCGAAGGTCGTCGACCCGAAGGACGTTGAGATGCTCGAAGACCTGGTCCTCGGCGCCGTGACCAGTGCCCTGGCGACGGCGAAGAAGACGCAGGAAGAAGAGTTGGGGAAAGTCACCGCCGGGCATGAATCTGCCGGGAATGATGTAACGACCAGCCAGAGTTGTTGGTGTCCCTTCGTGGGAAATGCCGGCCGATACATCGGCGGGTGCATCAGTAGCTGCTTGATGAATCGATAGCAACCTTCTATAGCGCCTGAGCGATAGCGTTGCAGATTTCCACCTCAAAGATGAATGGTAGCCTGCCAGATTGCGGAGAATCCTTGCTCGCGGAAGGCAAGTCCCGGTGGATGCAGTGCGGGATCCTGGGCGCAACCTGCGCGCTGGTCATCGGGCTTTACGTTTACGCTGGGCGCTCGGGCTCCCTGGAGTTGTTACGCCGGAACGCGGCTGACAGCTATTACAATATACTTGTGCAAGGTTTTCGCGCCGGCCAGCTCAGCGTGAAAAAGGAAGTACCACCCGGGCTCGCGCAACTCACGGACCCCTACGATCCCACCGCCAATGCTCCCTACCGGGGCGCACCCTACGGGTTGCACGACCTGGCCTACTACAAGGGACGGCTTTATCTGGACTTTGGGGTTACACCCGTCTTGATATCGTTTTGGCCATTTGTCGCGCTGACCGGCCACTACCTTTCTGAGAGACAAGCGGTGCTGATGTTTTGCGCCATCGGGTTTTTCGCCAGCGTTACCTGGCTGCGTTCGCTGTGGTGCTGCTACTTCGCGAGGGTGAGCGTCGGGGTGGTGGCGGCATGCGTACTTGCCCTTGGTTTGGCGACGTTTGTGCCGGTGCTGTTGGCGCGATGTGAAGTTTACGAGGTGGCGATTGCCTGTGGGTATATGCTGACGATGCTGGCGCTGGGAGCAATCTGGCGCGCGTTGCACGAGCCGGAGCGGAAATGCCTGTGGTTGGTGGCCGCGAGTACCATTTACGGGCTGGCGGTGGGGGCGCGGCCGAACTTGCTGCCCGGCGCGGTCATTCTCCTGGTGCCGGTGGCCCGCGCGTGGCGGGAACGCCGACCAATGGGTACTTTGCTGGCCGCAGCGACCGGCCCGATCATACTCATCGGGGCGGGGCTGATGTTCTACAACACTTTGCGATTCGGCAATCCGTTCGAATTTGGCAAGCACTATGTGTTGCGCGAAGTGCGGCAAGGGACACAGCAGTTTTTCAGTCTGCGCTATTTCTGGTTCAATTTCCGTGTCTTGTTTCTGCAGCCGGCGCGCTGGAGCCATCGTTTTCCTTTCGTGCGAGAGGCTGCCACGCCGTCCCTGCCGGCGGGTCACTGGCCGGTTGAGATTCCCTTCGGCGTGTTGACCAATATTCCTTTGGTGTGGCTCGCGCTGGCGGCTCCCCTGGCTTGGCGCGGTCGTTCTGAGGAGGTGCGCTCCACCTTGCGCGCGTTTCTGGCAACGTTGGCCCTCTTGGGGACGGTTTGCGCGGTGACCCTATGCTTCTTCTGCCAGGCAGCCATGCGCTACGAGGTGGAATTTTTACCTGTGGTGCTGCAACTGGCCGTGGTCGGTATCTTGGGACTGGAACGCGCCCTGGCTGACCGGCTGGTCTGGCGCCGTAGTGTGCGTGGGGGATGGGGCCTGCTACTGAGCTTTTCGGTGGCGTTTAACCTGTTCGCAGGCGTTGCACATTACGCTGAGACGGACAACGACGTGGGTGTGGTGCTGATGGATGAGGGCAAAATACCGGAGGCGATTGACCACTTCGAGCAAGCGCTGCGGATCAATCCCAATTACGCCGTGGCGCACAACAGTTTGGGAGTTGCCTTGTTGCAAGCGGGCAAAACGGAAGAGGCTATCGAACATTTCCAGCAGGCGCTGCGGATTAAACCTGACCATGCGGGAGCGCACTACAACCTGGGATCTGCCTTGCAACAAACAGGCCGGATTCAGGACGCAATCAGCCAATATGAGCAGGCCGTGCAAATCAATCCGAATCTGGCGGATGCACACTACAAGCTGGGGAATGCGTTATTTCAAGAAGGCAAAATCGAGGATGCCATCGGGCATTACGAACAAGCGCAACACATCAAGCCCGATTTTGTTGAGGCCCATTATAATCTGGCTGCAGCCCTGGAGCTGGTCGGAAAGTCTGATGAAGCGATCAAGGAATACGAGCAGGCATTGCATCTCAAGCCTGATTTCGCCGAAGCGCGAACTGCACTCGCGCGGCTGGGGGTCGTCCGCTAGCGCCCACGCACGGGTGAAGTTCGGCGCCTTTGCCTCTTCCCTTTGCTTGCTTTTTGGAGGTGAGAACGGATAGTAGCGGGACTAATGGATTATCCGAAGCCAGTCCAAAACCTGATCGCCCAGGTGTCCCGCCTGCCCGGTGTTGGCAAGCGTAGCGCGGAGCGGATCGCCTTGCACCTGCTGAAGGCCAATGGGGACACCAATCGACTCCTGGCGCAAGCGATCCTCGATGCGAAGGCGAAGATCCGCAATTGCTCGCGCTGTGGCGGCTACACCGAAAACGATCCCTGCGAAATTTGCGACAGCCCGCGCCGCGAACAGTCGTCGATCTGCGTGGTGGAAGGCCCCAACGACATTCTCACGCTGGAGCGCGCGGGCGTGCACCAGGGCGTTTACCACGCGTTGATGGGGCGGGTTTCGCCGTTGAACGGCATCGGCCCCGAGCAGCTCCGCATCGCCGCGTTGTTGGAGCGCGTGGCGCAGGAAAAACCGACGGAGATCATCCTCGCGTTGGGGGCCGACGTGGAAAGCGAAGCGACGGTAAACCATCTCATCGACCTGCTCAAACCGCTCGGTGTTTCCGTCAGCCGCATCGCGCTGGGGTTGCCCGTCGGCAGCGCGCTGGAAACCGCCGACGAAGTCACGCTCTCCCGCGCGCTGGAAGGCCGCCGAAAAGTTTGAAGTGGTCTCATAAACCTTCGGTGGCACCCCGAAAGCTTTCGGGGCCTGTGTGGGTGAATTTTGACAGGCACGGAGGCCTGTCCCACCATTTGGGGGATGGGTTCTGGTTCCGCGAAATTCTGGAACAACCATGAACGGGATCGATGCGGTCATTTTTGATTTGGGCAATGTGTTGCTGGCGTTTGACGAGTCGCGCGCCGTGAAGCGCCTCGGCGCGCGTACGGGTCGCACACCGCAGCAGATTTACGAGTACGCGCGCGGTACGCCGCATGTGACCGAACTGGCGCTCGGCAAGGTAACGAAGCTGCGGTTCTTTCACACCGTCGCGAAAGATCTGGCCTTCGATGGCACGTACGAGGAGTTCGCGTTGATCTGGTCGGACATCTTCACGCCCATCGAGCCGATGATGGCGCTGGCCGAATCACTCAAGAACCGCCTGCCGCGGCTCATCCTCTCGAACACCAACGCCATCCACATGGACTACGTCTTCGAGCAATACCCGTTGCTGCGGGATTTCGACGCGCACGTGCTGTCCCACGAGGTCGGCCTGCTGAAACCCGATCCCGCGATTTTCCAGCATGTGCTGCGCACGTCCGGCCTGACCGCCGGCCGCACGGTTTTCCTCGACGACATCGCCGCCAATGCCGAGGCCGCCCGCCACGCCGGGATGCTGGCCATCCATTTCCATAATCCCGACCAGGCACGCGCAGAGTTGACGAAACTCGGTGTGTCGCCTATATAACAAGCCACCACTTTCCGTTCCGCAGTAGCTCAATGGTGGAGCAGCGCACTGTTAATGCGCGGGTTGTAGGTTCGAGTCCTACCTGCGGAGCCAATTTCAACCTCGTTGTGCCGCAAGCCGAGTCGAACGAAGCCGAGCCAGGTGCCGCTGTCGTCCGCGGCAACGAGTTTCGTTTTCCTGAAACGACCCACTTTTGGCCCCTTACGTTTCTGTCTTTAGCTTTTCCACAAACTCGTGGGCCTCGGTCAGCGAATAGCCGTGGACCCGTTGCGCCATGGTCACGGCCGCAAGAACGTCGCCAGATCTTACGAGCTGGAGGATTTTCTGACGCTCCTCCTCAGGCGGCGTCTTGGAATGAGGGGTGAGATCGACGACGCGATGGTCCGTCTCGACGATTTTCACATGGCGACCGAGGCATTCCACCGCGTGATGCGCGGACGGGTGCATGCCGCTCCAGGACATCTGCACGATTCCACCCGGCAACACCTGCACCGGGTAATCCCCCACAACCAAGCCGACTCCTGCAGAAAGGTTGCGGTCCGCACTGAGATACTTTTCCAACTCGGTCGTATCCGGATTCACCAGTCCCAATTCCACAAAGGTCATGAAATGCGTTTCGGAACTGTTCGCTCCGTGCGCCATACTGGGAACGATGCGCCTTTCCTTGGCGACGCGCACCCACGCAATCTCCGCGTAATCCCAGCCGACGACCTGGGGAGTGTCAGCGGGAAAGCGCCAGTTCCGGTATGACCGATAATGGATCAAGAGCCCGCGAGCGTGACACCGCAGGAGCCAGTTGGTAGGCATGCGGCTGGCGCGTGAGGAACCGTAGCTATTCAGCGTGAATAAACCGAACATCCCCGCGAAGGCGCAGCCGAAAAATGCGGGAACCACGTGGCGGTGTATTCCGCTGCGAATGGCGAGGACCAGCAAAGTCAGAACAACTCCCGACGTCATGAACAGCCCGATCGTCTGGAAGGTCGGCGAGACCTTGAAAACGTGATCCTCGCGAGAAATCGTAACCTGATCGAGTTTGTAAAATCTCATTGACGCAGCCTGAAACAACCTACGTATTCCATATCCTTTCGCTCGGCTTGGAACAATAGGAATTTGAGCAGATTTCTTGCCCGTTGCAGAGATCGACCACTGAGCGACCTCAAAGCCCACGCACGATCTATAGCCGCCAGGTTCGCAAACCGTCCAACGCGCGGAGCCAATTTCAAACTCGTTGCGCCGCAAGCCGAGTCGGACGGAGCCGAGCCAAATGCCGTTGTCGTCTGGGGCAACCGGCTTCGCTTTCCTAAAACGAACCCACTTTTCACCGGAAACGACCCCAAAAACCCTCCCCGGTGGGTTCGTTTTCCAAAACGAACCCACCGATTCACCTCGCGCATTTCTTGCATAACGCATGCATTCATAGGCATTTACAATATAAATTCCGTCAAAAAACGGTGGGTTCGTTTCGCAGAAACGTATAGGGGCCCCCCCGCAAGTCGCGCCGACCTGTCCGCCATAGCTCGAAGAGCGACGGCGGAAGCCTTGCCATTCCGCTTGCCTCTCCCCTTGGGGGAGAGGGTTAGGGTGAGGGGTATTTCCATACTCGCGACGGAGAGTTGAACATTGAGTGTTCACTTGTTTACTCCCCGACTATACCTACCCGGAAACACCGTGTCCAGAACAATTATCGATTAACGATAACCGAGCAGGCTTGTCCTCCGTAGCTTTAGCGAAGGCGGATTTCGCCTGAGGAAAAGCGAACAACAATCGGTGACCCTCGGAAGTTCAAACCGCCGGGTTGGCAAATCGCCCAATGCGGGGACTCCTTTTTTGTGCTTTCTTCCGGGGTTGATCGGAGGTTTAATCAGCCAAGCAATGGAACCTCCTCCACTTCTTGAGAGTTCATCCATTAGCTACAAAATGCCACGCGATGTTCTTGTCCGGATTTTGTGGAGGCGCATGATGTTTCGCCCCCGTCGTCTCGCAAGCATGGCGGCGTTGCTCGTCTGCGGCATGTTCCTCCTCGCGTTTGATCGCGGCAGTCAGTCTATCGGTATTTTTCTTTTCGTGCTATGTGTCTTACTCCCAATCTTTCTTTACCGGGGCCTCGGCAGGGTGGTCGATGGTAACTCTCAGTTAACTGATCCGAAGACAGTCGAGTTCGGCCAGTCGCGCCTGGTAGTTGTCGGACCGGACTGGAGAAGCGAAATGCCGTGGACGAGATTTCACGGGTTCTCGGAAGATGCCGATTACTTTTATCTCCACCTTTCCAAAACCGGTCTTGCATCGGTCATTCCAAAGAGTTCGTTTACCCCCGAACAACGGCAGAAGTTCCGCGAGTATGCGAAATCGGGAATTTTCTAAGCAGTCGGTGTGGTATGCAAAGCCTTTGATAACACGGAAGCCCTCAGTACCTCAAACCGGCCAGGTTCGCAAAGCGCCAGAAGCGGAGAGCCCCGTTTGTGCTTTCCTAGTGGTTCCATCAGAGATTTAATGGGAACGCGCCGATCTGGAAGGAAGATATGAAGCCAATTCGCAACTCTATCAAAGCGATCATAATCCGTGACCGTCATGTGCTCCTCATCAAGAACATTGATCAAGATGGCTTCTGGTACGTTTTCCCTGGAGGTGGGCAAAATCCCGGCGAGGACATGCTTGCCGCGCTACGCCGGGAATGCTTCGAAGAGACAGGCATATCGATTTCTGTCGGGCCGCTGCGTCTTGTGCGCGAGTACATCGGAAGGAACCATGAATTTCCGGAGTCTGACGGTGATGTTCATCAGGTGGAATTGTACTTCGAGTGTGGTCTGGTGTCCGGACCAGAACCCAGGAACGGAGAAATGAGGGATACCAATCAGGTTGATGTGGAATGGGTGCCCCTCGAAAGCTTGGGTAGTGTTCGGGTCTACCCGAAGCTTTTTCAGAAAGGTCTGGGCGACTTTCACACGATCTATCTTGGTGATGTCAATTAGGTGCCTAACAAAATCACTGGAGCGAACCAGGGGCAACTATCTCGACATCGGCACGGCCACGAACGCGCGCGTGGCTGGCACCGCAGTCCGAGATAATCAGACGCTGACCATTTCAAACCGCAAGGTTCGCAAACCGTCCAAAGCGGGGACGTATTTTGGTCTTTCCTCACAGTTCTATCAAAGGTCTAATAGCATTTCTATGCGCGTTCTCTCATTTCTTACGATCTTGTTGTTGGCGCAGGGTTGTCAGTATGACCCATACGCACACCTCTACACAACCGAGAAGCCGCAGACTGCAGATGTTGCCGGTCTCTACATGCTGGCAAGTCAGACAGTTACACAAGGTGGATTGGCGGCGTTTCAGGGCAAGCCTTGCCTCATTTATCTGCAAGCAGATGGCACATTCACCGCCACGAACGTTCCGCCGTGGGAGCTTGGTTCGACTGGCACGAACTTTTTCAGTTCGCTTTTGACAGCCTCGGGCACTTGGCGCATTGACAGTGTTGGTTCGATTGACAACGGCAACGGGTCGCTCAAGACACACTGGGGAGTGTACTTGGATTCTCCGAGTGCAAAGATTAAGCCAGTCGGCCTGACTGGACAGAAGCCGCCTTATGGATTGATTTTCACGTTGGGCGATCCAGACGGCGGGGAGGCTATGATTTTGGAGAGAGCGAAATGAGAAATCACAGGCCACAACGGCTAACAAGACCCTGCAGGCAGCCGCCGCCCGCGCACTCCGCTTGGATGCTCTGGGGCCTGCGCGGTCTGAGGGTCTACGACAGCCACCGTGGCAGCCTTTGAAAGTTCGAACCGCAAGGTTCGCAAACCGTCCAAAGCGGGGAGCCAATTTCAATATTTACCTCCCCAGTCTCCGCTGCGGCTGTGGGCTGTTGAAACCCACAATTCCGGGTGGGATGGGGCGCTTTTGAGCTTTCCTCGTGGTTCCATCAGAGGTTTAATCAAATTTGCACCTCCGACCGTTGTGGAGAAAACAGCCCGATGCGCGTCTTGACCAAAAGAGAAACTTTTCTGATCGCACTCACCAACTTGGTGGCGGGCGTGTATGGCGGACTATTGGTCGGCCAGGCCGCTCGCCGGTCTGCCGGCGTTGAGGAGAAGATCGTGAAACTGCGCAACGAGTCCGCGGAGATCTTTGTGCCGGACGGCCAGCCTGTTGAGGCAGCGCTCCGTCGTATCACGCATTTGGGGATCGGCGCGCATCAGGATGACCTGGAGTTCATGGCCTTCCACGGGATTGTGGAATGTTATCAGGCTGACAACAAAGGGTTCGGGGGGATCACCTGTACGGATGGCGGCGGGAGCGCGCGCCTCGGCGTGTACGCCAACCACACCGACGAACAAATGCAGGCTGTCCGTCGCCAGGAACAGAAAGCCGCCGCAACGATTGGACGCTACGGATTGATGGCGCAACTCGGTTACTCCAGCACTGCCGTCAGGAATTCGGCCGATACCGCGTTGCAGGACGACTTGAAGCAATTGCTCGCCGCAATGCATCCGCAGATTCTCTACACCCATAATCCCGCCGACAAACACGATACACACATCGGCGTCGTTATCGCCGCGCTCCAGGCAATGCGCGAATTACCGACGGAACGACGTCCACGGAAAGTTTGGGGCTGCGAAGTCTGGCGTGATCTCGATTGGTTGGCCGATGAGCGCAAGGTGCTGATGGATGTCAGCGGTCACGAGGACCTCGCCGCGGCGATCAACAGCGTGTTTGCTTCGCAAATTGCGGGTGGCAAGCGTTACGACCTTGCCGTGCTCGGTCGTCGTCGTGCCAACGCGACGTTCTTCAAGTCCCACGCCACGGATCAGGCCACGGCGGTGGCGTTTGGCATGGATCTGACGCCGCTGGTAGTCGATGAGTCGCGCGATATTGTTGAGTATGTATGCGGGTTCATCGATGAGTTCCAGGCCGATGTGAAAAGGCGGTTGCGCAAACGAATCGGTTCCTGAGCATCGAGATCATCGTTCAGGCAACGCCCGAAACCGGCGCACCGTTGCCGCGAGGCTGCCTTAATCGGCGCGAGCGGCATCTTTCAAGGCTTCCAGCGGCGCCGAGCAAGTGACGACCACGCCGCCTTCGTCCGTGGTCCGAATATCCAAAGTCCCGTCCACCATTCTCGCCCGATACTGCATGATGGCCAGGCCCATTCCCTTTTTGGTTCTTGCATGGGCATTGAAACCGATCCCATCGTCTTTGACGGTGAGGATAATATGACCGTTAGTCGACGCCAGACGCACCACAATCCGCTTTGCCTGGGAATGTTTGATCGCGTTGTGCATCGCTTCCTGGGCGATGCGGAAAAGCTGGATCGCCACCGGACCTTTCAGGTTGGAACAGAATGGATCCCCATCCGATTCCACCACGCAGCAAATGTTGGAGCGCTGTCTCATCTTGGAGCTGATTTCCTGCAGCGCGGTCAGCAACCCGAGCCTTTCCAACTCCACCGGATAGAATCCCTTTGCCAGGTCGCGAGATTGGTCGATGCTTTGCTGCATCAGCGACCCCAACCTTTCCAGTTCCCGCGCGGCCATCGGCGATGCTTTCTGGAGTTTGGCCTGGAGCGCCTGTATCATGTAACAGATGCCGGTCAATTGCTGGCCGAGGCCATCATGCAGTTCCTGGCCCAGGCGCAGTTGTTCGCGCTCAATGGCCCGGGCAAGTTCGGATTCCAGGCGCCGGCGCTCGCTGATTTCCGTCTGAAGTGCGCGCGCGTTGCGGAAAAGGCTGACAAACACAGAAACCTTCGAACGGAGGACGACCGGGTTGCACGGCTTGCTTAGATAATCAACGGCGCCCGCATCGTAACCGTTGATCATCTGGTCCCCCTCCTGATAGTACGCGGTCAAAAAGATGATGGGGATGTGCTGGGTCTTTTTGCGCTGCTTGATGATCTGGGCCAGTTCCAGGCCGTTCATTCCCGGCATGCGGATGTCGAGCACGATCACCGCAAAGTCATTCGAGATCAACGCCAGCAGCGCCTCCTCGGCAGTCTGCGCGCTCACCAAATGGTACCCTGGGAAATCGAGAATGCTTTCCAGCGCATCGAGGTTGCGGGCGTCATCGTCCACGAGCAGGATACTGACCGGGCTGTCCGCGGCCGGTGATTCCTGCGGTTCCGTCGTCATCTTCCGTTCGGTTCTGAGTGCGGTCAGCATATTGGTTTCTCAGCGATAGAGCCAAACGCGGAGGAGAGACAGGAGTTGATCGATGTTCACCGGCTTGGCAATATAATCGGAAGCTCCGGCCTCCAGGCATTTCTCGCGGTCGCCTTTCATGGCTTTCGCCGTCAACGCCAGGATCGGCAGGGCTCGAAATTGCGGTTTGTTGCGGATTTCCCGCATGGTCTGATAGCCATCCATATCGGGCATCATGATGTCCATGAGCACCACGTTCAGTTCCGGGGTGTTTTGAATCAACTCGATGGCTTGCCGACCATTGGTGGCGGTGATCACTTCCATGTTGTGGTTCTCGAGGACCGTGGCCAGCGCGAAAATATTCCGCGCGTCATCGTCAACGACCAACACCTTGCGCCCATGAAGGGCTTCGTTGGAGTTGTGCAGCCGTTCCAACATTTCCTGTTTCGGTTTCGGAAGGTTGGCAACCACTCGATGCAGAAACAGCGCTGTCTCGTCGAAAAGCCGTTCCGGTGATTGGGCATTCTTGAGCACGATGCTCTTGGCGACGGTCTTGAGTTGGGCCTCCTCTTCCGACGTAAGTTCCTTGCCCGTAAACACGACAATCGGCACATCGCGCAAAGTAGGTTCGTCCTGTACCTGCTGGAGCAATTCGAAGCCGCTGATGTCGGGCAGGCGCAAATCAAGCACGCAACAATCGAACGGCCGATCCAGCAGGGATTCCAACGCCGCTTTCCCTGTCGACGCTGTCGTGATTTCCAAATCGTCGTGGCCGAGTAGTTCGACGATACTTTCGCGCTCAACCTTGTTGTCCTCGACGACGAGCAGTTGTTTGCGATGCGGCGCAACGAAGTTCTTGATCCGGTCAAAACACTGCTCGAGCACGGTGGTCGTGACGGGTTTGACGAGATAGGAGAAAGCGCCATGCGCCAGTCCATGTTGGCGTTCCTCTTCAAGGGAGATGATCTGCACGGGAATATGGCGGGTGGCGGCCTCGAGCTTGAGGTTGTTGAGCACCGTCCAGCCGAGCATATCCGGCAGAAAGATATCCAACGTAATCGCCGTCGGCAGGTATTGCCGCGCGAGAACCAGTCCCTCCTGGCCGCGGGTGGCCACGATCCCCTTGAATCCCTTGTCGCGCGCCAGCCCCAGCAGTACCCGGGCATAATGCAGGTCATCTTCGATAATCAGCAAAATGTTGTCGCCTTCCCGAACTTCCGCGCGGTCGTCGGGGATCTCTTCCTTGCGCGCGACCGGCAGCACCGGCAGCCTGACAACGGAAGTTGTTTCTTTCATGAGCGCCGTGGTAACAGGCGCGGTGCTCATCGTGGACGGACTGGTGTACACCAAAGGCAAATACAGGGTGAAAGTGCTTCCCTGGCCAAGAACACTGGTCAGACGAATCTCACCCCCGAGCAATGCCGCCAATTCACGGCTGATGGCCAGGCCGAGTCCCGTGCCGCCGTACTTGCGGCTCGTACCGGCGTCGGCCTGCTGAAAAGCTTCGAAGACGATTTTCTGTTTTTCGGGAGCGATGCCGATACCGGTATCGTCGATTTGGATCGCGATCACATGCGGAGAGCGGCTGAGCACGGGATGATCAGCGCTCCAGCCGTGGGTGGCCGTCCGCACTTTCATCGAGACACTGCCCTGGGCCGTGAATTTGAAGGCGTTGGAAAGGAGGTTCTTGATAATCTGCTGCAATCGTTTCGGATCGGTGCTGAAAGCCCGCGGCAACGTCGGGTCGACCTCCACGTCGAACGGCAGTTTCTTGGCTTCGGCGACATGGCGGAAATTGCGCTCCACGCTCTCGCGCAACGAAGAAAAGGTGATCTCTTCCACTTCGACGGTGACCGTGCCGGACTCGATCTTGGAGAGATCGAGAATGTCGTTGATGAGGTTAAGCAGATCGGAACCGGCCGAGTGGATGTTCTTGGCGAAATCGATCTGCTTGGGCATGAGATTGCCGGTGGTATTCTCCGCCAGTTGCTGGCCGAGAATAAGGATCGAATTGAGCGGCGTGCGCAACTCATGCGACATGTTCGCGAGAAACTCGGATTTGTATTTTGATGTCAGCGCCAGTTCAGCCGCTTTTTCCTCGAGAGCGCGACGCGCAAGTTCCACTTCCTTGTTCTTGCGCTCGACTTCCACGTTTTGATCGGCAAGCTGCTGGGCCTTCTGCGCGAGTTGCTCGTTGGTCTGTTGCAGCTCTTTCTGCTGCGTTTGCAGATCGTTGGTGAGTTGCTGGGACTGCTTGAGGAGCGACTCGGTCTGCATGGTGGCCTCGATGCTGTTCAGCACGATGCCAATGCTGGCGGTCAATTGTTCCAGGAAGGTCAGATGGGTCTCGGAGAATTCATTCAACGAGGCCAGTCCCAAGACCGCCTTGATCTCGCCTTCGAAAACCACCGGAAACACGACGAGGCTGCGAGGGACAACATGCAAAAGGACCGAGCCGATGACGACGGCGTCTCGTGGCACACTGGTAATCAGGATCCGCCGTTTGTCCGACGCGCATTGCCCCAGGAATCCCTCGCCCAGCGGAAGCCGATCGGGATAACCTTCCTGGGCGTTGCCATAACTGGCCAGCATCTTGAGGCAGGGCACTTCCGCATCCATCTGGTAAATAAGGCCCTGATGCGCATTCACGAGCGGGACAAGCTCCGTCAGCAACATCTTGCCGACCGTGACGAGATCGCGCTGGCCCTGCAACATGCCGGTGAACCGCGCGAGATTGGTCTTGAGCCAATCCTGTTCGGTATTGCGCTCGGTGGTGAGACGCAAGTTCGTGATCATCGTGTTGATATTGTCTTTCAACTCCGCGACCTCGCCGCGAACTTCGACCTGGATCGCGCGCGTCAAATCGCCCTTGGTGACGGCGGTGGCCACTTCGGCGATGGCGCGGACCTGTGTCGTGAGATTCGCGGCCAGCAGGTTCACATTTGCGGTCAGATCTTTCCACGTGCCGGCAGCGCCGGGGACATGGGCCTGTCCTCCGAGGCGGCCTTCGACACCCACTTCGCGAGCGACGGTCGTCACCTGGTCCGCAAAAATCGCCAGCGTGTCCGTCATGTTATTGATCGTTTCAGCGAGCGCGGCGACTTCGCCCTTCGCTTCCACGGTCAATTTCTGGCGGAGATTCCCGTCCGCAACGGCCGTCACCACCTTGACGATGCCACGCACCTGATCGGTAAGATTGGCGGCCATGACGTTGACAGAGTCGGTGAGGTCCTTCCACGTGCCGGCCACGCCGGGCACGACGGCCTGGCCGCCGAGTTTGCCTTCCGTGCCGACTTCGCGCGCGACACGGGTGACTTCCGCCGCGAAGGCGTTCAGTTGGTCGACCATGGTGTTGATCGTGTTCTTCAACTCCAGGATTTCGCCCTTCACATCGACGGTGATCTTGCGCGACAAATCGCCGCGCGCCACAGCCGTTGTCACTTCGGCGATGTTACGGACCTGGCCGGTGAGATTGGCGCCCATGGCATTGACGGAATCGGTAAGATCTTTCCAGGTACCCGCGACTCCCGGCACGACGGCCTGCACGCCCAGACGTCCTTCGGTGCCGACCTCGCGGGCCACGCGCGTGACTTCCGAGGCAAAGGATCGAAGCTGTTCGACCATCGTATTGATCGTTTCCTTGAGCTGGAGGATTTCACCGCGCACGTCGACCGTGATCTTGCGGGACAAATCGCCATTGGCAACGGCAATCGTCACCTCGGCGATATTGCGGACCTGGCCGGTGAGGTTGGAGGCCATCGAGTTGACATTGTCCGTGAGGTCCTTCCATGTACCCGCCACGCCGGGCACTGCTGCCTGGCCGCCGAGCTTGCCATCCGTGCCGACCTCGCGCGCCACGCGGCTGACTTCGGAGGCGAAAGCGTTAAGCTGATCCACCATGGTGTTGACGGTGTTTTTCAACTCGAGGATTTCGCCTTTCACATCGACAGTGATCTTACGGGACAAATCGCCGCGCGCAATGGCCGTGGCCACATCGGCAATATTGCGGACCTGGCCGGTGAGATTGGAGGCCATCGAGTTGACGTTGTCCGTGAGGTCCTTCCACGTACCGGCCACGCCAGGCACAAGCGCCTGGCCGCCCAGAATGCCTTCCGTGCCGACTTCGCGGGCCACGCGTGTGACCTCGGAGGCAAACCCATTGAGCTGGTCGACCATCGTATTGATGGTGTCTTTGAGTTCGAGGATCTCGCCCCGCACGTCCACCGTGATCTTCTTGGAAAGATCGCCATTGGCCACGGCGATGGTCACCTCGGCGATGTTGCGGACCTGACCGGTGAGATTGGAGGCCATCGAGTTGACGTTGTCGGTGAGGTCCTTCCACGTACCCGCCACGCCGGGCACCGCCGCCTGGCCGCCGAGTTTGCCATCGGTGCCGACTTCGCGAGCGACGCGCGTGACCTCGGAGGCAAACCCATTAAGCTGATCGACCATCGTATTGATGGTGTTTTTCAGCGCGAGAATCTCGCCCTTCACGTCCACGGTAATCTTGCGGGAAAGATCTCCCCTGGCGACAGCGGTGGTCACTTCCGCGATGTTGCGGACCTGACCGGTAAGGTTCGAGGCCATGGAGTTGACGGAGTCGGTAAGGTCCTTCCAGGTGCCAGCCACGCCCGGCACCGCCGCTTGGCCGCCGAGCTTGCCTTCCGTGCCGACTTCGCGGGCCACGCGAGTCACTTCGGAAGAAAACGCATTGAGTTGATCGACCATCGTGTTGATGGTTTCCTTGAGCTCGAGCAACTCACCTTTCACGTCGACAGTGATCTTGCGCGACAAGTCGCCGCGCGCCACGGCTGTGGTAACGGCGGCGATATTGCGGACCTGGCCGGTAAGGTTGGAGGCCATGGCATTGACCGAATCGGTAAGGTCTTTCCACGTGCCGGCCACGCCGGGCACCGCTGCCTGGCCGCCGAGTTTGCCGTCGGTGCCGACTTCGCGGGCGACACGCGTCACTTCGGAGGCGAAGGACCGGAGTTGATCGACCATCGTATTGATCGCCTCTTTGAGCTGAAGAATCTCGCCACGCACATCGACGGTGATCTTCTTGGAAAGATCGCCGTTGGCCACCGCGATGGTCACGTCCGCGATGCTGCGGACCTGCGCGGTAAGATTGCCGGCCATTTGGTTGACCGATTCCGTCAGGTCCTTCCACACCCCGGAAACACCCCGAACCTGCGCCTGGCCCCCAAGTTTGCCTTCCGTACCCACTTCGCGGGCCACGCGCGTCACTTCCGACGTGAACACCGAAAGCTGATCGATCATCGTGTTGACGAGTTTGGCCGAGCGCAAAAACTCGCCCTCCAGAGGGCGGCCATCGGCTTCCAGGGCCATGGACTGGCCCAGGTCGCCCTTGGCGACCGCGCCAATGGCGCGAGTTACTTCGGTCGTGGGCCAAACGAGGTCGTCAATGAGTGTGTTGATGGACTGAATTTCATCGGCCCAACCGCCACCGGCCCCCGGCACGATCATCCGTTGCTTGAGCTTGCCTTCCTTGCCCACTTTGCGGCAAATGCGGGCCGTTTCCGTTGCGCGCCGCTCGCTGGTGGTGAGAATGTCATTGAAAGCGTCCGATATTTTTCCGTGAACACCGGTCCACTCTGCCGGCAGGCGCTGGCTGAAGTCGCCATTGCGGAAAGCCAGCATGGCCTGGAGAATCTGTTGCATGCGGTCGTTCTCGCCATTGGATGTCCCGCCGTTACCGGAAGGCGCGGTCGACTCGGCGCCCGGATGGGGTTTACCAATCACATTCGAAAGCGTGGCTGTCTTCATGAACGGCCTCTTCCTGCACTATCCGCGTTATTTGGACGAGACATAACCGGAAGTCGCGGTTCCCCAAACAATGTCTTTCGCATTATCGAGGAAAGATAAGCATATTTGCCGAATGTCCGGCAATCGGAGGCTTCCCGATTCTACTCTAGGAAGCCTTCCGAGAGCGCAATCAGAGATAATACGGAGTACATCGCACGGGGATCGCGCCTAGCCCAACCACTCGATATGCTGCTGTGTGCTATCGAATCGCGGGGAGGTTTTGTACAGCTCAAATTGTCCAATGTTGGATGCCTGGGCTGTCCTGGCGAGCAACGCTGAAACCTGGTCCTCGCTCATCGGGCGAAAACCGCGGGCGGCATCCAACGCCTGTTGCAAGATGGCCAGGGAGTCACAACCCGTAATGACCACGCTCGTTGGCAGATTCATCGCATAGTGCAGACATTCCACGGCGCTGGCGGTTTTGCTCTCCAGAATAACACCGCTGCCGATGGGTTTCATGCTCAACACACCGATCTGTTGCCTCACGAGTTCGGGCAATACTTTTTTCTCGAAACTGTTAAAATGCGCGTCCATGACGTTGAGAGGCATTTGCACGGTATCGAAGTGGAAGTCGTGTGCCGCGGCGGCTTCGAGCATTTTCAGGTGAATCTGAGGGTCCTTGTGTCCGGTGAAACCCAGAAAACGCGTCTTCCCGGCCTTCTGGGACTCTAACAACGCTTCAATGGCCCCGCCCTTGGCGAAGGTCCGGTCCGGATCGTTTAATCGAATCACTTCGTGCAACTGCAGCAGGTCAAGATGATCGGTCTGTAGCCGACGCAGGGATTCATCAATTTGCTTTTGAGCCGTAAAGCGATCTCGTCCATCGATTTTCGTCATCAGAAAAGCGCGGTCGCGATAACCGTCGCGCAAAGCTTTGCCCATCCGTATTTCACTGACACCGCCATTGTAGTCCCAACAGTTATCGAGAAAGTTCATGCCGTTATCGATGGCCGTGCGAACAATGCGCAGGCTTGTCTCCTCGCTGGGCATTCCAAGGTGGAAACCACCGAGACCGATCATGGAAACACTTTCGCCGGTCCGGCCGAGTTTCCGCCGCGGAATGCCCGCCTTTTCATCCATTGCCCAGGTGATCCCGCTCGTTGCCGCAAACACCGCTGTGGCGACGGACACTTTCAGAAAACCACGACGGTCCATCGGCGGCGTTTCCAAAAAAGGAAATGGCCCAGCCGGATCCTTGTTTTCGGCAGCGCCCAGTGGCCTGGTTGCTCCATTCATGTAACCGCCTCCTGTTCAAAACCCGAATCTGTACACCCGACAATCCTTCGGAATCGCAGGCGCTTCAATCAGACGAAATCTGATTCGGGCAGCAGCCGACTCCCTAGGAGCATTTGCGGGAAGTGCAGGTGCTATCCACGAGGTTTTCGGCCTCGCGGGATCCGCCCCAGCCCAATACTTTTGCCTCTTTATCCTCGAACAGAATGGCGGACAGGAAAAACTGGTCCAATTCGTCTCGCTGGCGTTGCGATAAATCACCGGGATCGCGCAGGTGTTCGAAGCGGGGCGCTTTCAGCGGGACGGCAATCACTCGATCGTTGCGCTGCCAATGTTTTTGCTTGTGACGCTTTTGCTTCAGACGGATGACTCCCAGGGCACGGCAGGCAATAACAACCCCGGGAAAGGTGGGTTGATCAAACATCACCAGCGCATCCAAAGGATCACCATCCGGGGCCCGCGTACCCGGCACGAAACCCCAGTCGAACGGATAGACCAAGCCGCTTGTGAGAGGGCGGTCGAAGACCATTGCGCCGAGAATCGGTTTCGTACTTGAATTTGATGCCTGACCCGCGGGGCGATTCAACGACCACGTGAAATGCGCCCGCCTGATTGCGCGTCGGGATATTCTCCAGGTCGAATGCCATCATCTGCCTTCAGACGAAACTAGACCGGGTAATCCTGTTTTGCAAACGGTGTTTATTCCCTTGACAATATTTCGCAAACAGTCGATTATTACGCATGTTGTTGCTGTCAAAGAAATATCCAGATGCGTAAAACTACGGAAACGCGGGCGTACGATTTCTCTTTCCTGCGCGACCTGCGCAAACGAGACGGGCTGACGATCCAAAATGTGTCGTCGCGTTCGGGCATCTCTTCCGCCGTCATCTCCAAGCTCGAACGCAACCAGACCAGCGCCGAGTTGGAGACATTGTTTCGACTCAGTCGCGTGTTCGGCATGAATGCCACCGAGATGCTGGCGCTGGCAGAGGCCCGTACGTCCCAGCGCGCGGTGGAGGCATCCCATGTCGGCGGCGAATTCGTGTTCCGCGAGATTCAGTACGGCAATGTGCGCGCCTTGTTCGGGGCCGCGCCCAAGGGCGCCAAGGTTTCGCGCCCGGAAATACATCGCGACGACTACGAGGTGTGCTGGGTGTTGTCGGGTAAACTTTCCGTTACGCTTCCGCACGAGACGCACCAACTGAAATCGGGCGAGGCGATCCAATTCGACGCGATCCTGCATCACACCTACCAGGCGCTGGACAATTGCCAGGTCATCATCCTGCACCTGCGCAAGGGGAAACGCTTCTAGCATTATGCTCAGGATCAACCACGCGCTGCGGCCCGCGCACCTCCACGGGAAAATCGACCGCCTGTGGCGGTTGTCGTCGGCCAAAATCGCTGCCATCGAGAAGCGCTATGATACCTCGAAGGGTTCGCCGGTGTTCACCGTGCGCGGACAATATACCGCGCGCGGGTGGACGGAATGGACCCAGGGATTTCAATACGGTTCCGCGATCCTGCAGTTCGATGCCACGGGCGACAAGCGGTATCTGCGGATCGGCCGCGAGAAAACGGTGCAGGTGATGGCGGGCCACGTCACGCACACCGGCGTGCACGACCACGGATTCAACAACATTAGCACGTACGGGAATTTGTTGCGGTTGATGAATGAGGGTCGCATCGCGGAGAACGCCTGGGAACGCAATTTCTACGAACTGGCGCTGAAGTGTTCGGGCGCTGTCCAGGCAAGTCGCTGGACGAAACTTCGCGACGGCGGCTACATCTATTCCTTCAATGGTCCCCATTCGTTGTTCGTGGACACGATCCGCTCGTTGCGCTCGCTGGCCATGGCGCACCAACTGGGGCAGGTGTTGATGGGCGAAAGCGACAAGAGAATCTCGCTGTTGGAGCGATTGCTCGACCATGTGCGCGCGACCGCGACGTACTCGATTTATTACGGTAAACATCGCGACGCGTTTGACGTCCGTGGACGCGTCGCGCACGAGGCCATTTTCAATGTCAACGACGGCAGTTTTCGTTGTCCCAATTCGCAACAAGGCTACTCGCCGTTTACGACCTGGACCCGTGGACTGGCGTGGGCAATGTGCGGGTTCGCGGAACAACTGGAATTCCTCGACGCCACGGGAGAGAAGCGACACCGGGCGTTGTTCGAAAAGGCGGCGCGCGCGACCTGTGATTTCTACATCGCCAACACCCCGACTGACGGCATCCCGTACTGGGACACAGGAGCGCCAGGGCTGCACGAGCTGGGGGATTATCTGGCTCGGCCGGCCGATCCATTCAATGACTTCGAGCCGGTGGACAGCTCGGCGGCGGTGATCGCCGCGCAAGGCTTGCTGCGGCTCGGGCGCTATCTCGGCAAGGCTGGAGCGCTCTACTGGCAGGCCGGGCTGACGATCCTCGACACGTTGTTCGATGAACCATATCTCGGTGCCCGGGCCGGGCATCAAGGACTGATTCTCCATAGCGTGTACCACCGTCCGAATGGCTGGGACCACGTGCCGCCAAATCACAAAGTTCCCTGCGGCGAGTCCAGCATGTGGGGGGATTATCACGCCCGCGAAGTTGCGTTGTATGTGCAGCGAATCGCCGAAGGGAAGCCGTACTTGAAGTTCTTTTTATGAATCCCGTCACCATCACGCGGATTCCCGGCTTGCGAACGGTTCAGGCGTTTCGCGACCACGCCGCCGGTCTCGGCATCGATTTGCACGCGGAAGACACAATTGTCCGTGGCAGCTCGTCCCCGTTGGTGCGGACGCTGCGGTGGAACAATCGCGCCATTGGCAACCGCTGGTGTGTCCAGCCGATGGAAGGATGGGATGGCACGACCACTGGCGGTATTACTGAGCCGATGATGCGTCGCTGGCGGCATTTCGGCGCGAGTGGCGCGAAACTCATTTGGGGCGGCGAAGCGATGGCGGTGTGCCCGGAAGGTCGCGCCAATCCGAATCAGATCATTATTAATGATACGAACCAGAAAGGGCTGGCACAGTTACGCGAAACCCTGGTCGCGGCCCACCACGAAGGTTTTGGCCGCATCGACGATCTCGTGATCGGGTTCCAACTCACGCATTCGGGGCGCTTCTGCCGTCCGAATGACAAAAAGCGGACGGAACCGCGCGTGGCTTATCGACACCCGATTCTCGACGCAAAATTCGGCGTCACGAGCGACGCGCAGGTTCTCAGTGATGATGAAGTGAAACAGCTCGTCGAGGACTATGCGAAGGCGGCCGGGATTGCCGCCGCGGTGGGCGCAGACTTCGTGGACATCAAGCACTGTCACGGCTATCTGCTCCACGAGTTTCTCGGCGCTCACACACGCGCCGGGCAATATGGCGGTTCGTTCGAGAATCGCACACGACCGCTGCGCGAGATCGCGGCAGCCGTTCGCGCCGCCGCCCCGAAACTGGGCCTCGCGGTGCGCGTCAGCATTTTCGACATCGTGCCCTTCAAACCCGATCCCCTGCTCAGTAAACCGGGTAAACCTGGACCGGGTATCCCCGAGGATTTTTCGCATTGTTTGCCGTACCGATATGCGTTCGGTGTCAATGCGGAGAACCCGCTGGAATACGACCTGACCGAGGCCGTTGAGTTTCTTCGCCTCTGCGAGCGGCTCGGCATCACGCTGATCAATCTATCGGCCGGCAGTCCGTACTACAATCCGCACATCCAGCGGCCGGCCGCCTATCCACCATCCGACGGCTACCTGCCGCCGGAGGATCCGCTTGTCGGCTGCGCGCGGCAAATCAACGTGGTCCGGGAACTCAAGGCGAAGTTTCCCAACCTGCTCATCGTCGGCTCGGCGTACACCTACCTGCAGGAATATCTTCCGCACGTGGCGCAGTATTACCTGCGGCACGGGCACGTCGACAGCGTGGGCATCGGTCGCGTGGTGTTAAGCTATCCGCGCGTGCTCGCGGACGCAGTGGAGCAGGGGCATCTCGAGCATCGGCAGATTTGTCGGACGTTTAGCGATTGCACGACGGCGCCGCGTCACGGATTGCCGTCCGGGTGCTATCCGTTGGACGACCATTACAAGCGCAGTCCTGCCGCAGCATTGTTAAAACAAATCAAGAAATCATCCACGTCATGAAACGAGTGGCTCTCATCACCGGGGGATCACGCGGTATCGGGTTTGGCATCGCCCAAGCCCTGGCAGGCGACGGATTGGATCTCGCCGTGTGCGGCTTGCGATCCGAGAACGCCGTGGCCGATGCGCTGGCGGCTTTGCGCAAGCTCGGCGCCGAAGTGTTGTACCGCCAGAGCGACGTGGCCGACCGCGAGGCGCGCGCACGAATGATCGCGGCAGTCCGACAGCGTTTCGGCCGGTTGCACGTGCTTGTTAACAATGCCGGAGTCGCGCCGCAGGAACGCCGCGACATCCTGGAGGCGACGGAAGCGAGTTTCGAACACGTTGTGCGGACAAACCTGCAAGGCCCGTATTTTCTGACGCAGGAGGTCGCGAAGTGGATGGTCGAACAGAAGAACGGCGACGCAAACTTTGCCGGGTGCATCGTCAATGTCTCCTCAATCTCGGCCACCGTCGCGTCCGTGAACCGTGGCGAATACTGCATCTCCAAGGCGGGCGTGGCGATGGCGACACAACTTTGGGCCGCGCGGCTTGGCGAGTTCGCCATCCCCGTGTACGAGGTGCGCCCCGGCATCATCAAGACCGACATGACCGCGGGCGTGCAGGAAAAGTACGACAAGTTACTCGACGAGGGCCTGGCAATCCAGCGCCGTTGGGGCACGCCCGAAGACGTGGGGAAAGCGGTCGCAGCTCTGGCAGGCGGAGCCCTGCCGTATTCCACCGGCCAGGTCATCATGGTCGATGGCGGACTGACCGTGCAGCGATTGTGATCGTCAGCATGCCTCTGGCTGGTGGCTGGGGTGTCAGCGGAGGTTCGAGTTCTACCTGCGGACGCGCACGGTAACGCATCGTTTTAATTCGCAATCGTGACGCTGCGCGTGGCATAATCAAATGGTTGGTGGAATCCGCACATCATGAAAGCCATGGCACTTTCCTTCCTCTTAGTATGCTCTCAATGCTGTATCGCAGCTGCGGGAACCAATACAATGTCGGTCGGTGATTGGTCTGAAACGGTCAACGGACTGCGAGGACGATTGGTGATCTCCGGGGAAGGGCGGTGGATTGGTAACGTGCGGGAGACGGTCGTGTATTTGGAACTCCAAAACGCTTTGAATATTAACGGCCCGATGGAAATTTTCTACAACACTGTAAACCCATTGGAATCTGAAGTGCTCGACTCTTCAGGTAAACCTCCACCACCTACACCGCCCTGCGCCCTCAGCATCCAGATGCCGTCACCTTATTGGATTGTCATCCCGTACGATTCGACATTGAGATTTCGTGTTTCTACTAGCGGTTACACGTTCGCCTCTAAACAGGGAGGAGTGTCTGTCGGATTGGGGGGTATTTGGCTCATACCAGCTGAATCTCGGGACGATTACTTTCTCTCCGCCACATTCGCAGTTAGCCCACCTCAAGGCACGCAACATCTTCTGGCTTGGAAGGGGGTTTTGAGACTCGCGAAGACCAAAATTCCTCGGGCGGGTCTCAATCAATGATACCCCTTATTTGATCGTGGCTTCTATTAGCTCGGAAACCCTCAGAAGTTCAAAACATAAGGTTCGCATACCGTCCAAAGCGGGGAGCCAACTTTCCTTTTGGCGGACAACCCAGCCGGTCTTCTAAATCCTCGCGTCGGGCAGTCGCTTCCACTAAAAGTATTCCATCCATGGACTGGCCCCAGGCGATTTCGAGGTTTTGGCCGCATTTGGTTGCGGGCTTTGGCTTCCTGGCGGCGCTGCTCGCCGCGATCCACGTCCTGCTACACAAGCGCGATTCGCGTGCCGCGGCGCTCTGGATCGGTCTCATCTGGTTTCTGCCGGTGCTCGGGCCGATGCTGTATCTGGTGTTCGGCATCAACCGCATTCGCCGACGCGCCATCTCCCTCGGCATACATAAAATCACCAGCCGTCCCATTCCGGAAGATTTGGGTGAAACCGAGGCTGTGGAAGCGCAGCACCTGCAACAACTCGCGCGCGTTGTCAGTCACGTCGTCGGGCAGCCGCTGACGCCTGGCAACCGCGTCCAATCACTGGTCAACGGCGACGCGGCGTTTCCCGCCATGATTGCCGCGATCGAGTCCGCCACCAAGTCCCTTGCGTTCACGACCTACATTTTCGATAACGACCCCAGCGGAAAACAGTTTGTTGACGCGCTGGGCCGCGCTGTCAAACGCGGGGTGGTTGTGCGCGTGTTAATTGACGCGGCCGGCACGCGCTACTCGTGGCCGCCCATCACCCACCGACTGAAACGCGCGCAGGTCCCGTTTGCGAAATTCCTGCCGGCTTCTTTGTTGACCCCCTGGCGCGTGACAACAATCAACCTGCGCAATCACCGCAAACTTCTCGTTGCGGATGGCCGGACGGCTTTTACCGGCGGCATGAACATCCGCCGCAGCAACGTCCTGGCCGAACACCCGCAACATGCCGTGCAGGATTTGCAATTTCGCGTCGAAGGCCCGGTGGTGACGCGATTGCAGGAGGCGTTTGTGAATGATTGGGCCTTCACCACCGGCGAAACACTCGACAGCGACATCTGGTTCCCCGAATTGAAAGAATGCGGGGAAGTCATCGCGCGCGTCATCACGGACGGGCCGGATGAGGATTTCGAAAAATTCCGCTGGGCGCTGCTGGCGGCGCTGGCTGAGGCGCAAATGTCCGTGCAGATTGTTACGCCGTATTTTTTGCCGGACACGGCGCTCATCACCGCGCTGAACCTCGCGGCGATGCGGGACGTGCGGGTGGACATTCTGCTGCCGGCGAAGAACAACCTGCCGTTCGTGCATTGGGCCTCACGAGCCCTATGGTGGCAGGTGCTGAAACGCGGCTGTCGTGTCTGGCTCACCCCACCGCCCTTCGACCACTCCAAATTGATGATCGTGGACGGCCACTGGGTCCTGCTCGGCTCGGCGAATTGGGACGCGCGCAGCCTGCGGTTGAATTTTGAATTGAACCTCGAATGTTACGGACACGATTTCGCCCGTGAAATGGAAGCGGTGATTCAACGGAAACTTCACGGCGCGCGCGAGGTCACGTTGGCGGAAGTGAATGCGCGATCGTTACCCGCAAAACTACGCGACGCCGTAGCGCGGTTATTTTCACCGTATCTGTAAAGCCCAGCCCACAATATCTAAGTGGTAGGGTCTTTTTTTGTGCTTTCCTAGGGGTTCTATCAGAGGTCTAATGGGCTTCACATAGCTGACCATGCACGCACGCAATATGAAAGCGCTTACAACACTTTTTTGTATCTTCACAATGATTCTCTATTCCGTCGCTGCCGACACGGCCACAAAGCCGAAATTGAGAGTGGCCGCCGATGGTTATCCGAGTGGCCACGATACACCAGAGGGCGCAGCTTGCGATTTGGCACGAGCATTTATTAACCGTGATGTCGCACTGTTCACCAATACTTGCATCAGGCTTTACGGAGGCGGTAGGGGACCGGCGGATTATGCGACGTTTCTCATGAACACGATGGCCGGAATGAGGGCGGAAGCTGCCAAGAAGGAGCCTTCACCAGGTGGACCGAAGTCCGTCGGGAAGGTTTTCGCGGCGCGCCATCTCAGCATGAGTGGGCCCGCGTCGTACGGTTACGCGTCATTTGACTTTCAGGATATTATGTTCGTGGATGTTGGAGTTTTCCTCCAAAACGGCGACCATGCGCTCAATCGGACGATGGTGATCAAGGACAGCAACGGCAAGTGGTATGTCCACCCGATGCCGAGTGTTTCCCCGTTGTTGAGCGCAGGTCTCGACGAAGAGACGCCATCGAAGCAGGACTTTTCAGAAGCGTACGAGATACAGAAATAATGCAGGCTAATATCGGTGTGCCCCAGTCGTCGGTCTCGGCAACTGAATTCTAAAGGTTCGCAAATCGTCCAAAGCGGGGAGCTGATTTCTCACACCATCTGGATCACGAGGGCGGTGGTGTTGTCGCGGCCGTCTTTCTCCAGCGACTCCTGCACCAGGCGGCGCGCGGGGTTGGCGTGCGATTTGGCGGATTTAGGCGGGCGCAACAGGTCGAGGAGATGGTTGTCGTAGAGGCCTTCCACCAAACCATCCGTGCAGAGCAGAAAAATGTCCCCGGGCTCATAGGCCACTGCGCCGAATTGCGGATCGACAAACTGGTTGTCGCCGCCGAGGGCTTTTTGGAGCACGTTGCGGCGCGGGTGGGAACGGGCCTCGCGTTCATTGATCTGCCCGGTGCGGAACAGCCAGTCCACGTGCGTGTCATCCTGGCTGAGTTGTTTGATCCCGCCACCCCGCGCCGGCAAATAATAAATCCGGCTGTCGCCGATATGCGCGAAATACATCCAGCGCGGCGTGAACCAGCACAGGCTCAGGGTGGCCTCCATCCCCGCGCACTCATGGTAACTGCTCCCCACGTACGTCAGCGCGCTCGTGGATTTCATTGAAAAGCTCCGTCAGCACATCTTCAAACCCGGCGGCCAATCCCACGGCGGATTGTTGGAACGAGCGCGGGAGCAGTGCCGTGATTTTTTCAATCGTAATTCGGCTGGCGTATTCCCCGGCCTTTGCCCCGCCCATCCCATCGCTCACCGCGAAAACAAAGTCCGTGGTCTTCGTCGGCGCCTCCCCGTGCTTTCCCAGATGGTGAACTTCTTTGGAGTCGAACCGAAGACCCAGGAAGGCGTCCTCATTATTGGAGCGAACCTTGCCGCGATCGGTCTCGCCAAACCACTTGAGACGTTTCGGGGCTGGGCACTTGGCGTTGAAGATCCATGGCGGTGCGCGGTCACTCGAAGCCCGGCAGGATGGTGGCCAGCTCAAAATCGATCAGGCAAAAGCGCCCATCGGACTGGCGGTAGGTCACGTTGCGGATGTCGGGATCGTCGTGGCGGACGCCGAAAGGCTCAAGCTCGGCAAACAATTCCCGCAGGCGTTTCGCATCCACATGCTCCACGCGGTTACCACAGTTCGTGGTGATGATCCGGAGTCGTTGGGGATCGGCCTCGAGCAGTCTGGGCACAAACCCGCATCCCCGAGCTTCGAGATGGCGCAGGACCCGCACCTCTTTGGCGAATCGCGCCGCTGCGTCGGGGCCGTGGTACGTCTTGTACACCCGGCCATCGAAACTGAGTTTGACCGTCGCCCGGAGAGTATCCTTCACTGGCAGCATGTTTGGCTTTCAACTATGGCGCATTTACTTCCCTTGGGAAAGACACTTTGTACGGTAGGAAAATCGCGCAGCCCGAGCAAATAAATACAGTTGTCGTTCGGAGAGCGTTTTTCAAAACAGAAATGGCGATGTGAAGGAAACGCCCTGTCGGCGGGCTTTTCAACGCGTTCCGGACGGTTGTCACGCGAGTTCTTTCCCCCAATGGCATTTCGCCTGCTAGACGGGGCAGCACCGTTAACGCTGGCGAGTTCAGCGTCCCAAAATCAAAATAAAAGCATTCGGAATTCATCCTCATGGCAAAATATAAATTGGAATACATCTGGCTCGACGGCTATCAACCCGTCCCCAACCTCCGCGGCAAAACCCAGGTCAAAGAATTTGACGCGTTCCCGAAACTCGAAGAACTCCCGATGTGGGGCTTTGACGGCAGCTCGACCCGGCAGGCGGAAGGGCATAACTCCGACTGCATGCTCAAACCCGTCGCCGTCTTTCCCGATTCGACCAAGAAGAACGGCGTCCTCGTCATGTGCGAGGTCATGATGCCCGACGGCAAGACCCCGCATCCGACCAACGCCCGCGCGACCATCCTCGATGACCCGGACGCCTGGTTCGGATTCGAGCAGGAGTATTTTCTCTACAAGGACGGCGCTCCGCTCGGCTTCCCGAAGGGCGGCGGTTTCCCGCCGCCGCAAGGCGAATACTACACCGGCGTCGGCTACAGGAACGTCGGCGACATCGCCCGCGAGATCGTGGATACGCATCTCGATCTCTGCCTGGACGCCGGCATCAACCACGAAGGCATCAACTCCGAAGTCGCCAAGGGCCAGTGGGAATTCCAAATCTTCGGCAAAGGCTCCAAGAACGCCGCCGACCAGATGTGGATGGCCCGCTATCTCCTGCATGCGCCTTTGCGAAAAATACGGCGTGGACGTGAACTTCCATTGCAAACCGCTCGGCAAGGACGTGGACTGGAACGGCTCCGGCATGCACTCGAACTTCTCGACCAAGCACCTGCGCGAAGTCGGCGGCAAAAAATACTTCGAGAAGCTCATGGCCGCCTTCGACAAATACAAGAACGAGCACATCGCCGTCTACGGTCCGGACAATCACCTGCGCCTGACCGGCCTGCACGAGACGCAGTCCATCGACAAGTTCAACTACGGCATCGCGAACCGCGGCGCTTCCGTCCGCGTGCCGCACAGCTTCGTCAACAACGGCTACAAGGGCTACCTGGAAGATCGCCGCCCGAACTCACAGGGCGATCCCTACAAGATCGCAAGCCGCATTCTCCAAACCATCGCCACGGTGCCGACCAAGTAAGGCTTCGGGCTTTCAGCCGAACCCGGTAATTCGTTGTAAAGGCCGTGCGTTAACGCGCACGGCCTTTATGTTTGTAGAATGGGCGAGGCACCCGTTCATTGAGATGGGAAAACGGGCGAGACGCCCGTTCTACTTTCAGCAGGACCAGAATTCATCCCAAGGCAGCCTTTCTTCTGGTAGCGCGAGCGTCCCGCTTGCGGTTCCTTCGCAGGTTTATTAGGCTTTGCCAAATGGAGAGGGGAATCGTGTTGCAAATAAGTCGTTCCACATTCCAAGTGCCATGACTCGCGCCGTTGCACTCTGGATCCTGGCTGTATTCTTTGTGGCGGCCGGTGCGAATCATTTTCTGAATCCGGGCCCTTATCTCACCATGATGCCGCCGTATCTTCCTTGGCACGCGGGGCTGATCATTGCGAGCGGCGTTGCGGAAATAGCCGGGGGGTTGGGTGTTCTCATCCCCAAAATGCGGCGGCTGGCGGGCTGGGGTCTGATTGTCCTGCTGGTGGCCGTTTTCCCGGCGAACGTGCAAGTGGCCTTGCATGGCTGGCCTGGCGTGCAAATACCGCAATGGACATTATGGGCGCGTCTTCCCCTTCAAGGCAGTGTTGATCGCTTGGGTGTACTGGGTTTGTTGCGGTGATAAACCGGGCACGCGGGATTGCTAAATCAACCCGACGGACGCGGCGGACTACTATCCGTTGATTGGAAGTTTGTGGTGGTTGGAGTGGCGGTTATGGGGCAATCGCCCGGTCGGGTACCGCGTGGTCAATCTCGCGCTGCACTACGCCAGTGCCATCTTGTTGTGGCTGACCCTGCAGGCGTTGCGAATCTGGCCCGATTTCATCCTGGCGCAAAGGAACCTGGCGCGAGTGCAGGGAACTCAATAACAAACTTTGCGCGTCGTTCCACACCCCGAGCGAATCGCCCGGGAAACTGGCGGTGGAATACCGACGAATCAGCCCGCGCGCGACGCGCCCTGCCGCTTTAGGGCAGGTTCGCGTTGACGGACGACAGCGTATTATTGACCTTGCCGCCGAGTCCTTGAAGAACCAGGATCGCCACGACCGCGATCAAAGCCAGAATCAGCGCGTACTCCACCAGACTCTGACCTGATTGCTTCTTGACCCCGCGAACAAGTTTCTGTAGACACCTTTTCATATACTTCTACCTCTTTTCACATGATGGTTTGGACCGCGACCGTCACGATGTTGCCATACAGGGCAGGGAAAGCAAGGCTTTTCGGCTGGTTACCACAATGAAACTGCACCTTGGAAGCAACGCCGCAAGGGCCTTCCGAACCCAATTGGGATATGGCTTAGATGAAAGGAGTTACTGCGGAATCGCCGTCAGGGAGCGCCAGAATTATTACAATCTGTAATCTCGTTGACTCCGCCCGCACCTGCTCGTTAAGAATGCGCAGGAGGGAAGGGACGCCGTATCATGAAAGTCATTCCTTGGGAAATCGCAATCTGGATTTGTGATGATAAATCTCGGGGCCGCTGACAACCAGATCCGGCCCAGCCGGCAATGGAATCCGGATGCGGTCGCCATCGCCGCCCTGGTATTGACCCTCGTCTTCTTTTATTGGGGCTTCTGGATCGGGCGGTCGTATATCTCGGACGACACCCTGACGGAGTTCTATCCCGGTGTGAATTACTTCGCGAAATCGATCCAGGGCGGCCGTTTTCCCCTTTGGTTTCCGGGCGTTCGCGATGGCCTGCCGTTTTATTCTGATCCTCAGATGGCCGTGTTTTATCCGCCGCAATGGCTCCTGGTTCCCTTCGTAGAAGATGGACGGTTGCCGTTCCTGGTTTATCAGCGCTACATCGTTCTCCATTACCTGCTGGGCGGCTTGCTCATGTATGCGTTTCTCAAACGGCTCAAACTCAGTCCCATGGCGGCGCTCGCCGGCGCGCTCGTCTTTTCTCTCTCCGGCTTCGCTTCACTTCGGATCGTGAATTTTGTCATGATTCAGGTGTATGCATGGCTTCCGCTACAACTTCTCTGCGTGCATAGCCTCACGTCCGGCGGAGGCCGCCGCGCCTGGCTGGGTCTCGGCGGGGCCATGCTCCTGTCGTTGCTGGCGGGACATCAGCAGACCACCGTTTACTGCTGGTATCTGGTCATCGCTTATTGGCTGTATCGCTGCTATGGCCGGCGCCGGGAACAAAATTCGGATTGGAAATTAACGATCTGGCAAATAGCGGGGAAGGATGCGCCGAAACTGGTTGGGACATTCCTCCTCGTTTTCGGCTTGAGCGCCTGCATGGTGATTCCGGCGGCGGAAAACTGGTTGCACACGGGACGACCGCATCAGTCGCTTGACACCGTGGCGGACATCTCGCTGCCGTACGATCAGCTCCTGACCCTGCTTGTGCCCAATTTCTTCGGGGAGACCCAGTTCACGAACTCACCGGTTGCGTTTTGGGGTTTCGATCCGCGCAGCGCTACCGTCATCCAAAACCAGTTCGGAAACGGGGGAGGCTATTGGCTGTACTGGGAATTTGGGTCTTATGCCGGGCAAATCTTCTGGGTCGCACTCCTGCTGGTTCTCTGCAATTGGCGGAGCATCGAGAACCGGCAGCTGGTTGGCTTTTTTGTGGCGACCTGGGCCGTGGCAACCTGGTTCATGTTGGGCCGATACGGCGGCTTATTTCAAGTCCTGTACCACATCCTCCCCGGGGTATCGATGTTCCGCGGGCCGGCCAAAATGTCCTGTGTGGCCACCTTTGCCGCCGCGGTTCTCAGCGCTTATTCGGTGGAGGTGCTCAGATGCCGCGCGCAGCCGCTGCGTTGCTGGCCGGTCTTCTGCCGGCCGCAACCTGTGCCGGTCTTGCGTCGGCGCTGTTTTTCGGTGCGGAGCATCTGCCGTCCGCGCTGCAGCGTGTTGACAGGCTGAATTGGTCGCGCCACGAAACGTCTTTCGCTTTGGCGGTGAGTGCCCTCTGCGCGTGCGCGGTCATTGGCGCAGTTCGCAGTCATCGGCGACGGATGCAACAACTGTGTTTGTGCAGCCTGCTAGCCGTCTCCGTTGCTGATTTCTATCATGCGTATGGGGACATTCAGCGCGGAGGAGCCAGCCCTGACAGGTGTTTCCCAGAAACCAACAGTTTGCTTACGCTCTTGAAGGATGACCGCGAACGCTGGGGACCCTACCGTTTCGGTCAGATCACCCAGGGCGGCCTTCACGAGGAGGTGGCCACGTTTCAAAACCTGCCGTATTTCCATGACTTCATGGAGGTTCCCGAGGGGTACACGAGTTTTTATTTGGATACGGTGGCGCGATTTCAAAGCATCACCAATGAGAATGCCAAGCTCGCGATTCAAAATATCAAGGCCGTCGCGGTCAGGGACGCGCCAGGTCCTTATCTGCTCGCCGAAGTCACGCATACGTTCCCGCGCGCCCGATTCTTCTCACGAGTCCGTCGCTACGATTCCACGGCCGCTTTACTGGGAGCGTTGGAAGACGGCGAGATAAATTGGAGCAGTGTAGCCGCTGTGCGCGATTTCCCAACGGTCGACCTGCCGACGGGAGACGAGCAAAGTCAGGAGACAGATACTAATGATGTGGTTCAGATCGAGAGCGTGACACCGGAGAAGTACACCGTCTCTTACAACCTGACGCGCCCAGGCATCATTTTTGTGTCACAAACATTTTACCCCGGCTGGGTGACTGACAATGAGCGGATAAAACTGATCGAAGTTTTCGGGGCGTTCCAAGGCCTCGTAATTCCAGCAAGCCGGTCAGGGGCAGATTGTCGTGCGTTTTTCACCTGCAATCCTGTGGTGGTCGCTGGCGATCAGTATCGTTAGTCTTGTAATAACCGTCTCCCTGGCCAGGTTTGAAAGTTGGAGTAAGGGTATTGAAGGTGAAGTGGAGACTTGAATCGTATTTACACTTCTCCATAAGAACTTCTCTCTTGGGCGGTTACATAGCTTATGTCGTCAAGAGTTGGCGATGCTAGTAAATGGATTCCAAGTAATCGCCTCAAATTTGAGAGGTGGCAGGGTGGTAAAAAGACTGGTTATCCCTAAAAGAAAACGCTTGCATTAGCCATGCGGATTTGTATGATGGGAGGCGGAGAAGCAAAAGGTTTGTCGACGCGGGCGAGTTAAATCGAAAGCAGAAAGGCGAGGGAAGGGTTTATGCAAACGGTTACATTGAAGCGAGTTTTGCTTGTTGGGCGGTATCTCAGCACTGGCCTGTCTCATTTCCACTTTTTCAGCATCGGCCCAAAACCTATTGATCGATCCAAGTGAGGAGCTTAATACGGCGGCAAGCGCGGGCGGTTGGAACCTTGGCGGTGCGGTACGCTCGACCGGTTTCTCCCGTACACCAGCCACGCCACCGACAGGAGGTCACTCTTTTAGGCTGCCGGCGGGTAGTAATGCTGTGAACCTTGCCTTCGAAGGACCGCTCAATCCCAGCTTACGAATATAACGGCTGGCTCGGAGTTTGACCTGACGGCTTATGGTTTGGTCACTAATAGCATTGTCAGCGGTTTTTCTGGCGTCCAGGCCACTTTCTTCAGTGCAGCCGGTGCGAACCTAGGTACCGTGCAGACTAGTCCGGGCACACGCCATATTCTCGAACCAGATTAATTCCAACAACGTCACGATTAGCACCGGGGTTCAGGGCAATCAGTTCTGGATTCCCCTGGATACTGGCGTTTTCACCGCGCCCGCCGGGACGGCCTATATGGACGTATATGCAATCTCCGTCGATGTGGTGGAGAGTAACGGGTCTGCCGGTACTTGGATTGATGACCTTAGTTTGGTGGCCGTTCCTGAGCCGTCTTCGTTGATGCTTGGGGCCGATGGGCCTTCTCGTTGGTTTACCATTGTTGATGCGTCGTCGTCGCAGTCGCTAATCCTGAGTTATTTCGATGGGGGTTAGACCCCGCTTTCTCACACACGCCGCAGTCGCGGCGTGTGTGAGTTTTTTTGTACGTGTGCCGTGTCCTGATGTGTTATCTCGACGCGGGCGGGGTGACCAATGGCCCTGGCCGCTACTACCGTGTTCGCCTCGGGCCGTAATCTTTGTAATGCCGCCTACACTCGCCGGCGGCATGAAAACGCCAGGGCTCCCAGGCCTGCGGCCGCCAGCAAGATGGTGGTGGGTTCGGGAATAAGCGCTACGCCCATGAGTTCTGGTTGTTTGACGCTGGTGCCGTACTGGAAAGTGACGTTGGAGATGCTCGACACAGCAAACTCCGCCGGCAGCCCGGAGAAAACGAAAACGGCCGAGTTCTCGATCAAGGTCTGGTTCTTGATACTGCCGCGGTCATTGGCGGGAAAATCAAAGAGCGTGGTGAGCCCGAAGGACACGCCATTGAATGACTTGGCTCCGGGGATTTTCACGGTTGAAAAAAGATTCTTCTTCCCAAACCAGTTCAGATCGGTGCTGGAGATTCCTTCATTTGCCCCGAGCGGGGCGCCGGCCAGGCCGTTTCGATAGGCCCATTGGCTGCCAACGTCGCCCATAAAACCGGGCAGCAGGCGATGACCGGTGAGAAAACTACCGGGTGCGACCTGGGCGGAGACGGGCGTCAGGATCGGATCTCCGGCGATCGTGAAGAGAATCGCCGTGAGTATGTCGGGAGCATCGTTCGGGTCAAAGGCGCCGGTATTGGAGAGTGTGACAACCAGATCCTGATTGGAAACGCTGAACGTCGCCGACGCTTCTAATGTTTCGCCGGGATCATTGCCCGGACCCGAGCCAGTGAAGGTTAGAGCGTGCGTTACAGACGCGACAACCAGTGCGGTAACTACAAGACAACCCGCTATGACGTTTTTTGCCCTGAATCCCATCGTCAGGGCTGTGCTTTAGCAGCAATCGCACCAGTTTCAGATGAAAGGAGCAACCGATCTAACGTCTTGTAAATCAATATTACTCTGGCTTACAGGCGATCTGATGTTTGAAAAACCGCACCAAATCCTCTCATTTGGAAGAGTTCGATTATCGCCTCTGGGAACAGCTTGGCTTCTCTGCGAAAAACCTCTCCTGTTACACACGACACCCAATTGCTGCGCCGCGGTATTCTGCAAACGAAATCTTGGTCGGGCACTTTTGGATGTAATACCCTGATGCAAGCTGATTTCGCCTTTGTATCTCGTTATCGCAGTTGAGCCTACAATGAAAACGTTGTCATCCATCTTTGGGGTTGCACTTTGGTGGCAAGTTGGGCATACTAGTAAAGCCAGTTCAATACGGGACCAGTTCACGATGACTGTATTACGCCGCATCCTTGTTTCGCTGTCTCGAACCCACCGCCTGCTTTCGACCCTCGTCGTTGCCACGCTACTACTCTTGGGCCTGCTCGGGGTCCCAGTGACCACGGCACGCGGCCAAAGCTTGTCACTCATCTGGAGCGACGAGTTCAATAGCGTTACCAGTTCCAATGTCGATAACACCAAGTGGAATTTCGAAAGCGGCAACAACGGCGGCTGGGGCAACAATGAGTTGGAGTTTTACACCGGCCGCACCAACAACGCTTTCGTTGCCGGCGGCTTGCTGCATATCCATGCTCAAGTAGAGAACACCAACGTGGTCAACGGCACAACCACCAACATATTCCGCTTCACTTCCGCCCGCATGAAGACCCAGGGCCTTTTTTGGACGCTCTATGGGCGCATCGAGTGGCGCGCCCGGTTCCCTTCCGGCGTCGGCATGTGGCCGGCACTCTGGATGATGGGAACCAACATTGTCGGCACCCTCTGGCCGGGCTGCGGGGAAATCGATGTGGTGGAGAATAATGGTACACCCAATTTCGAACAGGGAAGCATCCACTCCGGAACCGATGCGACCCAGGTTTACAATTTCACCAGTGGCGACTCGGTCACCAACTTCCATGTTTACGATTTGGATTGGGTGTCCAACTCGAGCACCTCGGTCTCGATTACATGGTCGGTCGATGGTGTGGCCTATGAAACCCAAACCAGTTGGGGCAGTTCCACGACAAACGCGTATCCGTTCCCCTTCAACCAGCCATTTTTCCTGCTCATGAATCTCGCTACTGGCGGCAACTACGTTGGCAATCCGTCTACCAACAGCATCGCGGCTTCTCTGCCCCAGGAAATTCAGGTGGATTACGTCCGCGTCTATCAGTTTGTTCCGACGACGATACCCCCGCCAACACCCACGGGATTGACAGCAACCGCAGTTGGCCCATCCGTCTTGCTGAATTGGAATGCCTCGACCAATACCGTGAGCTACAATGTGAAGCGGGCAACCCACAGCGGCGGACCGTACACGACCAACGCCAGCACCACAGCGACCAGCTATTCCGACACCAGCGTCACCAACTGCACCAAGTACTATTACGTGGTTTCCGCCGTGAATGCCATTGGCGAAAGCACCAATTCCAACGAAGCCGCCGCCAGCCCGGTGGGCTACGAGTATTATTTTGCCGTGAATTCAGGAGGCAGCGCGGCCAGCCCATTTGTCGCCGACACGGACGAGACGGGCGGGACGGTCGCGTCGACGAGCACCGCGACGATTGTCACCAGCACCGTGACCAACCCCGCGCCCCAGGCCGTTTACAAAACCGAGCGATATGGCAATTTCATGTACACGTTTAGCGGTCTAACGACGGGCACCAGCTACACGGTGCGCCTGCATGAGGCTGAGATTTATTTCAGCGGCGCTGGACAGAGGGAATTCAATGTATTCATCAACGGCAGACAGGTGCTGACGAACTTTGATATCTTCGCCAGGGCGGGCGGGATGAACACGGCGGTGATCGAGCAGTACGCCGTCACGCCCGCGGCTAATGGACAGATTTCCATTACGTATTCGAACGGCGCCGTGGACCAGGCTAAATCCAGTGGGATCGAAATCATCCTGCCGGCGCCCGCTGCACCCGTGGGGGTGACAGCGACTGGCGAAGTCGGCCAGGTGGCGTTGGCCTGGAGCGCCGTATCGGGAGCCAGCAGCTACGACGTTGGGCGATCGACAACTCATGGCGGACCGTACACGAACCTGATGGTCAGCGGCATTGTGGCGACCAACTACACCGATACCGGTTTGGCGAGCGGGACGACCTATTATTACGTGGTCTCGGCTGTCGCAGGCGTCTGCGACGAAGGCGCCAACTCCGCCGAGGTCAGCGCCACGACGACATCATCCGCGCTGTCATTCTCCCAGTGGCAGCTCCAATACTTCATGTGCACCAACTGCCCGCAAGCCGACCCGGCATTTGATTTCGATGGCACTGGCCAGAATAACCAATTCAAGTTTGTCGCCGGTCTCGATCCGACCAACCCGGCCTCGGTGTTCGTGCTTACGATCGCCAGCGTGACCGGGCAACCGACCCAGGTCAACCTGATCTTTAATCCCGTGGCCGGCGGGCGCACCTACACGCCGCAGTTCACCACGGACATGGTCAGTGGCGTTTGGACGCAACTGACCACTTACGTTGGTCCCGTGATCAATGGCAATCAGGCCACGATTACCGATACGAATGCGGTACTGTCGAATGAGTATTACCGCATCGACATCAGCACGCCAACCGCGCCGTAACGAAACATCGGTTCCCAATCAACGGCGGAAGAGGATGTAGTCGAGGGCTCGGATCAGGATCGGACCGGGCTGAACGATCGGGAAAGGACTTAGGAGCCTTGATGGACACTACCCATTGTCGACGCAAGGATATGGCGTAGCGTCCTTTCGTATGGGGTCAGGTCGTCAGCATGCGCCAGCCGATCAAACTGCGATTCGAGTTCCGCAAGTGTCGCCAGTTTCTGATCCACATAAGACATATAGATCGGGTCTGGCGAGCCGTATCTGACTCGTGAAGGCAGGCGCTCGCGCATCTCCTGATCGAGTTCGTCGCTGAGCTGCTGAACCGTCTTCGGATGCTGCGCCTCCCGGACCAGGTCCTGCAGATTTCCTTGGGGCTGCGAAATAAATCCCCGCACGTAAGCGGCCACTTCGGCTTGCACCACGGCCGGATCACCATTGGCGGGGTTCACCCCGGCAAAAGTGCGTTCCGGATTTCCGACCGACTTGATGGTGAGGCTGCTGGAGACCGGGATGGCCGATTCCCGTGGCTGTTCCCCAAAGCTGGATGATGGCGCCCGGTCATTCTGCGCGGCGAATCTGGAGAAATAGTAGGCCGCCATCTCGGCAGCGGCCTCGGGACGGAGGAGCCGGTTGCGGATGGCGATGGTAACAAAGCTCATGTAGCCCAGAATCAGGAACAAGGTGATGAGGCAAAAAACTCGGGTTCGGCGCAGGGATCGCCGGGCCTTTTCGACCTGCTCGTCAATGTAATGAATGGCGACCTGCTCCGCGAGAAAAGAGAGCGCACCGTCTTCGCCCCGGTCGGCACCGCGTTCGGTTTCGGGTCGAGCGGAGGATAAAATCATCGGGCGTCTTTCGATGAGTTCACGTCGACCGGCGGACGGTAACTTTCCAGGGATGGCTTCGGAAGCTCTTCTTGCACATGACTGACAAACAAACTGGCCACCGCGCCGGCGGACAACCCGGCATGGGCGTCCTTTCCTTCCCGGCCACGAATGGCCGCGAGATCGCTGACAATCTTGGTCACGGTAGTCTGGTACTCCGACACCGTCTGCTCGCGAAAACGTCCCAGCGGCTTTTGCGGATCGTCCGCGGCACCGCAAACTCCCACGACGGTTTTCTCTTCGCTCGTTCGAGCCTTGGGATGATGGGAGATGGGCGAAGCCGTGTCCGGCAAGGGAAGTCTTCCATAAGATGCCTGAATGTCAAACCCGTCCATTTGCGGCAAGACCTGTTTGCTGATTTGGTGGGTGAGGTCGGCGACGAATTCATCGTGCGTGGGACCATCTTGGAGTAAACCCACAGCGGCATTCCTGGCGATCAACAGGCAAACGGTTGTGATGCCCAGGGCACCAAGGCTTGTGCCTCCGAGCCATCTGCGCCGTCGCGACCGCATCCCCTTCAATTCCTCGATCTTGTTTTTAATTTCCTGAACGCTCAAGTTGAACCGGCTCCAGTCTGACATTTGAACTTCTGTCGGTGCCTCGGACACCGAAATAAGCAGCAATCCTGCCAAGCCAGCGGTTTCTGTATCTTGTTGGCAGATAAAGGGTTTATCTCACTGATCCCCTTTGGCCGGCGGGTGACGTGGGACCTGTGCTCGCCAAGGTTTTCGGTCGTCACCGCATTGTTACCCGGTTGCCGGCAAATCCTCACAGATTGACCCTCCTACTATTCGCCATGCAATTCTCTCCGGTAAATCGTTGCGTTCGGGCGGTTCTTTGTTCCTGTTTGTTCACCGTCTCGGTGACGCTGGCAGCGGGCGACATTCCCTTTGACCCCAATCTGCCCGCGCACTCGATGTGTACCGTTGAAATAGCGATCCTTTGTCCCACCCAGTCGGCCGTAGGGATGAAAGAAGTGGAAATCCGCGCGGAAAGAATCGGCAAAATGACGGCGAATGAGCTGGATCACTACCTGCGCAAACATGTGGCGCCGATCGCGATTGGTCCGGATGGGGTTCCCTATCTGTTGGATCATCAGCACCTCGCGCGCGCGCTCCTGCAAGCGCACGCAGGCCGGACCCTGTATGCCGAAGTGAAAGAGAATTGGTCGAAGCTTTCCGAGCCGGAATTCTGGGCCAGGATGAAGGAGCGGGATTGGGTCTACCTGCATGATGAAACGGGGAAGCCCCTGCCTGATCCAACGAGCCTTCCACGCACAATTGAAAGTATGCGCGATGATCCCTATCGCAGTCTGGCATGGCTTGTGCGCGAAAAAGACGGCTACTTGCAGACGGAAAGTCCTTACGCGGATTTCCACTGGGCAGATTTCTTCCGCGCGCGCGTTCATCTGGGGAATGGCACGAATGCTTTCGAGGAAGCTACGCTGGAGGCAGTGAAGGTCGCCCATTCTGCTGAAGCGAAGAATCTGCCCGGATACGTCGCTCCCACTGACAAGACAAGCCACTGACTACTGTTGGCGAACCGCGGCTACAGCCGGATGAGAACTGCGGTCTGGCCCCTTGATTGCAGCCAGGCTATTATCATGCTTCCATTGATATAAGGAGACATCCCATGCGTCGACTGATTCAAATTGTGGCTCTTCTGGCAATCGTGAGCGTGACCGCGGCCCAATCAATCCGCACCGAGTTGACCAACGCCACCACGGCGGCGGAAGATTCGAAGCCGAACAGCAGCGCCGTGCCGGACGTGTATGCACTGAACGGGCAGTTTGACCGAATCGTAGTGCTGCGCTTCAAATACCAGGCCGACCTCCTCGCGGGCCTTGAGCGCATGGTGAAAGAGGAAAAGATCCGTAATGCCGTGATACTGGCGGGCATTGGGTCAGTTCGCGGCTATCACTTCCATACGGTCAGTAATGGAACCTTTCCTTCCAGGAACATCTACGTAAAGAACCCTGCTGGCCCCGCTGACATCGTGAGCATGAACGGCTATGTAATCGATGGCCGCGTTCACGCCCACCTTACCCTGGCCGATCCGGACAGGGCCTTTGGTGGACACTTGGAATCCGGTACCAGCGTGTTCACCTTCGCGATCGTGACGGTTGAGGTCTTCAAGGACGGCATCGACCTGCGCCGCACCGACGATAAGACCTTCCGGTAGAAAACGGCATCCGAGTTTTGAGATCGTGACGTCCTAAACGCCGACCGAGGCCGCGAGTTGCACGACTTCGGCGGTCAACGCGCGGATGGTTGACCAATTCTTCTCCGCTATCAGTTTCCGCTCGACCATCCAGGAACCACCAATGGCCGCGACAATCGGCAGCGCAAGATATTCGCGGGCATTGGCGGCATTGACGCCGCCCAGCGGGATAAATTTTATCCCGGTGTGCGCATACGGCCCGGCCAATGCCTTCAGCATCTTCACGCCGCCGGCGGCCTCGGCTGGGAAAAACTTCTGGAGCTTGCAGCCCAGCGCCAACCCGCGCTCGACATCAGACGGCGTCATGACCCCCGGCACGAACGGCAGATTCAACGCATAGGATTTCGTTACAACCGTTTCGTTCAGGCCGGGCGCGACGCCAAATTGCGCGCCGGCATCAACGGCATAAAGCAATTGGCCCACATCCAGGATTGTGCCGGCGCCCACCAGCATCTTCGGGAACGCTTCGCGAACATTGCGGATGGAGGGTTCGGCGGCGGGCGTGCGGAAGGTGATTTCCATGACGTTGAGCCCGCCAGCCAGGAGCGCCTCGGCGAGCGGGACGGCGTCTTCTGCGCGGTCAATGACCACGACGGGCACGACCCGTACCTTTGAAATGCGTTCCATCGTTACTCCATCTTCTGGCCGTAATACGCGCTGGGACCGTGTTTGCGGAGAAAATGTTTATCGAGCAGCCCGTCGGGTATTGGCCTGATTGACGGTTTCACGCGTAGCGTCTCAGACGCCAGGCACGCCAGGTGTTCGAGGACGATGGCGTTCTCCACCGCATTTTCGACAGTTACCCCCCACGCAAACGGCGCATGGCAGGCCACCAACGCACCGGGAAAATGCAGCGGATTGCGCTTTTTGAACCGCTCAATGATGACGCGTCCTGTGTTCCCTTCATAGTCGTTCTTGATTTCTTTCGCCGTGAGCAGGCGGGTGCAGGGAACCGGCCCGTCGAAATAATCCGCATGCGTCGTGCCGAATGCCGGAATCTCGTGCCTGGCCTGTGCCCAGGCGGTGGCGTAGAGGCTGTGGGTATGCGCGATGCCGCCGATTTCCGTGAACGCGCGATACAGGACCAAATGTGTCGGGGTGTCGGAGCTTGGTTTGAGATCGCCTTCCACGACCTTGCCGGTGGCGAGCGACACCACTACCATGTGTTCCGGTCGCAACCCATCGTAGGACACGCCCGACGGCTTGATCACGACGTTGCCGCTGGCGCGATCCACGCCACTGGCATTGCCCCAGGTCTGGATAACCAGGCCGGTGGCGACCAGTTTCAGGTTCGCCTCGCACACCTGTTGTTTCAGTTCTTCGAGCATGATCAGTTTCTGGCCTTCGCGCGAATTTCGAGCAACCGCTTCATCACATCGTGCAGGTTGCCATTCCATTCCTTGGTGCCGAAGGCATCATGCAGTTTGCGGTAGAGCGCGTAAAGCTCCTTGTAGACGGCATGCGCCCGAGGATTGGGCAGGAACACCTGCCTCTTCACCCCGGTCATCGACTTCTGGGCTGCCGCGTAATTCGCGTGCGCTCCGGCCACGACCGCCCCCGCAATCGCCGCGCCGAGCGCACAGGTCTGCGCCGACCGCGAGATTTTCATCGGGCGACCGGTCACGTCCGCGTAAATCTGCATCGCGACCGGGTTTTTCTCGGCGATACCGCCACAATTGACGATCTGTTCGATCTTTACGCCGTATTCCTCGAAGCGATTGATAATCGTCAACGCCCCAAAGGCCGTCGCCTCGATCAACGCTCGATAAATCTCGGCCGGCGTCGTGTACAACGTTTGGCCCAGCAGCAAACCCGTGAGTCGTTGGTCCACCAGGATCGTGCGGTTGCCGTTGTTCCAATCGAGCGCGAGCAAACCGCTGGCGCCAGGTTCCAGCCGGGCAGCGTCCTTCGTAAGGCCTTCGTGGCTACCAACCCGGAGATAATTGACGAACCAGTTGAAAATGTCACCCACCGCCGACTGGCCCGCTTCCAACCCGTAATAGCCCGGCAAGACGCTCCCATTGACAATGCCGCAGAGGCCGGGGATGTCGGCCAGTGGTTCACCGACCGGGGCAATCACAATATCGCACGTGCTGGTGCCGATGATCTTGACGAGCGTGCCCGGCGCGATGCCGCAGCCAACGCCGCCAAGATGCGCATCAAACGCGCCGACGGCAACGGGAATGCCCGCGGGCAAGCCGGTGCGTCGCGCCCAATCCGCTGTCAGTCTGCCAACCGCGCGATCGATTGCCTGGGCCCGCGGACGAAGTCGCGAACGGAGTTCGCCGAGCGCCGGATGAAGTTGACTGAGGAACTCGGCGTCGGGATAGCCGCCCCAGGTGTCATTATACATGGCTTTGTGGCCCGCCGCGCAGACGCCAACGGCAAGTTTGTCCGGCGTTTCCGTGCCGGTCAGCATTGCGGGGATCCAGTCGGCAATCTCGACCCAGGTGTACGCGGCCTCGAATACTTCGGGGGCCGTGTCGAGACAATGCAGGATTTTGCTGAAGAACCATTCGCTGGAATACGTCCCACCGCACTTGGCGAGATACTGCGGACGAATTTTCTTCGCCAACTCCGTGATCTCCGCCGCTTCGACCACGCTGGTATGATCTTTCCAGAGCCAGGCCATCGCCGCGGGGTTTTTGGCGAAGCGCTTGTCGAATGCCAGCGCTCGACCATTGGCGTTCACCGGCAGGGGCGTGCTGCCGGTCGTGTCGACGCCGATGCCGACGACCTGTTTCGGCTGGAAACCGCGCACGGCGCGCTTCGCCTGGGCTAGGGCCTTCTTGATCGTAACCTCTGCCCCGATGAGATAATCCGCGGGATGTTGCCGGGCCAGGTTGGGATCGCGGGAAAGAATCACGCCGTGCGTCCCGTGCGCGTATTCCCAGACTGCCGTGCCAACCTCCTTGCCGTTGGCGACGTTGACAATGAGGGCGCGAACGGAGTTCGTGCCGTAGTCCAAACCGATGCTGTAATGAGCGCTCACGTATCTTTCCTGCTAATAAGTGATGACCGCCTTCACGACCTTGTCTTGATAGTCCGCACACAGCGCCAGCGCCTCGGCGGCGCGGCGCAGCGGAAACCGATGCGTCACCAGCGAAGTCAAATCCACGCGACCGGAGGTCACCAGTTGGATCGCGCGCGGGTACGTATGTTTCATGCGCCGGCTGAAGAGGACCGTCAAACCTTTTCGGCGGGCCGTCGAGTGCTTGATGGCGCAGCGGTCCTCGGACGGGATGCCGACCAGCACGACGCGGCCGCCGGGTCGCACGATCTCAATCGACCGCTCGATGGCTTCGCCACCCCACGCCGCTTCGAGGACAACGTCCGCCTCAAAGTCCCGGAGGGCCACGCTCCGTCGTGGCCGTGTTGCGGGAACGGACGCGACGGAGCGCGTCCCTCCAAACGGCTTTGCGCCGAACTTGCGGGCCAGCTTGACGCGCCATGCAAGCGGGTCGCTTACAAGAATCTCGCCAGCACCGGCCAGTTTGGCCGTTTGAATGAGCAACAGACCGATGGGACCGGCCCCAAGAACAGCCACGCGGTCGCCGTCATGTATCTTGGCAAGAGTGGTGGCGTGCAGCGCCACGCCGAGCGGCTCCAGCAGCGCCGCTGCCGCATCATCGATCGTCTTGGGCACCGGGAAACAGGTTCCGGCAGGCACACGAATGAACTCGGCGAAGCTGCCATCGTCGGGGTACAAGCCGCAGAAGTGCAGGCGGCGGCAGAGATGGGGATGACCACGCTCGCAGAGGTCGCAGTGGTGGCAGGGTTGCGCGGGATCGACAGCCACCCGCATCCCGGGTTTCAGATTCTTTACATCTTTGCCGACTGCTTCGATAACACCGCCGAACTCATGTCCGAGAATCAATGGCGCTTTGAGGACGGTGTCGCCGATGCGGCCGTCGAGATAGGTATGCAGATCGCTGCCGCAAATACCGGTCGCGGTGACGCGAATCAACGCTTCACCCGGGCCGGGTTTGCCGGGGTGAGGCACGCGTTCGACGCGCATATCGCGCGGACCGTGAAGACGGGCGGCAAGCATCGTCATAGTCGTGCCAGGCCGGGGGCGAGGTGGTAGTAGAGTTCGTTGTTGCGGAGCTGCTCTTGGAAGGCGCGCAACTTCGTGTCGCGATCAATGACTGCTAATTCGAGACCGGCGATTTCGGCGAAGTCTTCCATATGTTCGGTGGTAACGGCGTAGCTGAAGCCGGTGTGGTGTGCGCCGCCAGCCTGAATCCACGCGGCGCAGGCGGTCTTGAAATCGGGGCGGCATTTCCAGATGGCGCGGGCGACGGGGAGTTTTGGGAGCGGTTGCGGCGGCTTGATCACGTCCACTTCGTTGACGATGAGGCGGAAGCGGTTGCCAAGATCGATGATGGAGGCATTGATCGCGGGACCGGCGGGCGCGTTGAATACGAGCCGCACGGGATCTGCCTTGCCGCCGATACCGAGTGGATGAATTTCAAGGGACGGCTTGCCGGCGGCGATGGACTCGCAGATTTCGAGCATGTGCGCGCCGAGGACAAGGGGGCCGTCAGGGTGGAGGTGATAGGTGTAATCCTCCATGAACGACGTGCCGCCTTTGAGTTCGGCGGCCATGACTTTCATCGCGCGAAGCAGCGCGCAGGTTTTCCAGTCACCTTCCGCGCCGAATCCATAGCCGTCGGCCATCAGGCGCTGGACGGCGAGGCCGGGCAATTGTTTCAAGCCATGCAGGTCTTCGAACGTGGTGGTGAAACCTTTGAAATTACCTGCTTTCAGGAAGGCGCGCAGGCCGAGTTCGATGCGCGCGCCATCGCGGAGCGATTCGTGACGCGTCCCGCCTTTGCGAAGTTCCTTCGCTACGGTGTAGCGTTGTTCGTACTCATCGCAGAGATGATCGACAGCTTTGTCGCCGACGGCATTGATGGACTTCACCAGATCGCCGACGCCGTAGCCATTGACCGCGTAACCCAACTTCGCCTCGGCGGCGACCTTGTCGCCTTCGGTGACGCCACCTGGCGCATATTGTCGCCGAAACGGCAGAACTTCGCGCCCTGCCAATCGTGCCACGCTCGCGCCGCGCCCATCCAGGTAGCGATTCGCTCCTGTACGTCGGGATCGGACCAATGGCCGACGACGACTTTGCGATTCAGTCGCAAGCGCGTGTGCAGGAAGCCAGCTTCGCGGTCGCCGTGGGCGGACTGGTTGAGGTTCATGAAATCCATGTCGATCTCAGCCCAGGGCAGGTCGCGATTGAATTGCGTGTGCAGGTGCAGGAACGGCTTTTTCAAGGCGGTGAGGCCGCCGATCCACATCTTGGCGGGCGAGAACGTGTGCATCCAGAGAATTAAGCCGGCGCACTTCCGCGATTGATTGGCGTCCAGGCAAAGCTGACGGATCTCGTCGGGCCCGGTGAGCACCGGCTTGAAGACGATCTTCAGCGGCAGGCGTTTTGAAGCGTTCAGCGCGGTCACGATCTGCCGCGAATTCGTCGCCACCTGTTTTAGCGCTGCTTCGCCGTACAGGTGCTGGCTGCCGGTGACGTACCAGATTTCGACGGAATCGAGGTTATTCATATGAACTCGTTGATGAGATTTTCCAACATTTCCTGTCGTCCGCTCGTGTTCACGTCGGCTTCGCCCTTCTTGAGCATATACGCTTCCAATTCCTTCAGACCAAGCTTGCCCTTTTCGATGTCACGGCCAATACCGCGGTCCCACGAGGCATAGCGCTCCTTTATGAACGCGGCGAGACGGCCGTCCTTGCGGATTGCCGCGGCGATCTTTAGCCCGCGCGCGAACGCGTCCATGCCACCGATGTGCGCGTGAAACAAATCCACCGGCTCAAAACTTTCCCGGCGGACTTTTGCGTCGAAGTTGAATCCGCCAGCCTTGAATCCACCCATACCGAGCACGACCAGCATGATTTGTGTTGTCAAATAAATGTCCGTTGGGAATTGGTCGGTGTCCCACCCGAGCAATTCGTCGCCGCGGTTGGCATCGATCGACCCGAGCCGGCTAGCCGCCGCCGCGACGGCGAGTTCGTGCTGCATCGTGTGACCGGCCAGCGTGGCGTGATTGGTTTCGATGTTGAGTTGAAAGTGGTCGAGCAGGTCGAACTCGCGCAGAAAGTTCAAGCAGGCCGCCGCGTCGGAGTCGTACTGGTGTTTCGTCGGCTCTTTCGGCTTCGGCTCAATGAAAAACTGGCCCCGGAAGCCGAGGACTTTCTTGTAGTCCACCGCCAGATGCAGGAACTTCGCGAGATGTTCCTGTTCGCGCTTGAGGTCGGTATTGAGCAGGGTCGAATAGCCTTCGCGTCCGCCCCAGAAAACATAACCCGCGCCGCCGAGTTCGTGCGTGACCTCGAGGGCCTTCTTCACCTGCGCCGCCGCGAATGCGAACACGTCAGCGTTGCAGCTTGTAGAAGCGCCGTGGACGTAGCGCGGATGGGAGAATAAGTTGGCCGTGCCCCAGAGCAGCTTGATGCCGGTGCGCTGTTGTTCTTCCTTGAGGACCTTTACGACCGCGTCCAGATTCTTGTTGGTTTCGCGAAGATCGCGGCCTTCGGGCGCCACATCTCCGTCGTGAAAACAAAAGAACGGCACCCCGAGTTTTTCGATGAACTCGAAGGCGGCGCGTACGCGACGCTGGGCGTTCGCGACGGAGTTCGAGCCGTCATCCCACGGGCGAAGCGCTGTCCCGACGCCGAAGGGATCACTCAATGGGTTGCGAAACGTATGCCAGTAACAGACCGCGAAGCGCAAATGGTCACGCAGCGTTTTGCCGTCGAGTTTCTCGGTCGCATGGTAATGCTTGAAGGCGAGCGGATTCTTCGACTTCGGGCCTTCGTATTCGATTCGCGCAATGTCGGGAAATGCTGGTGTCGCCATATTGATAACCTCGGCCCGTCGTCACGTTTGGCGGACGGTGTGTTCCGCAACGCGCTGACCATTCTTAGTGCCACAGCCATGCCCCGGAGGGCAACAGGTTTTTTGAAACCGGCAAATGCGCGGATGAGATCCATCGGTAACCGCGAAAGCAATTTATGGAAGATGGCGAACGCACCCAACGGGGGAACGACTCATGTAGCTGGTGCATCTTTCGCGGCACCGGCTGCCGGCGGATCGACTGGAAATCCGAGCTCACGCAGCCGATGGAGCTTGTAGAGCAGGGCTCGACGGCTCAGGCCCAGCGCCTTGGCGGTCTCGGTGCGGTTAAAACTGTGCTCGCGCAGGGCAAGGAGAATCGCTTCCCGTTCGAGGTCTTCCAAGCGGCTGGCCTGAAGGGTCAGTCTTTCCGTGGACTTCGTCGAATCTTCCTGGACACGGGCGGGGAAGTGTTCGGGCAGAATCAGGTTGCCGTGCGACATCAATACCGCCCGTTCAATCGCGTTGCGCAATTCCCGTACATTGCCGGGCCATTTGTACGCCTCCAGAAAGCGCGCGACACCCGGCGAAAACTTCGCCTTGTGATCGGTAAACTGCCCGAGAAACAAAGTCGCCAGCGGCAAAATGTCCTCCGGACGTTCACGAAGCGGCGGAACGTGGATCTCCATCACATTGAGCCGGTAGTACAGATCCTCGCGGAATTCCCCATTGGCGACGACCTCTTCCAGGTCGCGATTGGTGGCCGCGAGAATGCGCGCGTCCGTATGCAATTCCTTGTTGGAGCCCACCCGTTGAAATCGCCCATCCTGGAGGACGCGCAGCAATTTTGCCTGCAGCGGCGAAGACATCTCGACAATTTCATCGAGGAAAATAGTCCCTTGATTCGCTTCCTCGAAACGCCCGATGCGCTGGGTGTACGCGCCCGTGAAGGCGCCCTTCTCGTGGCCAAAGAGTTCACTTTCCAGGAGGGTTTCCGGAATGGCCGCGCAATTCACTTTGACGAAGGGACCGGCGGCTCGAGGACTCCACGCGTGGATGACTTCGGCGATCACTTCCTTGCCGACGCCACTCTCGCCCGTCGAGCAGGATCCGGGTTTCGGAGGAAGCGACCAGCGACGTGTCGCGAAAGACGGCTTGCATGAGCCGGCTGCTGGCGACGACGCCTTTGGGCAACGGCCGTTCTTCCGTCACCGTCGGAGCCACCGCGCCATCAAGGCCGACGGCGGTCCGAACGGAGGCCAGCAATTCATCCAAATCAATCGGCTTTTCCAGGTAATTCACCGCGCCATCACGCATCGCCACGACCGCGTCGCGGATGTCCGCATAGGCAGTGACGAGCAGGACGGGCAGGGCGGGGCGCACCTTTCGCAAACGTCGCAGCGTCTCGAGGCCGGAGATGCCGGGCATCCGCACATCGGTAATCATCATGGCGAATTCCTGTTCGCCCAGGACTTCGAGCGCACTTTCGCCCGAGGAGACTGGCACGGTCTCGAACCCTTGGCCGTTCAAAAACGAACTCAGGAGGCTGCGCTGGCCGGCATCGTCGTCGACGATCAGGATGCGGCCTGCGCTGGAGGATGGGTGGTTGGTGTTTTGTGGCATGCGCTCCGGTTGTCATCCCGTCTTCGAAGAGAGTTTCAGGCGACTGAGACGAAAAATCGCTCCGTTCGGTTCCTTGGGGATATATTGAATCTCCCATCCGTGCGCGAGAACAATTTGCTGGACGACCGCCAGCCCCAATCCCGTCCCCTTCGGATGGGTGGTGAAGTATGGCTTGAAGATTTCATTGCGGTGCTCGCGTGAAACGCCCGGGCCATTGTCCCGAACATCGAGCTGCGCCTCTGTGGCGCTGCTTTTTCGGGAAACGATTTGGATCTCCCCGTGCGACGGGAGGGCCTGGATGCTGTTGATCAGCAGATTAAAGATGACCTGGCGAAGCAACTGCGCGTCCGCTTCCACGGTAAGGCCCTCGTCGTCGATCGTTAGTTCGATATCTTTGTCATCGAGGTCGCTTTGGAGCGCGCGGACCACATCGCGGATCACCGAATCCAGGGCGACCGCCGACCGTCGCACTTCACGCGGCCGGGAATAGTTGATGAATTCGTTCAATTGCGCGGTCACCCGATCCACCTCATCGGCGATCTGGAGTGATTTATCCCGAATTTCCTCCGGCGTGGCGGGTTCCTTGGAAATCATTTGCGCCAGGCCGCGAACGATATTCAGTGGATTGCGGGTTTCATGGGCGAGACCGGCCGCGGCCACGTTCATCTCCCGCAAGTGGGAGTTCAGTTCGCTGGCGCGCAGCAGGTACACCTGCAATTCGGAGGTTTTGACGAGATTCTGCCAGGCCAGTCCGATACCGACGACGGCGACCGTCGCCAGAAAGCCGATGATAAACCGCAGCCAGAGATCCCGCAGGGACGCGGTGCGAAAAGACTCGGTGGACATGGCGATCACCAAATGATGGAGCCCGCGCGTCTTGCTCAACTCCTGGTACTCTTTCTCATCCATCCAAAATGGTCGTCCGAACCGTGGGCGGCCTCCGCGATCCCTGGGACCTTCGGCCCGCTCGACCGTGTTCGTCGTCGTGTTGTTGGTGATCCCGCTGTCGGCAGGGCGTTGGAACGGTGGATCGCCCATACGGGGCTCGCCGCGTTCGATTCCTCTCTCGACATTGCGAACGACATTTGTCGCATCCCGTCGCGGCAGAATGATTGTCGGGCGATTGGTTTCGCCGGCTGGCGTCACGCTTGCGCCCAAATCGATCAGATTCACAAGGGTGACGCTCCGGTCGTTCCACCGTTCCGCCTGCTGGGCCGCATCCGTCGTTTCGAAATCAAGGGGTTTGCCCGCGAAGGCCACCACGTAGCCCGAGGCATTTAAGAGCGCGACCGAGATGAGTTCGCCGGATTTTGCGAGTTCATTCAACGCGGATTCCAGGCGTTCCTGGGAGACAATTCCCCCGAAGCGCCGCTGCGACCGAATGACGATGCTCAGCGTTGCGGCGATGTCTCGGGATCGGTTGATTAGTGTTGTCCGCGCGGACTCCTTGACCCAACGGTATTCCAGGACCTGCCAGATGATGATCGTGGCCCAGGCCGCCAGCAGAAAACCGTAGACGAGCGGAGTCCGCCGCCGGATGCGCGAGGTAAAAGTCGCTTCGGATTCGGCCATTTATTGCGCGCTCTTCGTGGGCTGGGTGCCAGCCCGATTCATACTATTGGTCTTACCCTTTACGGGCACGGTGTCCAGAAAACGGTCCAGTTCCTGTTCCGTAAATGCCTTGGGGGCCAATTGCGCGTTTGCCTTCTCCCTTGCGGACAACCCGACAAGTTGCACAGGGTTCGCAACGATGTGCGGGGTCAGGAAGATGATGAGTTCGGTTTTGGTGTAAGTTTTTGTTTGGCGCTTAAACGCATTGCCGATGAGGGGAATGTCGCCCAGGATCGGGATCTTGCTGTCGGAACTAACGCGCTGATTTTCCATCAACCCACCAATAATGCATGTTTGCCCGTCCGGAACAACCACCACGGTGTCCGCCGACCGTGTGTTAATCACGGGGGCGCTAATGGAACCGCTGGGTCCACTCGAGATGGGAACCCACTGCGATCGATCAGCAAGTTCTGAAGTTTGCGGCGAGACGATCATTTCCACAAATCCCTCCGGCGTGATGAACGGGGTCACTTGCAGGATAATCCCGACATTCTGGTAGGTGACGGAGTTGATCTGGTTGCCCAGCGTATCAAACCGTGTGCTGGTGATCAAGGGGACCTGTTGGCCAAGCGTGATTGTGGCCTGCTGGTTATTTCGGGCAAGGATTGAAGGACGGGAAAGGATTTCCGTTTTCCCCGCCGATGCAATCAACCGCAGGGTGGCCGAAAAATCATTTCCCAGGACAGTATAAAGCCCGGCGCCCGGCGGCACCGGGGAGGCGCCCGATGAAAGAAGGCCGAAAATATTCGAGGCTGTACCGGTCATGGACCCGGAGCTTGCCGGTGATGTTGCCCTCAACGCCAATGTCGGAAGCGTTGTCGTATTCCACTTCCAGGAAAACAACTTTGATCAGTACCTGGGGCTTCGGGCGATCCAACCCGCTGATCACTTGCTTGATATACCCAGCGGTTTCCTCGTCGGCGATGACTGTGATCTGCTTGGTATCCGGGTCGCTGGAGATCACCGCGTCACCGATCGTTCCATTGGGAACATACGGCCGGCTGCCAGCGGTCGAGGAAGACGCCGCGGCTGGTCGCGGCTGCAACTGCTGTTGCCCTTGCGCACGAACCTGGAGCACGGCACACATCCAGAAGCTGACGATCCCGACGAGAACTTTTTTTGGCTGCCAAACCTTGTTTATCATATTTCGCCTTGCGGTGTTCTGTTTGTCAGAGAATTCGATCATGGTTAGAATCCGCCTCCGCCGGCGGCTCCGCCCCCGCCGACACCACCGGTGCGCATCCCTGTGCCGGCGGCGGTTGTCGATTGCTGGTTGTTCCGGGTGGCTCGGGCATTGAGCGCGTTATTCTGGTCATTCTGGCTCGAAGCACTGCTCTTGGACGTGTTGTTATTCTTGTTGAACATATCCTGCAACACGGGCAGGACATCGGTAACTTCCGCGTTTTCCAGAGGGATGACATAGACGCTTTGTTTCTTGGATGAATTGCCGTCGAGCTGCTCGATCATGGCGGCGATCTGGGGCATTAAATCGCCCGCGGCGCTAATAATGACCGACGACGTGCGCTGGTCCGGTACCGCGATGACCTCGCCTTTCTTCTTCATCCGGTCGCTGGTCGGCGTCTGAACGGTCGGGACGTTTCCCTGGTTGAAGAAGCCGCCGAATCCTCCACGAAAACGGACGGCGGCCTGGTTCTGGTCAGTTGTCCGGCTGTCATCCGGGAACAACTGCGCAAAAAGCGCCGCTGTCTCCACCGGATCGCAATTGGCCAGATGGAATACTCGCAATTCGGTCACGTCCGTGACGCTGACATCGATTTCCCGGACCAATTGCTCGATCGTTGGGATGTATTCGTCCGGCGCGCTGACGACCAATGAGTTGCTACGGTCGTCCGCCACCGCCGAGACGTGGGGAACGACTCGTTGCGCCGCCGCATTGTCTGTGCCGCCGCCCTGGCCGCCGGGGCCACCACCACCGCCGCCGAAGCCACGGAAAAACTGGCGCGCATTGTTGCCTTGCTGCTGGCCGGTGGTGGGTGATTGGAATAATTCCTTGACCGCAGCCGCCAAATCCTTGGCATCCGCATATTTCAACGGGAACACGCGCACGGTCGAAACACTGGAAACGGAAGTATCCAGCGCGTTGACGATTTCCACCATGCGCCGGACGTTGGCCCGTGTATCGGTCAAGACCAGCGCGTTCGCGCTGTCGTTCGCGGTCAAGGTGGCATAAGCGGGTTTGAGAGGTTCCAGGTCTTTGAGCAACTGAGAGACATTGGCATAACGGACCGGGATGATTTGCGTGACCATTTCATCGGTCTTCGGGATCGCCTCGGGATTGCTGCCGGGCGTGACGGGGATGTTGCGTTTCTTCGCCTCGTCCCGGCTCATGATCGTCAGGGTGCGCCCGTTGCGAATCGCCGCGTAGCCATTGCGATTCAACGCGGAATCCAACACCGCGACCGCCTCATCCTTGGTGAGCGGATGGTTGTTCCAAACATCCACCTTGCCCTTCACGTCCGTTTCCAAAACGATGGTGAAACCGGCGGCTTTGCTGAGGTAATCCAATACCATTTCCAACGGGGCGCCGCGGAAATTCAGGCGCAATTCATCATCGCCTGCGGGTTCATTCGTTGTAACAGCCGCACTGGCGGTTGCCGCCTCACTGGGAGTCTCAGCAACCGCCGTCTCGTTGGTGGACGGTTGATCCGCGACTGCGGGCGAAGCATTGGGCTGCTCGACCGCGGGGCCGTTCGTGGGATCGGACGCTCGCGGCGCATCATTTGTTTGGCCGAACGACAGCGTCACGGTGCCCCAGCTTAATCCAAGCAGTAGTACGTAGATTTTCACGGTGTTCATTTATTCAACTCCTTTTCGCGCTGTTGCATCAACTTTTTAAGGACCGCATCGGCGCTGCTGTTGCCCGTGCTGGGTCCGTCGTTGGAAGTTTCCGTATCTTTTGTTTCGGAAGCGGAAGTCTCCGATACTTTGGCCAGGGCCACAGTGCCATCCACCAACTGCCATTCTCCCGCATCAAGTTTTTTCATCTGCATTCCGACGGTCATCTTGACCTGCGTGCCGTTGTTCTCCAGCTCGACATGGTCCGGCGCGACTTCCGTGACCTTGTAGTCGGCGATGGTGCCGGCTACTTTCAGGACCTTCTTGTATTTCGAGTCACTACCGCTGAAGAAAGCGAATTCACCCCGCTTATCAAGCAACGTGCCCACCAGGGAAAAGCCTTCCGCGCGCGCCAGCCGATTGGGATCGATCCTCCGGCCCCGTTCCCCGGAGTCTGCCTGGCGGTTGGGGTCGAAAATGTTCCGTTGCGTAATGATTTTGAAATTCTGGAGGGACACGGCGGACGAGGTGTTGCTCGTATCGACCGCGCCGACCGCGGCGGGAAGGCAGGACAACGCCGCGGCGAAGGCAGGCACAAGCCACGCCAGCCTGTCGATTCGTTGTCGTCGTTTCCCGGAATGTTTCATGGCTGTTCCGCCGGTTCTCCGGTAAGGACCAATCCGGTAAAACGCACTCCGAGCGAAAGTTGTTGGCCATCGTTATCCCGCGAGGAGATTTCAACGTCCTCCACTCGCAAGGCCTGTTCCCGCTCCAGATCGTAGAGAAAGCGAGTCAGGGATGACATGTCTCCAAATGCATCGGCCCGGCACTCCAGCGTCACGTAGTCGTTCTCATTCTGTTTCCACTGGGGCTTGATGGAAGTGAAACTGATCCCGCTGTCTTGCGTCCAATTATCCACGGACTTCAAGACCTTGCTTTCTGCCATCGACAGGTTCACGGGCAGGGTGTTGCTCGCCATGTTTGACCAGCGGTTCCGGATCGTCGTCTCGCGCTCCAGCAGAAGTTTGCCCTGGCTGAGGTCCTTCGACAATTCCGCAATCCGCTCGGAGCGTTTTTGCCACACCCGGCCCAACGGCGTGAGAACCAGCCGATCGAGGGCCAACACAGCCACCGCGCTGATCGCCACGATCGTCAGCACTTTTTGGCGATTCTCAATTTTCATGGGTGGCTCCATCCGACCAATGAAAGTCGAAGGTGAATTGCAGCGGTGATTTGCCGCGGACCTGCTGGACCTTGACGTCCTCGACGTGAGGCGCGGCCCGCAGTCGGTCCAACAACTTCAACAGAGCCTGGTTGTCATCCGCCACGCCGGAGCAGGAGACTTCCGAAAGATCCTTGATTTCGAGCGTCTTCGCGGAAACCACGCCGTCTTCCGGAAAGGCCTGGGTGAGGTTCTTGAGAATTGTCAACGTGCGCGCTGAGTTGTCGAACCACGGGCGAAACTTGCGGATGTTTTGCTGCATGCCATCGATTTCCGTGACGCGTGGTTCGATGGCGTGCCAGCGCGATTCGAGGATCGAAAGCCGGGTATACTGCACCAGAAAGGCCAGCAAAATCAGGAGGATGGCCGCGCCCGCCGTCGCGCTCGACCAAAAGACGCGACGTGAAGAGAACCGCGCCGCGAGTTCCATCCATGGGCTGACCTTCGGGGGCAGGAACTCGAAACCGGTTGGATTGCCTTCCAAAGAACGAAGCGCCATCACCAGTGCCGGCGGGGCACTTTCTGGAATGGAAGCCAACGCCCCAACTCCGTCCACCTGGGCGATCGGCTGCAGTTCCACCGGCAACCCCATGCGCCCGGCAATCGCCGCAATTTCGTCGGCCAACGGTTGCGTCCATTCCGTGCGTCCGAAGACACGAATCCTGGTGACGGCTTCGCGGAACCCAGCCGGCAGTTGCCCCAGCGTCAACCGGATCTCCCGGGTCAGCAAATCCGTATCAATCTGGCGCTGGCCGTTCTCGATCTCGATGGCTCCCTCCAGCGAGCGCAACGCGACGACGCCACCCCCGCACGTAATCTGGAGGTCAACCCTGTTTTCACCGACCACCAGGGACAGGACACCTTCCGATTCCGCAGCGGACGGCAATTGCAAAGCCGTAACAAGCAGCGAGAAACTGACCGGTTTGAGCCGGGCGGCAACGAGTACCTGCTCGAGGCGCGCCAAATAGTCACGGGGGATCGCCACGAGAGTGGCGTACTGCCCATCTTTGGCGGAATGGCAGCGCGATGTCGTCACGCGCAAATCTTCCGGGCTGTAGGGAAAACCTCTTTCGGCCTGGATACTGAGGAAACTGGGGACATCTTCCTCGGGAATTTCCGGCAATTTTACCGGAAGGGTCAGCGCCCAATTCAAAGGAATGCCGACCGCGCACCGGCTTTCGCGCACTCCGGCTTCATCGAGTCGATTGCGAATTTCCTGTCCAACCAGTTCCGGATCGTTGGTCAAGGGGTCCAGTGACAGCAGAACTTCAAAGGGCTGGCCCGCCTCCAAAGAATCCTTGGCGCGTGAAAGGACGATCCCTTCGAGTCGCCGCCCCTCGATGGTCAATCCCATCAGGGAAGACCCGCGCGGTTTCAGCGATGCAAGAAAATCCAGTGTCATCACATGTTCCCGGTCAGTTGCCAGTTTTGTCGGGCGGCGCCAAGCGCCCGGGTCAATTGATTCAAATCTCGGCGGTAAGTGATCTGTGGCGTTCCGCTACTGGTGTCAAACACGAACACGGTCCGCCGATACCCGCGGCCGTGATGACCGACGGCGGCCACGTCGGCGCTGAACTGGTAACTTTTGGCGGTGATATACGGGCCCGCCTGGATGGCCGCGTCGTTCCCCAAAACCTGGGCCACCCAGGCCACCGTGGCCAGTTGATCGGGATGAGCCTGTCGATAAGTGATGAGCGCCGGCGCGTTGTTCACCCCGATACCGGGGAGGCAGGCCAGAACCGTGGCGGAAGCCGTATTCACATTCACCAGTCCTTGAACGTAGGGATCAGCACTCACTGTCAGCATGTCGGCGACCTGGGCGAACTCGTCGGCGGTCATCCCGCTAGTGAGATAGAATTGGAGCACGCTGGTATACGTGGTGTTTCTTCCGGCCTGCTGCAGGATCTGGCTGGCCCGGTCGGAGCCCAACGCATTCTGCAGCGCCGTTCGCAAGCCAGCTTGTCCACGGGCGCTGATATTGACACGGGGAGTGCCATCGATCTGCGTATTGGGTTCGCGGCTGTAAACGGTGACGTACTCGAGGATCCCCGCGTTCAATCCATTATCGAGGTTGGCGCCGGTCTGGAAAGTATTCTGGACGCTCTCATTCGCATCGAGGATGCCATTCAGGTTGATGTCCGCACCGTACAAGATATCTGTTGTCGCGCCGATCACGAGTTTCAATTCGTCAACCGTCTCGAACGGGGCGTTCTTGCAGGTGTACGGCGGATTCAGCATCCCGTACTCCAATTTGGCGCCTCCCGCAATGGTGGTGGTGGCGTTGGTCCGCCAGTTCAGGATCGAAGCGGCCAAATCGGGCGTCATGAACGGCAGGGCTTCCAGCATGTCCAACGTCGCCGTGTTGAGGTTCAACTTCGACGCTTCATCGACGAGAGCGAAAACCGGGACACCGCTATTGACGTTCGAAGTCCCGCCCGTATCTCTTCCGATCAGCCAGAAGTGCGCGTTCCCCACCGGCACTTCCTGGCTTTGATACGTTTGGGTAAACGGCGTCTGTCCCGATTGCGGCGTGTACGCTTGAATGACCCCCGGCAGGACCAGGACACCGGGCATGTTCGTGCCCTGCGACTGGACCTGCTGTTGAAGATTGGTAAGAACGGCGCTGACGTAGCGCGCCGCGCCCTCAATGGCCTGGTCGGCCTCGACGCTGGCTTCATAATTGTCGGCCGCCTGGAGATTGAACATCATTGATTGACCAAAATAGAGGGCGATACTCACCAGGCCGAAGGCAATCCAAAGCACAATCACCAGCACCGCCGCATTTGGCGATGCTGCATTCCGTCCAACCTGCTGTCCTATGGAATTCCGGGTTTTCATCCGCCGGTCACGCTTCCCGACGCTGCGACACTGTTACTGGACATCTGTCCGTCCACCGGGACCAGGATCTCCAGCGGTAGCCGTCCTTGTCCGGTGGTATTTTTGTTGGCAAACTCGACGTGCACCTTGATCGCCAGCGGCGTGGGGGTAACCGCCGACGTTGAATCCCAGGTGGTTTGCCAATTCGCGCCGTCGTAAAATGAAAACTGTACGGAGCCGACACCACTCAAGAGCGGCTGTTCGGCCAGATCCGGTTGCGTGGAAGCCAACAGATTGCGGGTGACCGCGCGAACCAGGTCCTTGCCACCCAGGCGGGAGGCGTTGGCCGAGTCTTTCAGCAAATAGGAGACCTTTTGCACGTCTCCCCAGGGCTGGTCGTCGCGGAGTATCCCCGTCGTTGTGTAAATGTCCAGGTCCGTGGGTTGGTTGTCGCTGCTTTCCGCGCCGGGGCTTTCGATGGAAACGGCCATGGTTCCACCGGTGATCAACGTGCCCCGCAGGTCGGCTTTGAGGATCGAGGCGGCATGGTTCATCGGAATGCTGTTTTCGACCAGGTCGTTGGTGACCGATCGCAAATGCAGCGCCGCATAGAATGCGGCGTTCATTGCCGCGAGGACCACGGCGGCGATCAGCGTCGCGATCAACACCTCCAACAGGGTGAAGGCGCTGTCGTCTGAAAGCTTGCGTTGGTTGCCTCGGCGCGTCATAGGGCTGTGTCCGGCAATACCGTGCTCAAGTGCACGTTGTAATTCTGTCCCTGCACGAAGTAGGTGACCTCGACGGTCACGAGCCGCAGGCTATTGACAGTGGTGTCGCCGCCCCACGGTTCGTTCTTTACCGTCCACTGATAGCCCGGCCACTGCGCGCCGTAAGCGCCGCCCTGACCGGAGTTGTGCCATTGACCGGTGACGATCAGTTCATTCAATTTGCTTTCGGCCAACTGCACGGCGACGCTTTTGCGACCGGCCACGGCCCCGGCGCGGCTGGCGATCCGCAGACCTTGCAAAGCCACCGGGATGACGATGGCCATGAAAAGCATGGCGGCCAGCATTTCGACCAACGTGAAGCCGCTCCGTAAATTCCGGCTACCACGATATCGTTGCCCGCGCATTTGTTTTCTCAACCGTGACATAATTCATCTGATTCGGTGATTCCGCGATGGCCGACCAATCGCCATCGTCCTGGGCGATCACCACCCGGTGCACACTGCTTTCTTCGATGGAGCCATCGGGCGCAAACAGGATGCTGGCTCCTTGCTTCGGCATGGCCACTCCCTGCTCGAACTGGAACCGCAGCCCATCCCCCAGTTGGTAGCTCTTATCTTTCCCGGTTCCGCCGGGGCCGTCGTTCCCCCGGCACTGAATCCATCCTGCATCCGCAGCCCGTACGTCCCATTTGCCGGATTCATCCACAGAATCATCGGCAAGCCTTCCGAGGCGGCCCGGCTCTGGCCGTACCGGGTCAGGGCCAACAGTCGCTGGCCTTCTTCCGCGACCGTCTGCCCGTGAAAAAACCTGGCCAGCCGGGGCGCGCCGATGGCGATCACGATCGACAGCAGGGCCATCACCACGATCAGCTCGATCAGCGTAAAGGCGCTGCGCTGCCGCGGCCTAATGCTTCTTGCCCTGGTCCCAGCTTGTGATGTCATCATCGCCGCCCACGCGTCCATCGGGTCCCATGGACATGATGTCGTACGTGCTTGCATTGTGTTTGCCCGGACAATCGTAAATGTAAGGCTGTCCCCACGGGTCGTTGGGAATGCTTTCCTGCTTGAGGTACGGACCATGCCAGTTGGGCGCGTCCTTGGGTTGGACAACGAGATCATTGAGGCCGTTCTTGCCCTTGGGATAATAACCGTTGTCCACCTCAAAGGCGTCGAGCGCGGTCTCGAAATTGGAGATCTGCGTTTTTGCGGCAGTATTTCTTGCCTGTTCGGTTCGACCCGCGAACTTCGGCACCACGATGGCGGCGAGCACGCCGAGAATCACGAGCACCAGGAGCAGTTCAATCAACGTGAACGCCTCCCGGCTGCTCCGGCGCAATTGATTTTTGATGGATGGGTTCCGTTTCATGATGGCAGCTCCTTGGGTATTCATTTGATGTAATCCTGAAGCGAGAAGATCGGGAGGGCCATCCCGATGAAAATCGTGCCGATGAATCCGGCGATAAAAAACAACATCAGCGGCTCGGCGAGGGACACGGCCATCTTCAACTCGCGATCCAGGTCGCGTTCCGTGACGTCCGCGAGGCGAATGAGTTCCTGATCCAAGCGGCCGCTTTCTTCCGCCACGGAAATCATTTCCAGGACGGAGCCGGTGAAAAGTTCGCGGCAACTGGCCAGGCTCGGCCCCAGCGCGGCGCCTTCCTTCACCCGTTCGATGGAATTGGCGACCGCGTCCACGAGGATCTGGTTCCCAATGGATTTGCGGGCCACGGTCAATCCATTGATCAGCGGCACACCGGCGGCCAGCAAAGTCCCGAGCATCCGGCAGAACCGGGCCATGGCAAATTGCGCGATGAGTTTTCCCACCACCGGCGCGCGCAGCAGGGCACGCTCCCAAACACGCCTTCCTTGTTGCGATCGCATCCAATTGCGAATGAAATAACCGCCCAGCGCCAGCCCGAGTGCGACGAAGAAACCGTAGGACCGGACGACGGTGCTCGTGGCGATGATCATCCGCGTTAAGAGCGGCAGGGTTCCACCAAAGCTGATAAAGAGAGGCTGCAATCGCGGTATGAAGAACACCAGCAGAAAAACGAGGACGACAGGGCCACCGCCAGCAAGACCGCCGGATAGAGCAGGGCCGCCATCACTTTCGAACGCAACTCTTTTTCCCGCGCCTGGAAATCGGCGATTTGCGCGAGCACCAAATCCAGGAAGCCGCCGGTCTCGCCGGCCTCGACCATCGCCACGTAAACGCGCGGAAAAGTATCCGGCGAGCGCGCCATCGTATCGGCCAGGGTCACGCCGTCCACGACGGAATCATGGATTTCCTTCCACTTCTTCCGAGCCAGGGGTGTCGAGGCTTCACGGTGAAGAATGACCAGGGCCCGGCTCAGAGGCACGCCCGCCGCCAGGAGGCTGGACAACAGCCGGGTAAAATTCTCGAGCGTGCGAGAGGAGATTTTCTTGGAAGCCCAGGGCGTTGCCACCATGTCTTTTTTCACCTCACCGCCCTTGGCGGCCTGGCCGTTGGAACCAGCCAATAAGCTGATGGGCGTCAGCCCGCGGCCTTCAATTTGACGGAAGGCCTCCTGCCGGCCCTCGGCGTCGATGTTGCCTTCGGTGACGCTCCCATCGGTCTGCAGGGCTTTGTAAAGAAAGAGGGGCATCGTTACATTTTCCCGGGTGTCGCTGTTGGAGCGGTGACCGGCTCGGTTTTATTGGCGCGCGCCACTTCCTTGGCGGTCGTCACGCTTAACACTTCCTCGACGGTGGTGATGCCCAGGCGCACGAGCCGCCAGCCGTCCTCCGCCAGCGTGCGCAAACCAGCGCGACGGGCCGCCTCGCGGATGACGTCGCTGGAAGAGCTTTTCAGAATCAATTGGCGGATTTCGTCGTCGGAATCCATCCACTCGAAAATGGCGTGGCGGCCGAAGAAGCCGGTTTGGCGGCATTCCCGGCAACCGACCGAACGGTAAATCGTGGTAGCGGCGGGGATGCCCACCTGGACCTTGAACGACTGGGCGGTGGGGGATTCATCCACTTGCTTGCAATGCGTGCAGAGCACGCGCACGAGGCGCTGGGCCAGGACTGCTTCGAGGGACGACGCCACGAGATACGGTTCGACGCCCATATCGACGAGACGGGTCAAGGCGCCGGGGGCGTCGTTGGTGTGGAGCGTGGAAAAGACCAAATGACCCGTGAGGGAGGCCTGCACGGCGATTTGCGCCGTCTCCTGGTCGCGAATTTCGCCGATGAGAATGACGTCGGGATCATGGCGCAGGATGGAGCGCAGGCCGCGGGCAAAAGTTAAGCCCGGCTTTTTCGGACACCTGGATCTGGTTGACGCCCTTGAGTTGATACTCGATCGGATCTTCAATCGTGACAATCTTGCGGACGGCATCGTTGATCTCATTGAGCGCCGTGTAGAGCGTGGAAGTTTTGCCGCTGCCGGTCGGGCCCGTCACCAAAATAATTCCATGCGGCAATTGAAGGACGCGGCGGAAGCGATCCAGTTCGGGCGCGTCCATGCCCAGTTCACCCAGGCCGCGCAGCGTGGCGTTCTGCCGCAGCAAACGCATTACCACCGCTTCGCCGTGGAGCATCGGGATGACGGAAACGCGAATGTCCACTTCGCCGTCATCGATGCGGATCTTGATGCGGCCATCCTGCGGCAGCCGCTTCTCGGCGATATTGAGATGGCTGAGAATCTTGATGCGGGAAACAATGGCCGGTTGAAACCGTTTGAGTTGGGAGGGGACGGGGACCTCCTGGAGCACGCCATCAATCCGGTAGCGAATGCGGAACTCGTGTTCGAAGGGTTCGAGATGAATGTCCGAAGCCCGCAATTCGATCGCGTCGCGCAGCACCTGGTTGACGAAGCGGATGATGGACGCGTCTTCCGCCGCGGCGTCCAAATCGGTATCTTCCTCGGAGCCGTCCTCGCTGACGACCTGGAGGGGCGCTTCCTCTTCCAGCGTGCCGATGGTGTCCGCGCCCACCCCCAGCCGTTTCTTCATCTCCCGCTGGATCGCTTCGCTCGGGGCGAGGATGGGCTTGAGCTTCAAGCCCGTCATCGCCTTGAGAGTATCAAGCCCTTGTGTGGCAAACAGGCGGCTCGTGGCCACCTCGACGGAGCCATTGACGCGCTTCAACGGCAGGAGTTCTTCCTTCAGCAGGATACGCGGCGGAAACAGCGACAAGAGTTCACGATCCAATTCGACGTTCTCCAAATCGGTGTAGGCCAGTCCATACTCGCCGGCCAGCCAGCGAAGCACGTCCTCTTCGGAGCGAATGGCGTGGGGACCCTCTACCGGCTGCCGGGCCAGGGTCGCGGCATCGGCAACCGACAGTTGCCGGGCCGCCACCATTTTATCGAGTAACTCGTTCACGTTGTCTTCCCGCGTCTCCTTGCCGGTTTTGTTATGGCAGAAGTCCCATGGAGACTGCCGTGGCTTCCTGGCGAACTGTCAGCACTTTGCGAAGGTCTTCCTGGGCCTTGGTCAAAGCCGCTTCCTTCACCTTGCGCGCCTCGCGGAATTTCGCCAGCTTGGCTTTCAACTCATCGGGGGAAGCCTTCGCATCCAGTGCTTTTTGCAGGTCTTCGGCTTCAGGACTTGGCGGGGCATTGAACCCACCGCGCCCACCGTTGCCACCACCGTTATTGCGGCGGCCACCGCCAAATCCCATTCCGCTGAAAGTTGCGCGTCGCGCATCCATTACCTTTTGGACCAGGCCCTGGACAGCCGCCCACTCGTCATCGTTGGTCATCTCCAGGCGTTCCTTGAAGCGATCCATCATTTGCTGCTGAAACTGCGCCGGGTCAGAATTTCCGCCTCGCCGGCCGCCATCGCCGCCGTCGGCCTGGGCCATTACATTTCCCGCCCCGACCACGAGTGCGGCCAATCCAACGGTTAACAGCAACGGTCTGATCATTATTCTTTTCATCATTCCGGCTCCTTCAATTGTTCGGTTGATACGTTCGCGTTACCACAGATTGTTCTCCTGCAGTTTACCCTGACGTCCTTAGCAAAAGAAATGCCAAGCCCGAAAAGGCATTGTAAATCAACAACTTGCCATTCTGCGATGCGCATTGTCTTCACAGGTGATCGGTTTCCGTTGCGCAAGCGTTGCGCATGAATATGTCTGGACGATGAAACGCAAACAGGGGGGCGCGCGGGAGAGGTGCTTTGGAGGATGAAGCGGTGGGAACCGCCCCGCGCAGCCGCAGTCAAGGAGAACTGGCAGCATTGCAAGACTGGCCGAGGAGCGCGACGATCAGATTTCGACACGGCAACAAATTGGCAACGATGCTGAAGACCCGAAGGCTGGAAAGAACGCATTTCCCGGCTTATACCGCCACCAATCCCGGGTAGTTCCTGGGATGGAGCGTGTGGTTCGGAAAAATCTTGTCAACATCGCGAGCGCCGAGATGCTTCTGGGACAATTCGGCAAAGACGTCGCGGTAGTCGGTGGTCAACATCAGGTCGCGCTGTTCAAAAAGTTGTTCACGGGCGAGACCGGGCCATTTGCCGTAAACCTTGCCGCCACGGATCGGGCCGCCGAGCACCATGAAACAAGTGGCATGACCATGGTCCGTGCCGCGGTTGCCGTTTTGGCGGACGGTACGGCCAAACTCGCTCATTGTCAGGATGACCACGTCGTCCATGCGATCGCCGAGGTCCTGGTACAAGGCGGCGAGGCCGCCGGAGAATTCCGTAAACCGATTGGCCAACTGGCCCTGTGCGGCGCCCTGATTGACGTGAGTATCCCAGCCGCCGATTTCGGCAAAGGCGACTTCGACGCCGATGTTGGCCTTGATCATCTGGGCGATTTGCATGAGCGAACGACCGAATGCGCCATTCGGATAGGAAGCGCCGTTGCGCGGCGAATACTTTGTCGGGTCAGCGGCCTTCAACATCCCGATGGCATCGAAAGCGTCCTTGCCGTTGCCGTGCAGCAGGTCGCCCACGGCGCTTTCGTACATGCCCTCGAATCCGCTCGCGGCGGAGGCGGTGGTGCTGCTCGGGGCGAAGCCGGCGCCGCCGACCCCAAATGACTTCAGATCGGGAATGGCCAGCGCCTCCTGATCGCCTTGCAAGGTGCGTGGCAAAATGGAGGTCATCGAGACTGCGCGAAAAGGAGTGAGCTTGGCGCGATCCTCGGGACATTCGAGCAGGGCGCGATTGAGCCAACCGGTGCGGATCGATTTGTCATCCGCCACGCCACATTCCATGAAATCCTGCGCGTCGAAATGCGAGCGGTTGGAACTGGGCGAGCCGCAGGCGTGAATCAGGGCCAGATGACCGCTCTTGTAGATGGGCATCAGCGCGGCCATGTTCGGGTGGAAACCGAAGAGGTCGTCGAGGGGGAGCACGCCTTCCACGCCGGCTTTCTGGGTGGGCTGGGCGATCGCGATCTCGGAACGGGCCTGGTAATAGTAGGGATCGCCGAAGGGCACGACCATGGAGAGTCCGTCCACCGCCCCGCGCTGGAAAATGCAGATGAGAATCTTTTTGCCTCCTGCCTGGGCCGGGTCAGCGGCGAAGACCAGTTGCTGGAGGAAAGACGGCCCCCACAGCGGCATCGTGCCGACGGATACCAGGGCCAGACCGCCGCGTTTGAGAAATGCTCGACGTGTGAGTGTCATGATCGATCTCCTTGCATTAGTGGCGTTGGAATTCCGGTGAACCAAGGACCAGGGCGGTGAGTTCGGGAACGTTGACGGTGCTGGCCTCGTCAGCATCCTTGTTCGAGATTTGCTTTTCCAGCGTGGCGCGCGTGGTGGGCGCCATCTCGCCGTGGAGCAAGACCTGATTCAATTGATCGAGGACCAAGCCGGGCTTATCGCTGTCCACGCCGCGAATCAAATCCGTGGGGGCGGTCGAGACATCGATGACCTTGTGTTCCGACAGCGCGAGGGCAAAGTTCATGCGGGCAATCAGCGCGCCCGCGTTGACCCACTTGCGCGAGTCCTCGGTATAACCCGTGGGCGCCTGGTACGCGAACAAGGGCTGGCCCATCTCAATGAGAGCAATATCCAACGATTTGCGCCTGGCGTTCGCGATCCGGTCCATGCCGCGCCCGAACGTGGCGCCCGCTTCCATGGCGAGGCGCGCATTCATCGGCGGGAAGTCATCGTCCACAATGGACCGGCCGGTCGCGCGAACGGCGGACACGGCGAATTCAAAGGGCGATTTGATTTTTGCGCGATAGGCTTGCGGCGAGAAGAACTCGGGGCTGTTGATGATCGCCTGGACGACCAGCCGCAGGTCGCCGTCTGTTTCCCGGAAGACGCTGGCCACACGGTCCACCAACACGGGCGGCGGATCGTCGGTCACGAGGCGGCGGCAGAGTTCCGTGGAAATGAACTTCGCGGTCGAGGGGTGCGACGCCAGGATGTCGAGAACCCTTTCGCCGTCCTTAATACCGCCATTGGCCATGATGAAATGGCCGAGAACCATCTTCGAGCCGTTGTCATGGCGGCGCGGCATGAACTGGAATTCGCCGGTTTGTGGGTCGACGCCCCAACCGGTGAAGCAACGGGCCACTTCCTGCACGTCTTTTTGCGTGTAGCCACCGTCCACGCCCAACGTATGCAGTTCCATGATCTCCCGGGCGTAATTTTCATTGAGGCCGCCAACCTTCTGCGGTTTGCTCTCGATGACTCCCGTTGTCCCGGGAACGCTCTGTTGGAATTGCTGGTGGCGGCGCAGTTCGTTGGGGGACAATTCGCGCTCGGCGGAGTTCTGGAAATTATCGAGATAGTGAAGCATCGCGGGACTCTTGGCGGAAGCCCCCAGTAAATCACGGAATTTGCCGAAGACGTGCGGGCGGATGACTTCGCGCTCGTCGACGACCTTGAGGACGCGGCACGGGCCTTTGCGAACATCGATGTTGAAATGATTGCTCCAGAAATCGACGAGCACCTCGTAAAGTTGGCGGGGCGAATCGACGGCGCTGATGATCTTGGCGTCCTGCAGTTCCGCCACGGCGATCACCGAGCGGCGGGGACCGTCTTCGCGGTACCGGGGACGTCTCAGGGCGGGCGATGATTCATTCTGGGCGCTCATGGAATTGGTTGAAGAGCCGGCCGCGGCGGCTGCGCTCTTCTTCTCCGCATCGGCCTGTTCGATCTTTCGTTGCTTGTTCGCCTGCTGCTCATCACGGAAATCCTGGAACAATTCCGTCTCGCTCATGGTGAGGATGTCGAATTTGGCGAGTTCAGACCGGAGCGCGGAATCGTCGATCGTCTCGGGGTGCAATTGCTGGCGAAGATACGCCGGCAGGCCCATCTTCTCGACCCGCTCGACGTTGCCGGGGCGCGGGCCGTACCCGAGCCGATTGAGAACGTGAACGATCTTCTGTCGGTCGGTGAGTGGCTGGTCGTCCCGGGCTCGCACTAGGCTCCCCGACAATCCGACAAGCACCACGATTGCGATAGCCTGCCAGCAGCGTCGGCTACTTGGCTTGCGAACAAGTAGATTCAGCATTTCCGTCGTCCCTCCGCGAAAGCGAAATCCCTGGTTTCCCGGTAAAAAGCGCATGTAATCACCTGTTACCTTCAACACCGCAGCACAAGAGTTGGTTGTGCTGAAAACACCATGTTTTCATTATCACAGACGGAGGAAATGCGCCAAAGGTTTCGTTTTTCTGGCGGGTGGGAAGGGCGAACAGGCTGGGGCATTATACGAGGAGATGTGACACCATTTCCTCTCGCCAGAGTTGCCCCGATGATTAGACGTGACCTCCAACCTCGCAGTCAAACGCAGAAAGAAGAAACCCGACCCGATAAACCCCGCGCACCAAATCCTTCGTGTCAATACTAAGGACTGCCCCCTTTACAGATGCTGTTGTTTCAGGATCATGCCAACGATTACCACGACGACGGCACACAGCAACAGGAGTAATTGACCTTCCAATGGCGTGAGGAGCCTCTTCGGTGGATATTCTTTAACGTGCTTTGCCATACTACGCACTCCCTAGGATTTGGCCCATCTTGGGACTGGTTGGCCCGACGTGGGGATTAGACTCGCTGAGTGCGGAGTTTTTCACAAGAACTGGGTGTTGTCAATACAAACTGGTCATTCTGGTCACTTCAGATCGCGTCTAGAATCGTTTTCTACGCACGATGGTGACTGATGTGATGGGTGTTGGGGAGATTAGCGACGGAGTGTTTTGTGTGGGGATTGGGAGTCGTGATAGCAACAGCAGGAGCTACGGTTACACTCTGTTGTGCCACCAACTTGTCTAGGGCCGCTTCGACGCACTTTTGGAATTCGCTACAACAGGTAATGACCTCCACGCTGAAATCATCGAAGCTGTCACCGTCCATTTCCACCGTGGCGTTCTTAAAATGATGAGGACACCGCATCTCCGAAGTCAAATCCGCCAAACTTCGTTTGACCTGTTCAAATTCCGCGCTGAACAGTCCGCCCATTTCGCCCACCCTCCTCGCAAGGTCTGATTGGTATCAGACAACCTCGTATTTGGCAAGGATTATCGGGCTCACAAGGGTTGCTCTACCTGCCTTCTATGGCGATCTAGCACTTGCAGTTCGAATGACCAATCAACCAAGTGGATTCTTTCGAGCGAAAGTCACTCCTTGAGCCTGCGTAAAGGCTGCCATAGCTAAAGAAAAGGGCCTGCACCCTTCTCTTTCACAACACTACCAGTCTCGACCTGCCATCACTTAAGCCGCTGTCTGCTCCTCCTTTCCAATGCTGATTACGCGTGCGTGATCCCGATGCCAGCCTTTACATGAATTCTGGAAGGGGCAGGATTTACAGAACATCCCTTCATTGTTCGGCACAAAATGCTCCGCCGCAATCATGCGCTCTGCCAATTTCCTTTTTCTGTCATCCGGTTAAACTGGTCAGTATTTCTTTTGGTGTCCATCTGCCGACGTTTCATCGAGTCCTTCCTCCACCCTAGGACTCTCAAATCCGTCCCGACTATTCAAGGGGAGCAGTGAGGCGAACGCAGGCTGAGGGCTGCGGCTACAAAGACCCGGTGCAGTTATTTGTCCGGGCCGCTTGACATCGATTTACGATAATTGTATAGTGCGGACATGTTCTCGGGCATGTTCGCCATCTGGAACGCCAAACCGTTGGGTGACCTTCCTACCACAGATGTTCGTCAATTCTAATTTCCGGGCTTTATGAGTCGGAAGAACAGATTTTTGCTATTGCCGATGGGCCAGTTGGTCGAACTCAGGCCTGTGGTTTCGAGGTGATCCTGCCAGAGGTTGCCGACGAGATTGGTGGTCGTTTGCAGGTGTACGGCCGGCAAGGTCAGCCAGGTGAGCGAGACCAAACCGCCCGGTATCTGATGGATGTTCATGTTCCCGAACGGCAACTCCACGAGCTGCGAACCAAACACATCGAGAGGCATGGCATAGTTGCCAACCTTCCGGACGTAACGGACGTGATCCTGTCCAAATCCGGCTTCATCATCGAAGCCGTCAATGCCATACTTGTAAGTCAGCTTCAGGAGATTTCCCTTGGGAACCAACAGCGCTGACTACATAAATCGAGCTGCCGGGCGGACTATTGGTCATATTGGTATTGCGACTGGCTGCGTCCCCCATGTCCACCAGCCCAGGAAATCCCCGTTGATGTAAACGCTGTGCGTTGCCGGATTAAATACCGTGGCATCCGTGCCCACCGCATTCGTCATATTGACGCTGAAGGTCACCCAGGTATCAGTGGAGAGAAGGTCGCTGGCGGCGAGGTCGCTGAAGAGAACGGCGGGGAGGGTTTGGTTGGTGCTCGTCAACGTGAACAAGCGATTCCCGCCGGCGGTGCTGACGGGTTGTTCCCAGCCCAAACCTGTGCCGCCGTCGACCACGAATTTATACTGCTCCACCGCTCCAATCGGATCACCAACGACGGCGATGCCGCTGTAAATGTTGGAACTGGCCGAGCTCGGATTATTGGTCAGCAGGAATCCCGCGCTCCAGCCGTTGAATGTGCCCCGGGCTTCCACATAATCGAACTGGGGAGACAACGAGTTGAAGTTGCCATCCTGAATCTCGACGGACATATCCACCTGAAAGACCACGGTATTACTGCCGTTATTGAAATAGACCGATGGGAATACCTGGGCGCTCGCCGGCGTCGTGAAATCACGGTTGTTGATGGTTTCGTAAACGGTGGGCCCGCCATTAAGAATGACAAACTTGTATTGTTCCCAGGTCCCCGGGTAATTCGCATCGCTGAACGTACCGCTGTAAAGGTTCGGATTGACCGAACTGGGATTATTGGTCAACGTATAGAAATCGACCCACTGCGTCGGGGTCTGGAAAGTACCCTGGACCTCGACGGTGTCGCCGTTCTGCGGATTGAAAAGGCCGGCACGAATTTGCGCGGACATATCCACCCGGAAAGTGATGGGGCTGGTGGGAACCGCCGAGCTGGGCGTGAGGTCGCTGTAGTAGACGAGCGGCAATGTTTGATTTCCTGCTTGCAGCGTAAACGGGCGGTTGTCGCTGGACTCGAAGACGGCACTCGTGTCATCTCCAAAGGGCGCAATGGCAAACTTAACCTGCTCGGGCGTTCCGGTGGGGCTGCCATCCTGATAGGTTCCCGAGTAGATATTGGGATGGATGGAACTTGGATTGTTGGTCAGTATAAATCCACCGGTCCACTGAATGGGAGACTGGAACGTGCCGCGGGCCTCGACCACGTCGCCCTCAAAGGGGTTGAAAGTGCCATTGGTGATTTGGACCGACATATCCACTTGAAATGTCACCGGGTAGGTGACACGCACGCCGGAGGCGAAATTATAGTTGGTGAACGAGGTTTGCGTGAACGGTTGCCAGCCCGGCGTGCCGGTCAGGTTGCCGGCAACGGCTTCGCCCGAGCGGTAACCGGTGTTGGAAATGTACGTCCCGAACAATTTGAAGCTGCCGCTCACGCCGGGCGTCAGCCCGATATCCGAGGCGGGAAAGGAAAAGGCATAGACGGGGCCGGAGTTGTTCAGCGGCGACAGGTTCACGGTATCCACGAACGGAAAAGTTCCTCCGTTGACCAAAAACCACAGGCCGCCAAAGTTGTTGTCCGTCGGCCCGAGCGCGATGGCGTAGTTCGGCGAGAAACCCGGAGCGAACGTCAATACGCTGTTGGTCGTGCCATTGAAGCCGGAAATCGCCTTGCGCGAGCCGTCGCCCGTGTCGTTGAAACCCGCCGTACTGGAAATCCCCGAACTTGCGCCCGCCTGGATATAAATCACGAGGCAATCGTTAAACGTGCCGGAACCCAGCGTGAATGTCCCGTATACGTTCGTTCCGTCATCCGACAAGCTCAGCACGCCTGTACCCACGGCGCCGCCAAAGCTGGTGTTACCGTTTCCATTGCAATTCACGTTCGCCCGCGACAGGGAAGCGCACAATGTCAGCAGTGCGATTAAAACCAGAATACGACACTTCTTCATACGATTGCTCCTATGATCAAGTTGCGTGCGTTATGCGTCAGCATGTCCTGCGATTCTGGAGGGATACGCGGATGGAAACGCAAACGCGACGCTTACTCTCGCTTCTCCAAAGCGGCCCAATTAAAGCAAAAAGCGCCCAAAATGTCCAGCCGGGTTATCGAAAACCTTGTGTCAGGGACTGGAACGCGATATAAGCGCCGAACAGCGCGGGGATTCGCTTGAACGAACGAAAAGTCCTGGTGGTCGACGACGATCCGGGGATGCGGGAGGTATTGGAGAGCATTCTCGTGCTTGAGAATACGCTGGTCTATACAGCGGTCGACGGCAAGGATGCGGTCCAGAAGACGCTGTCATTAATGCCGGATTTAATCCTGCTGGATATTAACATGCCCAAACTGAATGGGCTGACATTCTGCAAGGCGATTCGGGCTGGCAAAGAAACGCGCAGGATCCCGGTCATCGTTATTACCTCCCTGACCGCAACGGGACGCCTCGAAGAATGCATGGAAGCGGGAGCTGATGATTTTTTGGGTAAACCGTTCGCGATGGAGGAACTGTTGATTCGCGTTCGAGCGATGTTCAAGACGATTCACGTCACCGACCATGTAGAGCGCCTGAATCAGTACATCCTCGCCGTTCGGGACCTGCGCGAGCGCGCTTCCGGGACATGAAAACAGTTTGGCGGGAAAGAAGGACTGAAACCTTCACGCCTTGAGCGCGACAGTCTTGGTGGGAGAATACTTCGCCACCACCTTCGCCACAGCCTCGCGCAAGCCGAGGATGGTGACCGGCTTGCCGACAACGAGGTCCACGCCGGAAGGTTGTTCGCCGGCGGCCTGCATCATGGAACCGAAGCCGGTGAGGAGGATGATCGGCGTTGCCGGCCGGAGCTTCTTGATGGATTGGGCGACTTGATCGCCGCTCATATCCGGCATCGCGCGGTCAAGAATCACGACATCGAACTCGCCGCGCTGGAATTTGTCGAGCGCTTCGCGTCCGTTGGCAGCGGTCTCCACGATGTGCTCGTCGCCCAGCAAGAACTCATTGAGAATCCGCCGCACCAGCTCTTCATCATCGACCAATAGCACGCGCAACGGACGGAGTACGCAGGGGTCGGAGTCAGTTTTCGCGGGCGCTTGTGATTCGACGCCCACAGGCAGGGAAAGAATGAATTTGGTACCTTGCCCGGGCTTCGATTGGATATCGATAACTCCCTGGTGACGCTGGAGAATGCCGTAAACCATGGACAACCCAAGGCCCGTGCCGCGTTCACCCTTGGTGGTAAAGAACGGTTCGAGACAACGGCTGCGCACCTCCTCGGTCATGCCTGTCCCGGTGTCGGCGACCTCGAGGATGATGCGCGCGTTGTCGGACCGGGTCCGTAGCGTGATCGTCCCGCCCTGTGGCATGGCGTCAACGGCATTGAAAATGAGGTTGGTGAGGACTTCGCGAAGGTCCGCGGCGTTGCCAATCACCGGCGGGACCTTGCCCAATTCGGTCGCCATCTGGATGGCAATGCCTTTGGCCTCGGACTGGTTCTTCCATTTCGGTTGCGTGAGCGAGACGGCTTCTTCCATGAGATGGTTGAGATCCACCGGGACGAAGACTTCGCCTTCTTCGCGCTGGCGGTAGAACTCGCGAAGACGGTTGACGACGTTGCCCGCGTCCTTCGCCGCGGTATTCATCATCTGCAGGTACCGCAGGGTCTTTTCCGTATTGGCAATGTTTTCGGGGCGATAAATCAGGAGTTCGGTGAAGCCGAGAATGGCGGCCAGCGCGTTGTTGAAATCGTGGGCAATGCCGCTGGCCATGGCGCCCAGCGCCCGCAGACGCTCTTGCTGGATGACCTGCTCCTGCGCCGCCTGCAACTCTTCGAGCGCGTGCTCCAATTGCTGTTTGCTTTCCCGGAGCTCGTCTTCCGACTGTTTGCGGACCGTAACGTCCTCGATCGTGCCGACGAAGCCCGTCGATTCACCGTGCTCCGACTGCATTCGGGCGGCACGCACATGCACGCACACGACGTTGCCGTTCCGATGGCTGACACGATACTCACAGGAATAATCGATCCCTTCGGCAATAAACGCCTGCCATTTCCGGGTGACCCATTCGCGATCGTCGACATGGATGAATTGCGTCCACCCGTCGTTCTGGCTCTCCATCAGCGTGAAACCGCAGAGTTCACGGCAGCGGGGATTGGCGTAGGTCAACCGGCCATGGACGTCGGTGAGAAAGATGCCCAGCGGTGAGGAAACGCTCAGCGAGCGGAATAATTCTTCACTCTCGCGCAGCGACGTTTCCGCCTTTTTGCGGTCCGTGATGTCCTGCTTCATCGCGATGAAGTAGGTGACCTCACCGCGCTCGTCGCACACCGGCGTGATCGTCATCTCTTCGTCGTAGAGACTGCCGTCTTTGCGGCGATTGATCATGTCGCCCTGCCAGACGTTGCCGGAATTCACCGTCTGCCAGAGGTTGCGATAAAAGGTCTCGTCGTGCTTGCCCGATTTGAGGAGCCGCGTGTTTTGCCCGATGGCTTCGGCGGCGCTATAACCGGTCAACTTCGTAAAGGCCGGATTGACCCAGAGGATTGTCCCCTTGCTGTCGGTGAGCACGATGCCGTTGGCGGCGGCTTCCAGGGCCGTGCTTTGGAGGCGAAGGCGCTCTTCCGTCCGCTTGCGTTCGGTCACGTCCGAGAAGATCGTCGCAAACTGGCCGCGCTTCGGACTGAAGGCCGCCACCTGGAAGTGTTTGTCCACGGACCGCGAATAATTCTCGAACCGGGCGGGCTGGCTGGTGAGGGCGACCTTGCCGTAGGTATCGATCCAATAATCCTCCACTTGCGGGAAGACTTCACGTTCGGTCCGGCCGATTGCCTGGCTGCGCGTGACGCCCAGGATCTTTTCGAATGCCGGATTGACCTCCAGGTAACGGTAATCGCAAGGTTTGCCGTTTTCATCCCAGATGATCTCGCACAGGGCGAATCCCTCCCGCATCGCCTCGAACAGTGTCCGGTATTGCTCTTCACTGGTGCGCAGCGCGAGGTCCATTTTCTTGCGTTCGGTGATGTCGCGGGCGACGCCGGTTGTCCCGGCAACCTCTCCCTGGTCGTTCAGGAACGCGGACTTGATGGTTTCGATCCAGGTGCGGTTCCCCGCGGCATCCACAAAAGGCTCTTCGATGCGTCGCCGCTGACGCAACTCCATGACTTGTTTGTCGTCAGCGAGATAACGTTCCGCCAGTTCGCGGGGTACGAAATCGAAATCGGTTTTGCCGACCATTTCCTCGGGGGTGTGGCCAAAGACCCTGGCGAACGCTTCATTGGCAGCGATGAAGCGGCTTTGCTTGTCCTTGACCCAGGCCATGTCGGGAATGTTGTCGAGGAGCGCGCGTTGCTGTTGCTGGATCTTGCGCAACGCTTCATCCATCCGTTTGCGCTCCGTGATATCGCGGGAGTTGACGATGACGCCGCGAATCGCGGGGTCCTCAAGGAGATTCTTGCCGATCCCTTCCAGAACTCGCCAGGAACCGTCTTTATGCCGGAATCGATATTCCCCGGATTCGATACGTCCGGGTCGCGTCAGCCCTTCCGTAAATATTTTCTGGATTCGGGCCACGTCGTCAGGATGGATAAGCTCAAAAGCATTGCGCCCGACCAATTCCTCGGGCTTGTAGCCGAGGATGCGCTCGAGGGACGGGCTCTCGTAACGGATACTGCCGTCCGCCTCCAGGATGGTGATGATGTCAGAGGCGTTTTCGATCAGGGATCGAAAATGCGCCTCGGTCTGGCGAACACCATCACCCATCAGCTCGAGCGTATGGGTGCGAGCACTATTCATCACCCTGTTTATTCCGCAACTCGTGTGCCACACCGAAAACGTGTTGATTTCGGCCAGTTCGGCGGTTTGTCCCCCTCCAAAGCGCCTAAAACAGCGCCATTTTGTCCGCGGGGCGAGCCGGCGGGGATTGAAGCTGAGTTTGGCGGGAATATCGCGTTTGCAACCGTGCGACGATTTCGCTATTGTCGCCCCGTGATCCGGCTTCTGTACACAATAATGTACTCGTTGGGCTTCGCGCTCTTGAGCCCGCTCTTCCTCTACAAGATGTGGAAACGCGGCAAGTATCGGGAGAACTTCTGGCAACGCTTTGGTTGTTACTCCCAGGATTTGCGGGAGCGGCTTGTCCCCAAGAAGGAGCCGCGCTGCTGGATCCAGGCGGTAAGCGTTGGCGAGGTCAATGTTGCGCTCCTGTTCATCGGCGTGTTGCAGCGCAAGTTTCCCGACCTGCTCATCGTCGTGACCACCACCACCTCGACGGGGTACGCGCTCGCCTACGAACGCCTGCCGCAGGAAGTCGAGTTGCTCTACTTCCCGCAGGATTTCCCCGGGTCCGTCCGCCGCGCCTACGATTTGATCCAGCCCGACTTCATTGTCCTCATGGAGTCCGAATTGTGGCCGAACCACATCTGGATGGCCGTGCGCCGTAGCGTGCCCTTGTTTCTCGTGAACGGTCGCATGTCTCCCCGTTCGGTGCGGGGTTACGAACGGCTGGGCTGGCTCTCCCGTCAGGTTTTCAACAAGCTCTCGCTCGTCTGCGCGCAGAGCCCGGAGGACGCCGCCAACTTTGCGGCCATCGGCGTGCCGCGCGACCGCGTCCACATGACGGGCAACCTGAAGTATGACGTCTCCATGCCCTACGCCGACGTGCAGAAAGTCGATCCCGTCCAGTTGCTCAAGCAGATCAGCATCTCGCCCGCGCAACCGATCCTGGTTGCCGGGCAGCACCCATCCGGGGGAGGAACAAATCCTCTTCGATGTCTTCACCGATCTGCGCCGGAAATTTCCGCGCCTGTTTCTCATCGTCGTCCCGCGGCACGTCGAGCGGACGCGCGAGGTCGTGGATCTGGCCCGGCGCCGGCAGATCAAGTTTGTGCTCCGCTCTGAGATCAACTCGCACCTCGAACAGACCGCCAAGCCGTACGATTGTCTCATCGTCAATACCACGGGCGAACTGAAATGGTTTTACAAGGTCGCGACCGTCATCTTCGTCGGCAAAAGCCTGGTGGGGCAGGGCGGCCAGAACATCGTCGAAGCCGCCGCCAGTGGTCATCCCGTCATTTTCGGGCCCAACATGCAGAATTTCCGCGCCATCGCCCGCCAGTTCGTCACCGAAGGCGCGTGTGTTCAAGTGCCCGATGCCGACGCCCTGCGTCACGCCCTGCAGGAACTTCTGGAAAACCCCGACCGCCGCCAGGCCATCGTCGCCGCCGCCCACCGCGTCATCCAATCCAACGTCGGAGCCACTACCCGCTGCGTCGAACTGATCGAGAAAGCGCTCAAAAAGTCGGGCTGAACTACTGGTCTGCTCGTCCCAAACGAACCGGATTGGAATTCTCACTCTCCGGCTTCGCATCCAATTCCACCACAGTCGGTTATCGCCTGTTTTCACGCTCAATTGAATCCGGTTCGTTTCGCAGAAACGCATGTTTTTTGACCCTCTTCTCCCCTGTAGCCGCGCGGTGAGCGCGGTTCCATTGTCCGCCGTCTGTTCTTTGGAGTGCTGCGACTTGTCGCAGCTTTGCCATTCGCCGATCCGCCTTGTAGGGCCTGCCCCGATTTCGAGATCGGGGCACGCGGCTCGCGTGCCGTCGCGCTGGTCTGGCTTGTAGGGCAAGCTGAGTCGGACGAAACGCGACCTCGTCGTGCCGTGGTCGCAACGCTCCGCCTGCCGTCGTTTTGTCTTTCATGGATGGATCAAAGCAGAAGGGTGGGGTTCGTTGCAACTCACTCTCGTATTCTCACGATCAGCGAACATGCCCGCATTATACAATTATCGAAATTCGATGTCCAGACCAAAGTGAATGATGCTGCCGTCCGGTATTGTCGCGTAGTCGCAGGCTTCAGCCTGCGTTCGGCTCCGCATTCCCTCCGTCTCCAATCCGATGGTAGGGCGAGCTGCCTGTTTACCGCAAAGTATTTCGGGGCTTTCCGCCGTTCAAGTCAATCGTGGAGCTTGCCGAAGCATCTCACGGCCGCTACACTTCGCCAGCTTGATCCACAAGGTGAGAAGGAATCGAGTGGTGAAGTGAACAGTCATAAGCGCAAGGAATCTCAATGAAGCTGAAAGTCTCATTCATCGACCTTAAAGATGAGGTCAAACAATACCGCAAGGCCAATCCTGTCCTGAAAGATGATTCAGCATTTGTGCTCTGGTTCATGCACGCGTACCTCGATGACTCCGAAGAAGCGACAGCAAAAGCTCTCACGGGTGAGACGGGCGACAAGAACGCTGACGCAATTCTAATTGATGAGCGAGCCAAACAGGTGCATCTCATCCAAGGTAAATTCCGTCATTCTCTCGCTGAACATCCTGAATTACGAAATGACGTACTAGCTTTCGCCGACCTCGCCAATTACCCATGGCGTCCTAAAGCGTTTCTGGATGCATACTACAACAAGCTTGGAGATTCAGTTCGTGAGAAGTTCGAGATGTTGGTCCATCACGCTAGAGACAACAGCTATGCACTCCGGTTGTATTTTGTTACCACGGGAAGGTGTAGCGACACGAAGCTCAGGGAGGCAATCGAGGTCGTCAATCAAGCGGAAGGCCCTGCCAAGATTGCCGTTTTTGATGGGCATCAAGTGATGACCATTTACCGGAACTACCTTTTGGGCAATGCCCCCGCCGTTCCCGAACTGATTCTCCCTATCGATCCTGGGGATTCTTCCGGCACGGATCGATTGATTCATCGTTATGACCCAGTGATGGGGATCGACTCTTGGGTGTTCTCTATGTCCTCGCCCGACGTGGGCGATATGTTCACGAGAGCCGGAGTAAGGCTATTCGCGCGCAATATCAGAGGCTATCTGGGACGCACCAATGAAATCAACGATGCAATGACTGCGACGGTTCAGAAGCACCCGGAGAATTTCTGGTACTTCAATAATGGAGTGACCATCGTGTGTGAAGGCGCGAAACGGGAGACGCAAGGCCGCGAGGACGTTCTCACGGTGGAACGTCCTCAAGTAATAAATGGTCAACAGACCACAAGAACATTGCATAAATCCTCGTCCGATCACGCTACTGTTCTGGTGAAGGTAATTAAGATCACCAGATCGCCAAATGACGATGACAAGTACGACGATTTGGTAAGTTCGATTGTTAGATCGACGAACTGGCAGAACGAGATTACACCATCCGATCTCGTCTCAAATGATGCCATCCAAGTTTTTCTCGAACGAGAACTCAGGAAGCGCGGCTATCAGTATATTCGAAAACGGCAAACCAAATCTGAGATTCGAGCGATGATGGGCGGTAGTCTTGGCATCCAGATTAAGAAGGAGCAGCTTGCGCAAGCTGTAGCCGCTTGTGAATACGAACCATCAGTAGCTCTTAAAGGGAAAGAAATCCTCTTTGAAGACCCCTATTACAAGAAGGTGTTCCGCTCGCGTTCAATATCATTTTATCTAGGACGCTATTGGTTGATGAAGCAAGTTGTTGGCGTAAGTCGTGGCAAGCGCCAGCTTGCGTACGCGAAATGGCTCGTTTTGCATTTCCTCTGGGAGAACTTGTCGAATGAAATCGGGGGACAAGCGGAACGGAAGTTCCGATATGCTTGCGAAAATGCCTGGGACGACGGTCAGAAGGCGCTTGGACACCTGGAAAAAGCCATCCGTGCGGCATTTAAGGCGGCGCTGCTGTTTTACCGGCGGGAGCGCGGTCGCGGAGAGGAGGCCATGGATAGGCAAACATTCTTCAAGCAGCCGCAGTCTCTATGCTCCCTTTAGGCAATTCTGGTCGTCGGGCAAAAATCGGTACCGTATTCAAGCCCATACCCGACTCCGAATGTTTGTTGCGGCCTTAAATGATCTTGAGGCTGATGAGTAGGTCTCCGAAAGCGTTCTGATCGGTATGTTCCTTCCTTGTGCTGACGGAAGCCTCACCGGCGGGGGAAGACAGCCCGTTCAAAGGGGTCAATTCAATGGCTCAACGCTTCACTCTTAACAGTCGGTGCGAGTCGGGAATCAGACTCACCTCTCCGTCTTCTGCTTTTCAATGACGAGCGCCAGGTGTTGCTCATCGAAGTATTTGCCGTCAACGCAAAGGGCATCGCATTCCGTGCCGAAAAGCTCAAACCCGCGTGAACGATAAAGTGAAACTGCGGCCGTGTTGTTTGCGGTGACGGTGAGGGTGATTTGTCGAACGGTACCCAACCTTCGCGCGTGGGCGATGGCTTCATCAACCAGAGCCGCTCCAAACCCCTGGCCGCGGAACTCGGGCGAAACATACATGCCCCAGATCGATGCGATATGCGCCCGCTTCACTCCGCTCTCTCTGGCGAAACCCAATACCCCAACCAGCCGGCCATCATCAACAAACGCGCCAAGGACGCCATTGTCGGGCTTGTTCGGTGGCCGCAGTCTGGCGGCGAATTCCGTCAGAGGTAGCTCCGTCTCCTCAGCGTAACTGGAACCGAATGCCGTCGGGGACTCCTGAAGGGCGGCCAGGCGCAAGGCCCTGTAGGCCGTGAGATCGCCAGAATCTAAAAATCGAATCGTCATTTTCACGAGTGGCGAAGCGGCACGGGGTTGATTGGCACCCCACTACCGAAAGATGCTTGCTCCCTTCCACAAGCCCTTGGACTGTTCATTCTGGCGCAATGTATCACGCAATGCACGGAATATGGCATCCACAGCGTAGTTCGGAAAGCGGAACAAACTGAGGACATATCGGCGACCGCTGTACAACCGGACTACGACCCTGCTGATGCTCTCAATTTTCACGGCGGCAATCTCGGCTCGTGGCAATTCAACCCAACCGCAACGCTGGCGCACATAAAGGGTGGCCGGAGCAATCCAATAGGGATGCAGGTGTCCGAGCAGTCTCTTGCTAATGGAAACCATGTATTCCACGGTAGTGATGAGGTTCTGACGCGACAAGCCCAAACTTCTGGATCGGGAAGGAAACAATCCTTCAGCAACAAGAATGCTGTTGAATCAGTTTTCCGCTCTGTTATACTTCCTGCGCTAACGGAGAGTGGGGGGACATGGCTGTATTTGCAAATCGGTATCCGGAAAACGTGCCTGGGAAGTTCTACGTGGACGACCAGTGCATCGATTGTGATCTGTGCCGCGAGACGGCGCCGGATAATTTCACGCGCAATGAAGACGGCGGCTACAGCTTTGTCTACAAGCAGCCGACGTCGCCCGATGAGGAAACCCTTTGCAAGGAAGCCATGGAAGGTTGTCCCGTCGAGGCCATCGGCAATGATGGCGTGGAAGCCGCCATCACCCCCGCGCAACAATCTCCGCAGCAAGCGCAATGACGCCCGCTTTGCGAGCACAGGTCCTCCACGAATGGCGGCCATCCGTCGGCGATTCCGAGGCGCATGGTCAAAAGTCGGCGAGTTCCGCGAACCAGATCGTCCCGCTCGTGATGAAACAACTCGGCCTCGAAGAGCGGCTCCAGCAATCCCAGGTTTTCTACCTTTGGCCCACCATCGTGGGCAGCGACATCGCGCGCCACGCGCAACCGGTCAGCCTCCGCAACGGCCTGCTCGTCGTCGGCTGCGATCATCCCATTTGGCTGCAGGAAATCACGCGCTACTCCAAACCGCTCATTCTTCAAAAAGTGCAGCAGCGCCTCGGTAAAAAAGTGGTTCGCGACATCTCTTTCCGCATTGGCTGATGTTCAAAACTCGCCATTCCATCCGCTTGCTAGGTTTCTTGGTCGTCCTGTCCGCCGCGTCCTTCGCTCGGGCTGTCGATGACATCCTGGATGTTCCTTTCATCGCGCAGAAACCAAACTATTGCGGCCCCGCGGCCCTGGCGATGCTGGCGAATTACTACGGCCACCCGGTTTCGCAGGACGAGATCGCCAGCGCGATTTATCTGCCGGACATTGGCGGGGCGCTCACCAGCGAACTCGGCGATTACGCGCGCCGCTTCAACCTTTGGGTGCGCCAGTATCACGGCACGCTCGACGATCTCCGCCAGAAACTCGACGCCGGTGTCCCGCTGCTCGTGCTCGGGAAATTCGGCGACCAATCCCATTACTTCGTGGTGCTCGGCTGGGACAAGTTCCGGCAGGTGGTGACCGTGCATTCCGATACGCGTCCGCGGTACGAGATGCGCGCCGAGGATTTCCAAAACCGGTGGGACCGCGCGGGTAATTGGACATTGCTGGTGTGCCCGCCCGAGAAGGCGACGTGGCGTTTGACAGCCGAGGAGCACAACGATCTCGGCCTGTTCTTCGAACGCGCCAACCTCCTCGGAGCGGCGACCGAACACTATGTCACGGCCACACAGTTGCACCCCGAGAATTCCTACTTTCGCATGAATCTGGGGAACGTGTTGCTCAAGCAGCGGCGGTTGCACGAAGCGGTGGGCGCTTTCATCCGCGCCCTGGAACTCGATGCGGAAAACGCGGACGCCATGAATAACCTCGCCTACACGTATTCGGAGATGGGCAGCAATCTCGATGAGGCGGCCAACCTCTGTCAGCGGGCGGCCAGCTTGCGGCCAGCGCGCCAGGCGTACTACCTCGACACTCTCGGAACGATCTACCTGAAGGAAGGCAAATTGCGGGGCGCCCTCGCCACCCTCGAGTCCGCGCTCGCCGCGACGACCGAGCGCCAGGCCTTACTTCGCGCCGGCATCGAGCAGCACCTGGCGACGACGCGGACGTTGCTGACCCAACAACCGCTCACTGAAAAATAAGTACTGTTGCGCCCAACCGGCGTAGGGGCCGAAGTGGGTGCGCGCAAATTCTCGAAGTTCGCGGGCGGTGACGCGTGGTTTGTCGCCGAAATAGATCCGGCGAAGCGAACGCTCAATCCAGACGTCGATCGGGAAGGCCTGGTTGAATCCACACGCGAAGAGCAGGGTGCAGTTGGCGATTTTCTCGCCCACGCCGGGCAGTTGGATCAACTCTTCCAGCGCCTGTCCGTATTCCATCGACGGCAATGCGTCGAGATCAAGTTTGCCGCTATCGATCATTCGCGCCGCCGCGAGCAGGTTCTTGGCGCGAAAACCCAGTTTGCAGTCCCAAAGTTGTTGATGCGTCACGCGGGCGATGGCTGAAACGGTCGGGAAGGTGTGGTGCGTGTCGCTGACCGGTTCGCCGAAGCGTCGCGCCAGCAGGTCAACGATCTGGCGGATCTGCACGATCTGCTTTGACGAGCTGGCAATGAATGAGGCGAGGCATTCCCATGGTTCCTGGCGAATGACGCGCAAGCCGTGGTGGTCTTTCACCGCCTGGCGCAAGAGCGGATCGCCGGGAAATGTTGCGAGGATCTCCGGCAACGAAACGTCCAGGGCCAGATATCGCGCCACAGCCTTCTTGTCAGCCCGCGGACGCGACTCCCATTCCACGGAATGAAGATGTTCCCGCAACCGGATCACCCGCCGGCCCACCACGCCTTCAAACCAGCCGTCCGCCGTCCGGGACCAACGAAAGGCCTGCCCGCATTCCACCGTGCTGGCGAGGGCAAAATCAGAAATATTGATTAAGTTCGGCATCTCTGCTACAAGCTCGCGCGGGGAACCCTAGTGATGTTCGCGAAGGAGGTCAATACCATCCATTTTGTGGGTGTTTGTGGCACCGCGATGGCGTCCGTCGCCGCGCTGTGCCGCGAACTCGGCTTTGCCGTCACCGGCAGCGACGAGAACATCTACCCGCCGATGTCCACTTTCCTCGAAGCCCACGGCATCCGCATTGTGCCGGGTCACCGTGAATCAAACCTGGACCATCAGCCAGATCTGATCGTGATCGGTAACGCGATGAAGCGCGGCAATCCCGAAATCGAGCGGGCGCTCGATGAACGCCTCCCGATCTGTTCGTTGCCGGAACTGGTGCGCGACCGCTTCCTCTGCGGCAAACACTCGGTGGTGGTCGCGGGCACACACGGCAAAACGACGGCGACCTCGCTGCTCGCCTGGGTCATGGAGTCGGCGGGCCTGTCGCCGGGTTTTCTAATCGGCGGCCTGCCCAACAATTTCGGATGTGGCGCGCGGACGGGGCAGGGGAAACACTTTCTCGTCGAAGGCGATGAGTATGATACCGCGTTCTTCGACAAGCGCAGCAAATTTGTTCATTACCAGCCCGACACGGTCATTCTCAATAATATCGAATTCGATCACGCCGATATTTTCCCCGACCTCGCGGCGGTGAAGCGCGCTTTCCGCCAACTGGTGGCGATCGTGCCGCGACGGGGGCTGATTATTGCCAATGGAGAGGACGCCAACATCCGTGAAGTCGTTGACGGGGCGCAATGTCCTGTGCGCTTTTTCACGAAGGCGGACGCCGGTGATTTCGTGGTGCCGCTGGCGGGGGAACACAATCAGCGCAACGCCGCGGCGGTCGCGATATGCGCGGGCGAATTGGGCTTGTCGCGCGAGCAGATCCAGCGCGGGTTCTCCACGTTCACGGGCGTCAAGCGGCGCATGGAAGTGCGCGGGGAAGCGGCGGGCGTGACGGTGCTCGATGATTTCGCGCATCACCCGACCGCCATCGCCGAGACGATTCGCGCCATTCGCGAGAAGTATCCGCGGCGGAGATTGTGGGCGCTTTTTGAGCCGCGCAGCAACACGACCCGCCGCAACGTCTTCCAGCATGAACTGACCGAGTCGCTGTCGCTGGCCGATGGCGTGTTCATCTCGCGCGTGGATCGGCTGCAGGAACTCCACGAGAGCGAGCGCTTGAACCCCGATGCGATCATCGCGCGGTTGCGCAGCCATGGCAAGATGGCCGAGTATTCGCGCAACGCCGACGAGATCATCAACCGCCTCGTCCCGAATCTCCACGACCGCGATGTCGTCGCGGTTTTCTCCAACGGCAAGTTCGACGGCATCCACGAAAAGTTGCTGACGCGGCTGCGCCAAAGCGCTTGATTTTCCGCCTGTCGCGGGTATTCTCTCCCTGTTTTCCGACCTCGACGGCCCCATCGTCTAGAGGCCTAGGACATCAGATTCTCAATCTGGGTACACGGGTTCGAATCCCGTTGGGGCCGCCATTACTTACCGCGCAGTTCACTGCTGCTGAAACTCCGGGAAAAACGGATTGTGCAGCTTCTCCTCGCCGACCGTGCTCAACGGCCCGTGCCCGGGACACAAAATCGTCTCATCGGACAACGTAAAAATCCCCTCGCGATTCGTCCGCAACGCCTCATCATAATCCACCATCCCGCCGCCCATCGACCCCGCAAACAGCGCATCCCCCACCACCGCCAGCTCGCCGCGCCAGCCCCGTCACCACAAACGTCGTCCCGCCCCGCGCATGCCCGCTCGTCCGCCGCGTCTCGATCCTCAATTCCAGAGTGGAGCGGGCGTCCCGCCCGTTTATCCGTCAGATCAGACGGTCGGGACGCCCGTCCCACTTCGAAAACCTTCCCGTCCGCGAACGTCTCCGCCCCCGCCAACGCCTCCCGCCCGCTCACCCACGCCCGCGCCCCCGTCGCCGCCTTCAGCCGATCCAAATCAAACACATGGTCCGTGTGCGTATGCGTCAATAAAATCACCTCCACCTCCAGCCCCTGCTCGCGAATGAATTCCAACATCCCACCGCAGTCCGCCCCCGTATCGAACGCCGCCGCCCGCCGCGTCCCCGGGTCGAACGCCACATACGCATTCACCGTCATATCATCGAAAGCCGTATTGAAACACCCCAGCCCCGCCACCTCGCCCGCCTCGCGCGGACGCCACGCCCCCCGCGCCATCGTCACCAGCGCCTCCGCCCCCAACCCCAGCGCCCCCGCCACCTTCCGCAGCGCCGCCTCATCCACCGCGCCCGCCTTCAACGCATTCAGTTGCGCCAGCGACACCCCCGCCCGCCCCGCCAGCGCCGTGCCGGATAGGTTCAACCCCCGCTGCGCCTTCCCCACGATATCCGTAAAATTATCCTCCAGTGGAATCAGCGCCATTTTCCAACCCTATTGTAGGGCGGGATGCCTGTCGTTTAGGTATCCCGCCGTTTCCTAATCTGTTGTCGCCCGAACTCTGCGAGTCGGCGGGCTTTTCCTTGTTGTATTCCGCGCCCCCGTTGAACAGGCGTCCCGCCTGTTTGCATTCCCAGCAGCCGTTGTAGGCCGACTCTGCGAGTCGGCGCGCTGTCTTGATGTTGTTGAACGTTGGACGGCTTGCCCCGAATCCTTTTCGGGGTTGAGCGTTGAAAGTTCGATCCATGTCTCCCCGACGTTACCACCTGCGCCGCAAGCACTTGACCCACCAGTTCGTTTCGCAGAAACGCAGTTTTTCTCTACGCCTCTCCCCCCAATCCCCGCTCAATTGTACAAATACCGGAAATACCGCGTGCGGAATTTGACACGTCGGGCTGGCACCGGTGGGTTTCATAGCGCTCGACCATCGCTTGCGCTTTGACTTCGCCGGTAATGAAATCGTTGCCCACCGCCATCCCGGAGGCGGATTAGCAGGCGGATTGAACTGCCCGTTCTTATCAACGTCCTTAATGCTTTGGGCATACACCCAGATGCAATACGTGTTTGAGCGAACCGTAATTAGGTTCGCAATGCGGCGAATGGTCGCTTCTTTCGCCGCTTCGGTTAACCCTCCATTATCCATGCCCGCGACTTCGCAAATTTCCCCGATCGTGTCGTAACTGTTTGCGCTGCCATAAGCATCCGGCATGTTGACATACGTCCCCGAGTAAATGTTCTGCGCGACCGTTGCGGCTACCGCCGGTGTCGAGAACAGCCCATTAAGCAACGCCTCAAGGGGTCTCAACCGGTTGGCGGCGAGCGGTGTAACGGTACTATTGATGTTTATGCGTCCGGCGGTCGGATTGGGAATAGCGGCGGTTCCCACGGTAAACATATCGAGTACGGCCCAATCGGGAATCTGTCTGGGGGCCACCTTTTCAGCTGCCGGTTGGGGTTGTAATCGCAGGTATGACCAGGGATTCGGCGTATGAATATAACCGAGTTCGCCGACTGATAACATTTTGGAAGCTCGTATGAGCGCCTTTGAAGGCGGATTTTCAGGCGGCGCGTAAACGCTGTTTTGTGAGGCGGACGCGCTTGCGGAGAATCCAGGCGGAGCCGCTATCAATGTTCCCGCATTGGGGGGACGATACGGCGTCCACGACGTGGTCCTTTCGTTCAAGCAGGGATCGTTCACTTCAGCCCCCTGCCATACGGGTGTTCCTGCGGTAGTTATTATCACGGTCGACAATGGGACTTGTGCACAGTCCAGTCGTGTGCCTGACCGCAAATAGTCTACGGTTATGGCGGTTGTTGACGGCACTACAATTGGAGTAGGGGGAAATGGGCTGGGGGTAACGGTCTCGGGCGGCAAAGTGAATGTGTAGTACGCCGTGTTACTACTGAAAGTGAGCCCTGGTGGAAGAGTGAAAGGGAGCGGCGCTGGTGTCGTTGTCGGTAAGCCTCCGACTACTGGAAGACCACTTACCTGAATGGTGTCCTTCGGGCCCGTGATATAGGTGGATCCGTCACCCCCGTAAATATAATAAAGTTCGATTGTCACGGTTCGAGTGATTTGAGGAGCGGGGGTCGTCTCATAATCATAATTAACTTTCACTTCATTGATGTACGGCGCTCTTATAAGGCCAAGATAAGGTGGCGGATCGCCGCCGCCATCGGGCTGTTGTGTGAGGTCCGCGGGCACTCGCGGGTTAAGACGGTACGCAATCATGTTGGCAACAATTTGCTGGAGGCCGTCAAAATTATGGCCGTTATCGATGACAACGGGATACTTGGTCGTGAAAGCCCGCGCAGAACTATATACTTTCGTCAATGCGCTGTCGGAAAGGCGTGCATACGCGCTATTGGGCCCGGCAGGATCAAGCACATCCTTGGCTTGGCTGAGCAAGGCGAGATCCAAACGCGGACGACCAAAGACATCAAGATCGCCTGCGTCATCGGAAGAAGTCGTCAGGTAAAAGCGGTTCGTGTTGAAATCACTATCGGTGGTGGCGGGCGCGCCGGGAGCGGTATCCGTGAGTTCGAGCCTCTCCAATCGTACTGAATCCCAGTGTCGATTGCCTCGTTTGGATGGCGCTTACAGAGGCCGCGGTGCCGAGACCCGGCAGCAACATGGTGAGATCGATTTCGCTGGGAACGCCGTAACCGTAAACATCGGTGGGAACGGCTGGATTGGGTCGCAGTCCAGCCGTATTGAGATTGATCTTCGACGCCTCATCATCCACCCAATAGGCGAATCGGCCGACAATCGCCCCATGCCCGGTGATGGGCAGCGGGCCGGTAGTGCCATCCTCGGTGACGTAAACCCATCCCACGTTCATCGCCGTGGCAGTCGGGTCAAAGAACTCGGCATTGTTACTACCGGTAATCCAAAACTGGTTATTCAAGTTGGTCGTGTCAGTCGACGCGGTGGTGGAATACAACGGGAGCGAGACGATTGCGCCGCCGTTGTTGGCATAGGCGAGGCCGGGGGATGTCACGTAGGTGTAAATGCCGCCACTGGCCGTGTTGTTGGTTCGTAGTGCCGTCGCCTGGCTTAATTGCGCCACCGCCTGATCGATCGCGCCCTGCGCGAGCTGGCGGGCTTTGATGAGGTCGTTAAAATTCTTTGACGCCGTATTCTCAACGCGCATGCTGACCGCAAACGCGACGACCAGCAGCGTGACCAACACCAGGATCCCGAGCGTCATGATGAGCGCCACACCTTGCTCCGAAGAGCGCCGAATAAATGGGGTGCATTTTCTCATGGCTGGCGGTTCGGTATGGCGACGAAGGTGCTAAAAGTTCTCAAAGCTTGGTTGGTAATATTCATGAAACCGGGACTTCCTACGGCCACCGTTTTGAGCCGGGCGGCGGCCTTGCTGTCGATCATTGTCAGGGTGATTTGAACGCTGGCGGGAGATCGGTTGGTCATCACCGGACGAAACCGGGACCCCCAGGCCCAAGGGTTCCTGTAGGTATTGCTGTTGGTAATTCATTTTGCCAGGCAGTGGTCGGCATTACGTCGGAATTCCAATAGCTTTGCACGATACTATTAGTTGCATCGTAGTATTGGAAAGTAATGCTCATGACATTCTCCGCCAGTACAGCGGTACGGTTGGAATCGCTCGTTTCCGGCCAATTCGGATTGGGGTTTGGGCTGCCATAGAAATCCCACGGTGGTGCCGAGCCAGAGGCGCCCGACCCATAGTTCCAACACTCAGTCGTGGGCGCGCCGAAATGAGATGTTCGTCGGACCAATCTCTTTGGCCAAATGGTAGCATTGTCGACAAAGTTACTTCCTGGATCAGCAGCCCGGGGGCGGCCTTGGACGGCAAACTGAGCCGGTAAACAACTTCCACCAAATCGACCGCGTTTGTGCCGGTGTTTACCGGGGCGACGAAAGCGATGTCATTGGCATCGCCCAGGAAAGTGATGTTGCTGTTGACAATCGCTTGGGAAATCTCTTTCGACATGAAGTCGAGCACCGCGCGGGCTTGGGAAAAAGTTTCCACGCGATTTTCGGCCTGCAACCAACCACGACTTGCCTGGCCGAAGGCCTGAAATAAAAGCGCGGTCATGATCAACAAAATGGCCATGGCGGCCAGCAGTTCCAACAAGGTGAAACCGGCGTGGCGCGAAGTGACGGATTGAGTCGGGCGTCGTTTCATTTAGTTGTATGCGGTTACATAGGAAACAAAGATATTCGTGGTGGCCGCCGGTGATAGCGCTGGCCAGACAACCCCGGCTTGTACAGTCCACAGAGGGAGAGCGGGGGCCGTAGGCTGCGGCTGAATCGAGACAAGGACCTTGTAATAAGCGGTTGCGTTCGTTGAAACGCCGGTGGAGTCGAAATTAAGAGTTAGCTGCACAGGGGCGTTCGTCAAATTATGGGTTCCTGATCCATCGCCAAAATCTACAGCATCAAGAGGCTGGCTGCGGATGTTACTGAAGACATCCTGTGCAATGGTGGCGGACAAAGTGTTGTCTGTGGCGTTGCGGCTGGCCTGAATGGCGTTTGGAAGCAACCCCATGATGGCGATGATGCCGATGGACGCAATCGCCACCGCCAGTACGACCTCGATCAAGGTAAACGCTCCTTCGCGTCTCTGCGGCGGTGTATGTCGGAACGGTTCATTGTGGCCTTGAGATCTTTACGCGCCCGACGATGCTGTCCACGGAGATATTGACGTAATTGGCACTCGTGCGGAATGGAAGCGAATTCGCGGATGGCGGTTGGATAAAACCCTCGGTAAGCGTGATCTGGTCCGGATTCCCATCGGATCGTGTATCTGCGCCGGTCGGGCCAAACTCGATGTAGGCGCATGCAACGAAATTGCCCGAGGCCGGGTTCGGAAACGGAAGTGCGAAAGAAGGACCTCCCACAGGATCTTGATTCAGTATACTATTACCATTGTCCAGGTCGTACCCTCCGCCAAATGTCCCGCCCGGGAGTCTGGTTAAGGAAGATCGTACCAGTCGGGAGGAAATCCCATTTGCCGATGTAGTCCCACGGGAAGAAGAGGGCGGTGTTGGTAGTGTCGGACACAACGACCGTGTAAGCGACATAGTTCAAATAAGTGGACGGGTCTATTGAGCCGATCGTGAGAGGGTGGGCGAATACCACGCGGGTCTTCGTACGGTGCGTGATGGCATATTGCCGAGCGAGGCCGAGTGTATTGGAGACCTCGCGACTGGCAGCGCTCAAACCGCCCGATTTCATGAGACGTTCCACCGACGGGATGGCAATGGCCACGATCAGGCCCATGATCGCGATGACCGTGAGCAGTTCGATCAGCGTGAAGCCGCGCTTATTTGTAAGAGACGATATCATCAGATCCACTCGCACCGGGGTTCTCTTGAATGCCGTTTGGACCGTAGCTAATGACAATTGCCGACCCAACAACATTCGGAGTTCCACTGGGAGGATAATAATTCATCGATCCGCTGTAGCTGGTATTGAGCTTGATGTAATACTGTTGATTCCAAGGATCCAGGAATGTCCCATCCGTAAGCCCGTTCTTGGGCTCAAGGAAGACAACATTGCGAGGATTCATTACCGGATCCTGCCCAATGAGTATTTTTATGACCGCTTGGCTGCTGCAACCGGGAAACCACGTATCCCCATCGGCTGGGCCTACATCAGCAATACCAACGCAACCGCCGGTCGTTGGCACAGGCAGCTTTCCGTATTCGGTCTGATACGCTTTAATGGCCGTCAGGATGGAAGATACCTCAGTTGATGCCTTGGCAATTTTTGCCTTTGTCCTCGCTTTGCCGAGGGCCGGCAGTAGCAGGCCCGCGAGAATCGCAATGATGACGATGACCGTCAATAGCTCGATCATCGTAAAGCCGCTGTTGCTTTTTCTGAGACGTTTCATAGGACTTCCCTCCACCTATTGCTGTTGCCAGTTGTTAATATTGTCGAGGTCGTTATTGACCGCGCCGTTGACTCCGCCTGTTTTATCAAAACCGAAACTCCAAATATCGAAACTTACGGGGTTGCTGGCTCCCGGACACAGATAGCGATAGGGCGTTCCAAATGGATCGAGAATATTCGTGGTCGTGCCCACGATATAGAGCTGATTAGCGCGAAAGCTCATGTAAACTTTCGGGCCACCGGCAAGAGCGTTGTAGAGGTTCGTGGAACTCCAGGTATCATCGACGCCCGCTGAACGTTGCGGATAATAACCGTTGTCATTCTTGAAATTCTCGAGCCCGTTCTCCATGGCGGCGATTTCCGCCTTCACGCGGTTGTATTTCGCCTTCTTGTAAGCATAACTGCCGACGCCAAGAAGAAAACCCGCCAGAATGCCAATAATCCCGATGACCGTCAGCAACTCAATGAGCGTAAAGCCATCTTCTGACTTCTGACTCCTGACTCCCTTGTCCGCCAAAGCCTTGGCGACGGCAGATGACTTCTCTCTTCTCATCGATTCCCTCGTTCCCGCAACTCAGATTCCATGCGCTCACTGATCCACTGCTTGATCATACTCTGGTAGTTTAAATACCGCGACCGCGCCAGCCGTTTGATGCGCGACAACATTCGCGGATCCATGCGCAACGTGATGGTTGTGGACTCGGCCTGGTCGGCATTGATGATGGATTCCTCCATCAGCTTCGCGTCGATGCGATGCCCGACCCAGAACCGCGCCTCGTCATGCTCGCACGTAAACTGCGGTATTTCTTCCCACACAGTTACAACATCCATAATTTAGGTCGTCCTTCATTTCCCCGGGGATACAGGGCTTTTGGTAGGGACGGCTCTCCGAGCCGTCCGCCTTCACGTTCCCCTCCTCGGAGGGGATACAGGGGTGGGTTCACCGCCTGTTTTTCTCTGACGTCCATTCCGACACCTTCCTGTCATAAAAATATTCTTCTTCCTCACTCATCGCCCGCGCCCCAATCACGCGCACCTGTTTGCCATCCGAACGATACACACTGAAGATACCGCGGCCCGTCAACGTCCGCCCCAAACAAAATGCCCGCGATTCCTTTGCGAACCGGCCCGAATCGGGAAACAACCGAATCCCCAGCGGATCCTCAAATGACTCCTCGATTTCACGCGTCGTCGGAGTATCCTTCGGGCTAAACGGCGGATCTGACCAGTCAAATTCCATTGGTGCGCCTGTATCTGCCCTGTATGTACAATGTGTTTACACGCATGTCAACACCATTTTTGACAAACTGTGCGCTAGATATTGCGGGCAAGCCAGTTCCACCGTCTGATATTGATTGACGAAATGCTGGCGAACGTGTATGAATTACGCCCTAGGCGAATTGCAACGGGCCGTAGGAAAAAGGGACATCATGGGAATCAGGACAATCATCGCGGTCGGTTTCACCCTCGTCGTCGTAAATGCCCAAGCCGCGACCAACAGTTGGATCTTCGGCGGTAGTGACTTTTGGGATACCGGGGTGAGATGGTCCTAACAAACGCGCCATCCATCACCGACGCCGCTGACTTCATCACCAATTCCACCTCCAAGACTGTTACCATTGACGATACGGACAGTGCGGGCTTTCCACAGGAACTGACAATTAGCAATCTTACCGTGTCGTCGCCAACGGTCACCTTGACGAACACGCTGTCACTTTTTGATATGAACGATGGAGGTCCTGTTCCACTCAATGTTCTCAACACGTTGACCATCGGCGCTCGCGGTCTATTGGAAATCACCAATTCGATGTCGAGGCCGGCAACGCCTCGATTGCCACAAATGCGACCCTGCTATTCTCGTTGGGTACCAACAGCACAGCGGTGGCGATAGGTAATAATCTGACGCTGGGTGGCAAACTCAACGTTACCGACGCCGGCGGCTTCTTCACCTCGGGCAGCTACACCCTGTTCACCTACGGTGGCGTGTTGACCTACAACGGTCTGACGATCGGCACGACGCCTTCAAACACTAATTGTACGATCGACACCAGCACAGCAGGTCTGGTCAAATTAACCGTATCCGGCTTTGCACCCCCGCCGACCCGTTTGTTTAAAATCGTCTCCATCACGCGAAGTGTGAATGATATTGTCATCAAATGGACAGCCGCGAGCGCGGGAACCAATATCGTGCAGGCGGAAAACGGCAATTATAACACGAATAATTTTGCGGATCTTAGCGCGCCCTTCGTGGTCAGCACCGGTGTCACGAACAGCTTTACCTATACGGCGGGGCAACCAACGCTCCGTCACGCTTCTACCGCGTCCGTGCCCTGTAGCCCCTCGGACCGCCAGCCCTCAAAACGGGACATTTTCTCTCGTTTTTTGTCAAACATGGCCAATTTTGAGCCATTTTGACTTTTCTATGCCTTAGAATGCCCAATTTCTCTGGCTTTCAAGGCCGTGGCATGCCCAGTGCTAAATCAACAAGCACGATGAAAGTCTTGATTGCAGATGATACGGATTCCGTTCGCTTCGCGCTCCGCCTGGTGCTCGAACACCTCGGCCACGAAGTGATCGGCTTCGCCACCAACGGCCAGGACGCCATCGACAAGTGCGCCCACATGCATCCTGACCTCGTCGTCATGGATGTCCGCATGCCCCTCATGGACGGCCTCACCTGCACCACGCTCCTTTCCAAGAGCAGCCCCCAGGCAAAGGTTGTCATCGTCACCGGCAGCCGCACCACCGAATTGGAAGCCCGCGAAGCCGGCGCCGGGCTCCGTCGAAAAACCCTTCACGTCTCCGAACTCGACCGCGCCATCTCCGGCGCCCTCGCCGCCGCCTAAGAATTGGTTCGAAACCTTGGTGGCCATCTTGCTTGCGGCTCGCCGAAGCGTTAGGCCCCGTCACCTGTATCCTGTAGGAAACGCCCGGCGGGGATTCATGGCACTCCCCTCTCCACGCTCCTCGCTTCTCCCCTCGATTTCTTTTCCTCTTGCCATACCACACATCTGTGTGGTATGGCATTCTCATGCAGGAACCGCTCACACCGCCGCAACAAAAGCTCCTCACCTACATCCTCGACAACATCCGCGGCAGCGGCCGCCCGCCCACCATCCGCGAAATCTGCCACGCCTTCGGCTACCGCTCGACCGGGACCGCCCGCGATCACCTCAACGCCCTCGAAACAAAAAATTACCTCAAAAAACTCCCCGGCAAATCCCGCGGCCTTGTCCCGCGCAACTGGCCGAAAATTCTCCGCGCCGAATTCCGCCCATGCCCATCCTCGGCCGCGTCCCCGCCGGCGGCCCGCTCCTCGCCGAGGAAAACATCGAAGGCTCGCTCGACCTGACCGAAGAATTCGCGGGCCAAAAGTCTTCGCGCTCAAAGTCCATGGCGATTCGATGATCGAAGCCGGCATCTGTGAAGACGACCTGGTCGTCGTGCGCGCCCAAGCCCACGCCGAGGCCGGCGAGATCGTCGTCGCCCTCGTCGACGGCGAATCCACCGTCAAACGTCTCGAACGCCGCAACAGCAAGCTCTGGCTCCAACCCGCCGACCCCGCTACCAGCCCATCCCCGTCGACGGCGACACGCGCATCCTCGGCAAAGTCATCGGCGTCATCCGCAGTTACGAGCGCAAATTCTGAATAGCATGGGGTAGGCGTCCCGCCCGCCGTTGCCGAGATTTGTAGGGCAAAGACGCTCGCTTGCCGCTGTGCCGTTGTAGCCGCCCCGCCCGGTGTAGCCTTCTCTTTGCCTCCTGTTCAGGCGTACGGTCTCCCGACCGCGCCGCATGTGAACCCATTTGCAGTTTCACCGCTTGCGCAACGCGCACCCTCGCCGTACTATCTTCGCGTCCATGGAAACCGAAATCATGACGCTCAAAGAGGTTTCCGAATACCTCCGCCTGAACGAAAAGACCGTCAGCCGCATCGCGCAGGAAGGCCGCCTTCCCGCGCAAAACTGGCACGCCAATGGCGCTTCCAGCGCACTGCAATCGACTTCTGGATGACCAACCGCGACGACATCCCGATGGACGAAAAAGAATTTCCGCCCGAAGCCACCGGCCTGCCGCGCCTGACCGTCGCCAACGTCATCGCCCCCGCGCGCATCAATCTCAACCTCGCCGCCCCCGACAAAACGGTGTCTTGCGCGAATTGTGCGCGCTGGTCCTCGACCCGCGTGAAGAACGTTTTTTCGACACGCTGTTCCAGGCCCTCAAGTCCCGCGAAGATTTGTGCCCCACCTGCATCACCGAAGGCGTCGCCATCCCGCACGCCCGCAATGCCCTCGTCGGTCTCGTCGAGCGCCCGTCCTCGCCTACGGAAGGCACAACCAGGGCGTAGATTTCGGCGCGCTGGACGGCAAACCCGTTTATCATTTCTTTCTGCTCTGCGCGCCGAACGTGCGCCAGCACCTGCAATTGCTCTCACGCCTCTGCGACTGGTGAACAACGGGACTTCCGCTCCAACTCGATGGCCGCGAAGCTGCCCGACGATATTATCGCCCTGATTCGCGAGGCGGAACCGCGCCTCGTCCAGGGATGAACCATGCGCTTTCCGATCTATCGCCCGCGCCGGCTCGTCAAAACCCACAACTCCGCGCGCTGGTCCGCGAAACGGAATTGTCGGTCAGCGACCTCGTCCTGCCGCTGTTCGTGCGCGAAGGCTCGCGCCTCCGCAAACCGATCAGCTCCATGCCCGGCCAGTTCCAGCTTTCCGTCGATGAACTCGTGAAAGAATCCGAGCGAACCGCGAAGCTCGGCATCCCCGCCGTGATTCTCTTCGGCATCCCCGACAAGAAGGACGAAAAAGCGAGCGGCGCCTACGCCGCGAACGGCATCATCCCCAAAGCCGTCCGCGCCCTGAAAAAAGAATTGCCCGAACTCATCGTCATCTGCGACGTCTGCCTCTGCGAATACATGAGCCACGGCCACTGCGGCGTCGTCCGCAAAACTTCACGATCCAGTGGCGCCGGCGCCGCCGCCTCAAAATCAGCAAGTCGTGGCACAGGCGTCCCTGCCTGTGAATTCAAAGTAGACAACGACGCCACGCTCAGCCTGCTCGCAAAATCCTCCGTCGCCTACGCCGCGGCCGGCGCCGACATCATCGCCCCGAGCGACATGATGGACGGACGTGTCGCCGCCATCCGCGCGGCGCTCGACGAAACCGGTTTTGCCGACACGCCGATCATGAGTTACGCGGCGAAATTTGCGTCCGCGTATTACGGCCCGTTCCGCGAAGCCGCCGAATCGCCGCCGCAATTCGGCGACCGCCGCACCTACCAGATGGATTACGCCAACGCCGAGGAAGCGCTGCGCGAAGTCGCGCTCGACATCCAGGAAGGCGCCGACATCGTGATGGTCAAGCCCGCGCTCGGCTATCAGGACCTGATCTGGCGCGTGAAAGAAAAGTTCCGCTATCCCGTCGCCTGCTACAACGTCAGCGGCGAATACGCCATGCTCAAAGCCGCCGCCCAAAATGGCTGGCTCGACGAAAAACAAGCCGTCCTGGAAATGCTCACCGGCTTCCGCCGCTCCGGCGCCGACATCATCCTCACCTACTGGGCCCAACAAGCCGCCAAGTGGCTGAAGTAGCGCGAGCGTCCCGCTTGGTCGTCCCCGGGCCGCGGTCATCCTCACGGTAGCGCGAGCGTCCCGCTTGCGGTTTTCGAGGAAATTTCCAGGTCGAAAAGTCGCGCCAGCCTCGAATTATGACCGCCCTGCCGTGTAGCCGCAGCTCCCTGTCCTGAGCCAAGCCGAGATCGGAGTCACGCCTTCCGCGTCGTTCCTTTTGGAGTGCTGCGACTCGTCGCAGCTTTGCCGTCCGCTCACGCCGCCTGAATATGAGCGGTGCCCCCAATTCCACTTCCGTCCTTGCCGTCAGCATGTTATCATTTCCCCCATGAACCTGCACCTCGACGAAACCATTGGCGGAACCTCCGCAAGCCGAGTTAGACGAGACGCCGCTGTCGTCTGCGGCAAACCCCTGGAGGAGCGTGTCGAAACCTTGATGGCTGCGCTCCGCGAAGTCGAAGCCCGCGGCCAATGGCCGAAAACCGACCGCAAAGCCAAGGAGCAGCGCCTCTTGTGTTCGATCCGCGACAAATCATCGGCGCGCTGAAGCGCGTCATCACCGGCGAGACCGTTTTGTCTTACGTCGTCGTCCGCTGCTCTATCGTTTTTGTCATGCTGCCGATCGCGCTGGTGGGGGCTCCGGTGGTTAGCGGCGACGCGGTCATTCGGGCGCCGGTTGGGGGCTCGGAGATCGTGATCAAGACCACCTCGCGGACGGCTGGGGCGATTGAGTCCTTGCAATGGGGTGGCAAGGAGTTCATTGATGACTCGGACCACGGCCGGGAGTTGCAGACGTGTTGGAATGGCAACGCGGGGGTAGAGCCCATCGCCGACGAGACGTTCAACCCGACGGAGGCCGGCTCGCTTGATGACGACCGCGGCGCCGCCTCGTCGAGTCGATTGCTGGAAATCCAGGCTCGCGGAAATCAGCTTGAGACCTTCAGTCAGCCCGCTTTCTGGTTGAATCCGGGCAAGACTCCGGCGGAAAACCCGCGCGTAACAAAACCATTCTTTCCAATGATCGTCTGCGCAAACGGGTGGTGATCGGCCGCAAGAACTTGCCGCACGCCATCGACTACCAGGTCACGGTTTCTCTCGCCGCCGAGGACCGCAACACGCGCTGTGTTATCGAAGTGCTGACCGGTTACATGCCGCCGGAGTTCGATCAATTTCAAGTCTTTGATCCGAAAACCGGGAAGCTTGCCCCCATCGATAATGGGCCCGGCGAGCAAGCGCTGCCGCTGGTCTTTTCCACCGCCGATGGAAAGTACGCCATGGGCGTTTTTTCTGGGGCGGAGGCGCTGCGGGATGGGCGCGGACCCACTTATGGCCGCTGGAATATGAAAGCCTATCGGGTCGTGAAATGGAACTGCATTTTCCGTTTGCAAAACCCGGATGGCTTATCGGACGATTTCAGTTACCATGTCTTCGTGGTGGTCGGTTCGCTGGAGGATGTGCGGACGACCCTGGCGGCCCTTCAAAAGATGTAACTATTCAGGTTCGGTTTATTCTCCTAATCGGAGTCTCCTAATCGGAGTCAACTCTGTACTCTGGACAGATTCTCTTTGACACGAACCAGTTTTCCTCACTCCGGCGCCGACATCATCCTCATCTACTGGGCCCAACAAGCCGCCAAGTGGCTGAAGTAGCGCGAGCGTCCCGCTTGCGGTTTTCGAGGGAAATTTCCAGGTCGAAAAGTCGCGTCGCCCCGCCCGGTGTAGCCGCGGTTCATCGCGAGTCTTCACCACGAGCGGCTCTATGAGCCGCGCCGCTCTGTCGCCGCGCTCCGGGTTGAACAGGCGTCTCCCGTCCTCGGGATCCCGCCGTCGCGGGACCGCCTGTTGGCCTGCCGAGATTGCAGGGCAACCGGCCCGGTTGCCGTCGTTCCTCTTTGGAGTGCTGCGACTCGTCGCAGCTTTGCCGTCCGCTCACGACGCGCCCTAGCTCAACTGGAAAAACTTGTAGACGAACCAACCCAAGACCAGGACCGCAACCGCGCCGAGGCCGAGCATCACCCACAACCAGATGTTGGCGCCACCAGTTTTCTTGCGACCGAACGGGGAGGACGAGCCAAACGCCGGGGGCGGCCCGCCCCCTTTGCCGACCTGCGTGATGTCCACACCCGTTTGCGTCGGCGGCAACGGCTGGCTCGCTTTCTTCATGTCGGCCTCGAACCGCATCTCGACCGAGCCCATGCGCACCGCGTCGCCATTGTTCAACTTCGTCTCGGCGATGCGCATCCCGTTGACGCGCGTGCCGTTGGTCGAGTTGAGATCGCGCAGCTTGTAGCCGTCGGCTTCGAGGACGAACATCGCGTGGTGGTGCGACATCGTGCCATCCTCCATGCGAATCAGGTTGTCCAGCCCGCGCCCGATCGTCACGCGCTCCTCGAGCAGGTCAAAAACCTTCCCCTCCAACTGACCCGACATGATGTGCAGTTTCGGCATTTGATGATCTCTGGGTGCAACTGGCTTGGACCGTCCGCATGATGCTTGCTACTTCCAACCAAGTCAATTTGGATTTTTAATCGACAGTGGTACAATTTCTCCCGCACTTGTGGCGATCCGTCTTGTAGGGCAACGGGCCCCGTTGCCGTCCGCCGCGGGCGGTGGGCGCGGGCCGGTGTAGCCGCGCCTCTGTGAGGCGCGCTTCGACCACGACTCTCAAACACACGGCTCGAAGAGCCGTGGCTACACGCCAGATACCGCGACTTTGGTAGGGCGGGCTGGCCCAGCCCGCTGTCTGTGAACATTTACGAGATAGGTTCTAATCCCCCGCCAGCGCCCGCCCGGCCAGCCGGCCGGTCGTCCAGGCCGACTGGAAATTGAACCCGCCGGTGATGCCGTCGATGTCCAGCAACTCGCCCGCGAAGTAGAGGCCCGGACAAATCCGGTTCTCCATCGTCTTGAAATTCACCTCGCGCAAACGCACCCCGCCGCAGGTGACAAATTCCTCCTTGTTCAAGCTCTTTCCTCTTATTTCCGCTTCGGTGCGGATTAATTGCTGGACCAGCCGATGTTGCGCCGCGCGGGTCAGGCGCGACCAGCGCGTGTCCGGTTCGACTCCCGCCGTCAGGACCAACCGCTCCCACAGCCGGGCGGGTAGGGGAGCAATCGGCGTATTGATCACCAGCTTGGCCGGCTGTTGTTTGCGACGCGCGTTCAACTCCGCCGCAATCCCGTCCGCGCCGAGGTGCGGCAGCCAATTCAAATGCAGCGCGAATCGATAATCGCGGTCATGCAACGCCCGAGCGCCCCACGCTGAGAGACGCAGGATCACCGGCCCGCTCAATCCCGTGTGCGTCACCAGCAGCGCGCCCCGTTCCCGCAATCGCTCGCCCGGCACGGATGCCTCCACCGACTCGACCGAAATCCCCGCCAAATCCCGCAGCCACGCCGTTGCCGAGTGGAACGTGAACAACGACGGCACCGGCGCTTCCAAAGTGTGCCCGAGCGAAACCGCCAACTGCCCCGCCGCCACCGTGCGGCACCCGCCCGTCGCCAATAGCAACCGGTCGCACCCCAACGTCTCGCCATTCGTCAGCGTCAGTTCAAATCCGTAGTGGGGCGGGCGTCCCGCCCGCCTCGTCGCAAGTTCCCCCTCATTCTCCGGTTCGAACGGGCGTCCCGCCCGCCTTGTCGCGAGCTCCACGCCGCAGCGCGTCACGAGCTTCACGCCCGCCGCCCTGGCCGCACGGACCAGGCAATCGATGATCGTCTCCGACGAATCGCTGATGGGAAACATCCGTCCGTCATCCTCGGTCTTGAGTTTCACGCCCCGTTTTTCGAACCACGCAACCGTATCGCTCGCCTGAAATCGCTGGAGCGGCCCGATCAACGCCCGTTCCCCGCGCGGAAATCGCGTCGTAAACTCCCGCGCATCGAAACAAGCGTGCGTCACGTTGCAACGCCCGCCCCCGGAGATGCGGACTTTCGACAAAAACTGCGCCGACTTCTCCAGGATGGTCACCTCCGCCTGCGGCATCGCCTCCGCGCAAGTGATCGCCGCAAAAAACCCGGCCGCGCCCCCGCCCACCACCATGACCCGTCGTGAACTCATTCAGGCAACCAGCATGAAAGCGCACCCGCCCCGCGTCAATGCGAATAGCCCCAGGAAGTCGTTGGTGGCACAGGCGTCCCTGCCTGTGATGGGTAGCGTCGTAGCCGCGGGCCTTCGCCGCGACGAAGTGGCTTCGGCCACGCAGGCGGGCGCTGACCGCGGCTCCCGCTCTTAGGTTCAGTTGTAGGCCACGTGCCCCCACGTGCGGGGGATTCAGAGTTTTTCTTCCGCGAGCGGCGCACCCTCAATAAACCAGGTTCGCGCCGAAGTCAGGAACCTCGCCAGCCTTCACGGCTTTGCTCCACTCATCCAACTTGCCGTAATCCATCGTCCAAAATTTGCGGCAAAGCTCGAAATATTGCAGGACCGTGTCGCGTTCGCCTTTTTCCAGTAGGTCCTTGGCCAGGCTCACGTTCGGGCCAAAACTGTCCATCTGCGGAGAGCCCGGGCTCTTCCGGCTTCGAGCAAATACTTTTTCGCCTCTTCCATTCGCCCCTCCCGTACCGCGATGCGTCCAAGCACGAGATTCCCATCTTGAATGGCGTTGCCATAATTCCAATTCCCTTGGAAATTCGGAGCCAGCGCCAACAATTCCGTGGCATATTTTTGGGCATCCTCGATCTTGCCGGTTTCAAAACTCTGCTTGGCGGCATCGTCCAAAGCGTAGAACCTCTTCTCATCCGTGGATGCCGTCGCCAATTCGCTCGTCGCCTTGTCAAGTTTCCCTTGCGGTGTCAAAGGGACGTGGTGGGTGAAAACCGGCAACCAAAGAGCGAAGAGAATTGAAACGCCGAATGTCAGCAAAACCAGCAGGCCATTGACACAAGTGCCTATGAGGGCCTTGACGAATACGCCCTTGTATCCGCGTCGCTGGACTGCCTCCAGCGCGACCGCGCCGCACACAAGGCCGGAAACGATCAGCAACAACTCGACGACAGTCTTCACCAAACGAATACCCGGAATACGCGGATGAACAAAATGGCCAAGGAAGCCCACCAGAATAGCGATCAAGGGCGCGAAAATGCTAAACGTCGCCGTCAGTCTGGCAACACGACCCGTCACCGGTGGTTCGACTGCAACAGATGATGGCAATGATTCGTTTATGGCCCTATTCCATCCGTACCGACCGTCGTGATTCTTTCTTGGCGGCGTGGTGGGACTTGTTATCGAGCATGCGTTGTTTGGCGCGACGGCTGCGCTTGCGTTTTTGGCGGCGGATTTTCTCGATGCGGGAGCGCTCGGCATCGACAAAGCCCTTCTTGAAAGCTTCGATCTTGTCGAGCAACAGCCGGCGCGCAAGAAAACGGTTGAGCGCCTGCTGCCGGGTATCCTGGCATTTGACCTGGAGGCGCGTTGGACGGTGGACCAACATCACGCACGTGGACGTCTTGTTGACATTCTGGCCGCCGTGACCGCCCGAGCGGACAAACGTCTCCTCAATGTCCGCTTCGCGCACGCCCAGCGCGGCCATGCGCTGGGCCAGTTGGCTTTCCTTTTCCGGGCTGACAGGAAACGCGCTCATACCCACAGCCTACCCGGCGCGCGCGCGAAAGGCAATGGAGGGATTGACGGACGCCGCACGGATGAGTGCATCTTGCTGCTGCCACCAAAATCGAGTGCTGCAATAGTGGGGCGGGCGTCTCGCCCGCCTGGTTGCTGGCTTTCAAAATAACGGGCGAGACGCCCGCGCCACTACGGTCATGGCGCCCCACCTGCCTCGCCACCAAGGATCGAACCGGGGAAAAACATTGGCAGCGTCGGCTGGGCTGAGTAGCATATCGCGATGCAAAAACTACCGGATAGCGTTCGAATGGAAGAAGGACAAGGCGGGTTGCGGCGCCTGGCAATTCGGACGCCGCAGGCCGACGCGGAAATCTATCTGCACGGCGCCCACGTGACGCATTTCCAGCCGCGCGGACAGAAACCGGTGCTGTTCATGAGCGGAAAGAGTTGGTTTGAACCGGGCAAACCGATCCGCGGCGGCGTGCCGATCTGTTTTCCCTGGTTCGGTGCGCGACAGGACGGGCAGCCTGGCCCGGCTCACGGATTCGCGCGCTTGATGGAATGGGAACTGGTTTCCGCGGAGCAAGCAAGCGATGGGATCGTGGAGGTTCGGTTGCGTTTGGTATCCAGCGATGCGACGCGTGCGTTGTGGCCCGGGGAATTTGAAGTGGAGTATCGGGTGCGAATCAGCACGACGCTTGGCTTGGAACTACGTGTGAAAAACACGGGCAACCAGCCGCTCCGCATTGAGGAAGCGCTGCACACGTATCTGGCGGTCGGCGATGCGCGGCAAGTGAGCATTGAAGGATTGGCGGGCGCGTCTTATTTTACGGCTGTCGGCACCCCGCGCACGGAAACCGAAGGCGCCGCTCCCATTCCCATCATCGCCGAGACGGATCGCGTTTATCTGGGCACACAGGCCACTTGCGTGGCCCATGATCCCGCTTGGCAGCGCCGGCTGGTGGTGGAGAAAACCGGCTCGAATGCGACCGTGGTGTGGAACCCGTGGATTGCCAAAGCCAAGGCGATGCCGGATTTCGGCGACGACGAATGGCCATCCATGCTCTGCATCGAAACCTGCAATGTCCGCCAGAATGCCGTCACCATCGCGCCCGGCCAATCGCAGGCAATGGGAGCCATCGTCCGCGCGGATAAGAGCGGTGTTGAATAATAACGGGATGTCCATCGTCAACGTATCCGAAGACATGGGAAAGGCTTTTGCCAAAATGAAAATACGATTGTTGAGCGTGCTCTGCGCAGTGGTGGGACTTTCGTCGCTGGCGGTCAACCAGTCGGTCGCCGGCGTGAGTTTTTCGGTGAGCGTATTTAGCGCCCCCTTGGGGCAATGCGGTAGCTGGGTTGACCGGCCGGGTTACGGACAATGCTGGCGGCCTGCGTACGTGTCGTCGGATTGGCGTCCGTACTGCGAAGGATACTGGCTCTGGACGGATGGCGGCTGGTATTGGGTCAGCGACGAACAATGGGCCTGGGCCACCTATCACTATGGACGCTGGGTTGACGATCCTTATTACGGCTGGGTTTGGGTGCCCGGCACGGAGTGGGCTCCATCATGGGTGTCCTGGCGCGAAGGCGATGGATACGTCGGCTGGGCGCCGCTGCCACCCGCCGCCGTTTTTGGCCCGGAGGGTTACGTGGTCGTGCGGGAAGCCGCGTTGCCGCCGCGCGCTTTCGTGTTTGTCGAAGTCGGCCATTTTGCGGAGCCGATCCATCGCCGCGCCGTGATCGTGAACAATGTCACGATCATCAACAAAACCGTCAACATCACGAAGATCACCCGCGTCAACAACGTCGTGGTCAATAACGGCCCGAGAGTCGATGTGATCGAGAAAGTCAGCTCGCGCAAATTGACCGTCCCGCCGCCGCGTGTTGCAGTCGATCATCGTAACGCGGATCAATTCCGCGAGACGTCCCCGAAGAACGTAAAGCCGCGCGACGAGGAGACTCGTCAACCGGGCAATGAAGAGAAGGCCCCGAAACACGACGCGGAAAACTTCCGTGAAGCTCCAAAACAATCGTCCGAGCCGACAGGTGTAACGGAAAAGAAGCAATCCGAGAAACCGCACGAATCGCCGGTCGCCGAAAAACCGCGCGTCGCTCCACAACCCACGGAAAAACAGCCGCCACACGACGAGTCTCGCAAAGACGAGAAACAAGAGCGCAAGGACGAGAAGGAAAAGAAGAGCGAGCCGGGCGGCAACTAGAACTCCCCTTGTGAGCAGTGGCACAGGCGTCCCTGCCTGTGGCCGTACATCACGACGGCGACGGTTTGTTCACCAACCACATATTTTCCGTCACCGTCCGCGGACTGGCGATCCATTCGCCGTGGCCGTCGGCAAACGCGTAGCACGCGCCGTTATTGTGCCGCGTATAATCGAGGATCGTGTTCTGGTTGTTCTCAACCAGGTCCATGTAAAATTCGCCGTTCCCGTCCAGTTCTTCACCGAACAAAATTGTCTCGCTGGGGTGGGGCAAGCTGTCCAATAAAACCGAGTTGGGCGTGTTGTAGGGAATAATGTCGTTGAAGCCGTTGATGATGTAGGCGGTGTTGTTGTGGGTGTTGGAGTAGGGATCGGCGGTTTGCTCGGCCACGTCATGCGACGCCGGGCAATAATAAATACCGGTATTGCCACCCACATACGGACGAAACGCCGCCGGCCAACGATCGTCCCCTCCCAGCCCGCGCGCGGGCAGCCACCCGTCATGGTCGTCCGCAAACATCCGTGCCGCGAGAAACAATTGCCGCTCGTGGTCGATGCATTTCACCCGCAGCGCCGCTTGCTTCGCCTGTCCAGCACCGGTAACAGGAGTCCGGCCAGGATTCCGATGATGGCGATCACGACGAGCAGTTCAATCAACGTGAACCCCCCGTCGCGCTCAAAAACTGCTGATACCTTTTGTTTCATTGCCGCGCAACCACACCGCTCCTTGACGCGGTGAACCAGAAGCCGGTGGGAATATGCCACGCCGCCGCGACTCGGCCAGTCAAATTTACTCGCGACCAGGTGATTGTAGGCCGACTCTCTGAGTCGGCGTCCCTTGGCATGACTTCGCGCTCGCGGGACTGTATCAAGATGCGCCCTCCGATCGGCGAGGCCCTGCAGTCGTTCCCGCAGGCGGCTGAAGCGCGCCGCCGTCTTGTTGTTGCGGATCGCAATCGCCAGCGCCTTCTTCGAGCCGACAAGGATAACCAGTTTCTTGCCGCGCGTGATGGCGGTGTAAAGCAGGTTGCGCTGCAGCAGGATGAAATGCTGCGTCAACAGCGGCACGATGACGCACGGATACTCGTTGCCCTGCGATTTGTGGACGCTGATGGCGTAGGCCGGCAGCAGTTCATCCATGTCGGTGAATTCATAGGGGACATCCCGGTCATCGATCTGGACAATTACCTGCTGTTCGATCAGGTCGAGGTGTTTCACGCGGCCAAGATCGCCATTGAACACATCCTTGTCGTAATTGTTGCGCACCTGCATCACGCGGTCGCCAACCCGGTACGTGCGGCCAAGGCGCTGGACATTCGGCCCGCTGGGGTTCAGCGTGGCCTGCAATTCCCGATTCAAATTCTCCGAGCCGCACACTCCCTTGTGCATCGGCGTGAGCACCTGGACATCGCGCATCGGGTCGAACCCAAATTTCTTCGGCACGCGCTCGCTGCAAAGCGTCTTGATGGTCGCCAACACCTTCTCCGGGTCTTCCTCGGCGATGAAAAAGAAGTCGCTCTCCTCGGCCGCGTCAAGAACCGGCATCTGCCCTTCATTCACGAGATGGGCGTTCGTGATGATGAAACTATTCTTCGCCTGGCGGAAAATCTCCGTCAACCGCACGACGGGAATCCGGTCGGAATCGATGAGATCGCGCAGGAAATTCCCCGGGCCCACGGACGGCAACTGGTCCACATCGCCGACAAACACGACCGACGCCGTGAGCGGGACCGCTTTCAAGAGGTGATAGGCGAGGGGAATGTCGAGCATCGACGTTTCGTCGATGATGATCATGTCGCCCTGAAGCGGACGCCGCTCGTTGTGCGTGAAGCCGCCCTCGCGCGGCTCGTACTTGAGCAGGCGGTGGATCGTCTGCGCCGCCGCGCCCGTCGCTTCGCTCATTCGCTTGGCGGCCCGCCCCGTGGGCGCGGCCAGCAACACCTTGCTCTTCTTGGCCTGGAGGATTTTGACGATGCTGTTGACGATCGTGGTCTTGCCGACGCCCGGGCCGCCGGTAATGACGGAAATTTTCGACGTGAGCGCGGTCCTGATCGCGTTACGTTGTGCAGCGGCAAGTTCCACGTCGGTTTTCTGCTGCACCCAAACCAGCGCCTTGTCGATGTCGATGGCCGGAAGCGTGAGCGGCGCGGCACATACTTCCTGGATCTTGCCCGCGACGCCGCGCTCGGATTTGTAGAGCCCGGTCAAGTAAACGTAGTCGTCCTCGACGATGACGTTGCCGCCGAGCGCCAGCAGGTTGATCGCGTTCTCCATCGGCGCCACCTCGACATCGAGCAATTCCCGCGCGTGTTCAATCAGCCGCTCGCGCGGCAGACAAGTGTGACCCTCATCCGTCGCGCGGACCAAGGTATGGACCACTCCCGCTTTCAGCCGATGGATGGAATCCTTTTCGATGCCCACCTTCGCGGCAATCCCGTCCGCCGTGCGGAAGCCGATCCCGGAAATGTCTTTCGCGAGGCGATACGGGTTTTCGCGGACCACCTCAATGGCGCTCTCACCGTATTCCTTGAAAATCTTTGCGGCGTGCGCGCTGCCGATGCCGTGGCCTTGCAGAAAAATCATGATATCGCGCACGCTCTTCTGCGCCGCCCACGCTTCCTTGATGCGCTTGGCCCGCTCGGGGCCGATGCCTTCCACTTCGCGGAGCCGCGCCGAAAACGAATCGATCACTTCCAGCGTCTGCTCGCCGAATTTATCCACGATGCGGTCGGCAAACGCGTCGCCGATGCCCTTGATCAGGCCGCTGCCGAGGTATCGCTTGATGCCGACAATCGTGCGCGGCAGCACCGACTCGAACCGCTCGACGGCAAATTGTCGCCCGAATTGTTTATGGTTTGTCCAGCGCCCCTGCACGCGCAAGGTCTCCCCCACATTGAGCGCCGCCAGATTGCCAACGATGATGACCGGTTCAGCGCGCCGCCCCCCGCTCTCCGGCAAAAGCTGCGCAACCGTATAAAGATTCTCCTCGTTGGAATAAATAATCCGTTCGAGCGTCCCCTCGACAGTCTCCAATGGTTCATTGCTGGGCCTCGCCATGTGCGCTTATAATGCTAACAAATCTTGCTCATCTGCGCTTGCGAAATCCGCTCGCCTTGCACAAACTCCCAGCCGTCTTGTTGTAGGCCGCGTGCCCCCACGCGGCGAACGTTAAGCTATTAAATGATGCTCCCATCCTGAAATGAAAGCGGAGTCTGAATACCCACGTTAAACGGCTCTCGACTACCGGCAGGAAAAGCTGTATTGTTACCCCGTGACCGTGATCAAAGAAGTCGGAACTGCCCACCTCGCCGACCTGGTGAAACAGGTGCAGGCGGGAAACGAGGTCTTGCTCACGCAAGGCGACAAGCCCGTTGCGAGGATTGTATCCGCTCACGCAATCGAAGCGGGGAATGGCGCGGCTTTGCGCATCCGCTCGCTTAAAGGCCATCAAGTCTTGGCCCCCGCCATCTCACAGGGGGAACTGGCAGAGGAAATGTTCGGCGAGCCATGATCGGCTTGGACTGCAACATCCTTGTCCAACTTGCCTTTGCCGAACACCCAGCCAACGCGAAAACCGTCGCGACAGTTCAAACCGAAGTAATGGTGGCTCGAGCCAATCGCATCGCGTACTTGGACGAAGAGCCTCCAAGGCTACTGATAGGCTGGAGTGGATAATGGCGCTATTTTTCAGATTTCTTCTCGGCATCCCGATGTTCGCGGCGCTGTGTGCGATATCCGCGTTGGGCATTTCTCTCGCCGTTCAGCCTGGGACGGTCTCCCTCCGAGTTGAGGGTCTTTGTCTTGCCGCCCTTTTCGCCGCGCAGGCTTTCGCCATTTGGCGCATCCTGCTTTTTCGGCGAGCCGATGCCGCACGACCTCAGCCGGCACTCGGCGGCGGTACTGGCGGCGGCAGCCCAGGTTCACGACCACCGGATGCCGGCAAGCCATCACCTTTGACTCCGTCTCCGACGCATCATCTCTCTGCGGCCGAAGAATTGCCGCCGTCGGACAAGGCACAGTCTTTCCCGCACGATTGATATGGAGTCCTAGGAAGTTCAAACCACAAGGTTCGTAAACCGTCCAAAGCGGGGAACCAATTGTTTTCTGGGGGTTCCCGCCCGTTTCTTCTGAGAACAATTGGCTTGCGTGGCCGATCTCTTCCCCTCATACTTAGGAAGTGATCCCGTTTGGTAGCGGCTAGGAGTTGAGCGATGAGGATAGGACGGAAACTACACCGGGGTCTTCCAATTACATCCTTCCCTCTCAGCCTACTCGCGCTCGGCAGCCTACTGATCACGGCGTCCCCGGTGAAGGCGGCGGATTTCACTCTGTCCGACTCGGCGATCATGTCGCTCGATTACAACATGAGCAACGAGGAAGTCCAGCCGTTCCCACCAAGCATTTTGTCGGAACAAGACATCCCCGGGACAGGCGTGCTATTTAACGTTCACTTCGTCAGCACGAATGCACCCGACGCTTTCTTATATCGAGTTTCGGACAAGACCTATGGAGCGGGAACGTTGGCTGGCATCAATGTGAGCGCGTATTCGAATTTTGACCTCCAATTCACCCTAGTTTCAGTTGACGGCTCCAGTTCGGCGACCCAGTGGATGGAGGCCGCGTCAGTAATCGGACCGTTCAACAGCTACCCGTATGCATCTCACCCAGCGCTTACGAGTCTAACCGGCGACTTTCCCCCGTCTGTTGTTTCCACAATCGCGGTTACCTCGGCCACCATTAGCGTGATTGGGTTCGATTTTAATCTCTACTCGTACCTGGACTTTGGAGGATGGACCGCAGGACCGCATGACGTCACGTTCCTTGTCCAGCCGCTCCCGGAGCCGTGCAGGTCCCCGAACCTTCGACTTGGGCGTTGGCCTTATGCGGCGCTGGTGTTCTCTTCGGTAGTAGTCGTTTGCGTCGCCGCTCCTCATGATCCCTCTTAGAATCTGAAACCGCAAGGCTCGCAAACCGTCCGAAGCGGGGACTCCTCTTTATGCTTTCCTCGCGGTTCCACCAGAGGTGAAATGCGGTTCACATGGTTGTTCGGTGCGGAGAAAATATGCCCTTGTAATCGCGTTTGTATTCGAGCACTCTGTTCCGCGGCGTCTAAGTGTATTTCTATAGGCTACGGCAACCACGCGGGAACGACGAAACTCAATCAACTGGAGGTCTTATGAGCAAGATCACGTACACTCTTTTCCCACTATCACTGGCAGTCCTGGTCGCGTCGTTTGCTCGCGCGCAATCTCCCGCGTCGCCACCAAACGACACGGGCCCTTATCACGTCTCCCAGACCTTTCATGTCGGAGGCGAAGGTGGCTGGGACTACCTGACCGTTGATCCCGAGCAAAAGCTTCTCTACGTTCCGCGCTCGACGCACACGATGGTTCTTGACGCCGCCACGGGCAAGGCCGTTGCCGACATCCCCGGCCAGAAGCGCAACCACGGTGTGGCCATCGTCGCCAGCGCCGGTCGTGGGTTCATTACCGACGGTGAGGATGCCTCGGTCACCGTCTTCGACCTGAAAACTTACGCGGTGCTCGGCAAGGTCAAGGCGGCGGACGACGCTGACGGGGTCATCTACGACCCGGCCAGTGGCAAGGTGCTGGTCGTCTGCGGGGACGCCGGTGTACTGATTCCCATCTCGGCGGACGTGGATCTCAAGACGGGCAAAGCGGACGCAGCGGTTGAGCTTGGAGGCAAGCCTGAATTTCTCGTCGCCGACGGCCAGGGGAAGGCGTACATCAACCTCGAAGACAAGGATCAGGTCGCGGTGGTGGACACCAAGACGATGAAGGTCATCAACAAATGGCCCACCAGCCCCGGCGGCTCGCCGGTCGGTATGTCGATGGATCGCGCGAAGCGCCGCCTGTTCATCGGTTGTCGAAAACCGCAGAAGCTGATCGTCATGAGCGCGGATGATGGCAAAGTCCTTGGCGATCTCCCGATTGGCGCCGGCGTGGACGCCACGCAATTCGACGGCGACGCTTTTGCCAGTTGCCGCGACGGTACGCTTGCAGTCGCCCACGAGACTGCGCCCGGCAAATTCCAGGTAGTCCAGACCGTTCCGACGCCACTAGGTGCGCGAACCATGGGCAGCGATCCGACGACCCATACGCTGTACCTTCCCACAGCGGAGTTTGGGCCCCCATCGCAAGGTCAATCTCGACCAACCCCAAAACCCGGCTCGTTCATGATCGTGGTCGTAAGCCCCTCTGGCAAATAGCGGACTGGTGCGCGAGTACATCGGAAGCGGTCTTGGCACCGACGGTGATCGCTTAGTTTCGGCGTCTGGCGAAACGACCGCGATCTCAGTGTTCCAACCCTTGAAAACTCTAACCGCAAGGTTCGCAAATCGTCCAAAGCGGGGATTCTTCTTTTGTGCTTTCCTCGCGGTTCGATCAGGGGTGTAATCAGTCCCAGAATTGTTCACCTACAAATATGAATCAGTACCCTCGCAGCGCATACGACAAGGTGGAAGGGATTGTCTATTTTGCCCGCATGCTCGATAAAATTCGGCTGAAGGCCGAAGAGAAGCTTCCCACGGATTACCACAAAAATCTGGGGATCGGCTTCGATGGACGATGTTGTCGGTTTCTAGGGGTTACTTATGCCGCCGTTCAACATCGCGTTCAGCAAGGCGGCACCGATACGGAAATTCTTCAATGGTGTTTTGCTCACGGGCGCAAACCGAATGACGAGGAAGTTTTGATTTGGAATGCGTTCATGACGAAACGAGGCTGGAAGGATGACAACACGGAAGAATTAAACCGATACAAGGCAGCAAGTGGTTTTGCTGATCGAAGTGAGATTCAAACACTATTCGATTATTATGAATTCGACGAAGGACGGGCAAAATGAAGGCTGAGCAGTCACGGGAGCGAAGCGTGAACAAGGCGGTTGTCCGCGGGTGGAGGCGGCGTTCGCGCATATGATTCTTGAGGTCGCTATCCTGAACGTCCGAGAAGGAACGTGCGCTACATTCGAGGCGGCATTCCGTAAAGCGTCTCCCATCATCGCCTCCATGCCCGGCTATCTTTCACATGAGTTGAGGCGCTGCCTTGAGACCCCCAGCCGTTACGTTTTGCTGGTCGAGTGGCGGCGACTGGAAGACCACACCGTCGGCTTCCGCCGGTCAGCCGAGTATCAGCGGTGGCGCACGCTGCTGCACCACTTTTATGACCCATTTCCGACGGTCGAGCATTATGACGAACCAATCGTTACCACTAACGTTTAACACCGTACTGGAGCCAATGCGCAGCCGGGGCGGGTGGTACTTTTGTTCCCTAATACTTGTTAGGTAACCTTTATGAAGCCAATAGACGGTTATTTTCTTATCAAGCCGGAAGACCTCTTCTGGAGGCCATCAAATATCATGAGAATCCCCAATGCGGATTTTCTTGAGCGAACAAAGAGCGAGATTCTAGGAGCCAGACTATGGCGGCTTCCACCAAAGAGCGCCAACACGCTCCACAGGCATCCCAAGATGGAAGAATTTTACTTTGTGGTCGAAGGTGTCGGGCGCATTCGAATCGGGGACCAGACTCTCACCGTCCCAAAGCACGGGGGAGTGCTCGTGGGGCCGGAACATTTGCGGCAGGTGTTCAACGATACAGAAACTGAGGTGCTCTGGCTTATCATCGGTGCCCCCGAGAAGGAGTTGGAGACCGGCGAAGCACTCGACCAGAACCTGGTATATCCGGTGAACCCAAAACAGCTACCGAAAGAGTTGGATGGAGTTGCTTGGCCACCGAAGAGTTAATTGACTTGTGAAGATGTCTGACAAATCCACTCCAGCGACCCGTGTGGTTAACGTGCCGCATTTGGATCCACACTAGCGTCAGTGGGGTTATGCGAATTCCTTACTATCAGGTTAACGCATTCACCAAACGGACCTTTGGCGGCAATCCTGCCGGTGTTTGCGTATTGGAAAGTTGGCTCCCTGACAATAAACTGCAGAACATTGCCGCAGAAAATAATCTTGCGGAGACAGCGTTCTTCACCCGTCAAGCAAACGACTCCTATCACCTGCGTTGGTTCACTCCAATCCTGGAAGTGGACTTGTGCGGTCACGCCACACTGGCATCTGCGTTTGTTCTGTTTACAGAGTTGGGCTATCCGGGACGCCGCATTCGTTTTCACACCCGGAGTGGTTGGCTGACGGCGGAACAGAGTGGTGATATCATGGAGCTGGATTTTCCGTCCCATGTGCCCACGTCGTGCGTCCCGCCGGAGGAGCTGCTGCGGGGCTTGGGGCATAAGCCACGGGAGGTGCTAAAGTCGCGCAATTTTCTGGCAGTTTATGATTCACCGGCAGAAGTGGCGGCGTTGACTCCAGATATGGCTTTGCTGGCGCGGCTGGACTGTTTGGGTGTCATCGTTACGGCACGCGGCGAAGATGCGGATTTTGTTTCACGCTTCTTTGCCCCGCGCGCGGGCATACCGGAAGACCCTGTGACCGGTTCGGCCCATTCTTCGCTGATTCCGTTCTGGGCTGAGCGACTGGGCAAGACGGAGTTGTTCGCACGGCAAATCTCGTGGCGCGGCGGAGAGCTTTACTGCCGATTTCTCGGCGAGCGTGTGGGAATCGGTGGTCACGCAGTAATCTATTGTAGAGGTGAGCTTGAGATACCAATCGTCTCCTAACCAGTCACTGGAGCCAACGCCGATTGCGCCTTTGTTCCGCTTCGCAATTGACATCGCAGTTCCGGCGGGGCTCAGTTCTCGTCGTTAGGTAGCATGGAGCACCATGTCAGAAACCACCCCCTCATTTGTTTTCCGCGAAGTTGGCGCGGACGGCCTTGACGCGGTTCGAGCGCTTTGGGAGAAGCTCAACACTCATCATGCACGGATGTCCCCGCGCTTTGGCGGCAAGTTGAGACTCCGGACGTTCGAGGCCAGGAAGCAGAAGTTATTGGCGAAGGCCGACGCCGGGAAGCTTTGGGTTGTGTTGGTCGCCTCCGGTTCGGATGGGGCGAGTGTCGCCTATTGCATTTGCACTGTTTCTGCCGACGGCGTTGGAGAGATAGATTCGATTTTCGTCGAAGAGCATTTGCGCGGTCAGGGCCTGGGCACTGAGCTTATGCAGCGTGCGTTAGCGTGGCTCGACAGCATGAAAGTGACCTCGAAGATCGTGTCTGTCATGGGTGAGAATGATGAGGCGCTCGCGTTTTATCGCCATTTTGGTTTTTATCCACGCACGATTGTGTTAGAGGAAAGCCGTGATGGCGCGGCCTGACCGGTCACCGGAGCGAGCGCCGGTCGGCTGCTTCAGTTCTCGTCGTTAGGCAGCACCGGAACGCATCCATGCGGCTCATTCGTTATCAACCCGAACATCGAGAGGCGATGCTCGCGCTTCATCGCAGCGCCATCGCGGGATTCACCTTGGGCATGAGTCAGCAGGATGACGAGGCCGACCTCATGGCAATCGAGCAGGTTTATCTCCGCGCTGGCGGCGAGTTTCTGATCGGTTTCATCAACGAGAAGCTTGTCGCGATGGGCGGCTTCAAGAGGCTCTCGGACACCTCAGCCGAGTTGCGGCGTATGCGGATTGAGCGTGAACTTCAAGGCAAAGGCTTCGGCACACAATTGCTGCGAGAGTTGGAGCGGATAGCGTTTCAGTCTGGCATTCGCACGCTCTGCATGGAAACAGCCCGAAGACGCCCATTGACGCTGGAGTTTTATCGCAAGCACGGCTACCAAGAGACGGGCCGAGGTTTTTATGGCGAAGTCGAGACTGTCCAATTCAGCAAAACGTTGGATGCGCGAGTTTGTGAGAGTATGAGCTAGTCCCTGCTCTTAAAGGCGTGTCAGTTCCGCCACGGCCTCGCAGTGCGCGGTTTGCGGGAACATGTCGAAGGGGGTGACCCGCTCCAGTTTGTAATCATGAGCGGTGAGGTCTTTGATGTCGCGCGCGAGCATTGCAGGCGCGCATGAAACGTAAATGATTTTGCGCGGCTTTTGCTCGCGCAGGGTCTTGAGCACCACCGGCGCGCAACCGGAACGCGGTGGGTCGAGAATCAAACACGTCTCGTCGAGCTTGCATTGGCGCAGCGTGTAAAACAGTAGCCGCTCAGTCTTGCCCGGATAAAAATCATAACTCGTCAGGTCGAGCCTTTTGGCATTCTCGTTGGCCGCCTTGATTGCTTTCGGGTCCTCCTCGATTCCGTAAACATGCTGGGCGCGGTCCGCCAGCATCAGGGCAAAGAGGCCCACCCCGCAGTACGCATCGACCAAAATCTTGCAGCCGCTGGCGGCAAAAATATTGCGGGCATGTTGCAGCGCCAACTCAATAATCTCGCGGTTGACCTGGAAGAATGACCCCAACGGCACTTGCAAGGTCTTGCCGAGGATCGTTTCATCGATGGTCTTATGCGTGATGGGCAGTTCGACGGTGGGATCCTCGTCCAGCGAATCAGCATGCGCCCGGCGAGTTTCCGAATACGTCCAAACCTCATGCGCGGAGTTCGTGCGGATGGTGACGTGGACGTTCTCCAGCGATTGCTGGCTGATCTCCGCGAGCTTCACGTTCACTTCCTCGCGGGCGATGGGACATTCTTCAATGGCGAGGATGGATCGGCCACGCGGGCTCCAGAAACCCGGCTTGCCGGGGCCGTGGACAACGATCTTATTGCGATAGTGATAGTCGCGCGGCGAACCGACGACCGCTTCGATGGGCGGGTTGGGGATCTTCCCGATGCGTTCAAAGACATCACGAATCTGTTTGCGCTTCAACTCCAACTGGCCCGCGTACTCGACGTGCTGGTACTGGCAGCCCGCGCACTTCATGTAATACGGACAGCGCGGTTCCACGCGCCGCGGCGACGGCGTGATCACGCGCACGAGATCGGCCGTGGCGTAGCGGCGCCTGACCTCGACGATTTCCGCTTCGACCCGTTCGCCTTCCACGACGAAGGGCACGAACACCACAAAGTTGTCGACGCGCCCGATGCCGTCACCGCCAAAGGCGACCGTGGTGATGTCGAGTTCGACGCGCTGGCCGGGCTGGAGAATCGACGTTGTTTCCATGTGCAGGGTGAATCCTATTCGCGGACGGCGGCAATTACAAACCGCTCGTGCGGGAATCTTGCAGGATGCCGTAACTACTCGCCAGCGACCAGATCCATCCCAGGAAAAAGAGCGCCAACCCAAGCGCGCAAAGACCGGCATGCGGGCCGAAATCTTCCGGAAGGTTTCCCTGTTGCCTCCACATGCGCAGAAACGAATTCGTCCACACCAGCATCAGCGCAAAGCCGCTTTGCGAGACGACCAACTGCAGCGCGCCCTCCCAGCGACGCCGCGCGGCGAACGTGCCCAGTCCCGGCAGGACAAGATTGCTCAAGACAAATCCCCAGGCCACTCGGCGGCCGCGTCCGCCACCGGCGAGTTGTTCACGTATTTTCGGCGGAAGGTCGGTCGCCAAAGATATCCTCGTAGGCGTACATCAGCGCGGCTTGGACAATGGCTGAGGTCACCAGCAAACCAACGCAACAGGCAATGACGCCAAGCATTGCCACCAGGCCGCAGACAATCAGGAACCCCAGCATCAGCCACCAGTGTTTGGTCACGACCTTGCGACTCAGTTCCATCGCCGGCCAGAAATCAATCTTCTTATCAATCACCAGGGGCAGGGCAAACACCCAGGCAACGGCCACGTAAATGCCGGGCAGGATACAAAGCAGGAACCCCAGGCCCGTCAAAAAGCTGACGACGATTTTCGTGAGCATCAGCGGCACGAACGCGGTGCTGAATCCCACGAACGCATCACCAAAAACCGCCGGCTGTCCCCGGATCTTTTTCAGGTAAAGCGCGTACAAGCCGCCCGCCATCGGGCCGCCGACAATCAAGGCGATCAGGATTCCCAAATACGGGATGCAGCAGCCGCTGGCAATGATTCCGCCTACGAATGACGCGCCGACCAACAGCCAAAAATCGCTCTTCACAAGTTCCCAGCCACGACTGATGCAGCTTCCGATGTCGATGTTGTAGTCTCGCGCCAGAATCTCCGCGGCAAGCGCTTCGGCGTCGACCGCGCCCACGACCGGCGGTGGTGCGGGACCCGCGCCAACACTGCGAAGCGTGTCGGCGAATTCCGGGATTTCCGCCAGGTTTTTCCATTCGGTACTGCCTTCGACTTGCACCCGGGTCTGCGCGTTGGCCCGCCCTTCACGAATCCACTGATGCAGTTGCTCGACCGTGACCGGGCCGTATTCACGGCCATCCGCTCCGATGATTTTATACATGTGCTCTCCTTCGAATTGCGCTAGCTATGCGGCGCCAACAGCGTGAACGGATAGGCGGGAATGTTGCGCAACACGCCAAACGCCACGATCACGCCCAGCAGTGTCCAAATCCAAACGGGTTTTAGCGCGTCTTCCTTGCCTCGCAGGAATAGGTAACCGACCACCGGCAGCAGCGAAATTGCCAGGGGATTGAACCAAAACGCGGCCACCAGGTTGCCATGAAGCAACTGATGCAAGGCGCGCGTGGTCCCGCAGCCCGGGCACCACAAGCCGGTGTATTGATGGAGCGGGCAGGGCGGGAAAATACTGGCGCGTTCGGGATCAATGGCAAACACCGCCGCGGTCGCGATGGCGGACAGCGTGCCAAGGCAAAGAAGTTTCATCCGAGAGGTCAATATCGATAAGCCCTCATGCCGCGACGGCCGACGAGCACCAGCCAGAGAGTCGAGAAGATCAAGCCGGTCAAAACAGCCACCCAAAACCAACGCCTCGCCCTGGCCGAGGCTTGCTGTGCGCCGGGTACATCCCCGGCGTTGAGCTTCGAACTTACTTGCGCCGCAAAGATGATGGCGACGACGCCGAAAGGCATGCAGCAAAAAATCGTGCTGAGAATCGCGGGCGCCAGGTAGCTGGGGATATCGGGTCGCGGCTGAACGCCTGCCGTTGGCGGCGGTACGGGTGGCGGCGCCATTCCGGCCGGGGCCGTCGCCGCTAATTCCGGAAATTGACCGAGCGGTTTCCATTCGGCGCTGCCTTCCGCTTGCACCAGGGTTTCAGGCTTGGCGCGACCCTCGGCAAACCACTGGCGGATCTGTTCCGCGCTGACAGGCCCGTACTGTTTGCCATCCGCACCGATAATCTTAAACATGAGCTTCGCTCCTTCTCACTCTGTGACAACTTCTGGCAGCGAACGAATACCGAGGCTACGTGAGCGCCTTGTGCAACTCCAGCTTTAATTTCTCCAACCCCGCGCCCGCCAGCGCCGAAATCTCCAACACCCGGATACTGGGACGCACTGCTTTCGATGTTTTTGCGGCAGACTTTGATTTGCCGGTCCGCGGCGCGGTTGTCGCCTTGCGTTTGAACGCCGCGAGATTCTTCTTCGCTTCCGGCAGGTCCATCTTGTTGGCGACAATCAACCGCTTCTTTTTCAGGATCTCGGGATTGTACATTTTCAATTCCGCCAGCAGTTGCCGATAGTCGTCGTACGGATTGCGGCCATCGACACCCGCCATGTCCAGCAGCACCACCAGCAGTTGGCACCGCTCGATGTGCCGCAGAAAATCGTGGCCAAGCCCGCGCCCGTTATGCGCGCCCTCGATCAATCCCGGAATGTCCGCAATACGGATGCGCGTGTAGTCATCGTAGTTGAGAATCCCCACATTGGGCGTCAGCGTCGTGAAGGGATATGGCGCGACCTTGGGATGCGCGTTGGTGATTTGCGAGATCAGCGTCGATTTGCCCGCGTTGGGGAAGCCGACCAACCCGACGTCGGCCAGCGTCTTCAATTCCAGTTCGACACCCAGTTGCTCGCCCGGCTCGCCGTACTCGAACTCGCGCGGCGCCTGGTGCGTCGAGCTTTTGAACACCGCATTGCCGCGTCCGCCGCGTCCGCCCTTCGCCAGGATGAATCGCTGCCCGTCCTCCACGAGGTCGACGATCAATTCCCGTCCCGTATCCAGAGGCGGAAGCTCATCGACGTCAATGGTCTCGACGGGCACCGGTGGCGCGGCCTGCAACGCCTCGGCAAGCTGTTTCGCCCGCCCCGGCGTGAACGGCATCCCGACGGTTTCGCCCGGGTCAAATTCTTCCGTCGCCGCCGCCGGGTGGTAATTCGACGGTGCGCGCTTCTTCACCGGCACCGTCAGCCGAAACACCTGCGTGCCGATGGGGATTCTCACAATGACATCCTTTGCGCTCCGCCCGAAACAGTTTTTCCCGCGTCCGTGAACGCCATGCTTGGCAACGACCCGCGGCTGGTAATAGAAATCGGAAAGATCGGACATATTCTTGTCCGCCATCAGCACAATATCGCCGCCCTTGCCGCCGTCCCCCCCATCCGGCCCCCCGCGATCGACATATTTCTCGCGTCGAAACGAAACACACCCGTTCCCCCCGTCCCCCGCCTTGACGCGAATTTTGACCTTGTCCACGAACATGGCGGATACACTACCTCACGCGCGCTATCCGCCAAGCTCGATCGATTGGTTCCGTAGCTTCGACAACCACGCATGCCCGTCTCCATACAAAGTGTTGCGGCCGACACGATGATTCGCCAGTGGCTCAGTCACGACGATGCTGTTGTCGATTTCAGCGCTATTCCACTTTTTTCCGCCCAGCAGGATTTGATAACTTGGACTGGTGGTATCTCTGGCTGAGGGGCAAATATATATCTTGTCCAACGTGGTGTACGGTCGCAGGTCCTCGAATTTCTCTGGGATCTTTCCGTCATGCTCTTCGCATACATCGCATCGCCAAGCCGATTTGCTTCAGGTTGCTCATGCACTCGACCTCCGCGCATGCTCCCGTGCAGCGTTTAATGCCGGCAGGATCATGGCGGCCATGATGGGAATCATTACCAAACCGACACCGCCAAGGACGAGCCCGGCGATGGCCTGTCCCTGGCCGGTAACGCGACCACCGGACTTGTTGATTTGGCTGAGCGCGATGACCCCGCAAGATAATCGCGAGGATGGCGCCGAAAACCGGCAGAATGCACGTAATGCCAAGAATCCCGAGAACCAAACTGGTAATGGCCAGTCCGCTGGTTTTGGGCGGTGTTGTGGGCGAAGGGGGAATCTGATCATTCACAGTGCAGACCTCCTGTTAGAGTTGGCATTCTTTATAGCAAAAGGACGTTTCTTACCGCAATCCGATTTGCTGGTTTTGGAGGGCGAGCCTCCCGGCGAGCCGAAGCAGACGCATCTCGAACGGCAGCGGCTCGGCAGTAGCCACGCCCTCTAAACGAAGTGTGGCAGTGCTATCCCTTCTTCTGCACCAGCACCTTGAACGTGCGCCCCATCAATTCAGGATGGATGAGTTGATGGATGGCTGCGCGCTCCTTGCTCGGCTGACCGGCGGTGCGTTCGACAATCCCGGCAATCTCCGACTCTCCAATCTGCAACAGGTAGTGCGACTGGTCGGTAAACAAAACAGTTTCAAGCCCAAGCGTCTTGCCGTGTTCCATCAAGGAAGTGAACTCGACATGCGCCGTGATGTCCTGTTCGCCGATGTTTGCGTACGGATTCGCGCTCTTCACGTGCTGGTGATAGCAAAGCAACGTGCCCTCGCCGCGGTGCGGCGCGAAATAATCGTTGCGCTCGTAACCGTAATCGATGGTGACGATCCAACCGCGTTTCAACCGCCGCGCCACGTCCGCCAGCCAATTGAGCGCCTGCAAATTCACCTCCGAGCGGTAGCCTTCCATGTATTGAAGGGGCAGATCGCGTAGCTGCTCGGCAAGCCGCGGCGTGGAAAGCGGGCCTAATACCTCAACGAAATCACCATCATTATTGTAGGGCAGGCGGCCCGCCTGCCGTTGTTGGGAATATGGCAAGCGGGACGCCTGCCCTACAAACGCCGTCTCTTCACTTTGCCCCTCTCCCCTTGTGGGAGAGGGTTCGGGTGAGGGGACGCCGTCTTGACGTACACCTCCTGCCACGTTCCATCTTTCACCTGCACCAGATGGACCGGCAACGCATCGAGGAACTCGTTCGAGAACACGCAGCCGACAATCGAGTCGGGCAGGGGATCGCCCGCTTCGACAATGCGGTAGGACAAATCGGGCGCCGCCGCGAGGACATCGGCGCGCAATTGGCCCCGGTACCCGCCAAACTCCACGACAGCAAACTCCGGTGGATTGCCCAGTTCCTCGCGGAACTTCACAAACTGCTTCGCCAAGATCTTCCCAAACAGCGACCCCACGCTCACGCTGGTGAAATAATCGCCCTGTTTGCCGATGCGTTCGCGCTTGGAAAGCGCCCCATGAATGGTGGCACAGGCCTCCGTGCCTGTGTCCGCACGGGCAGGGACGCCCGTGCCACCGAGGGCTTTGGTGTAGTATCCATATCGCGGGTGATACAGCGCCAGTTCCATGAACCGCGCGAACGTGATTCGTCCGTCGCGTGCCTCTATTTCACGCCGAATCTCACGAAGCAAAACGGGGTCATCTTCCACCCGATAACGATAGCCGAGCGCCTGACATTGCTGAAGGAGAAAGAACGCTTGCAAGCCGGACGGGTTTTGGTAGTTTCCTTGTGAAATATATCACAAAGTCTGCCTGCGACTGTAAGGGGCAGCGGTGGACCTGATAATGGCCGAACAATTACAGCAATACGTCCCGGTGGGACTCCTGATGTTGGTGGCGATCGGACTCGCCACGGCGATGATGCTGGTGCCGTTGATTCTCGGCAAACCGCGCGTCCATGATGCGGTCAAGGACAGTCCCTACGAGTGCGGCCTGCCGCCGATGACCGAGGCGCGCACCCGCTTCAGTGTGAAATTCTACGTGATCGCGATGTTGTTCATCCTGTTCGACATCGAAGTGGTTTTCATGCTCGGCTGGGCGGCGGTTTTTCGCGACATGGTTCGGCCCGTAGCCGAAGGCGGAATCGGCATCAAGATGCTTCTCGGCGCGTTCCTGTTCCTCGGGATCCTCGAAGTCGGCCACATTTACGCCTGGAAAAAAGGCGCGCTCGATTGGGCGCCCAAAAAGGACCTGGCAAGTGAACCGGCCGGCGACCGTTCCGAAGCCCAACAAGAAAGCGGAATTGGTGGTTTCATGATTGAGCGTGTCGAAACTGGATTTGACCCCAAGGTAGAAGGCCGCGACGTCATTGTCACCCGCGCGGACGCCGCGATCGATTGGGTCCGCAAGAATTCCTGCTGGCCGATGCCGATGGGCCTGGCCTGTTGCGCCATTGAATTGATGGCCGTCGGCGCGAGCCGATTCGATATCGCGCGGTTCGGCGCCGAGGTGATGCGTTTCTCGCCGCGGCAATCCGACCTGATGATCGTGGCCGGCACCTGCGTGTACAAAATGGCCGGCGTGGTCAAGCGCGTGTGGGACCAGATGCCCAATCCCAAATGGTGCATCGCGATGGGCGCGTGCGCCAGCACCGGCGGCATGTACCGCAGCTACGCGGTCGTGCAGGGCGTGGACCATTTTCTGCCGGTGGACGTGTATATCTCCGGTTGCCCACCGCGGCCCGAAGCGTTGCTGGAAGGGTTGATGGCGATCCAGCGCAAGATCGCCCAGGAACGGGCCGTCGGGAACATGAAAAAGACCGAGGGCAAACCCGGGTTGTGGTCGCCCGTGACAGGGCCGATCATCGTGCGCGGGGAATACGCGCCAAAGTTGAAGGGCGAATGACCCGATGACACCACAAGCCGCCATCGATCGATTGAAGGCGCAATACGGCGACGCGATTTCCGCGCCCGTCGAATTTCGCGGCGAGTTCTCAATTGCCGTGCCGCGCGAAAAAATTGTGGCCATCTGCGAATTCCTGAAGAAGGAATGCCATTTTGACATGTTGACGGACCTTTCAGGCGTGGACAATTACGGCGAAGACCCGCGCTATGAGGTCGATTACCTTCTGTACTCGCTGAAGCATCATTGCCGCTTGCGGCTGAAGGTGCCGGTGTCCGAGGAGGACATGATCGTGGACAGCGTCACCAGCGTCTGGGGCACGGCCAACTGGCACGAGCGCGAAGCCTTCGACATGTTCGGCATCCGTTTCCGCAATCATCCCAACCTCAAGCGCATCCTGATGTGGGAAGGTTATCCGTATTATCCGCTGCGAAAAGATTTTCCACTGGCCGGCATTCCGGCGGAACTGCCCGAAACCGCCGTGAATGCCGACACGGTGCGCTCCGCACCCATGCTGGGCGGCCCGTTCGTGGCCGCGAGCGGGACGCGCAGTTCGATTCGCCGCGAGCCGCGCCAGTACGACACGATTGCCGAGCAACAGGACAAGCTGACGCATCCGACGAAGAAGGAATCGGTTTGATGGCGACACAACATGAAATGGAGTTGATCGATTCCGCCTCCCGCGCCCAGCAGGCGATGGATGAAGCGCTGGGCAGCGAGAAAATGATCATCAACATGGGACCGCAACACCCCAGCACGCACGGGGTCTTGCGCGTGGTGCTGGAGCTGGACGGCGAGGAAGTCGTCAACGTCTGGCCTGATATCGGTTACCTGCATCGCGGCGACGAAAAAATCGCCGAGAACATGACCTACACGCAGTTCATCCCGTACACCGACCGCCTCGATTACCTCGCGCCGCTGGCGAACAACGTGACCTACGCCTATGCCGTCGAAAAGCTGCTCGGCATGGATGTGCCGCCGCGCTGCCAGTATATCCGCGTGATTTGCGCCGAGCTGGCGCGCATCAGTTCGCATCTCCTCGGCATCGGGGCCTTCGCCATGGACATCGGCGCGATGACCATTTTTCTTTACCTGTTTCGCGAGCGCGAAAAAATTTACGACCTGGCCGAATGCATCAGCGGCGCGCGGTTCACGACCAGCTACACGCGCATCGGCGGCCTGGCCAACGACATGCCGCCGGAATTCGTCCCGATGCTGCGGAAGTTCCTCAAGGAATTCCCGGCGACCGTCGATGAAGTCGACAAATTGCTGACGCGCAACCGCATTTTCTGTGAGCGCACGCGCGGCATCGGCGTCCTCACGAAAGCGGACGCGATCGACTTGGGCGTCACGGGTCCGTGTCTGCGCGGCTCGGGTGTCGATTGGGACATCCGCAAATCGCATCCGTACAGCTCGTACGAGGATTTCGAATTCGACGTTCCTTTCGGGACCGTGGGCGACAGCTACGACCGCTATCTCGTCCGCATGGAAGAGATGCGGCAGAGCGTGCGCATTTTGCACCAGGCCATTGACAATCTGCCGGACGGCCCGGTGAATTCCCCGGACGCAAAAATCCTGCTCCCCAAGAAGGAAGCCGTGCTGACGAAAATGGAGGAGTTGATTCACCAATTCATCAACGTCACCGAAGGCATCAACGCGCCCCCGGGCGAAATTTATTTCTCGGCGGAGAATCCGAAGGGCGAACTGGGTTTTTACATCGTCAGCAAGGGCGGCGGCACGCCGCACCGCCTGAAGATTCGCGCGCCGTCCTTCGTGAATTTGCAGGCGCTGCCCGTGATGGCCCGCGGCCACATGATGAGCGACATGGTCACCATCCTCGCCAGCATCGATTTCGTGATGGGAGAATGCGACCGATGAAGGTCGCAACGTCAACGATTGCGCTCTGCGTAGTCACGGCTTCGGCTGGCACCCTGGCATTCCAAAGTTCTTTGGCGGAAGATACCAATACGACGGCTGTTCACACGTTCAGTTGCCAATTTCAGAACGCCCCGGTGAGTGCGGTGGTGGAATGGCTGGTGCGGCTGACCAACAAGCCTCTCATCACTCCCATATACTTCACCGGTGTCGTCGACTACCGAACCGAGCGGAAGTTGACGCTGGACGAGGCAATTCAGGGACTCGCCGGTGTTCTCAAGACGAATGGATTGTATTTCGTGAGTGTCGACAACGTATACAATCGGTTGCTGATAGCCTCGGAAACGAACAACGTGGTTGATCATCCGCGCATTGAAGTTGAAGTGTCAGGGTGACCGGGTGCTTGTCGACGGGCGGCCGATCGGGTTTGATGATTTGACCGGCGACAATCTCCAACTCGATCACCGCAAACACAGAAGTTTGGATTTCTGTTCCATCAGACCCGTAATGGGCGAGATTGCCTTTATCGAGCGCGGAGTTACTCGATAGCCAAGCGAAGAGCGAAAAAACTGTATCGCGCTTATTTGCCACCACCCAAATGATTCCATGGCACTGAACGTTCCAACCGAACTCGAGAAGCACATCGACGAGATCGTCACGCACTATCCGCCGCAACACAAGCGGGCGGCGGTGTTGTGGCTGCTGCATCTCTTGCAGGAGCAATTCGGCTATCTCGGACGGGAACAAGTGGAGTGGACCGCCACCAAGCTCGGCTTGCAACCGATCAATGTCTGGGAACTGATCACGTTCTATCCGATGTTCTCGCCCAAGCCGCGTGGGAAGTTTCACATCAAGGTCTGCCGCACCCTGACCTGCGAGTTGTGCGGCTGCGGCGGGATCCTCGAACGGCTGAAGAAAAAGCTCGGCGTCGGGCTGGATGAAAACACAAGCGACGGGCTTTTCACGATTTCCACGGTCGAATGTCTCGCCGCCTGCGGGACCGGCCCGGTGATGATGGTCAACGACGAATTATTCGAGAACCTCACGCCGGACGCAGCCGAGGCCATCGTCGACCGCATCAAGACCACCGGCAAACTCGAACAGCAACCCTTGCCGAAGCCCGCTGCGCCACATCCGCTGGAAAAGCGCGTTCTGCTCGCGAACCTGACGAAACCCGGGTACACAGGCTCGATGGACGACTATCTCCGCGAAGGCGGTTATCGTTCGCTGCCGAAAGCGCTCGGCATGAAACCCGACGATATTGTCGCCGAGGTCAAGAACAGCGAGGTTCGCGGGCGCGGCGGCGCGGGTTTCCCCTGCGGGATGAAATGGAGTTTCCTCGCCAAGGGCACCGGCAAGCCGGTTTACCTCGTTTGCAACGCGGACGAGAGCGAGCCGGGCACGTTCAAGGACCGCCAGTTGCTCCATTACGAACCGCATCAGCTCATCGAAGGCATCCTCGTCTCGTGCTACGCCGTCGGTTCGCACGTCGCCTACATCTATATTCGCGGCGAGATGCCGTATGGCGCAAAAATCCTCGCCCAGGCGATTGAGGAAGCGCGCGCGAAGAATTTTCTCGGCAAAAACATTCTCGGCAAGGGATTCGATTGCGAGATTTACATCCACCGCGGCGCGGGCGCGTACATCTGCGGCGAGGAAACCGGCCTGATCGAATCGCTCGAAGGCAAGCGCGCCTATCCGCGCATCAAGCCGCCGTTTCCGGCGGTGGTCGGCCTCTTCGGTTGCCCGACGGTTGTCAATAATGTCGAGACGCTCTCGAATATCCCGCACATCATCAATAATGGCGCGGCGTGGTTCAAGGAACTCGGCGTGCCCGGCTCGCGTGGGACCCGGCTCGTGTGCGTCAGCGGCCCCGTGAAACGGCCGGGTTATTTCGAATTCGAGATGGGCAAACTGACGCTGCGCCAGCTTATCAATGATCTCTGCGGCGGACTGAAAGAGGGGCGCAAGCTGAAGGGCGTCATCCCGGGCGGTAGTTCGATGCCCGTGCTGAAGGCCGATCAGATTGATGTCGCCTTGGATTTCGAGTCGCTGCGCAAAGCCGGCACGATGGCCGGTTCGGGTGGCATCATCGTGCTCGATGATACGGTCGACATCGTGCAGAGCACGTTGAATGTCACGCAATTCTACGCTCACGAGTCCTGCGGCCAATGCACGCCCTGCCGTGAAGGCACGTTGTGGATGGAAAAAATGCTGCATCGCATCCAACAAGGCCACGGCCGCCCCGAGGATGTGGATTTGTTGTGGGACATCGCCGACAACATCGACGGCAAAACGATCTGCCCCCTCGGCGAAGCCGCCGCCTGGCCCGTGAAAGCCTTCGTCACCAAATACCGCAGCGAATTCGAAGCCGCCTGCAAAGGGAATGGAGGAAGCCATGGCCACTGAAAGCGCCATATTGCGGCTCCAGTATGTTGCCACGTGTATCCACGAGGTGCGCGGACAACGGGTTATTTTGGACGGTGATTTGGCACGGATTTACGGTATTACGACGAAGAGACTCAATGAGGCGATCAAACGCAATCCCGCCCGGTTCCCATCGGACTTTGCGTTTCGGCTTACACGCCAAGAGGTTGCAAACTTGAGGTCGCAATTTGCGACCTCAAGTTCGTACGGGGGAACTCGTTATCTACCCTATGCGTTCACCGAGCACGGCGCGATCATGGCGGCCACCGTGTTGAATAGTCCGCAAACAGTGCAGATGAGCTTATTTGTCGTTCGTGCTTTCGTAAAGATGCGCGACGCACTGACCGGCCACCGCGACTTGGCCCGCAAACTTGAAGAATTGGAGAAGAAATATGACAACCAGTTCAGAGTCGTTTTCGATGCCGTCCGCCAACTCATGAATCCGCCGGAACCGCGTCGACGGAGGTCGATTGGATTTCATGTAAGAGAGAAGCGCACAGCTTATCGTGCGTGCGGAAACGGAGTGCGATAATGGCTTTGATTTCTGTCATTCTGAGCGAAGCGAAGAATCTCGGTCGCGTAGGTGAACGACAGAGACCCTTCGCTCCGCTCAGGGTGACAAACTCGAACGATTGAACATAATGGCGAAGAAAAACAAAGGTAAGTCCAGGAAGACGATCAAAGAGGAGATTTACGCAGATGGTCGAATGTGGAAGGTCGTCCACGGGGAACTCGTACCAGGCCCCGGTCGCCCTCAGAAGATTCAACCACTGTTCAAAGTTGTCGCTGAAATGTTGCCATTTAGTGCTCTCAATGCTGTGAAGAAATACATGCGCAAAACCAAGTTACCGAGAACAGGAATTTACATGGCGCATGATTCGATGGGGCACGCTCGCTACGCCGGGCGAGGTAACATTTTTAGTCGGCTGAATGCGCGGCATAAGGCACAGCCACTTGAGCTAGAATATTTCTCTTTTTATGTGGTGCTTGATAAACAACATGAGCGGGAAATAGAGACAGCATTGATTCGCGTCGCAGGGCCACAGTTGGTTTTCAACTCTCAGAAGAAGCGCGTAACCAATGAGCCTGGGAGCATCAGGGATTATGAACCCGGAACTCTATTCTACGTTCGGCAGAAGAAAAAAGGAAAGAAGCCGCGACGTAAGAAGAAGTAGATCGTTACCATGGCGGAAAACACAATCAAACTTACGATTGATGGCAAGGAGGCCGCGGCGCCGAAGGGGATGAACCTGATCGAGGCGGCGAAGCTGGTTGGCGTCGAGGTGCCGCACTATTGCTATCACCCGAAGCTGACCGTTGTGGGGAACTGTCGCATGTGCATGGTCGATGTCGGCATGCCGAAGTTGGGGCCCGACAAGAAACCGGAGTTCGGACCCGACGGCAAACCCGTGATCCAGTTCGGCCCGAAACTTGCCATCGGCTGCAATACAACCGTCGCCGAGGGCATGGTCGTGCATACGCGCTCCGCCAAGGTCATCAAGGCGCGCGAGGGCGTGATGGAATTCTTGTTGATCAATCACCCGCTCGATTGCCCGATCTGCGACCAGGCGGGCGAATGCCGCCTGCAGGAATTCAGCGTCGATTACGGCAAGGGTCAAAGCCGTTTCGTCGAGGAGAAAGTCCACAAGCCGAAGAAGACGGAGATCGGCCCGAAGATCATGCTCGATGACGAGCGGTGCATTCTCTGCTCGCGTTGCGTTCGTTTCATGAAGGAAGTGGCGGGACAGGACTGCCTCGGGTTTGTGGAGCGCGGCAGTCACTCCACGCTGACGTGCTATCCCGGCATGGAACCGAACACGAATTACGACCTCAACATTGTGGACATCTGCCCCGTAGGCGCGCTGACCGCGAACGATTTCCGTTTCAAGCAGCGTGTGTGGTTCCTCAAGGAAACAAAGAGCGTTTGCCCCAACTGCGCCACAGGCTGCAACACCGTGCTGTGGTCGCGCGAAGGCGCGGTGTATCGGCAGACGCCGCGCGACAACGACGCAGTCAACCAGTGCTGGATGTGCGACCATGGCCGACTGCATTACCACTTTATCAATGATCCGAATCGCCTCGTGGCGCCGACGGTGAAGTCGGGCGCAATGGGTGAGCGGTTCAGCCTCACGTGGCTGGAGGCGACGCGGCAGATCGGCGAGAAACTCAAGGCGCTGAAAGGGATGGGCGCGACGATTGCCGCCATCGGGACCGCGCGCGCCACAACGGAAGAGCTTTTCCTCTTCAATAAACTGGCGCGCGAAGTTCTCGGCGCCGAGTTGGTCGATTGCGTCCCGCATGTCGGCGAAGGCGATAAATTCCTGCTCAACGCGGACCGCAGCCCGAACACGAACGGCGCGAAGGTCACGGGTGTGACCGCCGATCCCATCGGTAGCCGGATCCCGGTGATCGCCGAAGCCATCAAGGCCGGCAAAATCAAGACGCTGATCGTTCATGGCGAGAATGTGGTGAAACACGGAATCGCGGAAGACCTACTCGGCAAGCTTGATCTACTGATCGTGATCGATACGCTGCCAAACAAGGTGACCGAACTGGCCCAGTACGTCCTGGCGGGCGCAACTTTTGCGGAGAAACGCGGCACATTCATCAATGCCAAGGCACGCCTGCAGCGGTTGAACACGGCGATTCCGTCGCCGGGAATCGCGCGACCCGAGTGGCAGACCTTCGCCGCGTTGCTTAATGAGTTGGGCGCCGACGGCACGTACCTGGCGATTGAAGACGTTTTCGCCGACATGGCGCGCACGCTCGCACCGCTGACAGGATTGAATCTTTCCAAAATTGGCGATTTAGGCGTCGAGTTGAAATTGGAAAGCGGAGTGGACAAAGTCGAGGGTCGAAAGGAGGCGGGAATCACACCTGCGTTGTCACCCTGAGCGAAGCGAAGGGTCTCTCTTTGCGCGGTGAGAGATTCTTCGCTGTGCTCAGAATGACAGATTCCAGCAATATAATGTTATGATTCACGAACTGCTTGTCCCTCTCATCAAGATTGCTTTTGTCGTTTGGGTGATGCTGACCATCGTGGCGTACACGGTGCTGGCGGAGCGCAAGGTGTGTGCATGGATGCAGGACCGCATTGGGCCGAATCGCGTCGGGCCGATGGGGCTGATGCAGCCGCTGGCCGACGGGCTGAAGTTTGTGTTCAAGGAAGATGTGCTGTCGCATCACGTCAACAAAGTGTACTTCACGCTGGCGCCGATGATCTCCCTGGTACCCGCGCTGATTACCATTGCGGTCGTGCCGTGGGGGAGCCAGTTGGTAATTCCCGGACTGGCGGAACCGGTCAAGGGCGTGATCGCGGATTTGAATGTCGGTATTCTCTTCGTCTTCGCCATTTCCTCGTTGGGCGTCTACGGCATCGTGCTGGCGGGCTGGGCGAGCAACTCGAAATATCCGTTTCTGGGCGGCATTCGCTCCAGCGCGCAGATGATTTCGTACGAAGTGTGTCTCGGGCTGAGCGTGGTGCCAGTGTTCATGCAAGTTGGCTCTCTTAATTTATCGCGAGTGGTCGAATACCAGGCCCACCACCTGTGGCTGGCATTTTGCCAGCCGCTTTCCTTTTTTATTTTCGTCGTCAGCGCGTTTGCCGAGACCAACCGCCTGCCCTTCGATTTGCCGGAGGCGGAGCAGGAACTCGTCGGCGGTTATCACACCGAGTACAGCTCGATGAAGTTCGCGATGTTCTTCATGGGCGAATACGCCGCCATGTTTGTGGCCTCGGCGCTGATGGTGACGCTGTTCTTCGGCGGTTGGTCGCTGCCCTTCGCGCCATTCAACGCGCCGGCCCAAACGCTGCTCGTGGGTTTGGCGCACATCGGGATTTTCCTGGTGAAAGTTTGCGCCTTCCTGTTTTTCTACATCTGGGTGCGCTGGACGATCCCGCGATTTCGCTACGACCAATTGATGGCGCTGGGATGGAAGGTGTTCATCCCGCTGACCCTCTTCAACATCCTGATTTCAGGCGTCGTGCTAACGGCCATGGGTAAATAACGATGCAAGTGAAACGGCCAAAATTGACGATTTGGGAGCGAACCTATCTCCCGCAAATCCTGCACGGGCTGTGGCTGACGTTGAAGCACATCCCGCAACGGAAGTTCACGCGTCAATATCCGGAAGAACAGCCGCCGCTGCACGGCAAGTATCGTGGCGCGCCGACGCTCGTGAAAGATCCCGACGGTCGCATCAAGTGCGTCTCGTGCCAGTTGTGCGAGTTTGTGTGTCCGCCGAAGGCCATTCGGATCACGCCGGGTACGCGCCCGGACGGGACTCCCGATGCGAACGTCGAGAAGGAACCCAAGGAGTTCGTGATCGACATGCTGCGGTGCATTTACTGCGGCTACTGCGAAGAAGTTTGCCCCGAGGAAGCCATTTTCCTGAAGCGCGATTTTGCGATCGCGGGCTACAAGCGGGAAGAGTTGCAATTCAACATGGAGAAGTTGCTGGAATTGGGCGGCGTCCAGGAGGATTCGATTTGGAAGTGGAAGTACAAGGGCGCACCGCCACCGGATGCGCCGGCGGCGCCGAAGCGGGAGGCGAAGGTTTCGTAGGACCGAATGCACGACGCGTTATTTTGGTTTTTTAGCATCGCGATGTTGGGGTGCGGGCTGTTGGTGATCGCCAGCCGCAATCCCGTCACCAGCGCGATGTTTTTGGTCCTGCTCTTTGTGTTTATGGCGGGACTCTTTCTCTTGTTGGAGGCCATATTCATCGCCATCATCCAGATTCTGGTCTATGCCGGCGCCGTCATGGTGCTTTTCCTCTTTGTCATCATGCTGCTCGACATCCAGGCCAGCGAGCGCCGAAAATTCAAAGCCCTCGGCGTGGCCGGCGGAATTGCTGTGGGGCTGGCGTTTGTCTGGGAACTGATGGTCATCCTCGGTCAGCCGGTAAAACCGCTCACCGGTGGGGGCGCGGAGTTGCGCGGCGGTTTGGAGGAAGTCATTAAGCCGTTCTTCGCCCACTACCTGCTTCCGTTTGAAGTGATCGCTCTCTTGCTGCTGGTCGCGATGGTTGGCGTGGTGCTGCTCTCAAAGAAGGAGCTCAAATGACCAGCACCCTCACGCTCAATCACTACCTGATCGTCAGCGGTCTGCTGTTTGCGCTTGGCATCGCGGGCGTGATCATTCGCCGCAACGCCCTGGTCATTTATATGGCGCTGGAAATGAACCTCAACGCCGCCAACCTGGCCCTGATCGCCTTCTCCAAGTTCAACAAGATCATCGACGGCCAGATCCTGGTGTTCTTCGTCATTGCCATCGCGGCCGCCGAGGTGGCCGTCGGCCTGGCGATCATTGTCGCACTGTACCGCCGCAAACAGAGCATCAGTGTCGATGAACTGACCACCATGCGGCTATGAACCACTGGCTCCTTAATTACAGCGTCGACTGGGGGATGCGCAGCCATTTCCCGATCTGCTCGGTCTGGATCATTCTCTTCGCGCCGCTGGTGGCCGCGGTGTTGATCACGCTCGTCACGCACAAGTGGAAAGGGTTGAGCGCGGCCCTGTCCATCGTCGCGATTGTCCTCAGCTTCGCGCTCTCGATGGGACTCTTCCTCGTGTTTACGGTGAAACACATCGCGCACCAGCCCCATACGATTCAATGGCTCGCCATCGGCGACGCCGTGCGCATTGAGTTCGGAATGATCACGGACCCGCTGGCCATGCTGATGCTCCTGGTGGTGACGGGCGTCGGGTCGGCGATCCATGTTTACTCACTGGGCTACATGAAGGGCGACCCGGGCTTCTCGCGCTACTTTGCCTGCCTCTCGTTGTTCACGTTCTCGATGCTCGGGATCGTGCTCTCGAACAATTTCATTCAAATTTTCATCTTCTGGGAACTGGTCGGCGCAAGCAGCTATCTGCTGATCGGGTTTTGGTTTGAGAAACCCAGCGCGGCCGAGGCCGGGAAAAAGGCGTTCCTGACCACGCGCATCGGTGATGTGGGCATGATGCTCGGCATCCTGTTGCTGTGGTCGCATGCCGGGACATTCAATTTCGCGGAGTTGCAGGCCAAATTGCCCATCGCTGGGGTTGTCGACGGGAACGCTGGCGCTGATTGGCGTGTTGATCTTTACCGGTGCAGTCGGCAAAAGCGCGCAGGTGCCTTTGCATGTCTGGTTGCCCGACGCGATGGAAGGCCCGACTCCAGTGTCGGCATTGATTCATGCCGCGACGATGGTGGCCGCGGGCGTGTATATGCTCTGCCGCGTGTCGTGGCTGATTTTGCCGAGCCCAACGGCGCTGGCGTTGATCGCGTGGATCGGCGGCATCACCGCCATCATGGCGGCGACGATCGCCATCGCGCAGAATGACATCAAACGCATCCTCGCGTACTCAACGCTTTCGCAACTTGGTTACATGGTCATGACTGTGGGCCTCGGCGGGCCAATCCAGGCGATGTTTCACCTGACCACCCACGCGTTCTTCAAGGCGCTGCTGTTCCTTGGCGCCGGCAGCGTGATCCTCGCGTTGCATCACGAACAGGACATTTGGAAGATGGGCGGCTTGTGGAAGAAGACGCCGATCACGTTCTGGACGTTTGTTATCGGCACACTGGCCCTGGCGGGCGTGTGGCCGTTGAGCGGGTTTTACAGCAAGGATGGAATTCTCCTGCTCGCCTTCGAGAAAAGCATGCCGCTGTTCATCATGGCGATCACCACCGCATTTCTGACGGCCTACTACATGGGCCGCGAGGTGTTCGTCGTGTTCTTCGGCCAGCCGCGCTGGCATCACCACGATTTGGTGGCACAGGCGTCCGTGCCTGTGCATCATGAGTCGCAGGCAGGGACGCCTGCGCCACCAGTGCACGAATCGCCGCTGGTGATGACGTTGCCGCTGGTGTTCCTGGCGCTCCTCTCGATTGTCGCCGGCTGGCATGGTCGGATACCGGATTTTCTCGGGCCTCCGCTCGTCGAAGAACACCATTCCGTATTGTTGCTGGGTGGGTTGATCGCCATACCGGCGTTTGGGTTTCTCCTGGCAGCGACGATTTATTGGAAACCGGAACCTAGCGATGCGCCGGTAAAAGCCGCGCTCGGCAAACTCTGGACGCTCGTGGAGAACAAATACTACTTCGACGAACTGTATGCGTGGCTGGTGAAGTACGTGCAAGGCACGATTGCGACCATCTGCGAATTGTTCGATCGCTGGATTCTCCAGCGGCTCGGCATCGGCGGCCTGTCGGTCGGCACCGGCCTGCTGGGTCGCACCGTGCGCCTGCTCCAAACCGGCAGCATCTCCGGCTACGCCTTCCTCGTTGGCCTCGGCGTGACGGTGATCATTTATTACGTGGTGGTGAGGCCATGAACACCGCGTTGGCGAGAGTCGAGAACTTGAGGGGCCGAATTGGTGCTTCAAGTTTGAGATCGGAAATTGCGAGATCAAATCACCAGTCGTCTGCTCGCCTCTTCATCTGTCATTCTGAGCGCAGCGAAGAATCTCTGTCGTTTGATCGCGGTGGCAGTGACGCGCGGGGTAGGAATCGATGACATTGGCCAACGACACATGGATTCGTGACAGACTAGTCGAGCACGGCAAGCAGTTGTTCGAAGCTAAGCAATCAAGGGGTTTCACCAGAGATGAGGCTGCCAAAGATGAGGCAGCCAATGCACTACTGAACGACCTGACCGGTCATCCACACGCTTTTGTTTTGGCTGCCGTGATGGATCGTCAGGTCAAAGCAGAGAGGGCATGGCTGATTCCGTATCGTTTCCAACAGAAACTTGGCGGCGATTTCTCGATCAAACGGCTTGCATCACTTACGTTGCCTGATGTGAAGAAACTCATGAGCGAACCAGAACCTCTTCACCGATTTGCCGACAAGATGGGTGACCTCTTTCACGCTGCGGTGCAACGGGTTGTGCGGCACTATGGCGGCGATGCATCTCGCATTTGGCGAGACAAGCCCTCCAGTGCTGACGTGGTGTATCGCTTTCTCGAATTTGATGGCGTCGGGCCAAAGATCGCCAGCATGGCAGCCAATATCCTCGCTAGAGGATTCAAATTGCCGTTCGCAGATTATTATTCCATCGATATCTCAGCCGATCGTCACGTACGACGCGTTTTCGAACGGCTCGGTCTCACTACGGCTGACGCGAGTGTGGAGCAATTGATTTTTAGAGCACGCAGTTTGTGTCCCGAGTTTCCCGGTGTGATGGATCTCCCGGTATGGGAGATTGGTCGGCAATGGTGCAGACCGAAGAATCCGCAATGCACAGCGTGTTACCTTAGCGAGAAGTGCCCGAAAACCGGTGTGCATTTCATGAACGACAGAGATTCTTCGCTGCGCTCAGAATGACACCGAGTGGAGTGACAGCGGGTAGAATGGCAGCGGGTGGAGGGGCAACGAGCCCGAATGAAAGCGGGGGGCGCAGACAAATAGCCCGAATGACGACAGGGCGGAATGACAGGCACAGAATGACAATCCAGGTGGAGACAACAGAGAAGGTGAATGAGTGACCAGGCAGCACAGTTACTGGACGTATATTATGGCCAGCGCTTCACGGGTGATATACGTCGGAGTGACGAATGATATGGAAAGACGAGTTTGGGAGCATAAGCAGAAGTCATTTGAGGGGTTTGCGAAGAAGTACAACTGCACAAAACTGGTTTGGTTCGAGGAGTTCCGGGAAATTCGCGACGCGATTGCGTGCGAGAAGCGGATCAAGGGTTTGTTGAGGGCGAAAAAGGTTGCGTTGATTGAGGAGAAGAACTCGTACTGGAGAGATTTGGGTAAAGATTGGTATCAAGACGTGAAGACGAAGAACGACAGAGATTCTTCGCTCTGCTCAGAATGACAAATTGAAGAATCGGAATAACGAATTGGAACTCTGAATTCAGAATGGATTTTTTACTTACAATTGCCGTCCTGCTCCCGCTCGCGGTGGCGTTTCTGATGTTCCTCTTTCCGGCAAACCAGCCGAAGGCGATTCGGGCGCTGGCGATCTTTGCCACGGGCGTGTCGCTGCTGGTGACCTTGGTGTTGTTTGCGAACTTCGATCGGCACGAGAGCGGGTATCAGTTTGTGTGGAGTATTAGCTGGCTGCCGACGTATGGGTGCTCGCTGAAGTTCGGTGTGGACGGCATCTCGATGACGTTGCTGTTGCTGGTTGGGTTCGTGTCGTTCTGCGGGGCGTTCGTTTCCAGCGAAATCCATGAGCGGGAGAAAGAGTATTACATTTTGTTTCTCGCCCTGACATCGGGCATTAGCGGGACGTTCTGCACATTGGATCTGTTCTTCTTCTACTTTTTCTACGAGATGGCGGTGATCCCGATGTATCTGCTGATCGGCGTGTGGGGTTCGCTGCCGCCGGGCAAGCATGGACGCACGAAAGAGTACGCGACGATGAAGTTGACGTTGTACCTGACGGCGGGCGCGGTGCTGGCGTTGATCGGGTTATTGGCGATTTACTCGATCGGGGGAACGACGGACATCGAGAAACTGCAGCACAACTGGGTGGCAACGAATACACAACTGTGGGTGTTCCCATGTTTGCTATTCGGGTTCGGTTTCCTCGCCTCGATGTGGCCGTTTCACACATGGTCACCACTCGGGTACGCTGCGGCGCCGACAGCGGCATCGATGATGCATGCGGGCGTGCTGAAGAAACTTGGCGCGTACGGGATCATTCGGCTCGCGCTGCCGCTCCTGCCCGAAGGCGCGCGGCATTGGGCGAACCTGCTGGCAGTCCTCGCCTGTTTCAACATTCTCTACGCGGGCTGGGTGGCGTTGACGCAGAAGGACTGGAAATTCGTCATCGGGTACAGTTCGGTCAGCCACATGGGCTACATTTTCCTCGGCATCGCGGCGCTGAATGTCGTTGGCGTCAGCGGGGCGGTGTTGTTGATGTTCGCGCACGGCATCATGGCGGCGCTGACCTTCGGATTGATCGGCTTTTTCTACCACCAGACGCACAATCGTTTTGTGCCGGACCTGAGCGGTCTGGCGCGGAAGATCCCATTCATCGGCGTATGCATGGTCATGGCCGTGATGGCATCGAGCGGATTGCCGGGGTTCGCGAACTTTGTGAGCGAACTGATGGTCTTCCTCGGCGCGTGGCACCAGGGGTCAACGTTATTTCGTGTGGCGACCATCTGCGCGGTGTGGGGGATTGTTGTCACCGCGACCTATTTGCTGTGGGCGGTGCGGACCAGTTTCTTCGGCCCGTTCGATGAGAAATGGTCGATGCTCAAGGACGCAGTCACCTTCAAGCAGAAATTCCCGTATGCGCTGCTGCTCGCGGTCCTGTTGACCGTCGGGTTTTACCCTCGATTGCTGACCGACATTATCAAGCAGACCGTGGCGACGATTGTGCCGGCGGACAGCGAACCCAGTGTTGCCGCCGCTGCCCCGGTGCCGGCGGATTTGGCCAAGGTACAGGAATGAGTGGATTTAGTGAAAGCGCCGGAATCATGCACCTGTACGCAACACAGTTGGAGTGTCTCCTGGCGATTTGGGGGATCCTGATTCTGCTCACGGATGCGTTCAACCCGATTCAGAACAAGCGGATGATCGGGTACATGGCCGCGGCGTTTGTGGCCATGGCGTTAGCGTACAGTTTCTTGCTCGTGCCGATCGATAAGCCGCTCTTTAACGGGATGTATCGGTTTGACGTGTTTGCCCTGTACTTCAAACGGCTGTTCCTGCTGGCGTTGACGATGGTGCTGGTGATGGCGGCGGAATTTTCGCCGCGCATCGAGTCGGGCGTGGCGGAATTTTACGCGCTGCTGATGTTTTGCGCGACGGGAATGCTGCTGATCGCCTCGGTGAACGATTTCATTCTGCTGTTCGTGGCCCTCGAACTGGTCACGATCACATTCTATGTGCTCGCCAGCTATTTGCGGCGGCAGATTCCGTCGCTGGAGGCGGGCACGAAGTATTTGATCCTCGGCGCGCTGTCCAGCGGCTTCACGGTGTACGGCATCGCGTATATTTTTGGGACGACCGGCACGACGAACTTCGACAAGCTCAGCGCGCACCTCTCGGCCCTTGGCGCGCAACCGCCGCTGACTTTCACGTTCGGGATGCTGCTGGTGCTGACGGGACTCGGCTTCAAGATCGGCAGCGTGCCGTTCCAAATCTGGGCGCCCGATGTTTATCAGGGCGCGCCGACGCCGGTGACGGCGTTTCTTGCGGTAGGCAGCAAGGCGGCGGGATTTGCGCTGTTGCTGCGCGTGCTGTTCGCCGGACTGCTGCCGGTGCGGGGCATTTGGGGGCCATTGCTGCTGGTATTGGCCGGCGCGACGCTCCTGTACGGCAATCTCGGCGCGATTCCGCAGCATAACATCAAGCGACTGCTCGGCTATTCGTCCATTGGCCACGCCGGTTACATGCTGATGGGTATCGCCGCCGGGAACGCGCTCGGCATGAGCGCGGTGCTGTTCTATCTCGGACAATACGCGTTCACAAACCTCTGCGCGTTTCTCGCGATCATTGCCGCGACGGCGGTGACGGGCAGCGACGAAATCGCCAGCTTCTCGGGCCTGGGCAAACGCTCGCCGATTCTGGGGCTGGCGCTGTTCCTGTCGATGATGTCGCTGGCGGGCGTGCCGCCGCTGAGCGGTTTTTTTGGAAAGTTCCAATTGTTCGCTGCGGTCATTCAACGGGCGCAGACCGATTGGCATTATTACGTGCTGGCGGTCATCGGTTCGGCAGCCGTGGTCATCTCCTTGTACTTCTATCTTGGTATTGGACGGGCGATTTACATGCAGGAGGCGGAGGATGCGTCGCCGATCCCCGTGAGCAAGCCGATGCGGCTGGCGCTGTACGTCTGCATGGTGGCGATGATCGGGTTGGGGATTTACCAGCTCCCGCTCGTCAACGCCTCGATAATGGCTGCAAAGGTCTTCGGCTTGCATTAAAGTCGGCCCATGCAACCGCAGGTCAATCGGATCAACGTCGTGTTTCTCTACGCGCAGGAACTGGCGAAACTGCGCTCCTTCTACGAAAAGGCGTTTGACCTCGCCAAGCCGCTGATCGATGCGAAATGGTGGGTGGAATACGCGTTGGGGGACGGTTCCCATCTCGCGTTGCATCAGGGCGACGCGGCGCATTTCACGGGCGTCAATCGCCAGAAGAACACCGTCAAATTCAGCATCGATGTCAGCGACATCGAACATTTTATCAAGAAACTGACGGGCTCGGCGCGACGTTTCATTACGGTCCGCGGCTGGAATACGGTTTCCACCTCGCCGAGTTCGAAGACCCCGAAGGCAACTGCGTTCGGCTGTACCAAAAAGTCGGCAAAGAATGAACGTCCAACATTCAACGTTCAACGCCCAACGCTCAAGTGACGGTAAGAATTTTGATCTCGAAGGGCGGTTGAATGTTGACCGTTGAACATTAAACGTTGAGAGTTGATGTGTTGTTAAGAGTTGAGGTGTTTATGAAGACCCGTATTGAAAAAGATTCCATGGGTTCGCTGGAGGTTCCGGCGGATGCTTATTACGGCGTGCAGACGCAGCGGGCGGTGACGAATTTCCCGATCAGCGGCTGGCCGTTGCCGCCGCGCCTGATCCACGCGATGGGCCGCGTCAAGCGCGCCGCCGCGAAGACCAATCTCGAACTCGGCCTCATCGACAAAAAGATCTCGGACGCCATCGTGCAGGCCGCGACGGAAGTGGTGGAAGGCAAACTCGACGCGCAGTTTCCCGTGGACATTTTCCAGACCGGCTCCGGCACCTCGACGAACATGAACGCCAACGAGGTTATCTCGAGCCGGGCCAATGAAATTCTCGGCGGCAAGCGCGGCGACAAGTCGCCCGTGCACCCGAACGACCATGTCAATCTTTGCCAGTCCAGCAACGATGTTTTCCCGACCGCTATTCATATCAGCGTCATCGAGGCGATCCGCGAGGAATTGCTGCCGTCGCTGGAGCATTTAGAGGGCGCGCTCGCGGAGAAGGCGCGCGATTTCGACGGCGTGATGAAAATCGGGCGCACCCATCTGCAGGACGCCACGCCGATTCGCCTCGGCCAGGAGTTTTCCGGGTATGCGACGCAGATCAAGTACGCGCAGGGTCGCGCCGAGGGGGCCATTGAGACGCTCGACGTGCTTCCCTTGGGCGGCACGGCGGTGGGCACCGGCCTGAATGCGCATCCGGAATTTGCACGGCGGACGATTGCCACGCTTTCCAAGGAGTTGGGCGTGCCGCTCCACGAAGAGAATAACCACTTCGAGGCCGCGGCAGCGCGCGATGCTTGCGTCGAGGCGAGTGGGCAATTGAAGACCATCGCGGTGAGCCTGGCGAAAATCGCCAACGATTTTCGGTTGCTCGGCAGCGGCCCGCGGTGCGGCATCGGCGAGTTGAAGCTGCCGCCCGTGCAACCCGGCAGTTCGATCATGCCTGGCAAAGTGAATCCCGTCATCGCCGAGAGCCTGATTCAGGTTTGCTTGTGGGTGATCGGCGCCGACCTCGCCGTCACGCTGGGTGGACTGCAAAGCTTCTTCGAGTTGAACGTCGCCATGCCGCTCATCGGCGCGCAGATGCTGGAGAGCGTGCACCTGCTCGCGACCGCGTCGCGCAATTTCGCCGATGCCTGCGTCAAGGGCATCGAAGCCGACCGCGAACGCTGCGAATCGCTGGTCGAGCAGAGCCTCGCCATGTGCACCCCGCTCGCGCCCGTCATCGGCTACGACAAAGCCGCCGAGATCGCCAAGAAAGCCTACAAAGAAGGCAAGACCGTCCGCGAAGTAGCGCGGGAAGTATCGGGATTGAGCGAGCAACAGCTGAATGAGATTTTTAATCTGCACGCGTTGACGGAGCCCGGGATTAGAGGGAAGGGCGGGGAGTAAGGTACTTCCACTATTGCCTAAATGAGCCATGTCCACCGTTTATCTATTCCGAGTTGATGGGTCTAAAGATAACGACGAATTCTTCGCTTCCTTGCGCGTATCTGCCTCGCATGTCTATGCAGGAGTCGATTTCCGAATTGGTGCATCAGGCTGGATACCCGATTTAGTAAAGATCGTGATTGAAGAGCCGCCCGACCGATGTTCGTTGACCCTGATTGAGCTTGAAGCGACAGAATCTGTGGCCTTAATTTCCAGCAGAAAGTATTTACCGGAGAACTGACTGATATTCTCCACGCATTCGCCGATTATCTTGGTCGGTTAATCCGTCAATGCCGGTCAAGCGCTGACCCTCGCGAATCCGAATTTACCCGACTGAAAAACGTCTTGTTAGAGGCCAAGCAGGTTACAGTTACAGCCGCAGGAGTCGGATCTCCGGCCCGCTTCGTGGAGGAATTGCCCCTCATTGACCAACCCAAACTTGCCGCGATACCCTTCGGCAAATGGATCCAAAGATTCAAAATCCGGGTGGAACTCATCGAGTCTCGACGTATCTGAGCAGGACTCCTCCTAAGAAGAGTCGCAGCTTTCGTGGCGTTTTACACTTGAGTGCAAATGAGGCTAAAGCCCTCGCCCGATGTGTAATGATTCTCGATGCGGTCATCAGAGGTTTCGATCATAGCGCTGCGACATTCAAGGATTGGAGAGGTAAGGATACCGAACCAAAAGTTAGTGCGTGCGTTGCCTATGCGATCGGCTTTGCGCAGCAGGCCGAGGCAATTGGTGTTCTGGAGAAGCTGCTGGCAGACAAGGATACTACAGTTCGCAAGGCGGCTGCTATGAGCCTGCTATCGTTTTCTCCAAGCAGGAAGCTGTCGCCCAAGCTTTTCTCAGAATCTAACTCAACCGCTAAAAGTTTTACTCAAGAAGAACACTGGAGTCCATCCTACTCTCGATGTGTTTATTTTTGAGAAGGCGAACCGCGGAATCACTCTAGATTTTGAAATGATGCTCTCTGAACTGGTTGAGATATGGTCGTCGGCTCGCAACAGGCCACTTGATCGAGAGCAGATTCGGACTTTGATTAACCGGTATTATCCGATAGCCGATGTTGTCAAGGGGCGTGAACAAATGCCCGGCATTTTCGACGTTGCCCGTAAGCATTTGTTCGAAAACGCCATTTGACAAGATCACAAAAGGCAAAGATCGCTCGCGCAATCGGAAACGACAGAGACCCTTCGACAAGTCCCGCAATTCTGCGGGATCCCGTCGCACGACGGGACTCAGGATGACAAATGTAGAAAATGCGTCTAAGAGAAGCAGGCTTCACTTGGGGCGCGAACTGGGGTAGAGTAGCAACAATGAGTACGGAAGCACCAACGCAGGCGGGGCCGCGCATTGGGTCGGAGAAGCTGATTCGACTGACGGAATCGGCGGGGCGGAAGGTGGCGCAATTGATGCAGCGGGACGGGGTGGCGAATGGGGCGTTGCGGGTGAAGATTGTAGGGGGCGGGTGCGCGGGATTGGAGTACAAGATGGATTTTGACAAGAACCCGCCGACGCCGAAGGACATTCTCATCGAGTCGGCGGGCGTGCGGGTGCTGGTGGATGTGAAGAGCGCGTTGTACGTGAGCGCGTCGGAGATCGATTTTCAGGACAAGATGATCGGCGGCGGGTTTAAGATCCACAATCCGAATGCGACGGCGACGTGTTCGTGCGGTGAGAGCTTTTCGGTGTAGAAGCGATCTCGCAAATGGTGGGACAGGCCTCCATGCCTGTCAAAAAACCATACACAGGCAGGGACGCCTGTGCCACCAAAGGTTTATGAGACCACTTCTGGGGAAGATTCAACTCTCAACGTTCAACTCACACAGGCCCCGAAAGCTTTCGGGGTGCCACCAAAATTTTTGGACGTTGAGAGTTGGGCGTTGAACGTTCGACGTTGGCGCTGTTTCCTACAAGAGATCATCTTCGCGCGGTTTTCTTCCTTCCACTGGATCACGGCTGGCGTTGGTGGCGCCGATCAGGAAGATGCCGTAGACAATCAGGTAGATCATCCACAGGTTCAGGTCGTGGAGCCGAAACGCGGTGTAGACGGTGACGACGATGGCGGCTGGTGTGCAGGCGTGGATGGCGATATTCAGCAGTTGTGGCAACTTCAGCGGCGAGGGCATCGAGCGTTCCATGAACGAGGCCACCATCGCGAAGAGGTACGCCTGGATCAGGCAACTCAGCATTCCCAGCAACACGAAGAACAGCCACCCGAGCGGCACCACCAGCCAGAGCAAGGCGCGGGTCAGATTGCGGAAATATTGGCCGTCGACAAGGCCATCGGGGAATCCGCGCAGGCTTTGCGGGCGGGCGCTGACGACGGGAGTCGGTCCGTTGGTCAATGTCATCCAGTACAGAAAGCTATCGGCGGTGAAGAGCACGCCATACGCAGAGTTGGAGTTGGGGGTGGTCACGGCACCCGTCGTATCGAGGATGAAACGCAGATTGTCGTCGCCCCACGAATAGGGTTGTTGCGCCTGGGTCACGATCTTACCGTCATGAACGGAAAAATCGGGGCGACCCTGGTCAAAGCGCTGCGCGAATTTATCCATTCCATCCCGAATGGCCGGGACGGCGCAGATGGCCAGCACCAGCGCCAGCAGGGTCATCAGTTTGAGCAGATGCTTCAAGGAGGTGGTGACCGGCAGGTCGCGATACGGGCGATAGGTGGCGAAGCCGCTGCACAACGCGATGACAGAGCGCAGGAATTTCATACTCGGTGCCGGACTTCGTTCAGGATGACGGCCTCGGACGGCTCACGAGCGCACTAGCCCCGATCTGGTCGGGGCAAGCGTGCGCCGCGGTTTCGCGGTCCTGGCAAGCTGGGCCAGCGTTTCCTTCTGCATTTTCTTCAACTTGCCGGCCAGGCTGACGCGCGTGGCGGCGTCCATGCGGTCGACGAAGAGGATGCCGTTGAGGTGATCGATCTCGTGTTGCGCGGCGCGCGCGAGCAATCCGGTGCAATCGAAAACCAGTTCCTTGCCGTCGAGCCCTTGGGCGCGAACGGTCACTTTTTCCGCGCGGCGAATTTCGGCATTGACGTCCGGGATGCTCAGGCAACCTTCCGACGCGATCTGCTCGCCTTCAGGCTTGATGATTTTGGGATTCAGCAGGACCAACGGCATGGACGTGGGAATGTCGAGCGATTCGCCGTCGATAATCAACTGCGAGGGCCGCTCGGAGCTGGACACATCGATGACGGTGAGCATCAGCGCGTGGCCCACCTGCTGCGCGGCCAGCCCGACCCCGTCTTCGGCGCGCATGGTCTCAACCATGTCGGCGGCAAGCTGGCGGATCTCCGGCGTGACGCGTTCGATGCGTTTGCCTTTCTCGCGCAACACCGGATGACCGTATTTGGTGACTTCCAGAACCACACGCAGAGTATACCCGCAGAGAGGGGAGGCGTCAAAGTGGAAGCGCCACGAATTGCACGAAGGAGACACGAAGAACACGAAGGGGGTTGGCAATTGCGGGTTCAAGGGATGTGGAGACTAGGCGGTAAGCTTGACTTGCGCTTGCCGTAGGTCAAGTGAACAGCTAAACTCATGTGCGTTTTGGAGCAAGCAAACCGATACCGATACGGCAACCATCTCCTCTGACCTACAGAAAGTACAATGGCAAAGGAAACTCCGCGAGCGCGGCCCGGCCGCGTTGACCGAAGAGGAGCTTGTGGCTAAAGTAACCAAGATTTTGGAAGAGGAGAAAACAGATGCGCGTTAAGACATTGACGATGCAGGATTTTCGGGGAATCGAGAAGATGACGCTCAACTTCCCGGAGGCCCGGACTTCCGTTCTCGTCGGGATCAACGGGGCTGGAAAATCGGGCATTCTAGACTGTACGGCCATCCTGCTTTCCCGGTTGATCGGGCGCATTCGCACGTCCAAGGGCACGGGGCGTTATTTTTCCGAACAGGATATCCGCAACGAGGCGCTCGAAACCCGCAATTCAATTGAAGTAAGTCTCCGCGATCGATTGATGACGTGGAGAGTGACGAGGAGACGGCACAGCAGCAGAACGCAATCGATCACGAATCTCCCTGACTTGGAGAATGTTGTCGATTGGTTTGGGGAGATAAAACCCGACACTAATATCCGGTAGCAACTTACTATCATGTGAATCGTGCGGTTTTGGATATCCCATTGCGCATTCGCGCTCGGCACGAATTCGATCAATTGGCCGCGTATGATCAGGCACTCACCGGGACCCGGAACGACTTCCGAATCTTCTTTGAGTGGTTCAGACGCCGTGAGGACATTGAGAACGAAGGGATTCGTGATGTGGCGGCGAAAGGCGGGAATGTCGCGCGGGAGGCACAAGGAAAATACGGAAGGGACAGGCAGTTAAACGCTGTGCGAACCGCGATTGAGAGAATGCTACCCGGGTTTGTTAACCCCCGGGTGCGGCGGCATCCACTATTGCGGATGACCATCGAGAAACACGGGAAAGAGTTGGTCGTCAACCAATTGTCCGATGGCGAGAAATGTCTGTTGGCTATGGCGGGCGATTTGGCGCGCCGGTTGGCTATTGCCAATCCTTCATTACGCAATCCGCTAGACGGCGAAGGGGTTGTACTGATTGACGAAGTGGATTTGCATCTTCACCCACAATGGCAACGCATGGTCATTCCCGCACTGGAGCGCACCTTCACGAAGTGTCAGTTCATCGTCAGCACCCACTCGCCATTGGTGCTTAGCTATTTGCCGCGGGAGCAAGCTTTCCTGATTGAGGATTTTAAGCTGCTTGAGAATAAGCCCCATACGTTCGGACGTGATGCCAACTCGCTGCTGTTCGATGTGATGGCCGTTCTAGACCGGCCGGATGAGATCAAGGAGCGCCTAAAGCAATGCTTCAGGCTCATTGATGAGGATAAAGTGGCACGCGCAAAGGAGGAGCTTGGGGAACTTGGAAGACTCCTTGGTGAAGACGATCCAGAGATCCTTCGCGCCCGGTCTATGATTGCATTTGCGGAGGGGTCATGAAGCACATCATAAAGGGCCATGAGCCGCAATCTCTGATCGAGCATCGCAAGCAACCGAATTCCAATTTCGACAACTACGCTGAGAAGGACGAATTGCGCGACGCTCTGCTCACGGAACACGGCAGGATCTGCTGCTATTGCATGAGACGCATTACTACCGAGAATATGAAAATTGAGCACTGGGCGTGTCGGCACAAGCATCCGGACAGACAATTGGAATACCAAAATCTTCTGGCTGCGTGCGATGGAGGTGAAGGGGCAGCGAAGCATCTCCAGCACTGCGACACGCAAAAAGGAGATGACGACATCACAATTCATCCAGCAAATTCAGCGCACAACTGTGAAGTACTCATCAAGTACCAGGCCGACGGCGTGATTTATTCTGATGACGCCAGAATCAACAACGATTTGGATAAGGTCTTAAACCTAAATTTGCAAAGAATATGCGAAAATCGGAAGGCTGTTTGGGATGGGGCGCTGGCCAGTTTGCGCAAGCGAAGACCGGATGGAGATTGGACAAAAGCTTTCCTTCTGGCTGAGAGGAATCGGTGGAGCAATCGCGATCACGCCGGCCAGTTTCGTGAATACTGCCAGGTCGTGAATTACCAACTGGACAAGAAAATCGCTAAAGCAGTCAATTGAACACCATCAAATGACTTGCCTATAGACGCTCGCACCGCACCAAGACGTATGGCCCGGTAGTTTGCCAGTTGGCCTACGCCCCCACTGACATCATCATTGTTCTCTTCTCCGGGATCCGGGGTTTTGGCAAACGAGTTCAAGGTTATAATCTTGCTTAACTCCAGCGCGGGCTCGAATCTGATGGCTGTGCCTGAAACGCGCCGCATAGCACAAATGCGATCCGGCGTGAAATTTTGCGCATGTATCGTAAATCGATAATTTTGCTGGACGGGGTATGGTGAAATGGGTATAGTCGGCGCGTGAATTATGAATCGAAGCGTGAGCCTGCTTTGCTAGGATGTTTCCGCCGCCGCGCTCTGCGATTTGGCGGACGAGTCGAAGGGCAAGGGGCGGCAAACGGAGCGGCAAAGCTGCGCTAGAAGGCAATATTTTGATGAATGGCGCGGCGCGATACCTAAACGACAGGCATCGCGCCCTACAATCACGGCCTCTGGCCCGATTGATTGCGGAGGCCTTGCGACAGGGGAACGCCCAAAACATGTGTTTCTGCGAAACGAACCCGATTTGTCGTGATGCGATTTTCGTTGTAACCCGATATACAGAGGGGAGTTACGACGGGAATGCGCAAAAGGTGAATCGGGTTCGTTTGGAGGAAAACGAAACCACTGGGGAGAAGGGAATGGATTTAACATCCGACGTTCAACTTTCAACGTCCAACGGGAGTGAAGAAGATTCGTTGATCAGGGGCACTACAAGGCAGAGGCTGCTTGCCCGCGAATTCGTTCTTGTGCTAGAAAGCGGGGGAAGGAGGTGCGGTTCTTGCCGTTGGAGGGACATCTGGTCAGGCTGGTGGCGTTGCTGGTTGCGCCGTTTCGGGATTTCGGCGCGGTTTGGCTGGGCATTGTGCCGTTGTACGTTTCTTTGCTGCTGGGCGAACTGTACCGGAAGAAGGTGTCGTTCGGCCATGCCGTGGGCAACGGCTTCGTCATGCTGTGGGCGGGGGTGAACTGGGCGATGCACCTCTCGAACCTCGGCTTCTGCTCTTACTTGGGAAGCATCAAAGATCGCACGGCGATTGCGTGGATCGTCGCGGCTTGCGCCGTTGGGCTCGGCATTTTCACCATCGTGCTCGGGTTTCGCAAAAAGGACCGCGCGTTGTGCCAGATCCTGGGGCACACGCGGTTCTCGGGGTACTTCTTGATCACGTTGTACCCGATGCAGGTCGGCTTGGTGACGTGGAACTGGCTGTCGCTGGAGTCGATCCTGATCTTCGCGTTGCCCACGTGGTTTTTCATTTACCTGGTCGGTCGTCTCTTGAGGGTTTTCATGAAATGAGCAAACAACAACTTCCCTACACTCGCGACTGTTTCGTCTGCGGCGCGCACAATCCACACGGGCTTCAGCTCCGTTTCCACCGTGAAGGCGACGAAGTCCACGCCGACTTCACGGCGCAACCCCAGCACGCGGGCTTTCGCGGCATTGTCCATGGCGGCATCCTCGCGACCGTGCTCGATGAAGCCATGTTTTGGGCCGCCGCTCGACCCAGAAGCAATTCTGCCTCGCGGCGGAACTCAATGTCCGCTTCGTCGATAAGGTTATCGTTGGCCAGAAGCTTGTTTGTGTCGCGCGACTAAAAACGGACCGCGGCCGCCTTTGGGAATCGGAAGCCGAGTTGCGCGATGAGCAGGGCAAGGTTTATGTTCGCGCCACCTGCAAACAAGTCCCGATGAACGTCGAGGCGATGAAGGACGCCGCGCTGGATTTTCTGCCGGATCCGGCCACGACCGAGGGTCGCAAGTTATTCGACGGCCTCGGGCTGTAGTTTGGGTATTCTTCCTGGTTTGACGGGTTGGGGACGCAGTCGTAGTATAGCAGCGGCGGGCAAGGGGCACTGAGGCGTAACATGGACGATCCACCGATCAACCGTGACGAGCAGGGGAAACTGCTGCAGTGGGTGCGCGCGACGATCGAGGCCGCAGTGCGCGGGGAACAACGGTGGAAAATTCCCGAATCCGAAGTGACCGAAGGACTGCGCGCGCCGCGCGGCGTGTTTGTGACACTGAAAAACAGGGCGAATTGCGCGGTTGCATCGGCAAGATGGATTTCGAGCGGCCACTCTGGGCAAACGCCGTGGATGCCGCGGTTGCCTCTGCTCTGGAAGATCCCCGATTCACGCGGTCATGCCCCCGGAGCTTGGCGAGCTCACGACGGAGATTTCCATCTTGAATCCGCCGGAAGAATTGCCGGAACCCGGGATGTTCGATGTCTTGCGGCATGGGATCATCGTCGAAAAAGGCTGGCGGCACGCGCTGCTGTTGCCGAAGGTCGCGCAGGAGCAGGGGTGGGACGCGACGAAGACCCTGGAGATGGTTTGCGAGAAGGCGGGTTTGCCAATGGACGCGTGGCGCGATCCCGCGGCGCGATTGCAGGTGTTCACCGCCTTCGATTTGGCGAGGAGCGCCGGGAACTCCTAGGAAGAGATTGATTACGCGGGGTCTGTGGTTTGATTCGCTAAGGGTGGACAGCCACGCCACTCCCGAGGGGTTGCGCAATTACCTACCCGCCGTCGTCATCCCTCATTCAGCGGGCCAATGGGCCCAGTAGCTTCTGAAAGCGCTGTCCGTCATCGGTCATGGCCAGGTTGTTGAACAGGCAGTAGGTCGGCTGCCGTCCCGCGCAGATGGTCCGCACCGGCCCATTCCTCGCTGGTATAGCGGTGACGCGTACCCGTGACCCCGTGAAGGCGAAAGTAGCGGACCCTGCCAACGGAAGCGGTTCGGTTTGAATGGGTCGAGCACGGGGATCAAGTCGAGTTCCCGGCACAACGAAGCGATCAACTCCCCATCCCACTCACCGCGTGGTTCCCAGCCCATGTAAAACTTGCCGCGCTTGGCACGCTCGAAGAAGCGCCGCAGATTGGCGACGTTTTCTTTTGTCGGGCGGAAACTTTGCGAGCACTGGAAGAGCACGAGGCGCGCATCGAGCGCCCTGGCCACGGTGAAGGTTTCGTTCCAGGCCCAGCGGATTGTCGGGTTGAACCCGAAGTGGCCGCAGTGCTCGCGATCGCCGGCGCCGAGGCGCGTGCGCTGGTAGGTGGGGCTGGTGGCGCGATGGGTAATGACCTGCCACGCCTTCATGGCGAACTCAAAATCGGGTGGGGCCGCGGCGCGCCAGCGGGCCGCCGTTTCGACCTTGGGCAATTGATAAAAGCTGGAGTCGATCTCCACGCAGGAGAAAGCCTGGAAGTATTTCTCCTGCGCCATCGCAAAGCCGCAGCAACCGACCCGTACATGCGGACGCTTGGTTGGCACGGCGGCGGATGCTAGCAGGAATGTTCGGACTTGCAAAGCTTGAGTACTGGCGGCATCCTTCTGGTGGAACAGGTGCTGCATGAACAAGCAACCAACGAAAGCCAACGCGGACGGAGCTGTGGTGACGAACCAGGATATACTTTTCGATTGTCCCTCCTGTGGGAAGAGTCTCGTGGTGGACGTGAGCGCCGAGGGAATGATCGTCGATTGCCCGCAATGCCGCACGAATGTCATCGTGCCGCCGCGATCGACCGCCCGCTCCGAGCCGTCCGCATCCGTCGCGCGGGCCACGCCGTCCAAAGAAGCGGCCGGGTCTGCGGAAGAAACCGGGGCGAGCGCCCTCGATGTCCCCGCCCAAAAGCGACTGGTCGTGTTCGCCGGCCAACTCAAGGAACTCCAGACGCAACGCGGCGAAGTGACGGGTCGGATTGCCTCCCGCCTGAATGAAGTCAACCGCGATCTCGTGATGCTGGCGCGCCTGGAAACTTCGCAGCAACAAATCCTTAGCGAATGGAATCAACTGTCCGAGAAAGTCTTCGCCGCCTCGCGCGACGAGGTGGATGCCTAAAGCCAGTGGTTGTTGGGGCGAGCGTGGACAAGGGCGATCGAACACGCATTCCGGTTCGCGAATGACGTTCAGCCGGCCGTGGGTGTGAGCGCCGGTTCGCGCGGCGGGATGCCCGAGGAAGAGGACGTCGGCACCAGGCTCTTGATCAACACCTTGGAATTCCGGCCGCTTTGTTCATATTGCGCGCGCCGCGCGGGCGGCAATCCTCCGCGTGCCTTCCGCGTAGCCCACTTTGTGCTGGAAGAACGTGAACGCCTGCGTCGAAAGACAGAAGATCCTCTCGGCGAGTTTTTCTCTCGCGTTGTTCTCGACGAACTATCAGTTTGTGCCGATGCCGTGGTGTTCGTGCGCCGGGCTGACGGCCAGGCTGGCGAGCTCGCCCTTTTTCGAGTCGGGCTGGGAATGCAGCGCCACGAGGCCGACGATATTATTGTCGATCTCGAAAATGTAATATTCGTTGAGGCGCTTGTCAATGCCGCGCGGGTGCGCTTGACCAATTTCGCCCTGGATGCAAGGCTTGATTAACGCATTTGTGGCGGATGTCCTTTCGCAGCGCCTTGCGAACTGCCTGATATTCATTCGCATAAATCAACGTGCCGATGCCCTCGTTGGAAAAAACTCGGCGAGCAACCCTTCGTCCACCTTGCCGTTGATGACGTGGACGCGGGGGACGCCGGCCTGCAGGCGCGCAGCGCATGCTGGGCCTTGGACAACATTTCCGGCACAAACTTGTCGGCGGAAGTTTTCAAGGCGAGTTCGAGTTCCTTCACGGACATTTGCGAAACCAGCTTGCCGTCGATTTCCAGGCCGTTGGTGCTGCCGATGAACATTAATTTCACCGCGCCCAATTCGCGCGCCAACTCAACGGCCACAGCGTCGGAGTTCAACCGATAGGTGTGCCCGTTGCCGTCGAATTCGAGCGGGGGGATGACAGGCACGATGCCCTTGTCGAGGAGGGTGTGCAACGACGAGATCGATTTGATGCACCCTGCCCGTATGCTGTTGGTCGATGCCCTTGATGATCCCCAGCGGAATGGATTCAATTGCGTTGGTCTGCGCTGCGCGAATGTCGTTAAGTTTCAGGCCCTCGAGAATTTCGTGGGTGACATTCGTGGCGGCGGTGATGGCGATGCTGAGCGTCGCGGCATCAGTCACGCCTGTGCCGTCATGGTTGGAGATCGGCTCGTGCAGGCGTTCCGACAACAGCTTAATCTGATGGCCCGCGCCGTGGACCAGCACGATATGGATGTTCAGGCTGCGCAAGACGGCAATATCGAGCAGCAGGTTGCCGAAATTCTCATCCGCCACGACTGAGCCATCGACCGCAATGAGGAAGACCCGTTCCCGGAATTGCGGGACGTAATGGAGGATACCTCGGAGATCGGTCGGTTTCATGTATCTGTGAAACTTATACGCGCCACTCGCTGCCTTTTCAACAGGGGATTTGTACTACGTTGTCGCGCGACTTCGTACATATTCAACGAACCAGCACTCCGGCCCTTTTTCCCGAGCGGTTTCTTTCCATTCGTGCCGATCATAGTCGGGAAACTTGGTGTCGCCGTTGACGTGCTGGTGCACTTCGGTCACAAACAACTTGTCGGCCAGCGGAAGGGCTAGTTGATAGACCTTGCTGCCGCCGATGACGAAGACGGACTCGGCATTCTGCTTGCCGCAGTGGTCGAGAGCGGCTTCGAGGCTGGCAAACGTGAGCACTCCGGGTGGCGCTGTGAAGTTTGGGTTCTGGGTGAGGACGATGTTAATGCGACCGGGAAGTGGTTTGCCGATGGATTCATAGGTTTTTCGTCCCATGATAATGGGGTGGCCCATGGTGAGTCGCTTGAAGCGTTGCAGGTCTTCGCGGATATGCCAGGGGATTTTGCCTTTGTCGCCTATCGTACCGTCTTCGCTGATAGCGACGATGAGAGCAATCTTCATACAGCCACTTTGAATTTGATCTTCGGCTGCGGATGATAGTCAACCAGTTGAAAGTCCTCGAATTGCAATTGGTCAAACGGCTTCTTGGCGATCACCAGGTGGGGGAGGGCGCACGGCTCGCGCTTGAGTTGTTCGCGCAGCCCCGGTACGTGGTCGTATTCGGCAAGGCCGCTGTCCCGCGCGGCAGTGTAGATGTGGGCGTCGACGATGGTGTGGCTGAAGAACCCGACCCGCAAGCAACCTCCTGCGCGATCATTTGCGTGAGCGCGGCGTAGCAGGCCAGGTTGAAGGGGATGCCAAGGGCGATGTCGCCTGAACGCTGCGTGAGGTGGCAGTTGAGCCGGTCCCCCTGCACGTTGAACACGAAGCTGTAATGGCAGGGCGGAAGCTTGCTGGTCTCAGCGTTGCCCGGTTCCAGGCGGTGACGACCATGCGACGGCTGTAGGGTTCTTTTCGCAGCGTGTCGATAACGAATTGAATTTGATCCACCTCGCGCACCTGCCATTGACCGCCGGCTCCTGGTAGGGGTGGGGGAACCGCCGCCAATAACGGCCGTAGGCGGTTTCGAGATTGCCGTCGGCATCGGCCCAAGCATCCCAAATCTTGGTGTGCTGGCGGAGGTTGCGTATGTGATCTTCGCCGGAGAGATACCAGAGCAATTCGCGCAACACCGCCGTCCAGTTGACTTCCTTGGTGGTCAGCAACGGAAACCCTCGGGACAGATCGACCGAGTAGTGGGCGCCGAACCAGGAAATCGTGTCGATCCCCGTGCGGCTCTTTTTGAGTTTGCCGTGGTCAAGCACGAGCCTTACCAAATCCAAATACTCTTTCATGTCAGTAAACGGTGTGCCGAGCTGGTCGTGCTGTCCGAAAGACGCCTCCTGGGACCTGGAAATATTCTAGCGCGCGCTGAGAGAAAATCCAGAGGATTGTAGCTGATGACCAGACAGCGTTGCGACATGAATCCACGACTGCTGGCGGCTAAATATACCCGCCGGATGCACGCTTTAGCGGTAAGAATTTTCTCGAGGAGACTTACGCGATTTTTGGGGAAAAGCAGTCGGTTTAGCCGAGACAATTCCACTCTTAGCTGCTATATTTCAAGGACTTGTAATGAATCGCGACATTTCGGCACTGTCCGACCGGTACTTTGACATCCTGATTATTGGCGGAGGCATTTTTGGAGCGGGCGTCGCGCGCGATGCGGCGCTCCGCGGACTCCACGCGGGGCTGATCGAAAAGTCGGATTTCGCGAGTGGCACTTCCAGCCGTTCCTCCAAGCTGATTCATGGGGGATTTCGCTACCTCCAGCAGCGCGATTTCAAGCTGGTCTTCGAGGCCTGCCGCGAGCGACGCATCCTCCGGCGGATCGCCCCGCATCTCGTGCAGCCCCTCCCGTTTCTTTTCCCGATTTACAAGGACGGACCGCTTTCCCTGGCCAAACTGCGCCTCGGAATGACGCTGTACGATTGGCTCGCGCTTTACCGTAACGTTGCGCCTCACCGCACGCTTTCCGCAAAACTCGCCCTGGAAACCGAGCCGTCACTGTCCCGCGATGGGTTACGGGGTGCCGTCATGTTTTATGACTGCCAGGAGGACGACGCACGCTTCTGTGTCGACCACATCCTTCACGCCGCGGAACTCGGGGCGGTCTGCCTCAACTACTGTGCGCTCACGGGTTTCGTTACCCGCGAAGACCGCATCGTCGCGGCGCGCGTGCGCGACGAAGTCGGTTCCTGTACCTCCGAGGTGACGGCCCGGTGTTTATCAACGCGGCGGGACCATGGGTCGACCAGGTGCGCACGCTCACACCTTTCGATGGCGACACAACGCGCCTCAGCCCGACGAAGGGCGTCCACCTGGTGTTGCCCCGACTCACTCGGGATCACGCCATTGCTTTTCAAGCCCGCCGTGATGGGCGTGTGCTTTTTGTGATCCCGTGGGGCGATTACTCGTTGGTGGGAACAACGGACACGGAGTTCCACGGCGATCCCGACAGCGCCCGCGCCGAGCGGGCCGACGTGGAGTATTTACTGGCTGAAGTCCGGGCGCTGTTTCCCGGCGCGCCCCTGTCCGAGGCGGAGATCGCCACGACCTTTACCGGCGTACGCTCGCTGCTGGCCTCGGATTCGCGTCGCCGTCGGCACGCTCACGCGAACATCGCATCGTCCGTCATGGGCAAAACCTGTTGAGCATCGTGGGCGGCAAATACACAACCTTTCGTGCCATCGCGCAACAGACGGTTGATGTGGCCGTCAAGATTCTCAACGTGACAGCCAGGCCGTGCCAGCACCGCGGAAGTCCCATTGCCAAATCACCGTCCCGCATCCAGCCGGCGAGAAAATCTCGAATTCGCCAACCGTGTTCGCCAGCGATATTATCCACGCGTGCGAACAGGAGATGGCCATCACGCTTGGCGATGTCATGCGGCGGCGCACCCGGCTCGCGTTAGCCGGGCCGGCGGACCGGAGATCGCCCTGCAAGTAGCTCACGTGATGGCGCCGTTGCTTGGTTGGAATCCGGACGAAGAACGCGCGCAATTTGAACGCTACGCCGAAGAATGGAATCGAAACCTCCCGTGAGCAGGCTTCCCTCGATTATCGCCCACCGCGGCTTCAGCAGTCGCTATCTGGAGAACACGCTGGCCGCGGTGCGCGCGGCACTCGAACTGGGCGTTGATTTCGTGGAGATCGATGTACAGGAAACCCGCGATGGGGCGTTGATCGTATTCCACGACTACCGGCTCAATCGAATTTGCGGCGGGCGCGGTCGCGTGCGCCACAAAACGCTGGCAGAAATCCAGCGGCGGAATCCACAAGTCCCGACCCTTCGCGAGGTGCTTAACGCGTGCAAAGGAAAGGCGCAGGTGCTGATCGAAATCAAGCGGGCGGACCCGCGCAAGGTGGCCGGGCTCGTCGCGAAGCTGCGGATGGAACGGGAGGTCATTGTCTTCTCGCTTTCGGTGGCGCGGATGAAACAGTTTGCCGCCGCCAACCCGGGCATTCCTCGTTTCGGCCTCATCGCGCGCCAACCGTTGTGGGCGATGGCACGGCTGAAAGCGGCGGTGGCCGTTGAAGGTCTCGGCATCAGCCGCCGATTGATCACATCGCCGCGGGTCGTGCGGCGGATTCACCGGCGTGGCTGGAAGGTTTTCGTGTGGACGGTCAACCGCGAAGCCGAGATGAAGAAGCTCGCGAGTTGGGGGGTGGATGGCATCATCACCAACCATCCTGACCGCGCCAAATCTTGTCTTGCGCGGCCCTAGGCTTCCGCTATTCTTCGTTCATGCTGCAGATCATCTTCAACCCCGTGAGCGCCAAGGAACTGGCTGCGCTCCCGCGCAAGCTGCAGCTCGAGATGATCGACGGCTTCCAGCTTTTCCCGCAAGACTTCGAGAAGGACGACGAGAAATTTGGCCAGCTTACCCGCGGCGGGAAGAAGATTTACCGTTACCGCGTGAAGGACTATCGCATCTACTTCGAGCGGAATGCCGAGATCATCAATGTGCGGTGCATTCTCAGCAAGAACTCGCTCAAGGATTTCTTCTTCCGCAGCAAACTGCCCATCTCCGAAGACCAGCTTTTGCAGGACAATCCCAAGTTCTGGCAACTGCTCGAGTCGAGTGCTGACAGCACGTAGACCCACCTTGGAACCGCCCTATGATAGTGGTGGCGTCACGCCGAGTTGCGGCGGTAGTTGCGGGGGGAACACGTCATATGCTTGTCCATACTGCGCCAGGTAGTGGAGCGAATAGGAGCGCTTGAATACCAGAATTGGCAGCAACAGCACGGTGCCCAGATACGGAATGATCATCAAGCAACCGGCGATGCAGCAGGTTACGAGGACGGCGATGAGCACGAGCACACCCGTCGCGAACCCCAGTACGATTTGGAACAGGAGATACAACAGAAAGTTGGGAACCTGAACCGAGATCAGGCCGAGCAATTCCTTCCATGACTCCAGGCAGGTGATGCCTCGCAGGAACATGATCGGCACCACGAAATCCGTGGTGAGCTTGGCGACCACGAAAAAGACCATCCCCACCCCGAAGAGCATCAACACGACCCCGATCAGCAGCAGAATGCTGTGAAATTCAGGCTGGCCGTGGTCAATCATCCGTATGACCATCATGGCTGCGAGCACCAGCAACGGTAACACTGGAATCATCCCGACCAACCCCAGCGCCAGACGGAACTGGAACAAGCTCTTTCCTGCGCGAGCGAATTTGTGCCAGGGCCCGCGGACCTCTGCCTTGTCAAAGGCCACGCAGTGAAGGAACATGAAATTGCCCCGGCTGCGCAGCCAGGTCAGGAGCACCCAGAACGCGAAGCCGACAAACACCAAGGCCGCCGCGAGCGGCAGGATCCAGCCGAGATTGTCCAACACATAGGCCCGCGCATGCTCGAATCCCTCGTGGACGCCTTTTCCCGCTCCGCCGCGGGGCGCGCCGACATTGTAATTTGCCTGGAATCCCGTCTCTCCCAGATGGGCGAGCCAGGCGCAGAAGCCGATGGCAAACCATTTGCCAAGATCGAAAGGCTCGAACAACAGCAGCTTCACGCGATTGATGGCCACACTCACCGGAAGGGTGACGCTAATATCCGCTGGCGTAATCAATAGAAGGTCAACCCCACGTTTTGAGCGCAACAATACACTTCGCGCGTTCTTGTTGAACGCAACAAGGGTCGCTCAAGCGCCATCACGATCGACGTGTTGCGACGCACTTTTGGTGCCGCTGGAGATCCAGTTTCAGACCGTCGGCGGTATTCGTCGGCGTTTCACGCGCCATGCCAGGCCGCTGATACCCAGCCCGACCAGCAGGAGCGAACTAGGCTCGGGCACAGCCTGGAAGTTCCAGGCGATGCCATAGTTGACCGTCGGCGCGTTGGGGCCCCCCAGGGAATTATAGTTGGCGTAACCTACGCCGAACTCGTAAAAAGCTGACGGCAAATTGGTGAACCACAGGTGCTCGACGTTGTCGATCCCGCTGATGGATTGGGCGACCAGCGGCACGTTGGTAAATAAAACGTCGGAACTTGTGTAGAGGTTCAAGTTCAGGTTGGCCATGCCTTGCAGCAGGTTCGTTCCCCCATCCGTTGTGACATCTCGATTCCAGTCGAGCGTCAGAGCCATAGAGCCCTGGGCCTGACTGGCTACCCGGTAAACATTGCTCAAGGACAACGCCACCGTGTTGAAATCCCAACCGATCAATCCTACATTTCCGTTGGCCCGAATGTTGTTATTGGTGAACAAAGGTCCCTGACGGCCCGCAGCCAATTGGAGGTAGGCTCCATTGGCATTGAGCAAGCCGGCGCCCTGGTTGGGATCCAGGGGTTGGAGGACAGTCGTGACCCCGTTGACCCCGCCCGTGAGAATACCGGTGAGGCCAGCCGTGCCACCGGCCACAGCGCCTTGCCCCCAGCCCGGCAGTTTCGTCGCTGAATTCAGCAGGACGGCCTTGATGGTGCGGGGATCCTGAGCGGCGGTCACGGTGCTCGGCGTCGCCACAAAGTTGGTTGCGGCGGCTTCCACCAGGAGTGCCGCGACACCCGAAACCATGGGAGCGGCAAAACTCGTGCCGGAACTTGTAGCCACCATGGAAAGCGGGCTTTGGGCGAGCCCGGGACCGGATGGGTAGTAACCAGTGCTTCCTATTTGGTAGATCGCCGGCGCCCCAACATTGTTCGAAACAACCTGAACAACTGTCCGCGTGAAAGTCGAGTTGGTATAGAAGCCGGCCATGGCCACGTCGGCGCCGACCGCGACGATATCGACGGCAGATCGACCGCTAGCCAGGTATCCCCGGGAACTGAAGTCGGCTACGGATGTTGTTTTCGCAGTCAGGTTGCTCACGGCACCGACCGTGATGATGTTGTAGGCAGCCCCGGGCGCGGTGACCGTGTTAGTACCAGCCTCGCCGCTATTACCGGCGGATTTGACGAATACTGCACCTGTGGTAGCCGCGACATTATCAATTGTCTGAGAGTCCGCGTCGTTTCCATCGGGATTGGCCACGCGTGTATAGGTAACGTAATTCGTTCCATTGGCTGTGTTACTGGACCTGGTGACAGTGGCCGAGCCAAAACTCATATTGATTACCTTGGCCCTCCCGACTGCTTGAGTGGCGATCAGCCAGTATGCATTCAGGAATTGAGGATCCGTAGATGCGCCTATCGAATAAAGCTTGGCCCCGGGGGCGACGCCGCGCGTCACCACGCCAGTGCTCACCATCACGCTGGCAACCTCGGTGGCATGGTTAGTGGCAGAAGACGTGGCGGTGGCGCTCAAAAGTGTTTGCGAAAGATTGGCGCTGTTGAAATCCACATGATTCGTGGGTGTGGCGCTTTCAATTTGTCCCACGGTAACACCGCTACCGTCGAAGGCGGTTATGCCGCCCGTCAAATTGATGATAGCCAGCGCATTGGTGTCGGCCCTTGCCGAGAATGAATCGACGATTGTTCCCAAAACGAGAACAGAGAATACCAGAAGCCCGCGACGCCCGATCGATCCACTCGCCTGAATGCCGTTCATTGCCCTTCCTCCTGATTCCGACGGTTAAGGTTTGTAGGTAATGAAGAGGTCCAAGGCTGGAATGGAAATAGAAGCCGCCCACACACCCAGCCTGATGCTTCTCCAAAACTCACCGGGTGGTTTATGGCAAATCGCCACTGCCTTTGCAAGACATATTTTACAAGGCGTTCAACGGTGCGGCTTCAGCGCCGCCGTGAAACGCGGCACCGTCTCAAACAAGTCTCCGATCACGGGCACGACCTTCGGGCGCGCTCGTCGTTTGTTCAAGGTCATCAACGGTGCGTCGGCATCCTTATTGAATGCGATGATGGTGGCCCGGTCGCCGATATAGTCCACGTGCTGCGGCGCGCCGCTGACGCCGATGGAGATAATCATCCGGGGGTTGACGGCGGTGCCGGTCTGGCCGATTTGTTGATCGGGCGCGAGCAGTTTCAATTCTTCGACGACTTTGCGGGTCCCGCCGAGCAGGACATTCTTCAGGCCGATTTCCTCGAGCCGCTTCTTGAGCGGGGCGATCACCAGGTCGAAGTTCTCCTGGTTGCGCACCGCGTAACCGACGTCGATGATGAACTCGGCATCGGCGATGGATTTTACACTGGTTTCCTCGTGTGCCGCCCGCAACGCGCGCGCCAGGTCGTCAGTTTCCGGGTCGTACTCGAATTCCAGGGACACGAGAGAGACTTGTTTGTCGTTTTCAACTTTCGGCTCTCCGCTCGCGCCTGTCGCGACGGTCATCACCAGCGGATGCGTGGTGATCTCGCTGACGGTGGCCACGCGTTGCACCTTGCCGCCGAACGCCGGCATCACGAGTTCAAGCGCCCCGTTTGCTGGCGCAACATCCGCGACGTTGTAGCAAGCCTGGACGCGCGGGAAGGTGCGGGCAAATTGCGCGAGCAATTCATTGGCCCAGTCCCGGAGGCCAACACGGCGGGCAACAGGTCTTTCCACATCGTTTGAAGCGCCGCGAGCAACGCGGCCGGCGTCGCGTCCGACAGATGCGGGCTGCTTGCGAAGTAGATCGAGCGGGCGTTCACGCGGGCCGCGACCGACCGCGCGGCGCGCTTGTCGAAATCTCCCAGCACCAGCACGTGGAATGGCAATCCCAATGCCACGGCGCAGGCGGCGGCGGTTTCGAGGCCTTCCAGTTTTTCGGGTGTCGCCAGGAACACGGCGGCATCGCGTCCCGGCAGCTTTTCCTTCGCGGCGGATTCCACTTTGCCCGCGAACGACCCGCTGCCTTGCGCGACGGTTTCGACCCCGGCAATCTTTCGCACGAGGGCGGCGACTGACCCGGTGTCGATTCAAACTTCTCTTCCACCGCCGCTTCTCCGGCAATTGATACCGCAAGCCAGGACGTGGCGCAGTGGCGAGTTGCAGGGCGTCGATGACTTCCAGCGGTTTGTTCAGCGCCTTGAAGTAATCGTCGACATGGAAATCCAGGTCGGTTTCGCCTTCCGTCATTGCGAGGACGACGGGGCCGTCGTTGGTAATGGATGCCACCGGCTTCAGGAGGTGGATTGTCGTTTGGTCACCATTGACGACGAATTCCTTCACCCCGGAGAAATGGGACGCGCCCAGGTTGCCTGCCAGCACGGCGGCCATGATCGCGTCACCACAAAGGACGAGATCGCACGGCAGTTGTTTCTGGCCCATCAGGTCGGCCACCAATCGGGCGCTGTCGTGCGGGTTGTCGGGAAGATCAGTGGTTTTGATTAACGCCGCGCCGTTAGCGCCGAGCGCTAGGGCGCGGCGCAAGGATTCCGTCGCGTCACCCGGCGCAACCGCAATGGCCGTGACGCTAACTTTTTCGGAGGCGAATTTCAGTTCGAGGGCGCGCTCCAGGGCCGTGCGACTCGCGGCATCAATATCGAAATGTGTCTCCAGCAGTTCGCCATTCACGATGCGCGGACGCGGCGAGAGAATCGGGACGATATTCAAGACAACTAGTACGTGTAATGGCCCGGTGACCTTGTGCGGTGGTTGTGGGCGCGGTTCTTCACTGTGTTCCTCTTGGGCTTGCAATGCCAATTGCGCGACGCGGATGTCGGGTGGGTAGAGGCCTTGCTTGAGGAGGAGTAGGTCGCGCTCGAATTCTTCGTGAAGGCGCTCGATTTCACGCCACGCATGTTCGGTGTACGCCTCCGTGGCAAAGTGAGCGAAGGATTGACGATCAACGTCGTGCGTCTGGGTGTCCAGCCAGTGTGTTCGCCACGCCGTCGAATCCATCACTTTGATGTAGCCTGCGATGTCCACCAGCTTAAACATCGTCGGCTGGAAATCGGCGTTCTGCCACACCTGGGGCCGAACGCATCTGCGGCGCGACTAACAGCGCGCACCAAAAGATTCTTCGCATCCGCCAGCCTTCCGTGCGCAGGACCTTTCAAACCACCGGCATTGAACCCTGTCTCGCTCTTCCGCCATTGTGGTAACACATGATCAATGAGGTCGCGAAGGATGAGAAAACGTTGCACTTCATTGGTGCCCTCGTAGATGTTGAGGACGCGGGCGTCGCGGCGGTGCTTTTCCAATTCGTGCATCTGGGTGCAACCCTCGATGCCCATGATTTTCTCGGCGGAGCGGATGGTCCGATGCAGGGCCTCGCTGGCGTAGTATTTGCCGATGGCCGATTCGGTCCGGACGGATTTTGTGCCGTGGTGGTCGGCGCGGCCGATGAGTTCGTAGGCGAGTGATTCGGTGGCGTACAGCTCGGCAGCCATGGGACCGAGCATCGCAAAGGCATGGGGGTTCTTTTCCAGATAGTGCTCTTTGATGAAGGTGTGGGTCTGCTCGAAAATTTTTGTCATCATCGATACCGCGCTGACACAGAGGCCGAGGCGGCCGACGTTCAACGTCTCCAGCGCGTTGACCTGTCCCCGGCCCTCGATGCCGATGATGTTCTCGCGGGGGACGCGGACGCTGGTGAGGCCGAGTTCGTTCGTGGGCGAGCCGCGCTGGCCCATTTTTTCCTCGTCCTTGCCGACGATGAGGCCCTCGGCGTGTCGGTCCACCATGAAACCCGTTGGGCCTTCCTTCGTGCGGGCGTAGAGGCAAAAGACGCCGGCCACGTGGCCGTTGGTGATCCACATTTTGGCGCCGTTGACCTCGTAGTACTCGTAGAATTCCTTGTCGCCGTCGCGGCGGACCTGGGCGATGTCGTGAATGGGAATGCGCTTCCCGTTGTGCTGGTAGTAACGGAATTTCACCGGGTCATCGGTCTTGTAGTCGTACTCGCTGTAATCGATCTTGGTCAGGTCGATCGTCGCGGCATCGATGATGTTTTTGCGATCCTTTCCAAGCAGGAAGTACTTCACACCGTCGGCGTCGGTGAGCACCTCGGCTTTTTTCAGTTCCGCCCGGGTCTGGACGCCGCCGGAATCGCTCCCGGCGTTCGGTTCGGTCAACGCAAACGCGCTAATCTGGCCCGCCGAGATAAGCCGCAGGAACAGTTTGTGGGCCTCGGCGCGGCGGTCCAGTTCGGCGATGACCGCTTCGGCGCGCGGGCGAAGCGTGTCCAACGTCGCCAGTGACTGCTGCAACTCGCTTTTGAAAGCGACGAGGTCGGTGCGCAAACCGGCGCGGCCGGCGTCCATGAAGTGGGCGAGGAATTCGCTGGCGATGGCCCGCAGCATCGGTTTTTTGCCGATGTTGTCTTCACTTGTTCGCCCAAGGCGGTGAAGACTTTTTTCACCTTGAGGGCTCCCGGTGAGTCCAGCATTCGGAGAATGCGGGCGATTTCCGATTTTAGATTTTCGATTTGAGATTGGTTAGAGAGGAACTGCTGCAGGTCTTCCTTCGCGCGCGGCAAATCCTGGTTGAGGCCGAGCAGGATAGGCGTGGTGCCGATGCTCGAATGGGCCATGATGGTCAGCGCGTAGGACGGGTCGGCGTAACGCATCGAGAGCGGGCAGAGGACGTAGTAGTGGGCCTTGAGCAAACCTTGGCCGCCGAATTCCGTCGGGATATACATGCGCATGAAGCCGCGCGCGATCATGTCGCGGACGTCGGCGAGCGGAATCATGTGCAGTTTTTCAACGAGTCGGTAGTACGGCAGGCCGTCGAAGCGGGCATTCCAGAACTTCTCGGTGAAATACTGATAAAGCTCATCGTAATAGGCCCGCAACTCGGTGTCCGCCTGCAGCATTTCGGGCGTGAACCGCCAGGCGTTTGCATCGAACGGTTTTACGAGGAAATCGCCGTAGTCATATTCCTGTTCGGTCTTCAGCGACTCGCGATAATTGAAGGCTGGCGGTCGTTCGAGTGGCGCTTCGATGTAACCCCGCTCGATGATCTGGATGCCGAGCCCTGAAGCGGGCTGTGGCGCGTCCTGGTGGGCCACGAAGTATTTTACAATCTCTGCCTCGAGTTCCGTCGGATCAATGGCGTGTTGCTTGACAGCTTCGACGGCGAAACGGCGCAGTTTTGCCTCCGCGTCTGGACCAAGCTGCCGTTTCAACTCCCCATCATCGATCAGCATGTGCGAGAAACAGACGCTGTCGCGGTAGAATTTTGACAGCACGTCGTCTTCGCTATAGGCGGTGCCGCCGAAGATTTGGCCGGCGTTATAGGCGAGACTGCCGGAGTCGGGACCGAACGCCGTGCTCGCCAGAATTTTCACCAAAGCAGCGGCGTCGTTTTGTAGGGCAGGCGCATCGCCTGCCGTCGTATTTGGCAAGCGGGCCGCTTGCCCTACAACATCTAACAGCGCCTCCAGGAGGTACACCTGCGCTTCCATTTCGCTCAGCAGTTTCTTCACGGACCCGAACTTGGCGATGCCGTCGTGGCCGTCTTCGTCCTTGAAGAGTCCGGGAAACTGGACGCGACTGGTCGCATGTTGCCGACAGCGTTCCAACAACATCTCGCCCGCGCCCAGGGCGATGGCGCAAACGTCGGCGGCAACTTGCGGCAACGTCGGCGTCTGCTCCGGGATGAATTCCTTCCAGGCGCTGCGCGCGGCAGTGAGGCCGATCCACGGCTGGTTGACGAGTTCCGGGCGCGCAGCGACCTGCGCGGAATAAATCCCCGAGACGAGCGCGGCCAGTGACGGATCGCGGCGCGCCAGCTCGCGCAGAATCATCGGGCGTGGCGGCGAAACGGTGTCGGCAAGCACATGCAGGAAATTTTTCTGCTCTTTTGACAATGGCTGATTGTGTTCAAGGTCCTTGATGGCCTGTTTCGAAAAGAGTTTGTCAAGACGCGCGAGCATCGCGACGCGCGCTTGCTGCGGCGTTTCAGTCGCCAAAGCACGAGGTGGAGGAAGTTGTTCCAGCAATTGTCGGGTGTCGGCTTCGGCCCAAAAGAACTTGCGGCGTTTGGCGTGGCCGAGAATGCGGACCATCTGCCTGCCGATGCCCGGGTTTTTGATCCCGGTGGCGATGGCCTGCGCTTCGTTCAACAACGATTGCAGCCAACGCGTGCGGCCGGCGTCGATATAGCGCGGGCCGGAATAAACGGTGTCGCAGAACTGGTGAAGTTTGCTGGAGAGAGCGAGAGCCTTCTCGCGCATCTCATACTGGGTGAATTGAAGAATCTGGGATGACTGCGAGGCCACACCCTTCGCTTCGGTCGGGGTGACGGACTTCAGTATGGCGAGAAGTTTTCGATTTACCTCGGTGGGAGCACTGAAAATCAATCGCTGGCCGCGTTGGCGCGTCCAATCAACGTCGTTCGGGGCGGAGCGCCAACAGGTCTCGCACTTGATGCAGTTCTCGAAGTTCACGACCAGTTGGGACTGGCCGAGGTCGTCGGTGTGGCACTCGTAAACTTTTGCGGGACAGACGTGCCAGAGCGGGGACTCCGCGATCTTCGCGCGGTTCTCGAAATTTTCAGGGCGGAACATCTTGATATGCGAGTGGTCCTCGGAAAAGTAACGGATGAGGGACAGCTTCTCTTCCCACGACTGTTCGATTTTGACGGCGTCAGGGTCGAGCTTGAGGCGTTCGCGGACGAGAGCGCGATTTTTTTGGAAGAAACCTGAGAGAAATTTTTCCGGCGACGGCCGTGTAATGACGAGGTAGATCAGTTCGCAGATCCATTGAATGGGCATCAACACCAGCAACGCAAGGCCGCCGACGACAGGAATGAGATGGTCGGGCAAGCCGAGACCGCGACGCAACGCGGAGATGGCGCTCTTGAGCTTCCCGGGCAACGGCGTTGCGTCATTGCCGTAGACATGATCGCATGCGAGCGGCAGGGCTTGGGGCAGTTTCAGGAAAAAACGGGAAAGCGGCCAGAGAAAGTCCGTGCACGGTTCGCCGTCAACGCGGAATTCCAGGAGCACTTCGCCTGATTCGGGTCGGGACACTGAGGTCCCTCCCACATGCGCAGAATTCTTTTGTGTCAAACCCAGGGCGGCGCGCTGTTCGCGCAGATCGTGGAAAAACTCGCCCCAGTTTTTTAGCGGGAGAGTTTCGCGAGTAAACTTGGCCAGTTGCCAGAGCCTTTGGCGCGGGCGCAGTGCGGCGTTGCTCGCAATATAGAGCGAGCCGGTCGCGAGGTCGGCGGCGCGACCGAAGAACACGCGTGTATGCTCGACGTAATGCGGCCATTTTTCCAGGAACTGTACGTTCTTGAAGTGATGCGTCTTGCGCAGCGGGCGCTCGTAGAGTTCTTCCAGGACAGGGCGCGAGAAAGTTTTGTTGGCGGCGCGGGCCTGCTTGACGGCGTTGGCGAAGAAGCGGCCCATGGCGGTGGCGGGGCCGGTGAAATTGGGGTAGGGGAAATCGAGGCCGATGCCGGTGGCGGCGCCGCCGATGGCGAGGCCGTTGTCGACGAGTTGCGGCAGCTCGCGGAAGCCGCCGCCGCGAATGATTTTTGCGCCGTAGGCGGACGAGCGGGTGTGGTTCGTCCAGCGGCGGACTTCGGGCAGGCCTTTGAACCATTCCATGAGACGGTTGTGGTCGCCGCCGAATTCTTTACTGAGATTATCGAGCGGCAGGACGAGGCCGAGCGACAGGCTGGCCTTGTTCGTGTAGAGGAAGCCGCCCATGTTGAGATTGGCGGTGCGATTGTGGATCGAGCCGTTGCGCAGGAGGATTTCAAACGCCGCGCCTTCACCTTGCGGCAGCTTGAATGTATGCTCGATGTAATCGGGATCGACCTCGATGACTTCCTTGATGCCTTGCAGGAAATGCGGCGCGCCGGGTTCGACGTTGCGCTCGTAACCTTCTTTCGTGACAAGTTGCGACGCGTCGCCCTCGGCGAGGAACACAACATCGGCGTGAATCGAGCCGCGATCGGTATGGACGCCAATGATGTGGCCGCTATCATCGCGAAGCAGGCCGTCGACTGTGGTTTCCGTGAGGATCTCCGCGCCGAAGGACTTCGCGAGTTCGGCCAGATAATGATCGTACGTGGGGCGAAGGACGGTGTAGCAGTTGGCGAAAGTAGCGGGATTGCGATAATTGAGGCCAACGAGCGAATGACCGTTATAAATGTAGAAGCCGCGCTTGGTGACGGGACGTTCGTAGGCGGAATCGCGGACGGCCTGTTCGCCGAGGACATCGGGCTGCGCGAGGTTTTCCGTAAAATAGACCGCGCCCGACCAGTTTTCCGCGCCGGGGAACACGCCCGCCTCGATGACGAGCACGGGGATTTGCGCCTTCGCCAGCGCGATGGCCGCCGTGATACCGGCGGGACCCGCTCCCACGATAATGACATCGTATTTCCAGGAAGCCATGCGCGCATTATAGGCAGTCCAGCTCATTTGGAAAGTTTTCCTGAAAATATCGCACCCGGCGGGGAACTCTTGTAGGATGGCGGTGTCGGACATCCACGGAGGAACTGTTATGAAGCTACGCAGCCTGACGATGATTCCACTGGCGTTCGCGTTCGTCGCCGCCAACGCACCGGCCGCCGGGACGGCGGCGGCTACAACCGACAGCGAGGGCATTGCGCTGACGATCTACAACCAGAATTTCGGCGTGGTGCGCGAGAAACGCAATGTGGACGTCAAAGAAAAGACGGGCACGATCCGTTTTGATGATGTGGCGTCGCAGATCGATGGGACCAGCGTACAATTCAAATCGCTCACCGACCCGGACGCAACGGTGCTGGAGCAGAATTACGAGTACGATCTGGTGTCCGCCGACAAGCTTCTGGAAAAGTACATCGACAAGCAGATTGCCGTGTTGACGAAGGATGGTTCGCGGTATTCGGGCAGTCTCTTGAGCTTCGATGCGAACCAGTTGGTGATTCGGCAGGAGGGCGAGAAGGCGGAGATCGTGATGGTGCAACGCGGCGACAACGTGAAGGACATCCAGTTTGGCGCGCTGCCGGAAGGATTGATCACCAAGCCGACGCTGGTTTGGAAGCTCGCGACGGAAAAAGTCGGACAGCAACTCATCGAAGTGGCGTATCAAACCGCAGGCATCACCTGGCAGGCGGACTACAACGCCACGTTGAATCCCAACGACACCAAACTCGATCTCGGCGGTTGGGTCACGATCAATAATCAGTCGGGCGCGACGTACAAAGACGCGAAACTGAAGTTGATGGCAGGAGACGTGCGGCGTGTGGCGCCGGCGGTGGAGACAAGCGGGCCGGTGGCGATGTTCGCGGGCGCGAGAGCGAAGGAACCGGGTTTCGCGGAGAAGGCGTTCTTTGAATATCACCTCTACACGCTGGGTCGCCCTGCAACCGTGGCGCAAAACCAGACCAAGCAGATCGAGTTACTGAAGGCGGCGGACGTGCCGGTGAAGAAGGTTTTTCTTTATGACGGCGCGCCGCAGTACCGGTTCTACGGCGGATTGAACGAGGATGCCAACTACGGCAGCGAAGAAGGCAATAAGAAGGTCAACGTGGTCATCGAGGTGAAGAATTCCAAGGAGAACAACATGGGCATGGCGCTGCCGAAGGGCAAGATGCGGCTCTATAAGCGCGATGAAGCCGACGGCTCGCTGGAGTTCATCGGCGAGGACGAGATCGACCACACGCCGAAGGATGAGACCGTCAAGCTGCACCTCGGCGACGCATTCGACATCGTCGGCGAACGCAAACGCACGGACTTTCACGTAGATGCGGGCCGGCACGTCATTACCGAGAGCTTCGAGATCCGCGTCCGCAACCACAAGACCGAGCCGGTCGAAGTCCTCGTTAAGGAAACCCTCTACCGCTGGAACAACTGGGAGATCACCGAGTCGAACCAGAAATGGACGAAGTACGACTCCAACACGATTCATTTTCCCGTGAAGGTGGACAAAGACGGCGAGCAGGTGGTGACGTATACGGTGAGATATACGTGGTGATCCGGATAACTCCTTAACGTTCGACTTTCAACGCTAAACGCTCAACGTCGAACTGTGCTGCAGAGGTAAGCGTTGTTATAGCAATGAGAATTCCAATTAGAGTTCGCTCCCACGCTTTTCTTTTGTTTCAGAATGGAATGCTTGTTGGCTCTGTATTGGGAGGGCTGATTATCTGGGGATTGCCGTATCAAATCTCATGGGCTGCGCATCGTATGGAAGTATTTCTTTTTAACCTTACGGGATTGTTTCTGGTTGTTTCCTCGGTCGCGGGCATTCTTGCGGTCGTTGCCATATTGAGAAATTCGGGCTCCGTCCGCGATAAACATCTGCCCCGCTGGTCAATTGTTTCCGTCGTTTTGACGTTCTTGTGGGGTTTCGCTTGGCTCTCGAGCGCGAAGGTGCATTTGGTAAGCGTGCACTAAACGCCGTAGCAATCAGCGCGACAGCGACTGAGATGCCCGGTATTACGGAGCTTTGAGGCCGAGGACGGAGATTTGGTGCGCTACGAGAACGCCGCCTTCGTTCGTGTACTTGACCTGGACTCCATTGCCCACGGCGAGATCGCCGAGCGCGCCGGTGGCTTTATCTTTTACGATGATTTCGGCATCGTTCGGAACGACAAACCTTTGCGGGACGGCGGAGCCGTCGACTACAATCGTCCGCCCCTGCAGATCCAAAGCGCGGAGTACGCCGCTGTAGATGGGCATGCCCGGCGTGGGAGGCGGGTTGTCCGCCGAAACCCGAATTGCCAGTGTTAGCGTGGCGACGACCAATATCGCGCACATTGCCAATGTGATATTTCGTTTCATAACCAACGCTCCTTATGTTGGCATTGTTTTCCTGCATCAAACGTAACGCCGGGGACTGACTTTCGCTATGGGGGAATTGACCTAACGTGGGCTAGGATTATTTCTTTAGCGCGCAGACAGCGCAGAGCTTGGTACATGCGATCGGATTCACCACGAAGTGCAGGAAGAGCACGAAGTAGGCGGCACGGTATTCGCGCTTGACTGCCATACTATGTGGTGGATACTCGCCACCAAGGAGGTGGTGTCCATATGAAGCGGCCGGGACTTTTTGTCTTGATGTCATTGCTCTTCGCTTGTTGGGGGAGAAATGCCAGCGGCCAAACGTTCACGCCGCTCTGGCAGTTCGGCAGTTTGTCGAACGACGCGGACGGTGGCAACCCCGGGGTGACGCTGATCCAGGGCCGCGACGGCAATTTTTATGGGACCAGTGGTTGCACTAACCAAGTCAATTGTACGGTATTCAAAATCACCCCGCAGGGCACGCTGACCACCCTCTGGCACTTTGGCAGTTTATCCAACGATGCAGACGGCAACGTCCTCTCCTCGGGGCTGGTCCAAGGTCGTGATGGCGATTTCTACGGAACGACCGCCTTCGGCGGGACAAACCGCTTTTACGGCACTGCCTATAAAATCACATCCGCCGGCACGCTGACACCGTTGTGGCAGTTTGGCAGTTTGTCGAATGACGCAGACGGTGGAGGACCGAATGGGTTAATTCAAGGAAGCGATGGCAATTTCTACGGCACAACAATTGGGGAACGGTTGAACAATCACGGCACGGTGTTTCGGATCACTCCCGATGGCAGCCTGACAACTCTCTATTCGTTTGGCAATTTCACCGGGGATGGGACTGATCCGGACGCGCCTCTTATTCAAGGAAGCGATGGTAATTTCTACGGGACAGCCGCCCATGGCGGTACGTTCAACCACGGCACCGTGTTTCAGATCACCCCAGCAGGCGTGCTAACCAACATTTGGCAATTTACGGGTGGCATGGATGGCGCCTCACCATTTGCAGCATTGGTTCAGGGACGTGATGGCCTTTTCTATGGGACAACCTATGGCGGAGGCAGTTATGCAGGCGGTACTGTTTATAAGATTACTCCAACCGGCACACTGACGCCGCTATGGCAATTTGGCAGCTTGTCAAACGTCGCAGATGGCGTCCGTCCATATGCAGCATTGGTTCTTGGTAGCGATGGCAGTTTCTATGAGACCGCTTCCAGCGGCGGGACAGACCAGTTTCATTCTTTTGGAACCGCCTTCAAGATCACCTCGACCGGCACGCTGACTCCGTTATGGCAATTTGGCAGTTTATCCAGCTTCCCGTCCCCGGACGGCTTTGACCCTATTGGAGGACTGGTTCAGGGTAGCGACGGTGCTTTTTATGGGACTACGAGTCTTGGCGGAACGAATGATGGTGGCGCTTACGGCACTATCTTCAAGCTCTGTGTCCCGCTCAATCCTCCGGCGAATCAAATCAGCAGCCTCAGCATGGCGGACAGCAATATCGTCGTCGCGGTCCCATCAGTCGCCGGCGAAATGTACCAGTTGCAGTACACTACCGATCTCACCTCCGGCAATTGGTCGAACATCGCCGATGCCTGTGTGAGCAACAGCCTCGGCGCATTGCTGACTGTGACCAACTTCGGCGCCGCCCTCGCTCCGCAAGGCTTCTACCGGTTCGACATCACGCCTTGATTTCGTGCGGGAAATAGGCGGCTGCGCACGAGAACTAGTGATGCGACACAGTTCATTCGATGGGTGGAGCGCGGTGGCCCACCGCGCCGCGCCAGCGCGGAATCGCGGACGGCTCGGCGAGCCGTCCCTACCAACGACCCTGCAAATGAAGCGTGTCGCACCACTAGTCCCATAAACCTTTGGTGGCACCCCGAAAGCTTTCGGGGCCTGTGGCAATAGGTTTTGACAGGCACAGAGGCCTGTCCCACCACTATTTATGAGATGGGTTCTGCTCATCCACACGCGCTATTTTACAGGGTGTTTACGTGCTTCGCGAGGTATGGCGGCGTAAGGTTACGCAGGCGCGGGCATGCAGTCCTCGAACAACCGTACGGAGGACCGAGCTATGAAACGTTCCACGAGAGACAGCGCCGGGTTCACCCTCATCGAACTGTTGGTGGTCATCGCGATCATTGGGATTCTGGCGGCGATGCTGCTGCCCGCGCTCGGCGCGGCCCGCGAAAAGGCGCATCGGGCGGCCTGCCTGAACAACCTCAAGCAAATCGGCCTGGGCATCGCGATGTACGCGGACGGTTACAACGGTCGGATGCCCCAAGACCTCGCCAGCGGCCCCACGTTGGCGGGCTCGTTCAATCTGTTGAGCAATGTAATCACTTCGGCGAAGATTTTCACGTGCCCGAGTGACAGCGCGGCGAAGATGCAGGCCAGTTATCCGCTGACGAATTCGGCGTCCAGCATGGCGATCAGCTATTCGTATTCGGTTGGCCTGGTCTGGGAGGACCAGCCGGATTCGATCATCGCGATGGATCGGATGGGCAAGTCCGTGACCGCGGCGGGGTACACGAAAGGCGCGAAATGGTCAACCAGCGTCTCCCCTACCGCGCCCCACAAGGATGCCGGCGGGCATGTGCTTTTCAATGACGGGCATGTGGCTTGGGAGAACAGTCTGCCGTCGGCGGCGGGCACGAATGACGATCCCAATGACAGCGTGTTGGTGGCGGAGCCGTAGCGGAACTGCAAAGAAGTAAACGTTCAACATCCAGCGCTGAACGCTCAACGTCCAAGGAGAGCGGAAAGCGGAAGGCGGAAAGGGCGAACGGAAATGAAGTGATGCGCGTACTTGCGAGGACGTGAGGATGCTACTAAATTCCATCCTGTGCGATCTACAAGGACAAGGCGATGCCATTAAATCTGCCCGGGCCGGTCGCCACCTACCTGGCGGCGGTGAAAGCCAGGGATGTGGACATGCTGGCTCTTTGCTTTGCGGACGACGCGCTGGTGCATGACGAAGACCGCGACTATCGTGGGCTCGATGCGATAACGTCCTGGAAGCGGGAAACGGACGCGAAGTACCGGTATATTGCGGAACCTCTCGATGTTGCGGTGGACGGGAACATCGTGAGACTTCGCGCCCGGTTGACCGGCAACTTCCCCGGGATCAGGTCGAGCTCGATTACACGTTCACGCTCGAAAACGACAAGATCGTATCGCTGGAGATTCAATGAGGGCGGCAAAGTGTGCATGGCGTGATAGGGTGGGAGTGATTGGACAAGTGGGGAAGGCGCGTAAGGTTTGAGGTTGAGACCTGATTCCAAATGAAGAAAACAAGTGAGAAAAGGCGGAGGCGGGTCGAACTAAGGCCCGAGTATGACTTGTCGACGTTGAAGGGGGGCACACGCGGTAAATATATCACGCGTTATCGAGCGGGGACGAATCTCGTGCTTCTGTCACCGGACGTGGCCGAGTATTTTTCGGACGAGCAATCGGTCAATGCGGCTTTGCGGACTTTGATTCAAGCGGCGAAGGGGCCACTGCGCCGGGCGCATTGAACGTGCAAACGGACACGCAGCCGCGTGTTGGTTGCGGAACCGTAGCGGAACTGCAAAGAAGTAAACGTTCAACATCCAACGCTGAACGCTCAACCCCGAAAAGAATTCGGGGCAGGCCGCTCAACGAGGGCGGTGTTTTGCAATCGCGGCTTGCCGAATTGTTTTCGCGCCTTTACACTGGCGCGGCTTCGAACAAGGAGGAGAGCGTTACGGGAAGCCAGCCTTCCTGATTTGCATGAACGAAAGCCGCACGAGGTTGCTTGGATTGGGGCTGGTGATATTTGCGGCCACTTTCTGCCTGTACCGCCCGAGCCTTGATGGCGAATTTCTCCGGGGAGACGACTGGGAAAATCTGCATCAAGCGATCCGGTGGGACGGTCTTAGCTGGGGAGCCGTGCACTGGGCGTTCACATCCGCGCAACCATACTACCAACCGTTGGCGCGCCTTTCACGGTCGCTTGACTACCAGCTTTGGCGGAAGAAGGCGGCCGGGCATCATCTGACCAACGTGGTTTTGCATGCGGTCAACGCTGTACTTGTGTTCGGACTGGCGTGGACGCTATTGGGCGCGACCTCGTTGACAACGGGCGAGCGGCTGGCGACAGCGTGCGGTGTCTCTGTCGTGTTCGCGGTTCATCCGTTGCAAGTGGAGACGGTGGCGTGGATTCCGGGCGCACGCATTTGTTATGCGCGACGTTCGGCATCGGCAGTGTCTGGGCGTATGTGGCGGGCGCGCGGCGGTGGCTGGTGTGGGCGCTGTATGCCGGGGCGGTGGTGAGCCAGCCGATTGCGGTGTCGCTGCCGCTGACGATGCTGGCGATTGATTACTTTCCGCTGCGGCGGCACCAGGAGGCTGGTTGGCGCCAACTGTTGATTGAGAAAATCCCGTTGCTCGGGCTGGGAATCCTGGTGGTGGCGGCGACGATGATCACCGGCTGGCGGTTTACGGCCCGATGGTACCGATGAAAGCGTTACCGGCGACACAACGCGTGCTGTTGATGTTCGAGAACCTGGCGTTTTACCGGCGAAGCTTCTCTGGCGGCGCACCTGTCGCCATTCTATCCGTTGCCGTCGGGACTTTCCCTTGAGCAATGGCCGATTTTGCTATCAGTGCTCAGCGTCGGGACCATCGCTTTCGTGGCGGTGTGGCGTTGGCGTCAGACGCCGGCGCTGGTGGTGGGCTGCGCGGCGTACGCCATGATGATTCTTCCCGTGTCCGGGCCAATGCAGGGCGGTTCGCAGGCCATGGCCCCGCGCTATGCGTATCAGGCGATGCTACCGCTGCTGTTGTTGGCGGGAGGAGCGGCGGTGTGGTTGTGGCGGCATTCGGCGAACGGCGCGCGCGCGGCGTTGGTCGGGCTGCTGGTGGTCGCCGTGTGCGGTTTCGGACGGCTCACCCACCGGATGATCCTGGTTTGGCACGACGACGAAACACTCTGGCGGGCCGTGCTGGCGGAGTTTCCCGACTGGGAACTGCCGAATGGGTTGGTGGTGATGTCATTGGTGGATCAAGGCCGGGGCGGGAGGCGCTCGATTGCGCGGAACGATATGTGAAGATCGCGCCAGGGCAGCGCGCAGCGCACAACGCGCTGGGCCTGGTGATGTCGCAATTGGGCGGCTTTGAAGCCGCGGTCCGGCAGTATGAACGGGCCTTGCAGATCGATCCCGGCAACGCGGAAGTGCATTTCAATCTGGCAACGGTGCTTGCCAGGCTTGGCCAGACGGAAAATGCGGACGGGGAGTATGTAGAAGCGCTGGGATCCGGCCGGATTATCTGGAGGCGCACCTCGGGTTCGGGAGCGCGCTTTTGCGACAGGGTCGGGTGCCCGAGGCGATGGGGCATTTCCAGGAAGCGTTGCGGATCAATCCCGATTATGCGGGGACATACTTCTATTTCGGAATGCTTCCTGATGCAGAACCGGGCGCCGGAAGCGATTGAGCGCTAGAAAAAGCATTGCGGGTCGATCCCGAGTATGCCCCGGCGCAATGGGGTTTTGGAAACGCTCTGGCGTTGGAGAACCGGGCGTCAGAGGCGATTCCGCATTACGAGGAGGCGTTGCGTCTCGATCCCGAGTACGCCGAGGCCCATTACAATCTTGGCCTGGTCCTGGCCGGTCTGGGGCGGATGCCGGAGGCGATGGCGCACTGGGAGCAGGTATTGCGGATTCAACCGGACGATATTCAGGCGCACTACAGTCTGGGGACCGCCTTGGAACAGCAGGGCAGGATGCCGGAAGCGATCGAACAATACAAACGGGTCCTCCAACTTCAACCGGATTTTACCGCGGCGAGCAACGCCCTCGTGCGGCTGCAAGGTCGGCAGTAACCGGGACGGAACGAACGTTTAACATTCAACGCTGAACGCTCAACGCTCAACGAGGGCGACGGAGGAAGTTCACCACAGAGACACGGAGGGCGCATCTTGATACAACCACTCATGACAGACGTACTGTAGGCCGTTTCTGCGAAACGGTCATTTCTTTGTTGAAGGTCGGCGGCGTTCGGGGCAGACTCTGGGGCAACGATCAACCACCCGGAGGCAGTCATGGCGAAGAGCATGAAATGTTCGGATGTTGGCGTGGCGTGCGATTTTGAGGCGCGCGCGGAGACCGAGGCGGAATTGATGAAGAAGTTGCAGGAACACGCGCGGACGGCGCACGGGTTCAAGGACATCCCGCCCGAATTGGTGGCGAAGGTGAAGGCCGCCATCAAAGACGTGAAGTAGGCGTTTCCGGCAGGTCGACCTCTCTCGGTGATTGTGAACGTCAATTGCGCGTTCAGCGTGTGTGGTGTAATTTTGTTTCGGAGCACACGCGACTCAGACAACCGAAATTCACCATCATTCCCATCCAAAGGAGACCACGATGAAATTGAATGCTTATGTCATGTTCCAGGGACAATGCGCCGAGGCGTTTGATTTTTATACAAAATGCCTGGGAGGCAAGATCGCGATGAAGATGACGTACGGCGAATCGCCCGCGTCGAAACAGACGGCGCCCGACTGGCAGAACAAGATTATCCACGAGCGCCTGGTCGTGGGCGATCAGGTGCTCATGGGTTCGGACGCGCCGCCGGACCGGTTTGAGAAGCCGCAGGGATTCTCGGTGTCGGTTGGCGTGGATACTCCCGCGGAAGCCGAACGGATTTACCAAGGCCTGTCGGACAAGGCCGAAATCTGCATGGAGCTGCAGGAGACATTCTGGGCGCAACGGTTCGCGATGTTCGTCGATAAATTCGGCACGCCGTGGATGATTAATTGCGAGAAGAAGATGTAGGGGCAGCGCAAGGGTTCAAGGGCATTCCTCCCGAATTGGTGGCGAAGGTGAAGGCGGCCATCAAAGACGTGAAGTAGGCGGTTCTTGGGGATCGAGAGTTGTGGGAGACAGTGAGCGCCAGGTACGCGTGTGATAGGATGTGGTGTGAGCTTCTGTTTGGACATAGGCGAGCGGCCAGAACCATGCGGTAAATTGTTGAAGCGTTAGCCCGACGATTAAGAACTTAGACTAAGGAGTCATTGAAACCGCTCACCAAAGGTCAGTTTCGGTGGTTGCTGGTCGCTTATTGCCTACTCGTTGCCTGTTCAATCACGTCGCATTACGTCACAAAGCCAATGATTCCGGAATCTGTAGTGCGCGCAGAGAAAGCTGCACGCAGGGAGTCGACAACCGATTACAGTCAGCCAGCAAGGATTGCTATTGGCATCATGCAGGGCGGGGTTCTGCTGGCGGCACTCGTCGGGTTGGTGGGCATGTTCTTTTTGTGGCGGCCTGCTCTTTACGTGTTCCTGATCGCCGTGTGTGTCAGAACGCTCGGGTCGCCCTTGTTGGCCTCTTGGTGTGTCGGTACGACATACACTGGGGTGTTTGATGAGACCGGCGAACTACTGAAGGCGTCATATTCGCGCTCGCTTTCTTTGGGCCAGCCAAGCCCTTGTTTCAGAGAGACATGGCAATGACCAGACAGAGAAGCCCCCTTATCATTCTCCTTCTCCTTTGCGTTCTTATCGGTGGCGTGGCCGGGTTTGTAGTCTACCAACGATCTTACCGATTCCCCAGCTCTCTGAAGAGGACAAGGCGCTTAACGAGAAACGATGGCGTCCAATTATGTTGGCGGAAGCAGATATCGAGAAGGCGATTAAAGCGTACAAAGGCGAGCATGGTGAGTATCCGCTTCCTGGGATGACTTGCATATCACAAATTTTTCCAGCGGCGTGAGCACATCTTATTTTGTTTACTACAGGCACGAAGGTCCCCGACAGGGCGGCTCCGGGTACGAGCTTGAGGCGCGTGAGGGTTTCATCGGAATCCAGTACACGTCCCATGGGGGCTTTCGCGTGATTGATGAAGTTACCCCCAAATTCACCGGCAGCCAAGGCAAACCTGATGCCTGGCGATTCTATACTCCAGGTTGATGGGAAAGATGTCACGCAAGTCTCCGATTGGGATTTTGTTTCAGCTGTTCAAGGCGCTCCCGGTACGAGCGTCATGCTGACGGTCCGGAAGAATAGTTCAGGGAGCAATGAAGCTGTGACACTCACGAGAGAGCCGTTGGGTTCGCATTGAAGCGACAAGCGTGGAAGATGATTGTGGGTCTCTAACGGGAACACGACGGAGATCCTTCGACAAGCTCAGGATGACAGCTTTTGAGCGTGGTAGGTCAATGCGGCCAGATCCTTCGGCTCGCTCAGGACAGGCTCCGCCCCGTTCGGAGTCGTGGCCCTCCAATGAGGAAGAAGCGGCGCAGTGGGCCACGGCGCCCTACCGACTGCGAACAATGCACGACCGGAGGGTGAAACCGATCTACACAGGCAGGGACGCCTGTGCCACCGGGGAATTGAGTGATAAACAGGCGGGACGCCTGTTCAACTCGGATTGGGCTAAACGGGCGGGACGCCCGTTCTACTTCGGAGACTCTGATTCGAAGAAGGTCCCTTCGTTTAATTGATCAAATGCCTTCCGGAGTTGTTCCTGGGTGTTCATGACGATGGGGCCGTACCAGGCGACCGGCTCTTTTAGGGGTTTGCCGGAAACCAACAGAAAGCGGATGCCTTGGTCGCCGGCTTGGACTACTACTTCGTCGCCGCTGTCGAAGAGGATTAAGCTGCGGTCGTCGGCTTCGGCGGGCGGGGCGGTGTCGAGCCAGTTGACGCTTTCGGTGGGGACGGCGAGGGGGCCGGAGGCGTTGCAGAATTTCCCGGAGCCGGCGAAGACGTAGGCGAAGGCGTTGCGGGAGGTGTCGACGGGCAGGCGTTTGCGTTTGCCGGGCGGGACGGTGACGTTGAGGTAGATCGGGTCGGCGGCGATGCCGGTGACAGGCCCTTTTTTCCCCCAGAACGTGCCGCAGATGATGCGGGCCTGCGTGCCGTCGTCCTCGGTGACGCTGGCGATTTCGGGCGCTTTGACCTCCTGGTAATGGGGCGCGGTCATCTTGAGCGAGGAGGGCAAATTCGCCCACAACTGAAAGCCGTGCATGCGGCCGGACTGGTCGCCCTTGGGCATTTCCTGGTGGATGATGCCGCGGCCGGCGGTCATCCACTGGATGTCGCCCGCTTCGATGGAACCGTGGTTGCCGATGCTGTCGGCATGCTCGACGTTGCCGGCGAGGACGTAGGTGATGGTTTCGATGCCACGATGGGGATGCCAGGGGAAGCCAGCGAGGTAATCGGCGGGGATGTCGTTGCGGAAATCATCCAACAACAGGAAGGGATCGAAGTCGGTGGTATTGCCGAAGCCGAACGCGCGGCGGAGGTGAACGCCCGCGCCTTCCATGGTGGGCTTGGATTTGATGACTTTGTGGACGGGTCGAATGGACATGTTGGCTCCTTTTCTTGGCCGGGTCCCGCACGCCAACGCGGGCCGGTTGGCCGAACGCGTGGGAAATGTAGCAGAAAGGAGCGAACGTTCAACATTCAACGCTAAACTCTCAACCCCGAAATGGATTCGGGGCGGGCCGTTCAACGGGGGCGGTAAACAAGTTCACACAGAGACACAGAGTGTGCGGAAAGGGCGGAAGCGGCGCGGGCAAGGGGATTCGTACTGGACATCGCGACGGTAACGTCCCTCCCACCTTCTGGGGGAGAGGCAAGGCTGCGACGAGTCGCAAGCACTCCAAAGAAAGAACGGCGGCAAGCGGGCCGCTTGCCCTACAATTCGGGGGCGTCAGGCGCGACGGTCATACGACCGCTGCTACAACGGGCGGCCTTGTTCGGGATTGGAATTCCGGGCGAGGTATGGTTTCATCGCGGTTCCGATGAAGATCAAGGGCGTTATATTTGATATGGATGGCACGATCACGGCGCCGTACTTCGATTTTGTGAAGATCCGGGACGAGGCGGCCATCGGCGACATCGACATGCTGGATTATTTGGCGACGGCGACCGGCGTGGAACACGCGCGGGTGCAGGCGATCATGACGAAGTTCGAGGACGCGGGCGTGGCGGAGGCGAAGTTGAACCACGGGGCGCGGGAGTTGTTGGACGAGCTGGCGCGGCGCGAGATGCCGACGGCGTTGCTGACGCGGAACACGCGGCGGTCGGTGGACGGTGTGTGCCAGAAATTGAACCTGAAGTTCGACATCACTGTCACAAGGGAGGACGGGCCGCACAAGCCCGCGCCCGAGCCGATCTGGGAGATCGCGCGGCGTTGGGGCGCAAAACAGGGTGAGGTGCTGATGGTCGGCGATTACAAGTGGGACGTGCTCTGCGCGAAGAACGCGGGCGCGCCCAGCGCGATGCTGACGAACGGCGAGGCGGCGCCCGATTGGGCGAAGGACGCGACGTATATTATCGAGACCTTGGCGGAAGTGATCGAAATCATCGAGGGAAAGAAGTCATGACGAACGCAGTGATGGGGCTGGTGACATGTCCGACGCGCGCGGAGGCGCGGAAAATTTCCAAGGCGATCCTGAAGAAGAAGCTGGCGGCATGCGTGAATATCATCGGCGGAATGGAGTCTACTTATTGGTGGAAGGGGAAACTGGAGACCGCGAGCGAATATCTCTTGCTCATCAAGACAACGCAGGTGAGGATCGGCGAGGTCACGAGCGAGGTCCAGGCCGCGCATAGTTACGATGTGCCGGAAATTGTTTTCGTGCCGTTTGCGGCGGGGGAACGGGATTATTTGAAATGGCTGAGAGAATCGGTGGGGGACAAATGAATTATACGTACGCGAAACGATGGGTCGTGGCGGTCATGCTGCTGTTGTGCGGCGCGCTGACAGTTCGCGCCGACCGAATCGATGATTTGGTGAAGCAACTGGGCAGCACGAATGACGAGGAGCGGGCGGATGCGGCGGATGCGCTGACGCATATCGGCGGCGAGCGGGTGGAAAAGCAGTTTCGCGAGATGCTGGCTTCGTCGAGTCCCGAGAAACGCCAGGTGGCCGTGATTGGTTTGCTGCAGGTGAGTGATACGTCGGAGGATTTGGAGCGCGCGCACGCGGCGTTGAAGGACGACAATTCCATTGTGCGGTGGTCCGCGGTGACGGCTTTGCAGACCAGCGGGCGGGCCGAGGCCATTCCGTGGTTGGAGGAGGTCGAGACATCCGACAAGACGGATTCCGTCCGCGAAGCCGCGACCGAGGCGCTGGCGAAATTGCGGTCGAGCATTCAATGGCTGCGGTCGTTGTCGGACGCGGAGAAACAGGCGAAGCAATTGAAGAAGCCGGTGCTCGCCTATTTTTTCCTGCGCGATTCGGAGTATTGCCAGAAACTGGAGGAAGGTTTGCTGGCCGACAAGGCAGTCATCGATGTGGCGGAGGAATTCGTCTGCGTGCGTCTCGATGCGGCGAAGCAAAGTGATGACGCCCGCAAGCTGGATGTGCGCGGCGCGCCGACGATCCTGTTGTTGGATGGCGAAGGCAACGAAATGTCGCGCGTGGCGGGATTGGTCGAGAAGGACCAGTTGCTCGCCAAGCTGGATGAGGCGAAGCGCAGTAAGTTGACGTTCCGCGAGGCGCGACGGCTGGCCATGAAGAACCCGGCGGACGTGCAGGCGAACTGGAAAGTGGCGGAGACGTATTTAGAGGAAGGGCGGGAGGATTTGGCCGAGCCGCATCTGCGCAACGTTATCGAGCACGACGAACAGAATCAATACGGGTTCACGGACAAAGCAATGTTTGCGCTGGGGTTCGCCCTCGGCAAGCGCGGCGAATACGCGCAAGCGACGTACAGTTTCGAAAAGCTGCTGGAACGCTGGCCGGAATACAAGGACAAGGACAAGGCGCTGTATTGTCTCGGCCTGAGCCAGTTGGCGGTGGGACAGAAGGAAAAAGGGCGGGCGCGGTTGGAGCAGCTGTTGCAGGAATTTCCCAGCAATTCCATCGCCAAAAGCGCCCAGGCGGCCCTGGATAAACTGAAGGCGAAAGAGGGGAACAATGAAAAGGGCAATTGAAGGATTCGTGATCGCAATCGCGCTGGCGGCGCTGTCGCTGACATCGGCGCGGGCGGCGGAGGCGCCGGAGAACGGCGCGATTGGCGAGGCTACCAAGTACTTCGAGCGCGCGAACAAATTCGTCGAGGCCGGTTCGCTGCCGCGCGCGAAGCAGGAGTACCTAAAGGCGATCAAGCTCTACCCCAAATATCTCGACGCCTATTACAACCTCGGCGTCGTCTGCGAGAAGCTCGGGGAAAAGGGCGGGGCAATCGACCAGTACAAGCATTACCTGGAGATCAAGCCGGATGACGCGGATGTGTGGAACCAGATGGGCGTGCTTTACGACGAGACCGGCAGCAAGAAGGAGGGGCGCGAAGCCTATGAGAAGGCGCTGGCCATCAACCCGAAATACGGGCGCGCGCATCACAACCTCGGCGTACTGTTGAAGGAAGATGGTGATTTGAAGGGGGCAGAGCAACACCTGGCGACGTTTGTGAAACTGGAGGAGGAAGCGGGACGGCAGGATGGCGACGCCTATTACAGTCTTGGCATTCTATATCTGCAGGAATTACGCGACAAGGATGCCAAGCTGCTGCTCCAAAAGGCGATCGATACCGATCCGACTGTTCCCCATTACAACAACGCCATGGGTGACACCTATCTGGTGGAAAAGCGGCCGGATCTTTCCGTTGTTTACTACCAAAAGGCGCTCGAAAAGGACCCGAAGTACGTATTTGCCTATAGCGGACTCGGCGACGCTTACACACAACTTCAAGAACGCGACAAGGCGTTGACTTCGTATCACAAGGCGCTGGAACTACGTCCCGACTACGCGCTGGTGTATTACAAACTCGGCCTATTTTACGAAAACAACAATTCCGCCGAGGCGATAAAGAACTTTCAAAAATACCTGCAATCTGGTAGAACTATCCAGTACCGCGATGAAGTCGCCGCGAAAATTGAAGCACTAAAACTGTCAGCCAAGCCTTAACCTCAGGAAGTTATCATGTCACAGCATCAAAGTCTCAAAGGGGCCAACAAAATCCAGGCGCGCCGCAACGTTCTCAAGCGGTTCGAGCGCGTTGAGACCCTCAAGAAGCAGGGTCGCTGGAAAGACGGCGACCGCGTGTTTGGCCTGCCCAAAACCAAACCTGAGTAATCGGCCATCCCGTCGTGCTCGTCCGTCTGCAAAAGTATCTTGCGGAAGCGGGCATAGCCTCGCGGCGTCGCTGCGAGGAACTCATCGAGGCCGGCCAGGTTTCAGTCAATGGCCAACCGAGCCGTGTCCTCGGCACAAAGATTGATCCCGAACGCGATTCCGTGAGCGTGGGCGGTAAACCGGTCGTCATGGAGCGGAAGATTTACATTGCGCTCCATAAACCCGCCGGTTGTGTCTGCACCAATTCGGATACGCATGGCCGCCGGCGGGCGGTCGATTTGCTGCCGCGTTCGCTCCCGCGATTGTACACCGTCGGGCGGCTCGACAAGGATTCCGAGGGCCTGTTGTTCCTGACCAACGACGGCACTTTTAGCTTGCGGCTCACGCACCCCCGTTACAAGATGCGCAAGACCTATTTCGTGGAGGTCGAGGGGGAACTGAAGAATGCTGAGATCGCACGCCTGCTCAAGGGCGTCCGTAGTGATGGCGAGTTGTTGCGCGTCGAAAAAATTTTTGGTGTATGCGCGCAGGACCACGACACGGAACTGCGGGTGATTCTCAGCGAAGGAAAGAAACGACAAATTCGCAGGATGATGGCAGTGGTTGGGCACCCCGTGAAACGCCTCGTGCGACTCGCGGTCGGCCCAATCGAGTTGGGGAATCTGGCAATATCACAATGGAGGCATCTTACTCATGAGGAAGTGGACAAACTCACGCAGTTTTCGCCGGCAGCTTTTCGTCCTTAGCGCGCTCGCCTGTGCGGGACCCTGGGTCGTGTGCGCCGTTCGCGCCGATTCCGGCGCAGCCGCCCCGGTGGCCGCTGCCCCGGCCGCCGAAACCGGCCGTGGCACCGTCAAGGGCCAGCACAGTAACGTCCGCTCGCGCCCGAGCATGGGCTCGGAGGTCATTACCCAGCTTCATAAAGGCGAATCAGTGGACGTGCTGGAGCGCAAGACGGTGACCGAGCGGGAGAAGCCGATGGATTGGTTCCGCATCGCCTTGCCCCCAACGGCGAAATGTTACGTTAGCGCCAAGCATCTGACGGACGGCGCGGCCAACGTCGAGAATCTGAACGTCCGCTGTGGCCCGGGCTCCAACTACCGCGACATTGGGAAGTTGACGAAAGGCACGAAGGTCGAGGTGGTGGAGAAGAAGGGGGAGTGGGTGCAAATCCGGCCGACCCCGGAGTGCAGCGGCTGGATCGCGGCCGAACTGGTGGACGTTGAAGCCGCTCCCCGGGGACCTGCGCCATCGGCTGGTACGACGGATGTTGTGACACCGCCCGTTGCTGTGTCACCAGCGCCGGCACCGGCGGCGCCAGTCGTCAGCATCGTCAACGCCGACCCGGACGTTCTGGTCACGTACGTTGTGAAGGACGGCTATGTCGGCGCGGTCAATGAGCCGAATGCGCCGGCAACCTTCGAGTTGCGGACGGCGGAAGTCGACCGCCTTAGTTTTCGGGTCGCGTACCTGGAAACCTCGGACACGAATCTAAAGAGGTTCGAGGACAAACATGTTCGCGTGGTCGGGACGCAGCGCTGGCACAAGGGCGAGCGCTACCCGGTCATTGCCGTCGAACGCATCGACATGGTTTGGTAATCGTCGCACGATGCCTGGGAAACTCATCGACGGCAAGGCTATCGCCGAGCAGATCATCGCCGAGACTGTCGCTGAAATCGCGCGCCTGAAAGAGCAGCACCGACTGACCCCGGGTCTCGCCGTTGTCCTTGTCGGTGAAGATCCCGCCAGCGCCGCCTACGTTTCGATGAAGGACAAGATGTGCGCCCGGCTCGGGCTGTACTCCGAGCGTATCAATCTTCCCGCTTCCACGAGCCAGGGCGAGTTGCTCGCGATCCTCAACGATCTGAATTTCAAGCGTGAGATCCACGGGATCCTTGTTCAATCCCCCCTGCCGCCGCAGATTTCGGCGGAGGATATTTTCGCGGCGGTTGATCCCAGCAAGGATGTCGATGGCTTTCACCCCTTGAACATCGGCAAAGTTGCGCTGGGCGATCCGACCGGCTTTGCTCCTTGTACTCCCGCCGGCGTTCACCAGCTCCTCATCCGCAGCGGAGTGAAGATCGATGGCGCGCAGGTTGTGGTGCTTGGGCGCAGCCGCATTGTGGGTCGCCCCGTGTCACTGATACTCTCGCAGAAAACCCCGAACGCCAACGCCACGGTCACGGTCTGCCATTCGCGGAGCCGGAACCTGGCGGAGATTTGCCGTTCCGCCGACATTTTGATTGCGGCGATTGGAGCGCCAAACTTTGTGACGGCCGACATGGTGCGCGACGGCGCTGTCGTTATCGACGTGGGCATCAACCGTATCGAGGACCGGGCCGCCGACAAAGGTTACCGTCTTGTCGGCGACGTGGCTTTCGACACGGTCGCGCCGAAAGCCTCGCTCATCACGCCGGTGCCGGGCGGCGTTGGCCCGATGACCATCGCCATGCTCATGTACAACACTGTTCGCGCCGCACGGATGAGGCATGGCGTCGCTTGAGAAAATGCTGTGCGCCGTTGCTCGTGGCATCCCTGCTTCTTGGTTGCAGCACGGAGAATCCGTCGCCCAGGGTAGCAACGCCGTTGTCGGCCAGGGCTGCGCCATTGTTTCCCGAGCCAACGGAACTGCAGAGCAATCGGCTCGCGCGTCTCGACACGCTGCTGCGCGGTTCCATCACCAATCTCAATTTGTCGTGGGTCGCGGACATGGGAATCGTGGCGGTTCCGACCTGCTTGCGAGAGGCAGGCGACGACACCTTGCCGCCGGAAGCACGGGATTTGATTTTGATCGTGCTGGGAAACGCGCTGAAGAAGGCCGAATTTCGCGAGCATCCCGACGCAGGAAATGATCTCGTGGTTCCGGTACTGCTCCACGCGCTGGAGGACAAAGAGCCGCACGCACAGCGCTCCGCGGCGTTTGCCGCGCGATTTGTGGACGATGCGCGACTGGTGCCGCCGCTACGATCCCTTTTGGGCGCACCAGATTTCGTGCAGGAGCAAGCCGTGCTGGCGCTGGGGACCAGTGGACGCGAGGCGGAAGTGTTGCCGATCGCGAAGCTGTTTTTCGAGACGTCGAACGGCAAGTTTCGCTACTCGTGTTTGTACTCGCTGGCGACGATGTGCCTGCGGCACGGGGTGGACGTGGCGGCGGTATTGCAGCGGAACGCCGATAGTTTTAACGAGAAGGACCTGCCGAACGTAGAGAGCGTCCGGGGGAGGTTCGTCGAATTCGAGGCCCTCACGGTGCTGGTCCGGGAACTTTCATCGAACGCCGGGTCCCAGCGTCGCGAAGCAGACGAGAAACTGCGCAAACTCACCGGCAAACAGGTCGCTTTTGATCCCGCAGCCGACGAAACAGCCCGGGCGCGCGGGATTGAAGAGTGGCGGAATTATTTGCTTAAGGATTACTGGTTGGTGCCTGCACCTTCCGGGTCTTGAAATCAAATATGGAGACGAACGGTCGAAAGTGGCGTTCACGGCTACTGACGATACTGGCGCTCGGGCTGGCCCTGTTGGGGGCCGGGCACATTGCTCGCGATTTGCCGTCCCGCGCTGACGGGAACGACTTCGCACACTACTACATCTCCAGCCGCTTGCTGTTGGCCGGCGCCGATCTCTATTCCACACCATTACAGCCGGAATACGAACGCTGGGGATTCCGCTATACGCACCCGATCCCGACGGCCACAAATCCGCCGCTGCTTGTCGCGCTCTTCGCGCCTTTTGCCCGGCTGTCACCGGCTGCGGCATTTTGGGCCTGGGTGGTGCTGGAGATTTTCAGCCTGGGTTGTGTGTTGGCCCTTACATGGCGGCTGTTGGGCAACCAGCTTTCGCTGCCGGCGCGCTGGCTGGTGTGCGGGGCCGCGATTGCCTCAGCGCCAGTCTATTGGCATTTCTTCTTTTCGCAATCGCAGTTGCTGATCGCCGCGATCCTTCTCTTGGCATACGCGTGTCTGCGGAACGGCCGGCCCGTAAGCGCCTGCCTGGCGGTGACGACCGCGACGGGACTCAAACTTTTTCCGGTCGTGCTGGTTCCATGGTTTCTGTGGCGCTCCTCGCGCGAATGGAACACACGCGGGAAATGCGCGGCCGCGGTCCTGGCGTGGAGCGTGGCGCTGGTCCTGGCCAGCGGTGTGGGGCATTGGCAGCAATTCTGGACGCAAGGGGTGAAGGCGGTGGAGGACTGGATCGTGTGGCAACGGCACTTCAATTTTACCGTGCCATCCTTCGTGAAGAATGCGGCGTGGGCGCTTCACGGTTTCAATCCCGAGTGGAACGAATTGCGCGCGTGGACCAGTGTCGGCTCCATCGTTGGCCTGGCACTCATCGCCCTCGTGTATCGTATCTGCTGGAAGAACGGGCGGAACGGGACAGGCGCGGATCTTGAGTCCGAGTTCTGTTTATTAAGCGCCGCAATGCTGGCCGGAATCTCGGAGGCGTGGGGCCATTACTTTGTCCTGCTGATTTTTCCGGTCGCGGTGGCCGTGGCGCGCGTCGCTCGGCGGCCAACGTCAGGGCGGATTGCCACTCTCGTCATTTCGCTCGTAATGTTGAATCTGATGGGCGACTGGCGGAGCCCGTGGCTGGAGTTTGCCGTCAGCTATATTCCACTGTACGGGTTGTTGCTTCTCGGCGCATTCTTCGTCGTGGAAACTCTCAATTCGCGTCCGGCGACAGCGGTCGCTACCAGGTCTGTTCCGCCGCCGTCGTGACCGCGCCGCCGCGTTTCGCCGCCGGCAGGTAGGCTTGTTCCGTGTAGTCGCGCACCATGCGCGCGGTGGAGAACCGCGGAGTGACGGCGGCGATTGAGGCCTTCATCATTTTGATCCAATCGACCGGCAAATCGTTGGCATCGCGCTCATAAAAGAGCGGGACGATTTTTTCTTCGAGAATGTCGTAGAACGACTCGCTGTCCTCGTGGTCCTGCGCATCAGGATTGGGGTTTTCCTCGGGCTTTGCCGATGGTCCAACCCGCGTCGGGATTCTGCACTTCGCACCACCAACCGTCGGCGACGGAGAAATTGATGCCGCCATTGACCGGCGCTTTCATGCCACTGGTGCCGCTCGCTTCGTGGGGACGGCGCGGGTTGTTGAGCCAAACTTCCACGCCCTGCACGAGCATGCGCGCGACGCGCATATTGTAATTCTCGACGAAGACGATATGGCCGTGCAAATCCGTGTGCCGCGAGATGTCGAAAATCCGGCGAATCAATTCCTGGCCCGGCTTGTCCGCCGGATGCGCCTTGCCGGCGAAAATAATCTGGACCGGGCGCTCGGGGTTCTTGAGGATCGCGCGCAGGCGATCAAAATCGCGGAACAACAAATCTGCGCGTTTGTAAGTGGCGAAGCGACGGGCAAAACCAATGGTGAGCGCCTGCGGATCCAGCAACTCCTCGACGCTCCGCAGGTCGTCAGGCGAGGCGCCGTGACGGGCCAGATGGGCGCGTTCGCGACTGCGGGTGAAACGGATCAAACTTTCCTTTTGCAGGTTGTGGACGTCCCACAACTCCTTGTCGGGAATCTTGGCCACGCCCCGCTTCCAGAAGAGTTCGTCCATCAGATTCTCGCGCCAGGCCGGGGTGAGATACTTGTCGTAAAGCTCGGCCATCTGGTAGCCCATCCACGTGAACGTATGAATGCCGTTGGTGATGGCCTGAATCCGATTCTGGCCGGGTTTCAGGTCCTTAAAAATGTGCCGCCACATATCGTTACTGACGTGGCCGTGAAGCTGGCTGACCCCGTTGCAGAAAGTCGAGAGATGCAGCGCGAGCACGGTCAGGCTGAAGGGCTGATTTCCCTGGTCGGGATTGGAAAGACCGAGGTCAATGAGCTGATCCAGCGTGATATTGATCTCTTCGCAATAATTCTTGTAGTACTTGCGGATCAATCCGGTATCGAAAGCTTCATTGCCAGCCGGCACAGGCGTGTGGGTCGTAAAAATAGCGTTTTTGGCGACTTGCTTGCATGCGTCGGCGAAACTCGCGCCGCCCTTGACGGCATTGCGAACGCGTTCAAGCCCGAGGAACGCGCAGTGGCCTTCATTCATGTGCCAACAGGCGGGCTCGATGCCGAGCGCCTGCAACGCGCGCACGCCGCCGACGCCGATGACGATTTCCTGGCAGATTCGCATCTCCCGTCCGCTGACATAAAGCTGGCCCGTGATCGCGCGGTCGGCGGGATTATTCCGGTTCGTATCGGTGTCCAGCAGCAGCACCGGCACGCGGCCGACTTGCGCCAGCCAGACGCGGGCGTATACGACGCGGTCGGGGAAATCGACGCTGATCGTGAGATGGCGGCCATTGTCGCCGAGCAAGGGCTGGATGGGCAGGCGCGAAAAATCATACGACGGATAGAAATGTTGCTGGCGTCCGTCGGGCTCGATCTCCTGTTCGAAGTACCCGTGTTTATAAAGCGGGCCGATGCCGATGAACGGGATGCCGAGGTCGCTGGCGGACTTGCAGTGATCGCCGGAGAGCACGCCGAGGCCGCCGGAATAAGTGCGCAGGCATTCGTGAAAGCCGAATTCAGTCGAAAAATAAACGAACGGACCGCCCTGGTAGCCGGGGTGGTTCTTGGCGAACCAGGCATCGTTGAGCGATTTCATGTACGTCTCGAATTCGCGCAGCACGGACTTGTACATGCTGAGGAACACCTCGTCCTCCAGCAGCGTTTCCCAGTGGGTCGGCTCGATGTTGATCAGCAACTCGACCGGGTTGCGATAGATCGCCCACAGCCCGGGTTGGATGTGCGCGAACATGCGGCGCGCGTGCGGATTCCACGTCCACCACAAGTTGTACGCGAGTTCGCGCAGCCCCGAGACTTCCTTGGGCAGTTCGATGTCCGCCATCGAGGTCGAACGGAATTTAAAAGGGGTTTTGTCCATGGGATTTCACGTTCGCTTCAGCATTCTGGATGCCATGCGTTGAAAGATCAGCGCGGGAGACATGGAGACCATCACGAATTCGGCGCGGCGGCTTCACTGGCGGCGATCATGCCATCCACGTTGACGCCGCGCAGGTCAAACAGCCGGCGGACGGTATCATCGATCAAATTATTCGGACAGGACGCGCCGGCGGTGATGCCGACGTAGAGCTTGCCGGCCGGCAGCCAGTTCTCGGCCAGCACTTCCTCCTGCTTGTGCAGGTTGAAATGCAAGAATCGCCTTGTCCGAGAGAATCTTGCTGGCGTTGCGGATGAAGAAAGTGGGCATGCGTTCCTCGCTCATTTCGGCGAGGTGCGAGGTGTTGCTGGAATTGTACCCGCCAACAACGATCATCATGTCGAGCGGCTCTTGCAACAGTTGGATCAATGCGTCCTGCCGCTCCTGCGTGGCGCCGCAGATCGTGTCGAACATCCGGTAATGGCGGTCGATCTCCGCCTCGCCGTAGCGGTCAACCATCGCCCGCCGCAACCGCCGCTGGATCTCCTCGGTCTCGCTGCGCAACATCGTCGTCTGGTTGGCCACGCCGATGGAAGCCAGATGCAGGTCGGGATCGAACTCCGGCGACATCGCGCCGGCGAATTTCGCCAGGAATTCCGCCTTGTTGCCGTTGTGGCGGATGTAGTCGCAAACGTAATCGGTCTCCGCGATGTTCAGCACCACGAGATAATGGCCCGCGTTGTTCGACGTGGCGCGCGAACTGGTCGCCTTCGTTTCCTCGTGCTTGGATTTGCCGTGGATGATCGAGGTGAAACTTTCCTTCGCGTTTTGCGTGACGCGTTTCCAGACGCTCATCACGTCGCCGCAGGTCGTGTCCACGAGCTGGCAACCCTTCGCCTTCAACTTGTCCATCGTCGCCACTTCCGCGCCGAACGCGGGGATGATCACCACGTCGTCTTCCTTGAGGTCGTCGATGCTCGCGCTCTTGATCGGGCCCGAGAGAAACTTGATGCTCATCGCGACGAGTTGCTCGTTGACCTCGGGATTGTGGATGATCTCGCCGAGAATGTAGATCGGCTGGTTGGGGAACACCTTGCGCGCCGCGTACGCCAGGTCGATGGCCCGCTCCACGCCGTAGCAGAACCCGAATTCCTTCGCCAGGCGCACCTTCAGCCCGCCCGCCTCCAGTTCGCCGCCGCGCTGGCGCAGCTTTTCGACGATCTGGCTGCGATAATGCAGCTCCACTTCCTCGCGCACGGCCTCCATGATATCGGGCCGACGCAGGTTAACGCGCTTCGGTTTAGGCACTTCCGCTACAATTGGCTCACTCATTCACTCCCTTTCTACCGCATAAAGGGAAGTATTTCAATCAAAACCCCCGCTTGTCCACTTGAAGGGTAGGGCGCGACCGCCGGGCGCACCGTAGATTCGCCCAGCACTCTTTTTTTGTAGCGGCCGCTCTGTCGCTGAGAAACCCGCTGCCCCGGTGGCACAGGCGTCCCTGCCTGTGGTTGTATCGACCGCCGCTTTGCCTGGAAATCAACCGTGTAGCCGCGGCTCTATGAGCCGCATCCGGCCGCGTTGACCGCCGGATTCGCATGGAAACCATCCTCTTCAGCATCTTCAAAACCTCCCGGTGGGTTCGTTTTCCAAAACGAACCCACCGAAATTTCACATCAATTTTTTCCATAACAATTTGCCAAATAATATGTTGCATCAAAAATTCCTCCCAAAAACGGTGGGTTCGTTTCGCAGAAACGTATAGGGGGGCCAAGCTTGGCCTTCGCAGCGTCCTCGCGAAGTAGGCTACCGCCCGCAACCCGCTGCCATCGCGTTCATATCTTTTCGTCGCAAACGCTCATCCCTCCGATCATACCATTATCGGAATCCGATGTACAGAGCTTTAATCAACCCGCTCCGCATAGTGGGGCGCTCGTCCCGCCCGCTCTTTGGAGTGCTGCGACTCGTCGCAGCTTTGTCGTTTGCGGCCCCGCTGATCGCCGATCTCCCGGCTTCGGTGGGAGCGACATTCCGCCGCGATTCTCCCCGCCTCTGTGTTGTGCACCAGACTTTTACCCCGAAGGCTTTCGGGGCCCGACCGCGCACTCCTCTCCGAATTGTAGGGCACGGGGCCCGCGTGCCGCCGTCCGTCGAATCCACTACTTGTGACATTCACGCCCTCGTCGCAACGGACCATACATTCTCCAGTCCGACTCCCTTCACACACGCCGCCGCGCTCGCAGGACCCTCCAGAGCGCCAGTCCACACAACAGGAAAAAAATCAAACTCCCCCGTTGAATGTAGCGCGTCACCACCGGTGCCACTTGAAGGAAAGTATTGTTCTGGATGAATGCACGAGCCGTCGCATCATTGGCATGCTTGGCCAGCGCCAAACCGCCGCGCGCAAATTCCCGGGCAAACGCCGCCCCGCCCAACGCCGCTGTCCAACCGACCGCGCAACCGCCGTAGGCCAATAGACCCATCGCCAATCCTCCGCCCAATGCCCACACACCTAGACTGATTCCTCCACCGAACGACAGCAGAGCCACGGCGAACCCGCCGCCCAGCGCCAATCCTCCCAGGGCGAACCCGCCGCCAAAGCTGATGGGAGCCACCGCCCACATGCAGCCAATGGCGAACAGCGCGCCGTACGCGATGTCGCCCACGGCGATCCAGCCTTTGGCGGGTAGAATCTTGCCGTTTTGCCGGCAAAACAATCGGACATGAATGAGCGGAAGTCCCAGCAACGTCCAACGGCTCCGATACTCCAGCGGCTGGTAGGACACGCTCCACGGCCAGGACCACCGCAAGCCAGGCGGCAGTGTCCCGGGCGGCAGCTTCGCCGCTTCCTCCCGCCGAATGCGTTGCTGGTTGCGATTGCCCCAAAAGATGAGCACCATGAGTGCGACGCAATAACCCAGGAGCGTCCCAATAAACGCAACGACGACCCACATTGGACGGGTCTTCCACCAAAAGTGAACCAGTAATATGTCCGCGAATAGGACAAGGCAGAACACCACCACCAGCGCCAGGGTGTTCCATACCACCTTGATCACGAACTGCCGCTCGCGCGCCGATTGCGTGTTCTCGATGCTCATCTTCGCGCCGAACCAGCCTCCGAGAATCCCGATGATCGGCCCGAGAATTGCGCCCGCAATACCAATGGATGCGGCGGCTTTCGCTGCCCCTCCGACCGCTGTCGCTCCCACGACCGCTGCCTTGGTCGAAGTCGCCATCACCGGTAGGGCTGCCAACACACCGAGTGTGAACGCTCGGCCGGGTGTCGTTTGCCGCAACGCGCCTTCCACGAACGCCGTGACCTTTTCCGTCAACATCGTTCGCCCGCGCGCGAGCCGTTGCTTCACCGCGTCCTCGCTCAACTCCAGCGCGTCGGCGACCTCGGCGACGGATTGATGCTGCCGGTAAAATAATACCAGCGGCTCGCGGTACGTCGGCGGCAATTCACCCAGCGAACGCCACAGGATCGCTTCTTCTTCCTTGCTGATGACGTTGTCGCTGGGGGAGGGTGCATCCGCCGAAACCTCCGGGCTTGAATCCAGCGCTTCGGCATTCGCCGTAGGCGTGCGCCGCTGTTGGCGGAAAGAATTGATCGTGGTATTGCGCGCGATGCTGCACAGCCACGATTTGAGCTTGGCTGGCTCGCGGAGCTGGCGCAGTTGGCACCACGCGGTGATGAAAGTCACCTGCGCCAGGTCTTCACTGGCTTGGAAATTACCGCAGGCGCTATAGGTCAATGCGCAGATAAGCGACTGATACCGTTCCACGATGCGCCCAAACGCCTCGCGGTTACCCTCCCGCGAGAGTTCGACCAGCCGCACATCATCCAGTGGTTGGGTTGCTGCAATGGTTCTCATGTCACCGGATACGACGCCCACCCTACGAAAAGGTGACAGGAAAAACGAGCCGCTTCTGCCGTAGGTAGGCCGGTGCCCGCAGAAATCCTGTCGGATTCCACCCAGCAGCGGCGATATACTCTATGAAAATGGAAATCGATGACCGAGATTTGTTGCGCCAGTATGCCGAGCGGCATTCGCAAGAAGCGTTTGCCGCGCTGGTCAGCCGCCATGTGAATTTGGTGTATTCGCTGGCCTTGCGCCTGGTGCGCTCGCCGCAACTGGCCGAAGACGTGTCCCAGTCGGTCTTCACCGACCTCGCCCGTCAGGCCCAGCGCCTCGCTTCGGATACCATCCTCACGGCGTGGCTCTACCAGGTCACCCGTCGCACGGCCATCGATGTCATCCGCCACGAATCCCGCCGTCAACTCCGCGAACAAGTCGCCTCTGAACTTACCGCCATGAATGCCACCGCCGCCGATTGGACCCATGTCGAACCCCTCCTCGACGAAGCGATGCACGCGCTCGACGAGACCGACCGCGTCGCCGTATTGCTCCGCTACTTCGAGAACAAATCCCTGCGCGAGGTCGGTGAAACTCTCGGGACGAGTGACGACGCCGCGCAAAAGCGCGTGAGCCGCGCCATCGAACGTCTCCGTGAATTCTTTGCCAAACACGGCGTCGCGATCGGTGCCGGCGGGCTCGTTGTCGTGATCTCCGCCAATGCCGTCCAGGCCGCGCCTGCCGGGCTGGCCGCTGCGATTTCATCCGCCGCCGCTCTGGCCGGAACAACCATCGCCGCCACCACAACCGCAACCATCACCAAGGCCATCGCCATGACCACACTCCAAAAAACCCTGATCATCGCCACCATCGCCGTGACCGCCAGCGCGGGAGTTTACGAAGCCCGTCAGGCTTCATCCTTGCGCGACCAGGTCCAAACCTTCCAGGACCAGATTCAAGCCTTGCAACGACGGCAAGCACCGTTGAACGAGCAAATACGGCAATTGCAGCAGGAGCGTGACAACGCAAAAAACCAATTGGCCGCCGTACAGGGGGAGAACGAACAATGGAAGTCCGGTCAGAAGTCAGCTGTGCTTTCAGGATCGCGGGGTGAAGCGGGAATGCTTCAGCAACAATCAGCGTCGAGCGCGAGCGGGACCAATCCGTCTTCTACTGGCCTGACCCAAATGATGAGTGACCCAAAAATGAAAGAATATATTCACCAGGTGCAGTTGGGAATGATCAAGCAACGATATGGCCCGTTGTTCAAGGAATTGAATCTCACGCCCGAGGATGCCGAAAAATTTACCCAATTGATCGGCGATGAGTGGCTGAAAGGCTCCGACTTGGCTTCATCGCTTACGCAAGAAAATGCGGAATCCGGTAGGCACGCGTCAGGCCATGGCGGTGGCCCATAAAGAAATTGCAGATCAGTTGCAATCACTGTTGGGCCCGGCGGGGTACGCGCGATACAGTGAGTTTAACCAGGAAATACCCGCTCAGACCACGGTCACGTTGCTGAATACTCAATTGGGAGACAACCCGCTGAGCGATGATCAAGGCGCGCGTCTGCTCCAGGTTGTAAAGGCCGAACCATACACGTCCACGCACGGCATCGCCGGTGAGTTGGACATGGCCTTCTTCGGTTCGCAGGAAGATATTGACAAACATTTTCAACAGGTGACGGAGAGTAACCAACGCATTTTGGATCAGGCCGCCAGTTTTCTAACCCCGCAACAATTGACTGCCCTGGCGACAGTGCAGAGCAACAGCATCAACGCGCAAAAAACGCAGGGCGCAGCGTTAACTCAGAAACATTGAAAGATCAGTCCCGCACCATCGCACGTTTTGTAAAAACTATTTCCCGCTCGCCGCTTCCGCCACCGACTTCATATCCGCGAGGCCCTTTTCGAACTGGCCACCGATCATTTTGTCGTAATCCATAAACAGGCTGATCGCTTTGAATATGAAATTCTTTTTACCGGACATGCTCCATGACACGACCGTTTGATTGCCCTCCGGTTTGAAGGTGAACTCGGCGGTGTTGGTAGCCTTGAAAGGTTTCAGGAACTCCAGCTTGAACCGGATGAGTTCGTTCGGACGGCTCTCGGCGATGGTCATCCGCCCTTCGCCAACCTGGTTGTTGCCGACCCAGGTGTAACCGGCGCCGGTTCCGCAGGCGGACCCTCGTAGGTCATTTTCATAGCGGGATCGAGTTTGCCCCAGGGGTTCCATGCCTCCCATTTGTGCAGGTCGTTCACCAGCACAAACACAACCCCGGCGGGAGCGGAGATAGTGGCTGATCGCTTGACGCGAAAATCGGCGGGCCGTGTGGCGACGACGATGATAAACACGGCAACGATTACGGCGAGGCCAATGACGATGGTTGTAAGCATGACGCTACCGTCGCAACGGAATGAGTTCGCGCACACGTGGATCGCGCAGGAAAAGCCCGCCCCAGACCAGCACGCCAACAACCACCGGCAGGATAAATGGTTGACCAACTCGCAAATGAGTAACCGTTGCGCCGCCGAGATAGCCGGTCAACAAAATCGCCCCGAGAGCGGACGTGCGCGGAATCACATAGAGGACCGCGCAGATCAACTCGAGGATCGCAATCTTGGGAAGCAAACTTTCCGAGAATCCGAACTGCGTGAATCCTTCCTTGACCGCTGACGGCTTCAGCAGCGTTAGGCTGGCGCCGAACAGCATCAGCAGTACGGGCAGTGCGCTCATGATGTAGCCGGCCCAAAGCGCCTTCTTGGAAACGGGAGCAGGGGAGGTAGCCATGATTTCTCCAATCGAGTTTTAGGGTTTCGCCGAGTAGGCATTCCGCAAGGTTTGTAGGTCAATCTTGTCCATTTGCAGGATGGCCTTCATCATGTTCTCCGATTTCCCGGGGTCTTTGTCCAGTAGCATTTCACCCAGATCAGCGGGAACAACTTGCCAGGAAACGCCAAACTTGTCTTTCAGCCAGCCGCACCTGCCCTTCTCTCCGCCCGCGGAAAGCTTCTCCCAGAACTCATCGATTTCTTGTTGCGTCTCGCAGTTCACAACAAAAGACACGGCCTCGGTAAACTGGAATACCGGGCCACCGTTAAGTGCGACGAATTTTTGCCCGTCCAGTTCAAAGGCAACCGTCATCACTGTTCCCTTGGGCACTCCGGAAACCTCCGCTCCTGCTTCCCCGTAGTGGGTGACGCCTTCAATACTGGAGTTCTTGAAAATCGACACATAAAAACTGGCCGCCTCTTCGGCCTGGGTGTCGAACCACAAGAACGGGGTGATTTTTTGCATGCGATTTCCTTTCAGGCTTTCGCCAGGTAAGCGGTGAGTTGTTCGAATGTACCCGTCCAGCCCTGTTGCATGCCACCGTGCGCCCCATCGAAGGTCTTGCGTTCCTCTTCCGTTGCGTTCAGGGGCTTCCACTTCACCGTGAGCGCCGTCTTGCTTCCTTGCTCGGCGAAGGTGGTCGTGGCGAGCATTTCCAGCGGCCAGGTCGGGCTCATGGGGTGTCGCGTCAAACCGCCCGCTTCATCCGAAAAAGAATTGATCAGGACGATTCGCTCCGGCGCGACGATCTCGCGATAAACAAATTTGCCCCACATCTCTTTGCCGTCAGGAGATTGCATACAATAATGAAAACTTCCCCCCGAGCGAAAATCCATCTTGGCGACCCGTATGGTGGACCCTTTCGGCCCGAACCATTGCATCAACCGCTCGCGCTCCGTCCACGCCTTCCAGACCAGTTCGCGCGGCGCATCGAACACGCGCGTGATGACAAACTCTCGTGTCGATGTTTCCGCCGCAGGATCATTTTTTGTGCTCATATGATTTCTCCATTGTTTGCGATTTCTTGAGGTAATCGTCCAATCGATCAAAGCTTTCGTTCCAGAAACTCTCGAAGGTCTTGGTCCAATCGTGGATGGGCTTGAGGCCCTTGCCATTGAGTTTGTACAACCGCTGCTGTCCCGCGCCGCGCACGCTGACCAGCCCCACCTGTCGCAACACGCGCAAGTGCTTGGAGACCTGTGGCTGCTTGTAGCTTAACGACCCGGCAATAAAGTTCACCGGTCGCTCGCCGCGCGCCAGCAAATTAAGGATTCGTCGCCGCTGCGGTTCCGCAACCGCATTGAACGCATCCGCAGTAGTCGCCAATCGCGCCATGCCGCAAAATATATGCTGATATAGGAATATGTCAAACACAAAAAAAGACGAAGTTCCCTGCCCCGCGCCCGACCTGCCTGACGGTTTTTAGGCGGCTGCACGAAGGGCACCCACGACGGTGTCGATTTGCTCGTCGGTCAATTCGGGATACATCGGCAGGGAGATGCAGCGTTCGCAGAGGCGCTCGGCGACGGGCAGGTCCCCGCGTTGATACCCGAGCGATTTGTAAACAGGTTGCAAATGCAACGGCAACGGGTAATTGATCGTCGTGCCAATGCCCGCAGCCTCCAGCGCACCGCGGACTTTGTCACGCTGGTCCGATTCGATGACATAACAATGCCAGACCGACTGGGAATCCGCCGGCGTTGCCGGCAGCGTGTAGGATGAGCCCGCGAGCAGCTCGCTGTAGCGTTTCGCGTGAGCCGCGCGCGCGGCGTTCCAACGGTCCAGGTATTTCAATTTCACCTGCAACACCGCGGCCTGAAGACTGTCCATGCGATAGTTGTAGCCGACTTCTTCATGCACGTAGCGGGCGCTCTGCCCGTGCTCGCGCAACGATCGCGCGCGCGCCGCAATTTTTTCGTCGTTCGTCACGATGGCACCGCCTTCGCCGTAGGCGCCGAGGTTTTTCGTCGGGTAGAAACTGAAGCAGGAAGTACCCCGGCGGCCAATGCGGTCTCCCCGGTAGCGCGCGCCATGCGCTTGCGCCGCATCTTCCACGACGGGCAATTTGTGCTTGTTGGCAACCGCATTGATGACCTCCATGTCGGCCGGCAGACCGAAGACATGCACGGGAATGATGGCCTTCGTGCGGGGCGTGATCGCCGTCTCGATTTTGGCCGGGTCGAGCGCTCGACGCGCGGGATCGATATCGACAAATACCGGCGTGGCCCCGACATAGTTGATGGCCCAGGCGGTGGCAATGAACGTGAACGGCGTGGTGATGACTTCGTCGCCGGGGCCGATGTCGAGGCAACGCAGCGCGAGGTGTAACGCGCTGGTGCCGCTATTGAGGGTGACGCAGTGGCGCGCGTCGCAGTAGGCGGCAAACTCCTTTTCAAACGCCAATGTCGCCGGCCCCTGGGCGAAATGCGCCGACTCGCAAACCTCCGCCAGCGCCGCCTGCACTTCGTCGCGGATGGCCGCATACTGGGCTTTCAGGTCGAGATAGGGGACACGCGTCATTCGGTCGAGTTCACTTTCTGGCGTGATAATGGATGGGAACCCCGGTGATTTTCAAATTTAATCTCATCCGCGGGACGTCGGGCGCTCCACCGTGCGGATGTATTCCACCGTGCGGCGAACGCCTTCGGAGAAGGGGACGCCTGGCTTCCAGCCAAGGATTTTGGCTGCTCGCGCCGCGTTAAGGTAGATGTGCATCACCTCGCCGGGGCGCACCGCGGTATAGGAAGGTTGCAACTTCGTGCCGGCGGCGGCGGCGACGGCGTCATAAACCTGCCGGTCGCTGGTGCCGATGCCGCTGCCGATGTTGACGATGCCACAGAAGTCCGTTTGGAGCGCGAGCATGTTGGCGCGCACGATGTCGCCGATGAAAACGTAATCGCGGGTTTTGCTGCCGTCGCCGAAAATCGTGCACGGTTTGCCGTCCAGCAACAAACCGCTGAAAATCGCGACGACGCCGGCCTCGCCATGCGGCGTCTGGCGCGGGCCGAAGACATTTGGATATCGTAGCACCACGTAGGAAAGGTCATGAAGGCGGTTATAGAGGAAGAGATAGTGCTCCACGGTGTGTTTGCTGATGCCGTACTGGCTGACGGGATTGACCGGGTAATTTTCATCGACCGGCAAGTCCTTCACCGGCGCGTTGCCGTAAACGGCGCCGCCGGTCGAGACGTAAAGGAAACGCTTCACGCCCGTTCGCACGGCGGCGAGAATCAAGTTGAGGCTGCCAAGAATGTTGCATTGCGCGTCGAAGACCGGGTCCCGCGTGGACTTGCGAACGTCCATCTGCGCGGCGTGATGGTTGACAACTTCGGGTTTGAACTCATCGAAGACACGGTCCACGCTGGTGGCGTCGCGGATGTCCGCCTCGTAGAAGCGCCCCCCGGGGTTGATGTTGTGGCGAAAGCCGGTGCTCAGGTTGTCGAGCACGGCGACCTCGTGGCCTTGTCGGATATATTCGTCCGCCACATTCGAAGCAATGAAGCCGGCGCCGCCGGTGATCAGGATTTTCATTCTTGGTTCTCCGAGGTGATCGATGGGGAAGCTTCCAGAGGTGTCTGCAAACCGGGCCGGTTGCTCACAAATGCGTCGCTTTAGGACGGTTCGGCGTCAGCGCCCAGGAATGCTCAACCAGGGCCATGGAATTTTCGGCCAGTGGCATGTAGGGCGTGGAAAAGAAGGTGCCGGATTCCACCTGGAAAAAACACGCCTCCGCAATCCGGTCCAATCGGCCAAGATCGTCATAAGCGGCAACCGCCACCCGATAACGGTCGCGCGGTAACGGCAGTTTCGGGATCTGACAGACAACCTGACCATTCCCTGGGGCAAGGTGAAATTTTTGGCCTTGCGCATCCACGGTGCAATGCGTGACCGCCAACTCCAAGTGGTTGTAAATGGTCAGCATGAATCGGACGCGGGATAGTTCCTGATCGGTTTGAAATTCAAGGACGATATCGGTGGGTTCACCCGAGATCGGCGTGTGAACGCGTTGGCCGCTTGCATTGTTCAGGTAAACGTCGGTGAATCGCAAGCGTCCGTCCCCGGCGCGCTCGCTGGTTGTGGCAAGAATTGAGTCTGCACCGCGTGGCGATGAGCCCGCGAGGTAACGCTCAACCACTTCTTTCACCCCAGCCTCAGCCGTTACCTGGCCGCCCCGCAACAGGACGGCCTTCGAACAAAGCTGGATGATCGCGCCCATGTTGTGACTGACAAACAGCACGGTGCGGCCCGCGCTCGCGACTTCACCCATTTTCCCCATACATTTGTTCTGAAACTCGGCATCGCCCACAGCCAGTACTTCATCGATCACCAGGATCTCCGGCTCCAGGTGCGCGGCCACGGCGAATGCCAGGCGCACATACATGCCGCTGGAATAGAATTTCACGGGCGTATCGATGAACTTCTCAACTTCGGCGAAGGCGACGATCTCGTCGAATCTCCTGGCGATCTCGGCCCGCTTCATGCCCAGGATCGAGCCATTGAGGAAGATGTTCTCGCGGCCGGTCAGTTCGCGGTGGAAGCCGGTGCCCACTTCGAGGAGGCTGGCCACGCGGCCGTGGTAGGTAATCGTGCCGGTCGTGGGCGGGGTGATGCGCGAGAGAATTTTCAGCAGCGTGCTCTTGCCGGAGCCATTGCAGCCGATGATGCCGACGACTTCGCCCCGTTTGATTTCAAGGTTCACCTCGCGCAACGCCCAGAAGTAGTTGGGATCGGCATCGAGATGCCGTTCGTGAATCTCCTTGAACGATGGATGACCACCGGGGACTGACGATTGGCGACCCATTTCTGTCTTTTGCGGTCTGACGAGACCCTTTATCCAGTCGGTGATGTCCTGCCGGAGGTTGTAGCTCACACTCTGTGTCGCGCCGTATCGATACCTCTTCCCCAATCTTTCAATTTTAATGGCGATGTCACTCATCGGAGATCAATTGCTACGGCGTTCATCCTCCGCTGAAAATAATCTTTCAGTTTGAGGAAATGTTTCGGCGCTTACAGAATATCAGCGAGACGCTGTTCCCGCTTCCGGAAGAACCAGATCCCACAGGCCAGATAGAAGACGGAAGTCAGTAGCGCCAACGCGATCAATGGCCATTGGAAAGAAGTGTTTTGGAGTGCGGCCCGGTAGCTGGTAATCACTACCGCCATGGGATTCAGAAACATCCAGTTCTGCGCCCAGATGGGCAGGCGCGAGGCCGGGTAAATCACCGGTGTGGCCAGCATCAAGACCTGTACGAGAAAGCCAATCGCGTGCTTTACGTCCCGGTACTGCGCATTGAGTGCGGCGAGCACGAGCCCGATTCCGAAAACCGTGCAAGCTTGCACAAGGAGGAGCAGGGGAGTCATGGCGACCAATTGCCAGTGCCAATATCCCTGCCCGATTGCCGCCAGGTTCAGGACGATCCAGCCAATGGCAAAGTCCAAAAATGACCCGCACACAATACCCCCCGGAACGACGACGCGTGGAAAATACACTTTACTGATCAATTGGACATTGGATTCCATACTGAGCGCGGATTGTGAAAGCGCGGATGCAAACGTGTTCCAGGGTACGAGGGCCCCCAGGTAAAAAAGCGCGTAGGGCAGGCCGTCCGTGGGCATATGGGCGATCTTCCCGAAAATCAGGGAGAACGCACCCATCATGAACAGCGGTTGGAGCACGACCCAGATGACACCGAAGGCCGTTTGCTTGTAGCGCACCTTGATGTCGCGCTCCACGAACGTCCAGAACAACTCGCGAAAGCTCCAGAGGTCTCTCAGGAACTGACTGAGCCGCTCCCGCCGCTCAGCGGAGACGACAGTTGTTCCGGTATTGATCATCAACAAGCTGCCGCCATTCAGGTGCCTGTCGCGCGAAGCGAATGCCTGTTTGTTCTTCCTTCGGCCCATCGAAGGTTCGTGCTCCGTTTTCCTGTCTCCAACTCCCGGAGGGAGTGGCCCGTCTTTGCCGCTTACAGCAGCTGGTCCAGCAGGGGATTGCTCAGGAGTCCCTGGATCTTGCCGTGAAACCGTTTGGCGCGTTCAAGGCGTTGCCTTACAACAGTCAAATCGTCGTGGGTTTTGCCGTTGCCTTTGGCGCGAGTCTCGCGAAGTGAATTCTCCGCGTGGCTGATTTGGGAACCGGCGGTATCGAGTTTCTTGCGCACTGTCGTCAACAGTCCCTGACGCAGGACCGCGTGAAAATCCGTCTCGGCTTCGTAATAATCTTTGCGATCGCCCTGGACCCAGACGCGCTTGACCGCCGACCAGCGTTCGAGTTGGCGCACCGTGGTGCTGACGCTGGCTTTGCTGACACTGAGTTCGCGGACTATATCGTCGAGACAAAGGGGGCTGGGACTGAGATAGAGCAGGGCGTAAATCTGGCCGAGGATCCGTCCCAGCCCAAAAGATTGCGTGGTGCAGCCACCAGCTTCGATGAACTTGCGACGGACGGCCGGCCAATTGGCGGATGGAGTATTTTTAGGCATCGTTCAATTAAAACTGAACGTTCTTAACATACAAAATACATCCTGTCAATTGCCTTGTGATCTCGCAAAACACGCCATTCTGGAGCAACGCCCATGCCGTCACCGGCCGCGTGTATCAGCGCTCCAACAGAGCGCGCCAGACGCGCTCCGGGGTGGCGGGAAGCTCACGAATCGGCGTGCCAATGGCGTCGTAGATCGCCGAAAGAATGGCGGGTCCCGTCCCGATCAGCGGTGGTTCCCCGACGCCGCGCGCGCCGAAGGGGCCGCCCGGATCGGGATTCTCCATCACGATGCATTCAATCTCGGGCACGTCGCGAATCGTCGGCAGAATGTAGTCCGTGAAACCCGGATTCATGATCTTGCCGTCTTTCATCACCACTTCTTCCATCAAAGCCATGCCAATTCCCTGGGCGACGCCGCCCTGAATCTGGCCGGTGACCTGGTCGGGATTGATGGCTTTGCCGACGTCGTGACAGGCGATGTAGCGTTCGATTTTCACCTCGCCGGTCTCCGTATCGACCAGCAACTGGCAGGCGTGGCTCCCGAAAAGGTACGTGACAAACGCCCGCATGCTCTGCCCCGTCTGCGTGTTCTCCGGCATCGTCGGCGGTTTGTACACGCCTGTCGCTTCCAGCGAAAAACCGCGCTTCTTTCCCACGCGCGCGATTTCCTTCAACGTCAGCCGCTTTTCCGGGCGGTGGATATTGAAGGCCACGCCGTTCTCGATCTGGATTTCGTAAACCAATTCCTGGAGATGGCTGGCAGCGATGTCCTGCAATTGTTTTTTCAATTCCGACGCGGCGATGTGCACGGCCGAGCCGGTGAAATAGGTCTGCCGCGTGGCCGACGAGCTGCCGGACTCGGGCGTCAACGCTGTGTCCGAGAGGATCGGCCGCACTTTTTCCAGCGGCACGCCGACTTCCTCCGCCGCGATCTGCGCGATCATGTTAATGACCCCCTGCCCGACATCGCAGGCGCCCGAGAAAACTTCCACGATGCCGTCCGCGGTGAGCCGGCAGCGGGCGCGCGACGCGTCGGGGAACCCGTCGCCGTAGCCGAGACCGAAGCAGATGACGCTGATGCCGTAGCCGCGCTTCAGGTGCGGGGCGGGCGTCTCGTAGCTGCGGTTCTTCCAGTCAATCCGCTGCAAGACCGCGTCGAAACACTCGACGGCGGTGGCGTAGGGCACCACCTGTCCGGTCGTGACTTCGTCGCCGGACTTCACCAGGTTTTTCCGGCGCAACTCGGCCTTGTCCATGCCGAGCTTCACCGCGAGGCGATCCATCAACCCCTCATAAGCAATGGCGGTTTGCGCCGCGCCGAAGCCGCGCATCGCGCCGCAGGGGTTGTTATTGGTGAACACGCCGAGGACATCGACCCAGACGTGCGGCACCTTGTAAGGCCCGGTGGCGTGACTCGATGCCTTGCGCATGACGGCGATGCCCGTCGAGGCGTACGCGCCTTTGTCCACATAGAACGTGATCTGCGCGGCGACGAGTGTCCCGTCTTTTTTTGCGCCGAGCTTGTAATGGATGCGAATGGGATGCCGCTTGTGGCGCGCGATCGTTGATTCACTCCGTGAATAACGGAGGCAGATTGTTTTGCCCTTCAGTTTCAACGCCGCCGCGCCAAGATAAATCTGGATCGAAATGTCTTCGCGACCGCCAAACGCGCCGCCGGTGGCCGGTTGAATGATGCGGAGTTTTTCCAACGGCAGGCCCAACGCGAGCGCGATCAAACGGCGTTCCTCATGCAGCCACTGGCCGGACACTTCGATGACCAACATTTTTCCGTCGTAGCGCGCCCGGCCGGCTTCGAGGTCGAGAAAGGCGTGGTCCACCGTCTGCGTCTGGATGGTATCCTCGACCACGACATCGGCCTCCCGCATGGCCTTCGGCGCATCGCCCCGGCGGAGATGTTTCTCGCCAAGCACATTTCCCTCGGCGTGGATCTTCGGCGCGTCGGGCTTGAGCGCGTCTTCCATCGTGAGCACGGACGGCAACGGCCGGTAGTCCACCTGGATCTTTTTCAAGGCCGCGACGGCGATCTCTTCCGTCTTCGCGACGACGACTGCGACGGCGTCGCCCATGTAGCGGACTTTCTTGCTGCACAACACTTCCTGGTCGCGGCGGATCAAGCCATGGAGGTTGGTGCCCGGCACGTCCTTGTGGGTGAGCACGGCGACCACGCCGGGCAATTTCTTCGCCGCGCTCGTGTCGATCCGCAGAATTTCCGCGTGGGGGTGGGCGGCCCGCAGTACCTTTGCAAAAAGAAACTTCTTGTCAAAGAGATCCTGGCCGTACTTCGTCGCGCCCGTCGCCTTGCCAACCGCGTCCAGGCGCAGCGCCGATTTGCCGACGACTTTCATCGGGCCGCTCTCGTAAGCGCCGGAACTTTTGGCGGTCGCGTCAAGGCGCGCAGCGCTCTCTTCGAGAGTGTCGGTCGGTCGGCTCATTTCTTCTTCAGCCCCAGTTCCTCCGCCGCCTGCTCGCAGGCGCGCAGGATCTTGTTGTAACCCGTGCAACGGCAGATGTTGCCCTCCATGCCGACCAGAAACTCTTCGCGGGTCGGGTGCGGGTTTTCGGCGAGCAACGCTTTCGCCGCAAGGATCAACCCCGGCGTGCAATAGCCGCACTGCACCGCGCCGCAGTCGATGAACTTCTGCTGGATCACGTCGAGCTTCTTGTTTTGCGCCAGCCCTTCGATGGTCGTGACGTTGCGGTCCTGCACCTGCGGCGCGAGCATCAGGCAGGAATTCATTGGCTTGCCGTCCACCAACACGTAACAGCTCCCGCATTCGCCTTCGAGGCAGGCGCCCTTTGTGCCCGTCAGGCCCAGTTCCAACCGCAGAAAATCCAGCAGGGTCCGTGTTGGCGGCACCGGCGTGGCAATTTTTTTGCCGTTGAGCTTGAAGCGGAGCGGCCAGAGACCATTGGTCTTTGCCGTTCGGCGGTCATAGACCGCCGCTACAGTTTTTTTCGCCGGCTTCTTCATGCTTTCACCAAACCTTCCAACAGCCGCCGCACCATGACACCGGACAAATGCACTTTGTAATCCGCGCTGGCGCGGTGATCCGTGATGGGCTTGATTTCGCTGCGCACCGTCTCGGAGGCTTCGCGAATTGTTTCGCGCCATCAGGCCGTTCTTTGCCAGAAACGTCTCCGCCTGGTAACAGCGGATCGGCGTCGCCGCGACGGACGCCAGCGCGATGCGGACTTCCTTTTTCGGGGTGATGGCCACCGCCGCCGCGACAATCGAGATGTTCATCGCGCCGCGCTTGCCATTCTTGGCCCAATCGGTCTGGTAGTTCGTCGGGATGATAACTTTCGTGATCATCTCGTCGGGTGCGAGGGCGGTCTTGCGATAGCCGAGAAAAAATTTCTCGAGCGACAGCCGCCGCGTGCCGCGCACGCTGGTCAATTCCACTTCCGCATCGAGCGCCAGCAGGGCGGCGGAACCGTCGCCGGCGGGCGAGGCGGTTGCGAGATTGCCGGCGATCGTGCCGAGTTCGCGAATTCCCGGTCCGCCCACGCTCAACGAAGCCTGCGCGAGGCAACGGATCGGCAGTTTGCCCGTTTGCGCATGGGTGACGTTGCCGGCCAGTTCCAGCGTGCCGTTGTGTTTGTGAATGGCGCGCAATTCGGGAATATGCGTGAGGTCGATGAAGTTTTCGGGCGCGGCTTTGCCGTGGTTCATGAGGACCACGATGTCGGTGCCGCCGGCGATGAAGGCGCCCCGTTCCTTCAGTTCGGCTTTGAGCTCAAGGGCCTTTTGGATGTCCTTCGGCTGGTAGAACACGGCTGCATTATGTCAACGAATTTGTTGACGGGCAAGAGTCAAAATACTAGGGGGCATGTAATTGACGCAAATGGCCATCTCTCCAGTGTGGTGTGAGGTTGTCAGCGCTGCCATGCCATCTTCGCCCCCGGCATCTCTGCCTCGTTCGTTGGTATCCGTACCGCCCACTCCTCCTCCGACTTCAGAGACAAAGAAATGCCCTTACTGCGCTGAGACAATCAAGCGAGAAGCGCGAATCTGCCGGTTCTGTGGACGCGAACTCGTGGCGGGAAAGCCAACCGGGAGTCCATCAAGCAAGAAACTGCTCCTGTGGATTCCTGCCGTCGCAATTCTTGTGGCTGGCGCTCTTGGAATTTGGCATTGGCATCGTCAGAAAGCAGCGCACTTAATGACAGAGCAACAAATGGCGGAGCAACTCAAGGCTGAGCAGGCGAAGGCGGAACAACTCATAACCGAACGGGCGAAAGCCGAACAGGCAAAGGTCGAACAACAAAAGGCGGAACAAGCCGAGGCGCAGAAACAAGCGGCGTTGAAGGCAGAGCAGGAACGGCAATATGCGGCGCGCAAGCAGGCAGAATCCTACGATCGAGTCGCCGTGGCAGCAAAAACTGCGATGTCCAAGATTAACGAAATCGGATCGGCTATAAATGCTGGAGTGAATTATCCGTTGTATGCTCAGAGGGTCATAGAAATGGCCGCGCCGATTGATGAACTTGCTAGCGTCGTAGCTACAGAAACCGAAGTCTATCCCAATACGAATGCCGAGGAATTAGTCCGCCTGACTCATATCGTGTTAGCTAATCACAAAGAAGCTCGTGATCTCTGGAATTACGAGATTTATGGTGGAAGTGCAGACCCTGACTTGCTTGCGACGGAACTGACTGATGATCCGGGAGCAATCGCTCAGCTTAAGTTAAAGTGGGTCGACAAGCAAAAAACGGCGGCACTGAAGAGACTGGATATCTGGGAGCAAGCTTTTTCTAACGCTGTGAGCGCGGCCAAGGTTTTCGAGAACATGGCACGAGCGTCTGACCATTAGCGGCCTGTTTAGTCAGCGGCGTCCAATGGCCGAAACTTGAAAGCTCGCGCGGGCTGGAATAGCCAGGGTCAACTCCGAGCCTTTTGGATGTCCTTCGGCTGGTAGAACACGGCTGCATTATGTCAACGAATTTGTTGACGGGCAAGAGTCAAAAAAGCCGGGGGATAAAACTCATGGCACGCAGGCGCTTAGTTGGGGTGCTTGGCGAGCCAATATTCGCGGAAAGAGCGCAACCGGGGAAGCGACTCCCGGTCCTTGACGCGGTTCGTGGCGGCTTTGCTGGCGATAATGTCATCGATATGGCAGACGGGAAAACCCTCGACTTCGATCCGCCGTTTCCAAGCGTCAGCAAAGTGGTCGAGCCCATCCGGAGCAAAAACCAGGTCGAGGTCGAACGGGCCGTTTTTGAGTTGGACGAAATCCTTGCCGCGACGGATGTCAGCCGCCTGTGGTTCGGTGAGCGCGAAATTCAATTCGCGGAGCGCGTTCACCAGTGCCTGGCAATTGGCCTTCGTTTTCTCGACAAACAAATCGGCATCCTGGGTCGTATCGGGAAAACCGAGCAGGATGGCACCGGACTTGCCGATGAACAGATAGCGCACGCGGTGACGCGCGAGTGCATCGCGAACTTCCTCGGCTTGCCGATACTCAAAGGCGGGCATACCCGAGCCAGTCGGGAAGGTTTTGGTCGCACCAGCGCCGGTAGTCTTCCAACGTGTCAAACGCCCGGTACGAGGCATCGTCCAGCACCGGCTTGTACGTATGGATGAAGGCGTATTTCCAGCGCTGCGCCAGCGGACGGCGCGCCGCTGCCTCAAATTCCTCGAGCCACTCGGCTGGAATCGTGGTCTTTGCCGCAGCATTGGTCATGGCGATATTCTACAATGGACGAGGTGCCGTGTCCATTGCACACGTGGTCGCAGGGGGGAGGGCAGGTCGGCTCGCCTCTCCATACTGGGACGAACGACAAACGGGTCAACGGCGTCAACGAATTTGTTGACGGGCAAGAGTCAAAATTGTACAAGTCGCATAGCGTCCTTCCGATTTGTCATCCCGAGCGAAGCGGACGGTTTCTCGCCATAACGACAGAGATGCCTCGACGAGTCCCGCAATGCTGCGGGATCCCGTCGTATGACGGGACTCGGCATGACAGGGCAGGGCGCACGAAAGGGAATTGAATCACATGACAGCTTCTGTCCCATTGTTGCGCCGTACCGTGAAGTCCTATGAGAAGGACATCATCAAGTTTTCCCGCGACCTGATCGCCATCCCGGGTTTCAGCGGCACGGAGGGGAATGTCTGCAAGCGCATCGCCCAGGAAATGCGCAAGGTGGGCTTCGACAAGGTCTGGTTCGACAAGATGGGCAACGTCATCGGCCGGATCGGCAAGGGCAAGACGAAAATCATGATCGATTCGCATGTCGATACCGTGCACGTCGGCGATCGCAGCCAGTGGAAGTGGGACCCGTTCAAGGGCAAGTTCGAGAACGGCAAGATTTACGGACGCGGCGCATGCGACCAGAAGACCTCCGTGGCGTCGATGGTGTACGCAGGGAAGGCGATCCAGCAGCTCGGTCTTGACGGTGACTACACGCTGTGGGTGGTCGGCAGCGTGATGGAAGAGGATTGCGACGGCTTGTGCCTGTTGCACGTCATCGAAAAAGAAAAGCTGGTGCCGGACTACGTGGTCATCACCGAGCCGACGCATCTCGGCGTCTATCGCGGACATCGTGGCCGCATGGAAATCAAGGTCACCGTCAAAGGCCGATCCTGCCACGCTTCCGCGCCCGAGCGCGGCGACAACCCCATCACCAAGATGGCCGAGATCATCAAGGACGTTGACAAGCTCAACCGGCGCGGATTGAAGTACGACAAATTCCTCGGCGTCGGCACCGTGGCCGTCACGTGCATCGAAGCCAGCACGCCGTCGTTCAATGCGGTTGCTGATGAATGCGCCATCTACCTCGACCGGCGCATGACCAAGGGCGAAACGCCGCAGTCATCGGTGAAAGAAATCCAGGCGTTGCCTTCCGTGAAGAAGGCGAAAGGAAAAGTAGAGATTCTGAATTACGACGCCGTTGCCTGGACCGGCTTGAAAGTCGGCCAGCAGAAATATTTCCCGACGTGGGTGCTCGACGAGAAACATCCGCTCGTCCGCGCCGGCGTGAAAGCCGGGACCATTGCGCTCGGCAAGAAGCCGCGCGTCGATCGCTGGACATTCTCCACCAACGGCGTCGCCACTGCGGGCCGCCACAACATCCCCACCATCGGCTTTGGCCCCCAGCATGAAATCTACGCGCACCAGACCAACGAAGTTGTGCCGGTGGATGCGCTCATCAAAGCGACCATTTTCTACGCCGCGATTCCACAGATCATTGTGGCCGAGACGAAAAAGCGCCGACATCAATATTGATGTTGCAAGAGGATGGACTTCAGTGTAGAGTTCTACGAGTCAGCAACGGGACGATGTCCCGTGCGAGAGTTCCTTGATGAGTTGAATGCCAGTGATCCTGACGATTACGCGGCAATCATGGCGGGACTGGCGAAGCTGCGCAACCGGCAGTATCACCGCTTACCGTTGTCGAAGGCCGTTGGTGATGGTTTGTTTGAATTGCGTCATGTCGGCAAGCTGAATACGCGGGTACTCTACTTCTTCATGAAGGGTCGTCGCATCGTAGCCGCGCACGGCATCCGCAACAAGGCACAGGAAATCCGCGCGGGGGACCGGGCTGTGGCGCTCGAACGGATGCGTGATTGGTTGAGCAGGCAGGACAGATGAAAACGACGAACTTCGATCTTTATTTGGAGCGGCAACTGAAGGACGAGGCTTTTGCCGGGCGTTTCCGGCAAGCGGGCGAGGCGTGGGACATCGCGTTGCAGCTTGCCGCTTTGCGCGAGAAAGCCGGACTTTCGCAGAAGGAATTGGCGAAACGCGCCGGAACGACACAGCAACAGATTTGTCGCCTGGAGTCGCCCACCTACGAAGGGCATTCGCTGAGCATGCTGCGGCGCGTCGCCGAGGTGCTACACGTTCAGGTGCGCGTTATTCTCGAACCCGCGCTCCCACGTCGGCGTTCCATGGTTGCCGAAGCACGCGCCCGATATCGGGCCCGCTGATCAAGGCGACGATCTTCTACGCGGCGATTTCGCAGATCATTGTCGCGGAGACGAAGCGGAAGAAGTAGGGCGGCGACGGCGCTATTTCCCGAACATTTTTGCGATGATGAAAATAAGGACTGCGCCGCCAAATCCTCCGCCCAGGAGAAGATAGAGTATCGAATATCCGACGGCGGCAATAACGGGTGTAAACATTGCAATCATCATAAACGTATCCTCCACGTTTTTCGGGCTCACAATTTTTCAGCAGACCTTCGAGCCCGAGGGTTAAGCTTCCAGCCACAAAGCAGCATGCGCGTGATAGCGGTTTCCACAATTGGCGGAGAAGCCGGTTTTTTACTAGGCGATTGTCCTAGCGTGACGGTGTCGGAAGGTGAGTTCGGCGATGCCGGATTTGTCCAGTTCTCCGAGGCCGACCTGGACCATGCGGCGGAATTGTTTATGGGTGGCAGCGGCCAGCGGGAGGTTGAGCTTCGCCTTTTTGGAAAGCGCGAGGGCGATGCCGCTGTCCTTGGCGGCGTGCGCGGCGCTGAAAAAGCAGGAATGTTCCCGGCGCTGCATGTCCTCGCCATCGGTCTGCAACACGCGGGAGTTCGCGCCGTCTGCGAGAACACTTCCCGCAGCAGGGTCAAATCCAGTCCCAGCGCGTCCCCGAGCGCCAGGCCCTCGGCGAGACCGGCGGTGTTGATGTTCATCACCATGTTCACCTGCGACCTGCGCCGGCCGGCTGGCGCCGACATAGCGCAGCGATTGACCGAGGTCCTTGAGGAGCGGTTTCATTTTGCGGAACGTGCGTTCGTTGCCACCGCACATCAGGTAGAGCGTGCCGTCGCGGGCTTGCGTGATGCTGGAGGCCATGCACGCTTCCAATGTCTCGGCGCCCGCGCGCGTCGCGAGTTTTTCGACGCGTACGTGTGTCGCGGGAGAAATCGTCGCGCAATTCACGAACACCTTGCCGTGCACGTTAACGAGGAGATTGTCCTTTCTGCCCGCGAAGATCGATTCCATCGCCTTGTCGTCGGTGACCACGGGAGATGATGTCCGCCAGATCGGTGACACGGCCACTTCCCGCACACTTTGGAGGCGGAAATTTTGTTATGGGTGATAGTCATGCGGAGTGGATCGCCTTTGGCAACGTCTGCAGGCAGGGCAACAACGGTTGCAGCGGCTTTAACAACACCGTCCCGTGGTTTGCATCGGGGCGGGGCATCGGTGACTGGAACTCCCAAATCATTTATCACTGGTGGTTCTTCCCCTGCGCGAGCATGAGCAGCAACTGATGATGCAGACCCGATCTGAGTTGGAGGGATACGCGGCAGATAAGTCAGTGTAACGTCTGTGTAAAAAAGCGGTTTTGGAAGCTTTTTGGGTTGTTGACGCTTGGGAAATAAGCTAGAAGCTTTGCAGGCTACAGTTCGGAAATCCTCTATTCGGTGCGGTTTGCGTCGTAACCGGTGAGAGTCTGAGGATGAAAGAACGAGCCGATTTCGCAACGCGAGGCTTCACTTTTACGCAACTGCTGGTGGCCGTTTCCCTCGGCGCGATGCTGGTGGGGCGATGCTGCCGGCGCTGAACACGGCGCAGGATACGATGAAGGCGGCGGTGTGTTTAGGCAACATGCATCAGTGGGGCCTGGCCATCAGTTTATATGTCGCCGACCAAAAGGATTACTATCCCTACGATGGCGACTCCAACCAGTCACCTTGTTCGCCGGTTAACACCCGCGCTTGGTTTAATCTCCTTCCTTCGTACATTAACCAGCCGAAACTTTGTGATTTGTACAACGCCAATACACCGCCGGGACCGGGCATGAAAAGCATCTGGATCTGCCCCAGCGCGACCAACACGACGGTATCGATTTCCATGACGCAAGCGTACTTCACGTACGCGATCAGTGCGTGCCTGCATGTGGAAAATCAAACCAATGTTGGATTGCGGCGAAGCCGAATGGCAAGTCCTGCGACTACCATTATCTTTTGCGAGGAACCCGAGGATAGTTTTCCCGAGACAAACGGCCGGTACGACACCGTACAGCGCCATTTCGGCGGATCGCATTTTGTTTTGGGCGACGGTCATGCGGAATGGATCGCCTTAAGCAACTTCTGCAGGAACGGCGATGCGCTATGTCCTCCGCCGCTTAGCAACATACAATGGGATGATTCATCTCGCGGCGGTGACTGGAAGGCCGGTATACCTTATCACTGGTGGTTCTTTCCCAGCGCGAACACGGAGCAGAACTGATGCAGACTACCTTGGGACGACGTGCCATGTTGCGAATCGCGTGCGCCGTGGTTCTTTTGGCCGGCGCACTCGGGCGTGCCACAGCTTGGGCCAACACCAATTCGTGGGCCACCTCGGCCAGTGACAAGTGGGAAACCGCCGGCGACTGGTCGCTCGGGCTGGCGCCGACCAACACGCAGTCGATCTATATTACCAACTCCCTCTCGAAGATCGTGACCGTCGATTCGACGACGGCTGGTAGCTTCTCCAATGCGATGACCGTCAATGACCTGAGCCTTTGGACTTTGGACGGTTCGATCAATACGCTGCTGATTTCCAACTTGGGGACGAACCTGCCGCTTACGGTGCTGTTTTCCCTGTCGGTCAGTAATGGCGGGGATCTGGTGATCTCGGATTCGGCGGTGGCGGTAAATGGAGCGACGAATGTGTTGGTCAGCCTGGGAGGGGACGTTGATCTTGAGAACGGCAGCCTGTTGGTTTCCAACGTGGCCGCGGTGGGCACGGAGCCCGGGTTGCCGGGATCGCTGTCGGTCAGCGGATCCAGCAGTTTCTCGGGGTACTTGTGTGTTGGCCTCGACACCAATGCCTTTGGCGATGTTCTTTTATTGGGTGGACAGTTGGCCTTGACCAACGGCCCGACGGGGGTTGGGGTGTATGGCGCGGGCCAGATGATTATTGCCAACAACTCGACGCTGACGTCCGACCAATCGGTGATCGTGGGCCTGGGCGCCGGTTCACAAGGCACGCTCACGATGGACAGCAGTACGTGGATTGCCGGTGAAGACGTAATCGTGGGTGAATATCCCGGCGCGACAGGTGCGGTGCAAATCACCTCCGGGCAATTGACCGTGCCGAGTGGTTTCCTGACGCTCATCGGTGGCGGCGGGTCCGGGCAGGCGACCTGGTCCGGTTCAACCATCACTATTGGCACGCTCGAGATTGGAGCGGACGGCGGTTCAATCGGTTCGGCGACCGGCATCGTGGTGCATGCTGGTTCGCAAGGGACGCTGACCATGGTCGGAAGCACGGTTAACGTCCAGGGGCCGCTGCTTGTTGGAGCGGGTATCGAAGCGACCGGGATGGTATGGATGACGCAGCGGGCAACTGGCGGCCACGAACTCGCCGGAATTTATTGGGACCTGGGGCGACGGCGTCATCACCATTTCCAATGGCAACTGGACTGGCAATTCGATGCTGTTGGGTATGTATTTCTACGTTGCGACGAACACGATGCCAATCCTACTGGGACAGGGCTCCGTTAATCTGGATGGCGGCTCGGCGACGTTGTACTCGAACCTGATCCTCGGCAACTGCCCGACCGGCGGGGTCGGCGTGGTGAATGTGGCGGGTGGGAGCTTGTATGTGACCAACGCGGCGCACAACGCCTACATCGATGTGCGCGACGGACAATTGAATTTGAATGGAGGCTTGTTGCAGACGGACGTGCTCTTTTTGACGAATGCCTGCGGCCAATTGATTCATACGGGAGGCACGCTCATCGCCGGCAGCGTGGTTTTCAACACGAACGCATTCCAAATCACGTCGATCACCCGCAAGGCAACGATCTGCTGATCACGTGGATGATGGGCCCGGGATTAACGAACGCCTTGCAGGCTACCGCGGGTGGGAGCGGCGGCAGCTATACGACGAATGGATTCGCCGACATCTTCGTGGTTGCAACCAATGTCACTCCCGGCACCGTCACCAACTACCTCGATGTCGGCGGCGCGACGAACAAGCCCGCCCGCTACTATCGCGTGCGGTTGGCGCTCTAGCAGGTCGCTAAAAAGCCTTGCGGGTTGTAGGCCGCTTCTGCGAAGCGGCGAAATCTTTTGGAAACTCGCCGACTCACAGAGTCGGCCTACAGCACGGATGGTCAATTCACTCGCTTTTTTAGCAACCTGCTAGGTCAAAATACCTTGGTCTGGACATCGGATTCCGATAATGGTATGATCCGCTTGTTCTTTGACATGGAATCTCGCCGTCGCCAAGGCTACGGCGGACAAGGAGGGGGGACGAAAATACATGCTTTCTGCGAAACGAACCCGTTTTGCCTGCCCATGATTTTGTGCGGAAGTGACAGGACGGCAGGGAGTTGGGACGCACAAACGAATTATTACAAATGGGTTCGTTTTCCCCAAAAACGTGCTGCGGCGATGGGCGACACGGATGAAAACGGGTAAGCCAGATATTCTCTGGCCGCGAAAGAGTTTCGCGGCTACAGGTCGGAAATTTCGCGGCTGCGGAAGACGGTCGGGAGTTGAGGCGCGGCGACCGGTCGAGTAATCTTTGCCCTTTACTTGTTTCATGTCGCGCCTATAGTTGGATTCGTCGGGCCGAGAGGAATACACGATGGCAGGTCCTGGATTACATCAAGTTCAACGGATGTCGCTGCAGCAGATTTTGGCGCCGCAGTTGCAGCAGAGCCTGCATTTGCTGCAAGTGCCGACGCTGGAGTTGCGTTCGCTCGTGCAGGAAGAGTTGCAGCAGAACCCGCTCCTGGAAGAGATTCCCAAGGACGAGCCGACGGTCGAGATCGAGTCGCCGGACGGCGAAGTGACCCACGAGACGGAACCGGAGAAGACGGTCACCGCCGAGGAACGCGCGGAGTTCAAGGAGGAGTTCGAGGTCCTCTCGAAGCTCGACGACGAGTGGCGCGAGTATTTTTCGCAGACCAACACCATCCGCTCGCGTTCGCCCGAGCAAGAGGAGCAGCGCCAGCACTTTTTCGATTCCATCGTCCAGCAGGAATCGCTGCAGCAACACCTTCTGCAACAACTCAATTTCACGAACATACCCGAGGACCGCCGCAAGGTCGCGGAATTGATCGTTGGCAGCATCAATGACGACGGGTATTTGCTGACACCAATCGAAGAGTTGGCGGTCAGTTCGGGCATTCCGTTGGACCACTTGCAGGAAGCGCTGGAACTGGTGCAGACCTTCCACCCGGTCGGGGTCGGCGCGCGCAACTTGAAGGAGTGCCTCTTGATCCAGTTGGATCGGCTCGGGAAATCGGAGTCGATTGAGGCGGTGTTGGTCAACCAGCATCTCGACGACCTGGGTCGGAAGCGTTTTCCCGAGATTGCGCGGGCGATGAACCTGAGCGTCGAACAGGTCCAGCAATTGGCGAATTTCGTTTCCACGCTCGAGCCGAAACCGGGCCGGATGTTCACCACCGAGCAGCAGCAGTACGTCGCGGCGGACGTGGTGGTGCAGAAGATCGGCGATGATTACGTGGTGCTGCTGAATGATGAGCAGATCCCGCACTTGCGCATCAGCAATACCTACAAGGAACTGATGGCGAGCAATGAGAAGTCCAATGACGCGAAGGACTACATCCGCGACAAGATTCGCGCGGGCAAATTTCTCATCAAGAGCATCCACCAGCGCCAGCAGACGATTTATAATATTGCGAAGGTGATCGTGGAACGGCAGCGGGAATTTTTGGAGAAGGGGATCTCGTGCCTGAAGCCGTTGACGATGGCGCAGGTGGCGGAAGTGGTGGGCGTGCATGAAACGACGGTCAGCCGCGCGGTGGCCAACAAATACATGCAGACGCCGCAGGGGTTGTTCGAGATGAAGTATTTCTTTACGCCAGGTTTCGAGACCGCGTCGGGCGGAGCGATGAGCAACACCAGCGTGAAGGAGCAAATCTCGAAGCTCATTGAACGCGAAGACCCGATGAAGCCGTTGTCAGACCAGGAAATTGTCGCCATCCTCAAAGAGCAGGGCATTCCCATCGCCCGCCGCACCGTGGCGAAGTACCGCAACGAGTTGAATATCCTGCCGAGCAATCTGCGCAAGACGTATTAGGTCATCGTACGCCACCTCCCAATTGGATTGTGCCCGATGGACGATGAGGATTTTTTAAAGCAGTTTGAGACGGCCGCCTGGCCGCTTGAGGAATGGCACCATCAGCAGCACATCAAGGTGGCCTACCTGTACTTGCGCCATTATCCCTTCGAGACGGCGAGTGCCAAAATACGCGAGGGGATCAAGGCCTATAACACGGCGCACAAAGTCCCGGAAGGACTTTCCAGCGGCTATCACGAGACGATGACCCAGGCGTGGCTGCGGCTGGTCCACTTCACCATCTGCGAGTACGGGCCGGCCGAGAACGCTGACAGTTTCTACGAGCAGAGTCCCCAGTTGCAACAAAAGAAGGTGCTGCGTTTCTTTTACACCAAAGAGCGCTTCACGTCACCGCAGGCGAAGGCCGAGTTTATGGAACCTGATATAACACCGCTGCCGCGAAGTAAGAAAGATGGGAAGGGCGGCTAAAACCGCTGCCACAAACAACGCGGCGTCTCGTAGGGGCAGCGTCTTAATTTGCCGCCTCGCTCATCATTCGTGTTTTGTAGCCGAAGCGTAAGCTTCGGGAATCCGCATTGTTTCCACCGAAGCCTACGCTTCGGCTACAGTTGGCCGATGCAAATTAAGACATCACCCTCGTGGGACTCGGCTCGACAAGCTCAGGGTGACAACAACTGGAAGGCGAACCTCCAGGCGAGCCGAAACAAATACGCGCTTCAGTTTCTCTGGCGGGCGCGCTGGGCATCGAGCAGGGGCATGCCGACCTTGTCAGCGATCTCGTGAAATTCGTCGGGGGAAACAGAGTCGAGGGTTTTGCCGCGGCGCTTGAGTTGCTCGTTCACCTTGACGGCTTTCTCTTGCATCACACCATGCGTTTCCTCGCTGCCGCCAACCAGCTTGAAGTTTTCGCCGGTGGTGATACGGGTATGGCCGTCTTTGTTGTCGAGGCCGAGGCCCAACAGCCACGCTTTCTTCTTGGTCTTCACGGCTTTACCCTTCTTGCTCATGGCCTTGCAAAGTAGCAGACGCCGGAGAGGATTGCAATAGGGGACAGCGGCGCGGTCAGGAGACCTGCGCCGAACAATTTAGCGGCCGCGAAAGAGTTTCGCGGCTACAAAGGCCCCGAAATGCGGTCCATGTCAGATTCGACTTGCAACGGGGCGGCTTGGTCGTGTAGGTTTCGCGGCCCTGACCATGAAAGCCAAGATACATCCAGAATATGTTGACGCAGTGATTCACTGCGCGTGTGGGAACATTCTCAAGACGCGTTCCACGCGCAAAGACATGCGTATCGGCATCTGCTCGAAGTGCCATCCCTTCTTTACCGGCACGCAGAAGTTCGTCGATACCGCGGGCCGCGTTGAACGCTTCCAGAAGCGGTACGCCAAGAAGACGAAGTAGCTGGTTTTTCCTCTCTGGTGGCGCAGGCGTCTCTGCCTGCGTTCCCATCTCTGTCACAGGCACGGACGCCTATGCCACCGACAAACCCATGAACGCACTTCCCAACATCGATAAGTTTCGCAAGCGAGCGGCTGAATTGGAGGCCGAGCTCGCCAATCCGGCGGTGTACTCCGATCAACGCCGGGCCGGCGAGCTGGCGCGCGAACTCCAGCACCTCAAGAAGCTTCTTGGCGATTACAGTGCCGCCGAGGCGATCCAGAAACAGATGGCCGAGAACCAGGAACTGGTTGCGGCCGGCGACGCGGAGATGGCCGAACTGGCCCGGGGTGAACTCGACGACTTGCAGCGCAAGCTGGAGAAGCTGTACCGCGACGTCCAACTGGGGCTTGTCCCGCCCGACCCGAATGACTCGCGCAACTCGATTATCGAAATCCGCGCGGGCACGGGCGGTGATGAAGCGGCCTTGTTCGCGGGCGACCTTTTCCGCATGTACAGTCGTTACGCGGACGCGCAACGGTGGAAGATCGAGGTGATGGACGCGAGCCCGAGCGAACGCGGCGGTTTCAAGGAAATCGTCTTTTCCATCCAGGGCCAGGACATCTACAAGAAGATGCGGTACGAGAGCGGGGTTCACCGCGTGCAACGCGTCCCGGCGACCGAGGCGCAGGGGCGTATTCACACCTCGACCGCCAGCGTTGCCGTGTTGCCCGAAGCCGAGGAGGTCGATGTCCAGTTGAGACCCGAGGACATGGAGATCACCGTTTGCCGCGCGAGCGGACCTGGGGGTCAGGGTGTGAACACGACCGACAGCGCCGTGCAGATCAATCACAAGCCCAGCGGCCTGATCGTCCGCTGCGCCGATGAGCGTTCGCAGATCAAGAACAAGGCCAAGGCCCTGCGGGTGCTGCGGTCGCGTTTGTTGGTCACATAAGCAGGAAGAAGAGGCGGCTAAAATGACTGCAGCGCGCCGCAGCCAGATTGGCACCGCCGACCGCAGCGAGAAAATTCGCACGTATAATTATCCGCAAAACCGCGTCACCGACCACCGTATCAATATTACGATCCAGAATCTTCCCGCCATCATGGAGGGCGACCTGGAAGATTTGATCGGCGCGTTGATGAATGACGATCTCACCCGTCGGCTCGCCGAGACGACGGGGTGATCTGTTTTGCTTCTCCTGATCGTCAGGTGTAGCTGCGCTTCTATGAAGCGCAGATTTTGATCGGCGTCAACGAAAGCGGCGCTTCATAGAAGCGCCTCTACAACCTGCGTTAATTCTTGGTAGATTGTTGCTGGAATCTCGCTACGGATGCGTGCATATTACGAGTGTGATTGACGAACGGGCCATTAATCAGATGACGCAGCAAATCGCTGCTGCGTATGTAGACACACAGGCCATTCAGCATCGGTTTGTTCCTGAACCGCGGCTGAAGACAACGGGCGCGGGCTACATGAAAAGTCTTGGCGCGGAAGAATTCGCCGGTCAAAATGACAAGGCAATGCTTGCTCCCAAGAAATGGTTGGAACCGATTCCATGGGATGTTGTCGAGTTCATCAATCAGTCGGCATGCACCCGAGGTCAGGCGCAGTTCGGGCATACGTCGGACGGTTACGCGCAGGCCAAGCAGCTTTGGGAACAAGGCATGACGCGAGAGATGCCACTGGAAGAAGCGTTGGACATTTGCTTCAAGTGCTATCGGCTTGCACCATTCCTAAACTTCAACGGCAATACGTTTGCAGGTATCGCCAAAGCAATGATCCGCGAGCTTCTCCCGCATCTTGGCCCGAAGCTCTCGCAGGCTTTTGAGTCTGTCGTGGGCTATTACGTGGCCGGTACGGAAGGGCGCGAGGCGTTGCTGCGAGCTGTTGAGGAAGTGAAGCAGAAGCTTGTTACGTAACGCCCCCGCAAACGTCCAGCTGAAGCGAGTAACCAGTGAAACGGCACTTCGCCAATCCCCATAAAAATGATCGGCGGTCTGTGAAGAGGCTCTTTCAAGTCGCCATCTCGGAATCTGAAAACAATAATTCGTGGAATGCGATAGACGTTCTGCGGTGGCGGGCGACGCGCGAGGTTTTCAGCACGGCAAAAAGGCTGTGTGCAAGCCCGGTCGCGAAAGAACGGGAAGTCGGCGTCAACGTACTGGCGCAAATTGGAACATGGAGACCTGTTTTTCTGAGGCAGTCTGTATCGTTGCTGGTTGAGCGATTGCAGGACCGTTCGGTTCGTGTCGTTAGCGCGGCCGGTGTGGGATTGGGGCACCGTCATGATCCGCGAGCCATTCCGCACTTGGTTGCAATTAAAAATCACCCGAATTCAGGCGTTCGTTACGGGGTCGCTTTCGGACTCGCCAGACAGCAGACGCCGCTGGCCATCCAGGCATTGATTGAGTTGTCTAGAGATCCGAATCGTGATGTCAGAGATTACGCAACTTTTGGCCTGGGAGAACTCAACGACCGAAACTCAAAAGCGATTCGTGATGCCTTATTTGCTCGGCTCAAAGAACGAGATACAGAGATTCGTGGCCAAGCCCTGATCGGTCTCGCAAAGAGAAAAGATCCCCGAGCGTTGAAGCCCCTCCGGAAAGAGTTGATACGTAGGTTTCGAGGAACTTGGTCGCTAGAGGCCGCTGAACTGGCTTGCGATTCGAGGCTGTATCCACTTTTAGTCAAAATGCGAAAACACTGGAAATTCCCTGATAGGCACCGGTTCACCACCTTCCTGAATGAAGCAATAGCTGCGTGCAAACCCAAGAAGAAGCTAAGAGCCAGACGTTAGATAGTAGAGCAGTTTCGCCCTTTTGTCTGTGAGCCTGCTCGTGTACTCTCCCGCCGTGCGCATTTTGGACGTGATCACGAAGACGACGCCGTATCTGGAGAAGCAGGGGATTGAGAGTCCGCGGCTGACCATTGAATTGTTGCTGGCGCATTTGTTGAAGAAGAAGCGGATGGGGTTGTATCTGGAATTTGAGCGGGAGTTGGATGAGGCGACGTTGACGAAGTTGCGGGAAATGGTGAAGCGGCGGGTGGCGGGTGAGCCGCTGCAATACATTACGGGCGAGGTGGAGTTTTGCGGGTTGAAATTGTTGGTGGATAAGCGCGTGTTGATTCCGAGGCCGGAGACGGAGTTGTTGGTGGAGGCGGTGGTGAAAAGATTGGCAGTAGAAGGGCCACAGGCAGGGACGCCTGTGCCACCAAACAAAAATTTGAAGATCGTCGATGTGGGGACGGGGAGCGGGTGCATTGCGATTGCGCTGGCGAAGGGGCTGATGATCGCAGGCAGGGACGCCTGCGCCACTATTTATGGACTGGATGTCAGCCCGGAGGCAGTGGAGGTGGCGCGCGGGAACGCTTTGTTGCATCAAATCGAAAAAAACATTCGCTTTCTGGAAAGCGATTTGCTACAAGCACTCCCGGATAGTTTCGTAGCGGAGGCGATTGTTTCAAATCCGCCGTATATCGCTGATGGGGAATTGGCGAAGCTGCCCAGGGAGGTTAGAGACTTTGAGCCCGTACGCGCACTTGCGGCGGGTGAGGATGGACTCAAAGTTATCCGACGCTTGGTCATGGATGCCAGGCGTATTTTGTCTCCCTCCGGGTTTGTGGCGCTGGAAATCGGCGCCGGACAGCGAGCGGTTGTCGAAGAAATTTTCGGCCAGCAAGGCCTTGCAGTGGTTGAAGTAGTGAAGGATTTAGAGGGACATGAGCGCGTGATCGTGGCTCAGCCCAAGAAGTAACGTCGGGCCCTGGGAAGCCCGGCGGCAGCAGAATAGCTCACACCAAGGAGGGGGCTATGGAAAAGATTATTATCAGTGGGGGGAATCCGCTTCGCGGAACCGTTCAAATCAGCGGCTCCAAAAACGCCGCCCTGCCAATTATCGCCGCCACACTGCTCACGAGCGAACCGTGCGTCATCCGCGGCGTGCCGAATCTCAGCGACATCCAGTTCATGTGTGATATCCTGCGCTGGTTGAGCGTGAAGGTCGAGCACCACAAGGCGGAAGGCGTCGTCGAGGTGCGCGCGGGCCATCCGCTAGGCGTGGCGCCGTACGAACTTGTCCGCAAGATGCGCGCGTCAGTCTGTCTGCTCGGGCCGTTGCTGGCGCGCCTGCACAACTGCAAAGTCTCGCTTCCCGGCGGCTGCGTCATTGGCGATCGCCCAATTGACCAGCACATCAAAGGCCTCAAACGGCTCGGCGCAGACGTGGTCGTTGAGAATGGTTACGTTCACGCGCGCTGCAACGAATTGACCGGCAACGACGTGTTCATGGGCGGGCGTTTTGGTTCGACCGTGCTCGGGACGGCCAATGTGTTGATGGCGGCGGTGTTGGCCACGGGGACGACGTGGATTGAAGGCGCGGCCTGCGAACCTGAAATTGAAGACTTGGTGAATTTTCTGCTCAAGATGGGCGCCAAGATCAAAGGCATCGGTGGGCACATGCTGGAGATTGAAGGTGTCGAGGAATTGCACGGCGCGGAGCACACTGTCATTCCCGACCGCATCGAGGCCGGCACGTTCATGGCGGCAGCGGCGATTACGGGTGGTGACATTGAGATACACGGCGCGCGCGCCGAACATCTCAGCGCCGTGCGCGATAAACTGGAGGAATGCGGTGTCACGGTCGAGCGCAACAACGGCACGATTCGCGTTCGCAGCAACGGCGACCTCAAACCCGTGGACGTCATCACCATGCCGTATCCCGGCTTCCCGACGGACATGCAGGCGCAGATGAGTGCCATGATGACGGTTACGCCAGGGATCAGCGTGATCACCGAGAAAGTCTTCCCGAATCGCTTTATGCACATCAGCGAGATGGCGCGGCTCGGCGCCGATGTTTCGTTGGAGGGCGCCAGCGCCATTGTCAAAGGCGTGAAGAAGCTCAGCGGCGCGCCCGTGATGGCCAGCGATCTGCGCGCAAGCGCGGGCCTGGTGTTGGCGGGCCTGGCCGCCGACGGCGAGACGGAAGTGAATCGCATTTATCACGTGGACCGCGGCTACGAGCGCATTGACCAGAAGCTCCGTCTTCTCGGGGCGAAGATCGAGCGCGTGGCGGAATGAAAAAGCTGCTCCTGCTCGCGGTACTGGCCGGCCTGGCGTATGGGGCTTGGAAGTACCTGCAAAAAGTGCAGGACACAGCCGCGCGAAATCAGGATAAGCTTAAATCTCCGAGCGAGAAGGCCCTGAGGGACTTCGACAAGGAGAAATAGCGCCAAGTTGGTTGTTGGTTAGGAAGGGGAGGGCGGGCATGGGCTCGCCCTTTCTCTTTGTGGCAAATTTCCTTGCGATTGAATTGAGATGTCTAATCCCAGCTACAGAATCACTGTCAATCTGACGTTCTCTATGCGGACGATGTTGACTACCTTGACGGCATGGTCTGCCCAATAGGTGATCAGAAAACGGCCAACAAGTTTAACTTGGAGGGTATGCGCGACATCATCTACCTCCTGGAAATCCCCGGCAAGAGTGGGATTGGTCCTCAGCAAATCCGCGAATTGAATCAGCCGTTGCCTTTCCTTTGAGGAACGGCGAAGCAAAAACTCGACGGCGTTAGCGTCATACGTAGCCTTCCAACCACGTATCATAGGCCTGCAGCTTCCAACTGCCTATGCAGGCGTTTCACTGCGGCGAGCGAAACCTTCTTTCCGCGACCCATTTCTCGGATGCGGTCGCCGAGCAACCGCTGATGGTTGGGATCATCGCGTCGAGCAAGATGTTTCAAGTAAGCCAGCGCAAAAAAACGATCTTCCCCGTTCATTTTGTCGATAACCCGTTTGACCTGTACTGCACTCATGGTAAGCATTATACTTTCCGCCCTTAGAAGATGCAAGCGCCCCTGGGTGCGAGCGATATTTTGTAATTGGCCGCACCCTCTAATTTCCTTGCGCAATCGCGGTGAAGGCTGATATTGGCAGCGGGCGAGAATTGCCATGTTCGATTCACTTTCAGACAAATTGCAGGGGATTTTCAAGAACCTGCGCGGCTTCGGCAAGCTGACCGAGAAAAACGTCGCGGACGCGCTCCGCGAGGTGCGTTTGGCGTTGCTCGAGGCCGATGTCAACTACAAGGTGGTGAAGGATTTCATCGAGCGCACGAAGCAACGCGCGCTGGGGCAGGAGGTCCTTACCAGCATCACACCGGGGCAACAGATCATCAAGATCGTGCATGATGAGCTGGTGGCGTTGATGGGGAGCGATCCGACACAGGCAGGGACGCCTGTGCCACCAATGAAGAATGGAAATTGGATGATGGTTGGGCTGCACGGGTGCGGCAAGACCACCACGTGCGGGAAACTGGCGAAGTTGCTGGCGAAGCAGGGACGCAAGCCGTTGCTAGTCGCGTGTGACGTGCACCGTCCCGCGGCGATTGACCAACTGGAAACCCTCGGCAAGCAACTGGAAATCCCGGTGTTCTCGCTGCGCGGCGAGACCGATGTTGTGAGAATTGCGAAGCAAGCGACTGCTTTCGCGCAGGCGCAAAGCCGCGACGTGGTGATTTTTGACACGGCGGGCCGTTTCCATATTGACGAGGACCTGGTGCAGGAATTGGTGCGAATGCGCGATTCACTGGCCCCGCAGGAAATTCTGTTGGTGGCGGACGCGGCGACGGGGCAGGAAGCGGTGAATATCGTCGAGCATTTCGACAAGGCGCTGAACATCACGGGGATTGTGCTTACGAAACTCGATGGCGACGCGCGCGGTGGAGCGGCGCTTTCGATGCGGGCGGTCACGGGCAAGCCGATACGGTTCGCGGGTGTTGGCGAAAAACTCGATGACCTGGAGCCGTTCCATGCCGGGCGGATGGCAGGGCGAATCCTCGGGATGGGGGATGTGGTCACTCTCGTCGAGAAGGCCCAAGATGCCTTCGACGCCAGGAAAGCGGAGGAATTGCAGGAAAAAATCGCCGACCAGAGCCTGAATTTGGAGGATTTTCTCTCGCAACTGCAACAGCTTAAGAAGCTTGGACCGCTGGAGAATCTACTTGGCATGCTGCCAGGAATGGGTAAAATGCCTGACCTCAGCGGTGGTGAGTCGCAACTCAAGCGCGTCGAGGCGGTCATTCAGTCGATGACACCCACAGAGCGGCGCCGTCCCGAGATTTTGAACGCGGGCCGACGCACGCGCATTGCGACGGGAAGCGGTACCAGCGTCGCTGAAGTGAATGACGTATTGAAGCAATTCAACGCCATGAAAAAAATGATGCAGGAAATGGGCAAAATGCAAAAGGCGATGACCCGCAAGGGCGCGTTGCCGAAGATGCGATTGGGGAGGTGACAACAAGTGCCGGTAAGAATCAGATTACGACGAGTGGGAACGAAGAACGTGCCGTGCTACCGCATTGTGGTGGCCGATGGGCGGAGTCCGCGCGATGGGCGGTTCATTGAGAACGTGGGGACGTACGATCCCCGCAAGACGGGCGAAAATTTCAAAGTGGACCTGGAGCGGGTGAAGCACTGGATGCAGCGAGGGGCGCAGCCCAGCAACACAGTGCGGAGCTTCTTGAAGAAAGCACAGAAGGCTGCAGCAGCGCCGAAAGCGGCCTGACGCGATGGCGTCAGCGGGTGGAGCGCAACATGAAAGCGTTTATCGAATACGTGGCGAAAGGCCTGGTCGATCATCCCGAGGAAGTCGATGTGCGCGAAATCGACGGCGAACGCGCCGTGATCTTTGAACTGCGGTTGAACCAGGCCGATATCGGCAAGGTCATCGGCAAGAGCGGGCGCACCATCACCGCGATTCGCACCTTGTTGACCAGCGCCGCCGCCAAGCAGGGCAAACGGGCCATGCTCGAGATCATCGAGCCTGAGGGCCGTCGCACGGAAGGTGCGCCGCCGCCACCAGACGCGACGGAATGACCACACGGTGCCGGCCGCGGAGTCGTAATGGAAATTGACGTACTGACGTTGTTCCCCCGCATCTTCGAGGGGCCGCTCGACGAAAGCATCCTCAAGCGCGCCCAGAAGAGCGGATTGGTTGCCGTGCGGGTGCATAATTTGCGGGATTTCACCCACGACAAACACCGCGTCGTGGATGACAAGCCGTACGGCGGTGGGCCGGGCATGCTGATGAAGCCCGAGCCGATCTTTGAAGCCGTGGAAACAATTCGGCGGGATGAATCCTGCGTGGTGTTGATGACGCCGCAGGGAGCGCCGCTGACGCAGGCGCGAGCGCAGGAGTTCTCGCGCAAGCCGCACCTGGTCATCATCTGCGGCCATTACGAGGGCGTGGATGAACGGGTGCGCGAGGCGCTCGTCGATGAAGAGGTCAGCATCGGCGATTACGTGCTGACCAATGGCGCGCTCGCCGCAGCGGTGTTTGTGGATGCGGTGGTGAGGCTGTTGCCGGGGGTTCTCGGCGACGAACAGAGCGCGGGCGACGATTCGTTTGCCAGCGGGCTGCTGGAAGGACCGCAGTACACGCGGCCACCGGAGTTCCGCGGGATGCAGGTGCCGGAAGTTCTGCTGAGCGGCGACCATGAAGCCGTCGCCCGGTGGCACGCTGAATCGGCGCGGCAGCGGACCAAAGAGCGGCGACCGGATTTATTGAAGGAAGATTAACATTTCAATTTGAGACGCATTACGCGATAAAGGAGTTGGAACATGAATGTCATTGAGAAGATCCAGTCGGAACAGTTGCGCAAGGACCTCGTCCCCTTCAAGGTGGGCGACACCATCAAGGTGTACTCGCGCATCAAGGAAGCCGACCGCGAACGCGTGCAGGCGTTTTCCGGCATCGTGATCAACATGCAGGGACGCGGCATTGCCGAGACATTCACCGTGCGCCGGATCAGCTACGGCGAGGGCGTCGAGCGCGTGTTCCCGTTGCACTCGCCTTTCATCCAGAAGATCGAAATCGAGCGCGCCGGCAAAGTGCGCCGCGCCAAGCTCTACTACCTGCGCGACCGCATCGGCAAAACGGCCACCAAGGTCGCCGACGCGTAAGAAAGCTGCGCTCGGAGGGTCGCGCTGCTAGCGGCACGACACGCTTCATTTGCAGGGTCGTTGGTAGGGACGGCTCGCCGAGCCGTCCACGATTCCACACTGGCGCGGACCGGGTGGGCCACCGCGCCCTTGTATCTTGCGGCTCTGGTATTCTCTCACGTAGACCAAAAGCAAATGCAGTCGGAAGAAACGGCGGGCATCCCGACCGCATCGCCGCTGATATTCACAGGCAAGTCGAATTGCGCAAGGCCAAGCGAGCCACCGCTTGCAACTTACAGCTTGTTCACGCTTGAAAGGAAACCGAATCATCGCCTGCGTCCATCAAACAACCCAACTATTTAAGAAGCCAGTCCAACCCGTCGCTTTCACTCCGAGTCCACATGCCGAGGCACACAGGCCCCAGCAGGAGGGAATCGCCGCGCGGGCGAATGGTGTGCACACAAACGGTTCCGAAATTGGGGTGCCGCCAATCGAATAAACATGGCGGAGCCGGTAATTTTGTGCCATCAAGAATGTCCGAAAGCAACGGGGGAATAACACTAGGCTCGAAAGCATGTACGCATAGTAGGACACCCGCAGATGAATCTCCGAGCTGCCCCGACTTCTCCGCCCCTGAGAATTTCTCCCTGTACCTCCTGCGGGCCTCCGTAGCGAGAAAATGGATTACCCGTTCTTTCGTCTCAGGCCGTCGAGAAGGGCTGTTATGCGATTGAGAAGGGTGAATACATTTCGCGTCTAACCAATACTTCTTACCTAAACGACTCACTACAAAATCCGCGTTTTTCCCATCACCGTTTGATCGGTCGAAAGGCTCTTCAACCGCCACCAGTACGCCACGATCCCAGAAGTAAATCGCCCACGTCGCCTCAACAACAGTATCCAAGAAGCCGCTTGGTGCTGTATTCAGTTTATGCCAGAAACCATCTCTTGCCTCCGGCGGAAGCCTACCGAGACATGTCTCCAGCGTGGCAAGATAGTGGTGTGGTCCACCAACCTGAAGTGTTGGCCACCTTCCTGCTACCATGCTGAGGCAATCTCCCAAGCTCAAAAAACTCTCACCTTTCGAGTGCGAGCACTTCTCCAACTCGCTCAGCGTCCGTCCATGTGTAGCTGCCAAGGACGCCAACGCCGGGTAGCATTGATCGACATTCATTATCCCGCGGCCCTTCGCTTGGTAGTCAGTTAAGAAAGACCACATTTTGAGAACCGAGCCCCGAAAGCATTCGGGAATCCCCATGGTATTTTCCTAATTCACCCCTTCTTGAACGGGCTGCTAATCATGGCCTCCACGAGTTCGCTCCTCAACCTTTCAAAGTCATATCCTTCATAAACATACAGCAGCAGGCAGGCATTTTCATCGCAGAGTTGTTTTTTCTTGGCGTCTCGGTGTTGTTGTTCTTGGAATGCTTCCACCCCGCCGAAGTATTCAACTGGAGTTTGATGCTGTTTCCCTTGGTATTCACAGGCAATGTTCCTTTTGGGGAAATACACATCAAGGTGTTGCGGTACAAGCCAAGCTGGCTTCCCATGATGAATGATGGTTTCCTCAGGAAACGCCTGCCGCAACTTGTAGAAAAGTTCTGTCTCACTCCACCAGCCTTCTCCAACTCTCGGAACGCCTGCTTCCTCACGGAGCGCATTCTCGCATTCCTGCAATATGCGTCCTAGTTCGTTCAGCAACGCCACTTCGATGATTGACGGGATGGACTCGTATTCAATGTGGGTAGCAGGCGCATTTTCCGGCCACACGAGGCTGCGGCGGATGATCGTTCCGGGTTCACCTCCTGACCCGCCAACGTGCATAGTAAGCGTCACAGACGATTGATTGTGTTTTGAAGGAACGTTCTCAAATAGCCGAATAGCTGGCGGACCTACTTTGTAGGGTTCTGACTCTCTACGCCGGCGCAGCTCCTTGTCTTTGAAATACAACTTTCGCCAGAACTCAAAGTCCTTCTCGTTGGAGAAGCACTGCTTCAAGTGCTCCATGTCAGTCTCCGTGAGATTTGAGAAGTCGAACTGGTGAACGAAGTAATCGACAAAATTCTTGCCGTGCTGCTGGTGGAGAATTTCCAAACGGCGGGTAGCGCGCGTTATAATCTCTGGCATCCGAGCTGTTCCAAACGGCGTAAGACCAACGGGGCCACCGAGCAACTCCAGAATGCCCTCGCCATCAATTATGGTGTCCGTGCACTTGGATCGTATCGCAAGTAGATCAAACAACCGCATGGGCGGAAAGTACACGGAGGGCGGCTTCCTATATGCCCAAGCATTATCGTAGTCGCCCACGGCAAGGTAGGCATCGGATGTCCATCGCCTCACCTTTTCCCTCACCTTCTCGATAGTGGCATAACCCCGGTCTGATTCGGTCGAAGCAGGCTAGGAGATGTTCGATGTTTCCGTCGCCCCTGAAATCGTCGATCGCTGAGTAGAGATACTCAAAGATGTAACGAATTTGCCCCGCGAGAGGGGGGAAATGGCCCTGGTCAATTTGTCCACGCCAGTATTTGTAAAAGACTCTCGTTGCCAGTGCGGCTGTTGGCAGATACGACGGGGACACCTCGACCCAATCTGGGACGGGTACCATGTAGGAGCGTTCTCGTTGCGGCACCCTGACACCGTTCCCACACGTAGGGCACTGCACAGCCAAGCCCGCGCCCGCTACGTCAATGACGAGGCTTTGAGTACAGGTCCCGCAACGGAATTGAATGTCTCGATCTCCTGATAGGAGGGCTGAAGTCTCTGGCACGGTCACCCGTTGGCCGCACGCAGGGCAGTTTACGGGTAACTTCTTCAATTGTTCGTCGGCAGCAAGATGCTGGCCGCAGCCTTCACACGCAAAGCGGATGCTCATCCTGAGGTCACCTGAACCACCGGCCAGTCTATCGGTTTAGTTTCACGGAACCAAGACAGAAGCTGAGGCATTCACAAAATTGTGCAAATCCGCGCTCCCCCCACGCAGGACTCAAACCTGCACGACAAGCCGAAGGTTGTTTGATGGTATCATTCTGGCGATCTCCTGAAGGTAATCTCCGGTCACGCCACGCGGCCTTTCTGATAGCACGTTGAAGTCCCTGCCGTGCCACGCAAGCAGAAAATCGGTTCGCCCTAAAGGTCTGCCCCAATTTTCAGCGTTGCCCGTTGCGCTACGGCTGGGCTACCATAGAGGCAGTCTTGACTCTTTGAAGCCAAATTAGCACACTACCCGGCCGTGGCCATGACATCGCTCCGGTACGAAAAGAAAGTTTTCAAGGCCGGAGCGCAAATCATCGCGGGAATCGACGAGGCCGGCCGCGGGCCGCTGGCGGGACCCGTTGTGGCAGCCGCGGCGATCCTGCCCCCGAAGTTCAAACACAAGACGCTCACCGACTCGAAGCAACTCTCCGAGAAACAGCGCGAGGAGATCTACGCCGAGTTGACAGGCAATCCCGAGTTTCTCTGGGCGGTCGGGATCTCGGAGGTGGAGGTGATTGACCACTACAACATCCTCCGCGCGACCTGGCGCGCCATGCAGCTGGCTCTGGACAATCTGTACGTTCATCCCGACCATGTCCTTGTCGATGGCCTGCGTGTGCCGCTGATGGGCGTGGAACAGACCGCCATTGTCAAAGGCGACGCCAAGAGTTTTTCCATTGCCGCCGCGAGCGTTATCGCCAAGGTCACGCGGGACCGCCTGATGCTGAAACTTCACGAACAATATCCCCAGTATAACTTTGCCCAACACAAAGGTTACGGCACGCCCGAGCACCTTGCCGCGCTTGGTCAATACGGCCCATCCCCTGTGCACCGCCGTTCCTTTGCGCCCGTGCGCCATACGGTGGAACCCGTACAAGTGGAGTTTGCCGCGCTCTGACCATGTTTCTCGACTGGTTCAAAAAAGCGAGTAATCTCACGCCCCGCCAGATCCTTGGCGCGCGCGGCGAAAAGGCCGCCGCAAGATACCTTCGCCGTCGCGGCTACAAGATTCTCCTGAGGAATTTTCGCAGCGGCAAAGCCGAGGTCGATCTCGTTGCCCGGGACAAGGACTGGCTCGTGTTCGTTGAAGTCAAAACCCGCGAAACCGAGCAGTTCGGCGCGCCGAGCGAAGCAGTCGACCGCGACAAGCAACGCAACCTGAGCAAGGCCGCGCTCGATTACCTGCGCCTGCTTGGCAACCCGCGGATCCACTTTCGCTTCGACATCGTCGAAGTGCTCATTGCCGACGGATCGAAAAGACCTGACGATATCCGCCTCATCCAAAACGCCTTCGACCTAAGCGAACCATTTATCTACTGACAGTTTTTAAGAGGATTCCACCCTTGGGGTACAGAGTGATGGCGGGCCAGGGGGCGACGTGGTAGCCGGGCGCGGCGGTCAACTGGAACTTTTGCGAAACGGTGGCAAGAGCGAGGACGGCTTCCATCATGGCAAATGAATTGCCGATGCAGACCCGGGGGCCGCCGCCAAAAGGAAAGTAGGCGTACTTTGGCAGTTGCTTGATTTCTTCCGCGCGCCAACGCTCTGGCAGAAACCTCGCAGCCTCCTTGAAATAACGCGGGTCGCGATGTTTCAGCCACTGGCTCATGAACAGTGATTCGCCCGCCTTGATGCTCTGGCCGCCAATCTTACAGTCCTGGAGCGCTTCGCGGCCGATGATCCAGACCGAGGGATACAAGCGCATCGTCTCTTTCACCACCATCTCCGTGTAGCTCAACTGCGGCAGGTCGGCAAAGCCGGGGGCGCGGCCACCGAGCACGCGTTTGAGTTCCTCGTAGAGCGGCGGCACGGACCCGGGGTTCTGCGACAACAAATAGAACGCCCATGACAAGGCCAACGCCGTCGTGTCCATCCCGGCGACCATGAGGGTGGTCAATTCATCGCGTAATTGTTCATCGCTCATGCCGCTGCCGTCCTCGTAGCGGGCCTGCAACAGCATCGACAACAGATCGCCCGCATCCTCACCGCTGGCGCGGCGTTCGCGGATGAGGCCGTAAATGAAATTGTCGAGCCGGCGCATCCCCCGCGAAAAACGCCACGACATCACTGAGGGCAGCAGGCCAAAGACCGCCCGATACCATTTCCATTGCGTGGTGAAGCGTTCCATGACCACACTCGAACTCGCGATCACTTCATTGAGTTCCGGGGACACCGCGGAATTGAAAAGTGTCTTGGTGACCACGCGGACGGTCATTTGCATCATTTCGTGGTGGATGTCACGGGTTTCACCGTCGTTCCAGTTGGCGATCATTTCCTCGGTGAACCCGACGATGCTCTTTGCATACAGGGCGATGCGGTCCCGATGAAAAGCCGGCTGCGCGAGCCGCCGCTGGCGGACCCAGTGTTCCCCTTCGCTCGTCACGAGGCCCGCCCCAAAAACCCGCCGCATCACGGGAGTGCGGTACCCGAGGGTTTTCCGGAAGTTGCGGGCCTGGGTCGTCAGCACGTCTTCGATGTCCGCCGGATCGTTCAGCAGATAGATTCGCTGGTGGAGGAACCGCATCGGGACAAAATCGCCATAATCCAACGCGCATTTCTCCAGGAAACCGAGCGGGTCCTTCCCGAAGTCTGTCAGGTTTCCCGTCAGCCACGAGGCTTTCGGCCCGCAGAGGGGACGCACGGATTTTGCAGGCGAGCTCAAGATGCGCGTAGCATGGCGGCGCGGGTTTCACCGGTCAATCCTGCAAAAGATCGGCCTCTGCGGCCCGAATTTGCTGGACTTTCAGCCCGTCTTTTGATTTACTCCCAACTGGAGAAGCGAGAAGAGACTGGCGAGTCATTAAGCATCTTCGGATTGTTCATCGTCAGCCAGCACGGCATAGTGATCTGACTCAGACCTGGAGCAAGAAGGCCAACCGTTTCGTTTCACGGTTGGTCTTCTTATTTTTATCCGCAGAATCCGCTCATCTCGGGCAACAAAAACCCAATCGACTTCCGTGAGTCAATAGTCTATTAGTTGCAGCCATGCTCCCGAAAGTTCGCTCCGCGGCGCTTCTTGGGGTAATGTTTTTCGTGATGGTTGGACTTTGGCCGGGCCCGGCCGAAGGCCAATCGACCAACTCCAGCAGTGGACCGGACCCGCGAGAAATTCCGCTGCCCCCGATCAATACCAGGGTGGGCGTGTTGCCGGGCGTGAAGGATTTGCCGGTTCACGCTGACTTGCCTGACGCGCTGACGATGAACAGCGGGCAAAAGGTCACGACGGTCAAGCAGTGGAAAAACCGCCGCGAAGAGATTAAACGAATCCTTGAGTATTACGCTATTGGCCAGATGCCGCCTCCGCCGGGAAACGTGAAGGGGGAGGAGATCAAATCGCAGTTGGTGCTGGATGGGAAAGTGAAATATCGGCTGGTTCACCTCACCTTCGGGCCAAAAGGGAAACTGGAGTTGGACATCGGCATCTTCACACCCACGGACGGTCCGGGGCCATTCCCGGCGGTGATCATGCCGGGCGGAACACCCCCCGGAGCCACGCCCCTGCCGACATTGGCACACCCGCCGGGGCAGGGCAAAGGTGTTGACGCCTTGTTGCCGGTCGTGCCAATCACGCCATCCACCAACGAGGCAGCCAGTTCCGTGAATTCCACCAATCCGCCGCCGGGCGTCGCGGTCGATTGGATAACGCAGATCCTGAAGCGGTGGCCGGGCGGAACCGCGAATTGTTTCGCCGCGGTTATGCCTACGTTGTGTTCAACAACAATGATTGCGCCGAGGACACGACGTTGCGCAATGAAGACGGTGCCTGGGCTTTTCGTACGACGCGATTTTATCCCGCGTATCCCGGGCATGACTGGGGAGTGCTCGCGGGATGGGCGTGGGGTGTGTCCCGCATTGTGGATTATCTCGAAACCGACCCGCTGGTGGACAAGACCAAGCTGATTGTCTCGGGTGTGTCGCGCACGGGTAAATCGGCGATGATTGCCGCGGCTTTTGATGACCGACTGGCCATGGCGGCGCCATGCGTAACCGGTGGTGGCGGCATTGGCGCCTACCGTTTTAGCGGCGCGGGACGTGGCGGCAAAGAGGGCCTGGCCGACATGATGAAGAAGTATCCGAACTGGTTTTCGCCGCACCTTCACGAATTTTGGGGGCACGTAGACCAGTTGCCGTTTGACGAGCACTGGTTTCTCGCGCTCGTCGCCCCGCGGCCATTCATCGCCCTCGAAGGCTTGACCGACCAGGTGTCCCTGGAGAACGCGGTCAAGCAGTCCTGGCTGGGCGCGCGCCCCGCTTACGCGCTGTTCGACGCCACGGACCGTCTCGGCGTAAACTACGCGAATCACGGCCATGCGTTCACTCCAGAAGATTTGAAGGCGATGCTGGACTTTGCCGACAAACAACTACGCGGCAAGGAAGTCGAAAGGCGATTCGACCAATTTCCATCGGACGCGGCTTCCAAGGCGACAGAACAACCTGAGGCAAAATAAGTCGATGAAAAATCCAATGGCACTCAAACCATTCTGCCTGATTCCGCTGCTCTTGTTCGTTGTCTTGTCTGGATGCGTTGGTTCCAGCAACCAGTCCAAAGCGCTATTCAATGTCCGCGAGTCGGGGGCGGTGGGCGATGGGAAGACCAAGGACACGGCTGCAATCCAGGCCGCGCTTGACCGTTGCGCCGCGGCGGGTGGAGGCACCGTGGTCGTGCCCGCCGGCGATTATCTTACCGGCAGCCTCGATGTGAAATCCCGCACGACACTCCGCATTGAAAAGGACGCGACGCTGCTCGGCAGCGCCGATCTCGACGATTATCCAATTGTGAAGGGCCGCTGGGAAGGCCGCTGGATTGATGTGCATCGCGCGCTGGTTTCCGCGCGTCAGGCGAACCATATCGCCGTCGTTGGCCCGGGCACGATTGCCGGCGACCTGACCATCGGTGGCCGGCAGATGCCACGACGCCCATGCGTCATCGAGCCGATCGAATGCCAGGATGTTCGCCTGGAAGGTTTCACCGCAAAACAGAAGCGCATGTGGACGATTCATCCGACCTACTGTGAAAACGTGGTGGTGAAAAACGTCACCATTCGCAGCATCGGCGGCAACAGCGACGGGGTGGACGTTGACTCTTGCAAACATGTCGTCATTGACGGCTGCGACATCGAGTCCGGCGACGACTGCATCGCGATCAAATCCGGTCGCGGCATGGAAGCCGTCCGCGAAGGGCGTCCCACCGAGGACGTGGTCATTCGCGATTGCACCTTCTCCGACAACATTTTTGCGTGTATCGGCGTCGGCAGTGAAACCTCCGGTGGCATTCGCGGCGTGCATATCGAGCACTGTACCTTCAAGCAGGCCAGGACCTACGCGATCTACATCAAGAGCCGGCCCGGCCGCGGCGCGTTTATCGAAGATATTTCCGGAAATGACCTGGACATTCAAACTGGGACGAACGGCTTCCTGCGCATCAACCTTCTCAACAGCGGCTTGCAGGACGCCGAGCCGGTTATGGGCGATGTGGGCATTCCCACCGCGAAGAATTTTCGTTTCACCAATGTCCGGGTGAATTGCGGAACGCTGGTGAACGCCGTGGCGATCTCCCCGGTGAAGCCGCTCAATGGGCTCTTGCTGGCTGACATCACCGGCACCTGCACGAAGGGCATAACCCTCGCCAATATCACCGGCGCTGAACTCCGGAATATCCAGGTCACGGGTTTCAGTGGTCCGCTGCTGGGAACCAATAATGTTAGCGGCCAAGGACTGGAAGGCGGGGTTGCCATTCCGCCCACCGCGGCTGGCCCACCGGTCGTGCCGGCGACAGGGTCGAACACCGTCGGAAGAACCGGTGGAAACATGCCGACTCGCGACGCACCCTGACAGAACATTTTTATCATATGCGCACGTTTACTCGCACTGCCGTTTATCCTTCTGGCCGTCCAAACTCGGGTCGCGTCGTTGGCAGCTGACGCGCCGGCGACTACGAATGCTCCCTTCGCGCTGGTTTCACTCACACCCAAACAGATCAATGGGCGTCCCTGTTTTTTCTGGTTGATGGAAGAGATCCCGTAATCCTGACGAATCCCCCCGCGAAGCTGGAAGATTTGCAAATCCTCCGGCTTTGGCCCGCCGAGGCGCCGCTCCAGCAAGGCGATAATCCTGCCATCGATATTCCCACCCTCACTGTTTTTCTTCCCCCGACGGGCAAAGCCAGCGGCGCCGCGATGATTATCATGCCCGGTGGCGCCTATTCGCATCTTTCCCCGCGCGAGGGTCTTCCAACGGCCCAATGGCTCGCGTCCAACGGCATTACCAGCTTCATTCTCAAGTCCCGGCTAGGGAAGAAATACCACCACCCGGCCGAAATGGACGATGCCCAGCGCGCGATTCGTTATGTCCGCGCGAATGCCCCCGCGTGGGGCCTGGATCCCCAGCGCATTGGCATCATCGGCTTTTCCGCCGGTGGACACCTGGCGAGCACTGCCGCCACGCACTTTGATGCCGGCGATCCTGCGTCCAGCGACCCGATCGAACGGGTGAGTTCTCGTCCCGACCTCCATGTCCTGCTGTATCCCGTCGTGACGCTCGAGGATGGATCGAATGTTCATACGAACTCCCGGGCCTGGCTCCTTGGCGACAATCCCACCCCGGAAATGATCGAGCTTCTCAGCAACGAAAAGCAGGTGAGCAAGGATACGCCACCGGCTTTTATCGTTCATTCCACCGGCGACACCACCGTTCCGGTCGCCAATTCCGATCAATACGTTGCCGCCCTTATCAAAAATAACGTCCCATTTGTTTACCTGCGGGAGCCCATCGGCAAACACGGTTTCGGCGTTACCGATGCCTGGTCCGGTCAGGCCATGGCCTGGCTGCACACCCAGAAATTTTGAATGGCAACACGCACCCGCTAGCGACGGCGTACGATTGGCGCCGTAGGTAAGCGGCCCAAAAATGGCTTGAACGAGCGGCGGGTATTGAACAGGATTCGAAGCCATGAATTCCCTGAGCCGACTGGCCCTGTTCTTTATTGCATGTTTTCTTTCTGAAGCCACCTCTGTCCGCGCGGCGGACGATTACCAGCCGGGACCTGATTCCGTCGTTCAAACCAACGTGCCGCAGGGCGAGGTGCTGGAGTTTACCTTCGCGAACTCGAAGATTTTTCCGGGCACCACGCGCGCGGTGAAGGTTTACGTGCCGAAGCAATACGATCCCACGAAACCCGCCTGCCTGTTCGTGAACCAGGACGGGGTGCGGTGGAACGCGCCCGTTGTGTTCGACAATCTTATTGCGAAGGGCGAGATGCCCGTGACCATCGGTGTCTTCGTGGCACCGGGCCGACTGCCGGCAAATGATTCCACCAACGCGCTGGACCGTTTCAATCGGAGCTACGAATTCGACGGGCTTGGCGACAGTTACGCCAATTTTCTTCTCGATGAGTTGTTGCCCGCGGTGGAAGAAAAGACCACCAGCGACGGGCGTTCGATCAAATTGTCGAAGTCCGCCAACGACCGCGCCATTGCCGGCGAGAGCAGCGGGGGTATTGCGGCGTTTACGGTGGCGTGGGAACGGCCGGACGCTTTCAGCCGCGTCTTCACCACCGTCGGCACGTATGTGGGACTGCGCGGCGGCGAGATTTACCCGACGCTCATCCGCAAGTTCGAGCCCAAACCGCTCCGCGTCTTTTTGCAGGATGGGTCGGGTGACCTGAACATTTACGGCGGCGACTGGTGGATGGCCAACCAGACCATGGAGCGGGCGCTGGTTTTTGCCGGCTACGAGGTCAACCATGCGTGGGGGGATGGCGGGCATCCCGGCAAGCAGGGCACAGCCATTTTCCCCGACGCAATGCGTTGGCTTGTGGCACGACTGGCCGCAACCGGTTAAAACTGGTGAGACGAAAAATGCCACGCTCGCCGCGCTGCTTATTCCCGGTGAAGGCTGGCAGTTAGTAACGCAAAGTTGCGTTTCCGCCGACGGTCCGGCCGCCAACGCGAAGGGCGAAGTTTTCTTCAACGACACTTCCGCCAGCAAGACCTACCAGATTGGCCTCGACGGCAAGGTGAGCGAGTTCCTGTTCGATTCCCGGAAAGGCGCCGGCCAGGCCTTTGGGCCGGACGGGCGTCTCTATGCGGTCGCCGGTACGTACGAAAAAATTATTGCGTACGATGCTGTCGGGGAAGCGGCGATTATTGCCACGGGCATTCGCGGCGATGATCTGGTGGTGACGCATGCTGGCGACATCTACGTGACGGAACCGCCTCCCGACAACATTGACGCGCCGAGCAATGTCTGGTTGATCAAGGCGGGAGGCGAGAAACATGTGGTGGACACGGGGCTGCGTTTCGCGACGGCATTGCGCTGTCGCCGGATCAAACGTTGCTTTACGTCGGCGACTACCGCTCGCATTGGGTTTACAGTTACCAGATCCAAAAGGACGGCACGCTGGCCGACAAGCAACGCTTCTATTGGCTGCATGAGCCGGACAGCGCTGACGACAGCGGAGCCGACGGCATGCGGGTTGACCGCGAGGGCCGGCTTTACGTGGCCACGCGAATGGGCATCCAGGTTTGCGACCAGGCCGGCCGGTCCAATGCATCATTCCCACTCCGAATGGCCGGATATCCAACCTCTGCTTCGGTGGAGAAGGTTTCGACACCTTGTTCGCCACGTGTGGCGACAAGGTTTATAAGCGTAAGTTAAAAGCGCAAGGCGCGCAGGCGTGGGATGCGCCCCTTAAGCCCGCGCCACCGAGATTGTGAAGTAGATCACTGTTGCCTGGTCGGCGGCTGGAAAGGCTCGACTTACCATTGCCGCGATGCTAGATTTCTCCGCAAGAGCGGGTGAGGCAAGGGCTGGAGAGAAGCATCGGGTATGAAGAAACCGAGCAATGTCAGGCTGGCGACCGAGAAGAGTCTCCGTTTGATCATCGGAGTTATTCTGTTGGTCTTGGCTAGTCGAACGTTCAACGCCAACGCCCAGACGGAGACGAATCTGTACTCCTTTGTCGGCTCCCCAAACGATGGACGCTATCCATTTGTTGGGCTGGTGCAGGGCAGCGATGGCAATTTCTACGGGATGGCCTATGCAGCGAGCACCAATTGCAGTTGCGGCACCGTGTTTCGGATCAGTCCCAGCGGCACCTACACGAATCTTTCCTCCTTTGTCGTTTCCCCCACCGATGGGACCATTCCAATGGCCGGGCTGGTGCAAGGCAGCGACGGCAATTTCTACGGGACGGCCCATGGAGGCGGGACGAGCACCAATTGCAACGGCGGGTGCGGCACGGTGTTTCGGATCAGTCCGAGCGGCAGCTACACAAATCTTTACTCCTTTGGCGGCTTTCCCACTGATGGGTCCATTCCAAATGGGCTGGTGCAGGGCAGTGACGGCAATTTCTACGGGACGACCATTCGAGGCGGGACGAACAACTACGGCGCGGTGTTTCGGATCAGTCCGAGCGGCAGCTACACAAATCTTTACTCTTTTGGCGGCTTTCCCACTGATGGGTCCATTCCAAATGGGCTGGTGCAGGGCAGCGACGGCAATTTCTACGGGACGACCGACGAGACGGCGGGACCGAGACGGCGGACGAACTTTTGCAATTGCGGCACCGTGTTTCGGATCAGTCCCAGCGGCACGAAGACGAATCTTTACTCGTTTGGCAGCCACCTCAGCGATGGAGTGCGTCCATCTACCGGGCTGGTGCAAGGCAGTGACGGCAATTTCTACGGGACGACCATTCGAGGCGGGACGAACAACTACGGCACGGTGTTTCGGATCAGTCCGAGCGGCAGCTACACAAATCTTTACTCCTTTGTCGGTTCCCCTCCAAATGGGCTGGTGCAGGGCAGCGACGGCTTTTTCTACGGCACGGCCTTCTACGGCGGGACGAGCACCAATTGCAATTGTGGCACCGTGTTTAGGATCAGCCCCAGCGGCGACTACACGAATCTTTACTCGTTTGGCACGTCCCCCACCGATGGCAACAATCCAGATGCCGCGCTGGTACAGGGCAGCGACGGCAATTTCTACGGCACGGCCTTCTATGGCGGGGCGAACGACAACGGCACGGTGTTCAAACTGACAGTTCCCCTCTCCCCTCTCGCCAATCAGATTTCAGCAGTCCAAATTGCAGGTAACGATATAGCCGTCAACATCCCGTCCGTAGCCTACGAGACCTATCAATTGCAGTTCACGACTGACCTGACATCCGGTGCTTGGTCGAATGTCCTTGGCGCATCGGTCACCAACAGCATTGGGGCTCTGCTGACGTTGACCAATTTCGGCGGGGCGTTGCAGCCGCAAGGGTTCTATCGGTTTGACATTACGCCGTAGGTTTCGAGGAGCGGTGCATCTTGCTGCCGCCAATGAGTCAGGCCCTTTTGTAGCCGCGAAACCTTTTCGCGGCGGGGAGGAGGCCGCGAATGCGATTCGCGGCTACAATCCGGTAATAATGCCAAGATGGACGCTGCCGGGACTGATCGCCGAAAACTCGTTCGACTTGCGGGGCGCATTCGACTATTACTTGCCGTCATGCTGGCGAAAGTTCACTGCGCGGTCGCGTTCACGGGGGTGCGTGTTTGAACGGAGTTGCTCCCGAGGATGGCACGTGTCACCTGCGCCGTTTTGTTGTCGGTGCGCTGCTGTTCCTGCAATTGCCGCTGGCTGGGGCAGCGGCCCGAACCAATGCCCCGGCGGCACCCAATCCAAAAGTGCGGGCTCGCAGCGCGCTTCTGGTCGAGGCCGCGAGCGGTAAAGTTCTCTTCAGCCGGAATCCCGTCAAAGCCTTCCCACCGGCGAGCACTCTCAAACTGCTGACCGCGCTGCTGGTGTACGAGCGGACGCACCTCGAAGGCGAAGTTGTCATCGAGCAGGCAGACACGCTCGTCAAACCCAGCCGGATTCCTTTGCGAACCGGGGAGACTGTCCCGGTCAAAACCCTGGTGCAATCCCTGCTCATCGGCTCGGACAATGATTCCACCCTAGCGCTGGCGCGGCACACGGGCGGGTCGGTGGAGAAGTTTGTGGCGCTGATGAACACCCGCGCCCGCGAATTGGGGTGCGCCAACAGCTTGTTCAAAAACCCGAACGGTCTGCCCGCGCCCGGCCAGGTGACGACCGCCGATGATTTGTTGCGAATATTTCGCGCGGCAATGGCGGTGCTGGACCTGCGCGAAATTTGTTGCACGCCCAGCCTCACGCTGAAGACGGCGGCCGGTCTGCAAACACTGAAGAACCACAACAAGCTGCTGGGTGTGTATCCCGGCATGGGGCCGGCCAAGACGGGCTGGACAAACCGCTCCCGACACACCTTTGCCGCGTCCGCCACCCGTGACGGCCACGAACTGTATCTGATCCTGTTGCATAGCGCGGACAAATGGACGGATGCCACAGCGCTTTTCGATTTCGGTTTCGAGCAACTCCGCCGCGAAGAAAATGGTTCGGTGGCAGGCGCTGGAACGCAGCGCAATCAGACCAGTCAATGAAACTCCGGTTGGAGAGCAGAGGTCGGGTTAACCGTTGAGCCAAGAGCTAGGTCTTTTCCCGGGCGTCGAGCAGCTTGCGGGCTTCGGAACATGCTCCCTGGTTCAATAGTTGAGAGATCCGATCCAATTGCGCGGCCGGGACGCTTCCTTTCTTGCGGAGCGCGTAGAGGCGGGCGGGCAGCCGCAGGTCTTCGGCGGTGAAGGTGAAAACCGGACCCAACTCTTTGCGGCGGGCTTGCTGGATAATCTCCAGGAAGGTGTAACCAAACTCATGGGTCGGCTCGATCATTGTTCCTTCGCCGTAATCGTTCCAGGTGACCAACTGGATGAGGGGCCACGGACCTTCCATGCCCACTTCCAGGGTTTCCTGCAGCGTCTTGCCGCCGCGATAATCGAGAGGCCGTTGGTGCTGTGCATAGACGTCATCGAAGCCGGGGTAGGCGGAGACGATGACCTCGTCGCGGTTCGTGGAAAAATACGTGAAGACCCCCCGGATCCGTTCCCGGATCGTCGCTTCCGTTGGCGTGCCTTCCCAAGGGTCCCAGTGAATCCACGTGAAACCGCCGTCGCCCCCGGCTTTCTTCCAAAGATGATGCAGGGCGTAGAACGACGGCCGGGTCGGGATGGTTTTGAACGCGGCATCCCATACGGCCCTATCGGTGAGATAAATCGGCCCGAAGTTCAGCAGCAGCGGCCGGTCGCGGTATTGGAGATACTGCGGTTTCGTGAACCACTCCTTCTGCAACCACTGCATCGTCTCGGCGAGGTGGTTGGTGATCTGGTCCCGCTGGAGTTCATTCCGATCGACCATGAGTTGGATCGAGCGATCTTCGTAGCAAACCGCGAACTTCATCCCGAATTTTCCGCAGGCGTCAAACAGGGCGCGAGTGGCCTTGTGAATGGTCGGGTAGTCCGCCGTCGCGCCAATCCCGTACCAGTCCGGGATCACCCCATCAATTCCCGCCAACTTCATTTGCAGGAGGTGACACTCCAGGAGGTCCGGGTCGGATGAATCGTACAAGCCGATGAGCGGGTGATAATTCGACCAGATATCCGGCAAGCCGTTCGTGGTGTTTTGGTCCGGGTGATGCCTGGTTTCATAACCCGTCCAATGACCGCCCCATTCTCCGCTGATCGCGGGCGTGGTGTACCAGGTCATGTAGTGCATCATGAGGAGTTTGTGGCCGGTTGGAGCGGCGGGCGCGGCTTGTTCTCGCTGACCGCAAGACGTCAACGCCAAGCCGGCGACAAGCACGAGCAGCCACCGTATTTGTTCGAGCCCGCGATTCATGGGCGCGAGTCGGCTTTCGGAAAGTTTGGAGAGTTCACTGGAGGTTACAGTATCAAGCCGAATGGACGAACCGACGATCGATTCCGGTTTACGTAAAGGTCAGGGCCTGGCGTTGCGTTTCTTGACGGTACTCTTGCCCGGTTTCCAAGAGCCTTCCACCTCGACGCGCACTGGATGGGATGGTATCCCGCGGTGACCTCGATGAATTGCAGCGACCAGCATATCGACGGCCGCAGCGCCGACGATTTCCGAGTTTTGGTCAATTCCGCTCACATCCGGATAGACATCCGCATCCCCGTCCACATCCAGCGACGCGTAGCCGAGATCCCCGGGCACATCCAGCCCTCTTTTGATAAGCAACTGTAATCCGAAACGATCAACACTGATGATCGCATTCGGGCGATAGCGGTCGAACCAGCGGTCAAAGGCCGCTTGTCTTGGAAAATCCAGGATCAAGGGAGGGGGCAATCTTTTGGCGTCCCACTGATTTCGATAACGCAGGTAGGCCGCCGTCCATTTGCCGTTGACACGCAAATCCAACGCTTCCTCGAGCACCAGTCCGATGGTCTGGTAGTTCAGGCCGGAAAGTTCATCGAGCGCCTTGAGCATGGAGGTGTATTGATCGTGAACCGCGCGGTCCAAATCCGGCCACTCGACCGTTTCGCTGATTTCCACGGCCGAGAACAAGTTGAAATCAAGCCGGATCGAGCGCGCTACTTTTCCCGAAAGCCTGGTTTGGAGCGGAGCGATGATCACGCCTTCAATTCCCCGGCTCCAGATGATGTTGCTGAGGCGGGAAAGCGTCATGCCGGGTTCGTTTATCCAAAACTCTTCGATGTGATAACCGTATTCTTTCGCGCGAGCGTGGGCGCCTTCCACGTACTTGCGCTCCGTCGAGTAACGTTTCCAATCCTGCAGCGTCGCTCCCGAAGTCAACAATGCCAGGCACGCTTTGGTATCGAGAGACCGCTTGGCGCGGATGTGCGAGAGGAGCTTGGCAACTTCCGGATCCGGTTCATAACCGAGTTCCTTGGCGACCTTCAGAACCTTCTTGCGAGTCCCTTCCGAGACGCCGGACTTGCCCCGGAGGGCGAGTGAAACGGCCATGCGAGAGATGCCGGTCTTGTCGGCGATTTCGCGGAGCAGGACTCGAAACTTGGTTGTCACGCGACTATCATGCGCGAACTTTACGTAAAGTCCAGAGGATTTTCGCGCTACGGCGACCCCACCCGATAGAAGCGCTGCAGGTCGCCCCTGGCGTTGGGATCGATGAAGATGATGGTGCTCCCCGCGGCGTTGGTCGTGCTCCCCGGCACCGTCGTCCATGGGGACGAAGTCAGGTTGGTTGTGGTTTCGACATGATAGGTAAGGCCCGACATGGTGGCGTAGCTGATGGTCACTGACCCATCGCCGCCGATCGTGATTCCCGTAATCGCCGCCAGGAAGTCGAAGTTGGCTGTCTGCGTGATTGGCCCGTTGATCGTGACGGAATGCCGGAGTTGTTGGTTCCGGAATACGAGCCGCTGCCGGTGCCTGTCCACGCGCTGAAAGCATAACCGCTCAACGCGGTGGCGTTGATATTCGCATTCGTTCCGCTGTTGTACCAGTCACTGACTGGACTCACGCCGCCTCCCGGCCCGGCGTTCATTGTCAGAAAATACTGCGTCGTGAAATTCGCCGTGTAGGTCATGTTGGTGGTCGTGGTGACCATGTGCGACAACCCTCCGCCATCGCTCCAGGAACTCCAGACGTATTGAACGCCGGTTCCTCCGCTCTGCGGCGAAGTGGTCGCGAGGGTGTGGCTCGATCCATAAAGCCAATTCAAAGTTTGGGCGCTGCTGTAGTTAGTGCCATCTACCGTGAATGAAAGTCCCGATGGATTGGGCTGAACCATCACGCTCACCGTGGACTGCACGGTGAATGGCGCGCTGATGGTGTTGCTCAGAGAAAGCGCGACACTGGACACAAACCACTTGTTGCTCAGATATGCTTCCACGGAACTGCGATCAGCGGCACTCAGCGCGGTGTTGTAAACCAGCACCTCGGCCACATCACCATCCCATCCGTTGTCAATCGTTGAAGGCGACGGCTCCAGCCGGCCGCCAATCGTGACATCGGTGATGTTGTACTTGTAGGGGCTGATTCCGTTGACGATGTTCGCGCTGTTGCTTCGGGAGGAACCGGTAGAATCGGTCAACCGCAAAGTGGCCGTGCCGCCGTTGTCCACGAAGGTCAACATAAACGCAGTATTCAGAGCCGCCGATGCGACATTCGCCTGCATCGGGGTGGCGGGGTGATTGCGTTGAATGCCAAACGGGTACGGCGCAGACTGACTGCCATCCGTCAGGATCACCACGCCGCTTGTGCCTTGCCCGTCGGTTTGTCCCGACCTGCTGAAGCTGACGGGACCTTGCCAGCCGTAGGTGTTGCTCGTTTGGCGCGCGACAAGGAAATAGCTCATCTGGTTGCCGCTGTTGGTGTAGGAGTTCAGGCCGATGTTGCCGAGGTAAGTGCAGCCGGCGCTATAACCGTTCCCATTCTTGCTGAACGTGAGCACCGTCTTGCCACCTATCCGGTTGGTCATCCACGGCTGCAGCCCGGTCGTGTTCTGCGTGAACCAGAGATTCGCACCCGTCGTCCCGCCGGTGCCTTTGTTCTTCCATGCCTGGACTCGTGTTCCGTTCGTCGTGATCGTGCTCGGGTCGTTGGCATCCAGCCAGAGCACGGCGCCGGATACCGGGTTGCCCGTCGCAACCGGCACCACCGAAGCCACGAGCTGGTCATTGGTGCCGGCAGTATCAATTGACAGATTGCCAAACGCCACCGCTCCATTGCCGGCACTGGTACCGATGTCCAAACTGGTCGTGCCGGAGAGAGTGCCGACGCCGTTGGTGAGCGAGACGTAGACAATCAGGCTCGATGGCAAGCCCACTATGGTCGGAGTGCCGAAGGCGTCCACCGTCTTGACGACCGGTTGCTGGCCGAATGGCTGGCCCGGCACGGCCAACCCGGGCTGCGTCGTGAACGCCAGCGCCGCTACCGATCCGATTACCATGAAGGAACTGCTGTTGGTCGGCGGGGCGGGGCCGCTGCCGGCGGTTGCGGTCAGCGTTTTCGGACCGGGCTGATTCACACTCAAATCCCCGAAATGGGCCAGGCCGCTACCGTCGGTTACACGGGTCAGCGTGCCTGCCAACGTCCCGGTGCCGCTGCCCAGCGACAGGGTGATCGCCGCGCCCGCCACCGGCGAGCCATTGGTGTCGATGGCTTGCACCTGGACCTCCGGAGCGATAATCGCGCCCTGAAGCACATTGCCGGGCTGTTGCGCAAAGCTCATCGACTGCACTTGCGGGCTGCTGAAGAAGGCAGTCTGAGCAATCGGCGCGTTCATCGTGACGGAGGCCGAACTGTTGGTCCCCGAATATGAGCCATTGCCGGTTCCGCTCCAACCATCCAACTGGAAGCCGAGCGACGGTGTGGCGCTGATGTTCACCACGGCGTTGCTGTTTTGCCAACCGCTGACCGGGCTCACGCTGCCGCCCGTGCCCGCGTCCATCGTCAGGTAATACTGCGTCGTGAAGTTCGCGGTGTAGGTTGTCCCGGTCGTGGGCGCCACTGTATGCGATATTGCCCCGCCGTCGCTCCACGAAGTCCAGACGTCCTGCACGCCGGTTCCGCCGTTCTGGGGTGTGGTGGTGGCGATGGTGTGGATCGAGCCCTGCGTCCAATTGAATGTTTGGGTGTTGGTGTAAGTCACGCTATCCACGACGAATGAATGTCCGGCCGGATTGGCCTGGACCGTCACGCTGATTGGTTGCGTGAGAAAATTGAAGGTGAACTGGCCGTTGGACTGGTTGGTAAAAATGGTTCCTGGCGTCTGCTGGGAAATGATGGGCGTGTTGCTAACGACGAGGTCGGTGACGTTGATGCTGCCCTTGGCGTCGCTGCGGGCGAGCACGCCGAATACGCCGTCGACAAAAACGTTGGAACAACAATTGTTCTGCGGGTGAAACTCGTGAACCTGGAGAGCGTAGCCGGAAGCATTCACACTGCTCATGGTTGCGTTGGTGACCACACCGCCACCCGGATCGACAATTTGCACCGCGTAGGAAAGGCTGTTGGAAATATTCAGGTTATTGATTTGGACGCCATTGATGTCGATGTTTTGCGGACAGAGCGTGAGTGCTCCGCGCCATTGCCAGCCGGGATCAAAACCGCCGCAGCGAACCAAATCACAGTTTTGGGCGACGGTGATTCCCGCGAACACATTCGAGCCGATGGGAAATGTCCCGGCAATCAGGATGCCGCAACCGTCGGGAGTGTCGACGAACCGGCAGTTCTCAACCCGGTTGCTGACCCCGCCATAGATTCCGCAGGCGTTGGCGAACCAGGGGGACTGGGCGGTGCAGTGAGTGAAGACGTTGTACCCGGGTTGATAGGCCGCCGTACGATACGTGGCGGGCCAGATGGCAAAGGAATCATCGCCCGTGCCGCGCGCGGTGCAGTTGCTCACGATGCAACCCTGCATGCCCACGTCGATGTTGATGCCATCCGCGATTGTATTGCGAAACCGGCAATCCGTGATCAGCATGCCCAGGGCATTGGCAAGCCAGGCGCCGGTTTTGGTGTGCTCGACCCAGACTCGCGCGATGCTCGAGTTGGTGCCGAACACTTCGCTGAACCCATCGTTCGCCTCACTGTCATTGCGGTAATTCAATTTCCCGAGGATCGCGAAGTCGGCGAAGTGGGTGTTACTGCCCTCGCCGTCGAACCGAACCCGCGCTTCCGAATTGCTATTATACACGGCGGGATTGCCAACGAACGTCGTGTACCACATGCCGGCGCCCTGGATGGTTGTGCCGGGGGGAACAACGATGTCAGCGTCGACCAGATAGTTGCCAGGAGGAAACCAGATGGTGCCCCCTTGGCTGACGCAGTTGTTGATGGCGGTCGTGTCGTCGGCAACGCCGTTGCCGACCGCCCCGCAGGCCATGACCGACTGTGAGCCTGGCGGTTGAGTGAGCGGCGGGCCGATGAGTTCAAGGTCAACGAGGTCAATGATGTAAAACGCGGCCGTATCATTCGCGTCAATCTGCAGGCGGACAAGATCCCCCGGGTTAATCGTCAAGTTCATCACTCGCGCTTCGTCGAAGAAGTTTCGCGCGTTACCATCGCCCGGATTGTTGGAAAACGTGTAACCACCGTAGAGCCACGAATACCTGGAAGTCACGGGAATTTTCTGAACGAAAGTTCCGTTAAGATAAAGACTGATGGTGTAATCAGCCCCGACCCCGTCCGCCGTATCCGGCACGCTGTAGCGCACGACCAACGTGTTGGCCGCCGCCTGCGCCGCGAACTGCACGTATTGCCCCGTACCGGTCAGGCTGACACACTGCCTGCCTGAGGCTTCTCCTGCGACCGTATTAGTGACCACGGCGTTCTTGTCCACGGACACCGGAGGAGGGCCAAGGATCGTGCCACCGTTGATGGTCATCGCTTCCGCTTCATAGGTGGTCCACGGCACGGTCGCGCCAGTAGACGCGAATGCGGAGTTCAGCGAAACGAGAAGTGTGAGGATGAGCCCGAGGAGAAGCGTCTTGGCATTCATAGCTGAACCGGAAATGAAACGCCTACCATAAACAACAATTGTCCGGAGCCAGCAAAGCAATGCGTGCTTTACGTAAATGGATCAGGCCCGCCGCCGTTACCAGCCAGCGCTGACTCTGAATCGAATGACCGGATCGGCGGAGCCTTGCCAACTTCCTACGGCGACCCCACCCGATAGAAGCGCTGAGGGTCGCCCACGGCGTTGGGATCGATGAAAATAATGGAACTCCCCGTGGCGTTGGTCGTGCTTCCCGGTAGCGTCGTCCACGGGGACGAGGTCAGGTTGGTTGTGGTTTCGACGTGATAGGTAAGGCCCGACGTGGTGGAGTAATTGATCGTCACGGAGCCATCGCCGCCAATCGTGATTCCCGTAATCGCCGCCAGGAAGTCGAAGTTGGCTGTCTGCGTGATTGGCCCGTTCATCGTGACGGAAGCGGAGCCATTGGTTCCCGAATACGAACCGCTGCCGCTACCAGCCCAGGCGCTGAAAGCATAGCCGTTGGACGTGGTGGCACTGATGTTCACCACCGCATTGCTGTTGTTCCAGCCGCTGCTCGGACTCGCGCTTCCTCCCAGCCCGGCGTTCATCGTCAGGAAATACTGTGTCGTGAAATTCGCCGTGTAGGTCATGTTGGTGGTTGCGGTGGCCGCATGCGACAGCGCTCCACCGTCGTTCCACGAACTCCAGACGTATTGAACGCCCGTTCCGCCGCTCTGCGGCGAAGTTGTCGCGAGGGTGTGGCTCGATCCATAAAGCCAATTCAAAGCTTGGGCGCTGCTGTAGTTCGTGCCGTCCACCGTGAACGAAAGGCCCGGCGGACTGGTCTGCACCGTGACCGGAACGTTGGAGGTGACAAAAATGAAAGTAAAGTTGGATGTGTCGTCTCGATATTCCGCCAGGGTGCAATTGCTTACCGTCATGCTGCCAACGGCATCGAAGCGCGCCCACAACCCATTATGGCTGCCGCCCCCAAGGCCGTAATTGGGGATGTTCACATAGGACATGATCGCGCTGCTGAGCGAGCCCGCGCCGTTGATGATGCTCAATCCATCGGAAGCACTGTTGGTAATATTCAGATTGTTGAGATTGACGCCTGAGATGCCAGCGCCTTGCAGGCAGATCTGCAGGCCCGCGCCCACGCCCGTGCCCCCGCAGCGAATCAGGTCGCATCGCTGCACAACCGTGGTCCCGCTGAAAACATTACCGCCCACGGCAAAGGTGGTGCTGATCAGGATACCACAGTCGTAGGGAATATCCTGGAACACGCAATCCTCGATGGTGTTGCTGACGCCACCATAGATCGCCCCGCCATTGGCCAGAAACGGGGTCTGTCCTGTGCAGTGGGTGATGACGTTAAGACCGGGCGTATAGGTCTGCGACATGTAGGTTGCCGGCCAGATGGGAAAACAATCATCACCCGTCCCGCGCGCTGTGCAGTTCGTGACCGTGCAGCTACGCATCCCCACAACGAGGTTGATCCCGTCCGCGATCGTGTCACGGAAGCGGCAGCTATCCACGACCAAACCCTGGGAATTCACAAGCCAGGCGCCCGTCTTGGTGTGCTCCACCCAGATACGGGAGATGGTTGACCCCGTGCCGTACGCCCCACCCAGGCCGTCATTGGGTTCGTTGTCATTTCGGTAGTTCAACTTTCCTAAAATCGCCAAGTCCGACAGGTGAATGTTGCTTCCGTTCCCGTTCAACGTGACCCGCCGGGAAGAGGTGGTGTACAGAGTGGGATCGCCGACCAGCGTGGTATACCACATGCCCGCGCCTTGAATTGCCCGGTTGGAAGGAAGGTTGATGGAGCCGGTGATTTTGTAATTGCCGGGCGGCAGGTACACGCTGGTGTTCGCGTTAATGCAATTCTGCAGGGCGGAAGTGTCGTCGTTTATTCCGTCGCCGACCGCGTTGTACGGGGCGCTCTTGATGGAGACCGAACCGACGGCTTGCGTGATGGCGGCGGGAACATTTTCCAGGTCAACAAGATCAATGTCGTAAAAGGAAGCCGTGTCGTTGGTGTCCTTCTCGAGTTTGATTACGTCGCCGGGGCTGATCGACCACCCATTGGTGCGCACCTCATCATAGAAGTTCCTTGGGTTGCCGTTGGCGGGATTGTTGCCGAACGCGGGAGTTCCATTGCTGTAAACCCCATACAGCCAGGAATACAGGGAGGTCATCGGCAATTTGGCAGCAAATACGCCGTTGGTGTAGAGGCTGAGGGTATAATTGGTCCCGACGCCGTTCGCGGTGTCGGGCACACTGTAGCGCACGACGATGGCATTGGCGTTTGTCAGGGCGGTGAACTGTACGTACTGGTTGGTAGCATTGAGCTGGACGCATTGGCGCCCCGACGATTCCGACGCGACGTTATTTCCAGCGTACGAGGGGCCGAGGATCGTGCCGGTGTTCACCATGTTCTCGGCTTCGTAGGTGGTCCACGGTACGGTCGCACCTCGAGACACCGAAGCAGAGTTCGTAATGATTACCGGAACGAGCTGAATTTCCATGGCGTTCAGATAGCCAAGATCGCCCTGGGCTCCGATGAACCCGATGTACAGGATGCCGCTGGCCTGTGGCGATACGTTGTTGAGGACAGCCACCTGGTTTGTGTTCCACTGGCCTGCGTTACTTGGATCCTGCACATTGAGACTAACGGACTGTAACGCGTTGGAATAGCCGTTGTCGGTGTAGAGTGAATACGTTGTCGCGGTGTCGGTGCTGTAGGCATGCGAGCCGAAGAAGGTCAGGTTGTACTGCTTAGCCGGGTCCAGACCCTGGATTTCGAAATCCGTGTTAACGTAATAATGATACACACCGTTTTTGTAGCCCAGATCGCCAAGCGCAGTGGCGTTGATGACTACGGCAGTAGGATTCTGGGTCGTCCCGGCAGGACCATTGTAAAAGTCGTTGCCATTCGAGGCGTCAAAACTCAGTGCCAGGCTTGTCGCTTGACCGTTTATGTTCGTCAGGCTGGGGAAGAAATGGCCGGCATCAACGGCGTTCCAGTAATGCCCGTTTGGATCCGGGCTCGGCACGGTGGCGCCGCGGAAGCTATTGGGGTTTCCCATGGCAATCAGCCATTCCTGGCCTTGAGCAGGAAGAGTGAAACCCAAGATGAGCGCCAGGGCCCCCGCCGCGACAAGTCGGAAACCATCCACTACTCTACATGCTTTTATCATGCTTACTTTCTTGATATTCCGGCAGCGCGCAACCACGGTGCCATTTTTGGAGACAGGCAGTATTGAGGACGTCCGCGAAGCATCTTGGCTTTCATGCGTGTGTACTTCAACTTTAAGTATAAAAGCCGATGACTTCAATGTCGGCAACCAAGTGCTTGATTTACGTAAAGTCCAAAGTGGGTTGTTGTTTTTGTCATTTTAGGCGATTGCATGTGAGAAGTGATATAACTGTAACCGCCGCCGGCTTGGTGATCTTGGCAAATGCGAGAACCTATGGTGCAATGCCGTCGTGGAGAGGAAAAGCTTGGCGGTGTCATTTTTTGAATAGAACCAAATGAAATCAATAACGTCGCCTTGGTATGCTACGGGTGACCCGTGGTTTTTGACGCAATCCGTGTGGACTCCGGAGAAGAGCATCTACTTCGAAACCATCTTCACCCAGTCCAACGGCTATATGGGTGTCCGGGGTTATACCGAGGAGGCCAACCCCGGGGTTAAGAGTTTTCGCGAGGGATATCTGGCCGGGGTTTTTGGCCAGATTGACGGGCCGGCGCTAAAACAGGTCCGCGTCGATTATGGGTGGCCCATGGTGGCCATGATAACGCTGCCCGAGCTGTTCGCTTGCGAGATCACTTTGGAAGGAGAACCCTTCAGTCTTTCCGAAGGGACGATCGACTTTTTTAGTCGATCGTTGAACATGTACAATGGCGTATTGTCCCGACACGTGTCGTGGGTCAGTCCGACCGGGTTGCGCACCCGGCTGCTCTTCGAGCGGTTCCTTTCGGCGGCTGAGCCGCATCTGGGCCTGCAACAAATCACCATTTTGCCGGAGAATTGGAACGGCAAGGCCGTCGTGACGTTCAAACTCGATGGAGCATATCCGACCTATTTCCGGTGCGGGACCGGTCCCTGCCTCACCTGCGCGAGGATCTTCTCGAGGACCAGCAAGTCACCATGGGCGCCGCCGGGGAAGCGAACCTGACATTTTGTGTAAAGGGCACAGGACATACCGTGAATATTGCCTCCAATGTCGCCGGCGGTCCGTGCGCCATGTCCGCGCGAAACTCAACGGTGCTGAAACAAGAGGTCGTACTTGCGCTCAAGAAACGCGAATCAGCCAGCGTCCTTCACAGCGTGGCGGTAGTCAGTTCCCGGGACGAAGTGGAGCCCTCGCGCGTTCCCGAAGTGGCCACTACGATCGCGCGTGAAGCCTTGAAAGTTGGCTATCACGATTCGTTGGCAGAATCGGAAAAAGTCTGGCGGCGCCGCTGGGCAATGGCGGATGTGACGATCGATGGTCCGGCAAGAGATCAAACGTACCTTCGGTTCAGCTCCTTCAGCATGCTGCAGATGGCGCCATTTCATACGGACAAAATCAGCGTACCGGCGCGCGCGTATGCCTTTAACCGCTATCACGGATTGTATTACTGGGACAGTGAAACCTTCTTGCTGCCGTATTACGTGCACACGTACCCCGAGGCGGCAAAAAATCTGCTGAATTTTCGCTATCGCACCTTGGAGGGCGCGCGCCGCAACGCCCGTCGTTTGAAGTCCCCGGGCGCTTGTTTCCCGTGGATGACGGATTCCGAGGATGGGACCGAACAAGCGCCGTGGAGTATCGGTGATTATGTGTGGCATCAGAACGCGGACATCGCGTATGCGATCGATCAATACGCGCAGGCTACCGGTGATTACGAGTTCATGCGAGACAAGGGGCTGGAGATGCTCGTGGATACCGCGCGCTTTTGGATGTCGCGCCTGGAAGAGGACAGGGCGGGTGTCGTGCATCTGCATAATACCGTGGGGCCGGACGAGCTCGACAAGCACGGCAAGGACAACGGCTATACAAGTCTGATGGCGCGCCGTCATCTTCAACTCGCCGCGCGTTGGCTCAAGAGCATCAAGGCCGCGGAACCGCGGGCCGCGAAGGCGCTGACCGAAAAACTGGAGATTGGAGCCGGGGAGATCGCGAGCTGGACGAATGCGGCCCAACGGATGGCAGTCCCCTTGGTTCCCGGCCGCAACTTCCCGCTGCAGGACGAATTTCTGCTCGGCAAGAAAACACTCGATTTCAAGGGGCTGAGCGCTGACGAAGCGTACGCGCTGCGACACACGCATCGGGTAGTGAAACAGGCGGACATCATCGTCGCCATGTATTTGCTGCAGGAGGAATTTACCGCGGAGCAAATGCGGGAAGCTTACGACTTCTACGAACCGATGACTCTCCACTTCTCGTCGTTGAGTTACAACACGCATTCCATCCTGGCAACCAAGATCGGCCGGGAACAACAGGCCTACGATTACTTCTGTAAGGCGGCGGGATTGGATCTCGATGACGGGCGAGGGACGATCGACGACGGGCTCCACGCCGCGGCCCTGGGCGGCACCTGGCAGACGCTCGTCTATGGGTTTCTGGGCATGCGTCTTCTTTCCAAGGGCATCGCGTTTGAACCATGCCTCCCAGAGGCTTGGAAATCCGTGTCACTTCGGATCGCCTACCGGGGATACCGATTGAACCTGACCCTGACACACGACGTTCATCGATTGGAGGTTGAGGGATCAGAAGGACAGGAGCCGGCGCGCGTAATTCTTAATGGCGAAACGCATGTTCTTCGAGATGAACTGAGCGTGACCTCAACCTCTCTCAAAGTGCTGGACTAAACCGGTAGTTTCCACAGAGCACGCCAGCGAATGAGAACAATCAAAGCCGTTATCTTTGATCTCGATGGAGTCATCGTTTCGACGGATGAGTACCACTTCCAAGCGTGGAAGCGACTGGCCGATTCCCTGGGGATTCCGTTTGGCCGCGAATCGAACGACCGCCTGCGTGGCGTCAGTCGAATGGAGTCCCTGGAGATCCTGTTGGAGAAATCAACCAGGCGGTATTCGCTGGATGAGAAACGCGAAATGGCCGAGCGCAAGAATGTCCATTATCGCGAGTTGTTGAAGGCATTATCGCCGGCTGACATTTTGCCCGGAGTCGCCGATGTGATCAAGGCCCTGAAGGACCGGCGGGTGAAAATCGCGATTGGTTCCTCAAGCAAGAATGCCCACGCGACCCTGCGGGCCCTCGGTCTGGAAGATAAGTTCGATATCATTACCGACGGCAACCATATAACCCGGTCGAAACCGAATCCCGAGGTATTTGCGATCACGGCAATGCGGCTCGGTATTTCTCCGGAGGAATGTTTGGTGGTGGAAGACGCAGGAGCCGGTGTCGAGGCGGCGTTGGCCGCCGGTATGAGTGTGTTGGCGGTCGGCGCCGCCATGGGTCACCCGCGGGCGACCCGGTCCGCGGCGAATTTGTCCGGTATTTCCCCCGACGAGTTGATTTTGATGGAAAGTATCTGTGGCTAAATGGATCAGAAAACCATCGACGGTGTTGGTTGCCACCTGGGCGGACGGGCGGATTGGCCTAGCTGGCAGGGAGCCCGGTAAAGGCTGCCAATACGGGGGCTTTACGTAAAGTATGCTTCTCGTTGCGCGTGGAAGATACACCTGCGAGACTGGGCATCGTTGAAGAGTGCGGGATTTCTAAGCTTGAGATGGGAACGGGAAGCGTCACGTTCCCGATTTGGAACAGAGGAAGCGGACTCATGACCAATAAAAACAGCTTTCGTTTCAAAGAACGTGCGCCGAGAAGCGCGTTTACGCTCATTGAACTGCTCGTTGTCATTGCGATTATCGGCATCCTGGCGGCCATGCTGCTTCCGGCTTTGAACAAAGCCCGCGACAAGGCGATGACCGCGAAATCCATCAGCAATCTGAAGCAAATCTTTTTGGCGGTGCGTATGTATGTCGACGATTTCGACGGGTATTGGCCCAAGCCGTTGGGCAACCTTCCCAATCCCAATGGGAACACCGATTACACGTGGCGGCGCAATGTCTGGGAACACACCTACGGCGTGATCCCTATCGACCCAACGGGTACATACATATCGACCATGGGCAAACCAAGCTACGCCGAAACGATGTGGTGCCCGCTCATGGTTCGAAAATACGGTCAACAAGAGCACTTGGTTGGTCGCGGCAGTTATGCCATGGCCAAGTTCTTTCAGATCTCATATACCTGTAATGCGCTGATCGGCGGCGGGTGCAAGTATCGGCGCGATGGCGACGCGGCGATGGTCGGGAACATTGAGCCAATCATCATGACGGGGTCGGTCGGGACGGGCGGGGCGCTCTCGCCGGATTTCGGCACCTACGATCTGGTCGAGTGGGGTACCTATACTGCCAATCCCGTGCCAGATGGAGTAAACGGTTGGAAGTATCTCAATTATGCATACGGCGATGCGGCCTTGGGGCTTTACCTGGATGGCCATGTGGGACTAATCACCACAGCGCAAGGCACCAGCCAAACATTTTGCGATGCCCTCAACAGCTTCGATAGTTTGCCCTGAGGATTATGGGACAGCTGCGACGGGAAAGAGGCGGGTTGATAATTCGTAACGAGTAGATTCCAAAGTACAAGGCGAGATGGGATCAGGTAAGGCGTGGCAGAAGATTATTTGCAGCCGGCACAACAGAAGGGGAAAACCATGAGGATTCGCAAGGTAACAGCTAATTTCAGTTTTGTCGCGGCTCTGCTGACGCTCGTCCTGGGATTCGTTCTGCCCGCCCAAAGTCAAACCGTCTTGATCAAGATGGGTGACAACCAGACTTTGAACGGCACCAACGCGCCCAGTCCGGACATCCACGGGCATTACTGGAATAGCGTCGATAGTAGCCAGTTCTTCCCTGTTCTGACAAACATTGACGGCACGGTGGGAAGAACTTGGGCCGCGGCGTTTGGATTTGAAGTTGGCAAGGTCGGCAATACGGACGCCAACAACGGGCCCGCCGGACCGGTTCCGCCGGGGACCCCCGCCAACTGCGTCATCGACACGAATGCGCTCGGCAACCTGGGCATTCAGCAGGCGGTGTATAACTATTACGTCAATTCCGAATTTGAACTCCAAAACCTGTATCCATCGCGGACGTACACCCTCACCTTTTTTGGGTCGCATAGCGCCAGCCCAAGTGATTACACGGTCTATTCCATTTTTACGAACAGCGCCTACACCATGCTGGAAACTGCGGTTGCCGAGTATGCACAGTACCCCGCCAATCCATCAGTCCCCAACTCGAACATGGTGGTGAGCGCTACCGTCCTGCCGCCGCAGAATGGCACCCTCTACGTCCAATTCTTGGGAACGAACACCGTCAATGGAGGAATCGGCACCAACGGAGCCGGTGGTTATCTCAACTGTATGCAGCTCACGCAGGGTCCGAGCACGAATACGCCGCCACCCGCCTCGGTCGTAACGAAGACTACTCTCATCCAAATGGGGAACACGAACACCACCCACGGCTTTGTCACGCCGAATCCGGATGTCCAGGGGCATTACTGGAACAGTGTGAGCCCCGCTGTTTTGTTCCCCATGACGAACGCGGTCAACCAGATCAACTCCGTGGCGTATTCTGCGGAACCGGTTGGGGGGTTGTGCGGCGGGTTTGACTCTTACAACGGGCCGGATTCCGATCCGGATGGAACTACTCGCACGAACGCCTTCTCTAACATTGCGACCAACGCCCTCGGCTATCTGGGCGTCCCGACAGCCGTCTCCGACTACTACGTATCCCAAGAACTCGTATTCGACAACTTGGATCCGACGCATCAATACGCGCTCAACTTCTTCGGGTCGATAAAGTATCCGGCGAGTGAACTCACAACCTACTATATCCAGAACAGTGGGGGTTCCACACTTGCCTCGCCCACGCTCAAAGTCGGCAGTGGACAATTCAACAATGAGGACCGGCTGGCGACAGCGAGCGGAATCACGGGGCCAGCTGACACCGTCCTCTACATTTTATTCTTTGGAACGAATAGCGTAGGCAATTGCACTAATGGCCCTCCGCAGTATGCTGGCTACCTAAACACGATGTCACTTGTCGATCTGGACCCGTACCCCGCCGCCACGGCGCCGCCCGTCAATGCGACCTGGTTGCTCAATTTTAACTCCACTAGCACACCCCCCACCGACCGCGGCTTCGCCAACCCGAGTCCGGATACCTTGGGGCATTACTGGAACAGCATGGACACGAATTATTACGGCAATCCGGTTGCTCTCACCAATGCCGCCGGCGCGGCGACAGCGATGACCGTCAAGTTCGACACCAGCAAACCCGCGTACACCAATGCGAACGTTCCCACTCGATTTGGAGCGGACTCTTACAATAGCCCCGCTGCCGTTCCTCTTGGGGTTGGGACCGTCAGTAGCCCGACCAACGCCATCATTAACACCAACGCGCTCGGCTACCTGGGCATCGATACGGCCGTCTGCCAGTATTATGTCAATGCGCACTTCATTCTGCAGAACATGAATCCGTCGCACCAATACACGCTGACCTTCTTCGGCTCGCATGGCTACAATGCCCCTCCGGACGCCGATGTCCTGACGGTCTACAACGTGTACAGTGACACGAATTATACATCGCTGATCGCTTCGACCAACCTTTGTGTCGGCGGTAATGTCCTCGGGGCTTTTAATGTGGACCGGCTGGCGGTCATTGGCCCGATTTCTCCATCGGCCAGCGGAGCCATGTACATCGATTTCATGGGTTCGGGCTTTGGTGGTGGTCAGGGGAATCGAGGCTTCCTGAACGACATGCAGATCGTGGACGTGACGGCGAGTGCGGCGACGCCAGATCCGTTCGCGACATGGCAGAGCAATTATTTCAGCATGGCTGAACTGGGGAATCCCGCCTACAGCGGACCTAATGCCGATCCGCTGGGCAAGGGCATCAGCAATACCAACCAATTCCTGGCCGGGTTCAATCCGACCAATAGCGCGGCCTACCCGCACATTATTAGTATTGCGAAGGCGAACCCGGCCAACCTGGTGATCACGTATCTCGGCGCCAGTGGCGACAGCACGTGGTCGCCCGGCCTCGCTTCGCGCACCAACGTGCTGGAGTTCACCACCGGCACGGCCAACGGCAGCTATTCCTCGAATAACTTTATCAGCACCGGTCAGACCAACATTCTGAGCGGGGGCAGCGGCCTGGGTATGGTGACGAGTTTCATCGAAACCAATGTAGTGACCGGGCCGACGCGCTACTATCGAGTGCGCGTGCTGGTGCCGTAGGTTGGAACATTCTGTGGAGCACAGTCGAGACGATGACAGGAAACCAAGTAACAAGAGCCTGCGTTCACGACTCGGTGAGCCTATCGAACGGCTGCGCTCCGCGGCTTTTGGGAGATGTCAAAACAAGCGAAAAACCGCCGAAAAGTCGGCAAGTTTACGTAAAGTAAGGTTGTTGTTCCTTTAGACACAAGTTCAGGTATGATTTGCACTCGAAGCGAGACGAGTGTGGAGAAACCCAGATAGCCGTGCGGCGGGGAAACAATCGCAGCACGTGTGCTCTCTGGAAACGACGGGAGAAATGCGAGAAAGGGATTAACATGAGGTATTCTATGAAGTACAAAGCCCCAACGAAACAACTGATCACCATGCTTGCCGTGGTGACTGGGTTGACCTTGGCCGGCTCGACGCAGGCCCAATACGTCACCGGAGGTCAGTATTTGAGCAACGTTTCATCGAATGGTTCCTACGGCGATTGGGCACCCGGCGGCGGCGCCGCGATTAGTTTCACATCGACCGGTATCGAGGTTGTGGCCCCGACCAACGGAGGTTATGGTGGTTGCAATTTTGTCATCAACTCCGGTGTTCAAACCTTGAATGCGGCTGACACGTCAGTTCAGCTCACGATCACGGTGAACGGAAACATCAATAATTGGGTTTACTTCTCACCCGGCCAGTTGGTGCTCAATGATGACTTGCCTCCGCCAACGCAATTCAATTACAACATGCCGTACAGTGGCCCAAACAATAATCCCACCGGTCCTCCGCAGTGTGTATGGAATGGCAACGTGGGCACGATGACGGAGCCTCTCATGGCGGGGCAGATGTCCAAAATTGCGGGTGGAAACGATCACATCTACTCGTTCAACCTTGACCTGGATCCGTCCGTTCTTCCTAATATGCCCGGGGGCAATTACGATATAACGTTCAACAGCATCCAGTTGATTCCGGAGCCTGCCAGCGTGTCGCTCGTCGTCATCGGAGCCGGTTTGGCGGGATTGTTCGGTCTGCGTCGTCGGCGCAATTCATAGTCGTTGAGGCCGGCAGCACGCGGTGATACGCGCGTGTTTTCATCCGAGCCTTGGTATTAGAGGTATGGGCAGGGCCGCCAGAAGATTATCGGTGGCCTTGCCCATGGCCTTATCGAGGCGAAAGGCGATGAGACGCTGCTTTGTATGAAAGCCCGATAGCGTGGCGCTCGATATTCCAACCGCCTTTATTTGGGTTCCATCATTTTGACGTTTTGCCGTAGAAGCGGCAGAGTCAAATCGCAGAAAACTCGTTCGACTTGGGCGAGGCTTTCCACTATTACTCTTCAGATGCTGCCCAAAGTTCATTCTGCCGCGGTTCTCGGGATCGACGCTTATCCGATAGAAATCGAAGTCAGCTCCGTTTGCGGACAACCACAAGTGATGCTTGTTGGTCCTCCCGATGCGGTCGCCAAAGAATCCCGTGATCGGGTGAAAACTGTTGCTGCCGAGTGCCACCTTCGCCGCATTCTTGTAGGCGCGCTGCTGTTCCTGCAATTGCCGCTGGCTGGGGCAGCGGTTCAGACCAATGCCCTGACGCCACTCAATCCAAAAGTGCAGGCTCGCAGCGCGCTTCTGGTGGATGCCGCGAGCGGCAAGGTTCTCTTCAGCCGGAATCCCGTCAAGGCCTTCCCGCCGGCGAGCACTCTCAAATTGCTAACGGCGCTGCTGGTGTATGAGAGGACGCACCTCGAAGGCGAAGTTGTCATCGAGCAGGCAGACACGCTCGTCGAACCCAGCCGGATTCCGTTGCGAACCGGGGAGACTGTCCCGGTCAAAACCCTGGTGCAATCCCTGCTCATCGGCTCGGACAACGATTCCGCCCTGGCGCTGGCGCGGCACACGGGCGGCTCGGTGGAAAAGTTTGTGGCGCTGATGAACGCCCGCGCCCGCGAACTGGGCTGCACCAACAGCCTGTTCAAAAACCCGAACGGCCTGCCCGCGCCCGGCCAGGTGACCACCGCCGAGGATTTGTTAAGAATATTTCGGGCCGCGATGGCGGTGCCGGACCTGCGCGAAATTTGTTGCACGCCCAGCCTCGCGCTGAAGACGGCGGCCGGTCCGCAAACGCTGAAGAATCACAACAAGCTCCTGGGCGTGTATCCCGGCATGGGGCCAGCCAAGACGGGCTGGACGCACCGCTCCCGACACACCTTTGCCGCGTCTGCCACCCGCGACGGCCATGAGCTGTATCTGGTCCTGTTGCATAGCGCGAACAAATGGACGGATGCCACGGCGCTTTTCGATTTCGGTTTCGAGCAGCTCCACCGCCAGGAAAATAGTGAGAGCAGGGGGCCGGTCGACCGCTGAGCCCGCTTTTCCGGCAAAACTCGTTCGACTTGCGGTGGCGTTTCGGTTACAAGAGACAATCATGCTCGCGAAAGTTCACTCTGCGGCGGTTCTGGGCATTGATTCCTATCCCATTGAGATTGAGGTGAACGCGGGGTGGAGGCAGACCGGCGGTCATTATCGTGGGCTTGCCGGACGCGGCGGTGAAGGAGTCGCGCGACCGGGTGAAGACGGCCATTGGGAACAGCGGGTTCAAGTACGTCATGGGGCGGACGACCATTAACCTGGCGCCGGCGGATGTCCACACGGTAGGAAGGGCCGGCTCTACGCGAAGAAGGGGTGGGGCATACCGTCCGGCCCAGCGTTTTCTTGACTTCTGCGGTAACTTCTGTTCGACTGTGTGCCGGTGTCACAAGGCGAGATTCACTCTGGGCGTGGGGAAGGGGCGCGGTGATGATAAAACGGCATTTGACGGTCGCTGTGTGCACATTGTTCGGATGTTTGTCCGGCAATTCTGCCCGCGCGCAATTCTCTGGTGATAACCAGACTATTACCATCAGCGGCGTGAGCAACGGCTGGGCCGCACAGTTTTTCTATATCGGCGACACGAATTCCGGTGACCAGCTCCAAATCGTCAACGACGGCGTCCAGTTTGTAACAAACGGATATGACGCCTACATCGGGTATGTGGCGAGCGCTGACGGCAACAGCCTGGTGGTCAGCGGCAGCGGGTCGGCGTGGATCCAGCTGAACTCTGGTGGTTTGTTCGTCGGCTACTACGGCAGCAGCAATTCGCTCACCGTTAGTAGCGGGGCGGAAGTAATCGCTGCCCTCAATGCCGGCGCCCAGCCGGGGGCCAATAACAACAGCGTGGTGGTCACCGGCACCGGATCGGTCTTGAGCATCACTTTTGATTGGGAAACCGGCGATTACGGCAGTGCCAACTCACTGGTGATCAGCGGCGGTGGTGCGATCGACGGCGGGCATCGGATTCCGCAGCGGGCCAACTCCCCGGCAGCGACGGCAATCGCATGGTGGTCACCGGCAGCGGATCCGTGTGGACGAATACTGGCGACCTCATTATCGGCAATTCAGGCAGTGGCAATTCGTTGGTGATCAGCAACGGCGGCTCGATAGCCAGCGATGGTGGCTGGATTGGCGGTGCCGCCATTGGAGGTAATTACGGGAGCAACAATAGCGTTGTTGTGACTGGTTCCGGTCGGTCTGGAGCAACCTGAACACACTGACTGTCGGGTTGGAAGACTTCAATGTCGGCAACTCGCTGACCGTCAGCAATGGAGGCGTTGCCATCGATGGCAACGGTCTTGTCGGCGGCATGAGGAATGAGGTTTTTGTCACTGGTAGCGGATCAGTCTGGAATACGGGGGGTGAGCTTGGCATTGGCTATAGCGGTGGTAACGGGGGTGGAAACACGCTGGTCATCGACAACGGCGGCGCTGTCATTAGCGGTGATGGTCGCATCGGCACCGGCAGCCCGATTTCCGACAATAACAAAGTGGTTGTGAAGGGCAGCGGGTCATCATGGATCACAGCGGAACTTCATGTCGGCGATTCCGGCTCTGGGAACTCATTAACTATCAGCAACAGCGGCGAAGTCGTCACTGACAACTCCTACATCGGGTACAACGGCGGGACCAATAACAATGCCGTGGTGAGCGGCAGCGGCTCGGTGTGGAGCAACGCCTCCACCCTCACTGTCGGGTCATTGGGCGCAGGGAACAGCCTGGTGATTAGCAATGGTGGCCAGGTATTCGACGCTTCGGGTGTCGTGGGTTCCCAGCTTGGCGGCAGCAGTAACCGCGTGCGAGTGGTTGGCGGGGGCCTTTGGCAGAATGGCGCGCTGACGATCGGTGATCGGGGGTCGAGCAATTCATTGGTGATCGATGGCGGGTCGGTTTTCGCCACGAACCTTACGGTGGGACTGGAATCGCCCACCTGCGACAATCTGGTTGAGTTGGACAGTGGCAGCCTCATTGCCACCAACGCGGCGCACAACGCGTTCATCGATGTGCGTGGCGGACAATTGATTCTGAGTGGAGGCGTGCTGCAGACCGACTCACTCATTTTGACGAATGCTTGTGGCCAATTCATCCACACGGGCGGCATGCTCATCGCCGGCAGCGTTGTCTTCAATACGAACGCATTCCGGATCATATCGATCACACGGCAAGGCAACGATCTGCTCCTTACCTGGATGATGGGCCCGGGACAGACGAACGCCTTGCAGGCCACCTCGGGTGGACCCGGTGGCGGTTATACCACGAACGGATTCACCAACATCTTCGTTGTTACGAATAATTCCATGCCCGGCGCCATCACCAACTTCCTTGATGTGGGCGGCGCGACCAACAACCCCTCCCGCTACTACCGTGTGCGGCTGGTGCCGTAGTACAGGCTTCCTCACAAAACTCGTTCGACTTACGACCGGGCATTCGACTATTACTTGCGGTCATGCTTGCCAAAGTTCATTCCGCGGCGGTCCTCGGCATCGATTCCTATCCCATTGAAATTGAGGTGAACGCGGGTTGGGGGCAGCCGGCGGTCATCATCGTCGGGTTGCCGGATGCGGCGGTGAAGGAGTCGCGCGACCGCGTGAAGACCGCCATCGAGAACAGCGGGTTCAAGTACGTCATGGGCCGGACGACGATCAACCTCGCTCCGGCGGATGTGAAAAAGGAAGGGCCGAGTTTTGATCTGCCGATTGCCGTGGGAATTCTTGCGGTGAGCGAGCAGATCGTGGCCAAAGACCTCGACGATTATACCATCGTGGGTGAACTCGCGCTCAGCGGCGAAGTCCGCAGCGTCAACGGTGTGCTGCCGATTGCGCTTTGCGCGCGCGAACAGAAGAAGCGTGGGCTGATCGTTCCCGCCGACAACGCGCCCGAAGCGGCAGTGGTCCAGGGCATCGACGTGTATCCGGCAAAAAATCTGCGCGAGGTCGCGGAGTTCCTGGCCGGCAAACGGGAACTGCATCCGTTTCGCGAAGATCCCAAGAAGATTTTCCAGGAACAGCGCAGCTACGACGTTGATTTTGTCGATGTCAAAGGGCAGGAACATGTGAAACGCGCGCTGGAAGTCGCGGCGGCGGGCGGCCACAATATTTTGATGATCGGTCCGCCGGGCAGCGGCAAGACGTTGCTGGCCAGACGCGTTCCGACCGTTCTTCCCAATTCGAATCTCGACGAAGCGCTGGAGACGACGAAGATCCACAGCATTCTCGGGTTGTTGCCGAAGGGACAGGCGCTGGTCGCCACGCGTCCGTTCCGTTCGCCCCACCACACGACGAGCAATGCGGGCCTGCTCGGCGGAACGGCGAACCTGACGCCCGGCGAGATCAGCCTCGCGCACAACGGCGTGCTGTTCCTCGATGAATTGCCGGAATTCCACCGCGACGTGCTCGAGGCGTTGCGCGAGCCGCTGGAAGAAGGCCGCGTCGTGATCTCGCGCGCCAGCGGCACGATGACCTTTCCCGCGAACGTGATGCTGGTGGCCGCCATGAATCCGTGTCCCTGTGGATTCTACGGCGATCCGAAGCGCGAATGCCGGTGCTCACCGAACATGATTACGAAATATCGCAACAAGATTTCCGGGCCGCTGCTCGACCGCATTGACATCCACGTGGAGGTTCCAGCCGTGAAGTACAAGGAGATGGCGGGCGAGGGGACGGGCGAACATTCGGAGAAAATCCGCGCGCGCGTCGAGTCGGCGCGAGTCATCCAGCGCGAGCGTTTTAAGAAGACGAACTCACGTATGTCGCCGAAAGAAATCAAGGAATTCTGCAAACTCGACGAGGAAAGCCAGCAATTGCTGAAGATGGCGATGACGGAACTGAATTTGAGCGCCCGCGCCTACGACCGCATTTTGAAGGTGTCCCGGACGGTGGCGGACCTGGATGGTTCCGAGCGCATTCAATCCCAGCATATTTCCGAAGCCATCCAGTACCGCACGCTGGATCGGCAGTTGTGGGTGTGACGATGGAAGGACAATTGTTGCAATGATTAGGGCGTGACCCCATTTCAGCATGACCCCAAATCAGCAACACCAACAGATGAGGACGTATGGTAGCTAGTCTGCACGTTGCCGACTTGCTTATACTATCAACGGTTGTTGGTATCGTACTGAATTCCGTGGCGTGGATCGTGGGGGTCATTCTAACCGGAGTATTTTTTGCATACCTTACGGCGGCGTCACCTTCAGACGTGGAGGGAATTGGCTTATCCGTCTGTATTTCACCATGGTTGGAGCATAGTAAGATTTGTATTGTCTGGGCGTTATATTGCCATAAATGACAGTGCAATAACGTCCATATGTGTAATCATGAAATGGTACTACGTCGGATACTTTACTCTGTTTGGGCTAACGCTAATTTCGTTTTGTGCCGCAATCATTGTGGGACACACATGGCCGGCGAGGTAGGAGTGAGCCGTTGAAAGTGTCAATCAATGGCAGGCAAAATGCAGCCTCAAACCCGAAACCAGGATTTCCGAAGCCATCCAGTATCGTACGCTGGATCGGCAGGTGTGGGTGTGACGGAGTGGATGGGGATCGGAAGATGCAAGGGGCCGAGAGGGAGCGTTCGCGATAGAAAACGCCGACCCGACAACCTCCCATCCGTTTGAGAAAAGTGCCGATGCCGACAGACCCTGATTAGCGAGCGCCTCTTTGTTTTCGCGCTTGTGGTAACGATCGGTACGGCGCGTTTTTGCATTTCTGGAGGATCGAAACGGCGCCACGCGGCTTCACTGTGGATGAGTGTTCTATCGCGTACAATGCCTACTGCATTTCACAAACGGGCGCCGACGAGTACGGAACTTCCTGGCCGCTGTTTTTCCGGAGTTGGGATGTCTATTGCGACCCCGCAGACGTTTATTCGGCGGTGCTTCCCATCCAGCTATTTGGTCTCGAAAAGTGGGCGGCTCGGTTGCCGACCATCTTGTATTGCCTGCTGGCGTGCGCCGCTTTTTCAATGTTGCTTCGCCACTGGCGTTTTGAAGCGTCCTTTGCCCTGGCCGGAGGCTTCCTCTTGTCGGTTATTCCCTGGGTCTTTCCCCTGAGTCGGGGTGGCTCGTTTGCGGGACATATCGCCGCATTGCTGGGATTGATAACGGGTCTGCTACTGACCAGTTCCGCGTTGCGTCGACGATCCAATGGGAGAGCGATGCTGGCAGGCACTATTTGGGCGCTCACCTTTTACACGCACCAGAGCTTCCAACCGGTTTTTGTGCTGCTGGCAATTGGTTGCGTCATTGGACTATGGCGTCCGTTGGTCCAGCGTTGGCGAGTGATCGCGGTAATGATGGTTTCCGCGATCATCGTCTTATTGCCGCTCATGGCCTATGTCCTGCGACATCCGGAGGGCCTGACGGCGCGGTTTCATCAAGTAAGCGTCACCAGCGGAGCCACTTCCTGGCGGGAGACGATGGTGAGTGTGACCAGCCATTACCGGGACTACTTCAGTCCCCAGTTTCTTTTCATTTCCGGCGACCAGGAAGTGCGCCACCATACCGGGCATGGGGGAGAATTATACTGGTGCCTCGCGCCTTTGATTCTCACCGGACTCTACGTCGCGATTCGTTACTGGCGACAGCGCGCATTCCACCGAATCATATTGACTGGCGTTCTGGTTTCGCCGGTATCCGCCGCGCTTACCGTGGATCGAATGCACAGCACTCGCTGCGTGTATGCCGTGATCTTTTGGTTGCTGCTGGCCGTCCTCGGGGCCCAGTGGCTTTGGCAGCGTCGAGGACCCTGGCGAAAGCTGCTGCTCTTCATTGTTTGCGCCGGGGCGCTGGAGATGGCCGTGTACATGCGGGATTACTTTGGCGCGTACCAGACCCGGGATCCCCAGGTATTCCAAACCGAATTGACTGACGCGTTCGAATACTGCTTTGCGCACCTCGACGCCCATCAGGTTTTATACATCTCCGGTTCGACCTATACGCCCTATGGCGAGCTGATCAACAAAAGAGCTCAAACCGCAATTGTATGTTTACCCGCTGTTCTTCGGGAAAATCGATCCCCGGATCTATCAACGAACGGGCCTTCCAGCGGACACCGTGCGATTGTATGACGGCCATCCGCTCAAGCCCGGTTTGTTATTAAGGAGCAGCAACTATTATTTCAGGTCCCCAGACGGCGCTGGATTGGTCGCCAGACCCAACGTCATGCCGATCCCGCCCAATGCCCGGTTGATTAAATCCATCCCGTTCAGTGGCCAATATTCTTTTGCCGAGTATCAGGTGTTTGCGATTCCCTGACGGGCTGTTGAATGGGGGAGGCCGGCGAAATATCGCCGGGAGATTTCACAAATTATTTTTTGCAATCACCGCGAGGTGTGCTAGCATTTTTTTAGAATGCCAGGGGAGCGGTAGGAATCGTACCGCGATGGCGAAAGGCAGTTAACTCTAACCGAAAGGAGTATGGGTCATGTTTGTCGCGATTCATCACAGCATCACGGATCCCAAAAAGTGGGAGGAGACCACGAGCCAGATCGGCCCGATGGTCGAACAGGGGAGGTTGCCGAAAGGATTGAAGCCGCTTTACTATTTGCCCAGCATGGACGGTCGCCGGGCCGATTGCGTGTGGGAAGCGGACTCGCTGGACAACCTGAAGCGGTTTCTCGAACCGCTAACGTCGAAGGCAGCCAAGAACGAGTACTTCCAGATCAACACAGAACACGCGTTCGGTTTGCCGGAACACGCGCAAGAACACGTTGCCGCCCGCTAATTCGATAGAGGGCGATCCAACAGACACGGGCTTCGTTGCTCACGAAGGCCCGGAGAACGGAGAGGCCAATCTGGCCTCTCTGTTTGTTTTTGGGGCGGGTGAATCGGTGGAAATTCTCTTTGGCGGATGCGCGGGTTGGCGAACGCGACATGACCAGAAGCTGAGGCGGGTGGTCGGCGAGCTAGAGACCGATTTGTTTGATGTTGAGACCTGACTCCATTGTCGCCCTCTCTGCCACCCTCTCTGATGTGCTTCAAAGGAATTCGGAAACATATGCGCATAATGAACTCGACAAGATTCTTCCGTTAGAAAGTTTCCTGAGTGCGAATGAGACTGCTTCGCAGGATCGTATAAGACACACGAAATAGATGCTGGTCTGGAGGCAAAGTCACACAAGATGTGTAATCCGGACATTCCCCCACTTGGCCGCCAAATATTCGGCCACTAAGCGACGATGACAATGATGTGGTTTTTCCTCGCTACAGAGAAGGCAGCCTCGATCAAGTAGCCCCTTAGGCACGGTATTCTCGACTTGCCTCTCAACCATTAACTTTAGGAACTGAGTTTCGTATGTCTGCCAGTCGCCCTTCCGCTTCTTATAAGCGTCGAGGATATCCTGCGTGGGCGCCAAGTCCGGAAAATGCACGTATTCGATGCCGCCAATTTCGTGGAGAAAGTAGGCAAGGTCTTCCTTTTTTGCGAAGCCAGCTAGCTGTGATGTGTTATTGAGACGAATATCAACCAGTCGTTGAACGCCGGTCTCCTTCAGTTTCGTGAAGAACTCACGAGCCGATTTTTTTGTGAAGCCAATCGTAAACAACTCAATCACGCTCGTTGCGACTTGTGTGCTCATCGTTGGAGAATAATCTCCTCTTTATGGGCAATGCGTTTCCCTTGTCGTTCGTAGGCGGCATTTAGCATTTCCTCGCCGTTACGGAAAAGGTCGCCACTTGCCAATTTGAACTGCCCTAACAGCCGATCTTCCATCTGTTCGTGAGTCTCAAGAGACCCGCCACTCAAAATGTGAGAGATAGACGGGATAGATCTTTTCAGGTGCCTGCAGATTAGAATGGCGCGATGACATTCAAGGGGGTCTTTTTCCGCGCACACCAAGGCCACTCGCATCCGAGTTGCGCCGTCAGACAATCGTTTAAGCCCGCGCTTAAATGCAGGCGTACCGGCAATTCGGTCATACTCAGCCTGACCGTTTACGTAGCAGTCAGATTCGGAACGTCGCGCTCCCAGTTCGTCACCGAGAAAAACGTAATGGATAGCAGCCGTGCGTAAACTCGCTTGCAGAGCCTCGCGGTTAAACTGCGGATTGTGCTGGCTGTACGGCGACGACCGAACGTCAGCCACTGCTTTAATCCCGTGTTGCTGCAGCAGCGACATGAATGCTTTAATCTCAAGCGTGGAGTGTCCCACGGTAAAAATCGTCGGCTTGGAACAAGTAGTTGTCATGGCATCAACTCCAAGACGGTGGCGACGACTTTGTAGTGCATCTTTTGATCCACAAACTCAGGTGTCAGACTTACGCACAATATGTTTTGGTTTTCGTGCTTCAGGTGGATATCTCCATCCTGCACATTGCGAAAATCGGGACAGTACTTCTTCTCAATGAGTGGGTCAGTCACGCTGAGATCATACATCTGACCACGGTAGGAGACAATACCGCGAACTCGCTTCTTCTTCTTTCCTTGCCAAGTTTTTGTCTCGACCCTCAAATGAAACGACTCCGGTTTTATAAGATACAGTGAATGTCGTCGAGACATGTCATTAAGAAAGTCGGGGGATACGCGGTCTGTTTTCTCATCAGGGTCAAGCCACAGATCTCTTGGCTCTTCGACGAGCTGTGCCGCGACGCTTGCTCGCCATTCGTTGGCCTTCGTCCATCGGTAGTTCGGTTGAATGAACCAGTTCTCGGGTTGAATTTGATCATTCTCGGGAGCACCAAGAGAAATGTCAGCTACATCCAACGGTTTTGGGTTGCTACCATCCGAATAGCAGCACTCATCCAATCCGAGCGCGCCTTCGTCGTGGTCGGTTACGGGTCGAACCCAACCACCCCATTGAATTTCTCCCTTCTCATTTTGGATGACCTCCCGACCCGCGATGCACCTCATCGGATGGTGTTTGATAGAGTTCGCCAGAATGAAAACCCTTTTCTTCATTGCGTGTCCTTGTTCACAGTAAAGTCTAGCGCAAATGCCAGACGTACAAAAGAAGAAAGGTGGTAGGGCGTTGTCCGTAGGGCGCGCCGCGTTGTGAGACCATTGTGCTTCGTGCGACAGAAGCGCTTCTTGGCACCGCTTCGCTTACAGCAACCAATCCACCCTTTACGGAAGTGCAGCTACACTGGCAGGTGAGGTAGTCTACTGCCTATCGTAAATCGATATTTTGCTGGACACAATCCTACGGCGGGGTATAGTCGGGGCGTGAATTATGAAAGGGTACAGGCGGGACGCCTGTTCAACTCGAAGGCGGAAAGACACGGGCGAGACGCCCGCGCCACTACGGCATACTGGTTGTCGCGAGGACGCTATGCTACAACAATTCTGCCTTCGCCGAGGCTTCGGCGCGACTCGCTGCTGTGTGCAGCTCGGGGCCTATATATACGTTTCTGCGAAACGAACCCAAACTTTGCGGAGGGAAAAACTACATCTATCATACACGTCAACAAGTGCTTATGTCGGAAAATGATGAGCGGAAACGGTGGGTTCGTTTTCGGAAACGAACCCAAATTGGAGGGGTTTTAAGGGGATATTTGGTGGTTTTTCGCGCGGTTTTGATACCTGAACTACGGCAACCGGGACGGTCGCCCTACAACTCGGAGACAGCCCGCCGACAGGGCGGCGTGGCTACAGCGCAGGCTAAAGCCTGGCGACAACAGCGGGAAGAACGGCGCGTCCGCCTCGACCTCAGAGTCGGGGTAAAGCGGTCGCGCCGTGAACGACGGCCACCGGGAGGGTCGCCCTACAATGCGTCGTGCCATGCCCATATTAACGGCGTGCTATTGGGGTGGCGGGGTCATATAATGAGGGGCTATGCCATTTCGCGCGCTTGGTCTTGATGCCAACATTCTGAAAGCTGTTACAGCTGCGGGGTACACGGAACCCACACCCATCCAGACGGCGGCAATCCCGTTGATTTTGGCAGGGCATGATGTGATCGGCATCGCGCAGACGGGGACGGGGAAGACGGCGGCGTTTGTGTTGCCGATTTTGGGGAAGTTGGCGGGGCTGATCGGCGCGGGACAGCGGCGGGGGATCCGCGTGCTGGTGTTGGCGCCGACGCGCGAACTGGTGGTGCAGATCGAGGAGAACGTGCGCGCTTACGGGCGGTATTTGTCGTTGCGCATGGCGACGGTCTACGGGGGAGTAGGCGAACATCCGCAGATCCAAGCGCTTCGGTCCGGAGTGGACATCGTGGTGGCGACGCCGGGGCGATTGCTGGATTTGATGGGGCGGAAGAACGGGGATTTTTCGGGATTACAGTTCCTGGTGCTCGATGAAGCGGACCGGATGCTCGACATGGGTTTTTTGCCGGACATCCGACGGATCGTGAAGGCGCTGCCGACGAAACGGCAGACACTGCTCTTCTCGGCGTCACTGTCGCGCGACATCGAGCAGGTGACGCGGGAATTCCAGCACGCCCCGAAGATTGTGCAGATCGGCCGGCGCGCGAATCCCGCCGAGACAGTGACGCAGTTCGTCTATGAAGTGCCGAAGCATTTGAAGTCGTCGCTGCTGGTGCATTTGCTCAAGGAACCGCAGATGAACATGGTGCTGATTTTTGTGCGCATGAAGCACGGGGCCGATCGCCTCGCGGACAACCTGAAACATAAAGGGATCCGGACGGCGACGATCCACTCGAACCGTTCCCAGGGGCAACGCTTGCGCGCGTTGAAGGATTTCAAGTCGGGGGCGGTGCGGGTGCTGGTGGCGACGGATATCGCGGCGCGGGGCATTGACGTGGATGGAATTTCGCACGTGGTGAACTACGATTTTCCGATGCACTCCGAGGATTACGTCCATCGCATTGGTCGGACGGGTCGGGCGCACGCGGTGGGAGACGCGATCAGCTTCGTCACGGGGGCGGACTACGGCGCGTTGCGGGCGCTGGAGCGATTTATCGGTCGCGGCATCATCCGGAAAAAGGCGGAGGGGTTTGACTATCAAACCGTCGCGCCGCTGGGACAAGGCGGCGAGGGTGATGAGCGATTGTATCGGTCCAAGCTACAGGGTCAGGCGCAAGGGCACTCGGAGCATGGTGGTTCGGGCCAGGGCCACCGTGGCGGTCATCGAGGTTCGCGATCCAGGTCACGATGGGGTCGATAATGGCTTCGACGGACACGATCCCTGAGTTGAGCGATCCACCCGTTTCTTCAATAACCCAGGCTGAGCGTAAAGCGCAGAATGTTGTGGCAGGGGACCGTATCGATGGTGGTCTTGCTTTGCCAGCCCTGACAGCACATTTCGGCGGTAACCGTGGTGCGGTGCTCGCGAACCGCTTTGGCGAGTTGCTCCGACAGGTCAAAATCACCGCGGATACAACCGGCGTTGGGACAATCCACACGGAAGACAGATTTGGCGCGGTCGAGATTGGGCGAATATTTGATCTGGCTGTTCTTGGTGACGCCCTTGGAATTGAAATAGCCCAGGTTCACGATCAGGGATTTCAATTGGGGAAATTTGTCCGTCAGGGTGGGGGAACTGCCGACCCGCTGGCTTTCTTGCGCGCGATAATCGAAGCGCGGTCCTTCTTTTGGTCGATACATAGTAATGAGTCTTTCTTATGTTGAATTGCGCGGACACCCTACCACAAAAGAAGCTCGCCGTCTGTGACAATCGGCAGATTGTTGGAACATCAGGGATTCGTTGAACTTGACATGGGCGATGAATAACTTTACAGAAGCAGCGTCGGATAATACGGGATAGCTGAGAATATGAAAAAGGCACTGCTTGCACTTGCGACTGCCGCCATCGGGATTCTTGCCGCTCCTCCCGTGCAGGCGGGTGTTCGCGTAACTGCGGCGCCGGAACCGCTAGAGAAGCCGGTCGCATTTCGGACGGCGGACAATAAATACGTCACGACGGTTACGGGCGGCTTTCTCAACTTGAGCGGGGAAAAAATCGGGTCCAAGCAGATCTTCACCATCATTGATCTGAACGGCACCAATCCGGCGGATGGAGACCCGGTGAAGATCCGCTATATTCCGGGGGGGCTTGCAGGGGATACAACGAAGACCAGTTATTGGCGCGAAACCGCCGACGGGATCAAGCGCGGCTCTGAGGCCGGCGTCTTCAAGATCAAGCTGGTGGACAGCAAGTACGCGTTTCAAGCGCCAAGTGGAAAATTTGTGACCGGAATTGTGACAGACAACATGCTTGGCCTATCGGATAAACAGGCCAATGCGCTGCTCTTGGAATTCGTCGATCTTTCCGCTGGCGTCCCGAAGACCCCTAAAAAGTCTGCCGCGCAGTAATTACCCGCTCTTTAGGACGGCAGCGGCGGGAGATACTTTCTGAGAAAGGCCTCGTCACCTTGGACAGTGAAAAGATAGGCCTTGCCATCCTGGCTCCAGACGGCGGTGGGTTCGCTTTCGACCTCCTTGAGCCGCGGCGATTCGGTCTCGGGAGCATCGCGTAAGGCGGACTTCTCGATGACGAACAGCCAGAGGCCATGACGGCCTTCCTTCATGCAGGCGAGGGCAACTTTGTGGCCGTTCCATTCCACCGCGCTGCCGCCGATGACGGTGACGGACCGGAGACGGTCGGGAACGATGAAATCAGACGGCCAATTTTTCCTGGCGAGGACCTGGCGCAATTCGTCGAAACTCGTGGCCTTGATGAACGCGCTGCTATAACTGCTGGACACGTACCGCACCATTTCCGCACGATAGGCTTCCAATCCATTCCGGGCAGTTTGCCGGGATACCCACACAGAAACGACACCCAACACAATGATCGCTGCCGCCGCGGCCATCAACACAGGCTTTCGCCAGCCAAAATCCGGCCACGCAATTTTCTGCTCGGCGAGAATGCGCTGCTTGAGGTCGACAGGGACGGGCGTTTGCCGAAGCTGGCGACGGACCGTGTCATCCGCGCGTTGTAATTGCGCGAACCAGAGCGCCAATTCGGGATCGTGCTCGAGTTGACGCAGAGCCTCGGCGATCTGCGGATCGCTCGCGTCGGTGCCTGATCGGTAACCGAGCAAAACCTGTTTGGCCTGCCGGCTATCCATGGGGTTCCTTTACTCTCGAGGCTGGGGACGACTGGCCATCGGCAAGAGTTTTATAGAGCTGGCTCTTGCCGCGGGCGATGCGTGACTGGACGGTGCCAATGGGCACGTTGAGAATCCCGGCGATTTCTTTGTACGAGTAATCCTCAAGGTAGAAGAGCGCCAGCGGCGCGCGATAGAGTTCGCTGACTTGCGCCAGCGAGGCAAGCACGGTCGCGGCGTCCAGTTGGTCAACCATCGTGGGCAGGACGGTGGGGAGTTCACCGCCGACTTCATCCAGTTCATAGTGCGGGAAGCGCGCGCGCCTGCGGCGTGTTTGGAGGAACTCACGGTGCAAGGTGGTGAAGAGCCACGTTTTTACTTTTAATGGGTCGCGCAACTGGTGCCCTTTTCGCGCCCAGATGAGGAACGTTTGCTGGGTAAGGTCACCAGCTTCCGCCTCGTCGCGCGCGAGATTGTATGCGAATTGATATAGTCCCCGGTAATACTGCTCCACCAGCGATTCAAAATCCATCGCCGGAGAAGCTCGGCTCTGTTTGTCCGTGGCCATAAGAGGCGCAGCAATCGGTTATTGTTCCAATAACAGAAACATCTGGCTGATTCTTACGAATGCTGGGTCGACCTGCAACACGAAAAACAAGGGGGAACAAAACTGTCCGACGTGCATCGCATTTGTCGTAGGGAAGCGTGTCGGTCAATTTAAGGGTTGCGGTACCATAAGCCGGGTGCTGTGGCAGTTCGTATAGGAAGTGGCCGCGTTGTGGTCGATCCCCCGCTATGCGGTCGTCTTCCGGAGTGGTCGTGATGCCCAAACTCACGCGTTGCGCAGCACTTGGCTTGAATTATCGCAAAACTGGGGTTCGGCGGGGGGCCTGTTCCGGCCTCCGCCGAAAAGGGTTGCCCAGTTCCGTGCACCCCGACTGACAGAATTGGACTCCCTTCGCAAGTCTGCTGCCAAAAGATCCCGGTTTCCCGTCAGGGCACAATCGATGCTTTGGTACGTCCAATGACTACCATGCACGAATTGCAGATCAAAATGCGTCAGGTTTCCGGCGTCGAGGTCGTGGAAATGGTGGGCGCGATCGACGTGCTGGCCTTCGCGGATCTGTCCGCCACGTTGGGACGCATGATCGCGGAAGTCACTCCTTGCATCGTCCTGGAGTGCTCGCGTGTCACCTACATCGGCAGTGCGCAATTGAAGGAACTCCTGGATTTCGCCCATATGGCGCAGGCCCGCGGCGGCGACGTGAAATGCGTCGGGATCGCACCGACGATCCAGCATGTGGCCAATCTGATCGCGATGGGTGACTTGATGGAGTTTTTCGAAGACCTGCCGCAGGCGCTGCGATCGTTCCGTGGCTTGCCCGCAAGCGCGTCGCACTAAAATTCATGGCTGCGGCGATCCCCGGCTGTTACGGCGGGTAGGTCAGAAGGTCGAAACATTCCCGTCCGCTCTTGCTCAGCATCCAACCGTTTCCACGCGAATTGAGCTTCACGAATTCGTGGCAAGTGTCCTGCGCCAGTTCGGCTTCATTGACTCGCTGCACGACGGGCAGGCCGCAGCAGCGCGTCGTTGGCGGTGGGCAGACAGATGTCCAGCGCGCGCGCGGAGACGGCGAGGACAAAGCTGAAAATAAGGGGAGGGAAAAGTCGCGACCAACTCATCGACGATTCTTTTCACTGAGCTTGTTAATCGCTTCCACGGCTTTCCGGGCTTCTTCGTCGGTGAAATCACCCTCCACCAGGAACTGGCCATTGATAATGCGCTGATCCACCAACCATGAGCCAACGGGATGTCGGTTGAGGAAGATCACCAGGTACTGGCCGCGGTCGCGGGTAGTCATTTCGTCGAGCACGATCGTGCCATGGGGATCGAACCGCAAGAAAATCGCCTTGCCGCCGGCCGTGTCGTAAAGCTCCGCGGATTGCACGTCCCTTTCGGTCAGCGCGGGAAAGGGACTGATCGAGAGTTTCACGTTCGTATGCGGGATTTCGACGGTCTGGAAGCTCTCGGCCGGAAGTGAAGAACTGGACTCCTCGTGGATGCGCAAGCTTACCCCTTCGTCGGTTTTTTTGCGCATCGAGGCAAACATGGAGCAGCCGACGAAACACGTCGCCGCGAGCGCCAGGCATCCCGCTGTTTTAAGGGTTTGCATGAAAAAGGATTCTATGGTAGCGTCCGGCCCGCTACAACAAAATCATGACAGTCGATCCACGATTCCTCAAGGAGGAGGGGGCCGAGGTTTTTACGGGGAACGAGCTGCTGATCAAGGGCGCTCTTGAAGCCGAAGGCGGCACCCATCTCTTGACCGGTTACCCCGGCTCACCCATCGCGGGCTTTTTCGATGCGATGGAGCTGGTTGCACCCCTTTACAAGCAGAAAGGCATTCGCGCGACCATCGCCAACAATGAGGCGCTGGGCGCGGCGATGCTTAACGGTTCGCAAATGGGCCCCTTGCGTGGCTTGTGCGCCATGAAATCGGTCGGGCTTCACGTCGCCGCCGACGCGCTGGCCCTTGGCAATCTCGCGGGCGCTCATCCCCAAGGCGGCGCGCTGGTGATTATCGGCGATGATCCCTGGAGCGATTCGACCCAGGTTCCCGCCGACTCGCGTTATCTCTGCAAGCACATTTTCATGCCGGTCATGGAACCCAGCACCAATCAAGAGTTGAAAGACTGGATCGATCTCGGTTTCAAGCTCTCTCGCGAAGCCAATCTTTTCATCGGTTACATTGTCACCACCAACCAGGCGGATGGTGGTGGCAGCGTCCAGGTGCGGCCGAATTGTTTTCCGGACATCAGCAGCGTCAATAAATACTCACTCGATACGACGCGGATCGATTTGGAAAATACGGTCCTGCTGCCGCCGCGCACGTGGATCAAGGAAGAGGGTCTGCCGCAACGCAACGCCCGCTTGTGTGAGGTCGCCCGGCGCAATGGCGTAAACCGGATTGTCAATGCCCGCGAGAACCCGCGTTGGCGCGCGGAGATCGGTTTCGTGGCCTCGGGCCTGGGGTTCTGCTATCTCGAGCACGCGCTGGCAGAACTCGGTGTCGCGGACAAAGTGCCGATTCTCAAGCTCGGCATCAGTTACCCGGTTGATCCCGAGTTGGTCGCGGAATTTTCGCGGCAAGTGCGCGGCGTCTTCGTCATCGAAGAGCGTCGCGGCTTCATGGAAGAGCAAATCGCTGAAATCATCAACCGCCTCAATCAAAACGGCACCGCCGCCAACCGTACAAATGTTTGGGGCAAGGAATTCCCAGCCGGGCTGACGGGGATCCCCGCGACCCGGGGGTTGAACCCGAGCATTCTTATCGAACGACTCGCGCCACTGGGGCGCTTCTTTCACGACCCAAATCTCGCCATCGACCAGAAGCGCATCGACTGCGCTGTCGAGTTGATCCACGAGACGGACAAGTTTGACATCCATATTCCCCTGCGCACTCCGACATTTTGCCCCGGTTGCCCGCATCGCGACAGCGCCAGCGTGTTGATCGAGATGAAAAAGCAATTCATCGACCCGCGCTACATGAAACAGCATCACCAGCGCGGCCCGGTGGACCTGGTTTTCCACGGGGACACGGGATGCTACACGATGCTGATGTTCGAGCCGACGAAGGATCTCATGCATAACTACAGTGGCATGGGCCTGGGCGGCGGTACAGGCGCTGGTATCGACCCATTTATCACGAACAAACAGGTGGTCTTCCTTGGCGACTCGACCTTTTTCCACAGTGGGATGCTCGGCATCTCCAACGCGCTCAAACAGGGCCAGGACATTACCTACATCATTCTCGACAACGCCACCACGGCGATGACCGGCCACCAACCAACGCCGTCCATGGATGTGGACATTGTTGGCGAGCACACGTACAAGCAGAACATTGACGGCATCGTTGAGGCGATGATCGGGCAGGGCGTGCACGTGGTGCGCGCGAATCCTGCCTACCGTGAGACGTGGAAGAAAATGCTGGAGCAGACGGTCCTGCGCGATGGCGTGAAGGTGATTGTCGCCGACAAGGAGTGCGGCATTACCTTTCATCGCCGCGAATCGCGCGAAGAACGGCGCGAAATTCGTGAGCACGGTTTCCTCGCGGAGAAACGTTTCGTCAACATCAACCCCGATGTCTGCGAGTACTGCCTCGAATGCACCTTGGCGACCGGTTGTCCGGGTTTGACCATCACCGAGACACCGTTCGGCGCGAAGATTCAAACTGATCTATCGTGGTGCGTTTCCGATACCGCGTGCACCAAGATTTACGCCTGTCCGTCGTTCGAGGAAATCACCGTCCTGCGCAAACAGAAGCCCCCCGCGCCCATCGACGCGATTGATCTCGCCGACATTCCGCTCCCCCGGATCGCCGATTTTTCCGACGCCTGGCGCTGCTATCTGGCCGGCGTGGGTGGACAGGGGATTGGCGTGAGCACGGCGACGCTCGTGCGGGCGGGCTTCCAGCAGGGCTACCACGTTTTGTTCTGCGACAAGAAGGGATTGGCGATTCGCAATGGCGGGGTATTCTCCCAGATTATTTTTACGAAGGGTGCGAGCGCTACCTCCAACATTATTCCTTACGGACAGGCTGATTTGTTGCTTGGCATCGACCCGCTGGAGGCCACGCGCAGCCTCTCGCCCAAAGGGAATGTGCGCATCGGCAGTCCACAGCGCACCGTGGCAGTGGTGAATGCTTACAAGACGCCGACGATCCTCACCCTGCTCGGCAAGGACGACTTCAACGTGCCCGAACTCGAGGACACACTGCGCCGCTACACCAAATCGGACGAGTATTTCGGCCTGAACGTTGCCGGTATCTCCGAATACTTTTTCGGCACGAAGTTGTACGCGAATGTGGTCATGCTCGGCATCGCCTTTCAAAAAGGCCTGTTGCCCCTGTCGCTTGAGAACATCGAGTGGGGCTTGCGGGAGACGATGGGCTCGGCCGCGGGCGACAACATCAAGGCGCTGCACCTGGGACGCAAGCTGGTCTTTGAACCGGAACTTGTCCACGAACATGAATTGCATGAAACGTACGAGGAGTTTATCGCTGAACGCAAAGAGGTATTGCAGCGCAACCATCGATCAGGCGAGCATTGGGCGCGCGAATTTGAGGTGCTTATTCGCCGCAGCGAGGGGTCAATTCGCCTCGGGGAACGGACGGAGCGCGACATTGTCTGGCGATTGTACGATTTGCTGGAGTACGGCGGCGTGAACGCCTACGCCCCGCGTTACCTCGACCTGGTGGAGAAAGTTTATGCAAAGGACAGCGCCCAGTTCGATTATGCGGCAACCAAGGCGGTCATCTGGAATCTGCACAAGGCGATGGTCATCAAGGATGAGATTTATGTGGCGCATCTGCTCACCAGCGAAGAGAAGACGCGCCGGGATCAGCACCGTTATCATGTAGATGCGGAACGGGGCGACCAGATCATCTATCACCACTTGAACCGTCCCGAGTTCAATTTCCTCGGTCGGGACTTTCGTTTTAAGTTGAGCCCGAAGAAGTGGCAACTCAACCTGCTCAAGCACCTGCGCTGGCTGCGACGCGTCATGCCGGCCTGGCACCGGCGCGAGCGCGAGTTCCGCGACTGGTACGTCGGCCTGGTTGAAAACTTCCACCACGAAGATCGCGCCGGCTACGATCGCTACGTGAAGGCCCTGCGCTGTGTCGAGGAAGTTCGTGGCTACCGCGAAATCCGTTACCCGAAGATGGAAGAAGCGCGGCGAAAAGCCGAGGGCTTGTTCACCCTGTCAAAGAAGCCATCGTCAGTAACGGTCGCCGTCAAGCACGCCGTGTAGTCTCCGACATCAGTAGAGTTTGATAATAATTCGAGGATTCCGATCAGGGTGATGGAATGCCCGACTCTCATGCTGACCGATCCCGGCGTGGGATATGGCAACAAAACATTCTCCGTTAGTCTTTAGGCCACCTATGGCAATCAACTTTCCAAACGACTCCGATGGGGACGCATTGCGCCGGCTCGTTGACATAGGCTCCGATATGACAAAGCCCATGTACATCAGCTTTCAGGTCGCCGTGCCTGACGAGGCGGTTGCGAAAGCGCTGGCGGATGTCGCTTGGAAACGTGGTTACAGAGTCAACATGTACGCGAGTCTGGGGTGTACGCTTCCGTGGACTTGCGAATGCTCCACGAGAATGCTCGCTACGTACGAGAATGTTCTCGCGATCCAAGCAGAACTGGCTGAACTCGCCTCACAGTTTGGTGGACATCCCGATGGTTGGGGCAGCTTTGGCAATAAGCCCGGCGGTCAACACCCGGCAATTTAGCCACTCGACTATGAAGTTGTTCAATGCAGGGAAATTCAAACAATACCTGTACCGACTTTCTCACTACACCAACTCAGTACCTATTCGCATCGTTCTCTACTACCACTATTTCTTCGCTCGTATGGCGGCGGAATCCTCGACGCATGGCGCGGCGAGAGCTGTCCAACCCGTTTGATGGTTGGCGCCGAGACCGCGGCCATTGTCGCCGTGGAAGTATTCGTAGAACAGCACGAGGTCCTTCCAGTAGGGGTCGGCAGCGTAGCGTTGCTCGGGGCCGTGGCACGGGCGATGGCCGCCGGCGTCCGGCAGGAAGAGGCGCGCCAGACGCGCGCGTAATTCGTCAGCAACCTCCTGCAGATTCATTGCGTGACCTGAGCCGGTCGGGCACTCTACTTTCAGCGTGTTGCCGTAGAAGTGATGGTAACGTTCCAACGCTTCGATGAGCAGATAGTTGATGGGAAACCAGACGGGACCCCGCCAGTTGGAATTGCCGCCGAACAAGCCCGAATTGGATTCGCCCGGCACATAGTCGACCCGATATTCCTCGCCGTTGACGTGGAATACATACGGATTGCGCTCGTGATATTTGGATACCGAACGAATCCCGTGTGGCGAAAGGAATTCATTTTCGTCCAGCATGTATCGTAAGACGCGTTCCAGCCGCTCGCGCGATGGGATGGCCAGGAGCCGATGTCCATGGACGTTGTCCTGGCCAGCAGATTCCATGTACGAAATGTTCTCTCCCAGGTCCTGGCGATTGTCCAAAAACCATTGCAGGCGTTTCGCGAAACCCGGGAGTTTCTTCACCACCTCATCCTCGATCACCTCGGCTGCGATGATCGGCATCAATCCCACCAGCGAACGGACTTTCAAACGGGTCGTGTTTCCGTCCAGGTATAGCTGGTCGTAATAGAACCCGTCTTCCTCATCCCACAACCCGGTGCCGCCGTGGGTATTGATCGCGTCGGCAATGGCGACAAAGTGCTCAAAGAACTTGGACGCCATGTCCTCTGTTGCCGGATTATCCTGCGCGAGTTCCAGTGCGATGGAGAGCATGGTGTTGCAAAAAAAGGCCATCCATGCCGTACCGTCGGCTTGTTGAAGGCGTCCACCGGTGGGCAGCGGTTTTGAGCGGTCGAAAACGCCGATGTTATCCAGGCCCAGAAAGCCGCCGCCGAAGATGTTTTTGCCCTCCGCATCCTTACGGTTGACCCACCACGTGAAGTTGATCACGAGCTTTTGGAAGGTGCGCGAGAGGAAGACGCGATCCCGCTCGCCGCGGTCGCCCGTCATTTTATAGGTTCGCCAGCACGACCACGCGTGCACGGGCGGGTTCACGTCTCCAAACGCAAACTCATAGGCGGGAATTTGGCCGTTGGGGTGCATGTACCACTCGCGCAACAGCAGCACAAGTTGGTCTTTGGTAAACTGCGGATCCAGTTTTGTGAAGGGGATCATGTGGAACGCGAGGTCCCACGCCGCGAACCACGGGATACTCCCAGGTATCGGGCATCGAAAGGACGTCACGGCTGTAGAGGTGCCGCCAGTCCGCGTTGCGGCCAGACTTGCGGTCTTCGGGCGGAGGCGGCTGCTGGGGATCACCCTCGAGCCAGTCTTTTACAATGTAGTGATAGAACTGCTTGCTCCAGAGCAAACCGGCGTATGCCTGGCGCACCACATTCGTTTCGGTGCTGGAAAGATTGGCGGGGATGAGTGCGGCGTAGAATTCGTCCGCCTCGCGCCGTCGGGCCGCAAAAACATCGTCGAACTCCTGGCCCAGATTTTTCTGGGGAGAGAGTTGCTGGTTGGACAGGCGCAGGCGCAGGACGACTTCCTGGCCGGTGGGGATTTCCAGTTTGTAATAGGCGGCCACCTTGGTGCCGACCGGTTTGGGGTTCACGGCATCGGTCTTGCCGTGGACGACGAACTCATGGAAGGCATCCTTGACGAACGGCGTGTAATTGTCGGTGCCAAAAAGTTCCTTCGTATTGGTCTCGTTGTCCGTAAAAAGAAACTGGGGAGCCTTGTTATCCGGCCCCGGTCCTGCGGCCAGCCAGTGCTTTCCGAAATTAACGTGCTCGCCCTGGACCGTGGAGTCGCTGACTGCCGCGATGCGGGGCTTAATCCAACAACCATCGTGTTTGCAGCCCCAAATCCAGGTGTTGCGATACCAAAGCGTGGGCAGAAGATGCAGTGCCGCGGTCTCCGGACCGCGATTGGCTGCGGTAATCCGTATCAGCACATCGTCCGGTCCGGCTTTCGCGTACTCGGCGAAGACGTTGAAGTAGCGATTGTCATTGAAAATGCCGGTATCAAGCAACTCAAACTCCGGGTCATTCTTGCCGCGGCGGCGGTTCTCCTCCACCAGCCACGCATAGGGAAACTCGGTTTGGGGATATTTGTAGAGCGCCTTCATGTAGGAATGCGTCGGCGTGGAGTCGAGGTAAAAGTAACACTCCTTCACGTCCTCGCCGTGATTGCCTTCGGGGCTGGTCAGGCCAAACAGGCGCTCCTTCAGGATCGGGTCTTTCCCATTCCACAACGCAAGTCCCAGGCAAAGGCGGCATTCGCGGTCGGTAATGCCAAGCAAACCATCCTCACCCCACCGGTAAGCCCGGCTGCGGGCGTGATCGTGTGGGAAATAATCCCAGCAGTCGCCCGACGCGGAGTAGTCTTCCCGCACCGTGCCCCACTGCCGTTCGGAAAGATAGGGTCCCCATCGCTTCCAGTTCTTCTCGCGGCGATTGTCCTCGCCGAGCCTGATCTCTTCCTGGGTCATCGTTTCCTTCTTTCCTCTTCAACCGATGGAAATGACATTCTTGATTCCGCCGACTTTGCCCAACAACAGATCCTGGTATCGCTCCATCGGATAGCGTTGGGTAATCAGCGCCCGAACGGCTTGGGGCCATTTTTTCATGAAAACCTCCAGGTCGGCAATCGCCGACTCGAACGCCTCGCGATTGGCATTGACCGTGCCGAATACCACCTGGTTCTTGAGAACAAGATTGCGCATGATCAGATCGGCGTCCAACTCGATCGGCCCTTTGCGCCCGGGGACGCCTGTGAAGAGAAACACGCCGTTCGTCCCGAGCAATTCCATCAATTGAAACGACACGCTCGACGCCCCCGTCGCTTCGTACACCATGTCAATGTTGCCGACCAGCGCCGCGAGTTGCTCCAGCGAGGTGTCTTGGCCCGAAATATATGTCGCCCCGATCGATTCGACCACGGACGATTTGGGGCTCGGCTTGGGTTCTTGTGAATAGACGAATGTCTGGAAGCCCTGGTTTACCAGCGCCATCGCCCCTAACAGGCCTACCGGCCCCGCGCCCAAGACCACTGCCCGATGACAATAAGCCGTTGGCTTGCCGGGTTCCAGGGGACAAGCCCACGGCAGCCGCTGTTGTACCTGCCACAATTGCGTCAGCCCTTTTTCCGCGATGGTCAAGGGCTCGACCAGTACCGCCACATCACGCAACTCGCGGGGCACGACATTCATGTACTTCTCCTCGTCCACGATGAGCTCGGTCATAAAACCGTGCTGCTCCTTGATGCCGCGCTCCGTGAAATCCCCCGTGTAACAAAAGTCCTGTCGGTCCAAACGGCAGGCCTGGCACTCCGGGTGGGAGCAGGGACGCCGCACCATCATCACGATGAGGTCGCCGCGTTTAACTCGTGAAACGCCCGGACCGACCTCGATAACCTCCGCCAGCGATTCATGGCCAATGACCAAATAATCGGAGCCGCGTGGCGGCGTGCCGTATTCGAAAGCGCAAATCTCCTTGTCCGTGCCGCAGACGCCAACTTCGAGCATGCGCAGTTTCGCCTGGGTCGGTGACGTTAGCGCGGGCTCGGGATGCGAGATCAGGGCGAGTTCCTTTTTTGCGGGAAAAACGGCAATGGCTTTCATCGTGCCTCCTGGAATAAGGGTGCAACTCTACCTGTTGATGAATCGGTCGCACAACTAAATGAAATCCTACACCGAAAGCCGCGTACCGGCGAGATTTGCTCATGACGGCGTTGTGGCCACGGCAAGCTCGATACGCGAGGCCATTTGCGTAGTCGCCTCCGTGCCGCGAAAAGTGCCGGTGATCGGCGCGGCCCCGTGCGACGTTCGGCTGGCCGCGACGGCGATGTGGCGGTCGGACACCGCAAGTCCCAGCGTCGGATCATAGCTGCGCCAACCGCCACCGGGCAGATAGACTTCCGCCCAGGCGTGCAAGTCGCGCTCGGACAGGCCGGACACGCCTTCCTGATAGCCGCTCACGAACCGGCTCGGCGATGCCCTGTGTGCGACAAGCGTCCATGAAGAGTACTGTGAGGTCGCGGCATGATCCCTGCCGCGCTGTCAGCGTGTCGCCCGCAGGCAGGGGATCGCCATCCAGGCGGATGACGTTGCGGCAAACATCGTGGATTTGCTTTGTAAGGAGGAAGAGGAACGGGACGGTCTGCCCCTTGGTCTGTTGGGCCACGGATTGCGCGAATTCAGCAACGGAGCCATCGATACTCGCGTTCGTCAAGTAGGGGATAAGACTGGGACCGTCCTCGTTGGGATATTGAACCGGGAGTTTTTCGGCAGCGGGCGAGAGAAGATAGTCGAATGGGTCGCGGCGCAGGGTTTCGACTTCAAATGTCACCGTGACTTCGAAGGCGTCCGTCAGATTGCCGAACCATACCTCGGTGACGACGTTTCCCTCGCAGTCGAGACACTCGGTCATTACCTCGGGGCGGGGATCCACGGAGAGTTCAAATCGATTCACGCGCTGTTGGCCATCGCTGCGGGGATGGAACCGCAGCGTGTGCGGCTCCAGGAATACTGGGCGGCTGTAGCGATAGGTGGTGACGTGCGTGACTTCAAAAAGCATGGACGAATCTATTCCTGCCGCGGCTGCTGGAGGATCGTAATCTTATCAGTGGGCGGCATGAGTTTGGAGAAGGCGTGCTCGATCCATTCCGAGGGCAATTCGTTCACGGATTTGCGGAGCCGCTCCTGCCACCAGTTCGAGATGTCCAGCAAGTCCTCCCGTTTGTAGCGGTGTTCGACCATCTGGAAGGAATCGCGCGGATACAGGACGACGTCCATGGGAAAATCCACGTCCGCGGCGCTGATGCGCGTCGAATCGAATGCCAGGCAACCGACCTTGAATGCGAATCGCATCGTGTCCTCAAAGGTCAGGGTGCGGTCGAGCACCGGTTTGCCATAACCGCCCGCGCCAATGATCTGGTACGGCGTGCCCTGGCCGATTTCCACCCAGTTGCCCTCGGGATAGACCAGGTACATTTTGTGTTCGGCGTCACCCTCGAATTGCCCGCCGATCAGGCCGTAGATGTTGAACAACAGGCCGCTTTGGGCGAGCGCTCCCTTGTCCTCGTGGGCAACCCGGCGGACTTGCGCCGCGAAGGAGTTGACCGCCTTGAAAATCCTGTCGAAAGATTGGTTCGGGTCAGCCAGTGCTTCCTCGAAATACGTGAGCGCCTTGTCGCGAACCGAACGCAAGCCCGACGCCATCAGGAACAGCGATTGCCGCCCCCGCTGGTGCGTGTACACTTTGCGGGCGGTGATGACCTCGGTGCCGATGGTGACCCGTGTGTCTGCCAATCCCACCAGTCCTTCGCGCACTTTGATGCCCAAACAGAATGTCATTCGTCGATCTCCTCGCTATTTGAACCGCTCTCCCTCGGCCAGTGGGCGAATCGCAAAAAACGCCTCAAAAATCGCCCGGCCAACCAGGTTGAGCCGCTTCTGGAACCCGTCCAGAAATTCATGCAATCCGTTGCTGATAATATCGCCGACCTGCGCAAAAGCCACATCAGAACGCAACTGCCCCAACCGCTGCTCGGCGGGGTTGCGAAAAGTCCCCAGCGGCGTGCCCGAGATCAGGTGCAGCGATTCCTCCGACTTGATCAGGCAATGGTGGATCGCGCGCGGGAACTCGCGATCGAGTAGCAGAAAATCCACCACCTTCTCCGGCAGGATGCGTCCATACCGCTTGCGGTACATTTCAAACGCGCTGGCCGACCGCAGGACCGCCGCCCATTGGATGTCGTCGATCGGCGTGCCCACGTCCGCGGGGGTCGGCAACAGGATGAAATATTTGACGTCCAGGATTCGCGAGGTCTTGTCCGCCCGCTCCAATTCCAGGCCGAGGCGGCAAAAATGCCAGCCTTCGCCGTGCGACATGGTCGCGTTCGTCGCTCCCCCGAACGAGTGGCTGGCGTTGCGCACCGCCGCGAAAAATTCCGCGGGCTCGCCCATCGTCTCCCGGGAATGGGCGGCGTCGTTGACCATCAGGTAGAACTGGTTCAATTGTTCCCACATCTCCGAGGAAATGATCTCCCGCACGGAACGGGCGTTCTCGCGCGCCGAACGCAAGCAGGAAAGAATCGAGTTGGGATAGCTCGCGTCGAACGCCAGGAACTGGATCACGTTTTCGCGCGTGGCCTCGGGGTACTTGGTGACAAAAACTTTGTGGTCGCCCGTGGTGCTGACCATCGGCTCCCATTGTTCTTCCGCGCCCAGCGGCAAATCCAGCATCAGGCGCAAATTGACATCCATGAACCGCGCCACATTCTCGGCGCGCTCGATGTAGCGGCTCATCCAATAGATCGAATCCGCGACGCGGCTGAGCATCAGTGGATTCCTTCGGCTTCGCTGCCGGCGCCGTTGGACAATACCCACGTGTCCTTGCTGCCGCCGCCCTGGGACGAATTCACCACCAGCGAACCTTTCTTGAGCGCCACGCGCGTCAGCCCGCCGGGAAGCACGTAAATCGACTCGCCGTAGAGAATGTACGGGCGCAAATCCACGTGTCGTCCTTCAAAATGGTCTTCCACCAGCACCGGCACGCGCGAGAGCGACAACGTCGGCTGGGCGATGTAATTGCGCGGCGTGGCCTGGATCTTGACCGCAAATTCCTCGTGCTCGCTTTTCGTGGCGTGGGGACCAACCAGCATGCCGTAGCCGCCCGATTCGTTCGCCGCCTTGACGACCAGCTTGTCGAGGTTGGCAAGCACATGCTTCCGGTCCTTCTCCTCCCAGCACATATACGTCGGCACGTTGGGAATGATCGGCTCCTGGTCGAGGTAATATTTGATGACCTTCGGGATGTAGGCGTACACGACTTTGTCGTCGGCCACGCCGGTGCCCGGCGCATTGGCCAGGCCGACGCGTCCGGCTTTGTACACGTTCATCAATCCCGGCACCCCGAGCTCCGAATCGGCGCGGAACGTTTGCGGATCGAGAAAATCATCGTCGATGCGCCGGTAGATCACATCGACCCGCTCGAAACCCTTCGTCGTGCGCATCATCACCAGGCCGTCGGCCACGACCAGGTCCCGTCCTTCGACCAATTCCACGCCCATCTGCTGCGCGAGAAACGAATGCTCGAAGTACGCCGAGTTGTAAGCGCCCGGCGTCAGCACGACCACCCGTGGCTGCAGCACGCTTGGCGGCGCGAGGGATTCGAGCATCTCCAGCAAGCGGCTCGGGTAATCCACAACCGGACGGATCCGCGTCGCCTCGAACAGTTGCGGGAACGTGCGCTTCATCACCTGCCGATTCTCCAGCACGTATGACACGCCCGACGGGCAGCGGAGATTGTCCTCCAGCACATACACCTGCCCGTCGCCGTCGCGCACGAGGTCCGTGCCGGTAATGTGGCACCAGATCCCGCGTGGCGGATTCAGGCCCACGCACTGGGCGCGGAAGCTCTTGGCCGAATGGATCACTTCTTCGGGCACGACACCGTCCTTGATGATTTTCTGGTCATGGTAGAGATCGTCGAGGAAAAGGTTCAACGCCTCGATGCGTTGCTTGAGGCCGCGCTCGATCTGCTCCCACTCCTTGGCGCCGACCACCCGCGGCACAACGTCGAACGGGAAAATGCGCTCGGTGCCGGCGGCATCGCCGTAAACATTGAAGGTGATCCCGAGCTGAAGCAACGCCCGCTCGGCGGCCCCTTGACGACGCTGCAATTCCCCCTGTGGCAGCGACTGGAGTCTCTTGACCAACGCTTTCGTTTCGAGGCGGGGACGACCGTTCGGCGAAAACATCTCGTCGAAAAATCCGTCTGTTTCGTAGCCGTCAAATTTCATGACACAACGTGCTCCGGTTCGCACGCGCACGACGGCTGCCAAAGACCTTCCTTAACCCGTGAAGCTGTGGACAATAGGAAAACAGATTCGCGTCCCAAAGTCAATCTCGGACGTAACGCCATTGCCATCAAATCTCCAACCTGTTGTAACTATGCTTCGTTGCAACTGCGATTTTACCCTAAATGCCCGAAAATGGGTTCGTTTTCCGAGAACGAACCCATTTGCAAACCGCTCTGCAAACAAGATAAGCCTCTTACAATAAAGGTGATGCACAAAAAATCGCCTCCCAAGAAATTGGGTTCGTTTCGCAGAAACACATGTTTTTGCGATCCCTTCCCCCTTGGCAAACAAAGCCTGCTTCTCTGCGTTGTCAAAGAACTACACCGATCATGCCCATTTTGAGGCATCGCGTCCAGCAAAATTATCGATTTACGATACAGCCTAATTGTAGGGCAGGCGGCCCGCCTGCCGTCGTTGGTGTCACACGAATTGTAGCCGCCTCACTGAGTCGAGGTGCCGGCCAAGCCTCTTTCCCCTCCTCGAAGGGGATCAAGGAGCGGGTGCCTTAATCCCAAACCGGTGCCTCCTCCCGATTCCTGAATTTGTCACCCTGAGCTTGTCGAAGGGTCGCTGTCGTTCTCTCGGAAACGAGCCCACAATCTCGCTCGCTTATCAAGGGTACGGCATGAACAAGGCATACCCTTGGCTCTCGGCAGCTTCAAGTCGCTTCCTAATCTCTGCGTAGGCGTCTGCTATCAAAGTCCGAGGGTGTTGCTGCGGTATGGTCCAAGGAACAACATGCTCTGAGACAGACCGCAGCATTTCATCATTGGGATTCCGAATGAGAGACTCGACCGCTTGGAAATCAGAAAGCAGCGTTTTTACTGCATCTAGCGATAACCATGATCCATATTGCTGAGGCCGGAATGTGGCAATGAACAAGGGGTTGACGGGAGTTTCTACCAACAACCTGAGTGGTTGACCTTCTCGCAACAGCTCAACCTTCTCCTTCAGCCACCCGACTAATGGAAGGATACGAAGGAGCGTGCCGTCGGATACATTGCTCAGTGGTGGCGAGTCACTCAGGACGCTCGTTAGGGCGACCATATAGCACTCGGTGGCATAGCTAATCGTCGGATCGGAAGTATCAAACCATGATTCATCGAAACGAATATTATCGAGCGCACTTGTCATGATTTGTGACGCGTCTGAAACCAGCTTCTTGGCCAGGATCAACAGCAGGTCAAGGCGGATCTTGTCATCAACGATCACATTATTCTCAAGCATCCGATGAAACTGTATCGGGTCGAACGAGTAGGCCGGCAAGTACTTCATCCTTCAATCTCTCCGTAAAATGACTTTCGCTGTTTGCCACCTGTTATGCCGAGAGCTTGTCATGGTGCAATTGCTTCCCAAACTTCTCGATAAATAATTGCACATTATGCCGTAGCTGACAAAGCTTTACGCATCGCCCGAAACCAAACCTCGTCTTTTACTATCAAACCGGTTACTAGGATAATCATGGACGAGCTGAACGAGAAACTCATCAAAGGCAAGGAGCGCATCGCCAAGGTCGGTCACTCTCACAAGGGTGATGCTCCCACCGCCGCGAAGTCGCGTCTTCCACCCGGCCAGCACGAGGTGAAGAACTGGCCTGTTCTCGATCTCGGCATTCAACCCGACATCCCGCTCGATAAGTGGTCACTCAACATCGAAGGCCTCGTCGAGAATCCGAAGCTGCTCACGTGGCCGGATTTCCTGGCCCTGCCGCAGGTCGAGCGGACTGCGGATTTCCATTGCGTCACCACATGGAGTCGCTTCGACAACCACTGGCAGGGCGTGGCCTTCGCAGCCATCTGCGACCTCGTGAAACCGAAACCGGAAGCGAAGTTCGTCCTCTTCACCGGCTACGACGGCTACTCGACGAACCTGCCGCTCGGTCTGGCCCGCGAGGACGCGCTGATCGTTCATCATTGGGAAGGCCGACTGTTGGAACGCGAACACGGCGGCCCCGTGCGCGTGGTCGTCTCGAAAGTCTATGCCTGGAAGGGCGCGAAGTGGGTCAAAGACATCATTTTTCTACCCGAAGATCACCCCGGCTTCTGGGAAGTTCGCGGCTATTCCAACACCGCCGACCCATGGACCGACGATAGATTTTCGTGAGCGAGAAAAGCGTGCAATCTCGCGTTGGGTCAGATCCGTAGCTCCTTGGCGGCTTGTCTCCAAGGGGTCCCGCGCTTTCCGCCATTGCGCTTCTTGGCGGCGGCCAATTCACGGCGGTCGTCCAAATCCTCCAGGATGCTCTGTAACTCCCGCAATACGACTTTAGCCTCGCGAACTTTTGCGTCCAGCTTTGTTCGGCTGGATTTCCGACTTAGAACTGGCGTGCTCATCGGTATATGTCCTTTCGATCTCCGATAGCATAAATCATGATCGTCTTTCCTTCGAGTTCAAACAGTACGCGATAATTGCCGACGCGCAACCGATATTCGTTGGTCGAGCCCCGCAGTTTTTTCACGTTGCCGACCCAAACCCTTCTGTAACAGGAAGATTTTGTATCCGATCGAGCGGCGGGTTTCCTTCGGCATTAGCCGCAACGTGGCCTTTGCTTCGTCGCTGATTTCAACTTCATATTCCACGGATGATAGCGGCTAGCGGGTCGGCACGGGGAGCGCAGCGCTGTTCGTTCCTGGCCTCGACTGGCTGCGCCGCTCGAGCGTTTGGGGTTGGCCCTTTGCAGTGTGGACATTTTGATGGCGCTCGAACAAACTACGCCATGCTCGCGCGACTGTTGGTGCTATTCCTGATTGCCTCGTCAGTGGTCGCTGCGGAAACTCCTCCCGCTTTCGACTCCATGGACGAACACGCCCTTGAACTCGCGCTCCGCGCCCTCAAGATGACCCCGGCCGATCTCTCGTTCATCAAAACGAACGTCGAATCGGAACTGGTGCTTCACAAAGCCAGCGTCTTCCTGCAACACCCGCTGGCCTTGCCGGCCTACGGTCAATCCGTGATGTCCAATTTGCAAAAGGTCGCCTCATTGATGGCATTGGCGCGGTTTTCGCGGGAACAGATCGAAGTTTCGCCAGCGATGGTGCGAATGATTTATTCACCGGTTCCTATCGACGCGGAATTCATGAAGAAGCTGCCGCCACCTGTGGCGCGCGCTGTCGAGATCATCACGGAGACCGCCGGGTTGGTGAACCAGCAATTATTGCAATCGCTGCCGGCGGATCGAGATCGCGCCTTCGCGGCTTTCGCCGTCGACAGTCTGGGGTTGGATAAAGACGAGGCAGAATTGAAGTCCTGGGAAAACTTGGGCATCGAGACCGGCGGACTTCGCGACTTGCTGCGTCGCGGTGACAGTCTCGAACTCCAGGATGACGAACTCGCCACTCCGATTCTCAAAGCAAGCGACAAACTGGATTTAGTCGGCATGTTTGCCGCTTTTGAAGAACTGGCCGATTCCGTAGACAGGGCCATCGCCATCCTGCGAGCGGGAAAAGACGATCCCGCAATGCGTCAGGAATTCCAAGTCGAGACCGACACTCCCCTTGGCAAGATCATCGTCGGCGGGGCGGGGCACAACGTGTACTCGAACGAAGCGTTTCTCATCATCGACACCGGTGGCGACGACACCTACCTGAATTCCGCCGGCGGGGCGAACGGATTGGTCGGGCGGCCTATTTCCATTGTGATTGATCTCGGCGGCAACGATCAGTTCATCTCGAAGCGCAGTTTCTCGCAGGGTTCGGGAGTCTTCGGCATTGGCATTCTCGCCGCGCTGGGCAGTAATTGCACGTTCCAGGCAAAACATCTGTCGCAGGGCGCAGGCTTTTTCGGTTGCGGTTTGCTGATGACGGGGGAGGGGAAACAAACCTTCGAGGCGGACACATTTTGTCAGGGTGCGGGAATGTTTGGGGCGGGCATTTTGTGGCAGCGCGGCGGCGATACCACGTACAAGGCGGCCGAGATGGCGCAGGGATTTGGCGGCACGAGCGGACTCGGGCTGCTGCTGGACGAAAGCGGCGACGATTCGTATTTTGCCGGCGGCAAATATCCTTGCGGCTGGCTCCCGAATCATTTTTTCTCGTTGTCACAGGGTTTCGGTTACGGGATGCGCCCGTTCGCGGGCGGAGGAATCGGCATCCTCTGCGATTTGAAGGGCGACGACCATTATGTGTCCGATGTGTACGGCCAGGGCGCCAGCTACTGGTATTCGGTGGGCCTGTTACTCGATGCGGAAGGCAACGATACCTACGACGCGTATCAATACTGTCAGGGCGCGGGGATTCATCTCAGCAGCGGCGCGTTGATTGACTGGAGCGGCAACGACACCTATACCGCCGGCCACATTTGCCAGGGCGCGGCGCACGATTATGCCGTCGGCATGCTCATCGACCGCGCCGGCGACGACAAATACACAGGCGATACGACCGCGCAGGGCGCGGCGATCAATAATTCTTTCGCGCTCCTGCTCGACCGCGCCGGCAATGATTCGTATACCGGCACTGATACAAACCAATCGCAAGCCGCCGGCCACGATGGCGGCAAGCGCGAGTACGGTTCCATCGCGCTCCTGCTCGACCTTGGCGGCCAGGACCACTATTCGCAAGGCCAAACGAACAACACCATCTGGCTCAAGCCGCTTTACGGCGCGGGACTCGATTACGAAGCCGCGACGAATATTGTAGGGCAGGCGGGCCACCTGCCAATTCCGGAAATGACGGCAGGCGGGCCGCCTGCCCTACAAGCTCATACCCGTATTTACCAGACGGCCCCGGTCGATCCGCACCATCCCATCGAACACTTATTACGCCGCGCTTGCAGCGACAAGCCCGATGCCACCGCGGCGACAGAGGAACTGAAGAAGCGCGGGGTGGAGGCGCTGCCGTACCTCATCACGCGCTTGGACAGTCCGGACGTTCTTGTCCGCGCCAAGACTGAGGAAGTGATCGACGGTCTCGGCACGAACTCCATCCCCTTGCTCATTGAGGGAATCGACCGCGCGAAGAACGACGAAGTCGCCCGCCTGTGTTGCTATTTCCTGGCGCGCTTTGATGAGAAAGCAAGCGCAGCCATTCCGCATGTGCTGCCGCTGATCGACCGTTACAAGACGAGATCCACCGCATTTTATACGCTCGGTCACCTGCGCGCCCGCGCAGCGTTTGAACCCGCAATGGCCGCGCTCACGGACGACCGGGAATTGGTGCGGATGCACGCCGCGCAAGCGCTCGGCCGGATCGCCGATGCGCGCGCGATTCCGAAATTGATCGTCTCGCTCAACGATGAAATGTGGGACGTGCGCTATGCGGCCGAGGATTCGCTCGTCGCGCTGGGCCGACCCAGCATCGGGCCGTTGCGCGCGGCCTTCGCGAAGGCATCCCAACGGGCGCGACCGCACATTCTCGAAGCGCTGGCAAAACTCGGCGACAAGCATGCATTGGCCTGGGCGAAGACGGAATACAAGAACGACGACGCGTTGGTGCGAACCGCGGTGGAGAAGCAATTGACGGAAGAGCTTGCTGCCGCGACCAAGAAACACTGATCAGGTTTCCGCCGGCACTTCCTTGGAGCGGGTCACGATAATCACGACGGCGAGAAAGATCGCCAAGGCCGCCAACAACGTGCGCGGAGTAATCGGCTCATTCGCCAGCGCCCAACCGAGGATCACCGCGACCACGGGATTGACATACGCATAGGTCGAGACCCGCGCGGGCGTCGTGGCTTTCAAGAGCCACACGTACGCGGTAAAAGCGATTAGCGATCCGAAGAGCGTCAGGTAAATCCAGGCGATTGCCGAGTGGGCGCTCACATCTGCCAATTTGAAATGCTTCCATTCCCCGAGCGCTGCGCCGGCCACCAACAGCAACACCCCGCCCGCGATCATTTCCATCGCCGCTCCCAGCAACTGCGACGACGGCAACCGCGCCCGTCGCGAGTAGAGCGAGCCGATCGCCCAGAAAAGCGGGCCCAATAAAAGCACCATCGCCGCGGATGAATCGACCCGCTCTCCGCTTCCGAGATCGACGGGCGCGACGAGCAAACCGACGCCGACAAATCCCACGACGAGCCCCGAGACGATCCCCACCGTCGGCCGCGGTCCGCTGTGCCAGAGCCATTCCAGCAGCACCATCCACAGCGGTATCGAGCCGACGATCAGCGCCGTCACCCCCGAGGGAAGATACTGCTCGGCCCAACTCACCAACCCGTTCCCGCCCAGTAATAAAAAACCGCCGACAATCGCCGCTTCACGCCAATGGATAGTTTCAGGACGCGCAGCTCCGCGTCCGCGGGCCCAAATGTAGAGCAATGCACCTGCAATCAACGCCCGCGAGCCGGCCATTGAGAACGGCGGGATGGTTTCCACCGCGAAATGGATGCCGAGGTAGGTCGATCCCCAAATGAAGTAGACCGCCACGAAAGCCAGCGCGACCTGCCAGCGCGGGGGTGTCCCGCGTTTTTTCAGCGATTCGCGCATTGCGCGAGCGTATCACAACTCCTAGAATCCCGCGCCATGAAGAACGATCCGCTGTGGATGGCCGACCAGGTGACGTACCAGATTTTTCCCGACCGGTTCGCCGTCGGCAAACCGCACACCGCGGAATCGAAGCTGGCGCTGCCGTTTTACGATGACCCCGCGTATTCGCGCCGGCGCTGGGATGAAATGCCGGAGAACCCCTCGCGCGGAAAAGATTTTTTCGGCGGCGATTTGGCAGGAATCAACGAACAACTCGACTACATCCAGGACCTCGGGGTGACAGCGTTGTATCTGACGCCGATCTTCATCGCGCCGTCGAACCACAAGTATGACACCACCGACTTTTTCACCATCGACCCGCAGTTTGGCGGTGAGAAGGCGCTGAAGCAGTTGATCCGCGAATTGAAGCGGCGAAAGATGCGACTGATCCTCGACGCGGTGTTCAATCACGTCAGCGACAGCCATCCCTGGTTCCTGGCGGCGCGGCGCGGCGAGAAACCGTACAAGGATTTTTTTACCTTCCTCAAGTCCGGCGAATACGAATGCTGGCGCGGCCATCGGCACATGCCCGAGTTGAACCTGGCCAATGAGGCGCTGCAGAAGCGGCTGTTTCGCGGCAAGAACAGCGTCCTGCAAAAGTATCTCGAGCTGGGCGTGGACGGCTGGCGTTTCGACGTGGCCGTGGATGTCGGCTTGCAGACCGTGCATGAGATGCGCAAAACGATCCGGCAACGTTTCCCGGACGCCGTGCTGCTGGGCGAAGTGATGTGCTACGCGGGGGATTGGTGCAACAACGACCAGGTTTTCCACGGCGTGATGAACTACTATTTCCGCGACGCGGTGCTCGGCTGGCTCGCCGGCGAAGTTTCCGCGCGGCAAATGAACCATGGCGCCGGGGAATACCATGACGGTTACGGCCACGCGGGCGCGATTCGATCCTGGAACATGCTTTCGAGTCACGACACGCCGCGGTTGCGCTGGACGATCCATGATACCGCCCAACGGCGGCTCGCGGTCGTCGCGCAGTTCACCTTGCCAGGCGTTCCGTTCCTCTACTACGGCGAGGAAATCGGCATGGACGGCGGGCACGATCCGGATTGCCGTCGCCCCATGATTTGGGATGAGAAACGCTGGGACCACGAGACACTGGGTTTTTACAAGAGGATCATCGAAATCCGCCAGTCACACCCGGCGCTGCGTCGTGGCAGGCTCACCGTGCTGGGACATAAACTGGACGAAGACGCCCTGGTTTTTCTTCGCCACACGGACAAGATCAACGAAGTCGCGCTGGTGGCGATCAACAATTCCACGCAGCCGTTGCGCCAGATCGTCTTCACGCCGCACTCGCATCTTTATCACGCGTTGCCCATGAAAAACCTGCTCGATCCGTCGCAGGTGGTCAACATGGAAGCGGGTAACCTGAAGCTGGACATCCCCGCGCGTTCCGCGGCAATCTTCGTTCCCGATGATACCCGGCTGCCCAATTACAAATTTTTCAAACCACGAAACCTTGGCCAAGTTTAGAAAGGGAAACAAAGTATGAGCATGGAATTTCGACAATTGGGCGCCTCGGGGTTCAAAGTCCCGGTGTTGACCTTCGGGACCGGTACGTTTGGCGGTGGCAATGAGTTTTTCAAGGCGTGGGGCAGCACCGACGTGGCCGAGGCAACGCGATTGGTCGATATCTGCCTCGAGGCCGGGCTGACGATGTTCGATTCCGCGGATGTTTATTCGCAGGGTATCGCCGAGGAGATTTTGGGACAGGCGATCAAGGGCCGCCGCGACCAGGTGTTGATTTCAACCAAAGGCACCTTCCGCACAGGGCCCGGCCCCAATGACGTGGGCTCATCGCGTCACCATTTGACGGAAGCGGTGGAGGGAAGTCTGCGTCGATTGGGCACCGACTACATCGATCTCTATCAACTGCATGCGTTCGACGCCATGACCCCGGTGGAAGAAGCGTTGGCGACGCTCGATGACCTGGTGCGCGCCGGCAAGATACGATACATCGGCTGCTCCAATTTTTCCGGATGGCATTTAATGAAATCGCTCGCGGTTTCGGAAAAATACGGCCTCGCGCGGTACGTGGCGCATCAAGCGTACTATTCGCTCATCGGGCGCGATTACGAATGGGAATTGATGCCGCTGGCGCTCGACCAAAAAGTGGCCGCGGTGGTTTGGAGTCCGCTGGGATGGGGAAGGTTGACGGGAAAAATACGCCGGGGCCAGCCGCTCCCGCAGTCCACGCGCCTCAAGAGCCAGCAGGTGCTCGACATGGGGCCGCCCGTGGCGGATGAATATCTTTTTAAGGTTGTCGATGCCCTCGACACGGTTGCGAAAGAAACCGGCAAGACGGTTCCGCAAATCGCGCTCAACTGGTTATTGCAACGACCTTCGGTTGCCACGGTAATCATCGGCGCGCGTAACGAAGAACAGTTGCGTCAGAACATCGCGGCCACCGGCTGGAACCTTACCCCGGCGCAAGTGTCCATGCTGGATGCCGCGAGCGCGACCACGCTGGCGTATCCGTACTGGCACCAACGCGGCTTCCCCGAACGCAACCCGCCGCCGGTTTGAAGAAGTCGCACTATCCGCGCGAGCTGTGCCCGCCCGTGATGTAATGTTCGAGTTCGCGAATTGTAAATTCGCGGTCGGAGATAATTACCCGCACAATGTCGCCGATGGAAATGAGCCCAGCCAACTGGCCGTTTTCCATCACCGGTAAATGGCGCAGTCGCTTGTCGGTCATCAGCGCCATGCAATTCTCGATCGTGTCCTCGGGACTGACGTAGAGAACATCCGTGATCATCAATTCGCCCACCGTCGTGGTCTTGGACGACCGGCCCTTGAGGATGACCTTGCGGGCGTAATCGCGTTCCGTGAACATCCCCACGACATTTCCGTTTTCCACAACCACCAGCGCGCCGATGTTCTTCGCCGCCATCAATTCCAGCGCCTCGTAAACAGTGGCCCGTGGCGCGATGGTCCAGACCTCGCTGCCTTTCTCCCGCAACAGTTCTTTGACCGTACTCATGAGAGAATCCTCCGTTGTCCGACTCTTGCCAATGTACTCGCCATCGGTAGGGAAGGGCAAGCGAAGGATTGGAACCGTGACTACCCTACGGCGTGGCAGAAGTAGGCAGCGCCTTTGGCGCAAGACTCTTTATCCGTATGTTTCGAAAATGCGCTTCCTGATTGGCGAATTCCTCCCCTTTGGCAATCTGCATCCCAATTCTTCCCCGCTTGGAGCCGGGTTCCTTCGTATCCACCGTCAACAGCCCGTTGAGATAGACCACAATGTGCTCTCCCTCGCAGGTGACCAATAGACGATTCCATTCGTTCGGTTTATGGACGTTGTTGATTTTGGAATCCACGTGATGCAACAGGCTGCCCGTCGGCTTTCTCCCCGGTGCATCGGAGATTTGGACCTCGTAACCGTACATATCGGGGTCACCTGTCGCCTCTTTGGGCATGCGGATCGCAATTCCGCTGTTGCACTTCTTCGCGACCTTGAACTCAACCTCCAGCGTAAAATCGGTCCATTCCTCTTCTGTGAAAAGCCAGCAATCAGTACCTTGGCCCGGATCCGGCTGGCCGACAATCTCGCCATGCTCGACTTTCCAGGAAGCGTGTCCCTGCATTTTCCAACCATCGAGGTTCACCCCATTGAAGACCGGCGCAAATCCGTCCGCGCCCGTCGTTGCCGACGACACGGGAGCGCAAAAAGGCGCTGATAACGAAAGAACGCCGAGAATCAGAACGGCCATTTTCATGCGCAAACGCGGATTATAAGTGAATCCCGTGCGTCGGCCAATCCATTTCCTGTATCGGCGAACGCGAGGACTTCGCGTTCCCCAGGCATGGTGGGCATAAACGCGTGGGGAAAGTGGTCGGGACGACAGGATTTGAACCTGCGATCTTCCCGAGTGTTTTGGGACTCGGGACGCTCTAATCCTACCTGAGTCACCAGCAAAATGGTCGGGACGACAGGATTTGAACCTGCGACCTCCTGCGCCCAAGGCAGGCGCTCTAATCCAAGCTGAGCTACGTCCCGTCAGTTGCAAATGAACCACTTGCAAATGGAGTAATCGAATCTAGTTGACCATTTGATACTGCTTTTATATACTGCTCAAATGAAAGGCCGCCAAAGCCAGCCAAAGGAAGAAAAAAGTCCCTGGCAGAAGACTCCCTACGCCAACCTGATTCGGTACGTTCCATCGCGTACATATTTCGCGAGAATCCGTATCCGAGGCAAGCTTATTGTCAGGTCGCTGGAAACTGATTCCATCACGGTCGCGAAGCTTCGCTTGGCCGATTTGGACAAGCAGGAGCGCCAAGCCGCTGAACATCGCGACGTTGTCTTCACCGGAAAGATGACTTTTGGCGATTGTCTGGATCTGTACCAGCAGCGGCTCAGGGCCGACCCGAATTTCAAACCGAAAACGAAAGTCTATTACGAGGAACGAACCACGGCGCTGCTGAAGTCCTGGCCGGGCTTGAAAGAGCAAGACGTGCGCAAGATCACGAAGTCCGAATGCCTGGACTGGGCCGCGAAATTCCGCACGGCCACGGGCGCGTCCGCGTTCAATCATACGATCTCCCTCCTGCGGCGTGTCTTTGAGATTGGCGTAGAAGCGGGCGCTCGCTATGACAATCCCGGTCGGTTCATTAAACGGGTGACCGAACGACCGAAAACACTCCACCTGCCCGAGCCCGATCAGTTTCCTGCGTTTCTCAAGGAGGTGGAACGGCCCCATGCGCGTTTCTCGTGGGACTGTGCCGACCTGATCCGCTTTCTGGCCTATGGCGGCTTCCGCATTCATGAGGCGGGCAACATCCGGTGGTCGGATGTGGATTTCAAAAGACAGAAGATTATTGTGCGGGGCGATGCGGAAACCGGGCTGAAGGGCCGGGTGGCAGGTGAAGTGCGGGAAGTTCCCATGATCCCTGATATGCTTGAGCCTCATGGAACGCCTTCGCAAGGAGCGGCCCGATGAACCGGATGATGTACCGGTCATGCGCGTTCGTGAATGCCAGAAGGCCATGGACCGGGCGGCCCAAGTCGTCGGAATGGCGAGGATTACTCACCACGATTTGCGTCACCTCTTTGCCACGCGATGTATCGAATCGGGCGTTGACATTCCGACGGTCTCCAGGTGGTTGGGACATAAAGACGGCGGCGCGTTGGCCATGCGAACCTATGGTCATTTGCGGGACCAACATTCCACCGATATGGCGCAACGAGTCACCTTCAAGAAATCGGTCACTGCCGAGGCATCGGTTCACAAGCAGACCGCATCCATGGGGGTGTAGCACTGGCCTCCGCCGGTCCTCCAAGGCTGGCCCGTCCATGTCATTCCGATAGTCGGTGTTCATTTCATCTCGTCGAAGTTGATTCACCCGAGTGAAATCGTGCGCTCCGCATGACGGTGGTGGATCTGTTGCCGCACCGACCTCGCCGCCTTCTCGGAAAGGAACTCCTCGCTGTCACTGGGCGAGTTCGCGTCGAGCCTGTTGGATGCCTGATTCCGGGTAAGGTCCAATGCCTTTACAATCTCGTCCTGGCGCTGAGTGAGGTTCTTGAGCTTGGTTTCATGCTCGAATGGCTCGCCAACCTTCGCCTCCAATTCCGTTAATCGCTTTCGGCACTCGGCAACGTCCTTCTCAGTTTGAGTCGATTTCTGGTCGAGGGACTGTATGGCATGCTCCAGCGAACGTGTCGTGCCATGGGCGCTATCGGAAAGGCTCGCCGAGTAGAGATTGGCGCCCTTGAGGACAAGCTCAGTATGCTCCAGGGCACTGGCACGGAGGACCACCGCAAACCCGGGCAAGCTCACCGACCGCGTAGTCTTTCCCCGAACCCCGGAGTTGTTGAGCACGGCGATTGATCAACTCACCGGCAATTCCTCGATCCGTGTATTGCGCTCCCTCGATGCGGATGCTAAATGCGTCGCTTTGTGTCGGCTGTCTGACCGCGATGTCCTTGTGGAGATTCTCAATCCGTCTGGTGAGAATCTCAATTTCCTCGGTCGTTCGTCGGATCGTGTTGCGAATCCGGTACTGCGTCTCATGATGTTGGGCGCGCAATCGGCTAAGGCGGCCCAACTCGGCGTCAATGTGGGCCTTCTCGATGACCAGTGGATTCCCCGACGCGATAGCCTTGACCTCGGCGTAGGTGAGCGCCGCACCATCGATGTCTTCGATGTGGCGAAGGTCGTTGCGGCCAGTCATTACTTGTTGGATGAACTTGGCTTTCGTTTCGAGCGTCTGCCACATGTAGGCATCGAAACTGACCCTCGGTGACATAGCGGTAGATTTGCACCTCGGCGTTGTGGTTGCCCTGCCGCAGAATTCGACCTTCACGCTGTTCCACGTCAGCCGGTCGCCACGGCGCGTCCAAATGGTGCAACGCAATGAGCCGCTCCTGCACATTCGTGCCGGAGCCCATCTTTTGCGTACTGCCCATCAGGATACGAATTTTGCCGGCGCGAACGTCTTTGAATAGGGCGAGTTTGGCTGCGTCGCTGTTGTAATCTTGAATGAAGGCGATTTCGTTGGTGGGGACACCGTGCCATGACCAGTTTTGCCTTTACGTCGTCGTAAACCGAGAACCCTGCGTCCTTGGGCGTGGACAAATCACAGAAGACAAGCTGCGTCAGTCGGTCAGTCTTGGTCTCCCGCCAGATGCGAAAGATTTCGTGACGGCGAGGTTGGCCTTGCTCTCGGGCTGATCGCGGGCGCTCGAATTAACCAAACGCAGGTCCAGCGCGGCCTTCCGGCCCTCAGTGGTGATCTTGAGCATGTTGTCCACGCGTGGATCGACACGCCCTTTGCGCAGCTTTTCCGCTCTGTCAGCCAGTCGGGAAACGAGAGCCTTCAATTCCGCGGTTGCCGGTGCGCGGACAATAACGGCTTTCCCATGTCTCAGCGCTGGGGCTGGAAGCTTCAACATCTGCGCCGTCTGAATATCGGCGACCTGCCGGAACTGCTGCATCAACTCCGGCACATTCACAAACCGGGCAAAACGAGTATGCAGTCGATAGCCCGCACCGTCCGGGGCAAATTCCATCGCCGTTACGGGCTCACCGAACGTCGCGGCCCATGAATCGAAGTGATGTATCCGCAACTTCGTCAGCGCAGCCATTTGCAGATACCGCTGCATGGTGAACATCTCGGCCATGCTGTTGGAGATGGGAGTGCCGGTCGCAAACACCACACCGCCTCCGCCGTTGACCTGCTGGATGTACCGGGTCTTGAGAAACATATCGAAAGCCCGCTCCGAGGCTGTCTGCGGCAGGCCCGCGATTCGAGTCATCTTGCTGACGTAAAACAGATTCTTGAAGTACTGGGCTTCATCAATGAACAGACGGTCCACGCCCAGTTCCTCAAACGTCAGTGTGTTGTCCTTCTTCTCCTCGGCGGAGCAGCAACTTGAGTCTCGTCTCCAGTCTTTTCTTGGCACGTTCCAAGTCTTTCACCATCCGCCGATCGTTCTTACCGGCACGCTGCTCGCGAATGGCCATCTCCAAATCATGGAGTTGTTCGCGGAAAAACGTCTTCTTGGTTTCATCCGACAAAGGGATTCGCTCGAAGCCGGAATGCGTGACGATGACTGCGTCCCAATTCCCAGTGGCGATGCGGCTCATCAACTGTCGCCGTTTACTCGTCTCGAAATCCTCCTTACCGGCCACGAGAATGTTTGCGCCCGGATAAAGCATAAGCAGTTCGGACGAGAACTGGCCGAGCATGTGATTCGGAACCACGAACATCGGTTTGCGGGCTAGTCCTAGCCGCTTCAATTCCATCGCCGGCCGCAACCATCGTGTATGTCTTGCCCGCGCCGACGACGTGACCCAGCAGTGTGTTGGGCGTTTGCAGGATGCGCCAGACGCCGGCTTTCTGGTGCGGATGCAGTGTGACGACCTGGCTTGCGCCGGGCAAGGTCAGATGGTCGCCATTGAATGTTCGCAGCCGAACGTTGTTGAATTCGTCGTTGTATTTTCGGCACCAGGCGCTCGCGGCGCTCGTCGTCCTGCCAAATCCATTCCTTGAACCGGTCCTTGATCTTCTGCTGCTTTTCGCGCGCGGCCTTCGGTCGCTTGCCGCGTTGACGACGAGCTTGTCCGACTTCGGTTCCTTGTCGTAAATGGTCGGCGTGCGAAGATTCAGCGCGTCCTGAATCAGTTCGAGCGCGCCGGCGCGGTCCGTGCCCCATTCGGTGGTGTTGGCAACCGTGCGCTTTGGCGTAGTAGTCTGCCGAGACCATCCATGTGCCGATGCGCGTGGAGTGGCTCGACGTCGACGCCGTCACGCCGAGCAATTCTTGGCAGAACTTTTCAATGTCCTCTGCCGGAATCCATGACGGCCCAAGCCGAACGTCAATTTCGGTGGCCGACAAATCCTCCGGCTGGACTGACTTTGAGCGCCTCGACGTTTTCCTTGAAGCGCGCATCGGTGATGCCGGCGGCTTCGGCGGTCTCCAACTTTTCGCGGACGTTGCCGGACAGGTATTGGTCTTCAGTCTCCCACTCGTTCGTTCTGCGGATTGAGGAAAATCGCGCCTTTCAATTCGGGCAAAAATTCGTCTTCGGAGCGTCCGAGCAAGGCGCTCATGTGGTCGAGGTCAACGCGGCCTTTTTCGTTGAGCGAAACGATGAGCGCTTCCTTCGGAGTCTCGACCGACTCAACCGGCTTCTGGTGATGAATGGTTCGTTCGCGGAAGATCGCCGTTTTCTTGGCTCGCTTGGTCTCTTCGTCGTAATTCTCAAGCGATAGCAACAATGGCAAATCCGGATCGCCATCAAATGCCCGTGTGTTCGAGCGGTTCGAAATCGGCCCGAAACGCGAGATGAACGAGTCGTATGCCTGATTGAGTCTCTCTCGGGCCGCAACAATCGCAGCCTCCTCGCTGCCATCGAGTTGGCTGCGGAGACATTCCCGAACCGAATCGCGAACCCGAATCAGCCGTCGGATGCGGACTTTGGTTTCCGCCGGCAACCCCGGCAACGTTTTCAAGGAGTCGCCGATCCGGACGGCGACCTCGTCGTGAACCATCACAAACGCACTGGGCTTGACGTAATCGGGGGCGGGAAACGTTTGATCGAGGGAAGGGAGAACTACGGTCCGTTTCTGTGCACGGTAGATATTCTGCGGCAAGCTGCTGACTGCTTCCGCCAGCGCCTCGGCCAAATCCCGCCCATCGCTGACCAGCGTGGGTTCGTTGTCGCGGTACATGCTGCCCGACAGTTCCATCTTGCCGAGCATCATCTGCGGGTGTTGAACGAAGTATTCGTTGATCTGGATCGTCTCGCCCTTCGCGTTGACACGCTCCTCGGTCTGGTTCCACGAAGGACCGGATGGTGTTTCGCCAGGGTTCAGCTTTCGCAACATCACGATGTCGGTGGTGACTTCGGTGTTCGCGTTGCGCTTAAAGGCATCGTTGGGAAGTCGGACCGCACCAAGGAGGTCGGCCCGTTGCGCCAGATATTCGCGCAACGTCGAATCCTTCTTGTCCAATGTGCCTTTGGAGGTGATGAACAGAAGCAGCCCGCCCGGTCGCACCTTTTCCAACGCTGCAGCAAAGAAATAATCGTGAATGGGAAACTTGAAAACGTTGAAACGCGGGTCGAACGGTTGATAGTCGCCAAACGGGATGTTGGAAATCGCCGCGTCGTAGAAGCCGTCAGCCAGGCGAGTTTCCTCGAATGGCTGGTGGCGAATGTCCGAGTCGGGATAAAGTACCTTCGCGATGCGGGCGGTCAGCAGGTCGATCTCAATGCCGGTGACAGTGGAGTGCGCGTGCATCTCTTCGGGCATCAGGCCGACGAAATGGCCCAGTCCACACGCCGGCTCCAAGACGCGCCCATGCTTGAAACCGAAACGCGCCAAGGCGGCATACATCCCGCGAACGATGGCCAGCGAAGTGTAGTGCGCGTTGAGTGTCGAAGCGCGGGCGGAGGTGTGTTCGTCCTCAGTCAGAAGCTGGGACAGTTCGACCTGCTCCTTGAACCACTCTCGGGAATTGACATCGAATACCTGCGGCAAGCCACCCCAGCCGACGTACCGCACGAGAACCGCCTTTTCGTCGTTGGTCGCCGGTCGCTTCTCTGCCTCAAGTTGTCGGAGCAACCGAATTGCGGCGACGTTGGCGCGAAACTTCTGCTTGAGTGACCCTTCGCCAAGGCGGTCGTGGTCGGTGATCCGGTAGTTGGCTTGGTTGCGGGGCGGGCCTAATCGTTCTCGGGTGGAAGTAGGATGTACCTCTCCCTCACCATTTCCCAAGCCTGGTCGTGTGCCTGTTGCGGCGTCAGTCCCTGTTGAATGAGTTTTCGACGAATCGCGTCCATTTCGTCCTTGGTCTTCTCCTCTGCGTCCTGCAACATCTGGTGCAGCGTGCCCGCCCGCTCCATTTCCGCCACCATCTGCGGACGGTGCTCCCGCCAGTGTTTCTCCGCCATTAATCCGTATTGGCTCAAGGGCTGCATGTCCGTTTCCATTGCCGCCGAATAAATCGAGCTGGTCTTGCTGTTTCCCTTTTGACCGTTTGAGAGCCATGTGAGTTTACGTCGAACATGTCGATTCTTCCAGCGCCATGACGACACTGGCTGCTGCGGGGATTTAGCCATGAATAGCCGCGTGAGGTTGTTCCCGTTTGGGAACAGAATCATCGTCGTGGGCCTAGGCGTGACGTTGTTCCTGCGTGAAGCCTTAGAAGCAGAAGCCGCAGCGCCGCGAGGCTTGAAGGGGACGATTTCGCGTTGGATCGTCTGAAGTACCTGGGATGTTCGATTTGTTTTCTCGGCTGGCGTTAGCACAGCAGCAGTCTTGGGCTTACCCTTGTTCGGGTCGTAGAACCCTTTGACGAGTACAATCGCGAAGATCAGCACCACGACGAAGGACAGAAGCATGCCGGTCGGGCTGCGCAGGAAAGCGATGGCATTGCGTGGGTTCATTTCAACGGTTTCGATTTGGTCTGCACCGGTTTTGGCGGTGGTGTGTTCATCTCGATGCGGTCGAGAAGGACTGTGAAATCGTTCTTCAGAGACAGGTCATTGCGTCCGCCGTTGGGTGTCCCGGTTACGGCAAAGTACGCAGGCGCCTGGCCTTGCGGCGGGATTGTGCCGCTCGCGTCGCTGATCGATTCTGGATATGTCCGTTCACCGACGCGGAGTGAAAAGCCTTCGGGCCGATATTGAATCGGCTGGTCGGTATTGTTGCGCAGGAGGATCCGGAAAATCAGCGTGTCCTCGGGGTTAAACCGGAAAACCTCGTCGAGTTGAACCTCGTAATCCCGGTAGTCCAGGACACGCGGGTTCTTGCTGAAATTAACATAGTCGACCTGGGCAACGGCATCGGCGTGGTACTCCTTGAGAAACGGATAGGCCTTGGCCTTGTCCAGGAGCGCTATTAGGCGGTTCGGTGTGACACGACCAGAGGTGGGGTGGATGTCGGCGTCGGCGTCGTATTGAAAGATCACGGAGTAAAGCGGTGAGGAACTCTCGACCAATTCGATCACGTAGGTCTTCTTGTTCCACCGAATGTTCATATTGGTCGTCGCCCTATCGACCAACGCCCTCACAGACACAAAATACGAGCCCTTCGTGTGGGCGATTTGAAACAGTCCGGGGATTTTTGGGTCGCTCGTGACATTCGCCGCATCAATCGCCGAGATCGGCCCGGGGAAACTGATCGTTGTCACGTGGCTGCGGGATACCGGGATTGGATACACGGTATGTTCGTCCAGGCGGTATTCCGCGATGGGGTTGGCTCCCCTTGCGGAGCTTGACTGAAGGCCCAGCAAGAATAGCAGGGCGATGTGTTTAGGGAGATGTTTCATATTTGAAGTCGGACACGGCAGTTGGGAATCTGCCGTTCTGGACCATATTGGGGTTGCGCTGGAACTTGAAGGCGAGGGTGAAGGGGACAGCTTCGGCGAAGGCTCTGTCCTGGAAAATGCCAGTGCGCACGAGTTGCCCGCTCACCTGGGTCAGAACGAAGTTCTCGCGGGTCTGGAGAATCGTGATTTTGGCAATCTCGACTTTCTGATGCAGTTGCTTCGCGACGAACTCCGCCCCTTCCAAAGTCTGTAAGGTCTGAGCCTTGACCAGGGCGTTCTTCAAGAACATCTGCTTTAGCAGATCATCGTGGTCAAAGCCTTTGGGGTTGCGCTCCAGAAAGGCGACGGTGGCCAGTGTGCTTTGCTCCGCGTGGAGGTCTTTGGCCTCCTCGAATTTCAGTAGTGGCGCAAGGTGAAATGTACCGGATGGATCAAGAACGACCACGCGCTCGCGCTGCTTGAACGTCTGCACCAGAAAGAAGCGGTCAATGGCCGCTCCCACGAGAATCAGTGCGGCCACGACAAACCAGAACCATGCGAGCCGGTCCCGGTCGACGAAGATGCGCGTCGGATCGAATTTCTTGCGGGACAGATTGGGCCGCTCGGTTTTCGGCACCGGGGTTTCTCGGAGCTTTGTCTCAAGTGTGTTCATGCTGATGGGGTGTGCGGGTTCTTCGTTTTGCGCAGCAACGCTTGCACGGCATTGTCGCCACTTGTGTCCATGGTGGCCGGCGCTTGTGTTGTTTTGGTCGTATCGTCACTTCCATGCTTCTTCCCACCCGCACCTGCGTTGCGCATCTGCCCCAAGGCCGTAATCATCGAGCCTGTCGGCGAGTACGTGCTACCGCTGATTGAAGAACCAACCAGCGTGGCCCCGGCTGCCGTGACACCACCGGCGGCGGCCATCACCGCCCCGGTAACGCCTCCACCTGCTCCGAAAGTTCCGGCCGCAATGAATCCGCCAGTGGCGGCAGTGGTCGCGGCGGTAGTCACTCCGCTGACCAGAGCGGCACCGGCCTGAATGCCGTGAGTGATGGCTCGTTGAATGATGAGAGGCGCGGCAATGGTGCTGAAGATCACCCACAGGCCGAGCGCAGCGACCCCGATGAAATTCTGAAACGCGTACCCCGCCGCCCCGCCAAGCGACTGATTCCAAAGAAAACTCTGGTCGGTCATGAAAGTGATCAATCCTCCCGTGACCAGTGAGGCTGCCGCCCAGCCGAGTGGCCAGAGCATGACCCCGACGAGCGACAACAGATAGTTCGTACCGATTTGGTTCAGGGCGCGAATCGCCAGAAAGCCGATGAAGATCGGCGAGAGAGCGTAGCCGAGGTAGAGAATGAACTTTTGGACCAGGTAGGCGTAGAAAACAATGACACTGGCCAGTAAACCGAAGATCCAGAGCAGGCCAGAGATAAGCGCCTCAAAGATGGACGTGCCCACATTAAACAGTCTTTCCCACCAACTGTTTTGAGACGTAGTGGATTGCTGGGCCTGCAACGCCTGATTGTATTGCTGGTACACGTTACTGGGATCGGCGTGAAGAACATTGGTGACCGTGCTATCGATAATGGTGGCAATCTGATTGCCCCAATTCACCAACTGCGTGAGGACGATGATGTACACGATGGTCCGTCCCAGCCCTCGTAGGACGGGCCCGGCGCTGCGCCGACCCGCGATCATGGACAACACCATGCCGGTGACGAGAAGTAGATACGCCACCGGCATCAACACCGATTTCAAGGCGGAGCAACTTGCCGCAAAGTTCGGAAATAGAGTGTCGAAGTTGTTCATGCAACTACCATTAAGGGAAGTGCGGCGACGCGGTGGCGAGATTCAACGCCTTATTGATTTGGGCGGCTGGAGAAGTTGCCCGCCTTGGATTAGCCTGCCGCGCGGTGAGCACGGCGCCAACCACTGTGGCAATCACCAAGGCGGCAACGAAGGCGACGATCGATTTTTTACTCATGGGCGTTGTCCGTGAACGCGGCCGGTTCTGTGCTGAGAGCCATCGTGTTGTTGTACTTACGGATTCCTTCCGAAAACTCGGCCTGTTGCTCCTCGACACGCGCCTGTTGCTGCTTGGCCTGGTCGTTCTGGTTCTCGGCATTCTGGACAAGGCTCACGCTGGTGGCGTGGTCGAGTTCCTTGTCCGTGGCGGAAAGCTCGGCGTTGAGTCCAATCAAGATGCCCGTGAGCTTTTGTACCTCCGAGGCGGTGGTGGCTGCCCGAAGTTGTTCGGTGGTGGTGGCAATGTCTTGCCGGAGCGAGTCGCGGCGGGAAATCACGTCGGCATACACACCGGTGAAGTTCCGGGTCGTCTCATTAATGGCGGCGAATTGACGGTAGAGGTTGGCGGCTCGCGACACGGAATGGCCATCGGGGGTGGTGAACGTCCTCCCCACGTTGTGATACAGGCCGTTGGCGTCGTATTCCATGGCATTGACTCCTTGGGCGAGATTTTCGAGCTGGCCAAAGGCCTGACCTACGCCGGTATTTTGGAGGTCGGAAATCAAGCCCGTGAAGCCAGCCAGATTGAGGATTCGCGGATTACCAAAGCCGGATTACCAAACTGCTGCAGCTGCGAGGTCATCGTGGTGATTTGCTGGACCTGATTGTCGATCATCTGCACGAACTCAGCCATGTTCCGGGCTTCATCAATGATGGTTTGTGAGTGCATCGCGGGGTCGTACACGACGTACTGGGCGCGGCTGGATGCGGCGCAGAGCAAGCTGGCGGTGATAACGGCGAGCATATGTTTCATGGCCTTATTCCTCGATTCGTAGGAGTTTGGTTGTTGGGTTTAGAATTGTTCCGTCGATGGTTTGTTCGGGACCGGGATCTCGTAGTAACGGATGTTGTCTTGGTTCTGCTCGGCTTTCTCCTTTTGTTGGTTGACCAATATCCAGTACTGCTGTTTCACAGCGTCACTGCGCCCCTTCTCGTAGCCGGAGTTGTAAGCGTTCCCGGCCTGCTTCTGACTGGCGTAGTGCAGCCCCTCGCTGACAAGGACGCCACCGGCGGCGCCGGCGGCGGTGATGGCTAAATTGCCATGGGACAAGTCATTGGCGAGTGCTGCGCCGCCGGCGCCCATTGCTAGATCGCCAATGGGTCGCGAGGCGGCGCAGCCGGTTATCAGGAGTGAAACGCAGGCGAGGATGATGAGAGGGGGTGTTTTCATACGGGTTCGGCTACCGGGGTGGGACTGGCGTGGCGGATGATGCCCTCGACGACGTTGGTACTGCCACGCAGTTCCTTGGCCCGCTTCTCAAAATGTTGGCCACTGGAACTGCTGCAATACAGCATCTCGGGTGAGGTGATGTTGTGAACTGTCCCGCAAATCGGTCGGAGGGAGTCGATTTGCAGATAGGTGAACGCCGCATACTTCTGCCCGACCTGATGGTCGGGGAGCGGGATAGTTCATGATGGTGTGCTTGGTAATTTCCGGGATGGCGATATCCTGGCTGATGTCATCGATGTCAGCCCGGTCGTTCTGACGCATCAGGAAAAATTGCCGACTGTTGCCGAACACCGCCGAGCGGATGCGGCTCTGCTTAAAGCGGGCGTACTGCTGTACGATCGAGATGTTCCAGCAGTTGAACTTCCGAAGCTGCGCGTAGCTCTCCTTGACGATCTCCTCGCCGCCGGGGATGTCGAGGAAGCGGGCGACTTCCTCGTATACGTTTCGTTTCCGCAACGGCGCGGGGCAGGGTGATGATGTGTTTGCGAGCATCGTTGGTGATCAGGAACCCGGCCGCGGCTCGCAATTCCTTCGCCGAGTCCGGGATGTATCCCAACTCGAAGTGGGCAATCTTCCCGGTCAGGGACATGTTGGTGACGCCGTCGAACAGCGCACCGTAGTTGCCGTCGCGACACCACGGCAGGAGCAGCGTAGCGATCTCGTGGATTTGATCGCGCTCAGCCCCGGACGCATCGAGGAACATCAACTCCTGCAACATCCGGTGCGTCGGAAATTCTTCCGCTGTGAAATAGGCGAACGCGAGGTTGCGGACCTCTTTGCTCGTGTTGGGGTCTTTGAGAAACTTGAGAACCTCACCTTCGTCGAACTGGTCGAGATACGCGCGGGCTTCGTCCTCGTGCTTCGCTTTCCAGTCGCGGAAGTCCGCAAAGGCTTCGAGCGTCGTTGCGCCGGGCGGCATCTTTCGTGCCGGTAGTGGCTCAAAGCGTAGGCATGCCGGGCGATGTCAAGCAGTTGGTCGGAGCGTTTGCTCGACCAGTCCTGGAAAACATCCTCGTAAAGCAGATTGATGTACTTGGCGATTTGCGCCTGCCGGAGCATCTGTTTGTCTTCGTGCTGGCTGAGGCCAACCATGCGCGCAACCAGCGCCGTCGCGGACGCGAGATGGTCGGGCGTCAGCGGCAGACCTTTCGTGTCGAGATAATTGATGGTCATGTTGCCGTCCGGCTGGATGATGATTGGCTTGGCGTCGGGATCAACCGTCTGCGTGTAGATGCCGTAGGACAGTCCTTCCTCGATGATGACGGTGTAAGCGAAGTAGCCTTCGGTTTGCGAAAGCAGATCGCATACCGTCACGGACTTGCCCGCTCCGCTCATGCCCAGCAACACGGCGTGCTGCGGCGAGACGTTCGACGCCTGCCCTGAGAACGTCTTGATGCCGACGAGATTGCTCGCCGAGCCTTCGTAGATCGCCTCGGCGGTTTCCAGGTGACCGGTGAAGGTGGCGCAGAACGGGAGCATGTCGGCGAGGTAACGGCTTTCGCAGTAAAGTTTGCGATGTTCGTAACGTCCCCATGTCCAGCCCGGCCACGTCTGGAAAAACAGCTTTCTCGATGTGCTTGGCAGAGTGCTCTCGAAATACTGCGCGCTGTTCATCGAGTTGATGGCGTTCTTGATCGCGCTGGTCTTTGCGGACAAACCGTCCTTGGTCTTGTCCCACATGCGCACGATGAATTGCGCGTGGAACGGCAGCGTGTCCCTGCGAGTGCGGCGATTTTGTGCTGCTTCTTTTCCATCACGGTCAGCAGTGACATTTTCTTTTCGCTGGCGTAGTCGCCGGCGATACGGTCGTGTTCCTTTTCCTCCTTGAGGATTTCCTGGCGGACGGGCAGCGGATCGACGTTGACCGTGATCGTGTAGTCGAGCAGCCGCAGATTGGTGAGGCGGTGGACGATCCCGGGATAGGTCATTTTCGGCCAGCGCGTGAGGGCGATGATGGAGTGGTAATGGCCGTCCATGCAGAAACCGAAATCGGTCTGGCCGTTGCCTTCGCAGTGCCAGCAGTTCTCCTGGATGGAAACTCCGGGTCGAAGGCGTCGAAAATATCGTAATCGAAACGGTCGGCCAGAGACGGATTCAGGAACATCTTGTAGTGCCGGTAATGGTCGGCATCGGTCATCGGGATGATGCGTGCGCCCTGGCCGGAGAAAATGCTGGCCAGCATCTCGTGGACCTGGGCGAATTCCGCCTGCATCTGCTCCAGCGTCATCTCGTAGAACGCCGCCAGCGCCTCGGCGGTGCTGGTGGCCTTCGGCGAGGTGTCTATCTTGCGCGAGATGTAGAGGATGAGACGCTGACGGCGGAGATTGCGGTCTGCCATCGCCTGCCAGTAACGCATGAACCTCTCGTTGCGGCAGCGTTTCGTCCAGACGTTCTGCATCTTCTCGGTTTCCTGTTGTAGCGGAGCAGCGGGGCGCGGTAGTCCGAGTCGCAGTAAAATTGCACTTGTAGCCGTCGAGCGTCGCCGAGCGATGCCAGCAGGAGTGTGATTTGTTCCTGGAACTCGTTCAGGTCGGAGACCTGTGCGTTGTCGAGGTCGGGTGGTTCGAAGATGAATCCTTTGGAAACGAAGCAGCCCTGGCGCAGACCGTTGAAGACAATCAGGTCGCGGATGAAATAGCCGTGTGGGGCGTTATCGAACATGTTGGCCCTTTAGCGGATACCGGGCTGGCGGCACAAATCAGGGCCGAAGCCAGAACCCTTGATCCATTAATCCAAACAATCCGTGTCGTAGCCCGGCGGTTTTCCCTGTCGGAAGCCATATACGTACAGGAGCGTGAGCAGTAACGGAATTGCCGCGAATACCAAGGAACCTGAAATGACACCTTCGCGACGCTGAACGTAATCAACAATGTCATCACGGATGCGAAGCAGCCGCCGGTCATGTACCAGAATAGATTGCCTTCCAGCCCCCATGTCCGCCCTTTGGAATCGTCGGCGCTGTTGGTCTCGGTCAGTCTTAGCGTTTGGTTGTTCATTGGAATGTACCCACGTCAACAGTGGAAGTGCCGATGCCGAACGCGACGAAAAGTGCCTTTACGATCACGGGAGCGCCGGCGATGATGAGGCCGCCGACGATGGAGAGTTTCCCGGAATCGGTGTCGCCACGGCGAATCGCAAACCCGCCGCTAATCACGCAAATTGTCCCGAAGAGGAACCCGATGAGCATGACGATGCCCAACGCGCTGCTGGTGCCTTGCGTTAAGGTCGTGCCGCCGCCAGCCTGAGCCAGAATCGGAGCGAACCGCAGTGTCGTATGTGAAGAATATTGTTTTCATGTGCCAGCGTTGTACAGCGGATTAGCCGCGCTTGCTGTTCCCGTTTGGGAACAATTTTCACGGGGGCGGCAACATATGAGCCGATGAAAACGACTATCCCTCCGGCAAACTCGCAATGAAAAACTGCATGAATTGGAATTGCCTCTGCGGCAGCGCATTCGCGGACAGGATCATGTGTTGCCGCGGATCGTGTCGCTACTTCAGCGCGGTGAACTCGGCCTGACGAAGCTAGGCCGCCCGCGAGGAAGTTTTCTGTTCCTTGGCCCGACCGGCGTGGGTAAGACTGAAGTCACACTGGCTTTCACCAGTTTTCTGATGAGCAAAGATCACGTGTTTCGTTTTGACATGTCGGAATATCAGACTCAGGAGAGTTTGGGGCTGTTGCTTGGCGGCAAGCTCGGTGAGCGGGGGACGTTGGGGATGGTCTATGACAAGTCGAGAGTCGGCACGCTGCTGTTTGACGAAATCGAAAAGGCACATCCCCGCGTGCTGGATGTCTTTCTGCAAATCCTGGACGCAGCACGCGTGACGATGGCCAGCGGTGAGACGCTGGAATTGAGTGGGTTCTACGTCGTGTTCACATCTAACATCGGCAGCGCCGACTTGATGAACCTGCAATACTCAACGCCGGCCACGATGGAACGCCACGTCCTGACGCGCGCACAACAATCAGATGCGCCCTGAATTGTATGCGCGTATCACGGAGAAGCTGGTCTTCAACCGACTGACTTACGACCACCAGTTGGAGATCGCGCAGCTTCTGCTGACTCAGGAATTAGAGTTCCTGAAAGTTAAAGGCCACGAACTCACACCGGACGATGCCGTGCTGCCATTCCTTGTCCGTCGCGGTTTCCATCCCAAGCTCGGGGCGCGCCCGATGCGTGACGCCGTGGAAAAACTCATTGGCGACGCTGTGGTGGTTGACCTGCTGACGGGCGGCACTGGCTGCGGGAAATTGGTGATGGACGAGCAGGCGAATTGTTTGCTGATTGCTTAACTGCTACATTTGGCTGACGTTCGCAAGAACTAGTTGTTGCCGATGGATGGAACGACGGCGAAACCTGGCGGGAAGTTTTCATCTGGATGGCGACAACCACTTCCGCAAGCCTTACCGGTAGACCGACCTCTAGATCAGGTTCCGCCGATTTCACCTACACGCAAGATTCACCGCTTGGATCAACTTTGCTTTTGCTTGCTGTGGGTTAACAAACCAATCCGTTGACCAAATACGATGGAGATTCCATCCGCGTTCCTTGAGAACTTTCTCACGGAGACGATCACGATCTCTCGCGGCGCGACTAGAATGATACGTTGCTCCATCACATTCAATACCGAGTGCGAACAGCCCGGCGTGATGTGGATGTTTCACAGCCAAATCAATGAAGTAACCAGCCACGCCGACCTGGCGCTCGACAGCAAAACCGGATCGAGAGAACGGCTTCCACCTGAATTTCAAAGGGAGAGTCGGGTTGCCTTCCGGTTGCCTCCCCTCGGTCGGTCAAAATGCCACTTTCTGCGTATTTCAGAAATAGATGGAAGTCACGAACGCCTTGCCGTTTGCCATCTGCAAGAATCTGGTCGCTGCGGATCGAGGAGAAGACTTCCATTCGCCACTTGGCGCGGGTGATTAAAACATTGAAACGGCGCTCACCGCCTTCTCGATTCAATGGGCCAAATCGCTGGGTCGGCGTTCCGCCCGGTGTGTGTGGCCCGTAGGTGCAAGAAATAATCATGATATCGCGCTCGTCTCCTTGAATGTTCTCAAGATTACGAACAAACAACGGTTCTTCATTTTGTTCCGCAGCGAGAGTGGCCATCGCAAGATCAAATCGGTGGTCTTGCTGCTCATGTCTGACAAACAGCGACAAAGGCAACTGCATTCTACGCCGAATTTGAGCCTGGTCAGAGGAACCGACCGAGCGGATGCTACCAAAATCAATGCTGATTTGGAATGTCGAATTTCAATGTGTGTAACTACTATCCTAAACGTTCACAGGCCAGTTCTGGAGCGTTGCCAGCAAAAGCAGTCCCGATGTAGGATACAAGGAACTGGAGGAGCCAGCATGGACATCACCTTTGCGTGTAAGAAGTGCGGACAGCATATTGCAATTGATGAGGCCGGGGCGGGCACATCTGTCAATTGCCCCAAGTGTGGAACAGACTTGGTTGTTCCACAGGCGGGTTCTGCATTCGATGGAGCGGCAGGAAACCTTTCCAAACATGGCCCTGTGAAACAATTCGACCTTAACATCGAACGAATCCTTGAGAATTGGGAAACATCTCACGCCATTCGTGAGATTATTGCCAACGCACTCGACGAACAGCTTCTAACGAATACACGCGATGTTGAGATTACCAAGCAGGGCAAGCAGTGGCGCATTAGAGATTACGGAAGAGGATTGAAATACACCCACCTCACTCAAAACGAGAATCAGGAGAAGCTGTCAAACCCAAGGGTGATCGGTAAATTTGGCATTGGCTTAAAAGACGCCTTGGCAACCTTTGACAGGAAGGGAATCAAGGTTCTGATCAGGGCAAAGTTTGGCGACATAACCCTTTCGAGATCCGCCAAGGAAGGTTTTTCAGACATCATTACTTTACACGCCAATATTTCTGATCCAACAGACGACACATTTGTTGGGACGGAATTTATAATTGATGGCGTAACTGACGATGACATCGCCAGGGCAAAGAATTTGTTTCTGAGGTTTACCGGGGAGCAGGTCTTGGAATCAACAAAGGCGGGAGACGTGGTGGGTAAAGTTGGGAGCACCGGCAAGATCTACATTAACGGTGTTAGGGTTGCTGAAGAAGAGAACTTTCTTTTTAGCTACAACATTACGCAGTTAACCGCTCCCATTAAAAAGGCTCTCAATCGCGAAAGATCAAACGTTGGAAGAACGGCTTACACTGACTGCGTGAAGAAGACGCTGCTTAACTGTAAATCCGCCAAGGTAGCAACGCTTCTGGCTGACGATTTGCAGAAAATTGATGAAGGAACAGCTCATGACGAACTTTCGTGGATAGACGTGCAGGAGCATGCTGTCAAAATCCTCAATCAGGACAGGAAGGTTCTGTTTGTTTCATCGGTGGACATCATGATGCATCCAGACATGATCCAAGAGGCCAAAGCGAGCGGACATCAAATTGTTTCGATCCCGGAGAACCTCAAGGACAAAATAAAGGGCAGTACGGATTTTTCGGGCAGACCGATTGTCGATATTTCGCAATTTGTAACGAACTATAATGACAGCTTCGAATTTGAGTTTGTTCCGATAGAAAGGCTCAGCGAGAAGGAGCGGACGATTTTTAATTTATCGAATGATATTTTAGGACTTGTCGGTGGCAAGCCGAGAATTGTGCGAGACATCAAAATCTCAAAGACGATGCGTAAGGATTTCTCGTCAGAAGATGAGACCCTTGGTCTTTGGGATCCGGCCTCCGAAACAATTATTGTTCTTCGGAAGCAACTGAACTCTGTTAAAGATTATGCGGGAACGTTGATACATGAAGCCACACATGCCAAATCGGGGCTTGTGGACGTTACTCGGGCCTTTGAAACCGAATTAACCATCGCAATTGGATTGGTTTCTGAAAAGGCATTGCAAGGCAGGCTGACGTAATCGACAGAATTGAGGCGCATGAAATCGATCATTCTTCCTAACGGCTTGACCCGAAGAACCACGAACTGCCTGACAAAGGGGGGAATTGCGATTGAGAAAGAGGCGATTATCAAAGCGCTCAAAAACGGAACCCTGTATCCGTACCGAAACCCGCGCAATTACGGTAAAAATACGCACCGAGAAGTATGTCGTTGGGCCGGAGTTGATGCATCCACATTGCGGCCTCCCTCTTCCTGATTTTCTGCTTCGGGCAAAACTCCTCGCTTTCAATTCCGCCGCCAGTTCGGCCCGTCTGATCCCGCTCACCCATTGCTCTCGCGGCCCCATTGGAAGCAGTTGCGCTCGCTTGCCGAGCTTGCTACTGTCTTGCTTACCCCCTTGATACACCCACTACCAAAACGAAGGTTTAACAAATGGCAAAAGCTGAAGCATCCGTAGAGGAACTTGTCGGCATGATTGAGCGGGGCGAACCTATTAGAGTTTCTATGGCAGACACCAGACAACACTACAGCGACTGCCAGATTCGAACGAGATTTAGAGGAGTTCTATCGCCAGTTAACGAAGGCCCAAAGACATCTCCGCTTTACCGCCGACAATCGGAGCTATGTCGCGGCTCGCGCCACGGAAGCGCTCAATGCAGTCGCATCAGTCGTCAGCCCTCGTTGTTCTGTGGCATCGTCTAAAGTCTCCCTCGACGAGCTTAATGAAATACTACGCTGGGCTGAGGATCTTTTCGCCTACGCGTCCCTAAATCCAGCGGGCGTAAATGCGCTAGGGTTCGCCAACCAACCAGCCGATCAAGCCGAAATTGCATGGAAACATATTGAGGTGCTGGCCAGTCATCGCTCGAATCCGGATTTACACGTTCCAAACGGAGGCAAGTTGCTGCTTGCACTCCATGTGCTAGATGATCCTGCAAAGCAAAGCGATGCGCGAGCTTTTGTTCAACGACTCTCGCGCTACCATACTAGTGTCGCGCGGCTGAATTCCCGCGTTGCTGATTCAAACCGATTACTCGACGGGGCAGCGACCGGTATCTTGGATGAATCTGCACTTTGCTTATGTCAGCATGCGCTGGGGAACGTTCCGCTTTGCAAGCTTCCTGGACTTGAACAAGGTCTCTCTCAACTCTCAGGTCTTGTGCATGATATTGCTAGCAAGACTCCACTCGAATTGTCGACCGGGGTTTTTGAGAGAGCGACACTCAGGATTGGAGATTTTCGACTTCTCGCGGCGTTGACGGATATTCCTGCGAAGTTGCTCAAAATCCCGACAAACGGTGCTGAAAATGTTGTTGCTCGACTCGTTGGGGATTCCGGCCCGGCGGAGACGCTACAGTTGTTTACCTCAGCCATCCAGGCGTACCAAAAGTGCTTTGAAGAATTATGTAGCTGGTTTCCAGAGATTAAAATTGGACAACCTCCTGACGACGGACTCCTCGACACACAACGACAGGGAGCTAGGTTCATTCATGAGCTTGGACTACAGAACCAGACGCTGGAATCTGTAACTCAACTAGCTGACAAGGTGGAGAGATTGCGTACTGCTCTACAGACCGCGATGAACGCTTTCAGTAGTTATTTTGAGGGTTGGCCGCTCCTTCCGCCTGAGAGCCTGGATCAGATCCATGAGGCGAAAAAGCTAGTTCTATTCCTTCTCAATCGTCCGCAAGCTCCGACCGGACTACCAATTGAAGCCCTCTGCTCAAAAGCGAATGCTGAAATCGTTTCAACAGCAGTTGCAGAGAGTCGCAAACTTCAAGACTTTCGTGACCGAAACTCTGGCCGAGTCGTCTTTGGTGATTTACCTGATATCGAGACGATGACCGTCCAGAGACGCGAATTGCGTTCATTCACTGGTCACTGGTCGCGGTGGTTCTCCATGCGCTACCACAAAGTACGCAAGTCTGTGCGATCCTTTCTAAATTCACCGTTTCCATCGGATGAAGACGCGGTCGCGCTCCTTGACGAACTTGAAACACATGAAAGAAATCGAGTCGCGTTCGAGGGTTCATCGGCGGGGACTTTGCTCGGCGGGTTGTTTCGCGGTATCGAAACCAAGTGGCAGACAATTGAGCCAACGCTTGCATGGATTCGTGAACTCAAAGAGGCAACCCAACTCATCGAAGTTACACCGTTTGCCGAGGAAATCGGCGCTCTCCTGCGCGCCCTCCTCGTCGGCAGCTTTGAAAATGATACGGTTCCGCAAATTCAGCAACAGCACTTTTGCTTTGTCCCTGCCCAAAGGCGGAATGAACGACGTGGATGATTGGGCGGCGGCCACGACGGCTGCGTTCGCCTCGCGGATCACGTCGATCGTGTTGTAGTCGCTCATTCCTTCGTCGTTTGAGGTAACGAATCGTTGCGCTTCGTCAGCCCACAAGATCAGAAGGTTGTCGTTCTTGCGTTGTTCCTTCGGCCGGTCGAAACGCCGCAAGACGTGCGTATAGAAGAGCATTTTCAAAAACGTGTTCACATACCGGCGTTCCGTCTGGAATTTCTGAGGCATGGCGACGCAGATGATTTTTCCACGGTCTATGTCGCTCAGTTGAAACGTGTTGGCGGCAGGGCAGAAGATCTGCGCGATGTCGGGGGTCAGGAAATTGTGCAGATAATTGGCGACGGTCTCCTTCACGCCGCCCATCTGTTCGGGCGGTTGATTGAGATAACGATGCTGTAAATGCTCCACGAGCGCACGGCGACGCTCAGTTGGGTAGCCGTCCGACAACTCGGCCAGCGTGTCGTCCAATTCTTCCTCGTTCAGCAGTAGCTCGTGGGCATTCTCCAATGTCACGTCAGCCTGAACCTCATACAGCGCCTCCAACGCGTGGGCAATGTGCGTCTGCGCCTGACTCTTGAAGAAGCTCTTGTCACCCTGTTGGCCGAGGCTGGCGGCGGTATCAACGACGAATTTGGCGAACGTGCTGTACGGAATGCCAGCATCGGACGTGAGATTATAGGTGTGGGTTGGTTTCCAACTAAGCGGGGCGTCGTCCGGTCTGACCTGGAGCAGGATCAAATCGTTTTGCCGGTTGAAGTGTCGGGCCATCTCCGAAAGCGTTTCCCAATAAATGCCTTTGTCATCAATGCAGAGCCCGCCCCAGCGCGGCTCGTTGTGGAATACCTGGTAGAGCAGTGGTGTGATCCCGGAGCGCGTTTTCCCGGAGCCGGTGTCCCCGGTGATCAGCCAACCGCGACAGAAATCCTCCTGCGTCCACGCCAGCCCCTTCAATCGCACGATCGGACGACGTCTCGTGCGAAGAGAAGTGGCAGTCGCATAGCCGCCGATAAGACCGAACATCCCAGCCAACACCCATGAGAGCGGTGGGTCTTGGCTCATGAGAAAGTACGCCCCGGCTGCTAGAGACAAACCGGCTGTTGTGAATCCAAGATGCCGCGTGCTGCTCACTGCACTAGCCTCCCGATGAGGATGCCCGCGAGCAGCGCCAGCGCGGCGGTGAATACCAACGCGAACATCGGGAAGCGATTCAGGTCGCTCCTGATTTTCGGCACGGCACGCAATTCCTCAATGATCTCGGCGGCTCGTCCTGTAAGATCACCACTCAACCGTTCGCACTGTTCCATCGTGTCCCGAAAATCCTCAAATGACGGCAGCCGTTCCTTTGGGCCATTGAGTTGGGCGTGGGTGAAGTAGATTTCCCACAATTCCACGGCGGCCAGCATCGGATCGCCGTCTTGCACCGTGTACTTCTTCCGCCACTCCAGAATGGCATTCTTGAGGGCCAGCTTTCGGTCTTCGGTGCTCATGCCGGCAGAACCACCTCGTGTACTAATTCGATCTCCCCGGCGAACTGCCGTTGCCAGTTCTTCAGCCTCTGGCGATCCATGAGGGTGAACCTTACGTCCTGAGCCGCTTGGCCGACGGCGAGATTGTACTGGTGCAACGCGGCAACCAACCAGTCTTGGAGCTTTGGAATGGTCATTTCTTTCGCGACCAAATCATTCAACAGTTGCTTCCGAGTCTCACTGGCGTCGTAAATGGCAAATTGTTCGGTAAAAGCGCGGTTTTTCACCATCAGATACCGGCAGCGGCTGTTGAATGAGTTCGCGATGAACCGAACCTGCTCCACGCTGTCCAGATCATGATTGATAGGTGATACAACTGTCAGAACCGCGTCCATACTTTTGAGGACATCGAAGACGGCCAATTCGGTGAAATAGGTCAGAAACAGTTCCGTCGACGCGGCCCGGCAATCGACCACCACCAGCGGCGCGGTTTCGACGGCGGCAACGAGTTCGTCGATTTCCCGTGACTTCTCCAGATTCACGAATCGAGCCTCCGGGTGGAAGCGCTTCAGGGTCGAGTTCTCGTTGTCGGTATCAATGGCAACATGCTTGAGTTGTTGGTCCTTGAGGTATTGGATAAAGTTGACCGCAAAGAAACTCTTACCGACGCCGCCCTTTCCGTTAAGAATCAGGTTTAGCTGCCTTTGCATGGCTAGATGGTCCGGGGGTCTGCGATTCGCGGCCCGCCGGTGCTCACGGGCGGCACGGAAGTGTGCAATGGTTGAGTTGGTGAGCTTCGGGAAGCGGGACGGCGCCGCTTCCGTGGATGGGCCGACTGCAGAACGTCCCGGCAAAACCGCGATACAGTCGTGCGCGAAACTGGCACATCCGCGGCACGCAAAATGTCCGTGATGGTCTTGTACGACGCGCCCTTGCGCCGAAGCTCGGCAATCCCCGACTTGAGCGTGAGGAGCTTTTGCTGCTTCCGTGGCACGGTCGGAGCATAGTTTCGCACCGCCTCGGCAAACCGGTGGCTCATTGGATCGGACGTGGACGGTTCATTCATTGGCGCATCAAATTGTCATCCGGTGGTACACAGCCTTCTAACGCGAGTTAGAGGTCGGGCGTGCCATCTTTCCATGCGCTGTAGTAAAGCGCATTCCACAAGACAAGTTGTTCCCGTTTGGGAACACAATTTCCTGCGAATAGCGGTATGTGTGTTCGATGCTGTCACCCAAAACGCAGTACCGTCTGGCGAATGCCAAAGAGTACTTCGAAGAACACCTGGGTGCGGGCGACTATTACAGCGAAGGACAATCCATTGCTGGACAGTGGTTCGGCAAAGGCGCGGAGTCTCTCCAGATCGCGGGAACGGTGAGGCGCGACGAGTTCCTCCAGCTTTGCGACAACCTCGATCCCCGCACGGGCAAGCGATTAACGCAACGGATCAAGACCACCCGAAACGAGGTCAATGAGGACGGCAAGACGTGCGAGGTGGCGAATCGCCGCGTTTTCTATGATTTCACCTTTTCGCCTCCCAAATCGGTTTCGATTGCCGCATTAGTCGGACGCGACTCCCGCATTGTCGAGGCCCACAACCGTGCCGTCGTGGCGGCACTCGGAGAGTTGGAGCAATTCGCTACCACGCGGGTACACGCTGAGGGGAGTTTGTCTGACCGAACCACGGCGAATATCGTCTGCGCTGTCTTTCAACATGACACCTCGCGGGCTTTAGACCCACACCTGCACAGCCATTGCATCCTATTCAACGCCACATTCGATCCGGAAGAAAACCGTTGGAAGGCGTTACAAAACTTCGAAATGTTGCGGGCACGGAAATACGTCGAGAACGTCTATTATCATGCGCTGGCGCGAGAACTTGGGGAATTCGGATACGAATTGGACAACCATCGACGTGGCGACTTCGAGATCAAGGGTCTCTCCCAGGAACTCTGCCAGCGGTTCTCGAAGCGCCATCAGGAGATTGATGAAAAGACGCAGGCGTTACTGACGAAGAAACCGCATCTGCGCGATGGCAATGTGAAGGACATTCGCGAAGGCATTGCCCAAAGCGAACGGCTGCGCAAAATCAAAGGGATTCGACTGGAGGATTTACGATGCCACTGGGATAACCAAATCTCTGCCACGGAAAAGCAGTCCCTGGTTGATCTAAAGAGTGAGTCGCCGAAACAGGACCGGCGAATCAGAAGCGATGCCTTGTCCGCTGTCATGTGGGCGGAGGAACACTTGTTCGACCGTCGCTCGGTTGTTCTTGAGCATGAACTTTGGCGCCATGCGTTGGAGTATGCGCGCGGCCAAAATATCGAGATTGGAGAATTGCAGGCAATTACGCAGAAACGGGACTACATCCGCAATAAGGGGAGCCCGCACCAAGTCACGACCTTCCAAACGTTGCAGCGCGAATGGGACATCGTGTGCATGGCGAAGGACCTAATCGGACAGTTCGATCCACTATGCGCAGTTTCTTCCCACACGAATCCCCGGATTGACCGGGATCAGCGGCAAGCAGTCGAACGCATCCTGAATTCGGGGGACTTCGTCACTCTATTTCGCGGCGGTGCCGGCACTGGGAAGAGTTTCGTGCTGCGAGGGGTGGGAGCCGCATTACAGACAGCGGGGCACACAATCCAGGTGATCGCGCCGCAACGCCAGCAAGTCATCGACCTACAGCGCGATGGATTGGAGGGCGCTCAGACGGTGAGTGAGTTTCTCACGAAACAGTCACTGATCCGCGGCACGGTCGTCATTGTGGATGAAGCCGGTCAGCTTGGGGCGAAGCAAATGCAACAACTTCTCCAGTACGTCAGCGATAATGCTGGCCGTGTAATTCTGTCCGGGGACACGCGTCAACACGGAGCGGTGGAAGCGTCCGATGCACTGCGAGCCATTGAGAAGTATTCGGGGCTGAGAGCAGCGGAACTGACGGAGATTCGCCGCCAAGATCCCGCTCGCGCCAAGACGAGAGCGGAACGACGGCAGATTGAGCAATACCGACAAGCTGTGAAAGAAGCTGCCGAAGGGAAACTGAGCAAATCATTCCGCCGCTTGGATCAGCAAGGGGCAATTGTCACCTGCACATTACTCGACCAACAGGAACGTCTTGCTGAGCATTACCTGACGCTTGCAGAAGAACGTCAGACGGTGGTGGTGGTTTCGCAAACCTGGTCGGAAATCCACAAAGTGAATGACCGCGTGCGCTTGGCCCTGAAATCCCGTGGCTTCATCGCCACGTATGAGCAGATAGTGACCGCGCTGGAGCCGGTTGACCTCACGGACGCGCAAAAGCGTGATCGCCGCTTTTACAGAGACGACACCATAATCGTGCTCAATCGCAATGCGGCCGGCTTCAAGAAAGGTCAAACAGGCCGGCTGGTGGCCATCACCCGCAACGGTTTGGTTTTGGAAGCTGCCAACACCGTGCGGACGGTCCCCTTCAAATTCCTGGATCGTCTGACGGTCTGTCAGCCCAGAGAATTGGCGCTGGCTGCCGGAGACCGACTGCAACTGAAAGCCAATGGCAGGACCGGCGAAGGCCAACGTATCGCGAACGGGGAACTGGTTACGCTTGATAAAGTACTGGCGGATGGCCGCGTCAAGCTCCAGGACGGACGGATTCTCGGTCGGAATTACCGGCAGTTCGTGCGCGGTTTTGCCATCACGTCGTATGCGTCCCAAGGTAAAACAGTCGATTTCGTCCTCTTTTCAGACTCGGCCATCAAACCGGCCACGAACCGGCAACAGTGGTATGTCACGATTTCCCGGGGACGCCGGGGTATCAAGATTTTCACCAGCGACAAAGAGCAACTCCGCGAGAACATTCTCCTTACGGGTGACCGCACTTTGGCTATGGAGCTGGCGAACAAGCAATTTGTCCAAAGGCTCGGAATTCCATGGAATTTGTCGTAGTTGTCCCCGACCGCGAGTCCTGGCGGAGGCCATGAGTCACCGGATACGCGAGCTCATCGCGACCAGAAGGGAACGGGACATTCATCAGTCCCGGACTGTCGAGGTGAAGCCATGAAAACCAACCAAGTTGACGACCGCCCCGCTACTGAAACCGTCAGTAAAAATTACGTTAGTTGGAACAAGGACACGCGAGCCCTGTCGCTGAGGGTTGAGTTCTCAAACGGCAATTTTCGTCTGTTTCCCTATGGTCATCTTAGCGCCGTGGGATTTGAGCGGCACGGTGACGATGATGTCCTCAATCTTCGTTTTGCCGGACACGAAGTGGAAATCACCGGAAAGCATTTGCGCGAACTTGGCCTGGCATTTCAAAAGCTTGCGGTTGATTGGGTGCGAGAACTGCCGGCGCGGTACGTTGCGATCGCGATTCACGAGGAGGCATACGTTGCCAGAATCAAGGTAAGCGAACTTTGAGGGTTGTGGTAACCAGCTTGGAGGGATTGGTAACCCCAGATTTATCGGAATTGTCTGGACTTACAGCCTTACGGCGTAGTAACTTACAGGCCTTCAAGGCCAAGGTCGGGTGGGAGAAAGGCCAACGGTTATGGACCGGGAACGCCTGGCGGAGACGGTAGAGCCGCACAAACGCGGCGTGTTCGTAGTCGATGATCATACCAGCGTGCGAATGTCTCTTCGCTTCGTGATTAATGGCGAATCGGACATGAACGTTTGTGGTGAGGCGGAGGACGCACAACCCGCACTAGAGTTGGTTGAGCAACTGTGTCCTAAGCTCGTCATTATCGACATCGCCCTGAAACATTCCCACGGGCTGGATCTGATTCGCGATTTACACATTCGTTATCCGAATCTTCGGCTATTTGTCCATTCCGCTCACAACGAAGAATTGTACGCTCCCTTATGTTTCGATTTGGGCGCGTATGGGTATATGAACAAGGGACAAGATGTGCACACCATTGTTCACGCTATCCGGACGGTGCTCGATGGCGGAGTTTATCTTAGCCCGCGAATGCTGCAGTGGTTTACCGGGTGCGCGCTAACGCGTGAAACCGTAGAAGCGCGACATCCGCTTGGGAGGCTTAGCCCACGTGAATTACAGGTGTTCGAGATGCTGGGGCGGGGATTGGATATCAAGGAGATCGCTGACGAACTATCGCTCGACCACAAGACCGTTGAGCTTTATCGTCAGCGCATCAAGGTGAAACTCGGAGTCGACTCCGCACCCGCAGTTCTTCGGGCGGCTGTTTTGTGGTGGCATGAAGCCTCTTCATCTTCCTGACGGACCTGTTGCTTGGGTTTGAGCACGCTTTGCGGATGGCCGACAGCAGCCTGTAGAGACCTGGGACCAACAGGCCTATTCCTTTTCCCTACATGAGAATCTTCCTTTTCCTGTCATGACGAATTCCGCGCGCCGGGTTAGAAGAGGGGTGCGCGATGAATACTCCTTTGTGCATCGGTTGCTTTGACGGATTTTGGGGACTGCTCCGGCCGTTGGCGGTTCCGGTGGCCTATTCCCGCCTGACTGCCGCAACCCTCATCGTATTCTCACGACAAATCCGATTACTCGGGCACCCATTCCAATTCCAATTTGGTAAGAGAGAGCCGAATAAATGAAGTATCTGAACATGATCGGGCCGCAGGTGCGAAAGTTGCGATACACACGTCAGTGGTCTCAGAACACACTCTCGACGAAGTTGCAGCTATTGGGCTGGGATATTGATCGTGTAAGCGTAGCGAAGATCGAATCTCGGCTGGTGCATGTGGACGATTACGAACTTTTATACTTCGTCAGGGTATTCAATATCAGTCTGTCCGACCTATACCCCAAACTTGATAGGGAGCGGGGGATACATGAGGTCCTGACAGAGTTGATGCAGCGAACAACTTCCGCAGGACATTCTCCAAAAACAACGGTCCCGCATGAAATGATCGTGAGGCTTCAGCGCCGATGGTCGGGTTAATGATTTCGGAAAAGTAGCCATGAAGTTTTTAACAACAATTCAAGATGCCGAGACCTTGGATTTCGCGAGCAAGAGATTCGGGTTAGGAATTGGCGTTTCATGGAACCACTGGATGGAATCAAAGGCGATCGTTTCCAATGGCGTGCGCGCCCACCAACCCAACTCTCGCTCCGCTTTCGTAAAGTCAAACCACTGCCGTCGACGGGCATGGGCCGAGGTCTCCCGGCAGATCCATTCACTTCCGATTACCTCGCCTATCCGTCCGGCCAGTGTGATTACGGATTGTGGCAAGACCAGTCGTGAAGCCGGGCGTCGAGCTAGTCGAGACAAAACCTCAAGGAAATCGTCAAGCCACACATTGTGATGGCCGAGTAAGTACCTTTCACCCGTTCGACCGCGTTCGGCAACCGCCACGATTCCATCCGCTAAATCCTTTACATGAATAAAGTTCAACCCCACACGGGCGCTGAAAGGGAACCGGTTCCGTAAGTAATCCCGCACGATTCGACCCGTTGGCGTCGGCGCCTCGTCTCCGGCCCCGAGTGGACTTGTAGGACTAGCAATCGTCAGCGGCAATCCGCGATGGGCGGCCTCTACCGCAAGTATTTCGGCTCGCCACTTCGAGTAACGGTACGATTCTCGAAAGTCAACATCCGCCGGAAAATCGCACTCGGTCAGCAAGTCGCTGCTGCCCTCCAATAAACCGCAGGAACTTATATGCACAAAGCGCCGGATACTGTTTCTCTCCGCGGCTTCCAACAGGTATCGCGTACCAGAAATGTTTGTTAACTCATTTTCCTCTCGCGTCCTGCGTCCAAACTGAAAGGTTGCGCCCAGGTGAATCACATAATCGCAACCTGTCATGGCCCGTTCGACGCTGTTGCGGTCGCGCAGATCCCCGCGCGCAAGGACGACCTGGTCTCCGAATAACCGTCGCGCTTTTTTCGGCGTGCGGCAAAACACACGCACCGGCACCCCCCGGGAGAGTAGCCCATACACTACATGACGCCCAATGAAGCCAGTGCCACCGGTGATTAAGCATTGAGTTGATGAAGACATCGCTAGGCTGGTTTTCCCGGTGGTCTCATCCTGTAACAAGATCATGAACGAATAGTAATCAATCGAGAGCAGCCCGTCATTAGACGAAGCGCCGAATTCGGCTACGGTCTGAATCCTAGTGCCGGGCCAAATAGCGCAGCCTAACAACGCGTTTTAGGGCTTTGGATGTGGAGGTGCGATTTAGGAAAGATTCTTAGGCGAGAAACAGTTCAAGGGCCGATTGCGGACTTCTTGTGAATAGTGAACATTAGAGCGTGTTTACGAACCCGCAACGATCAGCATGGAGGGCAAAAACATGATACTCGGATTATTTACGCCGGTCATTGCCGCCGCTGGCTATTCACTCATTTACCTTTTGTTCGGAGGCGGTCTCGGCGGCGCAATTCTTATTTTCATCGTAGCCAAAATGTTCGGTAAATAATGGTTTCAAATGCAAGGGCCATGAATATGACGGACCGGCCATTTGAACAAAAGAAAAGGAGAATTCGAAAATGAGTGAAGAAAAGGCAATCCAGCGAAGTAGCGTGAGTATTTTTTTGATGGGTGCGGCAGCGGGAGCTGTCGTAGCGTTGCTGTACGCGCCGCAATCGGGTGTTGAAACGCGCAAACTGCTGGCGAAAAAAGGCAAGCAGCTGAAAGAGAAGACTCAAGAAACCATTGAGACCGCCCAGGAATTCATCCATGACCGGAAATCCGAACTCGCGGCGGTTTTCGATTCCGGCAAGGATGCCGGCCACGATTCGAAGCACAAGCGGTCCTAACTCGACCAAGACCTGAGGACGGCTCGCTTCCAGAGTGAGCCGTCCTGCACAGCCGTACCGGCCTTAATCTGGGGGGAAATATGCGATCCGTTTGGAAAGGCACTATTAGCTTTGGACTGGTGAGCATCCCGGTTGCTCTTTTTCGCGCAACCAAAGAAGAAGAACTTTCATTTCGCCTACTTCGCAAATCAGATCTGAGTCCGGTCAATTATAAGCGCGTCGCAGAAAAAGACGGTAAAGAGGTTCCTTGGGAACAGATCGTCAAAGGCTACGAATACGAAAAGGATAAATTCGTAGTGCTGCAGGAGGAGGATTTCAAAAGAGTCGATATCGAAGCAACGCAAACCGTCGACATCATTCACTTTGTGCCCGTCGAAGAGATCAATCCCATGTTTTTCCAAAAGCCGTATTACATGGAGCCACAAAAGGGGGGAGACAAAGCCTATGCCCTGCTACGGGAAGCTCTGGCAAAAAGCCAAAAAGTTGGCATCGCGAAAGTGGTGATCAAAACTCGCCAGTATTTGGCTGCGGTTAAGCCGCGTGCTGAACTCCTGGTATTGGAACTGATGCATTTTGCCGATGAATTGCTAAGCCCGGATGAATTGCGGGCGCCAGCGAAGGTGAGCCCATCCTCCCAGGAAGTCGCCATCGCTGGAGAGTTAATTAAAAACATGACGACCGCTTGGAAACCCGAGGAATACACCGACGATTATCGCGATGCGCTTCTGAAATTGATCCGTAACAAGGCCCGCAAAGGCGGCAAGTCAATTGAACCGATTGCGGAGAAGAAACCAAAGAACACGAAGATTATTGATTTGGTGGAAGTCTTGCGGCAAAGCGTAAGGGAATCGCAGAAATCCGGCAAACGGGCGAAAAAGGCTGCGTAATGGTGGTCGTCAGGTCTGATTCCTTCTAGCAACAATCACACCTTTACTCACTGTTGATCACCAAGCTCAAGGAAACGACTCAGCTATTTGGGACTGCGTTTACGAAATGGAACCAAAAGGATCCGTTTCGGGAAAGCGCCGTGATCGCGTATTACGCGATATTCTCATTACCCGGCCTACTGATTCTCGTAATTACAATCGCTGGATATTTCTTTGGAAGAGATGCCGTAATGGGTGATTTGCATAGCCAGATCAGTGGAGCCATGGGAAATAGTGTTGCCGACCAGGTACAGGAAATGGTCGAGAAAGCCAGTAGCGGTACCACTTCAATCTGGGCCACCGTCATCGGAATTACGACTATTCTTGTAGGCGCGACTGGTGTATTTGTTCAACTGCAGAAATCGCTTAATATTATTTGGGAGGTAAAAGCGGAGCCTTCTAAATCCGGTATCTGGACGCTGGTCAAAGTTCGCCTCTTCTCATTCGGTCTCATTCTATCAATTGCATTCGTACTTTTGGTGTCGTTGGTGGTCACAACCGCGCTTGCCGCGCTAAGCAAATGGATGGAGGCGCGGTGGCCCGCCTACATCATGTTTCTGTTCCACGCAGTCAATGTTGCCATCTCCTACTCCGTTACTTCGGTTTTGTTTGCCTTGATGTTCAAACTCCTGCCCGATGCCAAAATAAAATGGAGCTATGTGTGGATCGGCGCTTTTCTTACGGCATTATTATTTGAAGTCGGGAAATTTGGACTGGGATTGTACTTCGGAAAAGCTGAGCCCGGGTCTGGTTACGGCGCCGCAGGCTCAGTCATTCTTATTTTGCTTTGGGTGTCTTACTCGGCCATGATTGTTTTTTACGGTGCCGAATTCACCAAGGTGTTCGCCGATCATTATCACGGCTACGTCGCTGCGGAAGAGCATGCGATCAAAGTTCCCGGGCGTGTGAGGTGATTTGCCTTACTGCCGGAGGGATTACGCGAGGAGTAGTTCTCTCGCCAGGAATGGCGGCCCTGAAAATATCGATGGGTCAAGGAGTTCGAAGGATTTGCCGCCGTGACATTCGGCAAACGAGCAGATTGTCCAGCGCAGGAGCTAGGAATTAATCTGGATGCAGAATCAGCCCCTCACCGTCTTGTGCCGGCCTGATTAGAGGATACACTGGCAGCCAATTCGAACGGAGATATGTCAACTGCTTTACAAGTGGCCCTGTTTCTTGCTTCCCTGGCAATCATCATCCTGGTTGCGGGCGTGATTCCCATTGCCTTCATGATTCGCCGGGATCTGAAGAATGTCGCACAGTCAGCGGAGGAAACGAAATCCGCCATGCTGACGCTGGTTCAACATAGCCATGAACTGATTAGAAACGTCACCGAGATTTCAAGGCGAGCCAGCGCGCAAATGGATGAAATAGAAAAAGTCGTCGCCACGGTGCGCAAATGGACGGAAGGCGCGGATCATTTTCTGAAAGAAGTAGGTTCGGCGGTTGAGCCGCCCGTTCATTCCATCGTAAGAAACATGAATTTACTTCGCACAGGAGTAACGGCAGTTCTACGCTCGTTGCGCTATTCTATTCACCGTGATTAAGCAAGGACTCACAACGAATCGAATGATCGGGACGTGTGAGGAAGCAATCAAAACAAAAACTTCAAACATTATGACGCGGCCTTCAGGAGAATCACCACCGGCAACTGTTGTGCTTCGAAAGGACCGTGGCAAACTGGGTTACATCCTCGGGGGGATCGTGGCGATTGTGGTACTCGCGCACGCCTTGCTACCCATTGCAATTCGCCACTATGTGTTGCATACCCTAAATAAGATTCCGGGTTATCGGGCAGATGTAGGATCGCTTTACGTCAATCTGTTTCGCGGCGCATACCAGGTCAAAAAGATCAAGCTTGAGAAGACATCCGGCTCCGTTCCCGTCCCGTTCTTTTCGGCCGACACGGTTGATCTCTCTGTGCAATGGGCCGAATTATTCCATGGAGCGCTGGTGGCGAAGGTTCTGATAGATCGCCCCTCCCTTAACTTTGTCAATAGCCCGGCCCCGGAAACCTCGCAGACTTCCGTGGATAAGAGTTGGATTGCGCGTGTCAAAGAGCTATTCCCGTTGAAGATTAACCGCTTCGAGGTCAAGGATGGTCAAATTCATTTCCGCGATTTCTCCAGGAAGCCGAATGTCGATCTCTACATGACCCAAACCCATGTTGTCGCCGTTAATCTAACAAATTCCCGACGTTTGTCCCAGACGCTCGTGGCAACTATTGATGCCGCCGGCGTTGTTTCGCAACGAGGAGGATTCAAGTTTCATCTGACGGCCGATCCGTTCGACGCCAAGCCAACTTTCAAATTGGCGGCGGAAATGACGGATATAGATCTGACAGAGTGGAATGATTTCCTAGAAGCGTACGGAGGGGTATCGGCATCGGCGGGCAGGTTCAGTGTTTTTACAGAGATGCAAGTCGATCAGGGAAAATTGCAGGGTTATATAAAACCGATTATAAAGCACTTGGAGATTGCTCGTTGGAAGGAAGCGAAGGAGAATCCGCTCAAGGTTGTCTGGGAGACGATTGTGGCGGGTGTCGCCGAGATCCTCAAGAATCAACCGAAGGATCAGATCGCTACGCGCATTCCACTCAGTGGTGACATCAGTAACCCCGGCACCGGTATTTTTGCAACGGTTGGCGAATTATTGCGCAATGCTTATATCCAAGCCTTGTTTCCCAGTCTGGAGGGCTATCTAGGGAAGGGCTCGACCGCAAATGGGAACATCACCGGCGAACCGAATAAGTAACCCGCTCAGGCAGACTTCACCAATTTTCCGGTTGGGACAAAAAAATGAAGCTCGCAATCCTGGGGGGATCGCGAGCCTCATTCAAACAATGCCGGTTACTAGTCGGCGCTCTGTGAGCCTTGCTGACGCGCTTCTTTGTTGATGGTCTTCGAGAGCCCCGACAACTTTGTGTCCGCGGCTCCTTCTTCCTCCAGCGTCTGCTGCAACAGTTTCACGCCTCGCTCGTCGCCGAGCTCTTTCGCAAAGGCGCAGAGAGTGCCGTAGGCGGCCATTTCGTAATGTTCCACGCGTTGAGCGGCGCCGATGAGACCCGCGTCTTTTAAAGCGCCGTCGGCGTCCTCCTCGATCATTTCGCCACCTTCCTTGACGAGCCCCTTCATGGCTTTGCAGGTCTTGCCTGCGGGCTTCACACCTAAGTTTGCAAATACCTCTTCGAGCCGTTTGACGTGGCCCTGCGTTTCTTTTAGATGACCCTCGAACGCCATGCGTAGTTGAGATGAGTTGGAAGCCTTCGCCATTTTGGGCAAGGCCTTGACCAACTGGTGCTCGGCGTTGTAAACATCCTTCAGCTCGTCTACGTATAAGTCTCTCAGATTATCCATGATAAACTTCCTTCTTATTGATTTAGTTATGTTTCTCGGTTGCTGGCTGCTGACAGACGTGATGTACGACTGTCAGCAGCGAGGCAGCGTATTTGAGCACCCGTTGCTAGGAACGGGTAACGACTGTTTGGGATTTGCTCTTCGGAACAGAATCCTCACCGGTGGTGCAAATATCCTGCGCACCGGCAACCTCGAAAATCTGTTTGGCTCTCTTGATTTCGTCCGAGTTCTCGGTATGCACGGAGATCAGAATATTGCCGTCCTTGATTTTGCCCTCGTATCGTCGGGCTTCAAGTTCGGGAATTCCCATGCCGATTAACGCGCCCGCAACACCACCGACTGCGGCGCCGACCGCAGCGCCACTTAATGCCGCCATGATGGGACCAGCCGCAATGAAAGGTCCGGTGCCGGGAATCGCCAGAGCACCGATGCCGGCAATCCATCCCAATGCGCCGCCGATCACACCTCCGGTACCAGCGCCGGTGATGGCACCCTCGGGCGCTTTGGTGTTCTTTTCATGCGCAAAGTCGCGGGTTGTAGCTTTATCCGCAAAGAGAGCGGAGATGTCGTTGTTGGAGAACTGGGCGTTTTTCAAGCGGCTCACAATATCCTCGGCTTGGCTACGTGACGTGGCAATGCAGAATACTGATTTCTTGGACATAGGAGTCATTCCTTTTTGTTAGTGTGGTTTGGGTTGGTGAAATTAATTTGAAGAATTATCAGTTTTGACTTCGAGCTGGTCCTGCACATTCTGAGAACCCGCTATCCGCTTGGCTACGTCGCAGATCTCACGCTTTTCAGTGGACGTGTTTACAGATCCCCGGAGAGTTACGTAGCCGTTCGCGGTAATGATTTTCACATTGTGCGCATTTACCGAGAGATTCTTGTCGGCAATGATCTCCTTGCGAATCTGCGAGGTGATGTTCAAGTCCGTCTGGCTGTTGCTCTGATTGAGTGGTGTCAGGGTGTTGCCATCACGGTCGCGTGCATTGCGACCGGTGTTATCTGCGTCGGAGACGGCGTTTGTGTTCCCCGCGAGTTCTGAACGACTGACGTCGTTTGAGCCGCTCACCGAGGAATTGCGCCACGGTTTAGTGGATGACGAATTCGGATTTTCATTTGTGTCTTGGGCGCTTGCTGTAATCAATCCAGCCACTACAATTGCCGCAGTGAGAACATTCAGTTTGTATTTCATTTCTGCCACTCCCTTTTGTTTAGGCGTTCGCTTTTGTCAGCGTTCTGCAAACTGTCTGCCGATTTCGCATGTCGCATACTCGCCTTGTACGATTTAAACAACAATCAGCAGCCCGCTGAACATTGAGTAGGGTGCCTACCTAGGACGGTTGAGATGTTTCAACCGATTCGCTTCGAGTGGAAACCTCAAAGCGAACTAGCCAGCTCTTGCAATGGCTTTTGGAGGAGGAAAACCGTCAGCAAATTGCCGGCACTGTGGCCGGGAGAAATAAGGGCTCGCAGGAGAACAACGCCCAGATGTCCTACGAAATGAGCCAGCGATTCTCTCTAGCCAATTCGTGGAACGTGCCTGGCCGAACCCAACTACGTCGCCGGCTCTTCGCTTAAGAGCACGGCTAGAAAATTAAGATTCTGGTATGTGTTGGGAGATCACGACCAAGCAGGCGGTTAAAGGGGTGGCGAGCAGTAAACCGGCTGGTCCCCACATCCACGTCCAAAAGGTAATGGAAATGAGCATGGCAAGTTTTGAAATGCCAATGGTGCGACCAAACAGTATCGGTTCGAGAATCATGCCCACCAACGGCTCGAAGACAACGAAGGCTCCAACGACACCGAGAGGCTGAAACCAGTTAGTTGAAGTTGCCAGGCTAACAAGCAAGGGAAGAGTCGCGGCGATCCAGATGCCGATGTATGGGATAAATCGCAGCATTGCGATAGTAAAGGCCCATAACAACGCGTAAGGGACGCCCAATATAAAAAGCGCGAGGCCAATGACTGTCGCCACGGATAGGTTTACAAGGCCCTGAGCTTTCAGATAACTGCCGACCAAAAGCGCTGCCTCATCGAGCACCTTCCGGGTGGCGACTTTATGCGACTCTCCGAAGGAACGGATCATTCGGTCATGTAGGTGTTCGCGCTCCAAAAGCATAAAAACCACGAGGACGATTATGAGAAGAATATTAAAAAGCGTTCCCAAGACAGGAGACAGCACGGACAGGAGGCTCTGAGTTGTACCACTTTGCACGGTGACCGGTACAGGAGGAGGATGAGTATTTGCCGCCGCGTTAGTCGTCATTTCGCCCGCTACTTCCTCGACGGTATCGCGCGCTTTGGCGAGGGCTGTACCACTGCCATGTTGTCGCAATTCCTGGATCCGTTTCTTGATATTGCCTTTGTAAGCCGGCAACTGTTCGGCGAAATCTTTCACCTGGGTCGTTACAACACAGGCGATGACTCCCACGACGAGCAGGGATGATATAGAGATGAGCGCTACCGAAAGGGAACGAGTGAATCCAGATTTCTGCAATTTCCGATCCACAGGAGCCAGCAAGAAGGCTAGCAGACAAGCCAGCGCAACCGGTACAGCTACCTCGCGGGCGGCGTACAAACAAATGAGAATCACCAGCAGCACTCCTGGAGCGATAACGGCTGAGATTTTGGAGGGCGTCACCGCCGCAGTATGGGTGTTTTGAGGACGAACTGCAAACTGGTTGATTTACCAGTCGTTCTCCTAGTTCACAATAGGGCCTGTACCGATAGCTTGAACGAATTCCAAGTCTTAATATTAAAAGCCATGGCGAACGAAATGTCATCACGATCGCTCATATGAGCGGCCGCTAATTCGCGGCGGCCTGGTTGTCATGACGGTGCTGTTGGCTCGCAGAGAGAAGACGTAGGCACGGAAGACTGTGCATTTGCTCGCGCACGACATTTTACATTCACAAGATGTGCGCGGGTGTTTTGCATCTGCTTTCTGATGATGGCTACCGCAGTGCCGGTGTCGGAATTTGCTTTACACTCCACCAGTTCCAAGCCCGCTAGTGCAGTGGAGATTGTTCCGAGTAACAACGAAGAATCGACGGCCGCGCGAATATTTGACGAGCGTGACGTGCGCCTTGCCCCATTACAGGGGCCGCCGCCCACAGATTCCGAAGATTGGGAGCGTTTCGAATCGGAATATGCCCCCCTTGGAGATGCCACTTCGCCGTTTAAACAGGAAATAGAAAGTGCCAAATATGACTTGGACACAATCGTCTTTGCTGTCGACCACCTGGCCAAGTCCATTGAGAACCATGTCGACTTTGGTTTCGACCAGGGCACCTTGCGACCCACGCGAGAAATTTCTCCCAGAGATTCTCACAACAATCCGCGCGTAAAGCTTGACCTAAACATCGGGGAGGACAACAAGCCATGTTACGCGGGCGTGCGACTCATCATTCCGTTCGGCAATTGATCTTTCGGCCGGGAATTCCCGGAGGAGAAGCCTCCGGTATCACCATTCCCTAACCCTAGGAGGCGGCTTCTAGATGAACTCTGCAAATCAAACCGCCCGGTTTGCCAAAGTCATTGAAGAATGCGGAAAACCCAAGTTCGTATCTCTTTGGGGTAAGCCAGACGCAGCCTTTTTGCAGGCCGCGAAGCAAAGGCGTGTTATGACCATTAAAACGCATCCTGCTGGGAATAAAGCCGAATTCGGTCTTGTTGGTTTTCACAAGGACAAAAATGCGCTGTATCTGCTGTTTCCCAAACCTCTGAGCAAATTCGAAGAGCAGCGAATTATTGGAATCAACCTTGATCTGGTAGAGGAAGAAGGGGTAACAAGCAAATCCCCGCTTAGGCGAACTGCAACAAAACAGACCCGCAAGCCCATCCCGTCGCCTGAAAAGAGATTCACGGTCGTTATTCGTTCGACAGCAATCGTCGACGCTTTGTATGACATAAATGCGCGGAATAAAAAGACTGCCGCGGTAAATGCACTAGAAGCAGCCGAGCGCGAATCGATCGATTTTTTGAAGGGAGAAATAAAGCGGACCATAATTCAGATCCGAACGGAATAATGAAGCCGGCGGAGAAACTGGGCGATCAATTCACAGAAATGGGATCAACGGTGACGGCCAGAGGCTTTGCAAGGCTTCGCGCTTCCGGCAGTGATAACCGGTCCTTCCTGGACCACGTCTCCCGGTGGCTTGTCGTCACGTAATCCCAGGAACACGGGTTGCCGCAGGTGACCGTCCTTCGTCCACTGGCTAAAGCGAACTTGGCAAACCAGCTTAGGATTTAGCCAAGTGCATCGTTTCATTTCGGATGCGCTTAACCCGTTAACGTCGGAGTGCTTGGACGGGAGATCATCAAATGGGCAGCGATTTGACTTTTGCTTTTGAAACTGGGAGAACAAAGTGCGAAGTGTACGGGAATCAAACCCCGTTCCGACCTTGGAAGCATAAAGCAGTTTGCCGCTACGGTGGTATCCAAGGACCAAAGATCCGAACAACTCCCGCGATCCGCGCGGCTCTGTATAGCCTCCAATTACGAATTCTTGTTCGCTGACGATCTTGATCTTGATCCACGAACCCGACCTTTTGCCCGGCTCATAGCGAGAATCCGGCCTCTTGCCCACCAAGCCTTCCAGACCAAGTTTTTCAATATGTTTCAGTAACTGCTGGGGTTTCTCTCGAAAAGTTCCGGATAGTCGAAGGCCAGCTGGCCTTTCGCGAAGAAGTGTTTCGAGGAGATCTTTGCGTTCGCGCAACGGCAGTGCCGTAGTGCTTTTTCCTTCCAAATTTAATATATCGAACAAGTACATCACAATCGGTGGTCTGGTATCCGGAGAGTCTTCGACGTGAATGAATGGCTGCAGCAACTGGAATGAGGAACGACCCTGATCATCCAAGGCGACAATTTCGCCATCAAGCACAAAGGATTTATTGGGCATTTCGCGCAACGATCTGACAACCTCTGGAAAACTCGGGCCCAAAGAATGATGAGTGCGGGAAAGAAGTTTGATTCCCGTTCCGTCTTTTATCGCGATCGCTCTCACGCCATCAAATTTTATTTCGTATAGCCACTCTGCGTCGGCGGGAAGCCGTTCCGCCAATCGGGCTTTCATGGGCTCCATAAACGCCGGTTTGCTCTTCGGTAGACTGCGAAGCTTCGCTGTGAAACTGGACAGCCGCGGGGAACGTCCTTCGTTCGAGTCCCACTGCGCGTCATTAGCCTTTGAGATCTCTGTCATTGAACGATGGCTCAGAGCGGACTGGTCCTCCACTTGGGAAGTGATCCGCTTATGGTCAGAGCCGCTCTTAATGAACAACCAAGGCTGTTTCTTTTCCTCAGCCTTCTTCAGGCGGACCAGCGTCCAATCTCCGCGAAGTTTCTTACCCTCCAAGCGCAAATGTATGCTGCCCGCCCTTAACGCTTCCCCAATGTCTTTGTCCACGACCGCATAGTTACCGATGTCCCACACCATAACCGTTCCGCCACCGTAATTGCCTTTGGGAATTGTCCCTTCAAACCGCGCGTAGTCAAATGGGTGGTCTTCGACTTGGATGGCAAGCCGCTTTTCGCCCTTTCGGAGTGGTAAACCCTTGGGAACGGCCCAAGATTTTAGAACACCGTCCGCTTCCAGCCGGAAGTCATAGTGAAGATGACTGGCGGCATGTTTCTGGATAACGAAAAGTGCGCTGTTGGACTTCTCAGAAAGGTCGCCACTGGGTTCGGAGCTTTGGCTAAAATCCCGTTTGTTTTTGTATTGCGCAAGATTACCCGTTGCGTCGTGAGCCAGCGCTTTCATGAGGCTCTTCAATTTAGGCAACTTCTGCTTCATCGATAGTACCGGCGCAAACAGATCGCCCAAACGCTTGGTGCGGTCTAACACCATCGAGGACGTGAACACCAGCGCGTCGGCATTCTTGTCGGCGAGCGCCGCTTGCAGTTCGGACCATTTCAATGGTGTCGAAACCGTTGGTTTTTCCTTACCGCGCAACGAATAGACACAGACCGTGGTCTTGTGTTGGTCGTTTTGACTCCAATCCACAAATATCTTCCCGCGACGAAGACTCTTTTTCATGTCTGCGGTGACCTGATGTGGTAACTGCGTGGCTAATTCTTCCGCTATGGCCTTGGCGAATTGCTTCGTCTCGTCGAAAGTCACTGGCGTATTTAAGGGGACGTAGATCTGCAGTCCCTTTGAGCCGGAGGTCTTGACGAAACACTCCAAATCCAGCCGTTGAAACAAAGAACGCAGGGCGAGCGCGAGGCTGGCACAATTCAGGACATCGGTGCCGTCTCCGGATCCGAATCAAACGCCACAACGGTAGGTTTCGTCAATTTTTGACGCTTGCATAGATAGGTGTGCAGTTCCAAGTTCGCTAAATTAGCCGCCCAGACCAGGGAGGGCAGGTTGTCCACAGCACAAAAGTGAATGGTCTCCTGATTTCCCTCGCTCCACATTCCTATGGTTTTTACCCATTTGGGACGATACGGAGGGCAACGCTTTTCATAGAAGTATTCTTTTTCGACACCCCCCGGGTAGCGTTTAAGGCTAAGAGGGCGGTCTTTTAGATGAGGCAAAAGAACCGGCTGATGCGAATGTAGTAATCAATGATTTCGCCCTTGGTGAAATTGCAAGATGGATAAAGAACTTTGTCCAAATTGGAGACAGGCACCGTTTTCCCATCAATTTGAAGATTGTTCCCTGGTTTCATTTTTCGAATCCTCCTTTCGAGTATTGCATGATAGTGGGCTTTCGGGCGCTCCGCTAGTTGTCAAAGGCCCCATGTCATCATAAGAACGACTCCTAATGCTGTGCCGAGACAGGCTTTCTCAATGAGCATACGGCGTAACTGATTTGAGCGCTCTCCAAAGGGCCTTTTTTCTAGGAAGTTTTCCTAGTATAAAATAGGGCTCGTTCTGATTGGCATTCCCAGCTGGCTCTACATAATAGGGCTGAGTGCGAGCGTACGTGTTCCTCTTGCAGATCGAACCAAGCTGATTCTCGAGATAATTAGTAAGGTGAAGAAGCTCAAGATGAAACCAGGAAGACACACTTCGCTGTTTCATGCAGACTTGCCACAAACCAGTCATATCCGAGCAATTCATTAGGTTTCCTCATGGAGGGCAACATGGCGAAGAGTTCACCGTTAGCAGCACAAGTGGAGGGACACATTCTGTTGGAGAGCATGTGCCCTGAGGTCGGATTAACACAACCTCTGGGTGCCATACCTCCCGATCAGAAGGAAGTTGAGCGAACGCTGCCCGAAAGCGAACGCCGTTTTCGGCAGATGATCGACGCGTTGCCGGTAGCGATTTACACCACCGATGCGGAAGGGCGACTCACGCACTTCAACGCGGCCGCTGTGGAATTCTCTGGCCGAACGCCACAACTGGGCAGCGATCAGTGGTGCGTAACCTGGAAGCTCTATTATCCCGATGGCACGCCAATGCCGCATGATAAATGCCCGATGGCGATTGCGCTAAAGGAAGGCCGTATTCTGCGCGACGTGGAAGCGATCGCCGAACGACCCGATGGCAAGCGCATCTGGTTTACGCCGTATCCAACGCCATTGCGGGATCCGGACGGAACCATCACTGGTGGCGTCAATATGTTGTTGGACATAACCGAGCGCAAACAAGCAGAAGAGGCGCGCGCCAGACTAGCCGCGATTGTAGAATCATCGGATGACGCCATCGTCAGCAAGGACCTGAACGGTATCATCATGACTTGGAACAAGGGGGCAGAAAGATTGTTCGGTTACACGGCTCAGGAAGCAATTGGCCAATCGATAACCATGCTCATACCGCCCGAGCGATCCGATGAAGAGACTGGGATTCTGGAGCGTATCCGACGGGGAGAGTCCGTAGAACATTACGAGACCGTCCGTCGCCGAAAAGACGGTGCATTGCTCGATATATCGCTAACAATCTCTCCCGTGATCGACTCCAACCAAAAGATCATCGGGGCATCGAAAATTGCGCGCGACATTACCCAGCGCAAACGTATGGAAGACGAACTTGGGAGGTGGCGGCTTACTCTTGAATCGCGCGTCGCCGAGCAGACTCAGCAATTGCAAACGGAGGCCGCCGAGCGAAAGCGATTGGAAGCCGAGGTTGCAGGGGCTGCGGAGGCTGAACAAGAGCGGCTAGGCCAGGAATTGCACGACGGGTTGGGGCAGGAGTTGACTGGCATCGCGATGATGCTGGATGTGCTGAAAATGAATCTGATGAAAGCAGCACCGAAACAAGCCACTGAGGCACAGCGGCTGGAAATGATGCTGCGAGGAAGCGCCGACAAGGCAAGACAATTGGCAAAGGGTTTTTATCCGGTCGAAGTCGAGAAATACGGGTTGCTGGTGGCTCTCTTGGAACTCGCGCGCCGAAACCAGGAAAGCTTCGGGGTGCGGTGCGACGTTGAAGCCGAGGAGGATCTCGCAGGATTGCACGATGGACAAGTGATCCAGCTTTATCGCATCGCGCAGGAAGCTCTCCACAATGCCGTCAAACACGCGAAAGCAAAACAGATTCTCGTCCGGTTATCGAGACAAAAGGCAGCATGGATGCTTACCGTCAAAGACGACGGCGTCGGACTGCCGGCTGGCGCGCCAGGCTCGACTGGCATGGGACTGCGTATCATGCGATATCGCGCCCATATGATGGATGGTAGGCTATCAGTTCACAACGATGATGGTGGCGGAGTAATCGTGTCGTGTTGGGTTCCAGTGATTCAGAAGGAATGACCCCCCATTCCAGAGGCTGGCACGAGATGCTTTTAGCATTTTGCGTTCTCATTGAGGTTCTCTTTCTTTGATCGGGATTGGAGGAAACGGACGCATTTTAGGCGCATCTCCTAGAGCTAAAATTGCTTTCTTCTTAGCAGAAAAACGGCGTCCCGACGGATTGTCACACCTGCCCATGTCATCAATAATGCTGATGAACTTAGAAACAAATATTAACAAGGGGATTCAGTCATGGAAAACTTCCGAGATTTGTACCTGGATGAGTTGATGGATGTGTACGATGCCGAGCAACAACTTGTGAAGGCATTGCCCAAAATGGCGGAGGCATCCAGTTCGACACAACTACGGACGGCATTTGTATCGCATCTCTCCGAAACCGAAGGCCATGTTAAGCGCATCGAGCAGGTGTTCGCTAACCTCGGCATGAAGCCCGAGGCGAAAACCTGCAATGCAATGAAAGGACTCGTCAAAGAAGGCAGCGAGATGATCGACGAGGACGGCGAAGGCGCCTTGAAGGATGCGGGGCTGATTGGCGCGGCACAACGCGTGGAACATTATGAAATCGCGGCCTACGGTACGCTGGTTGCCTTCGCGAAGCAACTAGGGGACGTCAAGGGAGAAGAATTATTACAGCAAACGCTCAAAGAAGAGAGCGCGGCAGATGAGAAGCTCAGCGAAATCGCCTTATCCGTGAATGAGAACGCTTACAATCAAGCGGAGGCGCAGGTCTAAAAAAACTGGGCGGTCTAAAGTGGGTGCTAGACCAAAGCTGAAAGAGCACAGCGCTTTCAGGACTTGCGCACGGACAAAAAAGAGGAGGAACAACATGCCGCGCGGCAGCAAAGCAAAATACACCGACAAACAAAAACGCAAGGCCGAACATATCGAGGAAGGTTACGAAAAACGTGGCCTCAGTACGAAAGAAGCCGAACGTCGCGCATGGGCGACCGTGAATAAAACCGACCACGGCGGCAAGAAGAACGGCGGCTCGGGTCGCGGTAAAAAGCCGAATCAGGCAGCCTCTCGGAAAGGCGGCCGCAAGGCCGGCAAGCGTTAGGACAGATGAGTCAATAGCCGCAGATCTGAGGGAATTATGTTCTGTTCAGGCGAGCAATTGTTCTGTGTCTAGCGCAGGGGCATTGATTGCGTCGCGAACGCTCTGGATAAACTCAGGTAAATCAAAGGGCTTTTGAAGGTACCCCCGGAGGCCCCTTTTGAGCATTCGATCAGCCACCGATTCTTCGCAACCGGTCAATAGAACCACGCGTACGCCTGGATGCAGGGCTCGCAGATTCTCAAAGATCCATTCGCCTGACATATCGGGTAGCAAGTAATCTAACAAAACCATCCCGATGTCGTTCCGGTTATTGCGAAAGACAGCTATGGCTTCCTTTCCACTGGAAGCCGTAAGCACTTTGAAACCATAGCATTCCACGACGTCCTTGATCGTTTCGAGAATTGCTTTCTCGTCGTCAATGACAAGAACGCAATCTTTTTTGCTTCGATTGCTGCGAGGCATGCTTCTGCAAATAGCAATCAGCTTGCCAGCTTGAACTTCTTCCAAGTTCCTTGTCCACAGGGAGTAGTAGTCTAGGCATACATGACGAACAGGTCAGACGGGTTGAAATTAGGCCTAGGAGACGGTCGGAGCGGCGAGCAGTTCCCTGACGCATTCAATCAGTTTCTTGACGGGAAATGGTTTGCTCAGGCACTTCACGCCGGACTTAGCCAGAAAGCAACGGACTTCTGGATCATTGCCAAAGCCAGTCATGAAGATGAAGCGACTTTTGAATCCCGGTCGGATCTCTGTGGCTTGGCGAAAAAAATCGTCGCCTTTCATCTGCGGCATCATGATGTCACAGACGACCGCATCGTAATGATTGGCTGAAATCTTCGCCATTGCTTCATCACCATTATGAGCAACCTCCACGAGGAAGTTCTCGCTAGCCAGGATCCACTGGAGAGTTTCCGCCAACTGGCGATCATCGTCCACCAAGAGAAGCGTTTTAAATTCGTAAATGTTAGCGTAAGGCTTCGTCAACTCGGACTGGTCTGTGGATGGCATGATTGCATCAAGTAGCAACCATAATGCCAATTGCCCAAATACTTCCCGCCGGATCCAGCCGTCAGTTCCCCCATGAACCTGCCTCGCCAAAAACTATCACCCTGACACTCACCTGACAAGGCACTTATGCCCATCACACCACCAGGTTCAATTCCTTTGCCCACGCCAATTCGCGTTACTGGTAATGGCTGATTGCCGAAGGCAAGACCAACAACGCGACCACGACGGAACTTGGTATCAGCACCAAGACTGTCGACAAACATCGGCAGGTTCTTATGGCAAAACTCAACATCCACGAGATCTCCGGTCTAACCCGCTATGCCACTGATCCCTTTATAGTCGCGGGGTATTCGCAATTGAAGCAAAGTTCACCCTGTCAGAACCCTTTCTTGAATTCTCCCTTCCGTCCTGAACTGACTGTGGCGTTCACATCTTCGCCCCCTCTGGTCGATTCTCGTTTCGCAACGGTTGCTTCTGGTGCGTCAACTTCTGACATTAGCTTGAGTTCGCGTTCGGCCTCCAGCCAGTTGTCCACGTCTTTTCCATGGTTTTCCTGTCTCATGTAAATTTCATAAGCGCGTTTCCTGACTTGTTCTTCGGTAGGATTCTTCATAGAAAACCTCTCTTTCTTCTTAAAGTCTACCGCCAACAACAGCGAAAGTCCATTGGCTCAAATTTGGTTGCGCTAAACGCCATTCGGCAGTGGTGGGCAAGGAGCGAACTGCCCGGAATCGTTGCTATGAATACTGGGCTATGGCGGCGCATCGGCTGTTAAGGCAGTAAAATTGTGCCTTGCAGGACGATTGTTAGATTGACAGTTTTTCAGAAATGGTCATACTTGCATGCGCAATACGCCTCAAGAAGGGCGGGTCCTCAAAGTGAAACGCGGGTGGGGAGGAAGCCGTATGCCAACAACAAAGAAGTCCGGAAATTCTGACCGAGCCGCATCTACTCGCGCCGAGGAGCGGCTGATCGCTCCGGTTTGGGTGATTGTCTGTAGGAACCGAGTGCAAGGCAAATCCGAGACTGCCGGATACAACCACTTGCTGGGTGTTTTTTCAAACCCAACATCGACTCTGTCCATTCGCTCCCAGAAAGGCTTGGTAGTATTGATTGGGTTAATATTATTCCTCAGTTGCCTGTGGATGTTCAGCCGAACTGCCTAACGGCGCGGGGGCAATGACATGGCTAGGGATGCGATTTGGCAGCAGCAGTCGTAACGTTGAACTGCCTCGAATTGCAGTTCCTGTCGTCTTGGAGTACCTTTAGAAGGTCGAGACACACATGCGACGCCAAACAAGATCTGTCGGAAACACCCGTTTGGAAGGAAATTGCGGAGCGCTGCCAGCACCCGTCGACGGTGCGCGCTGTCTGGCTAATCGTCAACACCTTCGGCGGCTATGCTCTACTTTGGTACCACATGTATCGCAGCCTGGCGATTTCCGTCTGGCTGACAGTGCCGCTAGTAGTGTTGGCGGGCGGATTCGTGGTTCGTATCTTCATCATCTTCCACGATTGCGGACATGGTTCATTTTTCAAATCCCGGCGGACGAATGATGTCGTCGGGTTTATCGCTGGGGGACTGACCTTCACTCCTTTTTATCACTGGCGCTGGGAAAATGGCAACGGATACACATTGCGGGTGCCTCGGGCGGGGAAGCCACGCAGCATCTAGGCCTACTTCCTAAAACACTTTCGGATTTCCCCCAATGGCGCAGAATCGGTCGATCCTCTATCCTTCCACAAAGAGAGGAAAAGAAAACCAGGTGTCAACGCTTTTACATGTTCACCGTCTGTCGGTCGACACCACCGACTCTCAACTACAGCAACTGTTCGAAGGGGCAGGAAGAGTCATCACCTGCGATGTAGTCACGGACGGCCCCACGCGCATCTCAAAGGTAATTGGATTCGTGGAGATGGCGACTGAAAAGGAGGCATGAAGAGCAGTTGACCGATTTGACGGCAAGGACTTTGAAAGCAGAACGATACAGGTTTCGCAGGCGGAGTAAATCTTATGGCCACCAGAGAAATTTCCAGGGATTCCGAGAATTCTGGCGGAGCCGCATATACCCGCAATGAGAAGCGACTGATCGCCCTAGCTTGGGATAGTCGCCTGTACAATTGTGCTACTCATGGTACGGCGCTAGCAGCAACCCTGGCCACGGAGAACAGATACCAGAGTCTGACTTTTCTTGTTGACGGCTACAGTTCTCGGCTGCCAAAGGGAGTCTTGCTATGTTGGCTTTCGTCATTGCTGTCGTGGTGTGCATGATATTCGGGGTCTGGTATGAACTCAGAAACCCCGCTCGATACGAGTACATCTGCCCCAACTGCGGCTCTGTCAGTGAGTCATTCATTCCGCCCCTGAGCAAGAATCTGTGCTTGGTCTGCTCTGGGTCCCAGTTAGTACCGACTGACAGCGCTCGCGGCCGGGAGATCATGGAGATCTATCACGGCGGCGCCAGTGCCGAGACGCGTTTTCGCGGTGTACCCGGGGCAGAAAAGGAGCCAACCGACAAGTTGGACGGTGCTGTCCCGCCAACAGAAGCCACCAAGGGGCCGGAAGGACTGGTTGCGTTGGTCCGAGTGGGTGCCTTGACTGCAAGTGAGTTGTCGCGTGCCAAAGTCGCGATGCGGGGCAAGCCAAAGGACAAACAAGCAGAAGCAATCGACCAAGTCCTAGCGCTTTATCGGGCGCATCAAAGCGGGCTATCGAGCCAATCCGAATTCGATCTGAAGAAATGGGAGATCTTGTCACGGGGCGGTCAACACCAATGAGCGCGGCGTAACCAACTGCACACCAGCGCTTACTTGCCGCCAGCAATCCCAAAGTCGAAGCACGCAAACAATCGCAATATTCTTTTCACCTTCGCTCCTTTCGGTCATTTATGTTTCGATCAATTCTAAATTCCGGTCGTTCGCCGTTTTTCCCAGCTCACAACCATGAATGTCTTGCCCGCGTAGAAGGCGGCTCCCTTGTCGCGCTAACGGTTCGACAGGGCTTTGATGCGAGAATGCTGTTTCATAGGAGTTGCCGACGCAGGATTGCCGCTCCTGCTGTTGCTAATTCCTGGAGCAGCTTGTCGTCAATCAGGCCATCACAGGTAGGGCATTTGAAGCTGACCTTCTTAAACCATGAAACTGGTTTGGTAAATTCCAGGCAGCTACAGGTTAGGAGTGTCGTGCGTTGGTTCATGCGCTACCTTCATCATAGCTTCAAAACATCGCAGAGCATCGTATTCCTACGGAATCTCTCCGTCAATAGCGCTTGCCAATCCACCAACCGCGGTCACTGTATTTGCTTATTCAGCATAACAACGCGAGATCCCGGCACAAGCGTCGGCACCTTGTGCGTACACCATTCGATAAAACTCCGAAGCATCACAGGCCATCTTTAATCGGCTCGATATTGCTCGGTTTGTCAACGGCTGGCGAATTTACGTCTCGTGACACAGGGTAAAATTCCATCTTGTCGGACGGATACTGCTTCAGTAACGGCAGCAACTTCTCAGTTTCCTGGGTTTTGGGATCAAGCCATACCGCCTCATCTTCACGTGTGAGAATTACGGGCATGCGATCATGGACTGTTTTGAGCAGCTCGTTGGCTTCGGTCGTAATTATGGTGCATGATGTGATTTCTTCGCCTTCGGGTGATTTCCACTTCTCCCACAATCCAGCGAATCCAAACGTCTCACGGTTTTTCAATACGATGCGGACAGGCTGCTTCAGTTTGCCGAGCTTCTGCCACTCGAAGAATCCGTCGGCGGGAATGAGGCAGCGACGCTTCCTCAGCGCTGCACGGAACGCGGGTTTCTCGGCAATGGTCTCGGCGCGGGCATTGATCATCCGATTTCCGATTGCCGGATCCTTCACCCAACTCGGTATCAGCCCCCATCGCATCGGCTTCAGGTACCGTTTGCCGTCATCACCCACCACAATCACGGATTGCGTCGGCGCGATGTTGTAGCGCGGCCCCAAAGTAGTACTGAGATGACCTGGTATTGGGTCCAGCGGCGGGGACGAACCCCACTCAGGCAATGGAGGCGCGCCAAAACGCTCGGCCACTTTCTTCAAGTCAGCGGACAGAGTGAAGCGACCGCACATTCGCCCAATCTCGTCCGACTAATAGGTTAATTCAAGCCGGTAAAGGTTGAGGTAGACCCCAATTTAGAATTATCAACCTCGTCGCCACCCTTTTTTCGCTAAACCGATAATGTTAAAAAATTCGGGTTGGATGAGAGATATCCGCATGCCGAAGTTGCGGGATCTAGTGGACAGTTCGTACCTAGTCAGGCGGAGCATATTAATTATGAGGTTCCTAGGCGTTTTTCCTAGCGCAAAGGTCTGTCGTCGAAGGTTTTCTGGCATGAATTAGGCTATTCAACCGCCAGAGGATCACGCATTTGAATCTTACTGAGGAACTACAGAATAGAGATGTGTTTGTCGAGGGCGCAAAGTCCAGCGTGCCGGACGGGGCTAGGATCGGGTCGCCGCCGACCGCGAACGAAGCCCTTCCTGCTGTTCCTAGAGTTGCCCAGACTCAGCTAACCCCGCGAGCGAAGAAGCCACGAATACGAGAACGTTGCCGGAGTATTTTGCTTCCCGCTGCAGTTCTTTTCGGCACAATTTACGCACTGGTTTCCTTAGGTCAGCGCGTCTTTGATAATTTTGCTCAGGAACAGGAGATACGTAATGCAATTGGACGCACAGGACAATTACTTCTCGACCTGCATTCCCTGACCGCCACCTTGCACGAAGCCGAAAGCGGCGCCCGTGGCTTTGCCATCTCCGGCAAGCAATCGCACCTAGATCAGTATTACGGTGCGGTACAATCCGTGCGTCCTGAACTCGAAAACCTCCAGAACATGTTGCGTGGAACAGCCGCCACTTCCAAGCAGTTCGAAGAACTCAACAATCTAATCCTCGCCCATCTGGCCGTGCTCAAACAAATGGTGGACCTAGGTAACAAAAATGTTTTTCGGGCCGTCGGACAACGCGGGTTCGCCGATCAGGGGTACGACAGCATGCAAACCATTGCGGCCAAGCTTCAGGTGTTGGACCAGGCTGCCCAAACCCAGATTGTCGTCCAAACCACCGCCGCGTCACAGCACGCGCATATTGTCAAAGTGGCCTTGGTCGAGGCCGGTTCGCTGGCCTCCGTTGTTTTGCTATTATGCAGCTTCACCACCTATTGGTTGATGCTGGAGAACGGCAAGCTCGGGGAAAAACTAAACGGCTTTCTCGAATCCTCACCAGACGCAATCGTGATCGTTAACAAGGAGGGTAAAATTGTCGTCAGCAATTCCCACACGGAAAAACTGCTCGGCTACACCTCCCAGGACCTTGCCGGTCAAACCGTTGCCATCCTTGTCCCCGAGCGCTATCGGAAAACCTACCTGCAGCAGTACGCTATTTACTTTGGCAATCGCGGTGAGCAGATGATGGGCACGAGTATCGAATTGAGCGCCATCCACAAAGATGGGCGCGAATTGCCCATCGAAATCTCCATGAAACCGCTGGAGACCGAACAAGGCATCCTCGTCACCAGCGCCCTTCGCGACATCAGCGAGCGTAAACAAACCGAACAAAAAGTCATTCATCTCAATGAAGAACTCGGACAACGCGCCGCGGAGCTGGAAGCGGCCAATAAAGAACTCGAAGCCTTCAGCTATTCCGTATCCCACGATCTTCGTTCCCCATTGCAAAATATAGATGGCTTCAGTCAGGTCCTCATCGAGGACTACGCTGACCGCTTGGACACAGAGGGATTGGACCATCTGAAACACGTCCGCAATAGTTGTCATCAAATGGGCGAGATTATTGACGCCTTGCTGGCCCTTTCCAAAATGATGCGCACCGAAATGTTCCGCCAAGAAGTCGATTTGAGTCTGATGGCAGCCGACATTGCTGATCATCTGAAGGCGAGCGCACCGGAGCGAGCGGTTGATTTCGTGATCGCCAACGACCTAATCGCGGAAGCCGATCCGCAGCTCCTCCGCGTCGTATTGGAGAACCTCCTCAATAACGCCTGGAAGTTCACTTCCAAGCAACCGCGCGCGCGTATCGAAGTCGGCTCGTTATTGCAATCAAACGGTGAACAGGTTTTCTACGTTCGCGATGATGGCGCCGGCTTTGATATGCAGCAGGCGCAAAAGTTATTTTCGCCTTTCAAGCGACTACACAAAGCTTCCGACTTTCAAGGCACCGGCATCGGTCTCGCGACAGTTCAGCGTGTCATCGCTCGCCACGGCGGCAAAATTTGGGCCTCGGCCGCGATTGACCACGGCGCAACATTTTGTTTTACGCTGGCCGTTGCGAACAAAGTCGGGCCGGGGCCGCAGGAGAAACTACGTAAATGAGCGAACCCCTGCGAGTCCTGTTTGTAGACGATTCAGAAAAAGACGTTTTCCTCCTCTTGCGCCAACTCAAGAAAAACGGCTTTGAACCGCAGCATAAGCGCGTAGACGATGCGGCCACCCTACGAGCGGCATTACAAAGTGAGGATTGGCAGATCGTTATCAGCGATTTCCATATGCCAAATTTTGACGGATTGGCGGCGCTTCAGGTTTTCAAGGAGGTCGGGCGCGACATTCCATTTATTCTAGTATCCGCCACGGTTGGCGAGGAGACCGCAGTATTGGCCATGAAACGGGGAGCTCACGACTACGTCATGAAAAGCAACTTGACGCGTCTCGCTCCCGTTGTTCAGCAGGAGACTCCAGGAAGCAGATATCCGCCGGGAACAACGGCGGGTCCAATTGGCATTACAACAAAGCGAAGACCGATTACGGCAGGCACAAAAAATGGAAGCAATGGGTCGTTTGGCTGCCGGCGCTGCCCATGATTTCAAAAACGTCCTCACTGTCATCCTCGGTCAATCTCAATTGCTGATTAGAGAGAAGGATCTAAGTGCATTGCAACGTGCGAAGCTCCAGCATATTCAAAGTGCAGCTGACCAGGCGCGTTCCCTCGTGGTACGTCTCTTGGCATTTAGTCGCAAACAGGAATTAAAAACCGGGGCATTGAATCTTGGCGCTACGATTAGCGCGATGAAGCCCATGCTGACGCCGTTGTTGGGCAGCAGCATTCAATTTGTTACGCTCGTAGAATCTGATCTTGGATGGTGTGAGGTCGATGTAAACAGCCTGGAACAGGTCGTCATTAACCTGGTCATTAATGCGCGGGATGCCATGCCCAGCGGAGGAACGCTTACCGTAGCCACAGCCAATCTGACCGTTACGCAAAACAATATCAATCACTATGCCGGGGTTCCATTTGGCGATTACATAATGCTCAAGGTCACGGACACGGGCACCGTATGACAGAAGAAATACGGAAACACTTGTTCGAGCCATTCTTTACGACGAAGGAGCCCGGCAAGGGCACGGGTCTTGGCTTGTCTACATGCTACGGAACAATCCACCAAAGCGGCGGCCACATCGTCGTTCATAGCGAACCGGGCAAGGGCACTTCATTCGCGATCTACTTGCCCCGAATACAATCCCCAAAACTCAATCAATCGATTGACCCCGATCGGGCTATCGACAGGAAGGCTGAGCAAGAGGCTTTGATTGGAACGGCGTCTTCTGAGTCGCCCGATTCTTCTCGGAGCCCTGCCACCGTGCTGGTAGCGGAAGATGAACAGGTGATACGGGAATTCATGACTTCGATATTGCGGGAAATGGGGTGCACCGTCCTCGAGGCAGAAAACGGCGAGCAAGCTCTTCGGATCTTGGAGCGTTCTAGTGAACAAAGAATCGATCTTCTATTGACGGACTTGGTAATGCCAGTTATGGGTGGCAAGGAATTGGCTTTCAAGGTTGGATCGCGCTTTCCCACAACCAAAATCCTGTTCTGTTCCGCCTACCCTCAGAAACTTGGCATTCGCAACGGGATGTTCGACAAACAAATTCCTTTTCTCCAAAAACCGGTGACTACGGATGCGTTAAAACTCAAGGTGCAAGAAGTAATGAACGAACCTCCAATGGCACTCATTGAACAGAACTAACCCAACCTCTTGACTGTGGTCGTTCGTCCGTCGAATGCACCTCCGACAGGTCCGAGGCCCCGTTCAATCGTCGTGTCCCGGTCAGGGCTATTCGCTGCAGCAGTTCCAGTCGAGTCGGTATCGGTACATCCTGCCACAGCGGCATTCTCTTTAGCAGTAGTGCTTCGCCCCGCCGAACCAGCAACCCCCAGTACAACGGCACCTCGTGACACTTGAGGATTCCGTCCTCCACCACCAAGTAACAAAGATTCGCGCAGCAGTACCGTGCGACCTTGTCAAACTTGGTCTTGCCATAGAGGCGAGCCTGCAAAATGGAAATCTCCCGAATCACCTTTCGATAGGTTTTGTGTTCGAAATTGGAGATGTCGATGGCGTCGTATTCGGCAAACAGCGACTCTCCTTTCCGTAACGACGGCTGGTGCATTCCCAACAGCCGCTCCAGCGTCCACCGTCGTTCATCAAGCGCCTTCAACCGGTTTGTTGTCTCGTCGATTGAATGCGAGTCCTTCAGGAAATCGGACCGGGCCTGTTTGCATTCAAACACTGCCGTCCTGCCAACAACGGGCTGACGGACCAACCGATGCGGCGCCTTCCCATTGGCGGGGAAGGGGAGTCGCTGGGTTGCGGGCCGGTACGCCACGACATCTGCTCGGTAGTTGGAATGGGGGAGGCGGACCTCGATTCCGCAGATGGGATATCGCTGCAGTTGCGCCCACTGAACGGCCAGTTTCTTGAGCGTGGCGTGTGCTGGTGTTTCTGCGCCGAGCATAAGTTAATTGTAGTCGCAACCCCCGGTCCATTCGAGACTCTTGACAGCGGCAAGTATACGCGTGTAGTGTACAAATGTACACTATGGAATTAACCAAACGCCAACAGCAAATATTAGACTTCATTGATTTACAGCGTCAGGCGACGGGTCAAATTCCCAGCGTGCGGGAAATCGCACGGCATTTCAGTTTTCGCAGTGCCACGGGAGCGGCCAACCACATCCGCGCTTTAATCGGCAAAGGCGCACTCAAGCACCGCCCCGGTCGTGCCCGCTCCTGGCAGGTCGTGTCAGCACTGGACAAACTGCGGAGCCAGGTCGTTGACATCCCGCTCTATGGCACGATCCCCGCGGGTTATTCCGAGGAACAGAAGCAAGAGGCCGAGGGTTGCATCAGTGTGGATGTCGCTACTTTGGGCATCCGTCCAACAGCCCGCACCTTTGCCCTTCGCGTGCGTGGCGATTCGATGATTGGTAAGTACATCGTCGACGGGGATATTGCGGTCTTCGAACATGGCTTAGAGCCCCGTCCCGGGGACACGGTTGCGGCACTGATTGACAACGAAAGCACCCTGAAGACTTACTTAACGGAACGCGGCAAGCCGTACTTGAAAGCCGAAAACCCCAAATACCCCAAATTGATTCCCGCGACTGAACTGGTCATCCAAGGGGTAATGGTGGCCTTGATGCGCAAACGAAAATAATCAATCCACCTTCACCGTCGTCCTCGTTGTCGGCCCTACCTCCGTGCCTTAACCGGCCCACAACATCCTGATAACGGGGACGACGAAGGGGGCGGACTGAAGGCAGATGTCCATGCAAAGAGCCATCGTCCATCTCGATGCCGACGCCTTCTTCGCATCGGTGGAGCAGGCCGCCGATCCTCGATTGCGCGGCAGGGCCATTGCGGTTGGCGGCGAGAAGCGCGGCATCATCGCCTCAGCCTCTTACGAGGCCCGGAAATTCGGCATCTTCACGCCCATGCCGACGGTTCGGGCTCGCAGACTTTGTCCCAAATTGATCGTGCTGCCGGGCGACTACGAGAAGTACGAACGGTTCTCCCGCTGGATGTTCTCCTACGCTCACGATTTTACCCCGGATGTCGAGGTCGGCTCCATCGATGAAGGTTACCTCGACCTGACGGGTGCGAGGAAATCTCCCACCGACATTGCGCAGACGCTCCGTACCGCCATCCAGCAGTCCCTCAAGATCACCGTCAGCGAGGGTATCGGCAGCAACAAGTTGATCAGCCAGATCGCCTCGAAATTAAACAAGCCAGCTGCGTTCACGATGATTCCGCGCGGACAGGAGACGAATTTCCTTCATCCACTCGCCAATCGTTGGCTGCCAGGCATTGGACCCAAGACTGCGCAACGCCTGAACACCGGTGGTCTGGCGCGCATTGGACAGATTGCCGCCACGCCCGTTGATTTACTGGCAATGCTCCTGGGGCGTAGCGCTCTCCAAATCCGGGAATACGCGAATGGTCGTGATGATCGCCCGGTTATTCGTGAAGCCGCTCCCGCCAAGTCTTACGGCCAACAGGAGACTTTTTCTGAGGACACCACCAACGAAGAATTCATCGAAGCGACATTACGACGTATGGCAGACGGGCTGATGGTCAAAGTCAGAGAGGATGGCATGAGCGTCCGGACGGTGACAGTCAAAGTCCGGTACAACGATATGGCCGAAGACCAACACAGTGAAAGTCTCTCGGAACCGACGGACCTTGAGACGGACCTTTATTCGCGGTTCCGCCCGATGCTGAAACAGGCCTGGAAACGACGCGTTAGCCTGCGGCTCGTGTCGCTAAAGTTCACCAATCTTTACGAGGGATTCGTACGCACGGAACTGCCGCTGGATGCCGATACCCGACAACACGAAGCGCGCCGTCACCTGTCGAGAGTGATTGATGAACTTCGGGGAAGTCACGGGCGCAGGGCCGTGATGCGTGGTCATGACTTGTTGCTGGCGGAGCGAATGAAGCCTTCGCGGAGGTTCGCTTCAGAGCTGGCCAAACGAACCACTACCCACTCCATCACGACCCCCTATGTTCCACTGAATGTCCACAGTTTCTATTCCTTTCTGAACTCAACCTTGTCGATTCAAGCCATTGTTGATCTCGCCGTCCAGCGTCATCTGCCCGCTGTTGCCATCACCGACATCGGCAATCTTCACGGAGCTGTGGAGTTCGCGACCGCCGCCAGGGCTGCCGGCATCAAACCGATCATCGGCGCGGAAGTGAGTCGAGGAAGCTCGCGGTTGCTGCTCTTCGTCCAGAACACAACGGGCTACCGGAACTTGTGCCGGATCCTGACTCGACCGGAAACCCTTCTGAAGCAAGACACGACTGGCCTGCTCGCGGTCGGTTCCGATCAGACACTCAAGCGACATTTCCCCCAACGGTTCTACCACGCGGCTGATGTGGCCTTGCCCGCTATTCACTACGCCGAGCCGGCAGACCGCTGGAAGTACGATGTAGTACAGAGCGTCCGGACCCTGACGTTGTTGCGACAGGCGCATCCTGACAAGCGTCTCGGCGGCGACTTTCACTTCGCCAAGGCTGACGACGTGCTGGAGGCATACAACGGTCGCATCGACACGCTCGCTCGGACTATCGAAATCGCCGATCGCTGCTCGTTTGACTTCGATTTTGGGCGACTGCACTTTCCCTGCTTCAATCCGCCCGATGGTACGAGTCCACGGTTGTTCCTCCGGAAGTTGGTGCTTGATGGGCTGCGGCAAAGGTATTCAGGTCGCGAAGCCGAAGTACTGCTGCAGGTCGAGGAAGAGCTGGCGATCATCGCTGAGGTCGGTTACGAGGAGTATTTTCTCGTGGTCTGGGACATCCTGCAGGAATGCCAGTGCCGTGGCATTGAGTGGATTACACGCGGAAGCGCGGCGGATTCCCTTGTCTGCTATTGCCTGCGGATCAGCGATGTCTGTCCCATCCGTTTCGATCTCTACTTTCGCCGGTTCCTTAACAAGGATCGGATGGCGCTGAACAAATTGCCGGACATCGATCTCGATTTTGCCCACGACCGGAAGGACGATGTCGTCGATCTGATCTTCGAGCGCTACGGTCCCATGCACACGGCGGTCGTCGGCGGATTCTCGACTTTCCAAGCCCGCAGCGCCTTCGCTGAGGTCGCCAAAGTTCTTGGTGTGTCGGAGTACCAGGTGCGGCGGTTCACCGAGAAGATCCCGCACGCCGCAGCCCACGATCTCGTTGAGGCGGTCGCGCAAACACAGGAGGTCCGGGATCTGCCGGTCAACGAAGAGCCGTACAAATCAGCGTTGCAGATGGCACAGTTCCTCGATGGCTTCCCGCGTTACCCCAAGATGCACCCGTGCGGGCTGGTGCTTTCGAGCGTGCCGATGACCAATCTGGTACCGTGTTTCGAGTCGAACAAGGGCTACCCGACGACACACTTCGATATGGATGCGGTAGAAGCCATCGGCTTGGTCAAGATCGACATTCTGGCCCAGGGTGGACTCGCCGCGATGCGCGATGCCCGACAGTCGCTGGTCTCGCGAGGGATTACCGTCGACCTTGGAGGTCTTGAGCCGTGGGAAGATCCCGCCGTATGGGAAATGATCGCAGACGGCGGCGCACGGGCGGTGCATCACATTGAGAGTCCCGCGATGCTCTCATTGTGCCGGATGTGCAACGTGCGCGAGATCGACGGGCTGATCGCCATCGTCAGCGTGATCCGTCCAGGTGCCGCCAACGAAAATAAGAAACAGCACTTCACGCGGCGCTATCAGGGGCTGGAACCAACCGTCTATCCGCATGTGTCGCTATCGGAATGCCTAAAAAGCACGTACGGAATGGTCGTATATGAGGAACACATTCTCCAGATCTGCGAGGCGTTCGCGGGACTGCCGCCGGGACGGGCCGATGTATTGCGTCGCGCATTGGGCAAAGAGAAGTGGATGGAAGTCGAGAGAATCGGAGTCGAGTTTGCCGAGTGCGCCAAACGGCTGGGTCGGACCGAGGAAGAGATCGCCGAGGTCTGGAAACTGGTTTGTGGCTTCAGTGGCTACGCGTTCTGCAAGGCCCATTCAACCGCCTACGGGGTCGAGGCGTACCAGGCGGCCTGGCTGAAGCACTACTACCCGGCGGAGTTTATGGCGGCTGTGCTGACCAATGGCAAAGGCTTCTACCGTCCTTTGGTTTACATCCTCGAATGCCACCGCTTGCGGATTCCACTTCTATCCCCCTGGATCAACGACCCGGGTCCTGGCTTTGCTGTGCGCGGCGGCAAGATCCGGGTACCAGCGGTGCGGGTGAAAGGGCTAACCGAACGGACACAGGAGCGCATCCTCGCGCAGCGCGAGCGCGGTGAGTTCGTTTCGCTGGAGGACTTCTGTCAGCGTGTCGGCGCCAGCGGTGAGGAACTGGAGCTGCTGGCGCGGGTTGGAGCGTTCGACGGTTTTGGCCGATCCCGCACCGAGCAGTTCTGGGGGATTCAGCATCTCGTGGGTGGCAATCGTTGCGGCGAACAGGCGTGGCTCCTGAACGACTCGTGCCACGAGCGCAGTCCACCGGTGGATTTGAGCGAGCCAACGCATCTGGACCTATTACGAGCGGAGTCCGAACTGCTGGATTTTCCGGTTTCGGGGCATCCGTTGGAATTGCATCCCGATGTGGCTTGGGACACTTACTGCGCGGTGGCGAATTTGGCGGAGCACACCGGTGAAACCGTGACTTGTTGCGGATTGATAATCGAGGATCGGCTACACCAACAGGTCACAGGTGAACTGATGAAGTTCATGACTATCGCGGACTGGACAGGGATCGTCGAAACGGAGTTGTTCGCCGACACCTATCGCAGTTACGGGCTGGCGACGGTGCGCTATCCGGTGCTGGAAATCACAGCGCGTGTGGAAGCGTTCGAGAATGGCAATGGTTTTACCTTGCGAGTGATGCGGGCAGGGAAACCGCGCTGTACCTAGCCCATATGCGAGTTGTTCCCAAACGGGAACAAGGAGAGAGTGAGTTTTCTTCTAAACTGTGTCCATGTCAGGAAACAATGGAGCAATGAATACTCCGTCACAGGCACCCGCACGGCCGGATTCAGAACGCCTTGCCTACTCCGTTGAGGAATCTGCGCAACTTTTGGGTGTCCACTACTTTAGCGTCTATCGGATGATACAGCGCGGGAAGCTCCGCGCTTGCCGGGTATTGCGTGGCAAACTGCTCATTCCTCGCTCGGAACTGCTCAAGCTCTTGAAGGTTGAATGAGCGGACGGAAAGGAGACGCGTGATCAAAAGAAATGGCCAGGGGCGAAAGGAATTAACTCGCTCTTCTCTGAAAAGAATGAGCGACACGGAATACGCCGCGTATTCTGAAGCGTTTGTGGCAATCAGAGGCGATTACCAAGCGCTCTGTATGATCGGCGACAAGCTGCGCGAGCTCGAGAACGTCGGCACAGAATCTCGGCCAACTGGAATCCCAAATGCTGCCTGGTCTCTATGAATTACCCGATTCGATTGGGGATCGCGGTCCATGGGAAGTGTGCATGTCGTTGATGCATCTGAACCAGAGCGAAGTGCTGCTGTGCAAGCGGGTCGGCGAACACGGTTGGGAATACGCCGTCCTCGATCATTTGCCCGTCGCGTCGGCCTACGGCAAGGTCCAATGGTCCCCTAGATGTGTTGCGCACAGGTGACAACCCGCGCCAAGTGCTTCGCGATTTCCTGCGCAGCGAGCGGGAGACCTTGGAGTTAATGTCCAAGGACATTACGACCAGCGTCCGAGTACTCATCGCGGAGCGCTTTCCGAGGAAGGATTTACGGCGTGTTGTCAACGAGATCACCCGTATGTGCATGAAGGTCGTTCGGTTAGATTCCACCGAAACCTCGGCAGATCTTGACGGCCCGGCACAAAAGCTGAATTCCGGAATCCGCCGTGTCTAGGATGCAGCATTCTAACAACGAGATTTTCCCGCTGGCGATGGAGAAATCTTTCTTAATGCACCTGCGGAACCTTAATATCCCCGGCGTGATTGATAATTCCAAAAGCATACAGCAGCCAAACTACTACGCAAATCACCACCACTACGTTAAGAATTTGTTTAATTTTGCCATCCATCGGGATGTAATTGTTAACAAGCCAGAGCAGGACTCCGACCACAATCAGGGTCACTACGACATTAATCAGCGGCATAGTTTGTCTCCATTCGCGAGAAGCGCCGTAAAACGTCTTTGATTATGCGATTCGACGTTGCGATGATACTCCCCATTTGTCTTTGTGCAACCCGTAAGGTTGCTTCGCTCACGACGCAGAGGGCGGCGATCCCCGAATCCGTCCGAGCCAGTAGGTTCGCGCGATGTGAGATGGAGGCCGTTGTGAGAATCGAAGCGACGATAGGAGTTGTGCACATTGTCGCAATCATTCCCCTTCGTTCGGGCACGTTTCTCGGGGTGTGCTATCCCCGCAGTTGGCCCCCAAGCCAGATCGCTTTTACATCTTCCCTCCTCTCATTAAGGGAATACGGGACCGTGACCGCTCTGCTTTGTTCCGAGTCATCAATCAGCCGTTGTCCCATTGTTTCACAGGAGGTGGGCATATATTTTGTCCAGTATGAAGGCTAAAAGCTCTACAAGCGTCAAACCAAAACCTCCGTTTCCATCACAACGAAATCAGCGCCCTCCTGGACAGGAGTACCGCCTCAATCCGCCGCCACAATTTCTCGCGTCACATTATCACGCGGCCGGCAAACTGAATGACAAAGTCGCCCTAATTACCGGCGGTGATAGCGGCATCGGGCGTTCTGTAGCAGTACTTTTGGCCCGGGAAGGCGCGGACGTGGCGATTTTGCATTTACCTCAGGAACGAAAGGATGCGGCCCTTACTGTCGAAACCGTTCGTAGCATCGGTCGTAGCGCGATAGATATTAGCGGGGACGTGCGTTCCGCCAGTTTCTGCAAGCACGCCGTCAAAAAGGTGCTCGAACAATTAGGCAAACTCGACATCGTCGTTAACAACGCCGCATTTCAATGTCACTGCGACGAAATCGAAAAGCTCACTGAGCGACAGTGGGACAAGACTTTCCGCACAAATATCTACGGCTATTTCCATATAGTCCAAGCGGTGTTGCCTTACCTGAAAAAAGGTTCGGTGATCATCGATACCGGCTCCATCACTGGCTTGGAAGGCAGCGAGGGCCTCCTTGATTACTCCTCTACCAAGGGCGCAATTCACGCATTCACGAAGACCCTGGCGAAAATGTTGATTAAACGCGGCATTCGAGTGAATTGCGTCGCACCGGGTCCTGTGTGGACGCCGCTTAACCCTGCCGAACGAAAAAACGAAAAGGAGATCCGACTATTTGGAGCCGATACTCCACTGGGTCGCCCAGCGCAGCCGGAAGAAATCGCTCCTGCCTACGTGTTCTTTGCCTCCGAGGCGGACTCCGGCTACATCACTGGCGAGGTTTTGACACTGCTTGGCGGCGAAACAACAGCGGCATAGTCAAACTCGGCTATGGCGAAACAACCGCATCAGGAGCGAGCAGAAAAAAAGAATCCCTTCGTTCGCTTTTTGCAGACACTTGGCCCTGGCTTCGTGACTGGAGCGTCCGATGATGATCCTTCGGGGATCGCAACCTACGCCCAAGTGGGTGCCTCTCTAGGGTACGCTACTCTATGGACCGCATTAGCCACTTTTCCCCTAATGACCGCTGTACAGTATATTTGCGGTAAAATCGGCATGGTCACTGGTCGGGGATTGACCGGCGTACTAAAACAACACTATCCGCGTTCGCTCCTATTTGTGGTCATCATCGCGCTAGCCGTGGCGAATACAATCAACGCGGGAACTGACATCGGCGCGATAGCGGCGGCGATCAATCTTTTGGCACCGATTCCGATCCGCGTTCTGGTGTTGCCAGTAGGCTTACTTCTACTGGCACTTCAAGTATGGGGTTCTTATCGCTTAATCGCTCAAGTCTTTAAGTGGTTGAGCCTTGCGCTATTCGCCTACATTGGGGCTGCTCTCTTTGCCAAACCTGATTTCCTGGAAGTCATACGCGGGACTCTTGTGCCTCGCCTGAGTCTCGACGGGAAATTTCTGTCGGCGCTTGTTGCCATTTTGGGAACCACTATTTCGCCCTACCTCTTCTTCTGGCAAAGCAATCAGGAAGTAGAAGAGGACATTAAACGAGGACGAACGACAGTGGCAGCGCGCAAGGGGAGTACAAAAGGAGAGTTACGGGCAGCTGGTTGGGACACGATTACCGGAATGCTCTTTTCCAATGTCGTGATGTATTTCATCATTCTTTCCTCCGGCGCCACACTTTTCAAAGTCGGGAAGACGGATATTCAATCAGCCACCGATGCGGCGCAAGCATTGCGCCCATTGGCGGGCGAGGGTGCGTACATTCTGTTGGCAGTCGGTCTGATCGGAGCCGGTTGTCTGGCAGTACCTATTTTGACGGGGTCGGTAGCCTACGCTGTTTGCGCTATGTTCGGATGGCGCGGCCGCCTTGATGCGAAGCTCGGCGCCGCAAAACGATTCTACACGGTGATGCTAGTTTGCACTTTACTCGGTGTCTCTATAAATTTCCTGGGCATCAATCCGATGAAAGCCCTTTTTTGGACGGCCGTCATCAATGGATTTCTCGCTCCGCCGCTGCTCGTCCTGATCTTGCTGATCTCAAATAATCCAAAAATCATGGGTGATAAAACCAACGGGCCATGGACGAATCTTTTGGGTTGGTCAGCAGTAGGCGTCATGGCCGCAGCCGCGGTAGGCCTTGCGGTAACATCCTTTTAGGTCATTTTCCGAGAAAGCAATCCGCATCCGACCCAATTGATGTTGTCGCCTATCTTATGTAGGTTCATTGGCATGTCCGGCCGAAAGGGATTTGGCCAAGAGCAAATGAAGCAGGAAAACTCAGAAGAGCCCAAACCACAAGACGTACAACGCGAGCTAAGCCAGACCAGGTCCGTACACGACGGTCTGACAAATTCGTCGGTTGACCACCATCAGTCTCTGGCTATCGCAGCCTCAATTCTCGCTCTTTTAATTGTAATACGTTTGCTCTTGGCATCGCAATTATTCGCACACGCAAAAGAATCCTTTCCCCTTGTTGTGTCCGCGGTTACGGCTGCCATTATTTGTGCCGCGGCGGTCTGCGTGGCATTTTTGATTCAGATATATACCATTGAGCATTTGGAAGACGCTGCGTCGCGGTATAATCTGAAGAGAATCCTGTGGCTGGTCACCGGAATTGTTTTACTTTTCAGCACGCTTTCCCTGATTTTTCAACATTGGTACGCTGCAGCGGTTTCCCTGGGACTCGGTTCCCTCATCTTGGGACTCGCTCTTCAGTCCCCACTGGCCAGTTTTTTTGCCTGGATTTATATTTTGATCCGTCACCCTTACGGAATCGGCGACAGGATCAAGATTGGCGACTCCTCCGGGGATGTCATCGAAGTTGGCTATTTGGACACACGGCTTTGGGAGTTCGGTGGTGATTATTTATCGAGCGACCATCCGAGCGGGAGGATTATTCAATTTCCCAATTCGTCGGTATTCAACACTGCAGTTTACAATTATTCGTGGCCACTATTCCCGTATGTCTGGAACGAAATCAAATTCCAGATAGCTTACCAGAGCGACTTCGAGTTCGTCGCTTCTACGATGCAAAAAGTTGTCCAACGAGAAATCGGTGAGGACATGAAAATGGGTGTGGATAAATTCCGTCACCTACTGGCACAAGCGCCGGTGGACGAACTTGAAGTGCGTGAACATCCTTCGGCTTTCTTCCGGATCAACGACAATACTTGGGTCGAGGCCATAGTCCGGTATCTCGTTCATCCCAAGCAAGCCGGTCGGATCAAGACGAAGCTCATCAAACAATTGCTTGTGGAACTGAGAGCGCACCCCGACAAGGTGCTATTCCCAAAAGGTGACTCTCGTTAAGAAAGAAGGAAACTTTGTGACGGAACAAAAAACTGTGAGCACACGGCCGAATAAGTGTTCTCCGCGTGAACCTCAGAAATCGCGAACGGCCCGGGGAGCGTCGCCGCAGAGAACAAGCCAGTGGCCAAAAAGAGGCCGCTCGTAAGCCAGGCAAAAGTCCGTCAATCCTAATAAATGAGCGCTCATTGAGAGTGGAGTACAGTAAGTATGGAGTCAAATAAAAAGAAACATTCCGCCTCCGCGGCGGATTTGATTCCCGCCCATCTAACATTTTCTTCGCTTCAGAAATCAGCCAAAGGGTGCAAAGGATGTCATTTATGGAGGCTTGGAAAGCAAACGGTTTTCGGCGAGGGAAAACCGAGCGCGAAAGTGATGCTGGTTGGTGAGCAACCGGGTTTTCATGAGGACATCGAAGGAAAACCGTTTGTGGGTACCGCGGGACAGCTTCTCGATCGTTCTCTTCAGGCCGACAGGCGTTGATCGCTCCAAACTTTATGTGACCAATGTCGTAAAGCATTTCAAGTGGAAACCAGCAGGCAAGCGCCACATGCACGACACACCCAATGCGGCGGAAATCGCAGCGTGCCGGCCCTGGCTGGACGCCGAGATCACGCTTGTTAAACCACGAATCATTGTCTGCCTCGGCGCTACAGCGGCCAAGACTCTTTTAGGGTGAGATTTCCGAGTCATGAAAGATCGCGGTAAACTGGTCGAATCTTCTTTGGCGCCGTTTGTGTTTGCCACTGTGCACCCCTCTTCGTTGTTGCGCGTTCCTGACCGAAAGACACGAGAGCGCGAAACTAAAAAGTTCATCGTCGACCTTAAAAAGATAAGCGAGATCCTGGATCGCTAACTGAAATCCTCGGGGTGGAAATCGAACCGCAAGAGCTATAGTACCCTTAATGGATCATCCGCCCGTTTTGGCGGGAAGGATGTGGGCCACGGAAATAAAAGGGAGAGTCGAGGCTCCACTTTTAGCAAACCCAGCCGACCCAATGCGGCTGAATAATCCTACCCAAAAGAGAGCGTCTCGACTCCCCCGTTGAAACGTAAGCCGGAATAGGAGATTCGCAACCGGCGAATGGAAACTGTCGTCGCGCCCACCGGATACTGCTGATTTAGGGAAGAAAGGCGGTTCGCCATCAAGCTGGCAAGCGTAATGCTGTATGTCAATACGCGCAAAAAAAAGGATTGGATGCTACCACCAACTGAACAAGCCGACACACTCGTACAATTGGGCATCGACGCGGTCAACTCAGTTGCGCCGGCCAGCGCCAGCTTCCGAGTTATGGCGATTGACGATAACGACGAGTTTCGCACCCTTATCACGCAACTGCTCGAGCCCTTCGGATTCGAAGTTATCTCAGAGGCGAATCCCGTTAGGGCTCTCGAGAAGTTCGCGCGTGAGAAGGACAAATTCCACCTGGTATTGCTGGACTACAACATGCCGCAGCTTGACGGATCCAAAACTTTCGAATGCCTGAAGAAACTGAGTCCAGACGTGAAAGTGATTATTGTTTCAGGCGTTGAGGAACTACGATTGCGCCCGATCCTCGCCCGCCATCAGATTGACGGCTACATCCGCAAATCATTTCGCATCCAAGAAGCCTTGCAGCTCATCCGTCGGGTAATGACTAAGAACACAGCGGAGCGTATCGCCAACTAGTCTTTCACGGGTTCAAACGAACGGTTGAGTCTGAGAAGTAGCGAAACGGACCTTTGCCACGTCGGCATTTTATTTCACTCATACAACCCGACGCAAGTTGCGAAATTGCCAGATTAGGGCACCAACTGTACTCGGTAGCAGCGGGTGGAGGGTATTGGTGTTTACGTTTTCGAGAAAAACTTCTGATCGACATATCGGCGTGCGCTGGCAATCATCGATTCAGGCGATGACTTGTCGCCAGAATCACATTTATCGGTGACATCATCGCCGTCGACTTTTATGACCGCCTTGCGCCCGATGTTGGGCGATAGAGTCCCCATTGCCAGAGTCTCGATGGCGAAAGGTTCATCTAGGATTTCAATTTGATGATTTCGGTAAGTTTCTGAAATTGGCTCCATGCCTTATTCTCCACCGCTACTGCATGTTCGTCAACGGCCGCTCCAGCCTGACGGCCAGCTTTAGGAATTCGGCCTATGAGCAATTCGGGTCGCAGCCTCATAGAACTCCCAAGTCTCATGGTTTAGGTTCGTGAACAATCGCAGTATAACCAAAAGACTACCATGGAGGCGCGAAACAGAATGGGCAAGTACAAGAATCCAGTTTGGTGGACCCAGAAAACGACACGGCTTGGGAGCGAGTCAAAACCGCCGTGCAACGCGACTGGGATCAAACGAAGCACGACTTTGGGGGTAATGAGCCTGATACCAATCAGCAAGTAAGCGATACTTTGAAGCAGGCAGCCGGCAAGGAACCCATACCTCCTCGCCAGATTCCTACCTTTGAGGAAGTCGAGCCTGCATACCGCTTTGGGTATGGAGCCCAATTGCGGTACGGGAAACAGTTCTCCGTTTGGAACGGCGATCTGGATTCCAAATTGGAGGAAGATTGGGAAAGGGCGTACCCGGGCGAAGAAAATGCTTGGTCGCGTTTTCGTCCCGTTGTGCGTCGCGGTTGGGAGCTGGAAGTTACACAAAGAATCCGGCGTCAAAGAAGCGCCCAACACTAGCAGCTAGCTCGCGTCTTTCATCAATCGACGATTAAATTGCCGGGTTCTGCAACCCTTGCACGCTGCAACGCGATATAGGGGACTATCCTAGGGATTTTTCCGTTGAGAGCCGATTGTAAGCCCAATCGTCGCCAGACATTATCAGCGTCCGGAAATTGGACCGCCCATACTAAATAAACGGGTCTATGAAAGTGGTTGGGACTGCGCACTCGGCCAGCAATCCCGGCTGTAAAACAAACCGAGTTAGGAGTAATGCATCGATGAAGGCACAAGGATGGGTAAGAATTGGGGCAGCTTTTGTGGTAATGGCGTTCGCGGTTTCGGTAAACGGCGGCACATTCCGCGATACCGCTGTAGTCAACGCGGCATTTCAAGTGCCAAATCCCGTAGCTACCAACACGGATCTGCTCGCGTTCGATACCTTTGCGGGGCATGACTTGGTTAATCTGGCTTTGGGCGAGAGTCCCACTGTAGTGCAGACCAACCGTGTATTGGCCTTGGAGATTAGCTGCGACTCGGCGTCGGCGAAATTAGTTGTCTTCGACGCCGCTCTTTCGAGCAACATCTTGGACATTGCGAGTAGCACAAATGTTTACGCTTTGACCGGCCAGGACAGCGCTTCATCGCTGGGTCCGAACCACGAACGCTTTGTCATGCGCATGGGCGTTAATACGAATGGCTTTTTGGTGGGTGGATTCCTGACAGTTGCTGGAAGGATTTACCTGAATCCCACAAATGGTTGTCCGCGAGCGGTACTGGTGGATATTGATCGTGGACACGACCGAGGTTTCGCGGATGCGGCGGTCAAAGACTTGGATGACAAAGTTAAGGACAAGGAAATTGCTGGCGAGGCGCACCTGATTGGCGTTGCCAACGTCATCTTTGAAAATGGATCTACAAACGTCACTCTTCTTCCATTCGGACAGATGACCTTGGAACGTCAGTTGCTTCCATAACGAGAGTTATGATTCTTCATTGGTGGGCGGCAGGTTTTAACCTCCGCCCATTAATGCTGATTGGACGTGTTGAATCCATACCCCAATGGCCCTGCAAAAGAGTTTTGTTATTTGGGAATTCTGAATCTGACCGAAAGAATATTCCGAGCGCCGCACTCGGTTTGGTTCCTTTGTATCAGATCGTATTGACGCCAATTTCTCCGACGGCAGGGGCTTTCATCGAAGTGCCCATTTGATACTGCCATTTGATACTCCATTGGTCTTTTGGGGCATATTTCGGCTAAACCGGGCAAAAGCGGAAATCAGAAAAATGCCGTAAACATTGGCTAAGATAGCGATAGCTAAAAGCAGAAAAGTGCTTTCTTGACGCCCAAGGCAGGCGCTCTAATCCAAGCTGAGCTACGTCCCGGAACCGGGGAAGAGTGTACGCGAACGGGGTGGCGATATCAACGACCTTCCCGGAGCATTGATGTGCTCGGGATGCTCTCATCCAAGCTGAGCTCCGAAGCGTACAATTCGGACGTACCGCTCTTGATGATTCGGCGTATGCTTTCCGCGCTCTTTGCGGATTTGATCTGACGTTCGCGTTTGAGAGCGTCGGAGCGACTGGAATGGATTTCGAAATAGGGCATCCACCATGGGCCACGATTGCGAGTTGCCAGATTGGCGCCACGCTGATGCTCAAGGAATCGCTCAATGAGGTGATCGCACTGACCAACGTAGAACCGGTCAGTGCTCAGGCTCTGGAGAATGTAAACAAAATACATGGGAAAAAGTGGTCGGGACGACAGGATTTGAACCTCCGACCTTCCCGAGCCACCTCATGCTCGGGACGCTCTAATCCAAGCTGAGCTACGTCCCGTACATTTTACAATATAAAGCTATCCGGCGACCTTCCCGAGCCACTTCGTGCTCGGGACGCTCTAATCCAAGCTGAGCTACGTCCCGGTCCAAGTTAGGGAGTGTACGAGAAAGGGCGGCGTTAGGCAACCGTCAGCTTGACGACGACCAGCTTGCCGGCTTTGAGGACCTGCCCATCGCGGACATTGACCTTGGTCTTGTCGTCGGTGATTTTCTGGCCGTCCAACGTGACGCCGCCCTGTTGGATGATGCGGCGGATGTCACCACGGCTTTTGAACTTCCCGGTTTTCTCTACCAACTCGACAATCCAAATCTCACCGGCTGGCACACTGAGTTTCTCCGCGATTTCCGACAGGTCTTTTTTTGAAAACTGTTTCTCAAAATCCTCGCGCGCGTGGTCGGCGGACGTGGCATCGTAATATTGCGCGACGATGGCGTGGGCGAGGGCCTTCTTCGCTTCCATCGGGTGACCCTTTTTCAAGTCGGCAATTTCACCCGGAGTCTTGCTGAGGAGAAGCACGTACCACTTCCACATCGCCTCATCACCGATGCTCATGGTCTTGCCGAACATATCTTTGGGCGTGTCGCTGATGCCGATGTAGTTGCCCTTGCTCTTGGACATCTTCTCGACGCCGTCGAGTCCTTCGAGAATGGGGAGAATCATGACGACTTGGGGCTCCTGGCCCGCATCGCGCTGCAGGTCGCGCCCGACCAGGTTATTGAATAACTGGTCGGTCCCACCTAGTTCGACATCCGCTTTGACCATGACCGAATCATGGCCCTGCATGAGCGGGTAGAGAAACTCGTGAAGGCCAATGGTCACATCGGCCTTGTAGCGTTTCTCAAAGGTGTCACGCTCCAGCATGCGCGCCACGCTCATCTGGCTCATGAGCTTGAGCACGTCGACCAGACGCATCCCGGCCAGCCATTCGCTGTTGCGGCGGATTTCCAGTTTGTCCGGAGCGGTATCAAGAATCTTCCCGGCCTGGTCGAAATACGTCTTCGCGTTGCGGTCGATATCGGCTTCGCTAAGCATAGGTCGCGTCTTGTTCTGGCCGGTCGGATCGCCCACGAGCGCGGTGTAATCGCCGATGATCAGCACCGCCTTGTGGCCGAGGTCTTGAAACTGGCGGAGCTTGCGCAACACGACGCTGTGGCCGAGATGCAAATCGGGTGCGGTCGGGTCGCAACCGAGTTTGACGCGGAGTGGCCGGTCCAACCCGAGTTTTTTCTTCAACTCGTCGCGGGTGACGACGCTCTCGCAACCCTGTGCGAGAAGATCCAATTGTTCGTCGGGAGTTCCCATGTCTCGACGTGTTGTAGCCGCGCTTGGCAAGCGCGGCAAGCTGAATTACCAGCCGCTATATGAAGCCAGACTGAAAATATTCTGCACGATTGGCCCTGAGGGCGGCATTGACCATGCACGGGACATCGGGTATTGTTCACGAAGCATGATTGTTCCGATATCGAGAATGCAGGTGCGCCGAGACGAAGACGGCTTGTGGATTGCCAAGTCGCGGCTTTTGCCGGGCTGTCATGCACACGGTCGTGACCGCGGCGAAGCTATACTTCGATTCCAAGAGGCCGCCAAAGTGCATTTGGAAGCTTTGCTTGAAACCGGACGACCGATCCCGCCCGCGTTCCGTGACCGATTTGTCCTGACGGTTTAGCCGTGGGCAAGTATCCTTCCTACAACTCCCGGCAATTGGAACGGCGTCTGCGCGAAATCGGATGTGTGCTCGTGCGAACCAGTGGCAGCCATCGTCATTACTCCAATCCATTTCGTTCCGACCGCTTGATCACGTTCGCCTACCACCCCGGTGACGTACCGCGCGGGATAATCGCCGACATCGTCGAAGACCTTGGCATCAATCGCGACGATTTTTATTTCAAGAGATTCTAAGCATTCGGCTGAGTATAAAAACAGAAACCCAGCCCCGAAAGCTTTCGGGGCTGGGTTTCTTGTACTAGATTCGAGGTGAAACGGCTACTGGTTTTTCTCCTCTTCGGCCTGCTCGAACGCGTGCTCGAGATCGACGATGGCCTCTCCCGGCTTGAGCGCGGCTTCATACTGCTCTTTCTCGGCCTCGAGTTGGTCGGTGCTGTAATTGGCGGCCTTGATGCTCAGACCGATGCGCCGCTCGGGAGCATCCACCTTGATGACGCGAGCAGAAACTTCGTCGCCTACCTTGAGCACATTCTTGATCTTGTCGATATGATCCTCGCTGATCTGCGAGATGTGGACGAGACCTTCGAGCTTGTCGGGCAATTCGATGAACGCGCCAAATGACGCGAGCTTGACGACTTTGCCCTTCACGAGATCGCCCATCTTGTAACGCTGGTCGATGCTCCGCCATGGATCGTCTTCCAGTTGTTTCATGCCGAGCGAAACGCGCTGGTTGCCGCTGTCCACTTCGAGCACGACGGCCTCGACGGTCTGGCCCTTTTTCAACAGTTCGGCGGGATTCGTGACCTTGCGCGACCACGACATATCGGAGACGTGCACCATGCCGTCGATCCCTTCCTCGATTTCGACAAACGCGCCGAAATTCGTGAGGTTGCGCACCTTGCCTGTGATCTTCGTGCCCGGCGGATATTTCTTGGGCACTTGCGACCACGGATTGGCTTCGAGCTGGCGAATGCCGAGGGATATTTTCTGTTCCTCGCGCTTGATCTCGAGCACGAGCGCGTCGATTTCCTCGCCCACCTTCAACACATCAGAAGCCCGCGCTACGCGCTTGGTCCACGAAAGCTCGGAGACGTGCACCATGCCTTCGACCCCGTCCTCCAACTGGACGAAGGCGCCGTACGGCACGACGCTGACGACCTTGCCGCGCACCTTGCTGCCCACGGGATATTTGACTTCGACGTTGTCCCAGGGATTGCGGTTCCGCTGCTTGAGGCCAAGCGAAACGCGTTCCTTCTCGCGATCAACTTCCAGAATCATGACCTCAATCGTCTCGCCGACTTTAAGCAACTCGGAGGGATGATTGATGCGGCCCCAGCTCATATCGGTGATGTGGAGCAATCCGTCGAGGCCGTCGAGATCGATGAACGCGCCAAAGTCCGTGAGGTTCTTGACCCCGCCGGTGCGGATCTGGCCGACCTGCATGCTCGACAGCAGCGTGCGGCGCTTGTCTTCCCGTTCCTGCTCGATCAACTCGCGCCGTGAGAGAACGATGTTATGGCGCTCCTGGTTGATCTTGACGACTTTGAATTTGAAAGTCTTGCCCATGTACTCGTCGAGATTGCGCGGGGGAATCACGTCAATCTGCGAGGCGGGGAGGAAGGCGTCGACGCCGATGTTGACCATCAAACCGCCCTTGACCTTGCCGCGGACCTTCCCGTCGATGGTGCCGCCCTCGGTGCAAATTGTGACGATGCGGTCCCAATTCTTCTTCTGCTCGGCGCGGGCGAAGGACAACACGACCATGCCGTCGTCGTCCTCGAGGCTCTCCAACAGTACTTCGATCTCATCGCCCTGTTTGACGGTCTCGGGCTCATCGAATTCCGAGAGCGAAATCGAGCCCTCGGACTTGTAACCAATATCCACCAACACTTCATTCGGACGCACCTCGAGGACGCGCCCTTTCACAAGCATTCCCTCGGTGAATTCCTTCACCTCGGAAAAGAGTTTCTCCATTGAATTCGACATTAGACTGATTATTTCTCCTGCCTCTGGCAAGGCACAACGATGGTGCGGAATGCTGAAGAGACGAGGAACTATAAGGCCCGGAGCCAGTCGTAGCAAGTCCTTTCTGGCAGGGTCGCATGCCAGATTCCTTCCTAGGCGAGAATCCGAATGAACGCCGATTGTTTGACTACTTCTCTCCCTTTAGGCTGTTCTCGAAATAATATGGAGAAAGCCACACGAAAGGACGAAAATGAAACCCTCTGGAAAGGTTCAAATCGCGGTGGCCAGTGTCCTGGTGGGAGCAGCCTTGTGCGGATGCAACCAGCAGACGGACACCTCCACCCTGCCGTCTACCAATAGCTCATCCAGCGTGAATAATACGCCGGAAACCGCAACGTCCCCGCCAATGACAAATTCCGTTTCCACGAACGAAGCACCGGCCCCGACGCCAATGCCGGATGCCTCGCAAGCAACAACCAATCCGCCGTCGACCGCACCTTCGCCGGGGCCATCCACCCCGTGATAGCGGGTGGCCGATGGGAAAGAGAGTCGGCTGCGCCTCACAAGGAGGGGGCACAGCCGACTCTCATTTCGACCGCTTATTTTTCGGCTGAGGGCGGCTTCGATTCGACTCGCGTAATGTGCGTCGCCACTCAATCCGTTTTATTCGGTCCGAGGCTCCAGAACGGCAATCCGTCGCATGATTTCGCGCCCGATGTCGAGGTAGACCGCCTTGACCGCATCGCCGCGCAGTTTCTCGAAATCCGCGGGCAGCGGATAGAGGAATGGATCGCCAAACTTGATCTCCACGCGCGTGGGCCGGGGAAAACTCGTCCCCCGCGGCAGCGCGCGGTCTGTGCCGAAGATGCGCATGGGGACGATCGGAACTTTCGCCCGCGCTGCGATCATGCCGATGCCCGCGCGCGGCTCCTGAAGCCCGCCGTCCTCGCTGCGCGTGCCTTCGGGAAACATCAATACCGCTTTGCCTTCGCCGAGCATGCGCAACACGGTCCGCATGGCGCCGATGTCGCCGCGGTCGCGACTGATGGGCACGCAGTGCCAACTCCGCAGAATCCAATTCGCCAGCGGATTGCGAAAGAGGGTGTCGCGCGCCATGAAATAGGCGTCACGCTGGCAGGCCAGCCCGAAAAATGGCGGGTCGAGAAAGCTGACGTGGTTCCCCGCCAGGATGAACGCCCCCTCCGCGGGAAGCCGCTCGGTGTTATAGACGCGGCCGCGATGATACAAATAAAAGTAGAGGCGAAACCAGACACGGCAGAACCGGTACCAGAGTTGCCTCATGCGCTCACGCGCCGCCGACGCCGAAGCTGCCGCGGCGCTGGCCTTGCTGGCGAATGTGGTCCAGCAGCACCTTGGCGTTTTCTTCGACCGACAAATTCGAGTTCTCGATCACGGTCGCGCCGAGCGCGATCTGCAATGGCGACGTGCTGCGGCCCGTGTCCTTTTTGTCGCGGCGCTGGAGCGCTTCCTTCACGCCGTCATGGCTGGCGTCGATCTTCATCGCCTCCAGGTCTCGCTTGCGCCGCCGCGCCCGCACTTCCGGGCTGGCTTCGAGATAGAATTTGTAGGGCGTATTGGGAAACACCACCGTCCCGATGTCGCGTCCTTCCATCACCAGGCTGCCGAGTTTCGTCAGCGAACGTTGATGTTGTACGAGGACCTGGCGCACCTCGGGCATGGCCGCGATGGTCGAGACTTTCTCCGTCACGCGCGGGTCGCGAACGGCCTCGCCCGGATAAATGCCGTCAATCAGCATGTGCGCCTGGTGGTCGACGATCTCAAAAGCGATCTTGATTCGGTGCATCATCGCGATCACCGCAATCGCGTCCTCAACGTCGATGCCTTCCTGCAGCGCCTTCCAGGTAATGGCGCGGTACATCGCCCCGGTATCGACATAGTTGTAGCCCAGCATCCGGGCCAACGCCCGCGACACGGTGCTCTTGCCGCTGGCAGCGGGCCCGTCCACCGCCACCACCACGGTTTTGTCGGTTGGGGGAAGGCTCACTGTCGCAGTTGCTCCAGTTTCTCGAAGAAATTTGGAAACGTTTTGCTCACACAACCGGGATTCTTAATCCGAATGCCCGGAACTTTCAATCCTAACACAGAAAAACACATCGCCATCCGATGGTCATCGTAAGTTTCAATGTCCGCGCCGTGGAGTTGGCCGGGTTCGGCAGGCCAAACCGTGAAGCCATCCTCATGCTCCTCCGCCTTCGCCCCAACACGTTGCAACTCCGTGACCATTGCCTTAATGCGATCTGTCTCCTGCAGCCGTAACCTCGCCGCGTCATAAATCCGCAGTGGCTGCTTTGCAAACAGCGCGCAAATTGCCAATGTCATTATGCTGTCGCCCAAGTGAATCGCGCGGGAGACTCGGAATTCGGAGGAGGCGGGCGATGAAGCGAAAAGATCGCGTAAAATTGTAGGAAACTCGCTATCTATTTGTAAACGAGGGTAGGTCAGTTCTCTCCAACCCGCAATTTCTACATTTCCGCCTTGGTCCGAAAATAAACGGCCAATCGCTAAAAAATACGATGCGCTCGATAAATCCGGTTCAATAAAAAAATCGGAATGGCCTAGAGGGTTGTCAAAATGATCTCTCAACAGTTGGGTCATGGTTACATATGACTCGGCTTCACTATCCATGCTGGCGTTGACGTTCAGATCAATCCGTCCTGAAATAAGCAAAAGCGCGCTGAGGAATTGACTACTCCGTGCCAAGCTAATAGTAATTTGGCCCTTTTTTTTCAGCCCTCTTGCATGGATCGTTGCAGGCAGATGGCCATCTTTCGTCTCAATGTTCGCACCAAGTGAGCAAAGGGCGTCGAAAAGCTCTTTCATTGGCCGCTCATGCATTCGCGCATCGCCGCTAATCTTGTACTCGCCGTGGCCCAGACAGACCAGCGCAGTTAAGAAACGAGCTGCGGTGCCAGCGTTGCCGACGTACAGGTTCGCTTTAGGTTCGGGAATTCTGCCGTCCTGACCTTCAACTTCGATGTCGCAGTTAGAATTCTCGTCCGGTTCGGAGTGCGTAGTCTTAATCCCTAGCTTGTTCAGCGAATCCACCATCACCTGTGTATCGTCAGCCCACAACGCGCCGCGCAGCATGCATCCTCCCCTTGCGAGTGCGGCCAGAATCAATGCGCGATTCGTGATGCTCTTGGAACCGGGCACCGTGATTGTGCAATCCCGTGGCTTTGCCAACGGCTTGATTTCGTATGGATCAGAGAGCGGTTTCATTGGCAAAAGCATGTCATTCTGAGCGAAGCGAAGAATCTAGAAATAGTCCCATAAACCGTTGGTGGCACAGGCGTCCCTGCCTGTGTCGGGTAGTGTCCTAATTTGTCGTTTGGAGGGACGCGCTCCCGCGCGTCCGTTTGCTCCAGGCGGCCACGACAGAGCGTGGCCCTCCAAATTAGGGCACTTACCCTGTGTCGATGGGGTATGACAGGCACAGAGGCCTGTCCCACCACTTATGAGATGGGTTCTAGACCGCATTCGAGCCAGACCCTTGCCGCAAACAACAGCGGCGTCTCGTCTGACTCGGCTCGCTGCGCTCAGAATGACATCGCGGAGAAAAGCTTTCATACCTTGAACCTCAGCTCATCCCGAAAATGTTTGGCCCGTTTCAGCATCGTGCGCAACTCGACGGCGTCGGAGTTTTCGACCGCGGCGCGGACCTTGGCGAGTTCCTCGATTAACTGATCGAGCGCGCGGCCTACTTCCTCGCGGTTTTCGAGGCAGATTTCCGTCCACATCTCAAAGGGGCCGCTGGCGATGCGGGTGAAATCCTTGAAACCGGGGCCGACAAAGTTTAGCGGCTTGTCGCCGTTGTTGCAGACGACGTTGACGACCGCGGCGGCGACGACGTGCGGCAAATGGCTGGTACGCGCGACCATCTCGTCGTGTTCCAGCGGCGCGAGCGTCTTGACCGAGCAGCCGAGCGCCTTCCAAAAATCGTAAACCACATTCAGCGCCGCCTTGTCCGTGTCCTCGCGCGGGGTGACGATGCAGACGGCTTTGTCGAAGAGATCGCGCCGCGCGGCATCGATGCCGGATTGTTCCGAGCCCGCCATCGGATGGGAGCCGACGAACCGGGCCTGGCCCTGCAACGCGTCGGAAAGCGCGGTCACAACGGTGTATTTGACGCTGCCGACATCGGTCACGATGCAGCCTGCGGGCAGGGCAGGGCGCATCTGCTCGGCGAGCGCGCGCATGGCCCCGATCGGCGTGGCCAGCACGACCAGTTCCGCGTCCGCGACCGCTTTCGCCAGGTCGGTGACCGCTTCATCCGCCGCCCCGAGCTTGTAGGCCTGGTCCGCGGCATCGGGACGGCGCGCCCATATGACCACCCGCTTGGCGACCTTCCGCTGTCGGGCCGCAAGGCCGATGGAACCGCCCAAAAGCCCGGGGCCGAGGATGGAAAGTTTGCCAAGCATCGAAGGCCGTTGTAACAGCAAACATTTCATTTGGCAACATCACGGGATTCCACTTATAGTGCCGCGACTTCTGGAGCGCACAAGCTCGTTGCCGTGCTTCCGGTTACAGGGAGGAATATGAGGAGGTTGGGGAACTTTCCCGCAGGCGCGCTGATTGTCGCCTACGGCGTCATTTTGTTATTCGGCTCTTGCACGGTAGCGCATCACCCGAGCGTTGCGAATCTGCCGCCACCACCGCCGCCGGAGCTGAGGCCGGTGCCAGCGCCGGTGTTGCGTCCGACGCGCGCACCTGAAGTCCGCGGCGTCTGGGTCAGCGACACCATGCGGCTGGACTGGGACAGCGCGACGGCGAACCTGCAGCGCGCGGGTTTTAATACGATTTATGCCAACCTGGCTTCCGGTGGCGCGGCGTTCTATCCAAACAGCCGGGCTCTCCCCAGCATCGTCAGCGGTTCGCCCGACCCGGTGGCGCGCGGCATCGAGTTGGCGCATCGGCGCGGGCTGGCGGTGCACGCCAAACAAATCGTTACGTTCATGTTCAAAGCGCCTCCTGAATATCAACGGGAATTGGTCGCGGCGGACCGCGTGATGCGCGGACCCGACGGTCGCCCGGTCATGCAGGCGGGTTTCACATGGCTGTGTCCCTCGCAGGAAGCCAACCGCGCGCTGATCGCCTCGTCCGTGACGGAAATGGTGAAGAGGTATCCCGTCGACGGCATCCAATTCGACTACATCCGCTTTTGCGAACAGCCTTCCTGCTTCTGCGCCAATTGCCGCCGCGAATTTGAGCGCAGTATCGGCACGCACGTGAAACGCTGGCCGGAAGCCGTGCTGCAGGGCGCGTACGTCGCGCAGTTTAACGACTGGCGGCAACACGTCATCAACACCTGGATCGAAGACCTCTCCGCCCGGGCGCGACAGGCCCGGCCAAACCTGACGGTGTCGGCCGCCGTCTTCTCCGACCTCGATCGCGCGCGCGAAGAAAAGGCCCAGGACTGGAAGCTCTGGCTCGACCGCGGGTACGTGGATTATGTTTGCACGATGACGTACATGCCCTGATTTGCGCGATTTTGAAGCCAAGGTGCAAAAGGAACAGACGTGGGCGCCGCGACGCAAGGTGGTCGTCGGCATCGGCAGTTGGAAGTTCGACCGCCTGAGCCAGTTGTCGGCGCAAATCACCATGACCCGCCAGCTCGGCGCGCCGGGTTTCGTCCTCTTTTCGTACGACGACTCCGCCGCGCGAAATTTCCTGCCCAATCTGGGCGGTTCCGTCCCCCGGTAACACCGCCCTTTTCCGCTTGCAAAGCGGCTGTCTGGCCGATTACTATGATTAGTCCTGCCACGAGTGTTCGCGGCAGGAGCGAACCGTTCCGAAGGGATTCGGGACATAAAAACACTGAACCAAAATCCAGTCGTTTAATGACTGGATGTCTCGCGCCATGAAAAGTCGTGCGGCTGCGGGATGAAACTACGGAGGATACATTGCCCAGCGTAACTGTGGAAGAGTTGTTGGAAGCCGGGGTTCATTTCGGTCATCAGACCAAGCGGTGGAACCCCAAGATGAAAAAGTTCATTTTCGCCGCCCGTAACGGAATTCACGTCATCGACCTCAACAAGACCCTCACCCAGATCGAGATCGCCTGCGGTTTTCTTCACGAGATCGTGCTCAATGGGGGCTCCGTGCTGTTCGTCGGCACCAAGAAACAAGCGCAACAAGAAGTCAAGGAAGCGGCCACGCGCACCAACATGCCGTACGTGGTGGACCGCTGGCTCGGCGGCACCCTGACGAATCTGCGCACCATCCGCAACAGCGTCAAGCGGATGCAGGAAATCGACCGTCTCCTCGTGTCGCCCGAGGGCGAACATCTGCCGAAAAAAGAAGTCGCATTCCTTCGTCGTGAACAAAACAAACTGCACCGCAACCTCGACGGCATCGTGAAAATGGAGCGGGCGCCCGCCGCGATGTTCGTGATCGACATCATGCGCGAGGCCATCGCGATCCACGAGGCCAAGCGCCTCGGCATCCCGATCATTGCCGTCGTGGACACCAATTGCGACCCCGATCAGGCCACGTACCCGATTGCCGGGAACGACGACGCCATTCGCGCGGTCAAACTGATCACGAACGTGATCGCCAACACCATTGCCGAAGCACAGGCTGAACTGGGCAAGAAGTATCCCGCACCCGCACCCGCGCCGGTGCCCGTGGAAGCTGCCCCGCCGCCCGTCGAGCCCGTATTGGTTCCGGTGGAGTCAGCCGTCTCAGCCTAGGCCGCTTACGACGCCAGAAATCAAGATGACTACGACAACCATGCAAGCAATTGACTCCAAGCTCGTGAAAGAACTGCGCGACAAGACCGGCGCGGGCATGATGGACTGCAAAGTGGCCCTGCAGGAAGCCAAGGGCGACCTCGCCGAGGCCGAGAAGATTCTCCGCAAGAAGGGCAAGGCTGATGCCGGCAAGAAAGCGTCGCGCACCGCCAATGAAGGCTGCATCGCCAGCTACATCCATCACGGCAGCAAACTCGGCGTCCTGGTGGAAATCAACTGTGAGACCGACTTTGTCGCGCGCAATGAGAGCTTCCGCGAACTCGTCAAGGACATCACGCAGCACATCGCCGCGGCCAACCCCAGCTACGTGAAACGTGAAGATGTTCCCGCGGTCATCGTTGACGGCGAGAAAGAAATCTATCTCGCCCAGGTGAAGGACAAGCCGCCGCAGGCAGTCGAGAAGATCGTTGCGGGCAAACTGGAGAAGTTTTACTCGACCGTTTGCCTGCTGGAGCAACCGTTTGTGAAGGACCCCGAGGTCACCATCAAAGACCACATCACGGCGAAGATCGCGCAGTTGAAGGAAAACATCGTCATTCGGCGCTTCACCCGCTGGCAGTTGGGTGAGGAAGTTTTGGACTCGACACCGACAACCTGAGTCACGGAGACTACCAGGATGACAACGACATCCGCACCGCCGCCCAAATATCGGCGCGTGATGTTGAAGTTGAGCGGCGAAGCGCTGCTAGGTCCGCGCGAGCACGGCATCTCACCGGAAACCTGCGACTCCATCGCGCAGGAAATCAAGGAAGTCACCGAGCTTGATGTCCATCTGGCGGTGGTCATCGGCGGCGGCAACATCTTTCGCGGGATCGCGGGCACCAAACACGGGCTCGACCGCACCACCGGCGATTACATGGGCATGCTCGCCACCGTGATCAACGCCCTGGCGCTCCAGGACGCTTTCGAGAAGAACGGCGTCCACACCCGCGTGCAATCCGCCATCGAGATGCGCGCCGTGGCCGAACCGTTCATCCGCCGTCGCGCGATGCGGCACCTGGAAAAAGGCCGCGTGGTCATTTTCGCGGCTGGCACCGGCAACCCGTATTTTTCCACCGACACCACCGCCGCGTTGCGCGCCAGCGAGATCGGCGCGGACGTCCTGCTCAAGGCGACGAAAGTGGAGGGGGTGTACACGGCGGATCCGAAAAAAGACCCGACCGCAACGAAGTACGACAAACTCAGCTACATGGACGCCTTGAAGGGCCGGCTCAACGTGATGGATTCCACGGCATTTTCCCTGTGCATGGACAACAAGATCCCGATCGTCGTCTTCAACCTCTTCAAGCGCGGCAATATCAAGCGCGTCCTCCTCGGCGAAACCATCGGCACGCTGGTCACGGAGTGACTGATTCCTGGGACGTCTGATGTAGGCCGACTCTGTGAGTCGGCGAGTTTTCCGAGGATTTCGCCGCTTCGCAGAAGCGGCCTACCAGCAGGAACTCAATGTCCTCAAATCGTTCGATTTTCAAGCGCCGCAGATTCTAAACCACGAACCGCCAACCGTGAACCGAGAACTTTCGCCCGTGAACCCTGAACTTCGCCGCGCAATTCGTGATTGAATCTGCCCAGCCGTTTCCCATAAAGTCGGTGGTATGACCTTGCAAGAAGCCCTCGACTCGATGGAAGAGAAGATGATGAAGACGGTGGAATTCGTCCATGGCGAATTCGCCACCGTTCGCACGGGCAAAGCGTCGACCTCTCTCGTGGAGAACATCCAGGTCGAGGCGTACGGTTCGCACATGCGGTTGCGCGAATTGGCGGGCATCTCCACGCCCGAACCGCGCCTCATCGTTGTCCAACCCTGGGACGCGAGCCTCGTGCAGGCCGTGGAGAAGGCGCTTGATGAAGTCGGAGTTGGGCATCACGCCGCGCGTGGACGGAAAAATCCTCCGCATCCCGATTCCGGAACTCGACCAGGAGCGCCGTCAGGAATTGGACAAGGTCTGCAAGAAAATGGCCGAGGAAGGGCGCATCGCCATCCGCAGCGAGCGCCGGCACGCGCACGATCAGGTCAAGAAGTTGGAAAAGGACGGGGAAATCACCGAGGACGAACTCAAGCACGCGGAGAAAGAGATCCAGAACAAGACCGACGAGTACGTCAAGGAGATCGACACGGTCCTGTCCCACAAGGAGAAAGAAATCCTGGCGGTGTAAAAATAGAGCGGGCGTCCCGCCCGCTTGTTTGTTCCGGGTGGGATCAAGCGAGACACCCTTTGTAGCCGCGAAACATTTTCGCGGCGGGGAAGGGCCGCGAATGCGATTCGCGGCTACAATCCAGTGGCACTGCCGAGATGCGCCCGAAAATCCTCGGGGTAAACTTCCGCATTGCGATTCGCGTTCGTTCCGCTATATTCGGGCCGCCGGCACGGCATCATTTTCCGACGACCCCATCGTCTAGCCCGGCCCAGGACATCGCCCTTTCACGGCGGTAACGCGGGTTCGAATCCCGCTGGGGTCGCCATTTCATAAATCGCCCCATTTTCCGGCTGTAACATCTTGAAGATGGGCAGGTTACAGTGGTTCCAATTTCGCCATTTTCGGAAACCCTCTGGAAATAAGATCTGTTGGAACCGTTGCTTCTGGTCGGTCGACATGCCAGAGCACATGTGCGCGGCGTTCACGACGACTTGCTCAGCAAAGCGTAAACCGCCTTCGAGGTCGAACTTCTGTACTTGCGCATCGAGGAGGTCAATCTGTGCAAGCGCGATTTCCTCTTATAGTTTTGGCCTTGTACTGACAACCAAACGACACACTGAAGACGATCGCCTCCCTCAAACGGCGGGACAGATTTAGTAAAGTACTTCTTGCAAAATGTCCATACAGCCACTACCGTTCAACATGAGCAATGGCAACATTACAGTGCTTCTCGATCTCTGGCCTGAAGTTGTGGTTCTGGTCGAACGATCACAATCCGCCGCACTTCCACGCCAAGAAGGAGGGCATCTGGGAAGTGCGAGTATACTTTCTGGAGGCTTCAAGCAATATGTTTAAGATCAAATGGGGGGACAAGGCGTTCTCGGCAAAGGACAGAAAAGCTTTGGAAGAGATGGTAAAGGTTTGTCGCGATGAGATCCTGAAGGAGTGGGAAACCAAGGTAAAGCCATCATGAAAACCATATCAAGAAACATTCGAATCATCACCTACGGAAAGACGTTTTCGGAGTTGAAAACAACAGATCTTCGCGCAGCGGCCTCTGTATCCAAGAACTGGAAATCATTCGAAGGCCGAGGCGGAGACACAGGTGAGTATCTGCTGGTTTCGTCGAAAGAATTGGACGACGCCTTTGTAGAAACTTTTCGTAAGTACGCCACCCAGGCGACAAGATTGCTTGTCTTCCGCAACGAAGGAGTATCGACAGACAGACTCCTTTCTCGAATTGTTGACTTGCAGATACGTACACCTCAACGCTTCTATGTGATGGAGGCCAAGTATGGGTCTGGAAAGACACATCGCATGGACTGGCTTCACTCTCTGCTGATGCGCCTAACCTCAGCGTTTCAGGCAGTCGATAGGCAGGAGCGTATTCTTGATGCGAAGGTCGAGGACGGAATTCTACATGTCATTTCTCCAGATTTGAATCGCCTAGATGTTTTGCTTGCAGACATTCCAGAATTCCAAAACGCAGCTGTGTCCAAGATCCATAATTTTGAAATTGATAAAGACGGCTCTTTCATCTACTGGCCGGATCTTGACCTACATCTTGGCTGGGAACAACTAGAGCAAATCGTTGATCCGGAAGCGGCCCACAAAGCACGTCAGAAAACCCAGGAATTCAACATCCGCTACGGTAGAGCAGCGCGAAAGGTGCGTGAAAAGGCAGAACTCAAGCCGAGTGACATTTCTGGACTAAGCGATAAACAGCTTCGTCGCATTGAAAGTGGAAAGTGTCGATTGACTTCCAATGCAATTCAAGCGCTTTCGACTGCTCACCAAGTAAAGCCCAACGAGTACTTAAACATGTTGGCTGCGGCTTTGGATTGATCACTAAGTCCTTTCAGTGTTGCATCCGGAGTTCCGTGATCCCCCCAACAGATTGATGTGAATCAAGTCAGGGTCGGTTGCGAATCCGATTCACCACGGGTCGCAACTGTTGCCAGCGAGGAAGCCGTTTATAGATGCTTGATGACGTGTCAACCTTCAATTATGGCACGAGCCGGATGCGGTAGAACTTCGCGGGGGAGTTGGTGGCGGCGCCGGCATCGAGGTAATTGGTGCTGGTGTCCCCGCTGCCGAGGATGAGGAGCGGCGCGCTGATATCGACGAAGTTCGTGTTGTAACCCGGGTTGCCGGGTGTTGCCTGCACGGCGTTGGTTGTCCCGCCGGTGGTCGCCCACGTGATGAGGATATCGCTGCCCTGCGTCGTGATCGACGTGATCTGCAGCGCCGTAACCAGCACGGTCGTCGAGCCAACGGCTGTGCAACCGTTGCTGTCCGTCACGGTCACCAAATACGCGCCGCTGGCGGCCGACGTGGCGTTCGAGATCGACGGATTCTGGTCCGCTGATGTGAAGCCGTTCGGGCCGGTCCAACTATAGGTCGTATTGGCCACGGTGCTGGCCGTCAGGTTCAGCGTGCTGCCTTCAACGATCGGCCCGTTGTTGCCGGCGGTCGGCACTGGCGGATTCGCGTTGACTGTTGCCGTCGTTGAACCGGCAGCGGACGTGCAGCCATTGCTGTCCGTGACCGTCACCAGGTACGTTCCGCTCGCCGCCGTGGTCGCGTTGGTGATCGATGGATCCTGCTGCGACGAGGCAAAGCCGTTCGGGCCCGTCCAGCTATACGTCGCGCCAGCCAGGGCCGACGCGCTGAGATCGAGCGTGGTGCCGGCGCAGATTGGCCCGTTGTTGCCCGCCGTCGGCGCTGAAGGCAGCGGATTGACCGTTAGCATTGCGCTGCATGACGACGTGCAGCCGTTGGAATCAGTCACCGTCACCGAGTACGTGCCCGTCGCATTCGTCGTGATGCTCGTTCCCGTCGAGCCGTCGCTCCACAGGAACGTGTAACCCGGGGTGCCGCCGCTCGGGTTCACCGTGAAGGTCTGCGAACCACCGGCGCAAATCGCTGCACTGGGTGGAGTGATCGTGCAACTTGGGGTCGGATTGACCGTCAACATTGCGCTGCAGGTCGTCGTGCAGCCATTGGAATCGGTCACCGTCACCGAGTAGGTACCTGCCGCATTGGTCGTAATGCTCGTTCCTGTTGAACCATCGCTCCACAGGTACATGTAGCCCGGCGTGCCGCCGCTCGGGTTCACCGTGAAGGTCTGGGAACCGTCAGCGCAGATCGCCGCACTGGGCGGAGTGACCGTGCAACTCGGAGAGGGATTGATCGTGACCGACGCATTGCCGGTCATCGTGGCGGTGCAGCCGGACGTGGCATTGACCGCGACGACCGTGTACGTGCCCGCCGCCGTCTGGTTGCTGAAGGTGAGCGCGCCGCCCGTGCCCGTCACCGGCGAGCCGGTCGGATTGCCGTTCAATTCCAATTGATAATTCACGCCCGCGTCCGAACCGCTCAACGTCACCGAAACGCCGCTGCCGCCCGAGCAGTAGGCGCCGCCGCCGCCGACCGAGTACTGCCCCGGGTTCGCATTGACGGTCAAGGTGGCGTTGCTGGAGATCGCCACGCCGCAAGAATTCGTCACGAACACGTCATAACTGCCCGCATCGGCATTGCTGGCCGGGTTGATCGCCAGCGTGGCCGTGGTCGCGCCGGAAATATCGCCGCCATCGGCCAGCGGGCCTTGGCCGAGGTCGCTGCCGGCTGTCCAACTCGCGTAGTTGCCCGCGTTGTCGTCGTTGCAGCCGAAGCTGACGTTGTTGAAATACAGGGTGTTGTCATTGCACCCGAACCCGCAATCACCGGCGTTCGCGTTGAACAGCCGCAGCCGATCGATGACCGTGCCCGCGGTGCCCTTCAAGGTGCCCGTCAGCGTGTTGGTTTGAGCCGACACGCTTCCGGTGAAGCGGATGATTGTAATGGAATACGTATCGACGCTGGTGAGCGTGATCTGGCAGCGGATACCGGTGCGCGTGAACCCAATGTTGGAATCATTGGAGCCGGCGTTATCGCTCACGGTGTAATCCGGGTTGCCGCCCGCGAAGAAAACCTCGAGACGGTTGTTGCTGTTCGACGTGTTCTGGAGGCCAAAGCCGACGGTTCCGCCCGACTGGATGTTGCCGTTGTCCATATCGATGCTGAAGGTCTGGCCGACCGCCAGCGGGGTGTTCAACGGCCGCTGAACGTCCGCTACGCCGCCATTGTTGAACAAGCCCCAGGACTTGCCGCCGGTATTGATGTCGGTGCCGCCGTTCGAGGCCGTGTCGCCGGAGTCATTATCGGTCGAGGAACCGATGAATTCCGAACTGGCCGTGCCCGAATTCGCGAAGCTCCAACCGCCGCCGCCCCAGCCCGACCCGAGCTTGCGCCAGACGTAATTCAATGGCGAACCGGTCGCGGTCACCGAGAAACTGGCCGGCGAACCCATGCAAGCGGCCGAGTTCGTCGGCTGTGTGGTAATCGACGGGGCCACGTTGACCGTCAGGGTGGCCGTGCAGGTGGACTGGCAGCCATTCGCATCCGTTACGGTAACCGTATAGGTGCCCGCACTGGCCGGTTGCAGGTTATTATTCGTGGCCGAGGAGCCGGTCGCGCTGAAGCTGTTCGGGCCGCTCCAACTGTACGTGTAACCCGGGGTGCCGCCGCTGGGGCTGACCGTGAAGACCTGGGAACTGCCCGCGCAATTGGTGACGACTGACGGACTCACCGAGCAACTGAGCGCCGACGGCTGGGTAATGGTGACCGGGACGGCGCTGCTGAGGCAGCCGTTGCCGTCCTTCACAACAATCTGGTACGTGCCGGTGGAAAGTCCGGTGAACTGGTTGCCCGCCTGGAACGTCACGCCATTATCCATGGAATAGGTGTACCCGCTGCCACTGCCGCCAGAGGGCGTTACCGTAATGCTACCGGCGGATTGGCCATTGCAAGTCTCGTTGGTCTGGCTCGTCGTGAACGTGACGACACTCGGTTGGGTGATGGTAACAATCTGGCCGCCACTGGTGCATCCGTTCCCATCCTTGACCACCACGGTGTAACTGCCCGCCGCCAGTCCGGTGAATTGATTGCCGGCCTGGAACGTCGCGCCGTTATCCTTGGAATAGGTGTACCCGCTGCCACTGCCGCCGGACGCTGTTACCGTGATACTGCCGATGGACTGCCCATTGCAGGTCTCGTTGGCCTGGCTAAAAGTGAAGCTTGGCCCGTTCGGATCATTGATGGTGACCGGGGTGGCGGAGCTGGTGCAGCCGTTGGCATCTTTGACGACGATGCTATAGGCGCCGGAAACCAGCCCGGTGAATTGGTTCGATGCCTGATAAGTCCCGCCGCCGTTGTCGGAGTATTGCAACGCACCGGTTCCGCCAGACGCGGTCACGGTGATGCTGCCAGCGTTCCCACCGCAAACGGTATTGTCCTGTTTCGAGGTCGAAAAGATGGTGACGGCCGACGGCTGGTTGACGACGATGGTCAGGTTCGACGAGCAACCGGTGGTGCCTTGCACGCTCACCGTGTGCGAGCCACTGCCAAGCCCAGTAAAGGTGTATGGCGAAGATTGCGCGCTGAACGCACCGCCATCGATGTTCACCTGTAATGTCCCAGTCCCACCCGAGAACGTGGCCTGGACGGATCCATTGCTGCCTCCGTTGCAGGTTACGTCGGTCTCGGACAAGCTCAGGTTCGGGGTCGGATTGACCGTCAACATCGCGGTGCTAGAGACGACCGCGGCGGCGGCGTTGGTGACGATGACGTAATAGGTACCGCTGGCTTGAGCATTGGTCGTGTAGCTGGAGCCGTTCGCGCCGGTGATTGGCAGATCCCCGCCGTTGCCGCCATTGGCCCAGTTGCGGGCCGAATAGTTGTCCGCGTTATCGTACGCAGCGCCAGCAAGAAGGTTATTGAAGAAAAGATCGTTGGCGGATCCACCCGCGCCGTCGTTGTTAAAGAGCAACACCGAGCCGGGGGCCCCGTTGGTTTCGAAGCTGCCCGAAAACACGTTGGTAATGTTGCTGCTGGCGCTGCACTGGTTCGTCAGGACGAACAACGAATACGTGTTCGTGCCGCCCACGGCACTTCCTACAAGGATCTGGACCCTCAGGCCGGTGCGAGTGAACCGAATCCCGGTGTCGTGTTCGCCCGTCCCGTCAAAAATCTTGTAGTTCGACTGGCCGCCGAGGAAGTAGAAGGAGAACAACACGCCGTTGCCGGCGCCGGGGGACGTGTGCAGGGAGAATCCATTCTGAACTCCGGTGTCGACGCTGCCGTTGTCCATGTCGATGCTGAACCACTGGCCCGCGGACAGGGCGCTGGGGAAGGTTCGTGAAACCTTGATGACCGGTCCAAACATGCCGAGCGCGTTCCCGGTGATCGGGCTGTCGATATCATTGTTGCCGAAGCCGGTGCAGAAGGATGAGGCGGTCGAATTGTTGTTGGTCGAAGTGCCCAGGAAGACGCCGCTGCCGGCGTTGCTGGCCGTGACGCTCCAGGCGCTGCTGCCGCCCCAGCCCGCGTTGGATTGTTGGAACCAGTTATAGCCGGGGGATGTGCCCGAGGCCGTCACGCTGAATGTCGCGGGTGAACCACTGCATACGGTCGTGTTGGTCGGCTGGGCAGTGATGACGGGCGCGGTGACGGCGGACAAGGTCAACGTCGCCACGGCGGAAGTAATCGTGTTGCCGCAGGCGTCGGTTGCGATGACTCGATACTGGAAACCGCTGTTCGCCGAAGTTGCGGCCACGGAGAAACCCGATTCGTAATTCGTGGCGGTGAGGCTGATCGTGTTGGTGGCCCCGCTGATGTTGCTCCAGGAGAGGCCGCTATTGGAACTGGACTGCCATTGATGCGTGACCGAGTCGCCAAAAGTATCCGCTGAGAATAGGGCGGTGTCGTTGGTCGCCACGGTCTCGGAGGCCGGCTGTGAAGTGAACGCAAGCGTGTTCGGGCAACTGGCGCCAATGTTGTTAAATTGAAGATTCTGACCGGAACCGATATTAAAGGTATAGAACCGCAAGGTGGTAATCGCTTGCCCGCCACTCGGGCTGGCCAGCGTTCCAGTATACGGACCGTAAGTAGTCTGTGTCCCCGTACCTGGCTCCTTCACCGTAAGAGAGTAGGTCGTCGCGCCGGTAAGGGTGAAGACGGCCCGGCAACCGCTGCCGGCATAGGGAATTGACGGTGACGCCGCATGGGCGCCAGTAGAATCATTAATCGACCAGGTACTCGAACCACTGCTGAAGAACATCTCAAAAACTGCATTGCCGCTGGAGTTGTAAAGACTCAATCCCTCAGAACCGGAGTTGACGCCGCCATTATGCAGGTCAGCGGTAATTTGTTGGCCGACCGACAGAGTGGCTGAACTGGCAAATGAGCGTTTGGACTCCGTTAGGACCGCGCTACTACCGGAAAAAATTCCCCACGCGGTGCCGCAGCCGTTGCCATTGATGGTGGAATCACTCGTTGTATAAGTACCGCCTCCGCTCCCGATGTTAACTACCCAAGCGGCAAAACCGCTACCGCCAGTCGTGCCGTTCCCGCCGGTGTCGTTACAGGCGGTGTCGCTGGCCGTGGCGGCGGCCCGTGCGGTACTCACCGCCATGAATGTGCACGCAAATGACGTCAGAATGCTGATAAAAAGGCGGATCGTTTTCAAGTGGTTTTCTCCCAGTCCTACTTGTTAATTCCGAGTCGCAACTTGCCTAGTGGTAAAGCGCTTTTATCTATAGGGAATGCAGATTGATTTTGCAAGAAAAAAAGTCGAAAACGCACACATTTCCTGCCTTGGTGCCGCTGGACAATCGCACCCCGACCCGCTACCGTCGAATTCGCTACTTTTCGGAGGAAAACGATGAAGATTATTCGCTATCAGGATTCCAACGGGCGGATTTGCCACGGGGCTGACGGCCAACGCATTGAGGGCGACATATTCGGTCGGTTTACCGTCACAGCGGAGAGGGCCGAGGTGAAGAAGTTGCTTGCGCCGATTGTGCCGGCGCAAATTCTGTGTATCGGGCTGAACTACCGGGGTCACGCGCAGGAGACCAACGCAAAGTTACCAGAGTACCCCGTTCTCTTTACCAAGGGAGTCGGCACCGTGCAGAATCCCGGCGATCCGATCTTGATCCCGACGCACCTCAAGAGCGAGGAAGTGGATTACGAATGTGAATTGGCGGTGGTCATCGGCAAACCTGCCAAGAATGTTTCGAAGAAGAATGCGCTCGACTACGTGCTGGGCTATACGTGCGGCAACGATGTCAGCGCCCGCGACTGGCAGATCAAGCGCGGCGGCAGCCAGTGGTGCCGCGGCAAAACCTTCGACACCTTCTGCCCGCTCGGGCCCTGCCTCGTCACCGCCGACGAGATTCCAAATCCAAACACGCTGGCGATCAAGACGGTCGTCAACGGTGAAGTCAGGCAGGAATCGAACACGCGCGACATGATTTTCGACGTTGCCACCTTGATCGAGTTTCTCAGCGGCAGCACGACGTTGATGCCGCGTACGGTGATTATGACCGGCACACCGCAGGGAGTTGGGATGGCACGAAAACCACCGTGCTGGTTGCGCGCCGGCGACAGCGTGACCATTGAAATTGAGAAGATCGGGACGCTGACGAATCCCGTCCAGAACGAGCCGTGAGCCAACGCTATTCCGGCGTGGAAGCCTCCCGCTTCGCGTGCAAACCGTAGTTCGTCAGCTTTTCGCGCATCGTCGGACGAGAAACCCCCAGCCACTTGGCGGCCTTGACCTGATTCCCTTGCGCGAGTTGGATGGCCTGCGCGTACAATTCGCGTTCGGTCGCTTCGGATACCGCATCGGACACATTCTCCAACTCGCCGCGCACGGCGCGCGCCAGCAGGTCGGAGATATAACTGGCCAGCGTCTGGTCAACGGCGGGGCGGGGCAGCTTGGTTTGCGCGATCGCCGCCCGCACTTCGTCGGGGCCGACGGTGAAACCCCGCGCCAGCAACAACGCTTTGCGGATGACGTTCTCCAGTTCCCGCACATTGCCGGCCCACGGTTGTTGCTGGAGAAATTGGATGGCGTCCGCGGACATGGAGGCATTAAAAGTGCCCAGGTCTCCGCCGTAGCAATGCAGGAAATGGCGGACGAGCGCCGGAATGTCTTCGCGGCGCTCGCGCAGCGGCGGGAGCGTGACGACGGCGACATTCAGGCGATAGTAAAGGTCCTCGCGGAACTGGTTCTCGCGGATGGCGACTTCCAGGTCGCGATGCGTCGCGGCCAGGATGCGGACGTCGACGTCGATCGTTTCCTTGCCGCCGACCCGTTGGATGGTTTTCTCCTGCAGCACACGGAGCAACTTGGCCTGCGTGCTCATGGTCATGTCGCCGATTTCGTCGAGGAAGATTGTGCCGTTATTGGCCTGCTCGAAACGGCCGATACGCCGCGTAGTGGCGCCCGTGAACGAGCCTTGTTCGTGCCCGAACAATTCGCTTTCGAGCAGCGTCTCGGGAATGGCGACGCAATTGACCACGATGAAAGGTTGTTTGCCCCGATCACTGTGCTGGTACAGCGCGCGGGCCACCAACTCTTTGCCGGTGCCGGTCTCGCCGCGAATCAGGACGGTGACGGGCTTGGCGGCAAGACGGCCGATTTCCTTGTACACGGATTGCATGGCGCGGCTATCGCCGACGATGGCATCGCTCGGCGCCGCCGTCTCGCCCAGTTCGACTGGTTCGGAGATCAGGCGGCTGCTGGCCACGGCTTTGTCGATCATGTCGAGGAGTTCGGCGGGGTCGAACGGTTTCATCAGATAATCGTACGCGCCGAGCTTGGTCGCCTCGATGGCTGTTTCCGTGGTGTGGTGCGCGGTCATGAGGATGATGGGCTGCTGCGGCTTGATCGCGCGCAGGCGGTTGATGAGTTCCAACCCGGCTTTATCGCCGACCGAACTGGCGCCGGGCAATTGCAGGTCGGTCACCACGACGTCGAACGAATTGTCCCGCGCGCGCACCAGTCCGTCGTCGGTATTGAAAGCCGTCTCGACGCTGTAGCCTTCCACCTGCAACACGTGCTTGAGGGACCAGGCGAGCGAGGTGTCGTCTTCGACAATGAGGATTTTTGGCGTCGTTTTCACGATGGATGTTCCTGTGTCGCGGGCAGCACTATCGCGAACGTCGTGCCGCGGCCCGCTTCCGTGTGGAATTCCAATTTACCATGATGATTATTCACAATTTGTGCAGCAATTGACAGGCCGAGGCCCGTCCCGCCTTTTTTTGTGCTGAAAAACGGGTCAAAAAGACGGTTTTGTACGTCGGGAGGAATACCCACCCCGGTATCGCTGACTTCCAGGACCACGACTTGGACGGTCCGCTCATGAAGTGGGCGCGTGTCCTGGCGCGCGCGCAACGTGATCACGCCGTCGACCTCGATGCTGTCCGCGGCGTTTTGGATGAGGTTGATCAACACCTGCTTCATTTGCTGCGGGTCGGCAAGAAACTGCGCGCCGTTCACGGGGTCGATTTTCAGTTGGATGTTTTGCCGCTCGCATTGCGGCGCAAAAAGGTCGCGAATCTCGTGCAATAATTTGTCGGGCGTGATCGGCATCAGGCGTGGTTCGGCCGGACGGGCGAGTTGCAGAAAGTCGGTGACGATGCGGTTCAGGCGGTCGATTTCGTTGCGGATGACCAGGGCGTCTTCGTGGGCGGGCGTGCCGGTCACGAGGGTTTTCTGCAGGGTGAACAGCCGCGCGCGGATCGCGGTCAGGGGATTGCGGATTTCATGCGCGACACCGGCGGCGAGCTCGCCGAAGTGCGCCATCTTCAGGCTGCGCTCGATAATGGTGTCGCTTTCCGTCAGGCGGCGGCGCAACGGGGAGACCACGCGACGATAGGCGACCAGCGTCACCCAAATACCGAACGCGACCAGCAACAGCAGGGCCGCCACCAGGACGTGCTGGAGCCACGGGAACCAGGATTTCGAGCCCGACAGGAAAATCTGGATCGCCTGGCCCTGGGAACGGGCCCGGCTGGCCAGCGCCACCAGCTTCCGGGATTGCAGACGGACCTTGTCCAGTTTCGGGGCGCCCTGGTCGGAATTCTCCAATGCCCCCGTTTCCTTCGCCACGCGCCGGGCCTCGACCAGGTAGGCCTCGTATTCCGTGTCGATTTGATTGAGGAGCGTGCTCAAGTCGGTGGTGATCTCGACGGGCTGCAACATGGTGATCTTCGTTTTCAGGGTGGACGCCTTCATGTCGGTCAGCCACTCCTTCAATTCCTGGCTCTTGCGCTGGAAACGCTCCCATTCGGTGCGATCATGCTTCGTCGTGTAATGCAGCAGGATGTCATTCAACTCGCCGATGGACGGTTCGAGATAATCCGCGATGCGGAAATAATCGTCGGGCATGGTGCGGAAAGTGATGGGGATCTGGTCGACTTGTCGGGCAACGCGAAAAGCGCGGAGCGCCGCCCAGCCGATGGCCAGCACTATCAGGAATAGCGCGACCTCGAAGATCGTCAACCGCGGTTTGTTTTGCCCGCTCATCTCGCCGCCAGGAAGATACTCGCAATTGGACAGTATTGCTCACGGAAGGCTCAAAACAACTCAAAAAATGGCACTGTCTTAATTTGCCGCATTGCTCATCGTTCGTGTTTTGTAGCCGAAGCGTAAGCTTCGGGAATTCGCATTGCCACCACCGAAGCTTACGCTTCGGCTACAGTTGGCGGATGCAAATTAAGACACCGCCCAAAAAATCGGCCGCGTAGGGAGAGGGTGGTCCTCCAGTCCGGTAATCTAAGACACTATCGAATGCTGGTGGCGCGTGACAAATGTGGTGCGGTGATTTATCCTGTATCACACGAATAATGGACTCCGCACTCCTCACAATTGAGCCGACGCCGCAGCGGCGCCTGCCGCCATGGATTCGGCAGCGCGTGCCGGGCGGCGAACGCTATGCCTACCTGAAGAACGTCCTGCGCGAGTTCAAGCTGCACACCGTTTGCGAAGAGGCCAAATGCCCGAACATGGGCGAGTGCTGGTCGCATGGCGCGGCGACGTTCATGCTCATGGGCGACGTTTGCACGCGGCGTTGCAATTTCTGCGCGGTCGATAAGGGACGGCCCGGCTTTCTCGATGCGGACGAGCCCGAGCACGTCGCCGAGGTTGTCGCGGCGATGAAACTCGATTATTGCGTGCTCACCTCCGTGACGCGCGATGATTTGCCCGACCAGGGCGCGGACCACATCGGCCGCACGATTGAAATGATTCATGCGCGGCTACCGGACTGCAAATTGGAAATGTTGATCCCGGATTTCCGCGGCGAGTCAGCCTGTATCGCGCGCGTGGCGAAAACTCCGCTCGCCGTCCTAGCGCACAACATGGAAACCGTCCCGCGCCTGTACAAACAAGTGCGCCCCGGCGCGATGTACGAGCGTTCGCTGCGTGTCCTGGAGATGGCGAAAGAATTTCGCGGTGATATTCTGACGAAATCGGGTCTGATGCTCGGTTTGGGCGAGACCCGCGAAGAGTTGCTGGAAATCTTCCGCGACCTGCGCCAACACGGCTGCGATATTTTAACGCTCGGCCAGTATCTGCGCCCGTCCGAAGACCAGTTGACCGTCACCCGCTACGTCACGCCCGAAGAATTCGCCGCCTTCAAGGACGACGCCCTGCAACTAAGCTTCCGCCACGTCGAATCCGGCCCCCTCGTCCGCAGTTCCTACCACGCGTGGGAACACGTGAAGTAGCAGTAGTGGCGCGGGCGTCCCGCCCGTTTATTTTTTACTGAGCGGTGTCATTCTGAGCCAAGCGAAGAATCTGGCCCGCACTCGGAGCTAGACCTTTCGCTTCACTCAGGGTGACAAACTTGTATGCGCTTCACTCCGGTGTTATCTCTTCCCTTGAGCACAAGTTTTCGCTATTAAAAGACCCCATCGATCTGGTTTCGTTACCAAACTATCTGCGCGAGGGAAAATGACCAGAAACTTGCGGTTATGCGGGACTAATCAGTTTATGTCGAAAAGTCTCCATCTTTGCACCTTACTGGTCTCTTTATCTACGGTCACCTTCGCCGGAGAATTCAAAAACGTTGAATATCTCTGCGCCGATTGGGGTCCGTCGATGACGCTGCCGAGCAAGCCGGGCGAGAATCCACACTTCAGCGAGACAGAATACGAAATCTATTTCCTCAAACAAGTCAGTTCGTTCACACGCAAACATTATCTCATTGGTGACCTTTTTAGTGGCAGCAAAACTGAGGACATTCGTCATGGCGTTAGTATCTATCTCTGCAAAATGAAGCCGGATGGGAGCGAGAAGACCGACATCAAGGAGCTTTGGAAGAATCCAAATTACCCCATCGACACGCAAGGATATTCGTGCTGGATGGACCTGAACAAACACACACACAAGATCGCGCTATCCGTACTCTTTGCTGGCAGTGACGTAACAGGGTTGTGGACGATGGGTCTCGACGGGAGCGGCTTGGAACGCGCTATCACACCGTCAATGATCGATGGGCATTTGCAAGCGATAGACAGTCCCAGTTGGATGCCCGGTGGGGAACAGCTTGTATTTGCTGAATCTTTGCGCGGAGGTGGCCGTGGTAGAATCGTCAAGTGCGATATAGATGGTAGAAACCGCATTTACCTCACGGAAGGCCCTGGTGATCGCCAACCATCCGTTTCGCCGGACGGTAAGACGATCGCCTACGTTCACATGGGGGATGCAAAGACTGGTGGGTTGTATCTCATGGGCATTGACGGCGCAAATCCCCACCTCCTGCCTAATCCTGACGACAAACGCAATGGTAAACACAGCGGCATTAACCCCACATGGAGCGCAGACGGAAAGAGAATTTTTGCTACCGCAGCCTGGGTGATCGATGTAGCAAGTGGGAAGAAGATTCCCGGGACTGGTCCTCGGATGATCTCTCAAAAAGGAGAAGTTCTGGAACAACATTCAAATGTCGTGATGGCTCACTGGGGGAAGCTTGGCTTGGTATGTGCCGGCTGGGGCGGTGGAATTACAGTTGTAGATGAAAAGTTCGAGAACCAGCGGATTGTTGCGCTTAGCGAAACTGAAGGAAAGCCGTGAGGCCCTAACAACTCGCCCGTTCTATTTCTTCGGATGCTCGTCCACGTAGAAATCGATTTGCTGGCAGATGCGGTGGAGGACGTTACAGTCGCGTTTTTCGAGCGGGGCGCGGGCGATGGCGCGGCGGAGAGAGCGCAGGAAGGAATTGGGGTCGCCTTGATGGGGGCGGAAACCGATCTTGGCCAGTGACGCTTGCAGATGTTGCAATAGCGATTCCACTTCATGCACTGTCGCGAGGTTGTATTTCGGTTTGGGGATGTCGCCCATGCTGGCCAGATAAACCTCGTAGGCGAACAGCATCACCGCTTGCGACAGGTTTAACGACGGATGCTCGGCGGCTTGCGGCACGCTGACGATGTCGTGACAGAGGCGCAGCTCGGTGTCGGAAAGTCCCGCCTCTTCGCGTCCGAACACGATCCCCACGCGATGTTTGTGGGTCAGCTCGACGATTTTCTTCGCAGCCTGTCGGGCTTCGACAATTTGCGGAAACTGCGGACGGCGTTTGCGGTGCGTCGTGCCCACGAGCCAGTGCAGACCCTCCGTCGCTTCCTCCCACGTGGACACCGCGCGAGCTTTCGCCAGCAATTCGCCCGCGCCATGTCCCAGCATGATGGTTTGCAGGTGCGTGCGGAAATCCTTCGGGCCATTCAACACGACGAGATCCGTCAATCCCATCGTGGTCATCGCGCGCGCCGCCGAGCCGATATTGCCCGGCACCGCCGGCTCGACGAGGATGACGGTCACATTGGCAAGATGGCGCGGCACGCCAAACGTCAGCGGCGGCTCCGGATGCTTTTCGTTGGGCTTTCTCATGGATTAGTGGCGCGGGCGTCCCGCCCATTAATGCTTCTGATCCGTGTTGAACAGGCGTCCCGCCTGTTGGCATGCGTATTCACAAATGCCAGACAAGATGCCTGTTTAACGTTTTCCTCGACCAACACGATACTCACCTTCTTTTAGGCCAGCCAGGGAGGGGTTTGCAGTAATGTATTGCGTAAACTGCAACAAGGCCCGCTCATCGCGCACGATGTGGTCAAAAGACTCGTCCTGCCAAATGTTGCCGGTGCGTTTCAGCATGCGATTGATCTCATGCGCCGTGTATGATTTCCATGAGTGTAGAATATCAGGTAGTTCATACCGGCCAAGGGGTGTTACCAGGACATGCACGTGAGTGGGCATGATAACAAACTCACCGAGCGCGTAACGTTCTCCATCAAATTTGTAGAGCGCATTTTCCACAATCGTCGCCAACTCCAACTGCTTTAGCCAGCATGAGCCGTGACCGCGATCTAGCCATTCCTGAAACTCGTGCAAGACCACGCTCTTGTCAGCCAATTGTTCCCATTGATTAAGTTTCTCGGCGGGGACAGAGTCGGCGAGCCGGAAGGTCACGAAGTACGTGCGTCCGCGCTGTTGCCAGTGCGGGAGGTCCCGCCGGCTGGTATCCACGGTAGTATCGCGGTCGAACGGCACAAACACCGAAGGGGGGCCGGCTTGGAACAGGCGGGACGCCTGTTCAACGGTGGACGTAGGCGCTACGCTTGCAGCCGGTTGTCCAGCTTGCGCCGACAGGCGGGACGCCTGTCCAACAGGGCTTTCCAAAACAATCGTCACCGGGCCGTCGTTGACCAATTCGACGTCCATCATCGCGGCGAATTTGCCTTCGGCGACCTTCAAGGGCGTGGCGGCGCGCAATTTTACCATGAAGTCGTTGTAGAACTGTTCCGCTTCGGCGGGCGGCATCGCATCGGTGAAACTCGGGCGCGTGCCTTTGCGGGCATCGCCGTACAGCGTGAACTGCGACACGATGAGTAGCCCGCCGCCGATATCGGTCACCGAGCGATTCATGTTCTTGGCATCATCTGGGAAAATGCGCAGCGCAAGCAGCTTCTTGATCATCCAGTCCGCATCCGCCGCGGTGTCGTCCTTGCCAATGCCGAGTAGCACGAGCAGACCGCGCCCGATTTCGCCGACCGTCTGGCCATCGATTCGGACAGACGCGCGGGCGACACGTTGCACGACGGCTTTCATCGGGCAGGTGAATACGCCAAGCGCGGTGGGTTGTCCAGTCTTGAACGGGCGTGGGCTTGTGTTAGGCTGACGTTGTGAAGATTCAGTTTCTCTGTCCCCACTGCAAGCACGAGTTGGAGTTCGACGATTTGTCGCAGAACGAATCGCCGTGTCCGTTGTGCCACGAGACGATTCGGCTGCGGATCACGGAGCGGATGCGCCAGAATAACATGGTGGATCGCTGCGCCGTCTGCGATTGCAACACGGTATACGTGCAGAAGGACTTCAACCGCACACTGGGCGTAAGCATCTTCATGGTGGGCGCGTTGTTGTTTTTGCTTTGCGCGTGGAAGAACCGCCTGGTGGAAGGCACGCTGGTCTGGGCAGCATTTGTCCTGGCGGATGGGTTGCTCTTCAAGTTTCTGCCCGACGTGACGATTTGCTACAAATGTTATGCGCAATACCGGCAGGTCACGCCGAACCCCGATAACCAGCCCTTTGAACTCGGTCTTGCCGAAAAATATGACCCATTGGACAAGCGTGTCAACGCGGAGAATCCCGCGGCGGAATGGAAGGGACGTTGACGAATGACGACGCGTTTGCTGGCAACTTGCTTCTTCGCGGTGGTACTGTTCTCACAGGTTGTTCGGGCTGAAGAGGACCCGCGCGACGCGGAGCGACAATTCCGTTTCTTGTTGTCACGCGGCGAGGAACTTCAGGCGCAAAGCGAGACGGTCTCAGACACGGATCTCCCGCGCTGGAAAGCGGAACAACGCCGGCTGGAGGGCGACTACAAACATTTCCTGAGTGATCACCCGGGTCACACCCGTGCGATGGTTGCTTACGGCAGTCTGCTTTACGACCAGCATCGTGAAAATGAAGGAGTCAGCTGGTGGGAGAAGGCGATCGCGGTCGATCCGCACGAAGCCTACGCGTACAACGCCCTCGCCAATGATTATGGCCACAACGGTCACGCCGACAAGGCGCTGCGGTACTACCAAAAGGCCATCGATCTGGAGCCGACCGAACCGATCTTCCGCTTCAACTGGGCGACGACGTGCCAGATGTTCCGTAATGAGTCGCACGCGGTGTACGGTTGGAGCAAAGAAGAGATCTTCCAGCACAGTCTGGATCAATTCCGCCAGGCCCGCGACCTCGTGCCGCAGGACTTCGAAATGGCCAGCACCTATGCGGAGACATTCTATATGATGCCCAAACCGAATTGGCAGGGAGCGTACGACGGGTGGCAATTCTGTCTCCAGCAGCCGCTGAATAATCACCAGCGACAATTCGTGTACGCGAACCTTGCGCGTACGTGCATTCGTCTGGGGCGTAATGACGAAGCCAGACAATGGACAGCCAAACTAACAGATCAAGGACAGGCGTCCATTCGTCGCACACTTGAGCGGAGGATGGCGGAACCAGGCACGACGGTCGGCCGGGCGAAAACAAATTCGCCCGCGATTATCGCGCCCGATGCCGTCGGAAAATAATAGCGATGGTCGGTTGGCCAGCGCACCGCTCCCCAAGCCCTACGGTTTCGCCACGCCGATGGCGCCGCATGCCACGCGCGCGCCGGCGTTGCCTGTCGGCTGCGTCTTCAGGTCATCCGCGCCCGCATGCACGATCACGCCGTGCCCGATGATGGAGTCCGCGCCGTCGAGGGAGATCACGGTGTCCACGCGCTCGTAGTGCGCCTTGCCGGAAGCGTCCGCTTCGAGGTTGCCGAAGTCACCGGCATGCCGCATGGCTGCATCAGGCCCGCCGTGCTGCATGTGATGCGGATTGAAGTGACCGCCCGCCGAAGTTGCGTCGGGCGCGCTGCAGTCGCCGAACTCGTGAATGTGGAAGCCGTGCAGGCCGGGAGTCAGGCCCTCCACGTCGGCCACGATTTTTATCCCGCCATCGACCTTCGTGAACGTCACCGTGCCGGACACGGTGCTGCCCTTTGTCGGCGAGAGCACCGCAATCGCTTTCGTTGCGGGCTCCGCTTGCGCGGAAACGATTGCCACCGCCATCATTGACGCCACCACGAGAATGCCAGCTTTCATCACCTTGCCTCCTGTAATTTGTTGAGTAACTGTTCGGAACCTAGCACGCCCCGCGAAAAGACTCAAACTTTTCGCGAGTTGGGTAGTGGGTCAGTTTGAAAACACGGACAGCCACGAAAGCGTTCGGAGCAGGGGCATCGCGAATTGGTCTGCCATCCACCGACTTCAATGTGGACCTAGTACAAGGCAGTCGTCCACCTCCTGGCTCAACCCCAGACACAAGTCAGTCTGTGGCCCATTGGTCTAATAGATGTCACTAACATCTATCCAGTAACACCAACACAAACACCGGTTGGCCTAGCTTCGCGTCGCAATACCGCTGGGTCCAGGACGGTTTGATGGGCTCGTTGGAGGCGCGGGGATTGCACTGAGTGAAATCGAAGGCTCGCGTCTATTCACGGAATGACGGTCATGTCAGAGCGCAGCCCTCTCGATGAAGGATGTAGGAGCATTTACAGACCGAGCAAGGCATTCACCGCTTTGCTAAAGGATTGCCACTGCGCACGCTGTCGACGCCAGACGGCGCGACCGCGCGTGGTCAGCCGGTAATACTTGCGTTCGCGGCTTCGTCCTACAGTCTTCCAGCGGCTAATAACGAGGCCTTGGCGTTCCAGGTGATGCAACACGTGGTACACCGACCCGAGATGCCAACGGAGAATGTGTTTCGACCGCAAGGAGATGCGGCGCACGATCTCGTACCCGTACGCGGGTCGCTCCTGCAAGGCATCCAACACCAGCAGGTCGTAAGACCCCGTCGCCAAATCCTTCGCAAAATGATCAATCTTCATGCGATAATAGATGTCACTGACATCTATCATGACATCCGCGAACAGAGAGGGTCAAGTCTGGAAGTGGGTGCGGAGATTACCGGGGGAAGCGGGATTGTTCATTGCGAACCAAAACTTCGGCAAACGCGGCGTGTGTCTATGGCGACGGTCTGACCGGACAATTCATCCAGTTGCCAGCTTGGCAAAAAGGCGGGCGTGGCTGCCGACCTGGCGGGATCAGCCGAACTTGTAGTGTTTGCGCACGGCCTTGTGCATCGTCCATGTGCACGACATGCCCTTGGGGAAGGTGACCAGATCACCTTTGCCGAAACGCACCGGCTCTCCGCCTGCCGGCGTTACCGTGACGTCGCCTTCCAGCAAGTAGCACGTTTCCTTTTCATCGTAGTGCCAAGGAAACTCCGATACTTCCTTCTCCCAGATGGGCCATGCTTCAACCCCTAACTGGTCAAGTTTCGCATTGTCGGGGTGATGCTCAATTCGAACAGTGATCAATGTGATTCTCCTCAGTTTCAGTCTGCAGCAAACCTGAAAATCTCGATGATCGGTGGGAGGAAACCGGCTAAAAGTGTCCACACGATCGTGGCGAGCGTGATTGCAAAGATTGAATTGGGCACTCGAAGTCTCTTCCAAGAGTCCTTCCAAAGAACGATTCCAGCAACCACGCCGAACGCTAGCGACCAGCCAGCCGCGCCAGGCGAGAAAATTACTCTAGTAAAAAACGGTAGACCGAGTCCCAGATTGCCACAGATGGAAGAAATCTTGGGAATCATCTGGGCGTACAAGACTCCAAAGAAAACACACATCAGAGCCAGGACTTTCGATTCAGTTCGCACGCTCATCTACAGTATCATTAGTATCATTACGCTTCCTACGCCACCGATTCCAGCAGTTTTCTAATTTCCGTCAGCTTGCCTTCGGGTTTGGTTTCCACGAAGCGGGGGAATTTGCCGCCGACCTGAAGGAGCGTGTGACGCTGGGAAAGCATGATTTTGTCGGCGCGGGTTTCGACGGTTTCGACGTGGGCGTCGGCGGCTTGAATTCTTACCTCGGCGCATTGCAGCAGGAGTTCCAGTTGACGCGGGATTTTGCCGAAACGGTCGCGGAATTCGCGGCGCAGGGATTTTATGGTCGCGAGGTCGGCGGCTTGCGCGATCTTGCGGTAGGCCTGGATGCGCAGGCGCGAGTCCGCCATGTAGTTTGAGGGAATGCGCGCGAGCGCTTCGCCGGATTCGTCGTTGAGGAAATCGAGCTTGAGCGTCACCAGGGTGCGAACTTTTGGCTTTTCGCCCTTCAGGCGCGCGATGCTTTCTTTGAGCAACTGGCAGTAGAGGTCAAAGCCGATGGCGGTGATGTGGCCGCTTTGTTCGGAGCCGAGAATGTTTCCCGCGCCGCGAATCTCCAGGTCGCGCATGGCGATTTTGAAGCCGCTGCCGAGGGACGAGTATTGCTTGATCGCGCCGATCCGTTTGCGCGCGCTCTGGACGAGGTTCATGTGGCGCGGCAAAAGAATATAAGCGTACGCCTGGTGTTTGTAGCGGCCGACGCGACCGCGAAGTTGATACAGATCACTCAACCCAAAACGGTCGGCGCGGTCGATGATGATTGTGTTCGCATTCGGGATATCGAGGCCGCTCTCGATGATGGTGGTGCAAACCAGCACGTCAATTTGCCCTTTCACAAAGCGATGCATGACTTCCTCGAGTTCATGCTCGCCCATCTGGCCGTGGCCGACATCGATGCGGACTTTCGATTCCAGCAACAGGTTTCGCAGGCGTTCGGCGACCATCTCGATGCTTTGGACGCGATTGTGGAGGAAGTAAACCTGGCCGCCACGGTTGAGTTCGCGCTGGATGGCCTGCCGGATGAGCCGTTCGTCGTATGGCGCGATGATGGTTTCCACGGGCAGGCGGTCCTGCGGCGGCGTCTGGATGGTGCTCATGTCGCGCGCGCCGGTCAGCGAGAGGTAGAGCGTGCGCGGGATCGGCGTGGCGCTGAGCGTCAGGACGTCCATCAGCTTGCGCAATTGCTTGAAGCGCTCCTTGTGGAGCACGCCGAAACGTTGCTCCTCATCAATGACGACGAGCCCGAGGTTCTTGAAGAGCACATCGCCACTTAGCAAACGGTGCGTGCCGATCACGATGTCCACGCCGCCTTCGCGCAGGAGTTTCGCGACTTTCTTCTGCTCGCGCGGCGTACGGAAGCGCGAAAGCATTTCGATGGTGATCGGGTAACCCGACATGCGTTCGCGGAACGTGTTCCAATGCTGTTCGGCAAGAATCGTCGTCGGGCAGAGGATCGCGACCTGAAAACCGCCCATCACCGCCTTGAACGCCGCGCGGATGGCGACCTCCGTCTTGCCGTAGCCCACGTCGCCGCAAATGAGGCGGTCCATCGGCTTGGACGATTCCATGTCGCCCTTCACCTCGCTGATGGCGGTGAGTTGGTCGGGCGTTTCGTCGTAGATGAACGCGGCCTCGAACTCATGTTGCCAGGCCGTGTCGGCGGGGAACGCATGGCCTTCGAGGGTGTGGCGCGCGGCCTGGATTTCGAGCAGGTCGGCGGCGAGGTCCATGATGGCGCGCTCGGCGGTGAACTTTTGCTTTTGCCAGAGAGCGCCGCCGAGTTGGTGCAACGGCGGCAGGCGTTTACCAGCGCCCACATATTTCGAGACGAGGTGCGCCTGGTCGATGGGGACGTAGAGCCGCGCTTCTTCCGCGTACTCGATGGCGAGGACCTCCTGTTTCGTGCCGTTGAATTCGAGCGACTTCAACCCCAGATACTTCCCGATGCCGTGTTGCACGTGCACGACGAAGTCGCCCTCCTGCAACTCCGTCCAGTCCGTAGCCTGCGCCAATTGATGAAATTTGCGGCGCGGACGCACGAGCTTGTAGCGACCGAAAATCTCGGAATCGGTCACAACCGCGAGCTTGGCGTCCGCCCAGAGGAAGCCGCGGGACAGGGTGGCAATTGACGTCTCGAGTTTCGAGTGTGCGGTATTGGAAGTCTCCGCATATTCACGCCAGAGTTCCTCGAAGCGCTGCTTTTCGCCATCGTTGCTGCAAAAGACCTGGAGCGAGTAGCCTTCCGCGGTCCAGCGCTGCATCTGCTCGAAGAAGGAGCGGCGCATCTGCTCGGCGATTTCCGGTTCGGGCGAGCGCGTGTCGAGGGGACGAAACGCGTCGAGCGAGGCGAGGCGCAGATTGATGTGACCAGCCACATCCGTTGGTGGCGCAGGCGTCCCTGCCTGTGCCACCAGATCACCCAGGGCGATCTTTTCGGTGAGTTGCACGGTGGCCAGGCCCGACTCCAACGTGTGACGCCATTCGGCGAAGAATTTGTCGCCTTTGGGGATCTGGCGCGCGTAATTCTCGGCGGCTTCCGCGAGTTTCTCCGGCTCATCGAGCACCAGCAGCGTGTTGCGGGGCAGCAGATCGACGAGCGGCGCGGTTTTGTCGATTGCCTGCTTCAGGATGCCGAGTTCGCCGGCGGGCGTGACAACGAGCTGTTCCCGTTTCTCGCGCGATTGCTGGGTGATGGGGTCGAAGGTGCGGATGGATTCGATTTCGTTGCCGGAGAATTCGACGCGTACGGGTTCGCCGCGATCGAGCGGGAAGAAGTCGACGAGACCGCCGCGCATGGCCATGTCGCCGGGATCGTTGACCTGGTATTCCGGGTGATAACCAAGCCGGGCGAGTGTGTCGAGGAAGTCCTGCAGTTCGAGTTCCTGGCCGAGGCGGACTTCCAGGCGCAGCGACAGGAAATAATCGGGAGCGAACGTCCGTTGCATCAAGGCCTGCACGGAGGCGACCGTCGCGGGAGCGTTCAGGTTCGTGAGCGTCTTGAGCCGATCCGCAATCGTGTCGGCATGGGGAAGCACGTCCTCGTGCGGGAGCGTTTCCCACGCGGGATAGAATTGGACACCGGGCAGGAGGGTTTGCAGGTCATTGAAGAAAGCTTCCTGCGACTTGAGCCCGTCCGTCACGATGAGGATGGGGCGATTGGCGATCCGGGAAAGGAGGGAGGCAATAAACGGTTTTCCAGCGTCGGCCAGGGAATTTAGAGACAAAAAGTCCCCCGCATTGAGTCTCCGTTTGATGAGGGGTATCAACGGAGACCCCAGCGCTGTCTCAACCAACCGATTCTCGGTCACAAATTGTCGCACGGCACCGCGGCCGAGCGCGACGGAAACACACTAGCACCCGCTGGGCAGTTGCGCAACGCAACCGGCAGGAAATTGAGCGAATTGATAGGCAAAGAACTGGCTTCTCGCGTGGATCGCCATCGGATTGCCGCCAGCGATTATCGCCAACGAAAGAACTCCGCACGCGTGGCGCAGCATCCTGGCGGCGCAGACAATCATGTATCTGACCGACACCGCCTCGCCTGATCGCCAGCGCGAGAAGAATCTGTATTACTTATTGCCGAGCCAGACCAATGAAATTGTCCGGCCCTATGCTTGTATCGTCACCATCGAGCGGGCCCACGCGCCGTAGGCGGAGTTCGGAATAGCAATGTTAGAGAGTTCGGTCACAAATCTTTGGCCTGCTCGCGCTTTAAGCGCAAGGCGGCCTCTAGTTCCAGAAGTTGAAGCTTGTCTTTCGTGCGGCCAGTGGCCTTCTTGGCTTTGATCAAGGTTTCCAACGACATCACTTTGACCTGGATGCCGTAAACCTCCAAAGTCTCGGCGGTCTTGATGATCTCATCATAACCGTCCACGCCAGTGATGTACCCAAGAACATCGATGTCGCCCACGTCGGTAACCAGGGTGAAATTGTTACCATGCTCGATGGTCACGCAGTCGAATTTGAACGGCAAATCAGATGGCGCACCGCGCAGTTTGGGATGGAATGGTCCAAGGGCGTTTGCAAGGGCCGCCATGTTTGGTTTGGAACGGCGATAGCAGATATCGAGATCGCGCGTTATGATGGGCACGCCCAGGCTCACCGCTGCCATCGCGCCAATGATGACGAACTCAACCTTATGTTCATCGAGGTTGCGGATCACGCGGGCGTAATCTTGCGGCACGTTCCATCTCCTCAATGAAATCTACGAATACCCGATGCTTTTCCCAGCGCTCCGTAGGTGTTAAACGAAGCGCCTCGATAATCTGCCCTTCATCCACCCCGGAAGGCCGCTTGGCGCGTGATCGGCGGTTGGAAGCGCGTTTCATGGCTGGCACAGAGTAGCATGATTTCGCGAACACGGCAAAGCCGGAAGAGATCGTTCACATTTCCAAAGGCGACTTGTCGGGCGGCCATTCTTTGGGATAGAATCCTGAAATGCCAACCGTGCTTCTTGTGAGAGGCTGGCGATTGTTCTTCTACTCAGACGAGCGGAATGAGCCGATACACATTCATGCCCGCAAAGCCGAATGTGAGTGCAAATTCTGGCTGCGGACCGATCTCTATGAAATTGAAGAGGCTTGGTCGCACGGGCTGACTCCGCCCTTGCGGCGCGAGGTCCGGCAGATTATCTTTGAGCACTTCGACTTGATTGTCGAAGAATGGAATCGTCACATGAAGGGAACGCGAGATGCCGGCCACTGAAATCAATACTGCCACAGGCGTGGAGACAACGCCGGAAGCGTTGATTCTTGTTCTAGTCAACCGGCGTGTCTCGATTCCGTGGGAAAAATGTTCCACCAAATTGGCTCGTGCTACTCCCGTCGAGCGCAACCGCGCCGAGCTTTCCCCCGGCGGCTACGGCATCCACTGGCCACTGCTCGATGAAGACCTTTCTGTGACTGGGCTGCTACGTTCAGTGTGACCGGCAACGCAATGATCCGCCGGTAGGGCGCGCCGGTATTGCTTCGGCCATTTTCAGATTGTTTCCAAGCCACATCGGAATTAGGCTGCATTCCCGCAAGGGAAGGCGAATTGTAGAGATTGAAACTCGGAGGAGGTTTTGATGAGATACGATCACGGGACAGGTTACGCTAAGGGCGCAAGTGCCTCAATTATGAAAACCCTAGGAGAAATCGAAGCTATTTGGAACGGCGAAAAACTGCTCCCCGCTGGGCCAAAAAGAAAGAAGCTGCGGGCAAAGTTGAAGAGGGTTCTAATCAGATCATCTAAGGTTTGGTACAAGAAAGGATTTAACCGTGGACACCGGGAATCGTTCCGTGAGTGGAAGCAGATAGGGAGAGTTCCGGATGTTCTGAAAGCGCAGGTAGAACGCACGTTTATTCCGGGAACCAGCAACACCGTTTATCTCCAGTCCACTCTTTCTTCTTCCTTTCGGAAAAGTGTCCGAATGTGATTATCACCAGTGCCTATCGAATAGAAAAGGAGAGGTCGCGAGATGGCAAAGGAATACAGGCGCACTTGTAAGCGATGCGGCACGGTTTGGCATTCTCTTGTTTCACGCGAGGCAAAGGTTAAGCGGAACGTAACCTGCGGCAATTGTGATAAGTCCAGTTCAATCGGCTGTTGTGGCCCGAATGCAACAGAAATGCAGGCAAAGCGCAATGTGCAGTCGTCGGAATCCGAATTGCATCGACTCAAGCAATGTCCAAAATGCCAATCGAGTTCATACAAGGAGGAGATCGTACGTGGCTAGCAGCGGCGGCAGATTCGGTCGCATAGCGGCGTATACTGTGTACTCTTTGTGGTGTCGGCGGCTCGGTCCTTGGTATAACACACGCACCCGCACTATCTGTCGCTTTCACCCGTCCTGTTCAAAATATGCTGTAGCAGCTTACCTGAAGCACGGCCTCGTTTGGGGAAGTATCTTGACCATTCGCCGAATTCGTCGCTGTAATCCAGCAAATATAAATCCTTGCACAGATTTTCCTTAGATGCTTCGTGACGCGGAGAACTCCCTGCTCCGGGCAAAACAGCAGAGATTCTTCGCTTCGCTCAGAATGACAAGGTGAGGGGACGAAAAACACAGAGGCGATTGACCTCTGTGTTGCCTTGAAACGCAGAAGAGCGCTTCACAGCAGCGCCGCTATACCGGCGGCACTACGAATTCAACCGCTTCACGTTTTCGAAGACGTGGTCGGAGGAGGTTTTTAATTGCGCTAGTTCGTCGTTACTCAGTTTCAGTTCGATGATTTTTTCCACGCCGTTTTTTCCCAGGATGCAGGGGACGCCGACGAACATGTCTTTGACACCGTATTGACCGGTGCACCAGGCGGCGCAGGGGAGGACGCGTTTTTCGTCGCGCAGGATGGAGGCGACCATTTCAACGACGGAGGAGGCGGGGGCGTAGTAGGCGGAGCCGGTCTTGAGTAGCGCGACGATTTCGGCGCCGCCGTTGCGCGTGCGCGTGACCAGCGCGTCGAGTTTGTCCTTCGGCAGCAGATCCTCGACCTTGATGCCCGCGACGGTGGCGTAGCGCACCAGGGGAACCATGTCGTCACCGTGACCGCCGAGGACCATGGCGTCCACGTCGCGCATACTGACACCGAGTTCCATGGCGATGAAACAACGGAAGCGGGCGCTATCGAGCACGCCGGCCATGCCGATGACTTTGTTTTTCGGGAGGCCGAGTTTGACGCCGGCGAGATAGGTCATCACGTCGAGCGGATTGCTGACAATGATGACGGTCGCGTTCGGCGCGTTCTTCTTGATCGCTTCGCAGACGCTGCCGACGATGCCCGCGTTGGTCTTCAGCAGATCGTCGCGGCTCATGCCGGGTTTGCGGGCGATGCCGCTGGTGACGACGATGAGGTCGCTGTTTGCGCAGGCGACGGGATCGTTCGCGCCGGTGACCCTGGCGTCGAAGCCCTCGAGGCAGGCCGACTCCATCATGTCCAGCGCCTTGCCCTGCGGCATGCCTTCGATGATGTCGACCATCACCACATCGGCGAGTTGTTTTTCCGCGATGCGTTGCGCGGTGGTGGACCCGACAAACCCCGCCCCGAAAACGGTAACTTTGCGATTCATATTCTTTCCTGAATTGTGAGGTGATTGTGCCGTTGCTGTAACGCGTTGTTATTAAGGAAAACGCGAGTGCTGTCGAGCCGAATCCTGATGGTTTTTTGGGAACGGGACGCATCTTGACCCTGTTATGAACGGAGCTCTTTGGTGCCGCGAAACATTTTCACGGCGGGCAGGGCCGCGAATGCGATTCGCGGCTACAATCTGGTGGCACTGCCAGGATGCGCGCTAATTCGATGTCACGATGACGAGGCCATTGCCGGCGTAGGCGACATGGTCGCTCGTCGCTACATAGTCCGTCGCTTGGAGCACGCGATAGGTCTTAATGTTTTGCGCCGTCGCGCTTGATGGGTCGTACTTCTCGCGCAGGTTGACATAGTCCGCCAGGGTCACCGCTCCCGCAGCCGTCCAGCGCCTCTTGTCTGCGAGAAGCGGCACTTGATCAATCTGGAAACGCGCGCCGGTGCCGGCATCGGCTTTGAGTCGCTGGCGGACCGTCTCCATTTTCCGAAAGCTGGGGAGGAACCGGTCGCCAGTTTCGATGAGCGTTCCCTGATAGCGGAAGGAGGCGAGCGTCAGGTAGACGTTGAACACAACCGTCGCGAGCAACGCTGCCAGAATCGGTTTTCGCCAGCGATTTTTCGCCAGGTTGCGAACCACAAACAGGGCCGGCAGCAGGAACGAGAGCGGGAATTCAATGATCAGGTAGCGGCTGCTGAAATTACTGAAGGACGCGATGAACAGGAGCGGTGGCAGGAAAAAAAGCAGACCGATAAATACCTCGGCGGGAGCGACTGCAAAGGCCCGGCGAGGCGAGGGCCAGTTACGGCGCAGGACGCGAATGAATGAAACCAGAAAATTGGCGATGATGGCGGTTGCCAGAGCGAGCGACAGGACGTTGAAGGCGATCAAGACCCAGATTGACCCGAAACAAGTATCGCCGAATGCACGGTAGTCCGCGAATTTATCGCCCGTGATACTGCTGATGAGGTTGGAGAGGTCGGTGAAGGGCAGGATCAGGGCCTTCAGGACTCCGGGGGACGAATTTTGGTGGCCGGTGAGAATGGCGTGGGTATTTCCCCATCCATGATGCATTTCGCCGAGGATGTACGGGACATAAAGCGCAACAGACACAACCACGCCCGCCGCCAGCCAGCGCCAATTTATGCGCGATGCGTTCAAGGCCAGCAGCAACAGAACGGCGGGCGCCAGGAATATGACCACCATGTGAAATTGCGGCATGATGGCCAGGACGACGCAGACCCAGAAAATTTTTGGAGATTTCTCTCTCGTCAGCACATCCCACAACGCCAGGTATAACAATCCACCGAGGAACGCCATCGGCAGGGGATTCGTCGCGCCGACGGAATAATGGACGGCCCAAGGTGACGTGGCGCAAAAGAGTGCCGCCCACAGCGAATACTCCGGTCCCAGAAGTTTCTCCGCCAGCCGGTGGACGAGGTAAATCGTGGCCGTGCCGAGGAGGATAATCAGCAAGCAGACGGAATCGGGGGAGCCGCTGATCTTGAAACCGGCGAGCCAGAAGAGCGCCCAGAGCGGGCCGGGCACGTGACCGCCTTTGAAGGTTGGCTGTCCGATGTATTGTGCGTGCGGCTCACCGGAAGCGAACTCCAAGGCGATGCGGTAGGCATCCATTTCGTCTCCGGAGGATGCGTGATGAAATGCCTGCCCCCAATAGAGTCCGGCCAACCGGAGGAGAAAACCGCCAATAATGATCAACAGCAGCGCGGCAGATTTCCCCCGTTTCGACATGGTGGGCATTCTAGTAATTGCGTTGACGGTTAGCCAGTACCCAGATATTTTCTTCGCAATTCTTTGGCGCGCAGGGCTGGAGGTCGCTGATTGACGACATCCGGCGGCTATGATAAGATTTTGCCAGCGCATCGCTTCGAGTCGGTGCGACCCTCTGGGAATGGGCCATGAGGAACGTGCTAAACGAAAACGTGTTGGTGCTCAATCGTCTGTGGCAGGCGATCAACGTCTGCACGGTCGAACGCGCGTTCATGCTCCTGTACATGGGCCACGCCGAGGTGGTCCTCGAGGACAGCGGCGATTTCCAAACCTTTGATTTCCACGAGTGGCGGGAATTCAGCCAGGGACACCACGGCGAGGACGTGGTCCACACCGTCTCGTTCAAGATCCGCATCCCGCGCGTGATCCTGTTGCTGTTTTTCGACCGGCTGCCGCACAAGGAAGTGAAATTCACGCGGCACAATATTTTCGAGCGCGACCACAACACCTGCCAGTATTGCGGCAAACATTTCGACCGCCGCGAATTGAATCTCGACCACATCGTCCCGCGCGACCGCGGCGGCACGACCACGTGGGAAAATATTGTCTGCGCGTGCATCCCGTGCAACACGCGCAAAGCCAACCGCACGCCGACGGAGGCCGGCATGCACCTCATCAAGAAACCCAAGCGCCCGAAGTGGCGTCCCTTCGTGAATGTCACCATCAGCAGCGTCGCCCACGATAGCTGGAAACATTTCCTCGATCTGGCGTACTGGAACGTCGAGTTGGGTGAGGATGTGAAGTAGGGGCGGGGCGCAGTAAATGCGCTTGCTCGGCTTGGTAACGTTTTCTATTCTGCGTCGATGCCGACCGTCTTTCATCACGGGCCGTACCGATTTTTCTTTTATTCCAGTGACCGTGACGAACCACTACACATTCATGTGCAACGCGAGAATCGGCTGGCAAAGTTTTGGCTGGAGCCTGTTCGTCTTTCCCGAAGCGGTGGATTCAGTCGGTCGGAACTCATGGACATTCAGCGGATTGTGGCAGATAATACAGCCAAGATAATGGAGTCGTGGCATGAGTACTTTGGTCGGTGAACAGAAAGTCGCCATTCAAGATGTGAAAATCACGGCGGAGTCCCTGTCCGTTGATCTCACGGACGGACGGACGATGTCCTGTCCGCTTGCCTGGTTTCCCCGTCTTGTGCATGCGACCTCCACCGAGCGTTCTCATTGGGAGCTTCTCGGACGCGGCGTGGGCATTCACTGGCCCGATCTCGACGAAGACATAAGCTTGGAAGGGATTCTCGCAGGACGACCCTCTGGCGAATCACAGGTATCGCTCCGCAAGTGGTTGGACGCGCGGACCAAGAAGAAAGCCTGACTCGGAGGCGTGGATGCGTTTATTCGTCACCATCAGCAGCGTCGCCCACGATAGCTGGAAACATTTCCTCGACCTGGCGTATTGGAACGTCGAGTTGGGCGAGGATGTGAAGTAAGACAGCAGGATGAACCATCTGGAGCAATTGATTTCGGAATGGCTTGAGTTTAAGGGTTACTTTGTCCGAAACAATGTCAAGGTCGGCCCTCTTAAGCATGGAGGGCACGCTGGCGAACTCGATGTTGTCGCGTACGATCCCAAGACCAACCGGATTTTACACATCGAGCCGTCGATGGACTCTCACAATTGGACGAAGCGGGAGACTCGGTTCAAGAAGAAGTTCGCCACGGGAACGAAGTACATTTTCCCCCAGGTGTTCCCCTCTCTCGACAAGAGCACCAAGATCGAACAGTGGGCAGTCATTATGGGCAGCGACTCTGCACATAAGACACTCGGAGGAGGGACGGTTTATACTGTGCCGAGAATCTACGAGATGATTGCCGACGACTTGAAGGATAAGGCAAAAAAGGAAGGCTGGCCTAAAGCAATCCCAGAGCAGTACATGCTTCTCAGAACGATGCAGCATACGCTTCGATGGGCTGTGCCGCGTTGAGTGCTCGTAACACTCCATCTTCGTATTTGATCTCACAATGACTGCGCTTCAAATACGCCCGTACCGTTCCGCTGACGAAGACGCTGTAGTGGGGTTGTGGGTGGCTTGTCAGTTGGTAGGGCCCCAGAACAATCCGCACCGGGACATTACGAGAAAACTGCGCGTTAACCCTGAGTGGTTTCTGGTGGGCGAACTGGACGGGAAGGTTGTGGCCACTTGCATGGTGGGGTATGAGGGGCACCGGGGATGGATCAACTATCTGGCGGTTGCTCCTGAATACCAGAAGCGCGGCTTTGCCCGGCAAATCATGGAGGAGGCGGAGCGATTGTTGCGACAGGCGGGTTGTCCAAAGATCAACTTGCAGGTCAGAACCTCAAATGCGCAGGTGATTGAGGTCTACAAGAGCATCGGCTTCAAGGTTGATGATGTTGTCAGCATGGGAAAACGACTGGAAAGGGATGAACCGTTTCGTTTGCCACCTCCCCCCTGACCGTGCTTAGCTTTGACACCCACAGCAATTAGGTCTAATATTCGCCTGTGACAACCAAGCAAAAAGTCCTTCAAGCGGTTCAAGGTTTGCCGGATGACGCGACGTTTGAAGACGCCATGCAGCGGTTGTTGTTTCTTGCGAAGATTGACCGCGGACTGCAGCAGGCGGATGCCGGGCAAACGATCCCTCACGCACAGGTGAAGGAGCAGATGGCCAAGTGGCTGAAGTAAGATGGACGTCACAGGCTGCCAGCGATCTTGAGGCGATCGCAGACTTTATAGCGCAGGATTCCCCACAATACGCCAGCCTCTTCGTGATTGATGTATTCGCCGCTGTGGAGCGCCTGGGGCCGTTTCCGGAATCGGGCAGGATTGTTCCCGAAAAGGAAGATCCAGCGGTTCGCGAAATCATTTTCGGCAACTATCGGATTGTGTACCGCCTCCGCGAAGACGTGGTTGAATTGTTGACGATTCACCACGGGGCCAAATTGCTGGACCCGACGCGTCTTGGTTGAGACCAGCAGGTCGGCCTTCCGCTTTGACACTCCTGCGGTTCGGCGATAGAATTCTGTTGTGACCGGGAAACTCGATCAACTCAAGGCTGCGCTCCGCTCTGGGGGACGCACGCTCGTGGCTTATTCCGGCGGGGTGGACAGTGTGTTTCTCGCGAAGGTCGCGCACGATGCGCTGGGAGACAAGGCGCTGGCGGTGATCGCGGATTCCCCGAGCTTGCCGCGGCGGGAGTTGCAGGAGGCGCTGGAGATTGCGGAGCAATTCGGGTTTCCCGTGCGGGTGATCAAGACAGAGGAGATGGGGGATGAGAACTACACCAGCAACCCGTCGAACCGCTGTTATTTCTGCAAGAGCGAGTTGTTTGAGAGCTTGGCTGAAATTGCGCAGCGCGAAGGCTGGCAGACGATTCTGTATGGAGAGAATGCCAGCGATGTGGGGGATTATCGACCGGGCGCTGTGGCCGCGAAGGAATATCAGGTGCGCGCGCCGTTGAAGGAAGTGGGATTGACGAAGGCGGAGATTCGCGAGTTATCGGCGGAGTTGGGCTTGCCGACGGCGGACAAGCCGGCGATGGCCTGTTTGTCGTCGCGGATTCCATACGGCGAGCCGGTGACGGAAGAGGCATTGCGGATGATCGAGGCGGCGGAGAACGTATTGCGGGACGCGGGGTTTTATGAAGTACGGGTGCGCCATCACAAGGACATGGCGCGCATCGAGGTTGGCGCGGATGAGTTTCAGAAATTTTTCGAGGAGGAAGTGCGGGGGGCGGTAACCCAGGCATTGAGGAAGATCGGGTATGCGTATGTGACGCTCGATCTGCAGGGGTACCGGCGCGGCAGCGCAAATGAAGTGTTGGTAAAACTGAAGGAGAAATGAGTAATGAAACATCAAATCGTGGGGACGGGGATCGGAATGATCGCCGCGGCAATGTTGTTGGCCGGCTGCGGTTCGGACCAGAAGTTGGAGCAAACGCAGGAGCAGTTGACGACCGCGACCAATGAGCTGGCGGCAGCGCGAACGGAAACCAGCACGGTCAAAACGCAGATGCAGGCCAAGGTCGAGGAACTGCAGCAGACAATCTCGAAATTGACCGATGAGAAGACTGACACAGAAAAGAAAATGTCGTCGCTCAAGGCCGACATGGACAACCAGGAGCAGCAGTCTCAACTGAAACTACAAGAGGAGCAGGCGAAAGTGGACGCGCTCTCGCAGGACAAGACAAACATGGCGAGCGAGTTGAAGGTGCTCAGCGATCAAATCTCGGAGATAGACCAGAAATATGCGGATTTGGAAAAGGCCCACACTACGACAGTCGCGCACCTGCAAGCGATGCGGGAGGAATACGTCCGCCTGAACAATGAGAAGGTCGCGCTGGACGCGAAGCTGCATGACCTGAAGGCCTTGAAGGACCAAATCTACCTCGTGAAACAGGAATTGCATCAGAAGCGGGTGGAGGAACTCAAGCGGCTGGATCGCGCGGAATACGCCATGGGCAATCACGGTTACTTCGTGAAGGACGGTTCCCTGGTCGTCGCGCGCACGCCGGGGAATTACCCGCTCAACCAGGAGTTATACCGTCCGGAATGACCGACAGGCCACAAAAGCTACGCATCGCCAACCGCGATTTCAGTTCGCGCCTGATCATGGGCACGGGCAAATTCGCCTCGGGCGAGATCATGGCCGCGGCCCTCGAAGCCAGCGGCGCGGAGATGGTGACCGTGGCGTTGCGGCGCGCGGATTTGTCCGGCCAACGCGACAAGTTCGCCAATATCCTGACGTTCGTTGACGCAAAGAGGTATCTGTTGCTGCCGAACACCAGCGGCGCGCGCAATGCCGAAGAAGCCTGCCGGCTGGCGCGCCTGGGACGCGAGGCCACGGGTTCGGCCTGGTTGAAGTTGGAGATCCATCCCGATCCGCGCTACCTGCTGCCCGATCCCATCGAGACCTTGAAAGCGGCGGAGATTTTGGTGAAGGAAGGCTTCACGGTGTTGCCCTACATCAATGCCGATCCCGTGCTGGCGAAACGGCTGGAAGATGCTGGTTGCGCGACGGTCATGCCGCTCGGTTCGCCCATCGGCAGCGCGCGCGGCATCGAGACGCGGGCGAACATCGAAATCATCATTGAGCAGGCGACCGTGCCGGTGGTGGTCGATGCGGGACTGGGCGCGCCGTCGCATGCGGCGGAAGCGCTGGAGATGGGGGCCGATGCCGTGCTGGTGAACACCGCGGTTGCCGTTGCCGCCGACCCGGTGCGCATGGCGGCGGCGTTTCGGGCGGCGGTCGAAGCTGGTCGCGCGGCGTATGAAGTGGGTCTGGCCCCGAAACGGAAAGAGGCCGAGGCGACGAGTCCGCTGACCGGGTTTCTCGATGAGCCATGAGCTTTTCCTCCGAGTTTGACAGCCTCGCCTTGGCGGAGCTTTCCACGTTTTCGCAAAACGCGACGGCTGCCGACGTGGAGCGGGCCCTTCGACAAGCTCAGGGCGGTCGCCTAGGGGCGACCGATTTCGCGGCGCTGATTTCGCCAGCCGCGGCCAAGCCGCCTTATCTCGAAGCGCTGGCCCGACAGTCGCACGATCTGACCGAGAAATATTTTGGGCGGGTGATGCGGTTTTTTGCGCCGTTGTACGTTAGCAACGAGTGCATCAATATTTGCCAGTACTGCGGCTTTTCCCGGGACAACCCTATTTTGCGCGTGACGTTGTCCGTGGAGCAGGTGGCGACGGAAGCTCGATACCTGCGCGAGCAGGGTTTTCGCCACATTTTGCTCGTCGCGGGCGAGCATCCGCATTTTATCTCCGACAATTACCTGCGTGACTGTGTGGCGCGGCTGCATGCCGATTGGCCGAGCATTTCACTGGAGGTGGGTCCACTGGAGACGGAGCAGTACGTGCCGATCGCGCAGGCGGGTGCGGAGGGGCTTGTTGTCTACCAGGAAACCTATGATCGCGGCGTGTACGACGCGATGCACGTGAGCGGGCCGAAGAAAGACATGGACTGGCGGTTGGATACTTTGGAGCGCGGCTACGCGGCCGGGTTCAAGCGGCTCGGCATTGGCGCGTTACTGGGCCTGGCGCCGTGGCGCAACGAGGCGATTGCGCTGGCGGCGCACGCGACACATTTGTTGAGGAAATGTTGGATGGCGCAACTGACGATCAGCGCGCCGCGGTTGCGGCCGGCAGCCGGGGAGTTCGAGCCGTTGGTGAACATGAGCGACCGCGAGCTTGTGCAATTTATCTGCGCGCTGCGTCTGGCGTTCCCCGAGATTGGGTTGGTCCTGAGTACACGCGAGTCGGCGAAACTGCGCGACAACTTGATTCCCCTGGGCATCACGATGATGAGCGCGGGCAGTCATACCGAGCCGGGCGGTTACACGGGGCAGGGGAAGGCGGAGTTGCATGTGACGAAGGGCGGTCGCATGATCAAGCAGTCAGCACCGCTAATCGAGTCCGAAGGGGAGCATGCAACGGTGCAATTTGAAATTGCCGATAATCGCTCGCCAGCGGAGGTCGCGGCGCGGCTGGAACAAATGGGCTATGAAACGGTGTGGAAGGATTGGGAATCGGCCCTCAATGAAGCCTGAGTCCATCAAGATTTTCGCCAACGGTAAGGAAGAGGAGATTGGGTCGCCCTGCTCGGTGGCCAATTTCGTCACTAGGTGTGGCTGGAAGGCCACGCAGGTCGTGGTCGAATACAACGGACGGGTGTTGGGCCGCGTGGAATTGACGGAGACGATGCTCGGGAGCGGCGACAACCTTGAGGTGATTGTGCCAGTGGCCGGCGGTTAGCGGTTCTCGAAATCCTCGCCTGCCACCTCCTTGATTTGATACCAAAGAGCGTAGGTATCCTGTTTTCCTGCAAGGGATTCTTTCTTCGCGATACGAAGGACAGGCCGCTTGAATTGCCAGCGCTCGTCACTGCTGACTTCCAGAAGCGCCTTGTTGATTCGCAAGCTAACTACTTCCAGCATACCGAGTTCGGAAGTGTGGCGCTCTCCCCATTTCACTTCGTCTGACAGCGTTTTAAGGTCGGCGCGGCCCTGTTTTGTCTTCAAGTCCAGAGACTCAAGCCGCAGGATATACGGGCCATCCAATGTGTCTAATGGGCGTATAATCAATGAGATGCGGCTATAGTTCCAGTCCTTGTCCGAGTAGTCCTGGAGCGCCGTATTAACCAGCTCGACGGAGGCGGCCATTTGCTCATTCAGATCAGGGTTTGTCATGTGGTTACCATCACGGATTGCCGATGCAAAAAACTAGTTGCAATATAGTGCAAGTAATTATATTCTGTGCCGGAGAGAAAAACGATTTTGAAGATTCAGGAGCTTGCACGTTCTTCAGAGGGGTTCCCCACCCCCACCTCCTTGGCGTGCAACTCCTGAATCTCATTTCTACGGGTTTTCATCTATTCTCCCTGCCGCTGGCACGGTATCTGTGAAATCGAAAACCGCTGGACATCCATCGCGGTCCGGCCACGCGCGATATGCCGGCGACCAAGCCGGAACCTTTCAAGCTTGCGTTTGCCACAGGCTTCACCTAAAAGTCAGCCAAGGTTAGTTGAAACTTGCGGATTCTCAACTGCGAATTCTTTCTACGAGGAGATCATGGGCCAAATCTTTGCCGACATCACCAAAACAATCGGGCGAACGCCGCTGGTGCGACTGAACCGTGTCACAGAAGGACTCCACGCGGAGGTTGCCGTCAAATGCGAGTTCTTCAATCCCGTGAGTTCCGTCAAGGACCGCATCGGCGTGTCGATGATCGAAGCGGCGGAGCGCGATGGACTGATCGGGAAAGAATCAACGATCATCGAGCCGACTTCCGGCAACACGGGCATCGCCCTGGCATTTGTTTGCGCGGCCAAGGGCTATCGGTTGACGCTCACGATGCCGGAAACGATGAGCGTCGAGCGCCGCGTGCTGCTGCGCATGCTCGGAGCCGAACTGGTTCTCACGCCGGGCGCCGAAGGAATGCCCGGCGCGATCCGCAAAGCGGAACAATTGCTCAAGGAAACCAAGAACTCGTTCATGCCGCAGCAATTCAACAATCCCGCCAACCCGGAGATTCACCGGCGCACGACCGCGGTGGAGATTTGGGATGACACAAGTGGCCGGGTTGATGCGATTGTGGTGGGAGTAGGGACCGGCGGCACTATCACGGGCGTTGGCGAAGTCATCAAAGCGAAGAAACCGGGCTTCAAGGCGGTGGCGGTGGAGCCGGTCGATTCGCCGGTGATCGGGGGGGCAAGCCCGGGCCGCACAAAATCCAGGGCATCGGCGCCGGATTTATCCCGAAGAACCTCAACACGGCCATCATCGACGAGGTGCTGACGGTGTCGAACGATGATTCGTTCATAATGGCGCGGCGGCTGGCGAAGGAGGAAGGAATTCTCTGCGGCATTTCTTCCGGCGCCAACGTCTGGGCGGCAATCCAATACGCGAAGCGCCCGGAGAACAAGGGCAAGCTGATCGTCACGTTTGCGCCATCGACGGGCGAACGTTACCTCAGCACCGCGTTGGCGGCCGAGGCGCGCGCCGAGGTCACGAAAACGCCGTAATGTGGAATACTTCCACGGTCTTTACAATGAGACGGGCGTACCCCTCACCCAACCTTTGCCGTATACGACGACGGCGTCTCGTCCAACTCGGCTCCCCCAAGGGGAGAGGGGTCGAACCATCTTCGGGCGGGAACGCTAGTCCTTTATGATGAAGACCGCTCTCCTTTTCGCGGGGCAGGGCAGCCAGACTGTCGGCATGGGGCGCGATCTTTGCGAGAAGTATGATGTCTGCCGCCGACTCTTCGCCCGCGCCAACGAAGTGCTCGGACGCGATCTCCAGAAGATTTGTTTTGAAGGACCCGTTGACGTTCTCACGAAAACCGACAACGCGCAGCCGGCGATTTTTCTCACGAGCCTCGCGTGCCTCGAAGCCTTAAAATCCCAGGTCCCCGATCTCGTGTTCGACGCGACGGCTGGTCTGTCATTGGGCGAGTTCACTGCGCTGGCGGCGGCGGAAGCGGTCAGCTTTGACGATGGCCTGCGCATGGTCCAGCAGCGGGGCCAGTTCATGCAGGAAGCCTGCGATGCGACCAACGGCGGCATGGCATCCATTCTCAACATGGACGACGCGGCGCTGGCGGAAGTCTGCCGCGAAGCCGATGTGGACATCGCCAATATCAACTCTCCCGGACAGGTCGTCATTTCCGGTGACAAGGAAAAGATTGCGAAGGCGGTCGAGCTTGCCAAGGAAAGGGGTGCGAAACGCGCCATCCCACTGCCGGTCGCCGGCGCATATCACTCGCGCCTCATGGAGAGCGGGAAAGTCAAAGTGGCGGCAGCACTGGCCGGCTTGCCGATGCAGTTCCCGAAGGTCCAGGTTGTTTCCAACGTCACCGCCCGCCCGGCAGGAGGCGTCGCCGAGATCAAGGAACTGTTGGTGCGCCAGGTCACCTCCCCGGTCCGCTGGAGCGAATCCATGCAGTGGCTGGTTGCGGAAGGCTTCACGCGTTTCATCGAACTCGGCCCCGGCAACGTCCTCAGCGGCCTGATGAAACGCATCAACAAGGACGTGGAGATGCTTTCGGTGAGCGACGTGCCGACGCTGGAGGCGACGGTGGTGAAGCTGAAGGTTTAGAGTGGCGTTAAGCGTGCTCGGTGGAGAGTTGACCCCATGATAAATAAAGAAGGGGAATTGGTGAAGTTTCAAGTTTCGAAAGCCGGTCAGTGGTTAATCGGCATCGCCCTGAGCGTTTGCTGCTCCGCACAGTCTAGCGCCGACATTCCTTGGCTGCCGCAGAACGTAATCGATTCGCACTATCGTGCCGAAGCGTCGTTTAAGCAGGTTGACTCCTCCTTGCCGTTCGTATTCTTGGATCTGGAGAAGTGTTATTTCAACCTCGGCGATCCGGTGCCGCTCACTGTTTCGGTGGTCAATCTGACCAACATCGATCTAGTTATAAGTCTGGACGAATTCCGTCAAAGCCTTTCTTTGAGTGCATGCGGGGCTCAAGGTGGAATGTCGGCACTAACACCGCACACATTCGCTCATGAAGCGGACATCCACGTGGGTCCGAAGTCGGTCAAGCAGTTTGAATTCAAGCTTACCGATTTATTCCAGATCGCCAAGGCCGGGGTGTACACACTTCAATTCCGGAATCAATTGGAAGATGGGAGAGTACATATAAGTTCTCCAATCACATTTCTTGTGGTGGACTCCTCTACGATTGACGCTGCAATAAAAAAGAAATGGTCAGAGCCGGGACGAATGCGAGAGGCGGTCGGGAAGATGTTAAAGGTAAATTCGTACTTCTCGAACAACAGTGACCATAGAGTGGACGAAGAATTTGGAATTAGTTGGCGCGATTGCAAAAAACCGTGGCAACTCTGGGAGAAGTCGGACGCGGAAGCTCGGGAATTCTGGAGCTCCACGCGAAACGCGTTCTACCAAGAGTTGAATCCGGAGGAGCGAGTGCAGGTCATTCAAGTAGTTACCGATCAAATACTCGACTACACTGACAATCTCAAATGTACTCACAACGACGAGTGGTTTCGGTTAGCCTACGAGCTCAGTGCAAACACGTTTAAGGTCACTGAATCGGTCGGTGGCGGAGGCGTTCGTGACTGGAAGATTTCGTACTGGATGAAACTGGCCAAATGCGGTAGCAAGTACGTTGCAGGATTTGCGATAGCTGAACTTGGCAAGTTCGACAACAAGGAGTGTATTTCTCTGCTTTTCCAAATAGCCGACGGGCCGGACAAGGAACTCGCCGCTAAAGCAATTTCTAGCTTGAGCAGTTGCCATGAATTTGATGAGGCAATCATCGCTTTCTTGCAGAAGAAAAGTCGCGATGGAGACCCCGCTATAGCCTCGACTGCTGCGAAAACCCTTCAGTTTCTTGAGAGCAGTCCTTGGTGGCAAGATAGTCGCGAGCACCATCAGTAGCTTGGGGATATTAACGACCAATGAAGCGTGCGAAGTGAATTTCAGGTTTCGCTACTGGGTGGTCTGGAGCGCCCCGCATCCCCTCCGAGGAGGTGAATCCTCCTTCGCTAAAGCTCCCGCTGTCAGTGAACTTCTGGCGGACACGGCGGTGGAGAAGCGTACTTGAATATCTAAAAACGATAATTTTCCTGGACTCGATGTGACGGGAGGGGTATGGTCGGGACGTGAATTGTAAATTGAAGAACGATATGGGGAGCGTCTCGGAGAGACGCTGCTACACCAGCGGCAAGCAGAGCGCTTGCCCTACAATATAGCTTCGGGAATGAAAGTGGTTTATAGAGGGCAGAAGGAGCCCCAAAACATGCCATTTTGCGAAACGAACCCCCCAGTTATGTTGGCTGTTTGCAAGGCGTTATGCGGGCGAGGTTTGCAAACCAGCGGGGTTCGGTTGCTGGATATGACAACGTCCGATCTGGTTCAGGTCGCAATTCTTGATGTGGGGTTGACATTTCCTGTCGCAGGCAGTTAAGAAGGGCGTTATGCAGAAGCTTTTGGAGAACAAGGTGGCGGTGGTGACGGGGGCGGGACGGGGGATTGGGAAGGCCATCGCTTTGAGGTTGGCGGGCGAGGGGGCGGCGATTGCGGCTTGCGGGCGAACACTGGCGAATGTCGAAGAGACGGCGGCGGAGGTCGTGAAGGCGGGCGGGAAGGCGACGGCGTTTGCGGTGGACGTGGCCAATAGCGCGCGGGTTGCCGAGACTTGCGAGAAGATCCTCAAGGAATTTGGGCGTGTGGATGTTTTGGTAAATAATGCGGGCGTCACGCGCGATCAATTGCTGCTGCGGATGACCGATGATGACTGGGACACGGTGCTCAATACCAACCTGAAAGGCGCGTTCAATTTCACCAAGTCGCTCAGCCGGGGGATGCTGAAACAGCGCAGCGGACGCGTCATCAATATCACGTCAATTATTGGGTTGACAGGCAATGCGGGTCAATCTAACTATGCCGCGTCGAAAGCGGGCCTCATCGGATTCACGAAATCCGTGGCCCGCGAGCTGGCGTCCCGCGGCATCACCGCGAATGCGGTGGCACCGGGCTTCATCGTGACCGAGATGACGAACGCGCTGGGGGAAGAGGCGCGGGAGATGTTGAAGACGCGGATTGCGTTGGGGCGATTGGGCACGGCCGAGGATGTGGCCAGCGTCGTGTTGTTCCTGGCCAGCGACCTGGCGGCGTACGTGACCGGGCAAGTCGTCACGGTGGACGGCGGCCTCGCGATGTGATGGCGAATTTGAGCGCAAACAAAACTTTGACAACCGAGCCGGTTTTCGCATAAACAAACGAACGATTTGAAACAGGAGGAGCCAATGGCAGAGAAATCCATAGCAGACCGAGTGAAGGAGATTATTGTCGAACAACTCGGCGTCAATCCCGACCAGGTGACGCCCGAGGCGAAGTTCATCGAAGATTTGGGCGCGGACTCCCTCGATACGGTCGAATTGGTGATGGCCTTTGAAGAGGAGTTTGGCGCGGAGATCCCCGACGAAGACGCGGAGAAGCTCCAGACCGTCGGCGATGTGGTCAAATACATCGAGGAGCGGGGCGAGAAGTAATTTGATCGATAGCGCCCGGCGTTCCGCAGTTAGCGAGGACGAAACAAGGGCCGTAGAATTGCGGGGCATAAAGTGAGTTGCTATTTCACACTTTATGCCCCAATTTTTCCTGATTCCGACAAGCCATGAGCGAACGACGCGTCGTCATTACCGGTATTGGGGTCCTCACGCCACTGGGCAGTGAGTTGGAATTGTTTTGGCAAAATCTGCTGGCCGGCAAGAGCGGCATCGCGCCCGTGACCCGCTTCGATACCACGGAATACGACTGCAAGATCGGCGGCGAGGTGCGGGACTTTAAGCCGGAAGAATTCATGCCCATCAAAGAGACGCGGCGCACGGACCGGTTCGTGCAGTACGCCGTCGGGGCGGCCAAGAAGGCGGTCGTGGATGCGGGCATCGACATGTCGAAGGAAGACGCCAACCGCGTGGGCGTGCTCATCGGCTCCGGCATCGGCGGCATGGAGACCATTGAAGACCAGGTGGGAACGCTCGTCCGCAAAGGCCCGAGCCGCGTGTCGCCGTTCATGATCCCGATGCTTATCGTCAACATGGCCAGCGGCTATGTGTCGATGTTGCTCGGCGCGAAAGGACCGAATCTTGCGGTGGTTTCCGCCTGCGCCACCGCGACGCATGCGCTGGGAGAAGCGGCGCGAGCCATCGTCCATAATGACGCGGATATCATGATCGCGGGTGGCAGCGAGGCCGCCGTCACGCAAATGGGCTACGCGGGTTTCTGCGCCATGAAAGCCATGAGCACCCGCAATAGTGAACCCGAACGCGCCAGCCGTCCGTTCGACGCGCAGCGCGACGGCTTTGTGATGGGGGAAGGCGCCGGCGTGTGCATTCTCGAGTCGCTTGAACACGCGCGCAAACGTCACGCGAAAATTTATTGTGAGATCGCCGGTTACGGCATCACGGGGGACGCGTATCACATGAGCGCGCCCGCTCCCGAGGGCGAAGGGGCCGCGCGTTCCATGGTGATGGCCCTGGGGCACGCGAATCTCAATCCCGAGCAGGTCGATTACATCAATGCTCACGGCACCTCAACGCCTGTCGGCGACAAATGCGAAACCCAGGCGATCAAGAAGGTCTTCGGCGCGCATGCGAAAAAGCTGGCGGTCAGTTCCACCAAGTCCATGACCGGCCATCTGCTCGGCGCCGCGGGTGCGGTCGAAACGGCGGTCTGCGCGCTCGCGATTCGCGACGGGATCGTTCCGCCGACGATCAACTACGAGAATCCCGACCCCGACTGCGACCTCGACTACGTGCCCAACAAGGCCCGTCCGATGAAGGTCGATGTCTGCCTGAATAATTCCCTCGGCTTCGGCGGTCACAACGCCACGATCATTGTGAAGCGCCACGACTAAGCGCGGTCGCCGGTGATGTCTTAATTTTCATCCGCCAACTGTAGCCGAAGCGTAAGCTTCGGGAATCCGCATTGCTACCACCGAAGCTTACGCTTCGGCTACAAAACACGAACGATGAGAGGTGCGGCAAATTAAGATACTACCCGACCGCCTTGATTCTTGCCGCTTTTGCACGATTCGTGCTATTCTTTCGATGGAGCATGGAAAATGTGCGCGTGACCCGCGTCGTTCTAATCTGGATTTTGGCTTTCGCCAGTCTGGCGAAGGCCCAGACGAATTTCTTCATTCAAAACATCCAGGTAAACCCGGACAGTTCGGTCACGATTACCTGGCCGGTACTGCCGCTGATTCCCTATCACGTCATGTTTGCGGATTCGCCCAATGGTGTGTGGCAGGATTTTCCCGATGGCAAGGTGACGGCGGGCAGCAATGACTTGTCGCTCTGCTACACAGACACGAACACTTTGGCTATTACGCAACGATTCTATAAAGTTCGGAAGACCAGGGTGCCATCGATCATGGCGCTGGTATTGGACCACTCTGGGTCGATGGGCTGTGCTCCTCCGTGTGGCAGTGGCGGCGGTGCAGTGCTTCTCGGGGCAGTGTCCAGCTTCATCAATAATTTCGACGACAGCATCGATCAGGTAGCCATGAGTAGTTTTGGATCGACGGCGGTAACGAACGTGCCGATGCAACAGCCGTTTAAGAGCGCGATCACGACTGCGGCCAATGCCCTGGTTTGGAATGGCAGAACATTCGCCGAGGGCGGCTTGCAGATTGGATTCAACCTGGTCAATAATACGCCCGTACCGACCAATGAAGGCGTCGCAAGAGTGATCGTATTCTTTACGGATGGATATGCGAACACGTTCCAGACGAATCTCAGTTGTCGTGCCGCTCCCATCAATCTTGGACAGGACGACCCGCCATTTGTGGGTTCAACTTCATGTTGTCCCCCATGGGGCTACGAGTTCTTGGATCCGGCGGGGGGAGCCGATCCGAGTTGCAATAGCACCACGTTCCTCTCGATCGATGGCACGACAAAGACGATCAGCGCAAATAACCAAAATGTGTGGAATGAAGGACATCTGCATGCTTTGAATGTGGCTAACCAGATCCGGTCGGCGAACATTCTCATCTACTCGATTGGTGTGGGTACTGGCCTCAACCAGGACTTCTTAAGGAACATCGCCAACGATCCGGCGGGGTCGGTGTACAATCCGAGTCAAATCTCCGGCGAAGCTCTCTTCGCTTCCGACGCCAGTCAACTGCAAGCTGTTTTTAATATGATCGCAACCAAGGTTCTGTATCAGTGAACGACGCGGTAGGTTTCTCTCCAAATACAAAACGCTCGCCTCGAAGCGGTGATTTTGTTATTGAGCCCGCACCATGAGCACCAAGGTTCGCGTCACGATTTGGAATGAATTCCGCCACGAGCGCAAGAACGAGGCGGTGAAGAAGGTTTATCCCGAGGGCATGCATGTCACCATTGCCAAGGGGCTGGCGAGCGCGAAGGATTTGGTTTGTCGCACGGCGACGCTGGAGGAGCCGGAGCATGGATTGACCGAGGAAGCCTTAACTGCGACCGATGTGCTGATTTGGTGGGGCCACGTGGCGCATGGGGACGTGAAGGATGACGTGGTCAAGCGCCTGCAACAGCACATATTGGCGGGGATGGGTTTGATCGTGCTGCACTCCGGGCACTACTCGAAGATATTCCGTGCGTTGATGGGCACGAACTGCTCACTGAAGTGGCGCGAGGCCGACGAGAAGGAGCGCCTCTGGAACCTGGCGCCCGGTCATCCCATCACGGAAGGATTGGGCGAGTATTTCGAACTGCCCTACGAAGAGATGTATGGCGAGCGCTTCGATATTCCCGAACCCGACAAGCTCATCTTTGTTTCGTGGTTCGAGGGCGGCGAGGTGTTCCGCAGCGGCTGTTGTTGGGACCGTGGCAATGGCCGGGTCTTCTACTTCCGTCCCGGACACGAGACGTACCCGACGTATCATGATGCGAATGTTATCCGCGTGATCGCCAACGCCTGCCGCTGGGCGCGCCGCCGTGTCACGATGGCGACCGACAAAGCGCCGAATTCGCCCGCGCTGGAACCGATCCAGAAGAAGGCGGTGAAGTTCGGGCGCGCGGGAGTGCGGCAGTGAGTATCGGTTATACCCGAACGACGACGTTGGCGGAGTGACGGCGCGTCCACACCAGCGCCATCTGGAGGACGATCAACAGGACGAGCACGGCTGCGCAAAAGAAATATGGTGCGCGTAGCGAGTGATGGCTTCCGACCCAACCCGCCAGCACCGGGCCGACGAACATTCCACTTCCGATGATGGCCTCGTGAAATCCGCTGCCTTTGCCCTTCTCGGTCATCTCTTCGAGCGTGAAGTAAATGCTCGCCTGGTACGCGTAGCCGGACACGGCGCCGCAGACGATCCAGGCCGCGGCGAACATCCACGTCGCATTCGCGAGCCCGATCCACACGAGGCTGGCCGCGCAGACCAATTGCGCCGCCCACAGCGGCCAGAGACGCGTTCGCCAGGACACCAGCAGTTGCAGCGCGACGAACGCCACGAGTGCCGCGCCGCGCCCGGCGGCGAGCAGTGCGCCATGCACGTCCGCGGTAATGCCGAGATGCATGGCGAGTTGCGGGAACAGCGCGGTGGTGCCGGCCAGCGCGAAGTTGGTCGCAAAATTCGCCACCCACGCCGTCTTGCGAAAACCACGGCCTTGCGGAATGTGCGGAGCGAGATCTGTATCAGCGGGTTCATTATTATTGTTCCCCAACTGCCTTGCTGGAAGTAGCAAGAGGACCGCGATCAGCAGGATTGAGGCTGCAGATGCATAGAATGCCAGTTTCGGCCCGTGCTTGAAGAGAACGCCGGAAAGAATGAAGCCGAGCAGCAGGCCGAGGTTCCAGGCCACGCCGAAAGCGGTCAGCCGGGCCGCGAGTTTGTGTCCGCGGAGTCCTTCCCCGAGCCACGCAATGATCGCCGGCCAGAAACACGCCAGGCCACCGCCAAAGATGGCGCTGAACAACAGGAGCAACCCGATTTGCGTTGTCAGCGAACACACAAACGCCATGCTTCCCGCGATGAGGCAGCCGATGATCGCCAAGTGGCGGCGGCCCACGCGGTCGGAGTGCCGGCCCGTCACCAGCGCGACCACGGCATAAACGCCGATCCACACCGCGCCGAGCCAGCCGAGCTGCGCCGCACTCGCACCCAGTTCCGCCGCGCGCCGGCCGATGGCAAACGTCACCCCCGCCACGCTCAAATCCATCAGCAGCGAAACGAAATAGAGGATCTGAAGCTGGCTCATATTGAGAGCGCGCACTATAACGGGCGGACGCTAGAATTGTCTACGCAGTACGACACGCGCAGTTCGTTCAGGTTGCCAAATAAATCCTAGTGCATTCAGACGTGTTAACTGCTCGGCAGGCAGGTGACGTCTCCGTCTTCGTTCTCGTTGACGACACACCCAACTCCAAAGTCTTCTGTCGCTGCGCCAGCGCTGCGTCACCCGGCAGTGACCGTAAAGCGTCTTAAATTGTTTCAACTCGGCAAACCGTTCCTCCCATTGGAGGTGAAGGACGCTCCAGACAAAGCCCAGTGCGTCCAGCTTTGCTTTCTGATCGGACGAGAGCCGATCCCGGCGCGCCAGAACTCGTTGATTGGCTACCCAGGTTGCCAACGCGCGATCTGCTCGCTGTTTTTGCGGTACCAAACAATGTCCGTGCTGTGTTTTGAATCGCTTCAAATCGGTGAACTGCTGTTCCCAGAACAAACGTGGCACATCCCAGACGAACTCCAGCGTGTTCAGCCGCGCCTGCTTTTTCTTGGAAAGCTGGCCGTGTCGATACAGTTGCCGTTGGCTTTCAACCCAACTGGCCAAGACGCGATTCTCCGGCCATCGTTGCGGGACAAGGCAGTGGCCGAAGCGCTGTTGAAAGGCGAGCAACTCTCCGAAGCGCGTTTCCCAAATCGTCTCGAATGGATTCCAATCGAATCCCAATTGCTGGAGCCGTTGCCGTCTCTTGGAAGATAGTTTGGCGGAACGCTGATTTTTCACCCATTGTCCCAATCTGGGATCCTCTGGCCAATCATGCGGCACGCGGCAATGGCCGAAGTGAGCCTTAAACCGTTGCAATTCACCGAAATGTCTTTCAATAGGTTCCTGTAGACGAGTGGCCGGGTTCCATTCGAAACCCAAACTATCCAGCCTTGCCTTTTGCGCAGCCGAAAGCGGGTAGCGCCGCCAGCGGCCTCGTTGATTTGCCACCCAATAACGCAACGAAGTGCTGGCCCCATACTTCTTCAACACGCGGCAGTGATCGTGGCGCTGCTTGAACGCTCTTAATTCCTCGAAGAACCGGTCCCAACATGTCTTGCGAGGTCCCCAGTCAAAGCCAAGCTGGTCAAGATGGCGCCGCTGTGCCCAAGAACGCTCATTGCTGCGTTGACCCACGACCCAGTGCGCCAATGCGGGACTTGGGCGCCACCGTTGTGGCACGCGGCAATCACCATGCCGACGCTGGTAGGCCACCAGCTCGAAGAATTTTTCCAACCACTCCCGATCTCGCCACCAGAAGTCCAAGCCTAATCTATGCAAACGCCGTAGCTGCGCTATGGATGAATGTCCCCATCGCTGTCGTTGCGCGACGGCCCATTTGGCGAGCATTCGATTCTCCGGCCAATTCGCCGGTACGCGACAATGACCGAACCGACGGCGAAAAGCTTGCAGTTCCGTAAACCGCCGTTCCCATTCGTCACGCTTTCGCGGTTTCATGCGCAATAAAAAGGGCGGTCAATCTTCGGATTTGGCCAGTGTCTTAATCACGGATGAAAGTTCGACGACCTCGATTCTCTCCGGGCAATTAGGCCAGTTGTGTCGCCAGCAAACAATGACGTCGCAGCCTTCAGGGGGATGGTCAAAGTTTCTGCTCTCGAACTCGAATTCAATTCTTACTCTTTGCCATCTGCCTCCTGCGACTTGCCGCTTGGCTTCGCAGTCTGGATATCCGGTTTGAACAGCTTCGACCATGTAACCAAGTTCCTTCGCCACCATCCCGAAGAGAAATACTACGCCTTGTTCATTCACCGGCTCGTGGCGAAGTCCTCGAAAGTCGATGGGATTGCCATACGTCGAACGGTCGTCCAGTTTTGTATGTCTTGGCCGAGCGACAATCTGACTAGGGCTTTCCGGTGGAAAGCTTGTTGTGCTTGTGATTACCTCCACGCTGGGTTTGGGAGTCACCAGCGGCAGTAGAGCAATGACATCGGCCCATTGGGATTTGCCATGAGCAAACTCACGGAATCTCGCGGGGATTGCCGACCAAGGACCGAAATGTTTTTCAAATGATCCGGGACTATAGTTGCCTTCTCGTCCATAGAGATAGCGGGTGGGAATCTGGCGGAGTTTCCGGACAAGCTCGCCCCAGTCCTTCAAGAGTTGATCGTCATCGATCTTGATGCGTGTTACGTCGGGTTGAAGTCCTGCGGCACGGACAGCTTCTCGCCAACTCGGGAAGTGCTGCATGACTCGGTACTCCGTCATGCCGGTATTCGCCTTGAATTCAGTGCGTGAGGGCGGATGACCAACCGTTTTGGCAGTTTGTCTGATCGCTTCGAGAATACTCTGTTTATCGGGCTGGGCGTTTGCCATCGATTTCCCTCATGACTTCGCTTGTAGTGTAGCGGCGCAGGAGATTCCTCGACAAGCTCGGAATGACAAGGGGTGGGAACGACCCGCACTCTGTCCTTCATTTTTGGCGGCGGGGCGGTATAATGCGCGGCCATGCAATTACTTGTCGCTTCGCGCAACAAACACAAATTGAAAGAACTCACTGCCTTGCTGAAGGACCTGCCGTTGGAGGCCGTCCAGGCATCGGACATTCGCGGGCTTTCGGAAGTCGTGGAGGACGGCGCGACAATCCGCGATAACGCGATCAAGAAAGCGGTGGAGACGGCGCGGGCGGCGAAGAAGTTGACGCTGGCCGACGATACGGGGCTGGAGGTAGATGCCTTGAAGGGCGAGCCGGGCGTGAGATCGGCGCGATTTGCCGGCGAGGACGCGACGTATCACGAGAACAACAAGAAACTGCTCCAGCGGCTCGAAGGCGTGGCGTATGATAAGCGCACGGCGCGATTTCGATGCGTGGTGGCGATTGCCGACGAGAACGGCCTGTGCGACTGCGTGGAAGGCATCTGCAACGGGACGATCCTCGAGGCCGAGCGCGGTGGCGGCGGGTTCGGGTACGATCCGCTTTTCATCGCCGACGGCCAGACAAAGACTTTCGCGGAGCTTTCGCCGGAAGTGAAGAACCGCATCAGTCATCGCGCGAAAGCGATGCAGAAGGCGTGGGCCGTGTTGTCCCGCTATCTGCGCGAGCGCAGCACGGGCGCCGATGATTCGCCGCCTCCGCCGCCGCAGCGCGAGCGGGTATGACCCAATGATCTTCCTACGCCTAACGGTTTCCTTTCCCCTCATCTTAATCCTCTCCCCCAAGGGGAGAGGAGAAATGAATGGCGACACGGGCAAGCGATGAAGGCCTTCATCCTGGCCGCGGGACTGGGCACACGCTTGCGTTCGCTTGGGTTGGACCTTCCGAAGGTGATGGTACCGGTGGGCGGCAAGCCCCTGCTCGAACATCACCTGGAACTTTTCAAGCGGCAGGGCATCCGCGAGCTCGATCGTGAACCTCCACTATCTTCCCGAAAAGATCACCAACTACTTTGGCGATGGAAGCCGGTACGGCGTGAAGATCACCTATTCGCGCGAGCCGGAATTGCTGGGCACTGCCGGGGCGGTAAAGAAAATGGAACCTGAACTGCTCGATGGGACATTCCTCGTGTTCTACGGAGATAACCTGGTCCGGGTTGAGTTTGCTCCGCTGATCGAGTTTCATCGGGCCCACAAGGCCGAGGTGACGGTGGCGCTATTTGCGTCGCCCGAGCCGTGGACGGGCGGGGTGGTGGAGACGGATTCGAACGGTCGGGTGCTGCGTTTTGTCGAAAAGCCGGACCCGAAACAGGTTTCGACAAATCTCATCAGCGCTGGTATTTTCGTCATCGAACCGACCGTGCTGGAAACGATTCCGGCGGGACAGTTTTACGATTTCGGAAAGGACGTGTTTCCGAAGTTGCTGGCCGAAGACCGACCGGTGTACGCGATGAAGCCGGAGGCGTATATCCAGGACGTGGGCACGCCCGAGCGGTTGGCGAAAGCCCAGCACGATTTTGAACAGGGAGTGTTGAATTGATCATCACGCAGACACCATTGCGGATTTCGCTCGCAGGCGGCGGGACGGATTTCCCCGACTTTTTTGAAAAACACGGCGGACGCGTGGTCAGCACGGCCATCGACAAATATGTGTACTGTATCGCCAAGGAACGATTCGACGACAAGATCTATGTCAACTGGACGAAGAAGGAGATCGTGGAGTCCGTTGACCAGATCGAGCACGAACTGGTGCGCGAGGCGATGCGCAAGGTCGGGGTGCAGAGGGGGATTGAGATTTCTTTTCTCTCGGACATTCCCGCGGAAGGTTCGGGGCTCGGGTCGTCGAGCAGCGTCACCGTGGGGGTGCTGAACGCGTTGTACCATCACGTGGGCGCGACACCCACGGTCGAGCAACTGGCGAGCGAGGCCTGCGAAATCGAGATCGGCATTCTCGGCAAACCGATTGGCGTGCAGGACCAATACATCGCGGCGTACGGCGGTTTGCGCTGTTTCGAGTTCGGCCCGGGCCGCGCGGTGAAGATCACCTCGGTAAAGACAACGCGCACGGTGCTCGAAGACCTCGATAACATGCTGATGCTGTTCTACACGGGCAAGACGCGGCAGGCGTCGAGCATTCTCTCGCAACAGAAATCCAACATCGGTGGCAAGGTCGAAGTGCTGCAACAAATGACGGAACAGGCGGCGCAGGTGCGGCAGTTGATCGAGGCGTCGGACATCGACGGGTTGGGCGCGATCCTGCATCAGGGCTGGGAGGCCAAGCGAAAACTTGCGCAAGGCGTCAGCAGCACGGAGCTGGACGAGATTTACGAGCGCGCGGTGAAAGCCGGGGCGCTGGGCGGCAAGATTTCCGGCGCCGGTGGCGGCGGATTTTTCCTGTTGTGCGTGCCGAGCAACAAACGACAGGCGGTGCGCCAGGCGCTGGCCAACCTGCGCGAAATGCCCTTTCGGCTGGAGCGCGGCGGCAGCCGCATTGTCGTGAACATGCAAAGGTATTGAATGATGAAAAAGGCAGGCGATTTCGCGAAGGATTATATTCGGGGGCTGAAAGACGTGCTGGATCGCATCCCGCTCGGGCCGGTTGACGAAATCATCCAGGCCATCGAACTGGCGCAGAAGGAGCGACGACAAATCTTTGTGATTGGGAACGGCGGCAGCGCGGCGACCGCGTCGCACATGATGAACGACCTCTGCAAAGGCACGCTGGGCCACAAAGGGGATGCGCCATGGCCGCGATTGCGCGTCATCGCCCTGACCGATAACGTTTCCCTGATGACCGCGTGGGCGAACGACACGGACTACAACCGCATCTTCAGCGAACCGCTGAAGAACCTGGCGCAGCGCGGCGACCTGCTGATCGCGATCTCCGCCTCGGGCAACTCGCCCAATATTGTCGCCGCCGTCGAGGCGGCGAAACAGATCGGCGTGAAAGTAATCGGCCTGGCGGGATTTGGCGGCGGCAAGCTGGCGAAGCTGGCGGAGATATGTTTCGTCGTTCCCTCGGATGGATACGGTCCCGTGGAAGACGTTCACATGATTCTCGACCACATCATCACGGGCTACTTGTACGAGAAATTGAAGGAAACACATTCCCGGTAAGCGCATGGGTAAAGGTCTGGCGCTGATTACAGGCGGGGCGGGTTTCATCGGATCGCACACGGCGATCGAACTCCTGCGCGCCGGCTACGAAGTTCGCGTACTCGATAATCTCACGCCGCCGGTGCATACCGGCGACGGCGCGTGGCCCGATTGGTTGTCCGGCGACGTTGAGCGCGTGTCGGGCGATGTGCGCAATCGCGAAGACTGGGCGAAGGCGCTGCGGGGAGTCGATGTCGTCATCCATCTTGCCGCCTACCAGGATTTGCTCCCGAACTTTTCGCAATTTTTCCACGTGAACTCGGTCGGCACGGCGTTGTTGTACGAATTGATTGTTGCGGAAAAATTACCGGTGCGGAAAGTGGTCGTTGCCAGCAGCCAGTTCGTGTATGGCGAGGGGCGCTATCAATGCGCGAAAGATGGCGAAGTTTTCCCCGACGGACGCGATCCGCAACGGCTGGCAAAGGGCTTATGGGAACCGCTTTGCCCGAAGTGCGGCGGGCCGATCCAATCCTTGACGTTACTGGAGACGCATGCGGGACCGAAGAACCAGTATTCAATCGCGAAGTACTCGCAGGAATTGATGGCGGTCGCGTTGGGGCGCAACTACGGCATCCCCAGCGTGGCGTTGCGCTACTCGATCGTGCAAGGGCCGCACCAATCGTTTCGCAACGCTTATTCCGGCGTGCTGCGCATTTTCACCTTGCAGATGATGAAGGGACAACGCCCGTCGGTGTTTGAGGACGGCAGGCAGTTGCGGGATTACGTGAACGTCGGCGATGTCGCTCGCGCCAACCGGTTGGCACTGGAGAGCGATGCGGCGAACTATGAGGTGTTCAACGTGGGCGGTGGCCGCGGCTACACCGTCGTCGAATTTGCCGGGATCGTCGGGGAAACCCTCGGGGTGAACCTCGAGCCGAATATCAGCGGCGAGTACCGGGTTGGCGATACGCGCCACAGCGTCTCGGATATTTCCAAACTCCAGCGTCTCGGCTGGCAACCGACCAAAACCCCGCGCGACAGCGTGCGCGATTATGTTGAGTGGATCCGCGGGCAAAAGCTGGACAGGGATTACGCCGCGGAAGCGCTAACGAAGCTGCGCGAAATGGGCGCGTTGCGGAAAGCAACCTGAACCAGCGATGGAAGAGCGCCCGTACCTGTCGGTCGTTATTCCCGCGTACAACGAGCAGGAACGACTCAAGCGTTTCGTACCCGGGATCGTCAAGTTTCTGCAATCGAAGGGGCAATCCTTTGAGATTATCGTGGTCAACGACGGCAGCCGGGACGACACGGCGAAAGTGACGCGCGAATTGTCAAATGAGTTTCCCATGTTGCGACTGATCGACCTCAATCCCAATCGAGGCAAAGGCGGCGCGGTGAAGGCGGGCATGCTCGACGCGCGCGGTCAGTTCGCGCTTTTCACCGATGCGGACCAGAGCACGCCGATCACGGCCGTGGAGAAGTTGCTCCCGAAATTGGAACGCGAAGGATACGATATGGCGATCGGCTCGCGGGCGGTGCCGGGCGCCCGCGTGGAACAACCACAGGCCTGGTATCGCGCGTTGGCGGGAAAACTTTTCGGGGTCGGGACGAAACTCTTCTGCATCCGCGGCTTTTACGACACGCAATGCGGTTTCAAGGCGATGAAGGGCGAGGTGGCCCGGAAAGTATTTCCGCAGGTCACGTCAAACTCGGCGATCTTCGACATTGAGATGCTGGTGGTGGCCACGCGGGAAGGGTATCGGATCGCGGAAGTCGCGGTGCCGTGGGTCCACGATCCCGACACGCGCATTCCCTATAACTTGCGCCGTGCGGTGAGTATTTGGCTTGAACTGTTTCGCATCAACCGGGTCCAAAAAGTCGTTCGGGCATTGAAAGCGAGAACGCGTTGAAAAAACCGCAGTCAACGCCCGGCTTGCCACTCTCGATCAAGGCGGAGTGGCTCATTCTGGCGGTAATTGTCGCGGTCGGTGCCTGGTTGCGATTTCAGCACTTGGAATTGCTGGAATTCAAGGGCGACGAGGCGTTTGCGGCGAACCGGGCGCTGGAGTTTGTGCGGGGCGGCAAGCTGCCGACGTCGGGTTTGATGTCGAGCGTAGGCGTGTCGAACCCGCCGCTGTTCATCTGGTTGCTGATCCCGATGTTCTTCGTCACGTCGAGCATCACGGGGGTATGCTGCCTGATCGCCAGTCTCGGACTGGCAGCGGTGGTCGCGACGTGGTGGATCGGGCGGAAGTATTATGGTCCGCTGACCGGCCTGTTGGCGGCGGCCTTGTTTGCCACCGCGCCGTGGGCGGTGATTTATTCCCGGAAAATCTGGGCGCAGGATTTTGTGCCGGTGTTCGCCACCGCGACGATGTGGGCGGTGCACGCGCTGGTCCTCGGAAAGAAACCGAAAGCGGTGTTTTGGGCATTGTGCCTGCCGCTCTGCGTGATCCAGATTCACTACAGTGGGTTCGCGCTGACCGCGACGGTGGTGGCGATCCTGCTTCTCCTGCGACCGAAGATCGATTGGCGGCTGGCGATTGCCGGCGTCCTGCTGGCGATGGCCCTGGCAGTGCCGTACGTGATGGCGCAACAGAGGAATGGCTGGGCGGAATGGAAGCGGATGTCGGAAGAGCGCAGCAGCAGCCGCTGGGAGCAACTTCCGCTCGGCGTGACGATCAATCCGCAGAGCGGCTATCCATTTCCGCGACGACCGACGGAGGCGTGGCAACATGCGCTGTCGATCATGAATGGCGGCGAGATCGAGGACGTGCTGGGATTGAGCACCAGCGAGAGATTCGATCCGAACCGGATTTGGATCAGCAAGGGCGCGGGACAGAATCGGTATTTCGATTCGACGCTGACGCTGGGGGATTGGCTGCCGGCACTGCAACGGCTGGCGGTTCTCGCAGCCCTGGCGTGGTTCGGCGTGGTGGCCGCGAAGTCCCAGAAAACCGTTTTCCGGCGGGAAGTGACGGCGGATGAAGAATCGAAGCGGGCCTGGATTCTGGTGCTGTGGTTTATCGTGCCGCTGGGCGTGTATCTTGTCGCCGGGTTGTGGACGTATTTGTCGTACTATGTGATCATGTATCCCGTGTTCTTCCTGATTTTTGGGGCGCTGGCCCAACGGGCTGTACCAGTAAAAATCCTGATGGCCGTTATCGCGGTGTTCCTCGTCGGCAACGTCATCTTTTTGTTGGATGTGAATTCGTACCTCAGCCGTTATGGCGGGGCGCAGGGCACGTATGGATCCGGGCTTGGATTCAAACAGGTGGCGGCGAAATTTGTGGCGGCGCAAGCGGACACCGGGAAGCTGGTCCAGGAGAACCGGCTGTTGCAGATGGATCATTGGCAGCGCGCGGAACCGGCACAGTTGGATTTACCCTTCCTGGCGATGTTGTATGGTCACGGAGACGTGTTGCCCACCAATTCACTCGTGCTGGTCGTGGATGACAATCGAACGAGCTTCGACGCCGCCCGGATAAACTTTGGCGGTACCAGCACCAACTTTGGCCCGATGCGCATTTATTTCATTAACCGGCCATGAAACTGCCTTTCCAGACAAAATGGGAGCGTAACATCGCCGTCGGGCTGGTGGTATTGTGGGCGCTGCTGTTTCTCCCGAACCTGCGGACGAACCCGAACTGGTACGGCGACGAGGGGGAGTGGATGGAGAAGTGCTGGACGTTCATCCACGGGACGCCGCGGGCCGGGCCGATCACTATTGACTACATTTTCCCGTACCCGTACCCGCCGCTCTACATGGCGGTGAACGGCGCGTTGCTGCGCGTGTTCGGCAACGACATTGTCGTGGCGCGCGCGCTGGGCGCAGTGACCGCGCTGGCTGCCGCGGCGCTGCTATTTTGGATTGGGACGCGTCTTCGCGACAAGAACTTCGGTTTTCTTTGCGCGGCGGCGTTCCTGGTTTACTCCGAAGCGAACATCAATTTCCGCTGGGTGCGTTCCCACCCGATGGCAGGAACCTGGGCGCTGGCATCCGTCGGATTTCTGGTTCGTTACGTCCAGGAAAAGCGGCTGCGGGACGCGGCGTGGGCGGGAATATTCTGCTCGCTGGCGACGGCGACGAATTATTTCACGTATCCATTGGTTGGGGCGGTGGTCGCGACGGTGGCGGTGGTGAATTGGCGCGAATGGAAATCGCCGCGCGCGTGGCGGGATGTGATCGTCGCCGGTGCGCTGGCGTGCGCGTACGCGGGTTTGTTTGTGCTGTGGTACAGCGCGGCGCACGGCTGGGGACAATTGATGACGCAGGTGGGGCGATTGACGAGCATCGCGAACAACGAGGCGCGCCCGACTTTTGGCGGCGAGGTGGAGCGATTCATTGAGAACGTGTGGACGCTTGGTTTCAAGACGCCGACGAAGATTGTGCTGCAGCTCGTCCCGGCAGGTCCAGCCGGACAGCTTGTTCCGATGAATTTGCCGCAGGGACAGGATTGGTGGCTGACCGTGGCGACGGTCGGGTTTGTGTTTTTGCCGACGCGTGATTGGCGACTGCGACTGTGGGTGCCGTTTTGGCTGCTGGTGCTGATGTACGGCGTGTTCAAGAAGCTCAATAACGTTCCGTTGTTCTTCTATCCCGCGACGATCTTCCTGCCGCTGATGGCGGTGGGTTTTGCCGGCGCGCTGACGTGGGCTGGGGAGTTGGCAAAAAAACTTGCGGGAAAATCAAAGGAGGCGATGGCGACGACGGTCGCCATTATCGTGCTTGCCGGCTTCGGCCTGCAGTCGGCTTCCGGCGCGTGGGACCATTTTCATACCCGCATCGACATGTGGGCCCAGCAGTCGGTGACGGACGCCGAGGCGGCCATGGCGTACGTGAACGCGCACACGGCGAAAGATGATTTCGTGATTGTCCCGAAGCAGATTTACTGGCTGGCGCGCTGCGACCGGCGGAGCATGCTGACGTTTTGCGCGCGTTACGAAGGCGTGGACAATGACATGCCGGTGCCCGCGCACATTCCGGAGGAGCTTTATTGGTTCGACTGCCGGCTACCGGAGGCGAAGTTCCTCGTGTTGGAGTACGGAGTCGAGCAGCGGCTGCTTCCCGACGGGCGAACCGCGCAGTTGCCTGTGGGCATCGATGCGGTGTATACCATGGGCCTGCGGGGCGTACGGGAAGTGATCCAGCAAACACAACAAGAGAAATGGCCGGTGGTATTTCACCAGGGCATCTACCTGGTGCTGGCCAATCCGCGGTTTGTGAAGGAGACGAAATAGCGTGGCGCAAGACGAACGGGCCCTGGTCATTATTCCGACGTACAATGAGAAGGAGAACATCCGCTCGATCGTCGAGCTGGTGTTGTCCCAGTCCCCGAATCTCGACGTACTGGTGGTGGATGATAACTCGCCCGACGGCACCGCGGCCATCGTGACCGAGATGACGCAGGCCAATCCGCGCGCGCATTTGTTGAGCCGGGCGGGGAAGCTGGGCCTGGGCACGGCGTACATTGCCGGGTTCAAATGGGGCCTGGCGCGTGATTACGCCTACCTCATCGAGATGGACGCGGATTTTTCCCACGACCCCCGCGAGATCCCGAATATGTTGAAAGCGATACAGGAAGCCGACCTCGTGCTGGGCTCGCGTTACATCGACGGCATCCGCGTCGTGAACTGGCCGCTCTCGCGCCTGATTTTGAGCAAAGGGGCTTCGTACTATGTCAGAATCCTTACCGGGTTGCCGGTGCATGACCCGACGGGAGGTTTCAAATGCTTCCGCCGGGTTGTCCTGGAAACGATCGGCCTCGATGAGGTGCGGAGCAACGGCTACGCCTTCCAGATTGAGATGACACATAAAGTATGGATGAAGGGGTTTCGGGTCCGTGAGATTCCCATTACGTTCACTGACCGCTACGCGGGCCAATCCAAAATGTCCGGCCACATCGTTCGCGAGGCGCTCTGGATGGTGTGGTCACTGGCATTGATGCACGGATTTCGACGCAAGCCGCACGCCAAACCGAAGACCAAGAAGTGAGGACGGCCGCGGCCCTTAAGCGCACGCGCCAGGCCTTAACACCATGAGTGATTTCCCAGAGCCAACCGGGACGACAGAATCAGCGGCATTCTTTGGCGTCCGCGACAAGCTGGCGTTCGGAATCGCGACTGTCCTGACTTTTGCGGTCTACTGGTACACATTGGCGCCGAGCGTGACGCTGGAGGATTCGGGCGGTTTTCTGACCGCAGCGCACAATCTGGGCGTGCCGCATCCGCCGGGTTATCCGGTTTGGGCGATGCTCGCGTGGGCTTGGCAATGGATTATTCCCTTTGGCAGCGTCGCCTGGCGCGTAAATTTGCTGTCCGCATTCCTTGGCGCACTGGCCGTCGGCTTCGCGGCTCTGCTGATCTCGAAAAGCGGGCGCGTGATGGCGTCCCGGTGCGGGTTCCTGCAGCGGATCGAGAACGAAAATGTCCTGCCACCGATCATCCTCGCCAGTTCGGTGGCCGCGTCGCTGCTATTGGCGTTTTCCCCCATGATGTGGTCACAGTCAGTGATCACCGAGGTGCACAGCTTGAACGCGTTTTTCCTGATGGCAACGCTGACGCTGTTGTATCGCTGGAGTTTCGAGACGGAACGGCGCGGGCAGCTTTACCTGGCGGCATTTTTGTGGGGAGTGGGCCTGACGAACCACCAGACGCTGGTGTTGTTGACGGTAGCTTTCCCAACGTTCGTCTGGTTTGCGGACCGGAAGCTGGGACGGAGCATGCTCGCGCCGATTTTGTTGGTGATCATACTCGGTGTCATAAAAATGATCGTGACGTCGGGCAGCCTGATCCACCAGGGAGCATTCTCAGCGGCATGGACCCTGGCGCACGGGGTTGGCGCGGGGATATGGTTGTACCTGCTGTGGAGGGAGGGGCCGGGATTGATGCAGATGTGGCGGCCGGCAATCGCGACGTATGGCGCGGTACTTCTCGGGTTGGCGGCGTATGGTTACCTGCCGTTGTCGTCCGCGACGAATCCGCCAATGAATTGGGGCTACACCCGCATACCAACCGAGTTCTTTCACCACTTTCTGCGCGGTCAATACGAGAAAGTCCGCCCGGAGCGCACTGCGTTGCAGTTCTGGGGCCAGGTCAACATGTTCTTCGACGACCTCAAGGCGCAGTTCAATATCGTGTACGCCCTGGTTGCCCTGGCTGGCGCTGTTCTTTTTCCGGGATTTGGCGCGTGAGGATCGGGACTGGCTGGTCTTCCTGTTGGTCGCATTCCTTTTCCTGGGGTTGGACTATATCTTTTTTTCCAACCCAAGTGTTGGGAAGCAGAAGCTGTTCACCGACCGCGTTTTCTTTATGCCCTGTCATTGCATCTACGCCCTGTGGATCGGGTATGGCTTGATTCTCGGATCGGGTTATCTCTTCACCGAGAACCCGCAACTTCAGGGAGCCGCGCTGCCGCTGGCCCTGCTCGTGTCGGCCCTCCCGCTCGTGTCCGTCGCGCTCAACTGGGCGGACAACGAGCAACGCGACCATGATTTCGGCTATCAATTTGGCTATCGGATGTTCAAACCCGGCAGCGGCTATCCCGAGATGGAGAAGGGGGCGATTCTGTTTGGCGGCACGGACCCGGGCCGCTTCGTGCCGACGTACATGATTTACGTCGAGAGCCAGGTGTCGCCGCGCGCCAGGACCCAACTGGCCCAATTCCCCGAGAGCGGCACGTTCGATCGCCGCGATGTTTACATCCTCACGCAGAACGCGCTTGCGGACCGAACCTACATGCATTCCGTCCGTGACCATTACGGCATGGGCCGGCCTGACCCGAGAAATCCAGGGACAGTGAAGGACCGCACCGGTTGGCAGGGCGCATTGTTTGATTTTGCATGGCAACACCTGGGGCGCAGGGAAGCGTACCCGCAGGAACCGATCTGGGTGCCAGAAGAGAATGATCTCCAGATGGCTTTTCAAGGGTATCTGAATGAACTGCGCACGCGCCCGCGCCAGCCGGGCGAAGACGTGACAGTCAAAGACGGTCGCGTCAATGTGCAGGGGCTGGCGAGTGTCATGGCTGTCAACGGCTATGTTATCCGGGAGGTGTTCGACCATAACAAGGAGCAGCATGCGCTTTACATCGAGGAGAGCTACCCCATTCCCTGGTTGTATCCTTACCTGGAGCCGTATGGGATTATTTTGAAGATCAACCGCGATCCGCTGCCGGAAATTACGCCCGAGACGGTCGCGCGCGATCGCGAATATTGGGACGCGCTGTTCGAGGACCTGCACCACGATCCGCGCTTCAACCGCGACAACGCGGCGGAAGAGACATTTGCCAAGCTGCGCTCGGCCATCGGCGGCCTTTACGCGTTCCGTCAGATGGCCGCGGAAGCGGAGTATGCCTACAAGCAGGCGATTGCCCTCTGTCCCGACGGTCCCGATGGAAACTTTCGGCTCGCGCAACTCTATGTGGGCGCCGGCCGGTTTGATGATGCCGACGCGGTCCTCGAAGAGTACCAAAGGCGTGACCGGTACAACCTGCGGATTCGCGAAGCGATCCGGGTCGTCCAGGAATTGAAGCGCCAGACGGCCGAGGAACACGGGTTGGAACAGGAGTATGCGGCGCAGCCCGGCGACCTGTCGCTGGCGCTGCTGTTGATCGATTCCTACGCCCGGCATCAGCGAACGGAGGCCATCGATGGAGTCGTCACCGCGCTGCTCGGCGGCCCGAATTTGCCTCCCGAAACGTTCCTGCAAATTGCGCAGCGCTACCTGGGGCTGGGACGATTGGATCGGGCGACCGACCTGCTGGCGGTCATGACGCAGCGTTATCCGCAAAACCAGGTGGCCTGGTACAATCTGGGCGTCGTGCAATGCGCGCGAAAGAATTGCGACGCGGCGGTGGCGGCGCTGGAGCGCGCGGTTGCGCTGGACGACGCGAGCCGGCATGTTCTCGAGACGATTCGTCGCGACCCGCGTTTGGATAATTGCCGGCAGCAGGCGCGGTTCCAGCAAATAATCGGTCAGCAATCCAACCAGCCGCCGTCTTCGGTCACACTGCCTGGCGGCGTGATAATCACGCACTAATTGCGGGGTGGCGGCGTTCTTTTTTCTCTCTGGCGGAAGAACTTGGCGCGGGTATTGCTATTTTGCCCGGCGAGATGAAGACCGCACGAGCCAACCGACCCCTTACGCCCCTTAGCTTGGCGCTACTCGCGCTCAAGGGCGCGATCCTCGAGGGCGCGACGTGGCGGTATGAGCAATTGGTGGCCATGGCCGTGAAAGCCGGAGCTACCGATGAGCAGATCGATCTCGTGGCGCATGAAGCCATCGAGGCGCTCTTCGCCCGGGCGGAACAGCCGATCACCCCGCGGAATCTCGCGCGTTTGAGCGCCGCCGGCTATTTTCGTCACTAACGGCGGACGTTTTTGGACGCCTCGGTGTGCGATGGCCGGTGCAAATTCCTTTTTTTGCGCTTCCCCACCTCTGTGAGCGGTCGAGAGTCAGGCGCTGAACCCTTACTTTATCTGCCTTAGCCGTCTTTTTCCTTGAATTACAAACACGGAGATGCATTATGGGCGCACTGGCAGGATTTGCGAGAGTCGGCCAGGGGAGAGAGATTAAGAGCGTTGCGAGTGCTTTCGCCTCTTCGTTGGGTCTCTTCACCGCCCCCGTTTGGCGATAATGCCGCGCTGTGTTTACTGGCGTGGTGGCGCGACCAAGCTGGAGGTTTTTGTTGTTTGGTCGCGATCGCTTCGTCGGAAGTGGAAACCATGAGGCCAAGCAGCAAAACGACGTTAAACTCAAACTCCTATTCACAGGCTATCCATGAAAAAAACTCTTCTGGTTGGTTCCTTGTTGCTGTTCAGTACGTCGTTCACGGCGGTGATCGCTAGCGCCGGTACCGTTGCGATGGGTTTCATCGGGGCGGAGGGCAATCAATCCGGGGGCGTGTATACGTTTCCCTACGATTTCACCATTAACGGCGGGGGGCCCTACCAACTGATGTGCAGCAGCTTCAACCAACACATCGTGGCCGGGGACCAGTGGACTGCCACTACGCTTAACGTGGCGAACCTGGATACCAACACGGTGCTAACCCTGGAATCTCCTGCCGCGGGCGTGGCGGGCTATCTGGAGGGGTCCTATTTATTCCTGGAAGGAGTCAGCGCGTTCAATGCGAGCAACTCCGATCCCCAAGGTCTTTACAACTGGGCGGTGTGGGATTTGTTGACGGGGCAGGATGTTTCGGGGGCGGTCCTGAGCGCCGGCGACGAAGCGCAGGTACAGACCTACCTGGCGGCGGCTGTAGCCGCAGGCCCCGGGTTGACCCCGGCGCAATTCAGCGACGTGGTTATTTATACGCCGACCGACATGAGCGCGAGTGGTCCGCAGGAGTTTTTCGGATTTGACACGCCTACTGACACGGTCGTTCCGGAGCCCGGCACCCTGGCGCTGGTTGGTTTTGGTGTCTTGGGATTAGCGGGCTTGTTGCGGCGGAAATCAATCGGCTAGTGGTGCGACACGCTTCATTTGCAGGGTCGTTGGTAGGGACGGCTCGCCGAGCCGTCCGCGATTCCGCGCTGGCGCGGCGCGGTGGGCCACCGCGCTCTACCCATCGAATGAACTGTGTCGCAGCACTAGTTTTTACCGGCGCAGCGGCAAAAAGCGTGGATACGGCAGAGAGCAGAACCTCTTTCAGTTGATTCTGTTTGGCGTTATTCCGGCACATTACTGGTGCCGGGATCTACTGTTGGAACAGGTTGATGGTGACCTTCTCCGCGGTTGCGTCCGTACCCTTCAATAGCAGCGCACCGCGAGGGACGTTGAAGCTGCCCGAGAAGTTGATTGGCTTACTGGCGAACGTGATGTAGCCGTAAATTTGGTTGCGTGATGTCACCAGCAACTGTCCCACCACCGTGGCTGGAGCGTTGGTCGCGGCGATATCGAAAACAGCCGAATTGCTGGCGTTGTTGGTGATGGCGTAGCTCACCGCCGTCGACACTTTGGCCACGGTCACCAGTCCGGTCCATGTGCCGCTGAGATCCCGGAACGTCGTCGCCGGGATGCCCTTCCAGTGGAAAGTGCCGACAGAGGTCGGCACGGTCCCGATGACGCTCTTGAAGCTCTTTACTTTGCTGGACAGCGTGCCGGTCCAGTTGGTCACACCATCGGTTTGCTCGACAAACGGTCCCGTCACCTGTCCCTTCGCGTCGAAGCCCCATTGACCCGAGACCTGGTCCAATCCAAACGTCTTGAAGCGAATCGCATAGCCGCTGGCGGTGAAGTCATCCTCGAATGTCAGGAACTGGGCTCCCTTATCAGCGCTACTGATTGTGACTTCCCAATCGCCCACGGGCGAGTTTTTGGCGCCGACGGTGATCGTGGCGGTGGCGGTATTGGTCGCGCCGACCGCGTCGGTGGCGCGCGCCATGAGGACGTGGGTGCCGAGCGTGGGATTGAGCAGGAAGTTGGTTCCCGGATTGGAGGTGGTCTCCGCAAACTTGTTGCCGTCGGCAAAGAATTCGATCTTGGTGATCGCGGTGCCGTCGTTGGCGGTGGCGTTGGCGACAATGGTGATCGTCAGGTTGGTGGCCGGCGGATACAACATGCCATTGGCCGGCCGAAGAATGTTCACCGTCGGCGGCACGCCCACAACATTGGTCACCGTGATCAGGTTCGCGAGGTTGGTCGCACTCGAGCCGCCGGGGCCCGAAACTGTCAGCCCGACCGAATAGATGCCGGCGATGGAGTACGTGTGGCTCGGGCTGGCGGCCGCGCTCGCGCCTCCGTCACCAAAGGTCCAGGAGTGGTTGGTGATCGCGCCGGTCGAAGCATCGGTGAAGTTCACCAGCAGCGGTATGCCGCCGTTGGTCGGGGTGGCGGTGAAGGCGGCCACGGGCGGCGGCACGAACACATTCGTCACCGTGATCAGGTTTGCGAGCATAAGTGTATTCGAGCCGAGCGGGCCCGATACCGTCAGGCTGACCGAGAAGGTTCCCGCGGTGGTGTACGAATGGCTCGGGCTGGTCAGGGTGCTCGTCCCACCGTCACCGAAGGCCCAGACACTGCTGGTGACCGTACCGCTGGAAGCGTCAGTGAAATTCACCAACAGCGGCGCGGTCCCGTTGGTCGGGGCGGCGGTGAAGCCGGCGGCCGGCGCGATGGCGGCTGAACCGGTTATGGCATTGCTTGAGGCTCCGCCGTTGCTGGCGAACAGAACCGAACCGGTGAAGGCACCGACGGCTCCGGGGCTGAAAGTCACGTTTACCAGACCGGTTTGCCCGCCGTTCACGCTGAACGGACTGCCGCTGACAATCGCGAAGGACGCACCCGACACGGTTGCGGTGCCGGTCAACGTCTGGAACCCGGTATTGCCAACGGAGAACGTCTGCGTAGCGGTTTGGCCCACTGCCTGTAGGCCGAAGTTGGCGCTGCCGGGCGTGACCACGAGATGTGGCGGACCGTTGGTGACGACAATGAGATTAACGACCGTATTTGTACTGGCGCCGAGCGGGCCGGTGACAATCAAGGTGACCGTGTCCGTGCCGGGGAAATTGTAGGTGTAGAGGACGGTCGTGTTGAGGGTGTTTGTGGTGCCGCCATCCCCGAATATCCAGGATCGGTTGGTGATCGTGCCGGTAGAAGTATCGCTGAAGGTCACAGTCAACGGCGAGGCGCCGTTGGTCGGCGAGCCGTTGAAGCTGGCGACCGGAACATGATTCGTGTCGACAGTCCCGCTATTCACGACGTTCGATAAAAACACCACGGTCCCAGCCGTCGCGTCAATCAGGCCGTTATTCACGACTGTGCCGTCAAATACCGCGGTCGCACCGGCGCCGACCACGATGGTGCCATTGTTGGTGATGACATTGTTGAAGTTTAACGTGGTGCAATTATTCGTAATCGTTCCCTGGTTCACCACGGCGCCGATGATGGTGCCGCAGCCGGTGAGCGAAGCGTTGGTTGAGATGAGCAGGCCATTCGCGAAAGAGTGAACTCCTCCGAGCAGGTGGAACGTGGCCGCGTGAGTGCCGTCGCCCACGGCGAATGTGGAGCCGTTCGCGACGGTGGTATCCACTGTATTCAACGCGCCGCCGTTATAGTTAAAGACACTGTTCGCACCGTTGGTGATGATGAGGGCCTCCGTCGTGACCGTGCCGCCGTTGAGCGTCAACGCTCCCTGGCCGAAAAATCCCACAACCAAGAGGGCGGTTGTAAGCGGGTTGGTGACGGTCAGGCTCCCACCATCAACCGTCAGGGCGCCGGAAGAACCCGCATTCGCGCCCACAAAAAGGGAACCAAGAACCACTGTGCCGTTGGAGACGGTCATTTCGCCGGCACCCATGGCGCCCACATTGAGTCCGCTACTCGCTGACAAGAGGCCGCCGGTTACCCAGACAGCACCCGTTGAACTGGAGAACTCGCTTATCGACAAGTCGAAGAACTGATTCGTGCCCCCGGCGATGGTAATGGTCCCGGACGAGCCGGTTTCGACCAAGTGGAGCAGCACCGTTCCGTTGGAAACCGTCATCTGGCCAGCGCCGTTATCCCCCACGATGGTTGAATTGCCGTTGGTCCCCACCAGTTGTCCCCCCGTTACCCACACCGCACCGGTGGTGTTGAAATCATCACCAATTATCAAAGATGAACTCTGCACCGTCCCGCCTGCGATCGTCAAGGTACCGCCCGGCTGCCCTTCGACGAATACATTCGTGGCGTTGATGGCGCCATTGGATATCGTCATCTGGCCCATGCCGAAGCCGCCGACGCCCATGCTGGTTGGTGATAACAAGTTGGCCGCCCGTGATCCACACCGCTCCGGTAGCTCCCGAGCTGTTCGCTACATCAAAAAACGAGGACGTGCATGTTCCGCCGGCCATCGTGAACGTTCCATCTGCGCCTCCGTTCTCGGCAACATTCAGCAATAATGTTGAGACCGTGCCGTTGCTGAGGGTCATCTGTCCCGGCGCGGCATTCCCCACACCCAGATCGTTGCTGATGGCAAGCTGACCGCCAGTCATCCAGACCGCTCCGTTGCCGAGAGAAGCCACTTCCAGGTCCGTAAGATTGCACGTTCCACCGGCCATTGTGAACGTGCCCTCGGAACCAGCCACGGAGCCAAGGGTCAGGGATGGCAGCGACACCGAGCCATTACTGACAATCATTTGCCCGACGCCGGACTGGCCCAGGAGCGTTGCCAGGTTGTTACTGGCGATGAGATTCCCGCCGGTGACCCACACGGTACCCGTTGCCTGCGGATTCGAGCCTACGGTGAGAGCTATGAAGAAGTTATTCGTGAGCACCAGGGAGTTCGTGCCGCCGGCCAGGGTCAAGGTTCCTGACGAGCCGGTATGTAAGCCCACAACCACTTTGCGAGCGAGCCATGTGCCATTGGAGAGGGTCAATTGGCCGGCGCCAGAGTTGCCCACATCCGTCGTGAAATTTGTGGCGATAATGCTGCCGTTTATACCAGCAAGCACCACGCTTCCGTCGTCGGAAAAGTTGCCCCCGCTCTGGCCGTCGACAAGGAGGACGGAATCGGTGACGACCAACGCGCCGCCGCTGGTGATGGTGAGGCCGTTCAACACTTCCAAGGGAACCGCCGTTCCCGCGCTGTTGAGGAACAGGGTATTGGTGAAAGTCGCCGGGGCGAATACTTGCAGGTTGCTGATCGTGAGGGTGGTCGGGAAAGTGCCCGAGGTGGTGGCGTCGATGGTGGCGGTTTTCGTGGCGGTATTGGTGATGAGGATGTCCGACTGCGTGTTGGTCGGCGCGAAGCCCAGCGACCAGTTGGTACTGTTCTCCCATTTGTCGCTCAATAGATTTGTCCAACTGTTGTCCTGGGCGCGGGCGGCCAGTGGCAGGAACGCCTGGGCGGCCAGGAGCAATGCGGTAACGGCGCTGATGATAAGAGATTTGTTTTTCATGGTTGGCTTTCTGCGACTCTTGCAGGCGGTCAGAGAAAACGCGGACGGGACGCCAGCCTCTCCGCTTCTACAAGGGCGGACTAAACCAAAGTGCCGTGTGAGTGTCGAGCAAATTCCGGGTTTCCAAATACGCGTTGGCCCCTAGGAAGAAATCGGGGAGACGGAAAACAGGGGGCCGAGTAACCAAGTAGCCGAGCAGCCAAGGGCGAAGGGAAGGGCGGTAACACGAAGGGGGAAAGGAGGAGAGGGCGGGGTCAACGGGCGAGACGCCCAGTAAATCGCTAAAAAAGTTTTTCGAGTTGTAGGCCGCTTCTGCGAAGCGGCGAAATCCTTGGAAAACTCGCCGACTCACAGAGTCGGCCTACAGCATGGATGGTCAATTCTCCCTTTTTTAGTTCAGCGATACGCGCCGGGGGTGTTGATCATGAAGTCGATCACTTTGTCGCTGAGGCCGCTGTTCTTGAGGTCGATGATCTCGGCGGTCCTCAGGTGATACACCGCCCCGGAATTGCGGATGTGGCTGATGATGACTTCATCGCTGAGGCCGGCTTTTGACAGCGCCTTGACGTTTTCCACGCTGATCGATTGACCAGGACCGCCGCGCAGGATTTGCGGTGGCGGTTGGGCCAGTGATGGCGGTGGCGGCGGAGGCGAATCTCTGTCCACAGCGGTCGGTGAAAGCGGACGATCACCATCCGGTTGTGGCGAAGTGTCCGTTACGGTTGGGGCTGGCGGTGAGTCGTAGACATAGGTCGGCTGCGAACTGTAGACCGCCGGTGGCGAATAGTAGGTCGGCGCGTAGTAAGCGGGCGGTGGATAATAATAGTACGGGTAGTAGGGGTAGTAGTAGGGTGAAGCGGCGTAGTAAAACGAGAAGCCCCACGGGAAGAATCCGCGGTTTCCGAACCCGCCGCGGAAACCGCCACCGCCGTGAAAACCGCCTCCAAATCCGCCGCCGCCATGGAAACCTCCACCGTGGGATCCACCGCCGAATCCACCGCCAAAGTGACCGCCTTGCGCGAAGGTGTTTGTGCCTAAAAAGCTGGTGCCAAGGGCCAGCGCCGCGATTACGAGAAATTTTGCTGTTTGTTTCATGACGCACTCCATTTCTGCTTACATAATTAGACTACTACCGATGGGGAAATATTCAAGGGGCGATGAAAAAAGCGGCCATCCGCCTTCGCCAAGCCTACGGCGCGACAGGGTAGGGAAGCAGCCAGTAGCCAAGGGGGCGGGCAATTTTGGATTTTGGACTGGGGATTGGAGGGGTCGCACGGGGAGCGGGAAGGCAGTAGCACGAAGGGCCCAAAGGAGACATGAAGGGCACGAAAGGGAATCCTCTTTCGCGAAGCGCTACGGCAGACGAGACGCTGCCGGCAGGATGAACCACAGAGACACGGAGGCTTCGCGAAGCCGCTTCGGCGGACGAGACGGGAGGGAGGCGGGTTGGGGCGTTGGGGGTCGATACATCTGATAGATATGTATCAGGCTCTGGCACCGAAGAAGAGGCGGCAGGATGATACCAAGGAGGAGACGAAGGGCGGAGGTGGGAAGCGGAAACGGGAAAGCGGCCGGAATCCGACGCTCGACCTGCGTACCGACTTTGCTATTATCCGCCAATGCCGTTGTCATGGAACGAAATCCGGCACCACCATGCAGTTCTGCCATTTGAAAGGACATGAATGACGGATGTTTTCTCTCGAAAGCAGCGTTCGCAAGTTATGGCGGCGGTACGCTCAACGGGTAACAGAGCCACCGAACTGAAGCTCATTTCGATTTTACGAGTAAATAGCATTACCGGTTGGCGTCGTAATCAGCGCTTGGCCGGTAAGCCCGATTTCGTGTTTGAAGGTCAGCGAGTGATTCTGTATAGGAAATGAACGTGAAACGCGAGAACATGCTCATCTGACACCACGCGACGCTGAAGATATGGTACTGAATCCGCAACGAATCGCGGGCAGAGAAAAGCTAATCCTCTCGGGCCTGTATCTCTCGAAATACGATGCGGCCGGCTTGAAAAAGCTTGGCTTTGAAAGCTTCGCGGAAGCGTTCAACGTCATTGGCTACGCGTTGGGAGGAAAGCCTGCCTCTATAAAGAATTATCGTGACGAGTTCGATCCTTTGGTCTCACATCGCAGAAAAGGCTGGCATAAACGCCCCACTCGCGACTACTGCCTTAAAGTGTTTGAGGAATACAAACGTTTGGATTTCGCAACATTCACCGGTTTGGTCGAATCCTTCGTCGGATACGACGAAAACATCTTGAGCGAAGTGAAGGCCAAAGACGGAAAGCACGAGTCTGAATCCTTCTTCGCCAAGAGACTGATTACCGGCTTGGCCGCAGAACAGTATTTTGAATCGGTTCGGCCAGGGCCTCGCTCAATTCAAAGGCTATACCGTTGAAAACACAACGCGTCTCGGGTGCGGGTATGACTTTCGACTGCAAACTCCAACGAAGAAAGATTTCCTGGCCGTCGAGGTCAAAGGTTTAAAGGACCGAATGGGAAGTCTTTCACTGACACCAAAGGAACATGAAGTCGCCACGAAATTGACAAATCGATTCTTTCTTTTTGTCGTAAAGAACTTCCGGGAAGAGCCGTTTCACGAAATCTTCCAAAACCCGCTATCTGGCAGGCTTCGCTTCACGAAGAAAGAGAGAGTACTGGTTCACGTTTCTTGGCTGGCTAGTGTATAGGGACAGAAAGGACTGAGAAAAACGCGATGCTTGACTTGGCTATTTCAACCAAAACCGATTTCAAACGAAAAACGATCATCGAAACCAACCATGGAGTGAAACTAAAAGCTTCGGGATGGCCCCAAGACTGTGAATTTCAACTGGTAGCCTTTAGCCCACCGGGAAAGAATTGCGAAGTCATTTGGACCGAGCATTTGGCACAAGACATTAGCAATGCACTGATAACGCTTGATCGAACAGGAACTTTGAAAGGCCGAAAGCCGGACTGGTATTGCAGACTGCAGCGCTGCGCAACAGGACCACTTTCGCCGCGAGATTAGGCAAATCTTTGGTTCGGGTCGACTTCGACAAGTTGGTTGCCTTGGAAATCGCTGCGTTCTATTTTGGAAGAAGCCGCCTCAACTGCTTGAACAACGACATCTTCATTTAGTAGTCCACGCCGGACGAGCATAATGTAATTAGGAAAATCTGCAATTATCGTCCAAGCGGAGTGAAACGGTGAACATCCACAAGGCGACTGACAAATACGAGGGCTGGCTAAAAAGTCAGATCCCGTTGATCGCGGAAGATCTGCGGTTGAAGCATGAGTTGATGAGGCAGGCGGTGTTTCCCTTTTTGCGGGCGACGTTCTACCGCTGGTGTCAACTCTGGCCGGAGATTTGTCCCGATCTTGCCGGGAGCCCGGCGGTTCTTGCCGTCGGGGACCTGCATGTGGAGAATTTCGGCACCTGGCGGGACCGCGACGGGCGGCTGGTGTGGGGTATCAATGATTTCGATGAAGTAGCCGTGATGCCGTACACCCTGGACCTGGTGCGGCTGGCTGCGAGCGCGCGTCTGGCCATCGAGGCCGACCACCTCCGCGCCGACGCGACCAGTGCTTGTGATTCGATCCTGACCGGGTACCGGGATGCGTTGAAGGCGGGTGGATGCCCGATTGTACTGGGGGAACATCATCACTGGTTGCGCGAACTGGCGACCAGCGAGGCCCGTGATCCACTCCGGTTCTGGGACAAGATGAGCCAGTTACCCAAACTCAAACGACGTGTCCCGCGGAGCGCCATCAAGGCCATTGAGAGGCTGATGCCGGATGCGAATGTGAAATACCGCGTGGCGCAGCGCACGGCGGGGATCGGGAGTCTGGGACGAGAGCGCTACACGGCCATTGCGGATTGGCAGGGCGGCAAGATCGCCCGCGAAGCCAAAGCCCTGTTGACCTCAGCCTATGCGTGGGCGGCCGGTGGCAAAATCAAGCACGAGGTTCTTTACCAGGACGCGCTGGAGCGGGCGGTTCGTTGCCGTGATCCTTTTGTGCGGAAGTGTGGTCGGTGGGTCGTGCGGCGGCTGGCACCCGATTGTTCGCGGATCGAGTTGTCTTCGTTGCCGAAGCAATGGGATGAGTTGCGGTTGTTTTATGAAATGGGATGGGAATCGGCGAATGTGCACTGCGGGAGCCAGAAGGCCGTCAGGAAGATCATGCGGGATTTGAGGAAACGACCGGCGAAATGGTTGCGCGATGCCAGCCGGGCCATGACCAAGGCCACGGTGAAGGACTGGCAGGAATGGAAAACGGTGAAGAACACCTGAACGCTCAACACTCAACGTCCTTAACGCATAACTTCGCGGGATTGGGAGAATTTGGCGGGAGGGAAATGATTTGTGGGGACGCGGCGGGAGAGGGATAAGCGGATTTGGTTGGTTCAATGTTGCTTGACGCAGTGGGGGCTGCGTGTTAGCGTCCCCCGCACTTTAGGACGGAGAAGGAACCACATTACCCACAAGGAATTCATGAAGATCCGCGTCGTTTTCGTCACGTTTGCCATGGCGGTCAGCCTCGCTTGCCGGACATTTGCCGCCGACAAGTCGCAGGGCCCTGCTCAAACCAATGCCCCCATCATCTCGACCAATTCGAAGTCTGGCGAAGTGGTGGCCCGAGTCAATGGCGCGGAAATCAAGCGCAAGGAACTCGATGCGGCGATGCAGGCGTATGCGTACCAAATGTCCCGACGGGGGCGCTCCGCTGCGCCGGGCCAGGGAGCGGGGACGGAGGGGGACATATTGGATGAGTTGATCGGACGCCAACTGCTCTTGCAGGAAGGCAGCAAACGTATTCCCGCGGACATTGACAAGAAGGTGCAGGAACAGATCGCCCAGGTGACGGCCCAGGCTGGCGGCGAAGAACAACTCAAGAAAGCACTCGCGGAAACCGGTATTACCCCCGACGATTATGCCAAACGGGTCCGTGATAATGTTATTATTCGCGACGCGGTTCAGAGCATTGTCGACAAGGAAGTAAAAATCTCCCCCGAGGAGGTGCGGGCGTTTTACGACAAGAATCCCGATCAGTTCAAACAGCCCGAGACGGTCCGCGCCAGCCATATCCTCATTCGTGTCCCCCCGGATGCGAGCGACGACGTGAAAAAAGAGAAGCGCACGCAGATTGACAGCGTGCATACGCTGATCAAGAACGGCGAGAAATTCGCGGACGTCGCCAAGAAGTTTTCCGAGGATCCCGGCAGCGCCGCAAACGGCGGTGATCTCGGGTTTTTCGGGCGCGGCCAGATGGTGCCGGAATTCGATACCGCGGCGTTTTCGCTGAAGACGAACGAAATCAGCGACGTCATTACCACGCAATACGGTTATCACATCCTGATGGTCACGGACCGGAAGCCAGCGCAGATCGTCCCCTTCGAGCAGGTGAAAGACGATCTGGCACAGTTTTTGAAGCAGCGCAAGGGAGCCGATGTTACCCGGGACCAGATCGCGAGCCTGCGCAAAGAGGCGAAGGTTGAAATTCTCATACCACTACCGCCTCCCACGCCGGCGGTCGAAACCGCGCCCGTGCAAGCCCCGACGAAGTGACTGCGGGCGTCTCGCCCGAAACCGGCGGTTCGGTCGTGCGATTGACGCCGACGGCGGAAGTTTCATTGAATAGTTTTGCGAGACGCACCTATTGTCTTGGGCAATTCAGTTGAATTCATCCCGAGATTTACCTTGCTTTTGGAAGGCCTGAAGGTTTACAAGGACGGCTGGCGGGTGAATTTCCAAAGCGAGTTTGGAAATCACAAAAAACGCGGGGGATCCAATCATGAAGAATACCTTGCTGAGGTTTTTCATCACGTGTGCCTTGCTTGTTGCCGGTTCCGTTGAAGCGCAGATCACGACCATCAACCCTGCAAGCTCATACGGCACGATCACGTTTAACGACGTCAATTCTCTCAACCCCAGTCTCCTTCCCGGCAGCACGTATAGCCTGGGCTCGAGCCCGTGGACTGGCGCACCCGTGTCTTTGTCCCAGACGGACCCGACCACGCTGGATTTTGCCAACGGCGTTCTGGATGCCAGCGGTTTCGGCCCGTCCACTTACCCGATCCTGTTGAACAATATTACGCTGACGCAACCGAGCGGTAACACCGGCTTCGCCCAGTTGAATGTCCAATTCGGCGTCCAATACCAGATTGGCGCCGGCGGATTGCCAGCGGCGGCCGTGCAATACCCGAACTTTCTGATCAGCGGCACGGTTCAGCCGGCGTCCACCAGTTACGCTTCGCTTTCCGGCTACATTAACTACTTTGCCATTAATGCCGCGGGAGTCGGCAGTTTCGTTGACACCGTGAATTACAACTGGCTCTACAACACCCCGGGCCCGTTCAGCGGTATTTCCGTCGTGGGTGTTCCCGTTAACCCGAACCTGCCCGCGCTCGGTGCCAATTCCACGCTGGTGGTCACGGGCAGCCTTACATTCGTGGTCGATCCGGCCAGCATCATGGTGCAGACCGTTCCCGAACCCGCCTCGCAGGGGCTGGTGGTGGTGGCACTGGCGGGCTTGGTGGCGGTTTGCCGACGACGAAAATAGGGAGCATCCGTTTCCGATTCAGAGAGCCGCTCGACCGATGGGTCGACGGCTCTTTGGTTTTTGAGAACTGTCGTCGTCTCGCTGGCTCGGGTCCGCGAGCTGCTGAACCCGTCCGTGACGCTGGATCTATCCCTCGTGGATCGCCTTGCCGTGCGATTGACGCCGACGGCGGAAGTCTCGTAGACTCGCGCCGGCGCTCATGCTCACGATTACGCTGATTCTCCAACTGCTCGCGCTGGGAGGACTCCTGGTCCTGTCGGCGTTTTTCTCGGGAACCGAGATCGCACTGTTCTCGTTGAGCAAACTGCAACTCCGCCGGCTGCGGCAGGAACATCCCGCCCAGGGGCAGATCATCAGCGAACTTCTCGACCAGCCGCATCGATTACTCTCGACCATCCTGTTCGGCAATACCGTGGCCAACGTCGCCGCCGCCATTCTCGGTTACGCGATCTTTCGGACGCTTCTCTCGCGGCATGCCGAGGCGGTCGCCGTGCCGGTAATGACCATCGTGATCCTCCTTTGCGGCGAGGTCACACCGAAGACCCTGGTCATCCGCAGCGCCGGGTTTTTCGCCCTCCACCTCGCCCGGCCCATCCGTTGGACAGTCATCTCAACTTCCCAACTCCGCCACACGATCGAGGCGGTGTCCGCGTGGATCGTCCAGCGGATCGAGCGGCTGCCGTATTTTTCGGCGCAGAAGGCGCGCTCCGCCGCGCCGACGGAAGACGAGTACCGCACGTTGCTCACCGCCAGCGAACACGCCGGTGTCGTTCGCAAAGAAGAGCGCTATATGGTCAATAAAATCCTCGCGCTGGAAAAAATGCAGGTAAAGGAAATCATGACCCCGCGCGTGGACATGCAATGCGTGGAGGATACGCTCCAGCCCGACGAGATGGCCGGGGTCTTGCGCCACATCAAACACCGGCGCGTGCCCATCATTCATGAAACGCCGGACACCGTCGAAGGCATCCTCAGGGTCAAGGACTTCCTGATTAATCCGTTGCGCGAACTCGACGAAGTCGTGGAGTTGCCGAATTTTGTGCCGGAAACGATGTCCGTCGCCAAGCTGCTGAAAAACTTCCGCAAACAGGAGCATCCCGTCGCCATCGTGGTCGACGAGTACGGCGGGACGCAGGGGATGGTCACGCTGGAAGATGTTCTCGAGGAAATCGTCGGCGAGATCGAAGATGAATTCGACAAAAGCGAGATCATGGTGCAAAAGCTCGATGAGGGCCGCTATCTCATCAACGGCAAAGCGCGGCTGGAACTGGTCAACGAGCAGTGCGGTTTGGCGCTGCAAGCGCCCGAACGTCGAGACCATCGCCGGCTGGGTGATTGCGCAACTCGGGGCGTTGCCGAAGGAAGGGGACCGGGTGTATTTCGAAAACGTTCGCGCCACCGCCCGCAAAGTCCTGAAGAATCGCGTCGGCGAAGTCCTGCTGGAGGTCAAGGGAAGCTGAAATGGAGACTGCCAACTATCTGGTAATTATTGTCCTGGGCATTCTCGGCTCGGCATTCTTTGCGGGTGCGGAAACGGGCCTGATCTCCTTGAACCGCGTCCGCTTGCGCCATGAGGTCGAGCGCAAGAGCCGCCGCGCGATCATCCTGAACGGGTTCGTCGAAAATACCGAACGCTTGCTGGGCACGACGCTGTTTGGAACCAACCTCGCCAACGTGCTGGTCGGCGTCTACGCCTCGGTGCTCGTGACACGCCTTTTCCAATTCGATAACTTCTGGCTCGACTTTGCCGCGACGATTGTCGCCTCGGCGTTCCTGCTGGTGATTGGGGAAATTGTCCCCAAAACGCTCTTCCGCCATTATCTCGCACCGTCTTTGCATGACCATCGCCGACGCGTTGAATGCGACGGCGTGGTTGTTTGCTCCGCTCGTGGTGCTGCTCGGGTTCGTGATGCGCGCGGTCGTTCGCCTCAGCGGCGGCACCGAGGCGCCGAAAAGTTTTTTTGTCACCCGCGAAGAATTGAAACACCTCGCCAAGGAAGGGGAGGCGGGCGGCGCGCTCAGCGCGGAGGAACGCGAGATGATCGACGGCGTTTTCGATTTCCCCTACAAGACGGTTTACGACATCATGTTGCCGCTCACCCGGGCCGTTACTGTCATGCGCGATACGCCCGTGAAAAACCTCCTGGAGGTTTCCGAGCGCACCGGCTTCGCCCGCTTCCCTGTCAGTGAGGGTGACAAAGTTGTCGGGATCGTCAACGTCTACGAAATCCTCTTTGAGAATGTTGGGAGCGACGGAAAAACCGCCGGGCAACTCATGCAAAAACCGCAATTCGTGCTCTCGACGGAGCGCGTCAACCGCGTCCTTCCGGTTCTGCGGGCCGGCCGCCGTCCGATCAGCATCGTCATCAATCCCGAAGGCAAGCATGTGGGCATCCTCACCATCGAAGATATCGTCGAGGAAATCGTCGGCGAAGTGGAGGGATGACGGCCTTGCGAAAGAGAAAGGGACAGAGCTTATGAAACTTGGCGAACGCTTCCTGGTGAAACCGCGCGCGCGAATAAAATTGGGCGAGTTCGACCCTGATGACACCGCCGGTTTCAACAAGGGCGACAAAGCCCATGCCCGTTTGGAGGAAAATATCTCGCGGATGGAGGACTTGCAGTATCGGCTGTACGCCGAGAACCGGCGCGCCATGTTAATCGTTTTGCAGGGCATGGATGCCAGTGGGAAGGACGGCACCGTGAGGCACGTGATGTCCGGATTGAATCCACAAGGTTGCCGCGTGACCTCATTCAAGGTGCCTTCGGCCGAGGAGGCCAGCCATGATTTTCTCTGGCGCATTCATCGAGCCGCGCCCGCACACGGTGAAATTGGTATCTTCAACCGCTCGCATTATGAGGATGTCCTGGTGGTTCGCGTGCACCAACTCGTGCCGAAATCCGTCTGGTCCGCGCGTTACGACGAGATCAATACCTTCGAGAAATTACTGGGTAAAAACGGCGTGACGATCCTGAAATTCTTCCTGCACATCAGCAAAGAGGAGCAGAAAGAGCGACTGGAGGCGCGGCTCAAGGATCCGACCCACAACTGGAAAATCAGTCCCGCGGATCTCAAGGAGCGAGAGCGCTGGGGCGATTACTTAAAAGCGTACGAGGCCGTTTTGGCCCGATGCAGCACTGCGACGGCTCCTTGGTTCGTGATCCCGTCGAACAAGAAATGGTTCCGCAACCTCGCGGTCTCCCAGATCATCGTCGAGACGCTCGAACGCCTGAACCCGAAGTTTCCCAAGCCCGCCTTCGATATCTCGAAACTCAAGGTGAAATAGAGGGTGCATCTTGCTCCTGCCACCAACGGGCCAGTTGCCCTTTGTAGCCGCGAAACATTTTCGCGGCCGGGAAGCGCCGCGAATGCGATTCGCGGCTACAGGATGCGGCCTGAAATAAGGGGTTGTAACCTTCATTCTGGATTCCGGGGTGTTGCTGCGCTATTGTTCCCGCCTCATGCTGGCGAAACGCATCATACCCTGTCTTGACGTGGACCGCGGACGTGTGGTGAAGGGGACGAAGTTCCTGAACCTGCGCGACGCGGGCGATCCCGTTGAATGCGCGAAGGAATATGATCGCCAGCGCGCGGATGAACTGGTGTTCCTTGATATCACGGCGAGCTCGGAGAACCGCGCGACGATGATCGACGTGGTGGAACGGACCGCCAGCGAGTGTTTCATGCCGCTGACGGTTGGCGGCGGAATTCGCAACGTCGAGGATATCCGCGCGATGCTCAAGGCGGGCGCCGACAAAACAAGCTTGAACACCGCCGCCGTGCAAAATCCCGAGGTGGTGCGTGCCGGCGCGGAGCGGTTTGGTTCGCAATGCATCGTCGTCGCCATCGACGCCAAGCGGGGAAACGCGGGACATTGGGAGGTGTACACGCATGGCGGTCGCACGCCGACCGGCCTCGACGCGGTGGAATGGGCAGAGCGCGTGGAAGCGCTCGGCGCCGGTGAAATCCTGTTGACCAGCATGGATGCCGATGGGACAAAAGCAGGGTACGATGTCGCGTTGACCCGCGCGATCAGTGAAGCGGTGCCCATTCCCGTGATCGCCAGCGGCGGCGCCGGCACGCTCGAGCACATGGTGGAGGTGCTGGCGGAAGGAAAGGCGGATGCGGTTTTGGCTGCTTCGGTTTTCCATTTTGGCGAGTACACGGTCAGTGATGTTAAGCAGTTTTTGCAAGAGAAGGGTGTTTGTGTGCGACTATGAAAGTCCTCGATGAATTGAAATACGACGCGAACGGCCTCATTCCCGCCATTGTGCAGGAGCACGGGACGGGACGGGTCTTGATGGTGGCGTGGATGAACCGGGAATCGTTGGAAAAGACGCTGCAAATCGGCGAGACGGTTTTCTGGAGCCGTTCGCGCAAGGAACTCTGGCACAAGGGCGCCACGAGCGGCCACACGCAAAAGGTGAAGGACATCGCCTTCGATTGCGACAAGGACGCTTTGTTGATTCAAGTCGAACAAAGCGGCGCGGCTTGTCACGAAGGATACCAGTCGTGTTTCTTCCGCAGCATCGTCAACGGCGAAGTCAAAGTGACCGAACCACGGCTCGTTGATCCGGAGACGGTCTACGGGAAGAAATGACACGCGCTGTCCGCGGCAGACAAGAGCATGTTTACTCCGTCAAAAGCTGAGTTTCTGGAATACGCGAAGCGCGGGAATTTGATCCCCGTGTACCGCGAGATCATTGCCGACGCGGAGACGCCCGTGTCCGCCTATCAAAAGTTGCTCAAGACGGGGCCGTCGTTTCTGTTGGAATCCGTGGAGGGCGGGGAACGCATCGGACGCTATTCGTTCATCGGCACCAACCCGAGCACGGTGATTCGCGTTGCCCAGCGCAGCGGCGATGACGCGTTGCGCGCCGTGGAATTGGAAATGTCGAAGTACAAACCCGTCACCCTGCCGGGATTGCCGCGATTCACCGGCGGGGCGGTCGGGTTCATCGGCTACGAATACATCCACCAGATCGAACCCAGTGTGCCGCGCCCGCAGCGGGACGACCTTGGCACGCCGACGCTCTGTTTCATGATCACCGACACGATCCTGATCTTCGACCGCGTCAGCCAGACCATCAAGATCATGGCCAACGCCCACGTGGAAGGCGATGCCGCGCACGCCTACACCCGCGCCTGCTCGCAGATCGAGCGTCTCCTGGGGCAACTGTCGCAGCCGCTGGCCTCGCCGCCGCTGGAATTTCAGAAGGATGCTCCTAACGTCCCGGTCGAATCGAACATGACGACGGAGCGTTATGCCGGGATGGTCGCGCAGGCGCAGGAATACATCAAAGCCGGGGACATCATCCAGGTGGTGCTGGCCCAGCGATTCCAAACGCCCCTGAAATCCTCGGCCCTCGATGTGTATCGCGCCCTGCGTTCCGTTAACCCGTCGCCGTATATGTTTCTGCTCGATTTCGGGGATTTCCAGCTCGTGGGCGCGTCGCCGGAAGTGCACGTGCGCTGTGAGGACGGCAAGGTGGAGATTCGCCCCATCGCCGGCACGCGGTGGCGCGGGAAAACGCCCGAGGAAGACGAGCGTTTGGAGAAAGATTTACTGGCGGATGAGAAAGAACGCGCCGAGCACCTGATGCTCGTGGACCTGGCGCGCAATGATATTGGACGCGTCTGCGATTTTGGCAGTGTGCGTGTGCCCGAGTTCATGGTCATTGAGAAATACTCCCACGTCATGCACATCGTCAGCGGCGTGGAAGGGAAACTGCAAAAGGGCCGCACCTCGTACGACCTGATGCGCGCGACGTTCCCGGCGGGAACGGTCAGCGGCGCGCCGAAGATTCGCGCGATGCAGATCATCAGCGGGCAGGAGCAGACCCAGCGCGGACCGTACGCGGGCGCGGTGGGCTACTTCAGCTTCAACGGCAACGTCGATAGCTGCATCACGTTGCGGACGGCGCTGCTGAAGGACGGGATCGCTTATGTGCAAGCCGGCGGCGGCATCGTGGCGGACAGCGACCCGAAGTATGAATTTCAGGAAACCGTGAACAAATCCAAGGCGATGCTCAAGGCCATCGCGCTCGCCGAGACATTTCGGTGACGATGGTTCTTGGCTAGTTCGAGCTCGGCGCGCGACCTGGGAAATGTTTACACAAATCATACCCCCGCGATACCAACACGCATAAAAAGCGTTTTGCTCAGGAAATGCCTGCAAACATTGACGATTTTGTGAGGTAGCTTATGCGTACAAATCAGGATTCGAGGACGAAAGTGCTACGCATCGGAGTTGTCAGCGGGTTGTCGTTGGCGAAGGCGAAGCGTTTGGTACCGTCATATTCTTACAAGCCGAAGATACCAGTTGCCATCAATATGCCGGTAGGCACGATCAAGCGGATTCTTGCGGGGGCTATCTAGGCTGGCAACCGTATTTGTTGGTGGTTCTTGTCGCCAAGTGACAGAAATGCTCCAGCCGTGGTCTAAGCCGCCCCACGATGCAACCGAGAAACCGAGATCATCTCCATCCCGAAAGGCACTCCTAACTCCAGCCCTCCTCATCAGAAACTTGTACTCTTCTAACCGAGTCGCAGAGATTTCATTCGCTGAGGAGTAGAACGGTTGCGTTTCAGAGTTTGAGATGTTTTTCACCTTGGCATCGGCTAGGAGCATCGTAAGAAGCTGTTCAAACGCATCACGGTTGTCATGGAATTGCTGGAGAAATCTTGGCTCCTCTCGCACAGGTTCAAGTTTTTTAGCGACATGCAGCACACAGAGTCCAAAGGGTACTATCACAAACAGTACTGCCAATCCCACGAAGATGGAGTTTCTTTTATTCGCTCCAGCAGGCGGGTTAATAATTGACGGTTTCTCCATCATCATCCCGAACTCCCGTACGCAACGCCCAAATTCTGCTACTGATCCGACTGCGAAGCAAGCCAAACGAGCCGACCGCCTGAATCTTCAAAAACCCCTGTAGATCCGCTATCCCAATGTGTACAAATCAACCCTACATTTCACTCCACGGTGAAGAGTCTGTGCGTGAGGAAAACCTTGATGAGGGCGGCAATGCGACGCAACTCTAGTGGTACTACCAGCAAAGTCGCGCGACGTGAGCAAAGCGCTGCCTCTCAAGGATTCTGGTCGAGCCAGCGGCGGATGTCACGGGCTGGCGGAGAATTCGGCGAGAGTCGCAGGAATGCCAGATAATGTTCGCGCGCTTTGGCAAAGGTCGCGCGATCGTGGGCGTAGATGGTGGCCACTGACAAGTGGGCGGACGCATCGTTGGGGTTTTCCGCAATCATTTTTTCCAATTGGATGACGGCATCGTCGGTGTAACCCTGCTCGCGCAACAGAATCGCATAATTGAAACGGGCATCCACGTAGTTCGGGTCGGCAAGGAGCGCCATTTCATAATTCTCCAGCGCGCGTTCGGGCTGACCGGCATTGCTGTAGGCAATGCCGAGATTATAGTACGCTTTGGCGAAGGTCGGGTCGGCAGCCACGGCCTTCGTGTAGTTGGCAATCGCCGTGGTTGGCTGGCTCTGTTGGTATCGAACACCTTCATTGTAGTACGCCGTCGCGTTCGCGCGATTACCGGGTTTGAGGGCCTTGACGGCCATGGATGTGCGCATTTTCTTCACCGGTACCGGTGGTGATGGTGGCGTTGCCGAAACTACCGTTGCGGTAACGGATGGCTGCTCGGGAGCCGCCACCACCGGTTTCGGCGCGGGGGTTGCCGGCTGCTGGGTGGCAGGTTTGGGTGTCGGCGCGACTTCGGCGGCGGGAGGAGCTGGCGGCTCCGGAGGCTTGGTCGTTTTCGGTAATTCGGTTGCTCTGGGCGGTTGCTTCGCTTCCGCCGCCAATTCCTGGTTGATTTGGAGCATGGCGAGGCGAACATCTTCGCGCGGCTGCGACTTGGGGAGCAACCCGAGGTACGTTTCGTAGTGTGCGAGCGCTTCCTTCTTATGGGCGAGCTGGCGATTCTCAAGAGACGCGAGATTCAGGTAGGCCGTGGCGAACTTCGCGTCGGCGGCGATGGCCTGTTCGAAGTAGCGCTGGGACAGGGGGAACTCGCGCTTGCGGGCGGCAACGATGCCGAGGCAGTTGAGCGTATCGGCGGAATTTGGATTGGATTGCAGGTGATGTTTGAACGCCTCTTCCGCCTGGCCCCAGGCCGAGACACCCATATAGGCGAGACCGAGTTGGTAGTAGACGTTCAGCGGGCGCGGAACCGTTCTGCGAAGCTTGCCGAAGATTCGCCACCGCATCTTCGGCGTGCCCCTCTTCGAGTTCTGCCAGCGCGAGGTTGTAGCGCGCCGGAACATAGGCTGGGTCAAGTTTCACGGCGTCCTGCAGGTTCGCCAGGCCCGCTGCGGTTTCGCCTTGCTTAAGGTGACAGACGCCGAGAAAATTCAATGCGAGCGCATTGGTCTGCATGGAGGTCAGCGCCTGCTCAAAGTAGGGAATGGCCTTGTCGAACTTGTCCTCTTTGTAATACGCGATCCCCTTGGCGAAGGCATTTTCGCCAGTCGATTTGCGACCACAGCCGCAAGCGAACGCGGCAAGCAGGGCGAGACAGAAAATTTTTCTCATCGAGAAGTCCATGCAAAACGTGACAAACAATCGGATGCATCTTATAATCGGCCCCGGATTTCGCAACAAAAATGACCGAATGGGACATTCAATCTCGCGCGGATGCCTGCACGGCCTGCCTACGTCCGTTTACGGACAAGGAGGCGTACCACACGCTCTTGAGCGTCGACGCAGCCGGCTACACGCGGCGCGACCTGTGTGGCGCCTGCTTTGCGAGCACGTCGCGAGATGGCGTGGGTTCGTATTGGCAGGGCGAATACAAAATGCCGCCACCGCCCCCACCAGAGCCGATCCAGAAGGAAACGGCCGAAACACTGCTAAGAAAACTGGTCGAATCGACCGACCCGTCACACGAAACGGCGCGATACATCCTGGCGGTCATGTTGGAGCGGAAACGGATTCTCAAGCACCGTGACACCGTGCGTGAAGAAAATGGGAACGATTTGCTGGTCTACGAACATGCGCGCACGGGAGAATCCTTCACGCTACCCGATCCGCATCTGCGCCTGGATCAACTGGCGCATGTGCAAGAGGAAGTGGCCGCATTGCTGCAGCCGACCGCCGGAAACGTCAAGGCCGAGCCCGCAAGCGAGCCCAGCCCTGGCGGTTGAACTACGGGCCGTTAGTTGACCTTCACTTCGATCTGCTTCGGCCTGGCTTCTTCGGTCTTCGGCAACGTGACATGAAGCACGCCATCTTTGAACCGCGCGTCGATGCTCTTCGCATTTACCGCCATCGGTAATTCGACGGTACGCGTGAAAGAACCGTGAACGCGCTCACTCAGGAAGTAGTTGGCTTCCTGCTGCTCGACTTCGTGCTTCTTCTCGCCTTTGATCGTGAGATAGTCGTCCTGCAACGTCACCGTGATGTCATCCTTGGTCAGGCCGGGCAAATCAGCTTTGACGACCACGTTGTCCTTCTCGACAACGACATCAATCGATGGACTGAATACCGCGTCCAGACCTTTCGGATGTCGTAGCGACGTTCAAACAACCGGTTCATCTCATTTTGAATCTCCGCGAGACTGCCAAACGGATCCCAAAGATCCCTGCGTGGACTCCAGCGAATAAGTGCCATATCGAACACCTCCATTTCTGTTTTTTCTTCGAGAATTATACTTAGCAGAGCTTATGCCCGGCTCTAGGGAACATTGGTAACAAGCTGTAGGCGAATGACTTTTGCAATAACACGGGGAACGATGGATAGCTGTTTGTGCCACTCTGGCCAATGGCAAGTGTGACAGCGCGCCATTCTTTGGGACAAGCTGACCCGCGACCTTGACACTCCGTAACGCGTGCGATAAACATAAAGGCCATTTCGCGGAAACCATCGCGCGGCTAGGTAGCTCAGCTGGTAGAGCACTGCACTGAAAATGCAGGTGTCGGCGGTTCGATCCCGTCCCTAGCCACCACCTTCCTCTTTGCTGGACGGCAGCGACGGCTTGCCACGACTGCATTCGATCCCTACACTGGGCCAGGAATGCCAATTACTGAATTGACCCGCAAGCCCGGCGAGCCATTGTCTCCCGCCAGCCCATCCGTGATCTATACCCCGGCCAACTGGTTTGAACCACTGGATTGGAAAAGGGTATTTCCGCAGGAGCAGCCCCTTGAAATTGACGTGGGGTGCGGCAAAGGATCGTTCTTGTTTTGGGCGGCGCATACGCAGCCGCACCGAAATTTTGTGGGTGTGGATCGGTTGTTGCGACGATTGCGGCGGGTGGACCGCAGGGCGGTCCGCGCCGGCTTGCAGAACCTGCAGCTCCTGCGGATTGAATCGACCTACCTGGTTTCCAAGGTCATTCCCGACCATTCGGTTTCGGCGTATCACGTTTTATTCCCCGATCCATGGCCGAAGCGCAGACATCGCGGACGGCGACTTATTGCCGCGCCATTTCTTGCGGACGTGCACCGCACGCTGGCAGCCGGCGGTATCGTCAATTGCGCTACTGATCATCAAGAGTATTTCGAGTGGATCCAGCGAGAGTTTCAGAAAAGTGGCGGGTTTATAAAAGAGGAGCCAGTGCCATTGCCTGAGGAGGCGCAGACTGACTTTGAGCGTAAGTTTATTGTCGCGGGAAAGGAAGTTTATCGGTCCCGATGGCGGAAGGGTTCATAGCCGCCATCCCGGCCAATGAGAAAGTTTCGCCGAATTGACAAAACTCTTGCGAAATTGACGGCTCGGGATGTTCAACTACGTTGACATTTTTCGAACATTTCTGTTCACACGTTGAACAACGCGGGTGAGTGGGCAACTTTCCTGCTAGAGAGGCTTCAAAATGCCCAAAAAAGAGGCGTATCGGATTAGCACCCGCCAGACTTGACTTACACGGCGGTCGCTCGCGACAGTTTGGATTAACCTGCCTTCCATCAATGGGAACGGGCACGGAAAATGCGCTATGCACAGATGGAACCTGCGTGGTACGCTTGGTTACTGAGGATCGTGAAACACGGGGGGGAAGAGGATTATGAAACTGTCAACCGGTAAAGAGCCTAATCTCGGCCAAGCCGTTCGATCGCGGAGGGGCCAGTCGCTTGTCGAGTTTGCCCTGGTCGCCCCCCTGTTTTTTCTCCTCGTCTTCGGCATCACGGATTTTGGACGGTTGTTCTTCACGCAGGAAACACTGCAATTTGCCTTACGGGAAGCGGGACGCTACGCCGTGACCGGCCAGCATATGTCGCAGGGCGGGACCAATATTACCCGGGTAGCCTCCATCAAGGCCATCGCCCAACAAAAGGCGATCGGGATCGATGTATCCAATATCTCGATTAGCAGCGGCGGTGTGAGCGGGTTTGCGGGGAATCCTGGTGACACCGTCGTCGTATCCCTGACGACAAACCTGAAGCTAATCACCCCCATGATTGGCAGGTTCTTCGGGCCGAGCCAGACGTACACGTTTACCGTCCAGACGTCATTCCGAAACGAACCCTTTGACTTCAGCCAGGCGAACTAGGAGACAACCATGAACCGTTTGCGCAACTGGGCATCAAGAAGCCGCGAGCGATCCGGTCAGGCGTTGATTGAATTCATGTTCGTGGGGTTCATCCTGCTGTTCATGTTGTTCGGCATGATCGATTTCTGCCGCGCGATTTCCACCCGTCAGGTGCTTATCAACCTGTCCCGGGAAGCGGCCAATTTGGCCGCCCGCGGCACGGGAAGCACCCCCGACGCAGCGATGTCCAACGCGATTAACGCCGTGATTGAGGGAGACGCCCCACTCTCCATCGATACCAATGGATTGGTGATTATCACGGCAGTGCTCAATAGCAATGGCAATTACCTGGTCACCAACCAAATCATGGAGGGGGCACTCTCCAACACGGCCCCCAGCCGAATCGCTCCGGGTGGCGTGGGGAGCACGGTGACGGTGCCCTTCACCACGTATCAGATTCCGCAATCGAATCAAACCATGTTCGTCAGCGAAGTGTTCTACAAATACCAGGCGGCGACCCCGATTGGCCAACTGTTGAACTTCAACATGACCAATACGCTTTACGATGCGGCGTATTTTTAGGTTTCAATGAACTCCAAGGTCAATGCGATGCGCAGGAAATCCGCTCATATCATCCGTGCCGAGCGTGGACAGACGCTTTTGATGTTCGTGCTCTTCATGATTGTCTTGATTGTTTTCGTCGGCCTCGGCGTCGATCTGGGGTTTGCCTACATCACCCGGGCCAGGCTGTCGAAGGCGGTGGATTCCGCCTGCCTGACGGGAGTACGTAACCTGTTGAATGGCCAGACCGCGGCCACTACTGCGGCCCAAAGCGCCTTTTTCGCCAACTACGGAACCTCGGGCCGCGACGTCGCGGCGCCGGCTGTTACCGTGACCTTCAATACCGTCAATAAAAACATCGTGATCGACGTGAATGCGACCGTTTCCATTCACACCTATTTCATTCGCGTTCTGCCCCAATGGGCGACGCTGGCAGTGGGTTCCGCAGCGGAGGCCACGCGGGCCAACGTGATCATGGGGCTGGTATTGGATCACTCGGGATCGATGGGCTGTCCTCCGCCCATGCGGTAGTGGTGGCGGCGCAGTTTCTTCCTGGTGCAGTGAGCAGCTTCATCAGTCATTTTGACGACAGTCTCGATAAGGCGTCCATGGCTAGTTTTGGATCGACAGCCATAACGAACTTTCCGATGGGACAGCCATTCAAGAGCGCGATCACGACTGCGGCCAATGCCCTGAGCTGGAATGGCAGAACATTTTCCGAGGGCGGCTTGATGATTGGATTCGGGCAGGTCAATAACACAGCGGGATCGACGGGCGAAACCGTCGTAAAAGTGGTCATCTTCTTTACCGATGGGTTTGCCAACACGTTCGAGACCAATTTCAATTGTCGCACCGCTCCCATCATCCTTGGGCAGGGCGATCCCACATTTAACGGTACGACGACCGCGGGTGCCCCATGGAGCACGGAGTTTATAGATCCGGCGGGTGGACCCGATCCGTCGTGCAGTGATACCACGTTCAAATCGATCGACGGCACCACCAAGGCGATCGACCCAAATACCCAAAACGTCTGGACCGAGGGACAGTTGCATGCTTTGAGCGTGGCCAACCAAATACGTTCGGCAAACATTCTCGTTTACTCGATTGGTGTGGGTACCGATCCCAACCAGGACTTCTTAAAGAACATCGCCAATGATCCGACGGGGTCGTTATACAATCCGAACCAAATCGCCGGCGAAGCCGAGTTCGCCGGCACTGCCAGTCAACTGCAAGCCGTTTTCGACCAGATCGCAACCAAAATCCTGCTGCGACTGACCAAGTAGGCCCGCGTAGCGCCGGTTGATCTCTCTCCCCGTTGGACGGTTTTCACTGGTTTCCCTACAGCGAAACTGTTTGGCAAGACCCCCCCTCATCTGGTAACATCCGGTTGGTGGTATTTTCTCTGATCGCTGGGGAGAACGATAGATGAAGAACTCTACGCCGAACTGTGCTGGATCACGCAGGGACCGCGGCCAGGTCATGGTGCTCTTCGTGCTCCTGATGGTCGTGCTGATCCTGTTCATTGGATTGGGCGTGGACCTGGGCTTCTCTTACATCACCCAGGCAAATTTATCGAAGGCGGTTGACGCCGCGGCCCTGATGGGCGTCATGAATCTTTCTCATGGGTCGAATACCGCCCAGACAGTGGCCATGAGGACGTTTGCCCTGAACTATGGCACCTCGGGTCGCGACGTCGCGGATCCCAACGTCACCGTCCAGATCTTCACGGATGCCAACAACAACGAAGTAGTGGATGTCTCGGCCACGGTCAGCATCAATACCTTTTTCATCCGCGTCCTGCCGCAGTGGGCCACGCTGGCGGTGGCATCATCCGCGGAAGCCACCCGCGCCAATGTCTATATGACGCTGGTGCTGGACACTTCGGGGTCAATGGATCCGTCCAAGGGACCGCCACCGGGCGGAGATGGGTGTGGCAGCGGCGGCGGCCAGTTTCTTCCCGGCGCCATCACCACCTTCATCAACAATTTCGACGA
>CAWEWF010000005.1:0-437244 GCA_963812605.1 uncultured Verrucomicrobiae bacterium | reverse complement strand
ACACCAGAAAGGTGGAGTGCTTTACAACAGCACGACCAGCCCCACTGGCGGAGCCCAGAACTGGCAAGGTTATGCTGGCAGCGTTTTTCAGGGCGCCAACTCCAAAGTCTATGCCCGTCCGAAACAGACCAGTGCGACCTCCGCGCAGAATCAGGAATTGCTCTTCAACGCCGCCAGTAGCTCCCAAGCCTACAATAGTCCCCAAGGCGGTCAACTGACCGGCGCATCCAAGGCAAGTACGGTCTCGGAAACTCAGGGCTCAACCAACACGTCGGAGTTCCGGATCACGCTTACGGGAGTCAATAGCCTCGCGGTGAGTAACCTGCTGTACGCGGGTGCTGGTACGGGCGGCTCGCTTCTTTTCGGCGAGCAGGGCACAACGAATGGCATCACGGACTTCTCGTTCGATGCCCTGGCGTTTGGCTATCGCTCTGTGGTGGGCGCGGGTGCTTCACCATCGAATTCTGAAGTTGATATTCAGTCCATAACGGTTGCGACAAACGTTGTTCCCGAGCCTTCCACGTTCGTGCTGGCAGGAGCCGGATTTGGCGCGATGTTGATGTTGATCCGTCGCCGCCGCAGCTAGACCAGATATTGCGAACTCAAAAGGGGCTTCCCGAGTTATTCGGGAAGCCCTTTGTTTTTTACCGTGCCACCCGTAATCGTGCCAGCGCATTCTGCGCTTCGACGTAATCAGGTTTGAGCCGCACGGCTTCTTCATAGTGCTGGATTGCCTCTGGCACGCGACCCAGTCGCGCCAACGCGTTTCCGAGATCGTAATGCACCACGGCAAGGTCGGGCCTGATCCGTAGCGCCCGCTCATAATGCGCAACGGCATCCTCCAGCTTGCCCGCTTGCTCCAAGGCAACGGCCAGATTGGCATGGGCCTCGGCGTGGTCCGGATTGATCCGCAAGGCTTCCTTCCAATGCCCCATCGCCTCCTCCACCCGACCCAGTCGCACAAGTGCGGTCCCCAAATTGTAATGGACATCGGCGTTGTCGGGATTCACCCGCAACGCCTCCTGATAGTGCCCAATCGCCTCCTCAAGTTTGCCTTCTCTCTGCAAAGCAACTCCCAAAAGACAGTGCGTGTCGGCCATATCCGGCTTGATCTGCAGGGCCACGTTGAATTCCCCGATGGCCTCCTGGACTTTGCCGGCCTGCGTCAGGGCGATCCCCAGGTTCCGATGGGTTTCGGCGGACGGCGCAACTTCTACGGCATGCTGCGCATAAGCGAGAGCTTCGGGAATTCGATTCTGGTTCAACAGCGTCTGCGCCAGCATCTCATTGGCTTGGTCCGAATTTGGAAACTGCGCCAGCACGCCGCGCCACAACGTCTCATCGTTCCGCCAGACCAAGGTCTGGGCCCGCGTGCGCAATCCAAAGAAAAACAGTTCGCCCATCAGCAACACGGCTAGTCCGCACCGGGCAATTGTTGGAGAACGCCTCCACAACCAAACCACGGCTCCGCCCCCGAGGAGCAGTAGCGGCAGCATGGCCAGGTAGGCATACCGGTCGGCCACCGCCTGCCCGCCTGTCGCCGTCAGTCCCGAAACCGGCAGAACGAACAACACATATGTCCCCCACCCCGCCACCAGTAGCGGCGCGCGTCGCCCGCGCCAGATACACAATGCCGTGATGACCACCACGCCAAGCAGGGATGCAAACGACGAATGGCTGGAGCACCGAAAGATTCGCCGGCCGCGGGTAGTAAGGCGACAGCCGCGCAGGCCACACGAGTTTCCAGGGATAAAACATCAGGCTCTGCGCTGTCAGCCACACGCGTTGTGATGGCCGTACCGATTCTATCGGCAAAAGGAGACCGCCTTCCCGCGACTCTGTGATGATCGTTGCCAACGCTGCCACGACACCTACCGCAATCAACGCAGCGTTCCGGCGCAGCAATTGTCCCCAGCCCGTTTCTCCGCGTGGCCGCACCAAAAAGTAATCCAACGCCAGCATCGTGAAGGGCAATGATACGGCCAGCGGCTTGCAGAGCAGCGCTGCGATGAACAGCGTCCACACCATCCACCGCCGTGCCCCCGCAACGTACGCCCAGAGACTGCCGATCCCGAACGTCGTGCACAATAATTGCGTCCGCCCCGACATCCATGCGACTGATTCGACCTGCAAAGGATGAATCGCGAATACCATCGCCACACCGATTGACAATGCCAATCGCTCATTGGTCGTCAACGAAATGGCCGGTACGCCGAGCAGCGTCCAGAGAAAGCCGAAGACGAGCGCGGCGTTGAGGGCGTGCAATACTACGCTGGTGGCGTGGTGCCCCTGTGCCTTCGTCCCCCAAATCTGGTAATCAAGGACGTGCGAGAGACGCGGCAGCGGTTGATAGTACGGCTCCGCGCTCGTAAACGCCCAGCGCACCGCGCCCCAGCTCAGGCCCTGCCAACGCACGGACTGCCGCAAGTATTCGTCATCGTCCATCCGCGTGAGAAATGCGCCATTCACCGCGGGCCAATGCAGCCAGAGGGTGCCCGCGAAAATCGTCAGGGCCAATCCCAAAAGCATGATGCGGGTGACCTTCATCTGACGGGAAGCGGGATGACCTTGGGCGTTTTCAACGCTCCAAAAGCCTAGCGCAACTCCTCGCGCGTGACCATCCGATACTTGGTGTCACGAGAAGGATTGCAGGCCGCATTCTAAAATGGCAAACTGGCGGCATGCGTCTCATAACGTGCCGGTTGGCAATCGCCATCCTGGCCACTTCATTGATGCTGGCGCCAGAAACCCGCAGCGCTGAATCGATTCTCACGAATCAGGCGTTGCCTGCCGCCACACTTTCGAGCGAGATCAACCAGAAGGCCGTGCTGGCAACCATGAAACGGGTCGCCGACTGGCAACTCGCCAACCCGAGCGCGCATCCCACGACAGACTGGACGCAGGGCGCTTACTACGCGGGCATGATGGCACTGGCGTCGGTCGCCGTCGATCCGAAGTATCACGATGCCATGATGGAGATGGGACGGAAAAACGATTGGAAACCCTCCACCAACCTCGTGTACCACGCCGACAATTACTGCGTGCTCCAAACTTATCTCGAACTCTACCTGCAGCATCACGATCCACGGATGCTGGAGCCGGCCAAACAACGTTGTGACCAAATCATGGCGACCCCGCCGAAGGATGAAAATGACCTGGGTTTCACCAAGCCCAACGCGCGGGAAAAATGGGTCTGGTGCGACGCGTTGTTCATGTCACCCCCGGTCTGGACGAGGCTCTTCGCTGCCACGGGCGATAAGAGGTACCTGGATTTCATGAATGAGCGCTGGTGGCGGACCTCCGACCACCTCTACGACAAGCAGGAACATCTCTACTATCGCGACGATCGTTTCCTCACGAAGCGCGAGGCCAATGGCAAAAAGGTCTTCTGGTCGCGTGGCAATGGCTGGGTGCTGGGCGGGCTCGTGCGCGTGTTGCAATACCTGCCCGCCGATTATCCCGATCGACAGCGATACGTCGCCCAGTTCGAGGACATGGCCGCGCGGCTCGTAAAGCTCCAGGGTCAGGACGGTCTCTGGCGCGCCAGCCTCCTGGATCCGGACAGTTTTCCGGCACCGGAAAGCAGCGGCAGCGGCTTTATTCTGTACGGGCTGGCGTGGGGGGTGAATCAAAATTTGCTTTCCAGGGCGGACTACGAACCAGCCATCCGCAAAGCCTGGCAAGGGCTCGTGCACTGCCTGGATGCCGACGGTCGGCTTGGATCTGTACAGCCCATCGGCGCCAATCCGGCAACCTTGAATGCGACCAATACCGAAGTGTACGGCGTCGGCGCTTTCTTGTTGGCGGGTAGCGAAGTCTACCACTTCGTCGGGACGCCCGGCGCGTTGCCGTCTCCTGGTCAGTAATGCTACGAAAAACTCTTTAGCCTTATTGCCGCAACAACATCAACCTGATAGCGTTAAAACTCCGGAAGGTGACTCCCATGCAAATTAGAAATGTGGCCGATGCGACACATATGCTACGGATGACCACTGCCGAACTGCGCGCCAATTACCTTGTCGAGAACCTCTTTCAACCGGGAACCGTGCAGTTGGTTTACACCGACGTAGACCGCGCAATTGTCGGGGGGATTGTTCCCACAACGCAAAAACTCGCGCTCGAAGCCTCGAAGGAATTGGCCGCGACCTACTTTGCCGAACGGCGTGAGATCGGCATCCTTAACCTTGGCGGCAAGGGCACGATCACCGTGGATGGCAAGGATTTCGCCCTGTCGAAGCGTTCGTGCCTGTACATCGGGCGCGGCAGCCAGAAGATTGACTTCAGCAGTGCGGACCCGAAGGAACCGGCATGGTTTTACCTGGTCAGCTATCCCGCCCACACATCTCACCCCACGCGGCTGGCAACCGAAGCGGATGCGGAACCCGTGGAGCTGGGTTCACAACGGGACGCCAATCAACGGACGATCCTCAAATACATTCACACCAAGGGAATCCCCAGTTGCCAATTGGTGATGGGTTTCACGGTGCTGAAGGAAGGCAGCGTCTGGAACACCATGCCGCCACACACCCACGCCCGGCGGTCGGAGGTTTATCTATACATCGATGTCGCCCCGGACGCTGCCGTCTTTCACTGCATGGGCGGCGCGCAGGAAACACGGCACTTGGTGGTGCGCAACGGCGAGGCTGTCCTGTCGCCTCCGTGGTCCATCCACTGCGGCGCGGGAACGCGAAACTACGCTTTCGTGTGGGCCATGGGCGGTGAGAACCAGGAGTTCACCGACATGGACCAGATCGCCGTGAAGGAATTGCGATGACCCAGGATCTCTTCCGACTCGACGGGCAGACCGCGCTGGTGACCGGCTGCCGCCGCGGCATCGGCCTGGCCCTGGCGGAAGCGTTGGCGGGAGCGGGCGCGGACATCATCGGCGTCAGCGCCTCGCTCAAGGGCAGCGGTGAGGAAGTCGCGCAGCGCGTCACGGCGCTCGGACGCAAATTCTCCGGCCTACAGTTGCGACTTTGGGAATCGACAGTCGCTCTACGAGTTTACCCGCCGGGTTATCGCCGAGAACGCGCCGATCGATATTCTGGTCAACAATGCTGGCACGATTCGTCGCGCGCCGGCGGCACAGCATTCCGATGAGGATTGGGACAAGGTCGTCGAGGTGAATCTCTCGGCGCAATTCATCCTCGCCCGTGAGCTGGGCAAGACAATGCTCGCGCGGGGCCGCGGAAAAATCATCTTTATCGCTTCCCTTCTGACGTTTCAGGGCGGCATCACCATTCCCGGCTACGCCGCCAGCAAGGGTGGAATCGGACAACTGACCATGGCGCTGTCCAACGAGTGGGCCGGCAAAGGCGTGAACGTCAATGCCATCGCGCCGGGCTATATCGAGACCGACAACACGGCGGCGCTGCAAGCCGACCCGATTCGTTCGAAGGCCATTTTGGATCGGATTCCCGCGGGCCGCTGGGGCAAACCGGAAGATTTGCAGGGCGCGGCAATCTTCCTCGCATCGCGCGCGTCGGATTACGTCAATGGAACCATCCTCACCGTCGACGGCGGTTGGATGGGGAGATAACGATGACGTCTCAAACAACTACAGACGCCGGAAAGTCCATCAACTACCGCTGGGTAATTTGTGGACTGCTGTTTTTTGCAACTACCTTCAATTATCTGGACCGGCAGGTCATCAGCTATCTAAAGCAGTTTTTTTGTACACCGGTGGAACAAGGCGGGTTTGGGTGGACCAACACCGATTTCTCCTATCTGACCTCCTTCTTCACGGGATTTTATGCCGGCATGACACTCGTGATGGGCTGGGTCATTGACAAGATTGGGACCAAGCTGGGTCTGGCCCTGTCGCTCATCGTCTGGTCGTTGTGTGGGGTTGCCAATGCCTTTGTTGGACGGACCGTGGCAATGCACCTCGCCATCCGCAGCGCGTTTGCCGTGGGAGAAGCGGGCAATTTCCCCGCGTCCATCAAAACAGTGGCCGAGTGGTTTCCCAAGCGGGAACGGGCCCTGGCCACCGGCATCTTCAATAGTGGTTCAAACTTTGGCGCGATGGTGGCCGCGCTGTTCGTACCTTGGTGCATGATCTATTTCGGCGACCAGCTTGGATGGAAGTTGGCATTCATCTTCACGGGCGCCTCCGGTTTTCTCTGGCTGATTTTCTGGTTCTGGCTCTACGACACACCCCACAAACAAAGGCGGATTACCAAGGCCGAACTGGATTACATTCACATCGACGATGAATTCGCGGTCAGCACCGCCGATGGAGACAAGGGGGCGGTTTCCTGGTGGAGGCTTTTTGGCTATCGTCAGACTTGGGCCTTTGTTTTCGGTAAATTCATGACCGACGGCATCTGGTGGTTCTACCTGTTCTGGCTGCCGGATTATTTGATCAAACAATTTCACATGACCAAGGCGCAAATCATCATGCCAACGTTCATCGTCTATGGCGTGGCGATCATCGGCAGCGTTTATGGCGGCAGCCTTCCCATGACCCTTATCAAAAAGGGCCTGCCGGTTTACAAGGCCCGCATGACCGCGATGTTCCTCATTGCTGTGGCCCCGCTCACCGTGTTGAGCACGCAATACTTTGGCAATGTTGATCATTTTGGAAAGATGGCCGCCGTGCTGGCTGTCGCGACGATCTGCATCGGGACCGCCGCGCATCAGGCGTGGTCGGCCAACCTTTTTACGACCGTGTCCGACATGTTTCCGAAGAAAGCTGTCGGCTCTGTTACCGGCATTGGGACCACAGCCGGTGGCGTTGGCGGCGTGATCATCCAACTGTTGGCGGGCCGGCTAACGGACGCTTTCAAACAAATACCGCAGACCGCCTACCTCATCATGTTCACCATCTGCGCCTTGAGCTATTTGATCGCTTGGAGCATTATGAAAACACTGGTTCCCCGTCATAAACCGATCACCGACCTGTAAGGCTTCAACGGAAACGCGGCTAGATGTTCCTTCGTCGATTGGTCGACTCGGCAACGGGATTGGGCGGTATGGTCTGGGCGTTCGGGTCCGCTACTCACGGCAGGATTTCGGACTCTTGCCGACGAAATGCTTGAACGCGCGGCTGAAGTCGTTCGGGTGTTTGTATCCCAGCGCGTAAGCAATTTCTTTGACTGAAAAACGGTCCGTCTCCAGCAGCTCCTGGGCTCGGGCCATCTTCATTCGCTGGTGATACGTCGCGGGCGACTCACCGTGATGCGTTTGAAACATGCGCGCCAGCGTCGCCGGGGAGACTTGCAGATATTCGCAGAGGGCCCGGACCGGGTTCCGTTCCGCGAGGTTCTGGGCCATCCAGCGAATGGCCAACTCCATCCGCACCGACGGCTCGGGCGGTTGCGTCTTGGGACGGATGAGCCGGGCCACGGTGACATCAATCGCGATGTGCAATTGTTCGATGGCCAGCTTCGTTAATTCGTCCGGTCGCTCCACCTCCTGGCGGCAAAGAGTATGAAGTTGCTCCAGCTTGTGCTGCAACCGTGGGTCAATTGTCCATTGCCGAAATTCGCCCGGCATTGCCGTGCACTCCGAGCACCGCGGGCCGGAGCGCCAGATCCAAACGAGCAGATCACACACCGCATCCGGTCGATCCGTCCAACCGCTGGCGCAGTCCGGGTCAATCACCAGGAAATCCCCGGGATTCAAGACCCGTTGTTCCTGTTCCAGGATCAGGGTCGGGCTGCCCCGGCTCACAAGCACATAATGCCAACCGGGATGGCGGGACATGGGGATTGGATTGCGGCCATACACCCGATGTCCCCAGGCCAGGTAGAGAAGATCAAGCTGGGCGCTTTCCGCGCAAACCCAGCGCGGGCGGCCCGGCGGCGGCAGATGTAACGCATTCGGAAGCGTGCTCATGGATTCAGTGCCCCAGTCTCCACAATTATGCTCCAAAATACTACCAGAAACCTGTTGGCGAGGAAAGCCTCGCGTAGTAAGATGCTGGCACTGACGGTGTTCTTCGGTTGATTGTCAATACAATGAATACAGTATCACCTGTTCCGCTGGGCCTAAAGAAGTCATTCGGTTTCGGCGATCGGCTTGGATTGGCGACACCCGGCCATTTCGCCGCCGCTCGAAGATTTGATTTTGCCCCGATTTTTGCCCAGCAATCCATCCGCGAAATGGAACGCACCCAACGCACCCCACAGGACGTCGTGCAGGCTGCGACCGCGGCTCTCCGCGACCTCGGCTTCAATAAGGCTTGGGGGGCGGATGCCGACCACTTGAAACTGCCGGAGCACGTCGAGCGCACGGCAGCGGCGGGATTTTGCTTCTTCACAATCGACCCTTCCGAGTACGTCGGCAAGGGCAGGCTGACATCCGAATTGGAATCCGTGTACCTGGGCCGGAAGTTCGAGGTCCCGGAACTTGGCATGCTGCAGTTCGACCGCGGGACGTTGCAGGGCGCCGCCGTGAAATATGGCCGCTCGCTGGAACACTGTGGCCTCATGGGCGCCCACATCGCAAAAGTCATGGATCAGCGCCCGTTCGAGATTGAAGTCAGCGTGGATGAAACCGAGGACCCGACCAGCGCGCTGGAGCACCTTTTCATCGGCTTGGAATTGCGCCGGCACAAAGTCCCGAACGTGGTCAGTATCGCGCCGCGATTTGTCGGAGATTTCGAAAAAGGCATCGATTTCAAGGGCGACCTGAAGAAATTCGAGGCCTCGTTGCGCGACCACGTTTCCATCGCGAAGCATTGTGGCCCGTACAAGATCAGCGTCCATAGCGGCTCGGACAAGTTCACCGCCTACCCCGTCGTCGGACGAGTGTGTGGCGAGTTGCTCCATGTAAAAACCGCCGGCACCAGCTACCTCGAAGCCCTGCGCGTCGTCGCCCGGACATCGATACCATTGTTTGACGAAATCGTCGAGTTTTGCCGCGGCCGCTTTGCGACCGACCGGCACAGCTATCATATTTCCACGACGGAAGCGCAGGTCAAATCGTTGCCGAAATTTAGCGGCCCGAAAGAGGAAGCTGCGTTCCTGGATGAGATACCGGGGCGGCAGTTATTGCATGTGACCTTCGGTTCCGTGCTGACCAGCCCGCGCTTGAAGCCGAAAATCATGGAGGCGCTGCAACGTAACGCATCCCTCCATGAGGAACTGCTCGATCGCCACTTTACGAAGCACCTCTCGCTGCTGACCAAGGGCTGAGACCATGCTGTCGTTCATTACCGAGGATTTCCTGCTCCAGAACGACGTGGCGCGCGAGTTGTACCACGAATACGCCGAAGACGAGCCAATTTTTGATTATCACTGTCACCTGCCGCCCGACCAGCTCGCGGAAAATAAAACCTTCCGCAACCTTTATGAAATCTGGCTGGCTGGCGACCATTACAAGTGGCGCGCCATGCGTTCCAACGGCGTGCCGGAGAAATACTGCACCGGCGACGCGAGCGATTGGGAGAAATTTCTCGCCTATGCCCGCACCGTTCCCCACACCCTGCGCAATCCGCTGTATCATTGGACGCACATCGAACTGAAGCGGTTTTTCGGCATCCAGACGCTGCTCAACGAGGCCACCGCCAAAACAATCTGGGACGAAGCGAACGAAAAACTTGCGGCCCTGCCGGTCCAGAAGATTCTCGAATCGAACCGCGTGGCCGTGGTTTGCACGACGGACGATCCGACCGATTCCTTGGAGCAACACCGGCGGATTCGGGAGTCCGGCAAGTTCTCCACCTGCATTTATCCGGCGTTTCGACCCGACAAGGCTTTGGCGGTGGATCAGCCCGCGTCCTGGAACGCGTGGATGGACAAGCTCGGTGAATGTCGGGACCTGTCCAGCTTCTTCGCAGCCCTGCAGTCGCGGCTCGATTTCTTTCACGAAAACGGCTGCCGTTTGTCCGATCATGGATTAAATCACCCGTACGCGGATGATTGCACCGAAGCCACGGCCGCCAAAATTTTCGACACCGCCCGCGGCGGCAAGACCGTGACGCCTTCCGAAGCCAATCAATTCCGCAGCGTTGTCATGTTGTGGCTGGGGGAACAGTATCAAGCTCGCGGTTGGGTCATGCAACTCCACCTGGGGGCGTTGCGCAACAATAACACGCGCATGATGCGGACACTGGGCGCGGACACCGGCTTCGATTCGATTGGCGATTGGCCGCAGGCCGGGCCCCTCGCCCGCTATCTCGACAAACTCGACCAGAACAACCGTCTGCCGAAAACGATCCTGTATAACCTGAATCCCGCCGACAATTATATGTTCGCCTCGATGCTTGGTAATTTCCAGGACGGCAGCGTGGCCGGGAAACTCCAGTTCGGGAGCAGTTGGTGGTTTCTCGACCAGAAGGAAGCGATTGAATGGCAGATCAACGCCCTCTCCAATCTCGGCCTGCTCAGTCGGTTCGTCGGTATGATCACTGACTCGCGCTGTTTCCTCAGTTACAGCCGTCACGAGTATTTCCGCCGCGTCCTCTGCAATCTCATCGGACGCGACGTGGAGAACGGCGAGCTCCCGCGCGACAACCAATTGCTGGGCGGCATCGTGCGCGACATCTGTTATAATAACGCCCGGAATTACTTCCCGCTGGAACCCGGGAAGGTGTAAACGGCCCCTTTTCATCCGCGCGTTGGGGATTGCATTTGCAAACCACCCCACGGTTCGTTACCGTTGCAGCCACAAAATGATTGGCATTTCGATGCGTAACGGTTGCGCCATGGCCAGCGAAACTAGCGCCTCCAAACTCTGGTGTCAATCCATTTGTCTGATGTTGAGACCTGACCCCGGTTTTCTTTCTAACCACGGGATCTCATGTGACAACCGAGCAGGCGCGTATCGCGAGTGCCTTGCTGGGGTGCGAATGAAGATGGTTTACTTGTTGGTGTTTCTCCTACACACCGCCGTGACGCTCGGGGCTGTATCATCAAACGAGCTAGTGGGTGCGCAGCCCGGTGAGTTTGTTACGACCGAGGCTTCGACAGCAGAACGTGACCAGTTCGGCCGCGCGTGGGTTGGAGCACTGGCGCATGCGACGAACATCAGTCAGCGCGTTGCTCTGCTTTCGGGCAGCGAGAGGGTCGATCCGTCCCGGTTTGATGTGCAAACGCGGGAATCACTACGCAAGTCGTTAGAAGCAATGATCCCTGAATGTGATTCTCGCACTGGCTACGCTGCGTTAATACTTCTTGCGCGCATTGGGGACGAGCGCAGTCGTGACGTTGTCCGCGCTTACGTTCACGACAGGCCGTTGGAAATTCCCGAAACGCCCAAGGGAATTGATATGACAATGCGGGCAGACTTGAATGTCGCCTTGGCTCTAACTGGCGATCACGCCGCACTAGATAGAATCTGTCGGATCAAGTTCACACCGGCTTTGACAAGAGCGCTGTTTTGGGGGCCAGCGTTACTTTCTCAGCGGAAGGTTCAGCTTGCTCTTCTAGCAAGGGTGGAGCATCCCGATGGTCGAGCAAATGTTCCATACGATTACGAGGCATGCTGGCAGTTACGTCGTCGTCTCGAACAACCGCGCTGCGATTGGTTTCACTCCGTTCAAGGCCCCGCCGAAGCACTAGCGAAGGCATTCGGAATCGAAGTCAAACACGTTGAGAAGATTTGGGTCGATCCCGATGAGGTCAAACGTGTCATTGCCGAAGCGCGCCGAGTCCTCAAGCCAGAAAGTGTCAAATGAATAGCAGGCGAGATGCCCGCTATGACAAGCAACGGTCTCGCAGGTCTGAAGAAAATAGCGAAGAAAATAGGGTCAGGTCTCATCATCAAACAATTCGGCCTCTAGTTTGTCGACCACACGCCGCAGTTTCTGATCGCGAGAGAGTCTTTGCCCAAGGCGGTAGGCCGAGGGCACCGGATCGTCAATACAGTTCGGCAGACTATTCGATTTCTACACCCTCACTGACAAAATGAAACAGGCGGATTACGCCTTGCCGGATGTAGGACGCCACAATCCCACCCCGCGCTGGGGATTGCATTTGCAAACCACCCCGCGGTTCGTTACCGTTGCAGCCACACAATGATTGGCACGACTTTCGCCAACTTCACCGTCCTGGAAAAGATCAACCGCGGCGGGATGGCGGATATTTATCTGGTCGCGGACAAGCTCGATCAGCGGCTCGTGTTGCGCGTGTTGCTGCCCGAATTCCGCTTTACCTGGAGCCGTATCCGCCAGTTCAAATGGGGCTGCAAGGTCATGCAGCAGCTCGACCACCCGAACATCGTGCATTACTACGGACACGGACGTTTCCATGGCTTGTGGTATGCCATCATCGAGCGCGTCGAGGGCCCGAACCTGAAGGAAGCGATTCTGCGCAACGACCCGAACCTCCGCGCCAACCAACTCAAGATGCTCATCGGCATGGCGAACGGCCTCGCCCATGTTCACGAACGCGGCTTTCTCCACCTCGATTTCAAACCTGAGAACATCCTCGTGCCAAAAACGTACGAAGCGAAACTTGTCGATTTCGACCTGGCGATTCGCCGTCCCTCGAAACCCAAGAAGGCCTCGATCCTGTCCGGTACGCCGCTCTATCTGGCGCCCGAGCAACTGGCGCGCGAGCCCGTCGACGAGCGCGCCGACATTTTCTCGTTCGGTGTCACCGCGTACGAAATGCTGACGGGCAAAAAGCCGATCGCCGGTGACACGCGCGATGAGATCCTGAAAAAGTACGTCAATTTCAACGCTCACTTGCGCCCCCCGCGCACGCTGGTACCGGAGATTCCGCAAGCGATTGAACGCGTGATCCTCAAATGTCTTGAAAAGGAGCCGGATCGCCGTTACCCTGCGATGAGTCTGGTGGTTCGCGACTTGCAGACATGAAACCTTGGCTCAGTTTGGTCGTGCTGACATTCTGGCTGGCGGGTTGTGACCGACTTCCGAGTTCGTCAACGCCCTCTTCCTCAACCGCGCCCGAAAACCCGGCCACGAACGCCACGGCTGTCGCGCCGACACCGACCTTGGCGACCACGAGCCGACCGCCGGCACCCGCCGAATCCAACACCGAGCAATACCAGCAGGCGCTCACACTGGAGAACGAGGGAAAACTGGAAGAAGCCCGCGCATTATTGCAGCCTTTGTGCGACGGGGGCGATGCTTCGGACAAGATGCTCGACTTATTCGGCGCGATCAATACGAAGATCCTGTTTACACCCGCGTCCGCGCCCGAGAAAACCAATTACACCATCGTCGCCGGCGATTCTCTCGGCAAACTGGCGCAGAAGTTCGGGACGACCATCGATTTGATCAAGAAATCCAACAATCTCAACAGCGAGATAATCCGGGTTGGCGATCGATTGCGGATCTATCAAGGTCGCTTTGCGGTCACGGTAAGTAAGGCGACAAACGAGCTGCGACTGACGGACAACGGTAAACTCTTCAAGCGCTACCGTGTCGGCACCGGCCAGTACAGCAAGACCCCGGTGGGCGATTTCAAAATCACCAGCCGCCTGGCGAACCCCCCGTGGTGGCGCGCCGACGGAAAAACCATCCCCTTCGGCGATCCGGAAAACATTCTTGGCACGCATTGGCTGGGGCTAAACGTTCCCGGCTACGGCATCCACGGGACATGGGACACCAATTCCATTGGGAAGCAGGCCACCGCGGGCTGCATTCGCCTGCTGAACGACGATGTCGCCGAATTGTACGCGATTTTGCCCGTGGGCAGTCCGGTCAGCATTCACGACTGATTTCAAGAGAGGCCACTCATGAAAATCTACACGCTGGAATTTGAGAAACCCATCACCGAGCTGGAGCAAACGCTCGAAGCCCTCCGCAAACAGGCGGATGAACAAAAAATCGATCTCTCCGCCCAGATTCAGTCCATCGAGGAAAAACTCGAGGCCACGAAAAAGGAGATCTTTACCAGTCTCACCCCCTGGCAGCGCGTCCAACTCGCCCGCCATCCCAAACGGCCGTACATGCTGGATTATTTGCAGCGCATCGCCACCGAATTTATCGAATTGCACGGCGACCGCCGCTTTGCCGACGACCATGCGATCGTCGGTGGCCTCGCCACGATTGGCGAGCGCCGTGTGATGGTCATCGGCCAGCAGAAGGGCCGCGATACCAAGGAGAATTTGATGCGCAACTTTGGCAGCCCCCACCCCGAGGGCTACCGCAAGGCGCTGCGCTTGATGCAACTGGCTGAGAAATTCGAGATCCCCGTGCTCTGCTTCATCGACACGCCCGGCGCCTATCCCGGCGTCGGCGCCGAGGAACGCCACATCGCCGAGGCGATTGCCGTCAACCTGCGGGAAATGATGGTGCTCAAAGTGCCTTCGATTGCCGTGGTCATTGGAGAAGGCGGCTCGGGCGGCGCGTTGGGCATCGGCGTCTGCGATCGCGTGCTCATTCTCGAAAATGCCTACTATTCCGTCATCTCACCCGAGGGTTGCGCCGCAATCTTGTGGAAGGACCGTGCCAACGCCGCGCAAGCGGCTGCCGCGCTCAAGATCACGGCGAGGGACCTGCTGGAACTCGACGTGGTGGACGAGGTCATTCCCGAACCACTCGGCGGCGCGCACAAGGAGTACGATGAAACCGCCGCCACGCTCAAGAAGGCGATCCTCAAGAACCTCGATAAACTCTGGGAGGCGAAGATTTCGGACCTGCTGGAGGCACGGTATAAGAAATTTCGCAAGATGGGCGTCTTCACGCGTGTCGAACCGAAAAAGCGCGGACGCGCCCGGAAGTTACCGGCTGCGGTCTCCTCCACCCCGAGCACGACGTAGGGGCTTTAACCTGCGTCTTCCACGTCCAGCTTGATGTGCAGATCGCGCAATTGTTTCGGCTCGACCTCGCTCGGCGAGTTGGTCATCAAATCCACCGCCTTCGCCGTCTTCGGAAACGCGATCACGTCGCGGATGTTGGCCGTGCCGCACAGGATCGCGCACAAACGGTCGAACCCCAGCGCGATGCCGCCGTGTGGCGGCGCGCCGTACCGGAATGCCTGCAGCATATAGCCGAAGCGGGATTGCGCGACTTCCGGCGGAATCTGCAGCACTCGCTCGAAGATTTTCTTCTGCAACTCCGGTTGGTGAATACGAATTGAGCCGCCGCCGAGTTCCACTCCGTTCAACACGATATCGTAGTGCTGCCCGCGGACCCTTGTCGGATCGCTATCGAGCAGCGACACGTCCTCGACCACGGGCGAGGTGAACGGATGATGCGTGGCCACGTGGCGTTTCGACTCGGGGTTGTAGGTAATCAACGGAAAATCCACCACCCAGAGGAAATTCCATTGTTCCTCGGGTACCTGGAGTTTGCCGTCCTTCTTGAGCATCTCGGCCACGATCAGCCGTAACCGCCCCAGTACTTCCCAAACCGCCTCGCGCTTGTCCGCCCCGAAAAGAATGAGATCGCCTTCTTCGATCTTCAGTTTTTCCGTCAGCGCCTTCTTTTCCGCCTCGTTAAAGAACTTTACGATCGGCGATTTCCATTCGCCACCTTCGATTTTGATGAACGCGAGGCCCTTCGCCCCAAAACTCTTCGCGGTTTCCGTCAATGCTTCGATTTGTCCCTGTGTCGCGCTCGCGAGCCCTTTCGCGTTAATCGCTTTCACGACCCCGCCCGAATCGACCGCGCCGCGAAACACCTTGAATTGGCTCTGCGCGAAATCCTTCGTGAAATCGACCAGTTCCAGCCCAAAGCGCGTGTCCGGCTTGTCACTGCCAAACCGCTCCATCGCTTCCAAGAATTGCATCCGCGGGAATGGCGTCGGGATTTTTTCGCCGCGCGCCGCCAGCCAAACGGTGGCGAGCAATCCCTCGATCATCGCGTACATGTCCTCGCGAGTAATGAAACTCATCTCAAGGTCGATCTGCGTAAATTCCGGCTGCCGGTCCGCCCGCAGATCTTCGTCCCGAAAACACTTCGCGATTTGGAAATAGCGGTCCACCCCCGCCACCATCAGCATTTGCTTAAACTGCTGCGGCGATTGCGGCAGCGCATAAAACTTGCCGGGGTTTACCCGCGACGGCACGAGATACTCGCGCGCGCCTTCCGGTGTGCTCTTGAACAGAATCGGCGTCTCTACTTCGAGGAAGCCGTTTGTATCGAAATAATCACGCGCGGCTTTCGCGACGCGATGGCGCAGCTTCAAGTTCCGGGCCATGCCGGACCGCCGCAGGTCGAGGTAACGGTATTGCAGGCGCAACTCCTCATTGGCCTGCGAGCCGCTCGTCTCGTCGAGTTGAAATGGCGGGGTCTCGCTCGGGTTGAGGATTTCCAGGTGATCGACCAACAACTCGACCTCGCCGGTTGGCAGCTTCGGGTTTTGCGTGCCTTCCGGACGTTTGCGCACACGGCCTTCCACAGCCACGACGAACTCGCTTCGCAAACTTTGCGCCAGTTCCCAGGAGGGCTTGTTGTGTTGGGGATCGAACACCACCTGGGTATTGCCTTCGCGGTCGCGCAATTCGATAAACACAATCCCGCCCAAATCGCGTCGCGCGTGGACCCACCCCATGAGGGTGGTCTTCTGTCCCACGTGTCCCGCGCGCAATTCACCGCAATGCTGTGTCCGTTTCATAGAAATCTTTTACCCTTCGCCTCACTCAGCCTGACAATTTGGACTTTAGGTCCGAAATCTTCACCCGTTCTTCAGTTCCCGCGGACAAATCCTTTAGCTTCACTTCGCCCGCACTCCATTCGTCAGGGCCAATCGTCAAGGCAAAGCGGGCTCCCGCCGCGACCGCCACTTGGAATTGCTTGCTTACTTTCGTCGGCGCGAGCGCGTAGTCTACCGCAATCCCGCCATCGCGCAACTTGTGAATGAGCTTCAACGCCTCTACGCGCAGGGTTTCGTCTGCGATCACGGCATAGCAATCCAATCCGGAAGCAGTTTTTGGCAGTAGTCCGCGATCTTTCAGCAACTCACCCAATACCACGTCGCCCATCCCGAAGCCAAGCGCAGGCAGATCCACCCCGCTCACCTCCTTGAGCAGATTGTCGTAACGACCGCCACCGGCAACGGCGCGAAGTTCTCCCTTGCTATCATGGATTTCCCAAACAATCCCCGTGTAGTACGCCAGCCCGCGCACGATCTTGAAGTCGACCTTGCAGAACGCGGCCAGATCGCCAAGTTTCGCCAAGACCTGCTGTAATTCCGGCGCGTCCGCGGTCGTTTTTCCCTCGGCGATCGCCAGGATCTCTTCAACCTTGTGCACCGACAACCCTGTCGCCACCAGTTTCTCACGCGTTTTCTCCGCCGGCTCACGCTCCAGCTTGTCGATGGCCTGGAACGCCGCGTACTGCTTGTCCTGCGCGATACCAGCGGCTGTAAGGTATCGTTGCCACACGCGGCGATCCGAGACGCGCACCACGAAATCCTTCTCGGTCAACCCGAAACTGCGGAGCGTATCGATCGCCAGGGCGATAAGTTCGGCGTCGGCGCCCAGGCCGGTTTCGTCGATAATGTCGGCGTTGAACTGGAAATGTTCGCGCAAGCGGCCGCGCTGCTGTTTCTCGTAGCGGAAGAGTTGCGGGATCGCGAACCATTTGATCGGTTTTTTGTAATCGCGGTGGTGCGCGCCGACCATCCGCGCCAGGGTGGGCGTCATTTCCGGCCGCAGCGCCACCGCGCGGTCGCCCTTGTCCACAAAGTTGAAGAGTTGCCCGACAATTTCCTCGCCGGATTTCTGCGTGTAGAGTTCGAGCGGCTCCAACGGTGGGCCGTCGAACTCGCGAAACCCATAGCGCCGCGCCACATCGCGCCACTTGTCGAAGATGTAGCGGCGGACAGCGAGTGCTTCAGGATAAAAATCGCGAAAGCCGGGCAACGGGTTCATCGGATTGACTCAAAAGTTACCGGGCGCGAAGCCCACCGGGCCGCGCCGTTGACATCATCGGCGGGCAACCCCGGGGCCGCCAGCCCTGCAAAACCTCAGGCGTGCGGCGGGTTCTGCGGCGGGTTGTACTTTTCCGTGAGCCGCAGTACCTGCTCGCGCATTTCCTTGCCCGGTTTGAACTTCACGACCGCGCGGGCGGGGATCTGTACGTCCTTGCCCGGATCGTTCGGGTTGCGGCCCACGCGCGGCTTGCGCAGCTTGACCTCGAAGACACCGAAGTTGCGCAACTCGACGGTCTCGCCCTTGATGAGCGCCTCCGTGACGTAGTCCAGGGTCTTTTGCACGACCGTCAGCACGTCCTGCTGAATGAGGTTCGTGTCATTGCTGATCCGAATCACCAGGTCTCGCTTCGTCATTATCTCTTCTCCATTTGGTCCTTTAGTTGCGTCAATTTCGGAATCCAATCTTCCGCAAACCGATATACTCCGTACGACGCCGCAATCATCACCAACAAAATCACCAACGGGTTGGCAAACACGTGCGACAACCCCACGCGCAACGTGCTGACTCCCCGGAGTTGCGCCTGCCGTCCCCGTAACCGCCCCAACAACGCCTGCAACCCCAGATACGTGCTGTGCCACTCAGTGGCGAGCTTTTTCGACATGCCATCGGGCAGCTCCTTGAACGCCGACAGGCTGGGCACGCTGTTCAGCATCCGCAACGCCCGGTCATCCCGCTCCATCTCCGAGCCAAGCGTGACCACCAACAACTCATGCTCCTGGGCAATCTGGCTTTTCAATTCCAGAAAGGCGACTTCTTCCTCACCGGCAAAACTCTCGCCCTTGAAACCGCGATCCAAGAACTGGCTCAACTGCCTCCAAGTTTCGATGAATGCCTCGACTCGCTGAAGGTTCTTTTCCAAATTGCGGTCGCGCATCGATCTCTCGGTCCCTTCCTTGCTCTTGATGACTCACGGGTTCTGAAACCATGCTGTGCGCCAATGTAGTGGCGGTGCGGTCAGCCGTCAAGCCAAATGGCTTGTGTACCAACGACTTCAGCAATCAGCCGCGTGGAATGCCCCACAACTGCTCAATTGCGGCCCGCACATTGGCCACATCCTGCTCGCCAAATTGCACCACGCGGGTGTGTTCGCCGAGCGGTTCCCAAATCGGTAGCGAGGCCGCGCCAAACACCGCGACCGTGGGCGTTCCCACGGCGGCAGCCAAATGCGTGATGCCGGAGTCGTTGCCTAAAAACAGCACACAGCGTTCCAAGACGGCCGCCAATTCGACCAATTTCAGGCCCTGAGCCACGGTAATCGGGCGTTCGCCGACCAGCTCCGTCAGCTTCTGTGCCGCCCTTTCATCGGCCTCGCCGCGCACGACCAGCAGTTGCGCCGCCAATTCGTCGGCCACCCACCGCGCCAACGCCGCAAACTTCTCCACGGGCCAGTTCTTCTTCTCGCTGCCGCTGCCCGGGTGGATCGCCACCAGCGGTTCACGCCCGGCCATCTTCAGGAAATTCGACGCGGCTTCCCGGTCGGATTCATTCGGGTGAATTCGCGGGAGCGGCGCCTCCACATAAATCGCCAGCGATTCCAACGGCCGGCAATAATGCTCCGCCGCCGGCGTGTTTTCCGGGCGGGGCGACGCGTCGATCACCTGCTTGACGCCGCAGGCGCGCACATTGTTGGAGAAGATGCGGTCCGGATCGAAAAGGTAGGAAACAACGACATTGAATCCGCCGAAATACTCCATGAGCGCCGGGTCCAATACGCCGCGGGGAATGAAAAAGCCCGCCAGCGCCTTCGCGTCAATCGAGCGCACCGCATCGGCGTAATGGCGTTGGTGCGCCAACTCCGCGATGTGCGGATACCCGAGGATTTCGATATGCGCCTCCGGCCACCGTTCCCGCAGCGCGCCGACCGCCGGCAGCGTCATGATGAAATCCCCGATTGCCCCGCCGCGCACGACCAGTATCCGCGGTTTTTTCACATCTTAACGCTAGCTGTAAAAATGTCTGAAAGGGGAAACAAATTCATCTTAGCGCGAGTCCTAATCATGAAGGCCCATGTTTGGAAATCACAGGCGGCACTAGACGACCTGCCTTCGGCTCAATACTTTGCTCACCTGTCGGCCACATCTCTTTGAAATGTTCAAGAACTCTCTCGTCGATCTCACCCCAGAGGTTCCTGTAGTCGATATCAAGTGCAACAGCGACCTTTCTCTCAATCGACTGATGAGACAGCTTTTTTGTCAGCAACTCCTTCATCAAATCAGGATACCCATCCGTCAGAAAGCGCGTAATCCAATATCCACGTACATAGTGGTAAACAATCTTCTCCCTTTCCATCCCTGAGAGATTCCGATACTTGCCGACTGACCACCTGTGCTGAGAACAATTTAATCTAGCGAGGGTCTCGCTTCGAACCGTGGTATAACCCATGAATCTATCGACAGCAACCATTGCAATACCTTCGTTCATCCACAAGGGCAACTTGAGGGCAGCCGAAAATGCGTGCGTCATTTCGTGACAGGTTATGTGGGCCACCTTTTTGTTGAGATCGGGCTCCTCAACGAAAATCATCTTGCCAATCCTACTGTCTCCCTGCGCGATTAGTCTTGGCGGCTTGATTCCAATCAGCCGGGCACCACTTGTAACGCATCGTCCAACCGGCGCTCGATTTCCAAGACTTTTGGATACGGAAGAACCACGCTGGAAGCAGAAGTGCGAGCCGGACACGTACGTACCAAGGCGCAGAAAGAAAGAGAAAGCGGGGTGCCGAAGTCATGACGTATACGCAGCATTTTCGGGGCGGCGTAAGTCCCCAAATGTCGTGAATCACAGAGATGCTTCGCCTGCAAGCCACCTCAATTACGTCTGCGGCCAGATGGTCTTCCGCGGGGAAGTGCAGTGTAATCCCCTCAATTATCTGCCTCTTCTCCATTGTGTATTACTTCAGATCGCTGGGAAGTATGTCCTCCAAACGAAGGGTTGTCTGAACACTGTTTTCAATCAATACACGAACAGTCCGAGTAACACTAGAAACACGCCTACTGCGGCGCCCAAGGAACAGGCGGCGCGGCAACGGGTGGTATTGGCTGTGAGAAAGTTGACCCAGTCGCGCACCTGGTGCGGCGCGGACGCCATCCAGACCGCCCCGCAAACCCAGAGGTAGGCCAACACGGTCATGATCAGTCGTGATGGCGAGTCGCTGACGTTGGCGGCGTTGAGCGTGACCTTGGCGATCAACAGGAGCAGCGCCGCCACGCCGCGAATGGCGAGAAACTGGTCGGCGTATTGGATCACGAGCACATAGGCGATCGGTACGCCGATGACAATAAATGGCTTGAGCCACGCAAAGTCGTCGACTGCGGCGTTGTACATCACGATGCCCGCCCATACTGCACAGACTCCCATGAGGGCACGTCCCCAGAACACCGAGCGGGGAAATTTCCGCGCTTCCGCGCTGAATTTTTCCGGGGCGATAACGCCGGGGAGTCGGCCGGCGATGATGACGGCGCCGATGATGGTCGAAGTAATGGCTAGTCGTGTCATAGATTGTGGATGGCTGGGTCGCCGTAAAGGGTGATGGTTGTGGCGCGCTCGATGCGCACCGGCAACAATTCGCCCTGGTGACGCTCGTCGCCGTCAAAAAGCACGATCTTGTTGGTGCGCGTGCGACCGAACATGCGTTTGCCGGCCTTCTCGCTGCGGCCTTCGACGAGGATTTCAACGGTCTGGCCGACGAGTTCCTGGTTCTTGCGCGCCATGCGTTCGTTGAGGATTTCCAGCACGATCTGATTGCGTCCGTTCCTTCTCCTCGTCGCTGAGTTGGCCGGGCAACTCGGCGGCGGGCGTGTCGCGACGCGGCGAGTACTTGAAGATGTAGGCCTGGTCGAATTCCACCGCGCGCATGAGCGACACGGTTTGCTCGAAGTCCTCCTCGGTTTCGCCAGGAAAGCCCACGATGACGTCGGTGCTGATCGCGATATCGGGTTGCGCCTCGCGAAGTTTGTCGAGGATACGCAAATACCACTCGCGGCTGTACCCGCGATTCATGGCCTTCAGCAGCCGGTTCGAGCCGCTCTGCACGGGCAGGTGCGCGTGCTCGCAGAGCTTCGGCAAATCGCGATAGGCCTCGACGAGATCGTCACCGAAACCTTTCGGATGCGGCGACGTAAAACGAATGCGTTCCAGCCCCTTCACCTCGTGCACGGCTTCGAGGAGTTGGACGAAGGCGGATTTGCCGTCTTTCTTGTGAATGTCTTTGCGTCCGTAGCTGGTCACGATCTGGCCCAGCAAAGTTACTTCCTTTACGCCCTGGCCGACGAGATGCCGGACTTCCTCGACGATTTCCGCAATGGGCCGGCTCCGTTCACTGCCGCGCGTATAGGGCACGATACAAAACGAGCAGTACATGTCACAGCCTTGCATGATGCTGACGAATGCGGTGACCTGGCCATTGCCGTTCGCGCAGAGGACGTGGTCCTTGATGGTGGATTCGCTACCCGGTTCTTCCGCCACGTCCACGATGGCCTTCAGCTCTTCGTCATACGAATCCGCCTCCGCGCGGCGATGCGTAAAAATCTGATCGAGATAATCGGGGACGTGATGAAACCGCTGGGTGCCTACGACCAGATCCACCGCGGGCTGTTTCTCGGCGAGCGCGCCGCCGCGGCTTTGGGCCATGCAGCCGAGGTAGCCCAGGACGAGGTCCGGCTTGCGGCGCTTGAGATGCGCGAGCGCGGTCATTTTACCGATGGCCTTTTGCTCGGCGAGGTCGCGCACGCTGCAGGTGTTGAGCAGGATCACATCGGCCTCGCGCTCGGAGGGACTGATGGCGTAGCCGCGCGCGCGCAGCATCGCGGCCACGGCTTCGCTGTCGCGCTCGTTCATCTGGCAGCCGTAGGTCTTGATGTAAACCGTCTTCATCAGCCGTTCGACTTGCCGTAGATCAGCGCCATCAGTTCCGTGCGGCTGGTGACGTTCTTTTCGAACGCGCCGCGCATCGCGGAAGTGATGACCGACGCGCCGGGCTTTTTCACGCCGCGCATCGTCATACAGGTGTGCACGGCCTCACAGACGACCGCCACGCCATCGGCCTTGAGTTCGTGATTGATCATGTCGGCGATCTGGCTGGTCATGCGCTCCTGCACTTGCGGACGGCGGGCGAAGGCTTCGACCACCCGCGCCAGCTTGGAGATCCCGACGATATAACCATTGGGGATGTAGGCGATATGCGCCTTGCCGAAAAACGGCATCAGATGATGCTCGCACATCGAGAAAAACGTGATGTCCTTGACGAGCACGATTTCGTGGTGATGCTCATCGAACTTCTTACTGAGGGCGACGTGTGGATCCTGTTCCCCCTGCCCAAAGATCTCGCCGTACATGCGCGCGACACGGTCCGGCGTCTCGCGCAAACCGTCGCGGTTTGGGTCTTCGCCGATACCTTCCAGCAACAGACGCACCGCTTCGCGAATCTTCTTTTCGTCAATTGTCGTGTGGTTGGGCATTCGCCATCCTCAGAGCCCGACCAGCATAGCCCAGCGCCCGGCGTTGGTCAATCAGTGGAAAACGTGGTGTTTACTTTACCCTTGACATACATAGCGTGGCTATGCATATTACTCCCACAATGAAGAAGGAACTCGTCGCGGCCTCGGCGGAGCCGCTCATTTTGTCGCTGCTCTCACGGGGGGAGAGCTACGGTTACGCGATCATCCAGGACCTCAAGGCGCGCTCCCAGGAAGACATCCAATGGACGGACGGGATGCTGTACCCCGTCCTGCATCGGATGGAGAACAACGGCTGGATCAAGTCCCGCTGGGTGGAAATGGAGAACGGGCGGAAGCGGAAGTATTACTCGCTCAAGAAGGACGGAAAACGCGCGCTGGACGAACAGCGCGAACAGTGGATGAAAGTCCATTCGGTTCTGACCGGCCTGTGGGGAGACAATTATGTTTAACCTTGAGCAATCAATCACAGAATGGCGGCAACGGATGCTGGACGCCGGGATCAAAACTCCCGTGCCGTTGGAGGAACTCGAGAATCATCTGCGTGAGGACATCGAACGGCAAATTCAATCCGGTGTGAAGGCACAGCAAGCATTTGAATGTGCAATCCAAAGAATTGGCCAAGCCAGCGTTTTGAAAAGTGAATTCACGAAAGTCGGCGGAACGATCCACAAGCAGGTGAAAGATCTTGTCTTCACTTTCGCCGCAATACCCAACTCCCAACTAGCCACCAATATGAATACATCTCATCCAAACGCAAACATCGAACCGGCCTGGGTCACCTACCTCAAAGCGGCGGCCTTCACTATTCCGGCGGCATTTTTCTGGGTATTCTCAGCCATTTTTTTACTCCCGAAACTTACGGAAATCTGCCAACTGGCGGGTACTTCTCTTTTTGATTTTTCCGGCGCTCCCGCTGTCTTTAGAACCACCGCCGTCGTTGGCCGGTCCATGCTGTTGCTGACGCGATACGGTGTACTCATCACTGGCGCAATCATTTTGACGTTCATTCTGTTGGAGTGGCGCTCCAGCCAGTGGCCACGCTATCGCCGGGCGGCCATCGGCATTGGAGCCTTTCTGCTCAACGCCACAGTTCTCATTTCAATTACCATGATGGTTATTTCGGCGCTCGTCGCCGCGCCGGTCCTGCTGCATCATGCCAGATAGACATCGCGATATGTTCAACCTCGACCAGGCAATTTCAGAATGGCGGCAGATGCTGGCCGCTGGGATCAAGACTCCCGTGCCGTTGGATGAACTCGAAAACCATCTGCGCGAAGATAAAGCCTGGCAGCACGCCCAATCTTCAGAGTGCCGGCGTTAGTTGGTCTTGCCGGCGACATGGGCTGATTCCTGCAAATCGACGAAGGCCTCTCGTCCGATGGTGACAGTGCTCCCTTGATAATGGCGACATGGGCTGATTCCCACAAATCGACGAAGGCGGGGTCGGGTGATTGGATGACTGTGACGTGTTTGCCGTCGCGGTGAATGCGCAGGGTTGGAGTGGGAGTCGAGGCTCGTTTCTCAACCACCTTTTTGTAGGCCCCGGCGAACTCGGTGGCTTGCCGCTCGGTTTCCCAGGCGGTCACCCACACGAGCGCGGTCGGCCCGTTCGTGCCCCGCTCGTAAACCTGATAACGATCGCCGTTCCACCCTTCCCCCAGAACATGCGCCTCGTAGATTCCCATGTCCTGCTGCAGGACGAAGCGTGTGCCGAACTCGCCGAGGGTATTATTGCCGATCAAACGCCAATCCCCGGCTTCGAGCCTGGGAAGATCCAGATGTTCCGGCGTAGCGCGTTGGTGCAAAAACCTGTCGGGATGCAGGATGTCCTTCGTGGTCGTTGGAGGGTCGCGAAACGCCGCGTCGATGGCCGCCGTGCCACCGGTGCTATACAGCGCCGTCGCGAATTGCTGGCCCTCCTGGTAGGGGAACATCAGCAACTCGCGCAAGTACGCGGGGGCTTCGCGCAGCTTGGCCGTGTTCTGACTGAACATCGCCCCGAGATCGCCCAACATTTTGCCCGGATCGACGTTCTCCACGTACCAACGTGTCATCAGCACCGTGGCGTCGCCTTCGACGAGCGCGGAAGTGGCCAGCGCAAGGTCGTCGTTGGTTTTCACCTTGAGCGGGTACTTGAGCAAGTCGAAGTTTTGGTCTTGTAATGCGTGCGTGAGTTCATGCGAAAGCAACATCTTGTCGAGATTGCTGGAGAAGACGAGGTCCTTGAACGTGTAGAGCGCGTGCTCCTCGGGAACGTAGAAAGCCGCCACCTGCTCGTTGTAAAGGCTCACCAAGACGCTAAGCAGGTCCGTGCCTTCGGGAATCAATCCAACCGCCGCCAGCGTCCGACTGTAATCGCGCATTTCCTGCTCGGTATACTGTTCCTTCACCTTGCCCACGAGCACGCGGCGCAATTCCGCGCGGTCGATGATTTTGTAATTCACCGGGTTCTTGAACGGCAGGCCGCGCAATTCACTGGTTTGTTGCTCGATCTGCTGGCGATCTCCGACCTGCTCTTCCGGTTTTGGGGCGCGCTGCGCGGCGGCAACCTTGCCCTGCAAGTCTCGCCGCTCCTTCTCGAGTTGCGTGATCTCGCCCCGCAGGTCGTTCACCGTTCGCTCCAACACGAAATTGCGCCAGGCAAGAAAGCCAAGCGCAAGGAACAACGCCAGAAACGCGAGCTTGAAGAGAAACTTTTTCATTGGTGGGCCTATCGGCCCATGCTAACGTGCCGCGCACTCTAATGGACATCCGCCAGAAAATCCAGACGCTTCTCGCCACCCCGAATTATCATCCGCTCCGCCGCGACGATCTGGCCAAAAAACTCCGCCTGAATGCCACCGAGCGCCGCGACTTTCGCCGGGTCCTGGCCGAGATGCTGGACAAAGGCGAAGTCGTCCGCGTTCGCACCGATCGGTTTGTCCTGCCACACGACGCCGATTTGGTCGTCGGACGAATCGAGTTTAATGAGAAGGGTTTTGCCTTTTTGCGACCTGAACCGCCCCCGGAAACAACGACCCCCACCGAGCCGAGGCCCGACATCTACGTTGCGGGAGAAGATACCGGGGTTGCGTTGCATGAAGACAAGGTGGTCGTCCGATTGCATCGCGACCGGCGGAAATTCAAGGCGGCCGACAAACCCGCCGGCGTGGTGATTCGTATCCTCGAGCGCGCGAGCGAAATTGTTGTGGGCACCCTGCAGAAAGGCCAGCACGTTCACTATGTCATCCCGGATGACCCGCGCATGCCGCATGACGTTTATACCCGGCCCGCGCTCAACGCGCAGGTGGGTGACAAGGTTGTCGTCAAGCTGCTTGAATGGAAGTCGCGCCACACGAGCCCCGAGGGCGAAATCGTCGAGGTGCTTGGCAAATCCGATGCGCCGGGCGTGGATATCATGGCCATCATTCGCAAACATCGCCTGGCGATCGGCTTCTCGGAACAGACCCTCGCGGAAGTCGGACGCATCCCGGAAAAAATCGGCGCGGCGGAATATGGGCAGCGGCTCGACCTGCGCGGGAAATTCATCGTCACCATCGATCCCGATGACGCGAAGGATTTTGACGACGCGGTGAATGTGGACGAGTTGGCCGGTGGCGGTTGGCGCCTTGGGGTGCACATCGCCAACGTCTCGCACTACGTCCAGCCCGACGGCCCGCTCGACCGCGAGGCCCACGCGCGCGGCAACAGCGTTTATCTTGTGGATCGCGTCCTGCCCATGTTGCCCGAGAAGCTTTCGAATAACCTGTGCAGCTTGCGGCCCGACGAAGACCGCCTCACGCAGTCGGTGTTCATCGAATTCACGCCCAAAATGGTGGTCCGCAAGATGGAGTTCGCGCTCAGCGTCATCCGTTCCCGGCACCGGCTGACGTACAAGGAAGCGTTTGCGCGCCTGCAATCGCGCGATGAGCGCGAGGAACTCACCCGCGAGCTGAAAAAGATGTGGCGGCTGGCTTCGCGCCTGCGACAGCAGCGTTTCGAGCGCGGTTCGCTCAATTTGGAGTTCCCCGAAGTCAAGGTTCGTCTCGACAAGCAAGGCAAACCGACGCATATCGAGAAGATCTACTATGACATCTCGCATCAACTTGTTGAGGAGTTCATGCTGGCAGCGAACGAGGCGGTCGCCAAGCACATCTGCCAGTTGCAGATCCCGTGCATCTACCGGATCCACGACGACCCCGACCTGGAAAAGTTGCGGGACTTTCGGCGCTACGCGCAGAGTTTTGGTTACAAAGTCGGCGATGTGGCGCATCGCCAGGAATTGCAAAAACTCCTGAAGCAGGTCGAAGGCAAACCGGAAGAATACGCGATCAACCTGGCGCTGTTGCGTTCGCTCAAGCGGGCCCGTTACTCGCCCGTTCCCGTGGGCCACTTCGGACTCGCCAAGAAATTTTACACCCACTTTACCTCGCCGATCCGAAGGTATGCCGACCTGATCGTTCATCGCACGCTGCTGACGTTGCTGGCGAAGGGAAAGACCGCGCCCCGACGCTACAGTCTCCAGGAGTTGACCCGCGCCGCCGAGCACATCTCGCAGACGGAACGCGTGGCGGCCGAGGCGGAGGAAGAGTCGGTTGAATTGAAGAAGCTGGAGTATTTCCAGCAGCAATTGGCGCGGGGCAAATTGGCGGTCATGGATGCGGTCGTGTGCACCGTGCGGAATTTCGGGATCTTCGTTGAACTGCCAGAGAGTCTCGTCCAGGGTCTCGTCCATATCTCCACGCTGGAGGACGATTTCTACCAATACGACGAGCGGCTGGAGCGACTGGTCGGACGACGCACCAAACGGGCGATCCAGATCGGGGACAAGGTCCGCGTACAAGTGGCGCGCGTCGATGTTCTTAAGCGCCAGATCGACTTTCGCGTCGTTTCCGATGCGCGACCATTCCCTTCCTGACGCATTCCGGCCATTCTCCTAAGCCAGAGAGCCTTAGAGCCGGCCACCTCAAGCCATCGAGGTGCTGCTTGACACACAACCCATCATTCGTCTACAGTGCGCGGCGGTAGAGCATTTGACTGCTGGTGGTGTGGGCGAGGTCAGTCAAAGAAGTTGGGGCGTACAAGGAGGAGGAAGTCAAATGCTAAGGGGATGGGGACGTCATTTGTCGTTTTCGGGGGGGTTGTGTGTCTGCGTGGTGGCCGCTGCGGTTTTTCTGGGAAACAATTCCGCCTGCCTGGGTGATTCTCAAGTCACCAATCTTAATCCCGGCCAATCCATCGGTCTGTCGTTACTCCTGAGCAACAATGTGTCGTCCGTGCAGATCGGCGACAAGGTTTTTGGGGAGTTCTCGGTCGTGAGCGGCAACACGAACTTGTTTACAGGCGACGATCTGGAGTTGACGGCGCTCTCGAACCTGTTCGGGTTTGGCATTTCGTTCACGGGCGCCATGACAGCCATCGGCAACATCACGGAAGATGCCGTGGTTCGTTTCTCCGTCACCGTGACCAATTCGAGCCAGCTGATTTCGGACGTTCATCTGGACTACGATGGGCTGGTCTTTGGCGCGGGCTTCTCGTCGGTGACCGAGGATGTCTTTACCGGCGGCTTCGGCGGCGTATTGGTCAAACAGATCGATGTTTTTAATCTGCTGGGCGGCAGCAATCAGCAACTTACTGCGTCTGCCGACCTCCCGACTCCGATGCAGAAGATTTATATTCAAAAAGACATTATTTTCGGTGGTGGTGCGGCTGGCGGTCAAAACATGGCGCTGATCTCGATCATCGACCAAACTTTTTCGCAAATTCCCGAGCCGAGCACCCTGCTCCTTTCTTTCGCCGGTCTCGCGACCTTGATGTTCCTCAAGCGCCGGAAGTAGATCCGCCGCGCACGGGCTTTTTCGTCTGGGAAGAGTTGATCAAGTCGTCATGGAGCCCGCGGCTGGCTTGACCCTCATCCCACGCTGCGGCACTATACATTGGACATGTGGCAATGGACTGAAAACGTCGAGCAGTATGTGCTCGACGTCATCTTCGAACGGCGCCGTGACTGGCCTGCGCGGCTCACGAGCGCGGCGCTGCTGGGGTTGTCCAAGGTCTACGAAGTGGCCATTCAAGCCCGTTTGTATCTCTGGCAGCATCGCATCTTCCGCGACCATACTCTCGGCTGCCAGGTTGTCAGCATCGGCAACCTCAGCGTCGGCGGCACCGGCAAGACGCCCGTGGTGGAGGTCTTCGCCCGGGCGCTGCAGCAACGCGGGCGTCGCGTCGCCATTCTTTCGCGAGGTTACAAGAGCACGCCGCGCCCGCTCTGGCAACGGATCGTCGCCAAGGTCACCTTTCAAGAGGACCGGGTCCCGCCCAAGATCGTGTCCGACGGCCGGTCGTTGCTGCTCGATAGCGGCCAGGCGGGCGACGAGCCGTACATGCTGGCGTCCAATCTCAAGGATGTTGTCGTCCTCGTCGACAAGGACCGCGTCAAGAGCGGGCGCTACGCCATCTCCAAGTTTGGGTGCGACACGCTTTTGCTCGACGACGGCTTCCAGTATCTGGCGCTCAAGAGCCGCCTCGACATCTGCCTGATCGACCGCAATGACCCTTTCGGGAATCATTATCTCCTGCCCCGGGGCACCTTGCGGGAACCCATCGCCAATCTCAAGCGCGCCGATTACATCTTCATCACCAAATCGAGCGAGCTCGGCGCAAAAAAACTGCGCAAGGCCATCCGCCAGTTCAATGAGAAGGCCGAAATCATCGAGTGCTCGCACCAGCCGCTCTACTTGCAGGATGTCTTCACCGGCGTGCGTCATCCGTTGGAAACGCTGCAAGGGCTGCAAGTCGCCGCCATTTCCGGTATCGCCGTGCCGGAAAGCTTCGAGGATGGGCTGCGCGGGCTGGGCGCGGAGGTCATTTACGCCAAACGTTACGCGGACCACCATCGCTACTCGCAGCAGGAGATCATCAATATGATCAACCGCAGCCTCAAACGCGGCGCGGATGCCATTCTCACGACGGAAAAGGACGCGGTCCGTTTTCCAAAGATTGACCGCCGCGACATTCCCATTTACTACTTGCGGGTGGAAATCCGCATCATCTCCGGCGCAAAGGACTTTGATGACGCAGTCGCCAGGATCTGCCACCGATAACGGCGGGACGCGCATCCTGATTCGCGCGACCAACTGGATCGGCGACTCGGTGATGACCATGCCTGCCGTCCAGCGCCTGCGCGAACTGGCGCCGGACGCCCATATTGCCCTGCTCTGCCCCGGCAAGCTGACGGACCTCTGGCGGCACAATCCGTTCATCAATGAGGTCATTCCCTTCGGGGACCGGCCCGATGTGCGCGTCCTTCGCGAAGGCGCATTCGACCTGGCCGTCATCTTTCCGAATTCCTTTCGGTCGGCGTGGGAATGCCGGCTCGCTGGAATTCCCCGCCGGGTCGGCTTTGCCGGGCACTGGCGCCGCTTCCTCCTGACTGATGTTGTCGGTCAGCCGCCCGGGGAGCGTGCCATTTACCAAAACAAGACCGTCGCCGGACAAAACGTTTCAAGTAAAGGTCTTTCCTTCGTCGCGGCACCAGGCCGAGCAATATCTTGATATCATCTCGCGCCTTGGCGGCAACAGCCAACCGGTTCCTCCCCGAATCTATCTTGCCCTGGAAGAGATGCCGCCGCTCAATAAATTCCTGCGAGACGACGGTCGCCCCGTCATCGCCATCAACGCCGGCGCGGAATATGGCCCCGCGAAACGCTGGCCGGCCGAGCGCTTTGCCGAGACTGCAATCAAGGTCTCCTATCACGCCAATACCCGCTGGCTGATCCTGGGCGGGCCGCGCGATACCGAGATCGCCTGCCAGATCGAAGCGAAACTTCGCGACGCGGGGTTGGGAGACAGTTCCATCATCAACGTCGCGGGCGAGACCACGCTGCTGGATTTGTGCGCCCTGCTCCGGTTCTGCAAGCTGCTCCTGACAAACGATACGGGCCCGATGCATATCGCCGCCGCCATCGGCACATCGGTGATCAGCATCTGGGGATCGACGTCGCCCGAACTCACCGGACCGCTCTCTTCCCGCAGCGTGGTGATTCGCCAGCCTGTCGAATGCAGTCCTTGTTTTCTGCGTGAATGCCCGATCGATTTTCGTTGCATGACGGGCGTCCAGGTGGATGAAGTCGTCAAGGCCGTGCTGAAACAACTCGGCGTCGAGGAGCGCGACCCGGCGCCAGCATGAGCGAAGAGCACAACGTCGCCCGCTCGGCGCGCACGGTCAGCCTTGCGGTCCTCTGTAGCCGTGTGCTCGGGCTTGTCCGCGAGCAGGTGCTGGCCGCGCTTTTCGGCGCCAATCGCGAGTTCGACGCGTTCGTCACCGCCTTCCGCATCCCGAATCTGCTGCGCGACCTGTTCGCCGAAGGCGCGTTGTCGGCCGCTTTCGTGACCACATTCTCGCAGAAGCTCTCGGCGGAAGGCGACAAATCGGCGTGGCGTCTGGCGAATCTCGTCCTCAATGCGCTGATTCTCGTGCTCGCGATGACCACGCTGATTGGGGTTATCATTTCTCCCTGGCTCGTGCGCATGATTGCGCCGGGGTTCACCGAGATTCCGGGCAAAGTGGAACTTACCACGACGTTGACCCGGATCATGTTCCCGTTCCTGCTCATGGTCGCGCTCGCGGCGCTCGCGATGGGGATGCTCAACGCGAAACATCGCTTTGGAGTGCCCGCCAGCGCGTCGATGATGTTTAATATTGGCTCGATCGTCGGCGGCCTGGCCTTCGCGTTTCTGCTGGCGCCGGGATTCCTGCACAACCCGGCGCTGGCGGGCCGCGCCATGGTGGGCATGAGCATCGGCACGCTCATCGGCGGCGCGCTGCAATGGATCATCCAGGTCCCGAGCCTGCGGAAGGTGGGCTATCGCTATGAGCCCATTCTCGATTGGCACGATCCCGGCTTTCGCCAGGTCCTGCGATTGCTCGGCCCATCGGTCCTCGGCACGGCGGCCGTCCAGGTGAACATCTTCGTTGACCAATGGTTTGCTTCCTGGCCGCAAATGTCGGGCGCGAACGGGAGCGGCGCGGTGACCTGGCTGAATTGCGCGTTTCGTTTGATGCAATTCCCGATTGGCGTATTCGGCGTGGCCATCAGCGTCGCCACGCTGCCGACGGTGAGCGCCCACGCAGTACGCGGGAACATGGTCGAATTCCGCAAGACGCTGGCCCGTTCGATCCGGCTGGCGTTTTTCCTGTGCTTGCCGGCGGCGTGCGGCATGTGGGTCCTGGCCACGCCCATCATCGCGGCGATTTACCAGCACGGCAAGTTCGACGCGTTCGCGACGGCGCAAACGGCGAATTGTGTGCGCGCCTTTGCGGTGGGGCTCGTGGCTTACGCCGCCATCAAGATCATCGCGCCGACGTTCTACGCGCTCGGGGATTCGCGCACCCCGATGTACGTGACGATGGCTTCCGTCGTCGTCAACGCCGGCACGGATTACCTGTTTGCCGTTACGTTTGGGATGAAGACGGCCGGGCTGGCGCTTTCGACATCGTGCGTGGCGCTTTGCAACTTTTTCCTGCTCCTGGCGCTGATGCGTCGCAAAATCGGCCGCCTTGAGGTGTCCGCTCTGCTGCGTTCGCTGGCGAAAGCTTGTCGTCGCCTCGGCGCTGATGACTGCCGCGGCTTACAGCACGCATCATCTCTGTGAATTCAACCGATACCTCGACATGCTCGTGTCGATGGCGGTCGCTGTCGTTGTTTTCGGCGCGTCCTGCAAGGTGCTTCGTGTTACTGAACTGGGGGAAACGTTGGCGGTGCTGCGATTCGGGTCGAAGCAAGCGGGTGGTTGATCCAATCCGCACACAGGCAGGGACGCCTGTGCCACCGGAGAGTTATGAGTTGCCGCACTCCAAATTCTGGTGCAAATCGGCTATTATTCTCCATATCGATGAGCGAAGGGCCACAACTTAAATCGAAGGTTCGCGATCTGCCGAACAAGCCGGGCGTTTATTTGATGCGCGACAAGCTGGGGCGCGTCATCTACGTCGGCAAGGCGCGCTCGCTCCGCAAGCGGGTCGGCCAGTACTTTCATCCGTCGCGCGCGATAAGGTGGGACCCGAAGGTCCGGGCTCTCATCGAGTCGATTGCCGATTTCGAGACGGTGGTGGTGAAGAGCGAACCCGAGGCGCTGTTGCTCGAAGGTAAGCTCATTAAGGAATACAAGCCGCGCTACAATGCGATGTTCAAGGACGACAAGCGGTTCCTGATGGTGAAGGTCAGCTTGAACGAGGAGTATCCGCGATTTAAATTTGCGCGGCTGAAGAAGGACGATGGGGCGCGGTATTTTGGGCCGTTTGCGCACGCCGGCGCGGTGCGGCTGGTGATGCAGTGGATTCGCAAGAAGTACGGCGTCTTGGTGCAAGGCACGGGGGCGCCCAAGGCGAAAGACCTGAAGTACTCGACCTATCTTGTGCCGGTGCCGCTGGCGGACATACCGCACGAAGAGTACTTGCGCCTCGTCGATCAAGCCTGCGTGTTTCTCGACGGAGGGAACAAGGAAGCGGTCCTTCAACTCGAAGAAGAAATGCGCGTTGCGGCGGGCGCGAGGAAATTCGAGCGGGCCGCCGAATTGCGCGATGTGATCACCAGTATTCGCGAAATCGGGCGCGCGTCGCGGGAACGCAAGTTCGCGCGCGATTTGTCGCCCAAGATCGAATGGCAAAGCGAGATGGAAGAACTGCAGCGCGTGCTCAACCTGCCTACCTTGCCGCAGCACATCGAAGGCTTTGATATCTCGAACATCAGCGGCACATTGTCGGTGGCTTCGAGCGTTTGTTTCCAGGATGGCCGGCCGCACAAGGAACACTATCGCCATTACCGCATCAAGACGGTCGAAGGCAGCGACGATTTTGCGTCCATGGCGGAGGTCGTGGGACGGCGTTACGCGCGGGTGCGGGCGGAGGGCGGTTCGCTGCCGCATCTGGTGATGGTCGATGGCGGCAAAGGCCAACTCATGTCCGCGTTGAATGCCTTGTGGAAACTGGACATTCGCGAGCTTCGCGTGATTGGCCTGGCCAAGCAGATGGAGGAAATCCATGTGCCCGACCAGACGTTGCCGATCCGTCTGCCGCGCAACTCCCCTGCCCTGCATCTGATTCAGCGCCTGCGCGACGAGGCGCACCGTTTTGCCAACAGCTATCACCAGAAGCTGCGCAAACGTCGCGTGCAGGAGTCAGTGCTCGATGAATTTTCCGGTCTCGGCGCGAAACGCAAGCTGGCGCTGCTACAGCATTTCGGTTCGATCCAGCGTCTCCGCGAAGCGACCGCCGAGGAAATTGCGCAGGTCACCGGCATCGGCCCGAAGATGGCAGGGGCGTTGAAAGATTTTCTCGCCAATCGGTGAGGGCTGTCGTACGGTTGCGGTATGAGGCGGTTGGTTGGCGCTACGTGGGTATTCCTTTTCATCTTATGCGCGATTCCTGTGCGCGCGGAGGATGACCCGGTCGCTTTACGTTTGATTCCCTTCGAGTCGATGACCGTGACGAACCGCGCCCTGGCGCATGAGGCGACGGACCATCCGACTTTGCATTGCGAGTATCCGGCGGAGGCATTCAAGGCGCAGATCCCGGTGTTCGAGTATTTGTTCGATCACATGGACTCCTGTTCGGCGCTGGCGGAGAAGGAAGGATTGATCACATATCGCGCAACGCGGGACGCGGAGGGATGGCTGCACGCGGACGACCACGACGGCGCGGCGGGTTTCATGGTCAACATTTACGCCAGCGACGGCAAACGCGTCATCTACGTGGCCGGCACGCAGCATGGACTGTTCGACGCGAGCGGACGCGGCGTGGCGATCGTGGATTATCGCGCCAAGTCAGGTGACGAGATCGAGTACACGCGCGCGGCCTTTGTGAAGGTGGACAACGCGGTGCTCGCGACAATGGCCCAGATGTTCTCCGTGTTCCTGCGCGGAACGGTGGACAAGCATTTCGCGAAGGTGATCCGCAACCCGGTCCAGTTGAGCGAAAAAGCGCAATCCGACCCGCAGAAACTCCTCGATGACATTGGACAAATGTCCGCCGACGACCAGCAGTTGCTGGCGCCGTTTGCGGAATTGGTGAAGTCGAATGCGAGTGCGCGGGTGGCGGAGAGCAAGTGACCGATGTGAAGGTCGCACCAGAACGCATTTTCACACGTAGTATTTGAAATTTGGCAAAAAGGTCTTTGCCCCTTGGTTGGCAACTAGGATTTCTCCAACCGCATCTGAGAAATGCACGGTTACAGGTTGGCTCTCACCGAGCTTGCATGCATTGTAATTCAACTTGGTTAGAGCAAAAATATCGACAGCGACCTGCCTGATGTCCGCATCCCCGTGCTGAATCTCAATACGCAGCGGTTCGGGAACATCCCATCCATCGTAGGTTCTCAAGACCGGTTTAAACCCTGATGCCCAAAGGTAACCCGCCCGCACTGAGGCTTTCCAAAAAGTGCCGCGAACAACTGGACGTGTGCCACCGCGGTAAGCACGAAGCCCTCGCCGGTCGGGAGCAACACGAATTCCCACCAGCTTCACGCCCTTTGGGCAAGCTTCCTGGTAGCCACACCATTCTTCCTCATCAATTGTAGAGCGGCAATGCAAGAACACTTCGCGTAGTGTCTTCCCGTGCTGCTCCTCATAGGTCTTGAGCACACCCGCGAGAAGCCTTTGTGCAGCGGAACGCGTAAGATGACACTGCTTGGAATCCGGGGAATACCATGGGCCGTAATCACCCAGGAAGACAATTCCGTCTCCGTCATCCAGAAACATCTGCGCAGCGCTGCAAGCGGTTCGCCCGCTTTCATCGGTTCGCTTGAATGCGATACCCACATAGCAAACTCCATCCCGCGCGCTTGGAAGTTTCCAAGGTTTCCGGCCGCTCTTGTAATAGAGCGCCGTAGACAAATTCCACGCCCGGTCAGATAATGGAGTCAAAACGCGCTGCCCCCATGGTGGCGCTTCGTTCGATAGATTCAGGGTAGATTCCCGTACAATCTGAATCGGCATCTTGCACTCCATGGCGCGTGCCTTAATTTGGCGACGAAAGTCCAATGAAAAATCATACTGCTCAGAATCATATCCGCCGAAGAGATCGGCTGTCTGCCTTCGGAGTCTGACCTCCTTCCCCGAAAGCCGCTTTCCCGTCCCATTCGAGACTTTCGATAGTGATCGGCAATTCGTGTAAATGATTTCAGGCACCACACAGATCGTCACGTCAATGGCGGTGTCCTTTCGTGCGAGCGCCTGGATTGCGTGGAGATACAGACTTGTAACATCGAACACTCTCTTGTGGTCATCGCCTTGATTAACTGCACTCCTATTTCTCTCGAATCCAGCGGTTCAGACAGCGGCGCGGATTTCGGAAATACAGCGTGCATCGCTTCCTCGAAACCCGGGTAATGCGGCCAGAGGATTTCACTTCGTTCAGGTGGAGGATCAATCGGCGAATTTAGCCGCGCCGCAAACGCACTGAACTCGACAATGCCATCAGGTCGACCGATAACGGCGTAATTGATGCGGTTTGGCTTCTCGATTCCGTTGCTGTCTACCGGACCGAACAGTCCTAGCCCCGAAACTGGATGCTCGATTTGCTGCCGCGAGGCGAATTCCAGTTCAGGCTCGGGCAAAAGCTCAACATTCGGAAATGCCTTACTCATCCTGTAATTCCTCCATCTCTTCCGCGCTGACCTGCACATCGACCTGAGCCGGCTCCTCAACCTCAGCAGTTGCCGTGACCGAGAGGGATGTTTCATCCAGACACCAATCGGTGGTCAAAGTAATAAGTGTTCCGAGCCGCAAAGTTGTTTCCTTGTCTTCGCTCGCCGATTGCGCGAGCAATTGCGAAAACGCCATCAATCGTTTGCGCCATTTGTCATTGAAGTAAGATCGCGTGACTTTCTTGGTTCGCGGGCCAACTTTTCTACCCACGATGGGTTTATGCGCCCCATCGAACAAAGCCACTCCGGGACGAAGCTGAATTACGAAACTTCCTAAATCCGTCTTGCGAATCACATAGCTAACCGCTGGGTGGTGAATGACTTCTTCCGGCACGGAATTAGGCCGGTAAAGCCGAATGCAGCCCGCGACTCTGATGTAAACCTGTTTGTCGTCCACATCCTTGAAGCGGAAGATGGATTCTCCTCGAAACGGATCGGGCAAATAGTACGTGCGGTAGTCAGCAGTGAGGACGCAGCCCGCTCGAATAAGCCACAAATGGACAGAGCGGTTCAAAAGCCGAGATACGATGTTGTGCGCCGACGTGCCATGGATCGAATCAAAGGATGGCCAGTGGACAACCTCTTTGGTCTGTTTCACAAGTCTCGTGAACTCAGCTGGAGGAGGTGAAAAGGCTGCCGCTCTTCCAGATTCGAGCCGACAGTGTGGCCAGAGATCATAACAGGCCTGTCCCTGTTCTTTGCTCAGGCCCAACGTGTCGAATACCTGAAGGGTTTCGGGCACCTGAACGAATGGTATCCAATTCGTCGTGAGAGCTTCTGTTTTTTTCGACAATAACGAAGCACCTCGTTCCAACGCCGCCTTCGCGATGGCCGAATTCCCTGCATGAATCCTCGGCGCGTGCAACGATTCGAGCTTCTTTAGAAGCCGGCGCAGGCCATCCGCCCAGCTTTCCCGAAATGAAATCCACGAGATATCCGATATCGACCAATCCGGCTGAGCGCCATCGAGGTTCAAAGTAATCAGAAAGTCATCCGTGTCGCGCTGTTTACCCAACTGAAGTGCAAGTGTACGCTCTTTTCGCGGATTGTCCTTCCCAATGGAGGCCTTGGAGAGAAGCCCTAGCACACGAAAGGAGCGGTCCTTAATAGCTAGATCAACGTCTTTAACCCACGACTCCCCGCCAAGAATTTCAATTTGGTCGATCCAGACGCCGTAACCATAGAACGCCAGTTTCCGAGCCAACCACTTCGCGAACACCTGATCCTCGTAACCATAGCTGATGAACATCAAGTTTCGAAGATCAGACTCGGCTAAAATGATACTATTCATGGATGCTCAATTTCCCATGTGCTACTGCCACAGGCCCCACACCATGTGTGTCACAGCGGCGTTGGGCGCGGGATACTGCATTGGATATGCCAATGGATCGTACCGGCCTTGCTGATCAGCATGGTTATATGAGAGTTGCACTCCGACCATAAGCACTCTATAACCCTACAAGGGTTATATCATCAGGAACCGGAGTGTACACGCGATCTAATGCGAGTTCCGCAATCGAATGTTAAATAAATTGAATCGGTCCCGCGCGGCTCATTAGCAGTCGTGCCAAATTGCTCCAACTGTGCCAAAATTCTTTCTAGGTGTGCCAAATTTTTTGTCACACTTCCTGTTTTTCGTCATTGAATTGAGTGCACGCAGGCTGAAGCCTGCGGCTACAATGGGACGGGGATGGCGGATTGAGAGATTCCGGGCGGAGGCAGAGAAAAATGTGTGGCTGGGCCGTCCTCTATTATTTGTATGGGTTCCATGCTGGCGGGCAATACCCTTCGCCTCGCTCAGGGTGACAGGATCGGAAAAGCAGGCGGAGGACGACGGCACGCGGGCCGCGCGCCCTACAATGGGGCGAGGCTTGCCTTCCTGGTGACACGAATACCCCTCACCTCAATCCTCTCCCCCAAGGGGAGAGGAGATTTACGGGCTGGAAATCAAGACGGACGCCTCGACGGAGGGAGGTGGCGCACCCGAATCCGCGCCGCGTGGGGGCACGCGGCCTACAAAGCGGACCGATCGCGGACGAAGACAGGCCTGCGCTTCACAGAAGCGTAGCTAGAATGGGCAGGGCGGATCATATATCGTTTTACGATAATTTTGCTGGACGCGGTGTGGCAAGAGGGGTATAGTCGGGGCGGTTCTTTGACATTGGGAGAGAGGGAAAGCGGGGAGCGCAGAGCGGAAAATCAGATCCGCCTTCGCGAGGCCGCTTCCACCGTGCTAAAGCTCTGGCGGACACGTCGGCGCGAGAAGCCTGGTGGAAAAATGGGGGCTTACAAAACATGCTTTCTGCGAAACGAACCCAAATTGCCGACGCGGACTTTTGTGCGCATCCATCATGGGGATAAAGGGTTAGCACTTTAGAAGGCGAGTTTTTATTTGGGTTCGTTTCCGGAAAACGAACCCAAATGAGGCCGCAAGAGAGGGGGTGGGAACGGATCAACGTCCAACATTCAACGCTGAACGCGCAACTTTCAATAGGGAATTGGGAAGGAGACGGCTGGAGTCGCGACGCTGAGGTCGCTCCCGCATTTGCTTGGGGGCGAACCCTCTCCAACAGGCGGGACGCCTGTTCAACGCGGGAAGTGCCAAATTTGAGTGTGCATTGACAGGGCGTGGTGGGGCGGTTATGATGGGCGGAGTTTTCGTAACGCTGAGAGTTCTTGTCTCACGTAAGTATGCGGGGCAGAAGCGTTTGAGAGGGGTGTGAATCGGAATTGTCAGAAGTCAGACTAAAAAAAGGTGAGCCTGTGGAAAAGGCCCTGCGCCGGCTGAAGAAGAAGCTGGATCGCGAGGGGACTTTGCGTGAGGCGCGGGCCCATCGTCACTACGAGAAGCCGAGCGAGAAGCGTCGGCGTAAAGCCCGTGGGCCTCGCACCTTCATCGGATTCTAAACGAGCATAGACAATCAGCGGGGCCAGCGCCGCGATGCGCACGCTGGCCCCGACAATTTTTGGGCTGGCCCCTTCAATTCATGTTCGCCTTTTCAACTTGCTGGAATTCCCAGCGCCATACGGACGGGCGCGCGATGGTCAATGAAGTGCGCGCGCTCGGGTTTGAGTACGCCGAGTTGGGGCACGGCACGCGGCTGTCGCTTCTGGACGGCGTGCTGCAGGCGGTGGCGGCGGGCGAGATCAAGATTTGTTCCCTCCACAATTTTTGTCCCCTGCCCCTCGGCGTGATGGGGTCGGCACCGGATTATTATTTACCCAGCTCGCGGGACGAGGATGAGCGGCAGTGCGCGGTGCGGCACACGTTGCGGACGATCGATTGCGCAGCGACGCTCGGCGCGAAGGCGGTGGTGCTGCACCTGGGCCGGGTGCCGATGCGGGATTACACGATGCGGCTGCTGGGGTTGTGCGCGGATGGTCGCGGCGAGACGCCGAAGTTCCAGCGGTTGCGAGACAAGGCGCAAACCATGCGCGATAAGAAGCGCCAAAAGCATCTTGAGCAGGTCTATCGGACGTTGGAGGAGGTCTTGCCGCACGCGAAGGAAGTGAACGTGAAGCTCGGGATGGAAACGCGTTTCGGCATTGAAGAAATCCCGACGGAGATCGAGGCGGAGGAGATCCTGAAGCGATTCGGCACCGAGTCGATCCTGTACTGGCACGACGTGGGGCACGCGGCGGTGAAGGAAACGCTGGGCCTGATGCACCTGGAAACCATCCTGGGGCGGTTCCGCGGGCGGACAGCAGGAATGCACTTGCAGGATTTTTCTCCACCCGCCGAAGACCATCAGCCGCCGGGATTTGGGACGTTTGATTTTGGCCGGCTGGCGCCGTTCGTGACTGATGACATGGTATTGGCTTGGGAAATTCATCCCGAATGGAAGCCGGACCAAATCGTTAAAAACCTGAAACGGGTGCACGACTTGCTGAGAAAGCCTGTCACTGTATGAAGAAAAAACTCGGCGCGTTGGTGCGGGTGGTGGTCAGCGTGGGCATTCTCGCCTACCTGTTCAACGGCATTTTCCAAAAAGAAGTGACGCAGACCTTGGGGAAGATCGCCGACTCACCCAATGCGAGCGTCGCCGATCTGGCCCATGATCTGCGCCTTCGTCCGGATCAAGTGGAACTCGTGCGCGCCAAGGGCATCGTGCAAGAGCAAGTGGAAGAAAAAGTTGTTCCGACTGTCAACCTCAAGAACCTCACTTGGTCCGAGCGTTTTCCACTTGTCTGGACCATCGGCCCGCGGGCCTTGTGGGAAGCGCTGCGGAAAATCAGCGCCTTGTGGTTGGCGGCTGCCGTTATCTGCGCGGGAATGCCGGCCCTTCTCGGTATTCTCCGGTGGCAGTGGATTTTGCATGTGCAGGGGCTGGAGGTAAAATTCTCGCGGCTCTTTTCGATTTCATTTATCGGGCTGTTCTTCAATGCGTTCATGCTCGGGTCGACAGGCGGCGATGTGATCAAGGCCTGGTACGTGGCGCACGAGACGCATCATAAAAAAGCCGAGGCGATCGCGACGGTCGTCGTTGACCGGTTGATCGGGTTGTTGGCGCTGTTCGTCATCGCGCTGTTCATGATGGCGCTGTACCACACGCGCGTGTTCAATGACCCCAAGCTGTACTGGTTCTCGATGGCGACGCTCGGCGTGGTGGTGTTTACGGTTGTCGGCACGGTCGTTGGTTTATGGCGCGGATTTGCGGACAAGCTTCCGGGATTACGGTCGTGGCTGCAGCGGATGCCGCATTACGCCACGATGCGACGCATGGTGGACGCGTATCGCGTCTACGCCTCTCATCCGGTGATTCTGACCAAGACGCTGGTGATCTCATTTGTCGTCCACTTCTTCTCCATGCTCAGCATCTGGTGCGTGGGCCGTGGTTTGGGAGTTACCTCCGCGAGTTTCACCGACTACTTTCTCTACCTGCCGATCATTAATTCCGTGACGGCCGTGCCGATCACCATTTCGGGTTTTGGTGTGCGCGAGGGCATGTACATCAAGATGTTTCACGAGGTCGGCGTGGCGGAGCCAGTGGCGCTGGTGATGTCGTTGCTGGGCTATCTCGCGTCGCTGTTCTGGAGCATTGTCGGCGGCGCATTTTTCCTGACCCATCGGAAGGAACTCCCGCCCACAGACCAGATGGACCAGGATGAGTAGCGGCAGGCGGGTCAGGACAAGACGGTGAGCGTTCCGCTGGTGACGCCCAGTTGTTTCACCACATTCAGTCGGCGGAACAAAGCGGATGAATCTGCGGCCGTCCCGTCGATCAAGTCCCGGTAGCCCTGCACGATCGCACGGGTCTTCGCGGCATCTTCTTCCAGGAGTTCGACACGAAACACGCGGGCGCCGGCCTTCAGGAACGATTGCAGGTAATCGGCCCCGCTTTGCGCTTTCGCGTGGTAAACGGTGTTGCGACAGCCCACGTCGGCCTTCACCGGGTGTTCCACACCGACGCGGTCGCGCAGTTTCAGGTTATGACTATCGCAAGGGCGCCCGCAATTGGAGGCGTCGGTGCCGTTGGAAAGAAACGCGGCAAAAACGCAGTGCTCCATATGAAACATCGGCAGGTGCTGATGAACGGTCAGTTCAAACCAGTCGGGTGATGCGGCGCGCAACAGATCAAGGACTTGCTGCGCATTGAGGTCATACGAAACGGTGAGGCGTTCCAATCCCTCGCGCATGAGAACCTCGGCGGCCAGCGGGTTGGCAACGTTGAGTGAGAAATCGCCAATCTTGCGCAGCGAGCTCTCGCGAAAATAGTCCAGGCCGCCCAAGTTGCGAATCAGCACCCCATCCGGCCTGGAGTCATTGATCAGTTTGAAGAATCCCTGCTCGCCAGCCTTTTGAATCCGTGGTGTTGCCAGAAATATCTGTGCTCCCGTCCGCTTTCGCACGCACGCCACCGCCTCGTCGTAGCGACGAATATCTTCAAAATCCACATAAACAGTCGCGCAACCGGAATCGAGCGCCGCCGCCAGTTGTTCCATCGTGCGACACAAGACGACAAGTTGAGTCGCTGCGGCCGTCTGCCGTTCGGGAATATTCGCGAGCAATTCAGGAAGGACGGAACGTCAATCCCGTCCGCGGGATGGTCCCGGCCTCCAGCGCGGCAACAATCTTCTCCACCAGATCGCGCCGCAGGCGATTGAGCTCGCTCACGGGCAGGATCGCCTGGCCGACGAGCTTGTTGTGAAGCTCGCCCATCTCAAAATTTGTCTCCCCCATTCGTCCCAGTTGCTCGCGCAACAATTTCTCCGTCAACGGCCGCCGAAACGCCGTCTGCAAAGCCATGGATGAATTGACCCGCACCCCGTTCGCCTCGATCGTCATGGCCTTCCCGACCTCGCCCTTCACCGTCAGGTCGATCCTGGTTTTTGGGCGCCGAATATCGTTCTTGTACGTGCGTTTCAATTCACGCTGGAGCTGCGGGTCGCTGGTTTTCCACACGCGGTCGCCGGGCTTCAGCTTGCCAAAATCGATGTGCCCTCGCTCGAAGTAAAGGCTGTTCCCCCGTGTCTCCCAGATGCGTCCGCCCTGTTCATGATCCGTGTCGCCGCCGTTATCAAACACCACGCCATCACCAGCCTGCAACGGCGTCTGCGCGTCCACTTCGACATGATCGGCGCCCACTTGTTTGATGGGCCCCACGAATGGCCCGCGCTTCTTGCCGAAGCGGGCATGCACCAACTCCTGGTGATTCACGCCGTGCAACCACCCCGAATACAAACCGCGGGAAAACGTCATTTCCAGCTTGTACTTGTCCGCCTCGTCGGGAGTGGTGGACTGGGAGCCAAGGGCCGCGTCAATGGCCTTGCGATAAACCTGGCAAGTCGCCGCGACGTACTCCGGCGATTTGAGCCGCCCCTCGATCTTGAAACCGGTCACACCCAGACGAATCAGTTCAGGAATCTCACGAACTGCCGCGAGGTCCTGCGGCGAGAGCAGGTAGCGTCGGTCGCCCAAATCCTTCACCGCGCCATCGACGACCAGTTCATACGGCAAACGGCAAGCCTGCGCGCATTCACCGCGGTTGGCGCTGCGCTGCCCGAGCGCTTCACTCGTCAGGCATTGACCCGAATACGCCACGCAGAGCGCTCCATGGACAAAGACCTCCAGCGCCGGGATCTCCGCGCTCGTTGCCGAACTTGCGATCTCCTTCATCGACGCTTCCCGCGCCAACACCACGCGCTTGACGCCAAGACGCGCAGCGAATTTAGCGCCCTCCGGCGATGTGATCGTCATCTGCGTCGAGGCGTGCACGTCCATTCGCACACCGAGTTCACGAGCCAGCACCGCCAACCCGAGGTCCTGGACGATGATCACATCCACGCCCGCTTGGTCGAGCAGCATCAACTCACGCTCCGCCTCCGCCAACTCGTCCGTAAAAATCAGCGTGTTGACCGTGCAGAACGCCCGCAAGCCGTGCTCGTGCAGAAAGCGGACCAAGCCCGGCAACTGCTCCTCGGTGAAATTGTCCGCGCGCATCCGCGCATTGAATTTTTCCAGGCCGAAGTACACCGCGTCCGCGCCGTTCGCCACCGCCGCCCGCGCGCATTCCATATTCCCCGCCGGCGCAATCAATTCTAATTTCTTCTTCACACCCGCAATCATACCAGAATTTCTAAAAACATGATAGGCCGCCGTTGTAAGCCCGCCGAACTGTGGCCCCGCTTGCTACAGCCTGTCGGACTTATTGTAGATCATACGATGGAAGGTGGCATGGGCGGGTTCGGTTGCCAAGGATTCCTGTTGGTGCGAAGGTTGAGGCGTAACCCTCTCAATTGCCGCGACTCTGCTTGGCCAGTCTCCGACAATTGAAGGCCAACGCCAAGAGTTGCCACTCGGTTTGTACCTTGCGCAGTCCCCGCAAGTGAAACTGTCGAAAGCCCAGCACGCTTTTGAGAATCCCAATAACCGGTTCGACGGTGATGGCGCGCAGCCGATATAACGCGCGACCCGTGGCGCTCTCCAAGCGGGCCCGCATCCGCGCTCGCGCTTGGGCGGTGCGCCGTTGATGGCCGCGCGGTTGCCAGCCGCTCGGTGGTTGTGATGGAGCGGACTGGGGAGAACAGTACACCACCGTGCGTCCCTGGCGCTCGACCTGGGCGATCTGCCGTTGGTTGTCGAAGCCGGTGTCAGCCAGCACGGCGAAGGGGCAGCCGAGCGAGGGCGCAATCGCCGCCACGGTGGGCGCCAGTTGGCGTCGGTCACCGGGTTCATCGGTGACACGGGCGGCCACAATCAAGCCGCCGTCGGTGCTCACGGCCAATTGCGCGTTGTAGCCCTGGATGAATCCTTCGCGGGCCGTGGGCATCAGCCCACTGTCGGGGTCGGTGGTGTTGACACGATCCGTCGGTCGTGGCTCGGCGGGCAACCGACGAGGCGGACGACCGGGTTGGTCGGGCGGGTAGTCTTGTTCGGCTTGACGCTGCGCAGCTCGTTGGCGGGTACGCTCGGCCAGTCGTTGGCGCGCGGCCTCCAGTTGCGCCCGACGGCTCCGACGGCAAGCCAAGGCGGGGGGCAAGCGCGTGCCGTCGTCGCCCTCGGTCGCATCGGCCTGCTCGGCTCGATCCAGCAGTTGATCAACTTGCTGGCGCAGCGCGGCCAGTTCCTGTTGCACTTCCGCCTCGGTGCGCGTGGCCCGTTTGCTGGCGCTGGCGCGCAGCTTGGTTCCGTCCAGGCTCACAACGCCCAACCGCAACAGCCCCAACTCGCGCGCCAGTTCCAACACCTGGACGAACACCGATTCGATCAGCGGCGTGTTCTCTCGACGAAACTTGGCGATGGTGTCGTGGTCGGGATGGGTATTGCCGCTGAGATAGCGCACGGACAGATGCCGATACGTCGCCTGCTCGATGCGCCGCGAGCTGAACAGGCCGCTAGCATAACAGTACAACAGCACCGCCAGCATCATCGAGGGCGGATACTGTTCGCTGCCCGTGCCGCGGGCGTTGACGGCGGCCAAGCCCAGATCGCTGCTCTCGACGGCTTCCAACACGAAGTGGGCAAGGTCATCATCGGCAATCCACTCGCGCAGATCCGGTGGCAACAGCATGGGGGTACAACGGTCAATATTGACGAAGCGAGCGCTCATGTCCCTTTAGAACTCCGATTGCTTCCCGCGTTCAACTTAAGTCCGACAGGCTGTGCTAAGCGCGGTTCCCCTCTCTCCGGAATTGTAGGGCAAACGCCCCACTTGCCGTCGTCTCTTCGCCTCATGCCCTTGCCAACTGCCTCAATCGACCCAATTTCGCCCTCATTCTTCTACCCCCCGTCTCTCTAAGTCCTTGGAAAATCGCTGGTTAACTGGGGGGTTCGTTTCGCAGAAACCATGTTTCGCACCCCCTCCTCTCCCCTTGGGGGAGAGGATTAAAGGTGAGGGGTATTGCGCCCTCGCGAGCACGCTTTTCAAAGAACCGCCCCGACAATCATATCAGAACTTTTCCCGAACAGCAACAGCTTCGTAGGCAGCGTCCCAATAAGGAATTCAATACCCCATTTCGCGCATATTCCACCTGCCGCCTTGATCATCCGTCACATTGTAGCGCGCAGAGGGATCCAGCGTGGGACTGCCGTCCACGAGAAAACGATAGACGTATCGCCCGCGTGCCCGTTCCATTCGCAGACTCCAGACTGCCATCAAGGCCCTTACGCAGGGCACCAATTACTGGTTTTGCATCGTCTTTGACTAAACAGACGATCACCTGCACCTCCTGCGCCCGGGGGGCGTTGAGTCGAAACGTCACATGTTCCGTAATCGAACTGGCATGCTTGCCTCATGACAAGAGACAATCTTAAGTCGGTTATGGGCTTCTTTTCGGCTCAATTGGCGCAGGAGGAGAAGCTGTTCGTGGTGAATCATCGTGAACATCGCGAGAGGCTTTTTTGAACTCCCTCATGGCCTCGCCGATCACCACGGGCCAACTTCGGCATTTTCCTGCCTCCAAACAGCAGGAAAACGACATCAGCACAAGGAAGATGTGCCACTCACTTATAATAGCTAATACAGGTGCCATAGGTTTCTCCTGACGAGCCGGACATTCGCTCCGGTTCGCGCTATTTCTTACATGTCACGCCTGGCCTCATCGGCTCTCCGCCGCCATGGCGAGGAGCATGTCTGTAAAGGCTTTCGGCTGACCGACGAAAAGGCCGTCGGTGATGAAGCTGTTGATGGCGCCCACCGCGTCCAACTGTCCCGTGCCGGTCGGGCGAATGATGGCGCAGGGAGGGGAGTTGCGGGCTGATAAACTCGCACAGCTCCGGCATGATGAGGTTAGCCTGCATCGTCTCCGGCTGGCCAGTGGCGAGGTCCGTGAAACGTCACTGACGAATTGTTCACCGGAGTCAAAGTCAGTCAATGGAGTCGCGTTGCCGGCCTTGTCCTGCCATGTCTGGAAGTGCATAATCTCCGATCCGCCAATACCAAGGAGGATTCGTAAAACTTCCGGACTGGTTACCTTTTGAGCCAGTGTGGCGTAGAGGCTCGTCCCGCCCTGCTCGATGAAAGCGAAGTGAAATCCTGCCGTGAACGCGATCGCTTTGACGTGGTCGCTGGGGTTATTCGGGTCGCCCAATTCGCCGTTGTTTCTGGGGATGGCCGTATGCTGCCCGGAATTCAGGCTCGGAACCGCCTCCGCGAAGATGGCACCGAAATCCGGGTTGGTCGTGCTGCGGTACCGCGTCCACCAACTGGTATCCACTGTGAGCTGCATTAGGTTTGTCAGCCGTCCGGTTTGGGGCACGGTCGATACTTGGCTGGGTTGTAGTTTGGCGAAATGACTGAGATCGACTTGCTCTTGGCCCTTGGATTTCAGATAGGCGTTCAGGAAGGCCGCGTGGCTCATCTCATCATCGGTATTATCGGAGATATACTGGAGTTGATCGCCATCCAGAATTAGGAGGGCAGCCGTATAGCCTGTACGTTGGCGCATTGATTCCTCCGAGTTCATTATATTGCTGCCACAGATCGGCCTCGATCAGCTCGGCTGCAGCCAGGAGCTTGAGAATGGCCACGTCTCCCCGCGTAAGATCGCGTCTTTCTCCCCGACCGAAAGCGGAGAGCGTCGTTTCCAACCAGCCCAGCGCCGACTGTCGCTGCGCCTGCCACCACGATTCCGTTCTTTAGAAACGCGCGCCGATTCGAACGATTCCAAATAAACCTCCGTATTCCTTCATTGTTCTCTCCTTTTCTTCTCGCATGTTTGTTGTTGGCTCGTTAGTGTTTCCTTTCAACACTCTCTGTATCATATGACCAATCACACGGAACTTTATACCCCGGTGGAACAAAATGAATCGTGAAGCATCGGGTAGCGTGCCTGCCCCAAACGGACGGCTGGGAAACACGGCAGCCGATCGGGCCAAAGCCCACCGTGACCGCGTTGTCATCGTGAACCTGATCTTGATTCTCATAAACTCGCCCGTCGTAGCGTGGGCATCTCTGGCATTTGCTCCTCTGATCGAACGCGTTGGTCATAAGCGTCTGGTCTTCTGCTGCGCGGCGGCTTCCGACGAGGCGCTCCGTAAGTATCCGCACCTTGACGCCGTACGTGACGGTCGAGAAGCTGCATTTGATTCTCACGGCCGCACCGATATGGTTAACGAGCGGCTCGTGCTGACGTGACGCGGCAACCCATACCACTGGATGTACATCGCCAGTCCCAGAATTAACTCAATCCACCAGAAGGCAAGCGCCAGGCGCATCCACCGCTTGTATCGCAAGAAACGAAGCCGTTTCGGGAGGATGTTGGTCCCCGCAACCAGGACGACGTAAAGCGCGAGCAACTCGGCAACTGTCCCCAACAGGCCATGGATTGCGGCAATGGCGTAGTGTACCTCATTAAGACTTGCAGGGATTTCCGGGGCGATCTGGCGGCGAAATGACGGCACCATGAACTGCGCGATCACCCACAAGTTCAGTACCACAACAGCAGACTGGCACCAACCGTGTGCGCGATAATGCCGGCGTCGGGCCAAGACCGTTCCAATGAGTAGCGCGACACCCATCGCCGTCTCGATCACCAGTGTGCGATCAGCCGCCAGTGAGGCCGCGGTTCCCAGAAAGCCTTTGCTCACGCGAATGTCTCCTTATTGCACAATGATTCCGCGCTCCATATGCGGATGCACGGAGGCGATACGTCGTCCTCTCTAGATAAATGTCAGACCCCCGATGGCCGCCACGGTCTCTATGTACTCCTCCAGCGACGGTTCCGGATGGGCTGTTTCCGCGGGCTGCCCGATCAACGCTACCTGCAGTTCTTCCGGTCTCGGTCGCCAAGCCGAGATACAGGTCAAGCCACGCCTTCACATGACGCGGTAAATTCCATCGTCACTTACTGATACTACCAGGATATCGGTATCGGAGGCACTCCGGGCTGCCTCTATGCCAGGCCCTGGCGAATCCAGGTCATCGAAGTCGAACGATCGCGTGTCACATTCGAGATCTGCGGTCACGTGCTTGATCAGGACTTCGGCGCCGCGGGCACTGACATCATCATCAAAGACGACGCGGATTTTTAACGGACGTTCGGTGGCTCGTACTGTCGCTTTTCCGGATCTTCAGGTCTTGTGTGCATGACCAGATGTGAATTTTTCATAGGTTGTCTTCTTGCCTCCATGCTGTTTCCGTAAAGGGTTTCAATCTGCGAAAGAATCGCCTTCCTTGCTGCTGTCCCGACCACTCGGGCGCGGGGACGTCCGTCAACGAAATAGAGAAAGTTGGAGTGGATTTGATCCGATACCACCTGCTGAATTCGGATTGTCGTCGGCGTTTACCCAGGCGACTTTACATCGCTTCCGGCGCCCTGGTCACAACTTCGTCAAGAACCGGCCTGAGAATTTGGCAAGGCTGACTCCAGGGAGCCAGGAACCCCACCAGGACGGGCACCTTCGACTGGACCACTTCCCAATTGAAGTTCTCTTCGCCGATCTCTTCGATCCGCACTTCGATTTCTTTTCAATTCATGGTGTTGCTCACGTGTTAGTCACCCACCACATTGACCCCGCTTAAGAATCCGCCGAGGTGCCCCGTCAGCGCGATCATCACCAGAGTAATCGCGCCCAGAGCGAAGCACAGCGGTCCCGGCGATGGTGTCGACCGTTTACGGTTCCGCCACCGCATCCCCCAAAGAACCCAAATCAGCGCCGTGCCGGTCGCGGCAAAAATCAGATGCAGCCGCAGGACCCCTTTCAATCGCGCCCCGGCGAGCTGCCACTGCCACGCCAACAGGCCCGTGGCGACGGTGGGCACCGATGTGATGGCCGCCCCTGCGAGATTATAAAAGGCCGCCGTCGCCAGCGCCGCCTTCCGCCTCCAGACCGCCAGAACATCGAACACGAAGCTCATGACGGTCAGCGCGATCGGGAAGTGGACCAGCACGACATGCTGCGCGTGTTTGGCCAGCAGCGCGCTTTTGGGATCGAAGACGTTCATTTGGTTGTTTCCGCCGTAGCACGATGACTTTTCCCTTCATGTGCGGATGCACGGAGCAGTAATAGTCATTCGTCCCCGCCGTGGTGAACGTGTAGGAAAACTTCTCATCCGTATCCAATGCCGGTGAAACGATGGTCGTCTTGTCGACGCTGAGCACCGTGTGCGGGATGTCGTCGCGATTGATCCACGTGACCGTCGTGCCGGCGTGCACGATCAGCGTCTGCGGCAGGAAACTGAAGTTGTCGATGGTGACTACATTAGACGCCGCTTCTCGCCGGCGGTGGATGTGTGGATGGCCAACACCATCAGCGCGATGGCCCCGACGTAACCGAGTAGTGTTTTCTTCACTGTGTTCTTCCTTTCCAGGTGACGGTTGCTGTTTCTAGCTCGCCAGGGGCGAATCGATAATCGCCAGCGAACTTTTGCCTTCGATGTAATTCACATCGGTGATTCCCAACACGCTGCGCAGTTTCTCCGCTGGCACCTTCAGGGGACCCGGTGATGGAGCCGTGCCCGGTGCGGGCTGCGGAAAGGCCGTAGACATCGCGGTGTGGAATGTGATGTTGCCCTCGACCTTCTGCATCGTTTGGTGGATGTGACCGTTGAGCACGGTCACTGAGCCGAACCGTTTCAAATACGACAACGCTTGCGCGCCGTCGTCCGTCCCCCAACCCCACTCGGGGTAAATGGTCCACAACGGGATGTGCGCAAAGACGACGATCGGGGTATCACTGGAGAGGCCCTTCACGTTATCCTCAAGCCATTCCAGTTGCTCGGTTCCAAGCGCCCCCAGGCCGCCCGCCTTGAGGTTGAGCACATTGACCAGGCCGATGAAGTGCACGCCGCTGTGATCGAAACTGTACCAACCGTCCCCCTGGTGTTCTTGCCGTAGCGTCCGAGATACTGCTTGCCGTTATCGTTGAGAACATCGTGCTCGCCCGGCACGTAAAACACCTGCCCCGTTTTGGCACTCTTCAAAATCTGGTCCACGGCATCAAATTCAGCCGCCTTCGACAGATGGCTGAGATCGCCCGTGTGCAGGATAAACGCCGGCGGCGTCGGCAGCGCGTTGATCCGTTCGATGGCCGCTTGCAGCGTGCCGACCACGTCTTTATTCGCCTCTTTGCTGAAGCCAATGTGGCTGTCGCTGATCTGGACAAAGCTCAAGGCCCCTTTGGGCTGCGCCAGCGCCCCCTTGAGCGCGCCCGCTCCCGCGGTGATCTGGGTGATGGTCTCTGACCGCAGAATTCCTCCCGTCATGGTAAAAAGCACTCCCGTGCCAACCCACGCCATGCATTTGAGGAATCCACGACGGTCGATGCCGTCATGATTGTGATCGTGATTGATATAGTCTGACATGTTGTATCTCCTTATATGTTCGTCTGCTGTCTGGTACGCTCATCTTCAATCAATCAGACCCATTTCTTCCCTGTTTATTCCCAGCCCCTGTGCTAATCTTTTCCCGGGAATAAAATCGCTGCGCAGTCAGTCTGGATAATGAATGGGATGACAGCGATGGAGAGACACGCGGTTGGAAGAACACGAAAAGCTCTCACATTTCGAACAAGCCATCCTGCCACATATGGATGCTGCCTATAATTTGGCGCGCTGGCTGGCCCGCAACGAGCAGGACGCCCAAGACGTCGTCCAAGACGCCTACTTGCGGGCCTTCAAATTCTTCGGCGGATATCGCGGCGGCAACAGCCAACCTGGTTGTTGAAGATCGTGCGCAACACGTTTTACACCTAGGCGCAACAGAATCGAATGCAGCAAATCTCCCAGCCATTTGACGAACAGCTTCATCGGTGGAGAGCGAGACGTCAGCCCGTAAACAGTCCTCGTCAGAAGGCGGACAGCCAGTTGGTGCGGAGAGCCCATATGAAAGAATTGCCTCATCGAGTTTCGTGAAACGCCTCGTCATGCGCGAACTGGAGATGTCCTATAAGGAAATCGCCGACATCGCCGACATCCCGTTGGGCACCGTCATGTCGCGGCTCACCCAGGTACGTAAAGAGCTTCAGAAACGGCTGATGGAAATGATGGAGAAGGAAACGTAAAATGCCTTGCGAAGATTTCCAACTTCGGTTGCACGGCTACCTCGACGCTGAACTGGACCCGCTCGGAAGCACCGAGGTCGAGCGACACATGAAAGATTGCCCGGCCTGCGCGAAGGCCTTCGAGAATCAACTCGCCTTGCGGTCTGCTATCTCAAACGCCTCGCTTTACGCTGAGGCTCCAGCCAGCCTGCGCAAACGCCTTCGCGCGGCGGTGCGACGGGAATGTGGTGCAGAAGCGAAAGTGCCCGTGTTCTCCTGGCGCTGGCTGTCCATTGGCGCTCCACTTCTCGCGGCCGCCGCCGTCGTTGTCCTGATCGTCAGTCTGGCGCCGCGGTTCTCGCGCCCTGCTTCAGAAGCGCTCCTGACCCAGGAACTCATCTCCAGCCACGTGCGCTCGCTAATGGTAAATCATCTGACCGATGGGGCATTGACGACCAGCATACCGTCAAACCGTGGTTCAACGGCAAACTCGCTTCTCCCCCTCAAATTTCGCACAAGAGTTCCCGCTCATCGCGCAGCTCGATTATCTGCGGACGCAGCGTGCCGCGCTCGTCTTTCAACGTCACAAACATTTCATCAATCTTTTCATTTGGCCCACAAAGGAAAGACTCGAAACCCACCTCGTTCACGCCCAACCAGGCTACAATCTGATCCATTGGTCGGAGGCGGAATGGCTTTTTGGGCTGTTTCGGATTTAACTAAAAAGAGCTGATGGAGTTCGTTCAGGACTTTGCCCCAAGCAAAACAGCCAGCCCGTAATCGCCTGAAACGTCGGGGCCCTCAGCGTCGCAACCCTTGTCTTAAATACTCCCTTGGAGGGCGAGCCTCCCGGCGAACCACATTGTTGAACAGCCCGCCAGTCGCTACTTCCAGTTCAGCGTTGCATTGCCTGCCCCGAATCCTTTTCGGGGTCGAGCGTTAATCCGTTCCCAACTCCACTCGCTTGTGGCCTCAAATGGGTTCTGTTTCCCCAAACGAACCGGATCAAATTTCATCTCTCAAAGCCATAACCTGTTCTGGTTACGACGGATGCACCATAAAATCTACCGAATCCAATCCGGTTCGTTTCGCAGAAACACATGCTTTTAGAGTCCCTGTTTTCGACAAGCTCGTCCGCCGAAGCAGCCTCGCGAAGGCGGAAGGCTCTGCACCCCTCGGATCCAAGCTCCCTTCTGGATCCTGAATTCTACCCTCCTTCAGCTTTTCAAAGAACCGCAAAGACTATACGTCTCCCACCACCCCAAGTCCAGCAAATTTATCGTAAAACGATAACCGATCCCGCCTGCTCTTTGTAGCTGCGCTTCTGTGAAGCGCAGGCCCGTCTTCGTCTGCCGTCGGTCCGTGTTGTAGGCCGCGTGCCCCCACGCGGCGGGGATTCGATGTAGCCGCCTCGCTCTGTCGAGGCGCAGTCCGTCGGTTCCCCTCCTCGGAGGAGATACAGGGGTGGGTTCTTCGCAGCGATCCCTCAATCCATTCCTCTGTCCCTTCATTCTTCATAATTCATCTCTCATCCCCACACTCTGGTGTTTTGTGCTGATTCCTAAATCAGGCTGGCGACTCCGTCGCCAATCCACAACGACGCACAACTGCGATTCACGCCACTAATGACCCTGTGAACTGGCAGGCAGTGAAGGAACAGTGGAGAGCGAAATTGCCCTAGCCGCTGCTGACCGTCGATGACTTCTGAGTAGCTACGTGTCGAACTCCCATGTTTGCCTGATTAAGAACAAACGCTCCAAGAAAATGTTTTCGAATCTCCCGTTTCTGTTCCGGATCGTGCGTTCGTAGCGCCTCAGCCTGTTCAAAATGTCCTGCCAAAGAGGTTTCCATTGCCCTTCGAGAGTCCAGACGTAGCCTCGCTGAAAGATAGTATCAGATACACGTGGCTATCGAAGAGATGGGAAACAGTGACAGTGTCCGGTTTCATCACCGCTGATGATAATAGACCAACAACATCTTCGCAATCACCTCATTGCTCTTATTCCAACAAATCATAGCCAAGCTGTACTCAGCACGGAAACATGTTTTGCAGTCCTTCCATTCTAGCCTTCCACGCTCAGACTTCCATCCCCACCTCGAGTTGCCTTCGTGACATGATGCGGCGTTGAGCCCTGTGACAGCGATATTGCAATGAACGCGATAGACTGCGCTCCTCCGAACCGAGAAGGCGCGAAACCCTCTGGACTTCGCGCCCTACAATGGAAGCGGGGCAGGTTTCAGTTGCCGCAGTTTCCAGCCCAACCCGAACAACAGCGTCAGGCACACCCACAAGTGTGCGTCCAACGCTTGCGCGCGATTGAACCATGGCAGATTCAGGCCCAGTAACACCAGCACGACCACAAACCAGACCCATCTCAACGTCCGCTCCCGCGACGGGCCGGCCGTCGCGAGAACGATGTGCAACGCCACCATCAGCGGGTAGAGCAGCCAGACGTAGAAGTACGTGAACGACAGCGGTGAAAACATCAGGATCATCAGCAGCAGCATGGCAAATTCAATCGAGTCAGATTCCCCGGTGCGCTGCGCGTAACGCGGCATCGAGGTCACGTAAAAGAGGCACAACCCCAACCCGACGATCGCCACGATGAGGTTGATCTGGTGGAAGGAAAGATCGGCGATGTTGACGTAGCGCGGCTCGCCGGGCCCATCGAGCGCGGCACCGGCCGCAGGAGGCGATTCGCCACGGCCAGCAACGAGTGATTTTTCGAACTGTATCCGCGGCGCGGACGCTGCGCGATGGAGTTCCCATCGTAATGGAACGCCATGCCCTGAGTCCACGTCTTGAGGTCCTGCAGATTGCGTTGAAACCCCCGGAACGGCGCCGGCAAGAGCACGAGGAAGGCGACGAGGAACACAATCGTAGACAACACCGCAGTCCAGTGTCGCCGATACACGAGATACGCGATCGAGAGAATGGGGAAAGCCTTGAGACCCACCGCCAATGCGATCAGCGCGCCGGCGCCCCATTCGCGACGGAGGCGGAGACAGACGAATGCGCCGAGCATCAGCGCCAACAACAGGAGGTTGACCTGTCCCAGCAGGTAGATGTCCCACACGTAGGGCGCGGTGCATACCGTCGGCACGAGATAGAGCAACGGATGTTGTCGTACGGCTCGCCCCGTGATCAGGTACACTCCCATCAGCACACTGCCCATCCAGGCCACGACGTTGATGACATCCAGGACGACGATGAGCGGATTCTGTCCCAACGCGCTCACTGGCGCCAGCAAGACTGCCGCGGTGGGCGGATACATGAACTGGAAATATCCGTCCGCGCCTTTCTGGTAAATATCGCCGCCGCGGAGGACAATCTTTCCCACGTTGTACCAGAGGTCGTAGTCCTTCGTCCGGTTCTTGAGACTGTTATGGACCGGCACGAACGAGAAAAACAGGCTGAGAAGGACGAACAGACCAATGAAGACCCCGTAGGTGCGGCTGCGGGCGGCAGAATCGCTTTGGGCCGTGGTCAGGTCGCCGTCAGGTTCGTCGCGGAACGACGCCGCAGCGCCGGCGATGATGTAACGTATCCGGCTGGGGTGAACTCGACCGGCTTTCGGCCTGTTCAAGCTCCTAGACCGATCGATTTGTTTTTCTTGTACGCTCAAGGCTTTACTCACTATGAAAAACATTCATTTGCATTTCCTCCGCGGCTTCGGATTCGCCCTGTCAGGCCATCCGACCGCTCCTCATCAAGCAGAGTGCGATTCTGACTGCGAAAGGCAAGCACTATTCTCTTGGCGTCGATCAAACGTTTCCTAACCGTGCAGCGTAGCGTTGCAGAGACCCGTTAACAGGCTCTGAAGGCTTTTGGGGAAGCTTGGAGCGATAAACAGCCACGCGCTCGGCACGACGTTCCCACAACTTCCGCCCAATGCTTGCACCTGCCAAACCGCTCAATTAGTGTGTCCATACATGAAACAAGCTGCCATCAGCATCGTGAAACGCCTGCGCGAAGCGGGGCACATGGCTTATTTCAATGGTGGTTGCGTTCGCGACATGGTGCGCGGGGTTGAGCCGCACGACATCGATATTGCGACGAGCGCTACACCTGAACAAGTTCAGGCGCTGTTTGCCAGGACCGTGCCGGTCGGCGCGGCTTTCGGGGTCGTTTTGGTGCTGGAGGGTGGACATCAATTCGAGGTGGCGACGTTTCGCTCGGACGAAGCGTACGTCGATGGCCGGCGACCGACCGGGGTGCGGTACGGTTCTCCCGAAGAAGACGCGCGACGGCGCGATTTCACGATCAACGGATTGTTCTTCGACCCCTTCCTCTCCCCGACGTGGCGCAGGCGTCCCTGCCTGGGCTGGGCCGGCCAGCCCGCCCTACCAGGACAAATCATTGATTTCGTCGGCGGACGCGCTGATATCGAACGAAAATTGGTGCGGACCATCGGCGGACCGCGCGAACGGTTCACGGAAGACAAGCTGCGGTTGCTGCGGTGCGTGCGCTTCGCGGCGAATCTTGGATACGCAATCGAAACCGCAACCTTCGACGCGGTAAAGGAAATGGCCGCACAGATTCACGTGGTGAGCGCGGAGCGCATTCGCGATGAGTTGGTGAAAATCTTTACACGGGCAAATGCCGGGCGCGGCCTGGAACTCCTGGATGCCAGCGGACTCTTGCGCGAAATTTTACCTGAACTCGCGGCGATGAAAGGGGTGGAACAACCTCCGGAGTTCCATCCCGAGGGCGATGTGTTCGTGCATACGCGATTGATGCTGGATACGCTGCCCGCAAACCCAAGCGTAGTACTGGCGTTTGCGGTGTTGCTGCATGACGTGGGCAAGCCGCCGACGTTTGTGCGCGCGCCGGATCGAATCCGGTTCAATGAACACGACCGCGTCGGGGCGGAAATGGCCGAAATCATTCTGCGCCGGCTGCGCTTCTCGAATGACGAGATCGAGAAGATCGTCCTCAGCGTCCGCGAGCATATGCGGTTTCAGTTCGTCAAGGAGATGCGGCCGGCAAAATTGAAACGCCTCCTCGCCCGCGAAACCTTTCCCGAGGAGTTGGAACTGCACCGGATCGACTGCGCCTCCAGCCATCGCAATCTGGAAAACTACGAATTCCTGAAAGCGAAAGCCGCCGAGATGCCGCCGGAAGTCCTAAAGCCCGCGCCCCTGCTGACCGGGCACGACTTGCTGGCGCTGGGTCTCAAGCCCGGGCCATCGGTCGGGCGGATTCTACACGAAGTAGAGGAGTTGCAACTGGAAGAACGGCTGAAATCACGTGCGGAAGCCCTGGAGTTCGCCCGCTCCCGCGTCGCGGCGCAGGCGCAGCATCATGACGGTGCGCCTGGTTGATGTTCGATGGCGCCGCTTTTTTTCGTTCGGTTAGCGGAACGCTTGCCCTCCAAGCCTGGCGCGACTAAGATGCCGCGCCATGGATAAGATACTGGTTGTCGACGACGAGGCGGACATTCGGCGCGCCTTCCATCGCAACCTCGCCAGTGACACGCTGGAAGTGGTCGACGCGGGCAACGGCGAGGAAGCGATCCGGATGATTGCCAAGGAGCGCCCGAATCTCGTGGTCATGGATATCCGCATGGGCGCGACCAGCGGGCTCGACACCTTGCGCAAGCTGCGCGAGCTCGATCCAAAACTGCTCATCATCATGATGACCGCCTACGGGACGACACAAACCGCCATCGAGGCGATGAAGCTGGGCGCTTATGACTACGTCCTTAAGCCCCTCGAAGTGCCGAAACTCAAAGCGCTCATTGAATCCGCGCTGAAGGCCGCCCGCGACATGCGCGAGGTGGTGAGCTACCAGCCGCTGCTGGCGAGCGAAGACTATGCCGAAGGCATCGTCGGCAAGAGCGAGCCGATGCAGCAGGTCTTCAAACTCATCGGCCAGGTATCGCAATCGGACGCAACGGTGCTCATCACCGGCGAAAGCGGCACGGGCAAGGAATTGGTCGCCCGCGCGATTTATCATCATCAGCCGGCGCGCCGAGAATCCCTTCCTGGCCATCAATTGCGCGGCCATTCCCGAACACCTGTTGGAGAGCGAATTGTTCGGCCACGAAAAAGGTTCGTACACCGGCGCCGTCGAACGCCGCATCGGCAAATTCGAACAATGCGACCAGGGGACCATTTTCCTCGATGAGATTGGGGACATGCCGCTTTCGACCCAGACGAAAATCCTGCGCGTGTTGCAGAACGGCGAATTCCAGCGCGTCGGTGGTAATCAAACCTTTCACGTGGACGTGCGCGTCATCGCCGCGACGAACAAGCATCCCGAACAACTCATCGCCGTGAAAAAGTTTCGAGAGGATCTATATTACCGCTTGAATGTGGTCCGCATCCACCTGCCGCCGTTGCGCGAGCGTCCCGAGGACATCCGTCTGCTGGTGGACTATTTTCTGCAGCAGTTCCTGAAGTCGGGCACCCTCCCCGGGAAGGTCACCAAAATCTCGACGGAAGCCCTCCGGATCCTCGATAAGTCTCCCTGGCCAGGCAATGTGCGGGAATTGGAGAACGTGATCGAGCGCGCCGCGGTGGTGGCTCGCGGCGATTCGATCCTGCCCAAGGATCTGCCGACGGAGGTCCGCGAACCGCGGGCCATGACCGTGCCGCCGGAAGACCTGGCCGCGGCGATCGACGCGGCGGTACGCCCGCTCTATGCGCTCGCGAAGAAGGACCCGAAACTGAAGATCATGGCGGTGGTGGAGCGCGAGTTGATCGCGCGGGCCCTCGTGGAAACCAACGGCAACCAGGTCCAGGCCGCGCGGCTGTTGGGCATCACCCGCGCGACGCTGCGCAAACGCATCGAGAAATTCCGGATCGCCAAGCGGCTGGAAGTGAAGTAAGCGGCGACGACGGCCAACCTACTGGATGGTTTCGCCGTTTCTTTCCATCTCATCGACTTGTTCCTTCGTGAGAGGGGCTAATCCGGCCGGGAGCTTGCCGTCGGCAATAAGCTTCCGAAGGTAGTCGGCTTGGCGGTGGACCTCTTCCTGTTGCGCCGCTATCTCATCCTTCTTGGTCAGTAACCTGTTTTTCCCGTCGAATGGCGAAACTCGAACGGCCGCCTCGTGATTTTCGGTCGCAGCGATTTGTTGGGGGGCGCTCCAAGCGGGTTCGCTTCGGGTCCGCGCCTCGTCCGTGGTCGCGGCTGGTTTTTGGATGGTGACACTGTTCTCTTCCACTGGAGACAAGGCGTTCATAAATGAATGCCCAAGCATGGCCATCGAAACCAGGCAAGCTGCGCCCAGAACGGCAAGCCAGCGCTTGGAATCCGTGTCCAGGGACCTGATACTCATTCCTAATGTCCCTCCGCCCAGTTCGTGAACTTCAGCACACCGGATACCGTCGGATAGTACGGGGGCGGGGTGGTGATGAATCGCGGATCGTAGCTGTACGCTTTGCTAAATCCATGATTAATAACGCCGCCGCTGGCCGTACCGACCGCGCCACGGTTCTCTTCCACGATGCCGCCGTAAACGGTCAGGGTGCCGCGCGGCGACCCGCTGTTGTAGTTGTTGACGCCGAAGCTGCCAGGGGTGCCGCTGGCTTCGCCTGTTGCCATGACGGCCGCGTCGATCTCCTCATTATTGGGCGCGGTGGTGCCGACATAGACATCGGCTTCCGAAAGCAATCCCAGCGCATCCGTGGAAGTGGGATGAACACGCGGATCGGTCGTGTAGGTGATGCTGCCGCCGACGGTCATATCTGACTCACTGGCGATGGTCAGTTGGCCCGTCACCTTCCCGCCATTCAGATAGACGGTACCGGGCTGAGTGCCGACTGGACCCGTCGCGACGGTCTGGACGTAGATGATCGCCGTGCCAGTAATGTTGACCGACTGATTGGTCCAGCCTCTGCGGTCATTGCTGATCGACATGGTGCCGCCGTTGAACGTGATGGTCGTGCTGCCGGAAAGCAGTGTTCCACTGTTTCCAATGCTTGATGCCGTGCTCTTGAGTGACGTCGACGCCGCGGAATTAAAATCAATCGAGGCCATCGTGCCTTCGTAAACCCCCAGGCCCAGACCGTCCGCAAAGGTGCACCCGGAATCGTCTCCCGCATACGTCGTCGCCAGGGACGTGCAGGTGGACTCGAAGGTCGCGCCGACTCCACCGGAAGTAATAAAAGTCATCTGGTCGTCCGTGTGGACTGCTCCGCTGAAGACATCGGTGGCCGCGAAGGAGATCCCGCCGTTGGTGGCGGCCCAGAAGGAATACTGCGCGTAGGAAGGCTGATAGACGCGCATCAGGCTGACCACGCGGGTAACTGTTCCCGCGTGAATTACGGCATTGACGCTGCCGGTAGAGACGACACTGAAACTGCTGCCATTGGTTCTCGTGATGTAATAGCTGTACGTCCCCGTATTGCCTGTGCCCGTGCTGATGGTCCCGGTGCCGTTGGTGGCACCGGTGGCCGAGGAGACCAGCGTGACGACGTTGGACTCGACGAAACGAGCGCCGATCTCCATGCCGCCTTCGGCCACAAACATCGCCTGTTCCATGGCGGCCTGTTCTTGCGCCGCCTTGCGGGTGTTGCTGGCCACGTCAAGAATCCCTAGCACCAACCCCACGGTGATGAACAGAATGGCCATCACGACCACCAGAACGGAACCCCGCTGACTCCGGCAACCCTGCTTGATTCTCTTCATGACTACCCCTTCCTCTGGAAATGCTGCCGACATGCTTGTTCCAAAACTCAATTCCTGAATTGTACGAAGGTGGCCATGGTGTTGGTGATGATGCGGCCGCCCCCGCTCTCCGCGACCGAAAGCGAAATCGTGCAGCCGCTCCCGTTGGTGCTCAGTGTCGAGGTAATAACATTCGTGCCGATTGTTTTCCCCGATTGATCGGTGATGCACTTGGTGGTCGATGACCATTGAAAATAGGCGCTGTTGGTAAAGGAGAGCCGCCAAAAGGTGGAACTCACGTTACTCACCGTCACGCTGGCCCGGGCGGCCTCCCGCAACCCATTATTGGTGCCCACGCCGTACACCATGCGATCCAAGGCGAGGCTGGCGCGCGTCGCGGAAGTCCGCATCAGGGTCGTCGCGTTATACGAGCGGATGGTCTGGACGAACACGTTGAAGGTGCCGACAACGACAATGGTAAGGACCGACACCGATATCAACATCTCGACAAGCGTAAAGCCACCGGACGATCTCCGTAGATTGATTCGCGGGATTTTCATGGGTGCAACGTGGAGACGAGTGTCGTCGCCAATGTGTTTGTCGAGAACTTGCCGTGGATATGATTGGTGTAGGGGACGCTCACCGTGACAATGCTCGTCCAGGTATTTACATTGCTCACGACATACGTACCGGTGAGGTTGTTGGTGAACGAGTGCGTGCCGCTCGTCAAGGACGAGGCATTCGTAAGGCTGTACGTTCGCAGGCCCTCCAGTTCGGTGCGGGCGGCATGCACCGCGGCCATCTGATTGGTCGCGGTATTGACCGTCCGCATGGCCATGCTGAAACTCAGGATGCAGGCGCCAAGCGCAACGCCAAGGATTATGACGGCCATCACGGACTCGACCAGCGTGAACCCCTCTCGCGCCTGGAATGACTTCCGCATCATCATCTCTCCCGTGCCGGCCGCACACCTTTCAATTCCATAAAAGCAGTTGCTATACCCGTCATGACGGCTTCGTGAAAGAAGTGAAAACCACGCGAATTCTCGAGGGATTCCCAAGGTCGCGCGTTGCCAGACGGCTTTGCCTGATTTTCAGAATCGAGGATCACTCTCGGTAGTGCGAGGGGCGTCCATCGAGGGACGCCCCTCCCTACCATGGCTCCCGCCCTCACCCGTCGGGAACCAACACCTCATCCCGGACAATACTATTGCGGGCTGAAATTCTGCGCGGGTGGATTGTTGTTTGCCGGGGCACCGAACAGGCCGAATACCGGACGCGGCTTCGCGTTGTCCCTCGGCATCCACTTGTCATCGGTGTACACTTCTTTATTCGGCAGGCCTTTGGCGTACTTCTCGTAGCCCGTTGCCTGCGAATCTCCACGCACGATGGTCGGCGTCAGGAAAATCAATAGATCGCGTTTCGTTTTGTTGAGACTCTTGCTGCGGAAGAAGGAACCGATCAGTGGCGCATCGCCGATTACCGGGACTTTCGAGTAACTGTCGCTCGCGTCCTGGCGCATCAGCCCGCCAATCGCCAGTGTGTTGCCGCTCTTGATGAGCACCGTCGTGGTCGCCGTGCGGGTATTGATGATTGGAATCAGGACGGAGGAGCCGCCGCCGCTCTGCAACGTCGCGTTCTCCGTGGAACTGCTGGCTTCGGGCGCTACTTCGAGCGTAATGAAGTCGTCTTTGTTCACCCGCGGCAACACGCTCAGGATGATGCCGATGTCCTTGTACTCAAACCCATTGATCTGCAGCGACGCGGTCTGTTCGCTGAAGGAAAAATTTGGAATCGGGAACTGTTCCGCAATCGAAATCCGCGCCTTGACGTTGTCCGTGGTCACCACGCGCGGATTGGCCAGCAATTCCGTGTCCGTGTCCTGGCTCAAAAAAGAGAAGACAATGTTGGCCTGGCCTACGTCGAGCAGTGCGGACCCGGCCCCCCATGGCGTAATCAAGGAGCCACCCGGCGGCTTTGAAAACTGAAAGCCGCCAGCGGGTTGGTTCTGAGTGTTAACAGGAATGATCGGAGCCGTGCCCGGGGTGATCGTGGCCGCGCCGCCCGCGATCACCTGATGGTTCAACAGCGTGCCGCTCCAGTTAATCCCCAGGTCTTTCTGGGGATTCTTCGTGGTTTCCACGAATTTCGCTTCGATCAATACCTGTGGTGTTTGCGTGTCGAGCGCTTGAATCAGCGGCATCATCTTCGACAGATTGGACGGCGTATCGGAAAGCACCAGCGTATTGCTGCGGGTATCGATTTGAATCTTGCCCTGCTTCGTCAGCACACCGTCGAGCGTCTTTTTGATATCGTCCGCCTTCGCGTAATTCAGCGTGACGACGCGCAGTTCCACCGCCTCGGTATCCAGGGATTCCTTGGATTTCACCTTGACGATGTTCTTGTCCTTCACGTAGGCATAGCCCTTGGACTCCGCGATCAACTGCATCGCCTGCTCATAGGAGACGCCCTTCAAATTCACTGTGACCTTGCCGGTCACTTCATCACCAAGGATCAGGTTGATTTCCGCCTTGGCCGCCAGCGTGCGCAGGACATTCTGGATATCAGCCTCGATGTAGCCGATTTCGATCGGTTCGTCGGAAACCGGCTGCGCATCGACGACAACCGGCATGTTCGGGGATGCCACGGTGTTGGTGGGCGCCACCGTCATCGTCGCCGGGGCGGAGACGATGTTCGACATAACCGCGTTTGTTGCCGCGGCGCCGTCGTTCGCGTAGGCCAGTGTGAACATCGCCAGCGCGCCAACCGCGCCAGGGATGAAGCATCGTAGTGTCTTCGTCATGTTATCCTCCTTATCATGAGCAGCATCTGGGCCAGTAGACTTGTCCACTCATTTGTCCGTCGGCTTGCGCTCATTCCCACCGAGACGCAACTCGATCTTTTGGCCCCCCACGTCCAACAACACCAGATCACGGGTAATCTCCAGCGCCTTGATTTCCACTTCGCCTTGTGCGGTCTGCACCTTGGCCGTCTTGTTCAATTCCACGAGTTGGTCATTGACCAGCGCGGACGGATTGATTTTGTCATACACAATCCCCTGGAGTTTCAACATGTCGGGTCCCGCGAGTCGGGACGTGACCGCTGTCCCGTCTGTGGCTTTCGGAACTTCTGATCCAAATGGATCCCGCGCGTTTTGCGGTAGATAGACGGACGGATTCAATTCGAGACTGGAGGTCGGTTTCGCCTCGGTCGCCGCGCCTGCTCGGGCGCAGAGGAAAAGGAACAGCACAACAAAAGCGAGCGCCTGGCAAAATGCGAGGATCCCGACGATCCGCAGGGGCGTGGTGAGACTGCCGCTGGCCGTCTGCCGGTAAACCATCGCCTCGTTTTCCATTTCGGCCGCCGCGGCGGCTTTCGCGGCCTCGCGACACTCACCAACCGAGACGCCGTCCTTGGACCAGGCACGTTGTGACCAGATCGCTGGCTGAGCCGGTGATTTCATGATGCTTTTTTCGCCTCCAATTTCTCGCTGGCATGTGTCGGCTGCACCCGCAGCGCAATCTCCAACGCGGCTTCGTGGCGGCCCTTGTCATCGGAACTGCCGGCCACGGTGACGGATTGTATTTCACTGGTCGGGAATCTGTTCTCCAGATCGCGGACGTAGGCGCCGATCTGGTCGTACGTGCCGGAGAACTCAATTCGTGTGGAATAGGACGCCACTCCTGATTTTATTTCAACCTTGCCGGCGGGGTGCAAGCCGCCCATGTGCACCGGCTCCTGCTCCGCCAACAGACTGAGCTCGCGGACGACCCAGGCGAACGGGTCGCCGCTGATCATGGCCGCGCGCTGGGTCTCGACGAATGCTTTTACTTCCGCGCGGCGGGCCACATCCTGGGTCGCCTGGCGGGTTTTGCGTTCGCCCTGGCGAATCTGATCATTGAGTTTTGCGATCTGGTTCTTCGTTTCGTTGAGCGCGCTCCAATTCTTGAGCGCATAGCATTCGACCGTGGCCACCAGCGCGATCAGTGTCGTCATACAGATCAACACGATCTTTTGCAGCTTGTCTTTCGGCAGCTTTCGCCAATAGCCACGCGTCATTTCTTCACCTGTTCCTTGTACGAACACTCGATGACGAAGGTCACCGCGGGTAGCGCGCCGCTGGACTTGTCGGCCTCGCCGGTCGTCCGCGCAATCGAACGCAACTGGATGTCCTCCACCAGTGGGCCGAAGCGAGTGTCATTGCGCAGCGACTTGAGAAACCGGTCCACTTCCAATTCCGGATGGGCGTCGTACGCCACGCCATCCAACTCCAATGCCAGATGCCGGGATTGCTTTGGACGCGCGGGATGCTTGCCCTCCGCGCCTTCCTCGCCGCCGCTATCGCCGCCCGTTGTTTCGGTGGCCAGCGCAAAATTAATATGGGTCAGCTTAACCGAGGAAGGAATGATGTCCTTGACCATTGCCAACTGTGGCGCCATCACCGTCCGCGAATGGTTCATGGCGACGATTCCCGCGGCGTAGTCGCTGTCCTTCTGATAGTCACTTTCTCCCTGGCCAACGTCGTTCATCTTTTTCCACTGCGCCTCCAATCCCTGCAACTCCACCTGCCGTTCCGAGAGGATTGCCGACAAGGCGCCGCCCCAGGCGACGGCCGCTGTCAACACCCCCAGCCCGACGGCGATAAAGAGTTTGATCGGATCACGGGCGCGCTCGACCTGGGCCTGCTGTTCTTCGGCCAGGAGATTAAGGGTGATGGCTGTCATTGTCGCAAATCCCTGTTCATGAGAGTCGGGGAATGACCGCGCCCACAACGGCGGCAAGGGACGGTCCCAGGGCGAGCACGCGTTGCGTCTCGCCATTGAAGTGGCTGACGTTGAGGCTTTCGATCAGGTTCCAACATTCGACATGCGTCCCCACAGCCTCGCCGAGGATGGTGAGGACCTGCGGCGAAGAAGCGGACCCTCCGCACGCATAGATTTGGCTGACGTGGAGGTCGTTCTGCCGTTCGAAGAAATCGATGGAAGACCGAATTTCCCGGGCCAGCGGGGAGATGGCCGTCTTCACCAACTCCTGGATTGGCCCGGACATTTTTCGTTTCTCTTCCTCGGCCTCAGCCGGCTTGAGCACGAGGATCTGGCTGATGTAGTCGCTTAGTTGGGCGCCGCCGAAATGCATGATGCGTGTGATCAGGGGCATGCCGTCGAGCAGGAAGTTGATGCTGGTCATGCGCGCGCCAATATCGATCAGCACCACGACTTCGTTCTTGCCGTGGGCGTGGCCCACTTGAAACGCGTTGATGACGGAGATCGCCGCCAGCTCGATCACTTCGGGCTTGATCTTGGCGACCATCAGCGCTTCACGGCAGGCATCCACCTCTTCCTTGCTCGCGCCGCCAACGAGGACGCTCGTTTTGGCTGCGTCCTTCGTCTTCGCCGCATCTTTGGACTTGGCCGGGTCCTTGGCGTTCGCGGCGCCGTTCGCCTTGGCAGCATCCTTGGCCGGATCTGAATTCTTGTCTTTGGCCTTGGCCTTTCCCTTGGGTTCCTCGACACCCTTCTGCAACTCGAACGCATCGAGGTAATACGCCGAGAAATCACGGCGGAGGTAGCCGGAGCTGTTGAGTTTCAGGGCGGTCTTGATTTCGGCGAGCGGCGCCGGCGGGAACTCGGCCTGGCACACCATCGCCGAACTGCAACTGATCGTCACGAAGGCGTGGCGTTCCGAAGTTTTAAGGCCGTCGACAAGCTGCTGCAGTTCTGCGGCGAATTCCGGACCCTTGTACGCCTTGGCCACGCCCGCGGGAAGCGGACGAACGGCGTACTCGACCAATTCCAGCTTCTCCTTCTGGCGTCGGATAACGGCAGCCTTGATCTGGCTCGCGCCCAGGTCGATACCCAGGGCCACGTCGCGTTTATGTTGTTTGTTGCGTCGAAAGAGCATATGTGTTTGCCAAATCCAATAAACTAGCACCTCATGTGCCATCACCCGGCGGAGGTTTCATCCGTGGGCAAAGTACTTCTGGGATTACGAAGCCGGGTCGAAAGTTCCGCGCGCGGATCCGTCTCCTCCGGAACCACTTATCAATAGGCGCCCCAATCGATTGCCACCCCTGATAAAGCCGATTTTGTCACGGCCGAAATTGCCATCTGCGTATCACCAACCGGGCCGATTAGGTACGCGTTGCCGAGCAGGTCGGTGGTGCTGATGCTGGCTGACTCCATGTACTGGGCGGCGGCTGTGAGATCCACGGGGGTACCGTCGGCGGCGTTGACTTCAACAGCCCAGGCGTTAATGGCGGCGTCGATCTGACGGACGTCATTGACGATGCGGCGACCTTGCGATTGTTTACGATCTTTGATGAAACTGGGAATCGCCAGCGCCGCAAGCAGCCCAATGATGGCCACCACGATCATGATCTCCACGAGCGTGAACGCCTGCTGCCCACAAAGCGATTGTCTTCGCATCACACTCACCTCCCTTCCGCGGTATGACTTTTCCTGCTTAACGCCACCTCTTCTTTGCGGTAGAGGCAGGAGGGCTGCCCTCCTGCCTCTATCGTGTTCAAAAAGCGTTTGCACGCTTGCACCGGGCTCGCCCTTAGTAGGCGCCCCAGTCGATACCAACACCGGCCAACGAACTCTTGGTCGCGGAACTGACCGACATCTGGGTAGAACCCACCAAGGTAAGGTTGTAGGTATTACCGAGCAAGTCGGTCACTCTCCACGCCGTCTTCAAGTACGTCGATGCGGAGGTCGTATTGATGGTATTACCATCCGTCTGGCCTGTCTCCAGAGCCCACTGGTCAATGGCGGCATCCATCTGACGCGCGTCATTGAGAATACGGCGGCCCTGGGACTGTTTGCGGGCTTTGACGAAACCCGGGATCGCGAGAGCGGCGAGCAACCCAATGATGGCAACCACGATCATGATTTCTACCAGGGTGAACGCCGAACGGTTCTTGCGGATCTTGTTAATCTTAATCATCTGATTCACCTCCCTCTTATGGGATTTCCTAGCTTCCACGGCAGCATGTTAAGCACGCAGAATGCCAGTGCCCATGGCCCGCACGATCCCCCAAATCGACCAGTCATTTCTGAGTTTTTGCCACCCTGCCACGCGAGGAATTGAGAATTCTTGCAGTTTTGCAAGCTGCTCCAGCAGGAGAAGGCGCGTTGATGAACACAATTGCGCGGTAGACTGGACATCTCTGTCCATCGAATGGCGCAGGGCCGGCTGCGACTTCATCACCTGGTTCGGCGCTGCCGTTACGCCTGCGGCAGAGACTTCTCAACCACGGAGGGCATTTCTTCGGAACTCGGCGCGAGTTTGCGATAGAGCGTGGCCATGCTGATACCGAGCATTTGCGCGGCTTTCTCCTTGTCGCCGCCAACGGACTGGATGACTTGCTCGATGTAGTTGACTTCCTGCCCGTGCAGGAATTCCTTGAGTTGCATCGGCGGCAGGCCGCGGCTCCATTGGGCAGCGCCCGCGGCCATTTCGGCCAACGTTGCGTCGATGGCGGCCTCCGGCGTATTCGGTCCGGTGCCGGACGTTGACGCGGACAATCTTGAAAGAGCAGTCGACGACGCCCCATTGACACCCGCGACGGCTTCCAGGACGCGCTCGGGCAAATCTTTCAACAGGAACACACCATTGTCGCAAAGCGCGAAGGCCCGCTCGATCGCATTCTGCAGTTCGCGCACGTTACCGGGCCAGCGGTACGCTTTCATCACGCTCATCATCTCGTCGGAGACGCGCGGGGGCGGCGTGCCCTGTCGCTCCGCGCATTGTTGCACGAAATGGTTCACCAACAGCGGAATGTCCTCGACCCGCTCGCGCAGGGCCGGCAGTTGCACTGGGATGACACTGATCCGGTAAAACAGGTCTTCACGGAACGTCTTGTCCAGCATCTTTTGCTGCAGCGGTTCATTGGTCGCCGCCAGCACGCGGACATCGACCTTGATCGTGTCGGTGTCACCGACGCGGCGAAGTTCCCGGTCCTGAAGAAAGCGCAAGAGTTTGCTCTGCAAACTCGGCGCCATCGAGCCGATTTCGTCGAGCAGGATCGACCCGCCATCGGCGTGCTGGAAAAGCCCCATCTTGTCGAAGGCTGCGCCGGTAAACGCGCCTTTGCGATGACCGAAGAGTTCGGACTCGAGCAGGTGCTCGGGGAGCGCGCTGCAATTCACCGCGACAAAGGGCATCGCGGCGCGACGGCTGTTGTAATGCAACGCCCGGGCCACGAGTTCCTTGCCGGTTCCGCTTTCGCCAAGGATCAGCACGGTGGACTCGGTGTTGGCTACGCGCTCGATAAGCCGATAGACCGCCTCCATCCGGGGACTCGAGCCAATCATCGAATCGAAACGGAATTTATCCTGGAGTTGACGGCGGAGTTCGACGTTTTCCTCGAGCGCATGCACGGCTTTCTGCTGGAGGAGCGCGTTGTCGATGCGCTTGACCAGCTCATCGATCTGGAAAGGTTTCTCGACAAAATCCTGCGCGCCAGCGCGAAGCGCTTGTACGGCGCGCTCCTTGGTCCCCTGCCCGGTAATCATCACTACGGGGATGGAACGATTGTACTCCTTGACCTGCTGCAACAACTTCAGGCCCATGGGCTTGCCTTCCGGCATCTCGATGTCGGACAAGACAAGATCGGGAGCGCTGTCCTTCACGAGTTGAAGTGCGCGCTCCGGGCTGCTCGCCGGAATCACTTCATGCCGATGCTCCCGCAACACCTCCGATAGCACGGACACCATCGCGGGATCGTCATCAACTATAATTATTTTCGCCATGAAATCCTCCTCTGCGCTCACTCCTGGCAGCCCCCTGGTTTTACTTCACCGGCGCCAGCCCGCTGCCAGGCGGCGCCGCTTTTAGAATTGCACGATTTGATTCAGTTTGAAGATCGGCAGAAACATGCATATCACGATACTGCCGACCACCACGCCGAGAAATACGATCAACAAGGGTTCGATCAGCGACGTCAGCCCCGACAGTGTCGCCTCAATTTCTTCATCATAGAAATCGGAAATCTTCTCGAGCATCACGTCCACTTTGCCCGTTTGTTCACCGGCCGAAACCATCCGGACCAGCATGGGTGGGAAAATCGGATGTTGTCCCAGCGCCACCGCGAGATTGTCGCCGCGCTCAATACTGTTGGCGATCTTTTCGGCGGCCCTTTCCACGACGGTATTTCCCGCCGATTGCCCCACAATGCGCAGGGTTTCCAAAATCGGCACGCCACTCCGCAACAGCGCCGCGAACGTGCGCGCGAAGCGTGAAATCGCGATCTTGTGGATCAGTTTTCCAAATACGGGCATCCGCAACTTGGTACGGTCCCAAATTGCCATTCCCTGCTTGGTTTGCTTGAACTTCACAAAGCCAAAGATCACTCCGGCCACCGCGCCGATGGCGAGCAGGAAGTACGAGCGAATAATGTCGCTGATGTCGATCAGGATCTGCGTCGGGGCCGGCAACGCCGCGCCGAAATCTTTATAGATACCGGCAAAAATCGGGATGACCTTGACGATCAGGAACAGCGCGATCGACAGCGCAATGAAACACACGATCACAGGATACGACATCGCCGACTTGACCTTCTTCTTCAAGCGGGCCGTCGACTCCAAATAGCTCGCCAGGCGATCCAGAATCTCCGCCAGCAAGCCGCCGGTTTCCCCCGCTTCCACCATGCTTACGTAGAGCTTGGTAAACACCTTGGGATGTTCGGCCAACGCCTCGGAAAACGAATGGCCCTGCTCCACTTTCGTGGTGACATGCCGCAACACGGGCTTGAAAACCGGATTATCGGTCTGTTCTTCCAGGGCTGTCAATGTCTGGACAAGCGGCAACCCGGCATCCATCATGGTTGCCAATTGACGCGTGAAAACCACCAGGTCCTGCGACTTGACCTTGCCTTGACGGCGCTTGCGCCCGCCTTTGCGCCCGGGGGTGGCCCGAATGGAAATGACCATCAGTCCGCGATCCATGAGCAGCACCGACGCCGCCTGCTGGTCCTCGGCTTCGATATCGCCACCCTTCGGTTTCCCCGAGGTATCGCGCGCTTGATAGGTAAAATTCGCCATAAACGCTTGTCAGTATCCAAATGCCATCGCCAACAATCCTACGCAGAACCGAGCAACTAATATGCCATTGCGAGTTTCCGTTTGGTTCGTCAAGATTTTTTCTTGCCGCGCCCGCGTTTCATTGGAAGAATCAAGGCGGTCATTGGCGGATACGCCCTAAAGCCCCGTAAAAAGGAAAAAACATGCTACTGACATTTGCCAGCCACTTTCCAACGGACAAACGCACTCCTCGCGGCGGGAAGTTCCATTTGCGATGGCTGTTGTCCTTTTTTGTCATGGTTCTTTGTACGAATATGGCGAATCCCGCCATCACGCTGGCGAACGATGCTTCTCTCACTCCCATCGGCAGCGTCAGCAAGTCCTTGTCAAACCAAGTAGTCACCGTCCAAGCCGTCATCTCGAACGTGGCCGAGCCGAGTAGCGGACGCGCTCCTTACATCGTCAGCCTCACGGAAGGCGGCGCGACACTCCCGCTCGTGTATTGGTCGGACATGCAGCCGCAACTCGCAGGGAAAGTGAAAGTGGGAAACACCATCCGTGTGACAGCCCCCGTAAATATCTATCACGATCAACTCCAGTTACTTCTTCGCAACGCGGCCTCGGTCGTCGTCGTTAGTGACGCCGCTGGCGCCGCAACACCCGCGACGGCCACCCTTGCTTCACCCCCTCCGATGTCGTCGACGGGTCTGGCAGCGTCGCCCGCCGCGACAGTCATCGGGGCGATCAAGGCGGATTGGGCTGACCGCGTCGTGATCATTTCCGGCACCATCGCCACCTCGGACAGTGCTGACAAACCCCAGCGACTCAGCGTCCAGGACGCCACCGGCGAAATTACAGTTGTGCTTGGAGAGAAGGCGCTGTCAGGTTTGTCTGTCGCAGAACTTCAACCGGGCCGTGTCGTCACGATCACCGGCCCGGTCAAACTGGAGAATGGAACGCGACAGATCGTTCCCGATGCAGCGGGTGCCGTGAAACTCGGGCCATAGCCGGACAGGACCTTACTTGGTTTCGGAAGCCTGCTCCGGCTTGGAGCCGCGTTTCGCCGCCCACCAGTCACCGATGGTTGGTGTAATCGTGCCGCGGCTGCGAATGTAGTTGATGACGGCTTCGCGCGTTTGAAAGTTGTATTCAACCAGTTTCGCCTCGGGCCGATCCACCAATTCCCGTAACTTCTTCCACCGCTGCCCGCCGCTGGCCAGGTCGTAACTGTTGAACGCCACCGCGAGCCTTTTCGTTTCGTTCAAAGAAGAACCATCGGCATGTACCAGGGCCGTGGTCCGCTCACCCGACTTCGCCTCCGGATCAAACGTCCACTTCAATCCCCAGATCCCCCGAAACGCTGGATTATTATAGGTCTCCGCGTCTTCATCCAGGACCTCACGCAGTTCCGCCGGCGTCAATTGCACAATACCCACGGTGTTTTCGTATGGCACGATTTTCCAGACATCCCCCACGGTGATCGAGCCCTTCTTCAATCCATGCCGGCGTTCGTTGATCCCATGCACGATCACGTCCACCTCGGCGCCTTGCTCGCCGAGCGCATGGGCAACCGCCTTGAAGATAAGATCGTGGATCGGTGTCTCCTTGTGTGGCAGAGCGCGAATCCAGAAATCGTCCGTGGCCCGGCCAAGATAGGTGCTCGACAGTTTCTCGGCGCGCTCAAGTTCCGCGCCCGTGAGCTTGAGGATTTCGCCATCGAGCGGGATGTGTTCATCCATCAGCAGCGTGCTGGACTGGCGCTTGACCACGCGGCCCTTCTCCGTGTCAAACACCAGGTCCACCCGGCCAAGATAAATGCCATAATAGTCGGCCTGGCTGTACAAGACATTGCCAACCTTGAATTCGGGAAAGTTGCGGTGCGTGTGGGCGCCGATGATCACATCCAACTCGGGGAAATTGCGCGCGATGGCATTAATCTGGTTGGCATGGTCATCCCCTCCCTCCCGGTAGCCTTGGTGGCATACCAGGACCAGGACCTGCGCCCCCGCCGCGCGCGCCTCGGGAATGATTCGTCGCAATGTCTCGACCGAATCCATGAACTCCAACCCGGCGATCAATCGCGGGCGGCTCCAGCTTGGAATGTCGGGCGTGTCCAACCCGATGATACCCACCTTCACGCCGTCGATTTCCCGTATGATGTACGGCTTCACCCGCGAGGTGATCCGTCGGGAAGCGGGATTGCTCCCGTTGCCGGCTTCTCGCATATTGGCAACCACAATCGGGATCTCGGCCTGCTCGGCGCGGGCGGCCAGCTTTTCCAGTCCCCAGTCGAACTCATGATTCCCCCATGTCCACGAATCGTAGTGCAACTGGTTCAGGCATTTCACCATCACCTGCCCGTCACTGAGAAAACTGACCGGAGTACCCTGCATGGTGTCGCCGGCATCCACGAGCAGGACATTCTTCTCCTGGGCGCGTATTTGGCGGATCACCGTGGCGCAGCGCGCGATGCCGCCCACATTCGTCTTCCCCTCGTAGCTCTCCGTGGGCAACACGTTCCCGTGAAGGTCGCAGGTATGAAGAATCGTGATCGGCACTTCACGGGCGGAGAGCCGCGACGCAAGAAGTATCAGTAGACCGCAGACCAAACCCCCTCGATTACGCTGTCTCATGACATCCACGGTATATCAGATCGTCGAACGAGGAATCAATCCAAGGAAACAAACGTCATGGGCAAAAGCAAACGGGTCGCCCTGATCCCTCAGGACGACCCGCAAGGGTGAAGCAAACCAGTATTCGCCTTGACTATGAGCGACGACAACGCATCGCCAACATACCGATCAAGCCCGCGCCAACCAGTACCACTGTAGACGGCTCTGGCACGCTTATTACGGTGAAGTTGTCAAGGCGGTCGGTGCCCCCCGACGCAACAGTTCCGCCATTAATGCTGGTTGTCGAGGTATCCACCAAGCGGAAGATAATGACGGACGAATTGTCGAGGGCGCCCCCGCCTAGTGCGTTGGTGCTAAGCCCCCCCACCGTCGTGGTGTTCCAAGTACTTGCGGCCGTGCCTACAGACATTGGACCCTCTAGTGTAACGAAAGCTCCGCCGGTTAGGCTATTGCTGTATTGGAGCGAGAAAAACTGTGGGCCGGTGGCACTGCCCGATTGGTCCCAATAGACATTGACGCCCGTATACCCCAACGTGCTGGTTTTGAATTGCCAGTAATCGCCGACAGACCAGCCATTGGCACTGAATGCGTGAAGGGAAGGGCTATTGCTCGCTTGAGCGGAACTGGGAAGCCCAGTACCGTAAAAAGGAGAAGCAGGGGGAGCGAGAACGCCGATGACAGGATCCACATCTCCCGCCGGGGTGCTATATGTTGATGTCGTTGCGTGAAGCCCAGTGGCAGTACTACCAGCCGAATTGACTCCATTATCGGCTACAACAGAGCCAGGGGAATTACCAGCACCAGGGGCAAGAACCAACCCATTAGTGTCCCCCGGCGTCTCAAAAGTCCATTGTGAAATGGTGCTTTGCGCTCTCGCACTAACCGCAGCTAAAGTAAACGCCACTATACTCGCCAAGAATACCCTCTTCTTCATGTCCTTACCCCTCTCCGTTGTTTTAGAGCCCACCTCGCGAGTGGACCTGTTCGCTTCTCCGATTTTCATCATAGAGATGAAAGCCTTTAACGCAAGACTTTTCTTGACTTTATTGTGAATGGATTTTGCACAAGTATTATTTTCCTATCTCGCACGCCCAGACTGGCTTGGAAATGTTACAAAACGACGGCGAAAGCGTTAAGAAGCGAAGGATTATTCGGCGGGTTTTTGTGGCGGGGCTTGTGTCGCCCAGCCTTGTGCCATCAGGCCCAAGAGACGATTCAGCGCAGCTTCATACGAGGTCCCATCACGTTCGGCGTCCATGCGGGCACGACGATCAAGCTGCGAGGCCATGGACGCCGATTTCTCGCGCGGGCAGCCGAGTCGTTCCAACGTGCCGGCAAGTTCCGTAAGGGTCATTGGTCAGTCTTATAAGTAGGGCGAGCGTCCCGCTTGCCGCTGTATGCATTGTTCTCCTCTCCCTTCCGGGGAAAGGATCAAGGTGAGGGGTATCAATTGTAAGCAATCCAATTGTAAAATATCGGCCCAGCCGTCACTTCTTCAAGGCTTCCGCCCGCGTCGTGATGGTTACTTTCATGTCCACCTTCTCGTTCGGATTATCGTTGCCGTCGCGCGGAACAGCCACGATCTTGTCGGCCACATCCATGCCCGCAATCACGTTGCCAAATACCGTGTAGTCGCCATTGAGGAAAACGTTGTCCTTCACGTTGATGAAAAACTGGCTGCCGCTCGACCGCTTCTCGGGATTGGACGGACCACCGGTACGCGCCGTGGCCACCGTGCCGCGTTTGTGGTCCTGCTTGATCTCTGCCTCAATCGTGTAGCCCGGCCCGCCCATGCCATGTGTGCTGCGGTCCGCATTTTTGCTGTTGGGATCGCCGCCCTGGATCATGAAGCCGGGAATGACGCGATGAAATGTCGTGCCGTTGTAATAACCGTCCTTCGCAAGCTTGATGAAGTTGGCCACCGTCTTCGGCGCATCCGCGCTGTAAAATTCGATCACCATCTTGCCAAATTTCGTTTCGACCACCGCCACTTGATCCGTATCTGCCGCCATGAGGGTTGTTCCTTTCAGTAGAAATGCCGCTGCCATCAAACCAACCAATCCAATCATTCTCCGCATATTCTCAAGACCTCCGCCGTTTCATTGTTCCAATTGAGTTTGGCTCCCGCCGTTGCGAACTCGCGCCGAACATAGCCGAGCGCCAGCGGTTTGCCAAGCCGCAACGACCGCGCCGCGCTGGTCACCTGTCCCACTTCACGTCCTTCCGCGAAAATCTTATCGCCGCGCGCCGGTATTGCTGGCAAAGTCCCAGCCGACGGTTTGTCGCCGCGTCCCGGTATCGGTGGCACCCCGAACGCTTTCGGGGCCTGTGATCCAATGGCAATCTGCACCAGCCGGCGATTCACGTGCCCGTATGTCTTAATGCGCGCGATGGTTTCCTGCCCGATGTAGCACCCTTTGTCATAACTGATCGCCCGTGCTTCAAGGCCCGCCTCGTTGGGAATCGTGTTCTCGTCCATATCCACGCCCCACTTCGGCACCGCCGCCTCGATGCGCAGCACTTCCAGCGCTTCGGCAGGGATTATCGTCGTCACGTGATTAATAATTGAGGTTTCGCCAAAAAGCGCCGCTTCGTCTGGCACAGGCGGCTCGATCCGAGATAGTTCCTCCGCTTTTGCCATAACCTCCCAAGGCGCTGGGCCATCGCTGATCACTCCGCAACCGAGTGGATGCTGGAACGTCACGATCTGCGGCGGCAACATGCTAGCCTCGCCGCCAACCACGAGCCATTCGACCATTGATGCGCTCACGTCTTCAACCGTCACGTCTTCCGTGATAATGAACTTTTCCAGCGATGGCGCGAGCCCGGGGTTTACCTCCAACAGAAACGCGTCAGCGAGGCAAATCACTTGCCCCTCCCCCCGCATCTTGCCCTTGGCATTCAAAAACGCCGCATAACAACTCTCGCCTGTGCGCAATTTACAGATGTCGTTTGTACACTGGCCGTGCAGGAACTCGACACGATCCGCACCCGTTACTCGCAGTCGACTTCGTATCTTCGACAAATCAGCAATCAACGTCTCGCCGTCCATATGTCGAATCCTAGCCGCGTAACCCGTCCCTGGCAAATCAATCGACGCAAATCACCTTGGATTTGATAGTAACTTGCCGAGTGGCTGCAGAATTGTTAGCCTCTGCGTTATGAGTCGACCGACGAAGCCCGAGACAACTCCCAAGCCCATTGACCGGGCGAGCGATGATTACTTCATGGGCGAAGCGCTACGTTTGGCGCGCGTGGCTTACGACACGGATGAAGTGCCCGTCGGCGCGGTCATCGTCCGCGATGCCAAAATCATCGCGCGCGCCCACAATCAGGTGGAACTGCTCAAAGACGCCACCGCGCACGCGGAGATTCTCGCCATCACGCAGGCCGCTCATGCCCTCGGGGATTGGCGGCTGGAAGGTTGCACGCTTTTCGTCACGAAAGAACCCTGTCCCATGTGCGCCGGCGCCCTCATGCTCGCGCGCCTGAAACGCCTCGTATTTGGCGTCCGCGACGATCGCGCTGGCGGCGCGGGTTCTGTCTTTCCGATTACCTCAGCCAAGGGATTGAATCACGTCATTGAGGTGACGGTGGGGGTCAAGGAAGACGAAGCGCGCGACTTGTTGCAAAGTTTTTTCCGCGCCCGGCGTTCCGGGGCACAGTCCTGAGTTATTTTCCGACGTTGCGAATACTCTCGAGTCCACGCCGTGCCGTCTCCTGTTTCGGGTCGAGGCGCAGCGCTGTTTCCCAATGCTGCGCCGCCTCGTCCAGCCGGCCCAATTGCGCCAGCGTAAGACCGAAGTTTGCGTGGGCCTCGGCGTAATCGGGCTGCAATCGTAACGCCTCGCTGAATTCTCGCACCGCCTCTGCCAGATTGCCCTGTCGCGCCAGGACGCTCCCAAGGGCGTTGTGCGCCCCGGCATTTCGGGAGTCGAGCCGCAACGACTCGGCGAGATGCGCCGCTGCGGGGGCGAGGTCGCCCCGTTGGGCAAACACGGTGCCGAGATCATACTGGGCCATGGCGCTTTGCGGTACGAGCCGTGTGGCTTCTTGCAAATGAACCACGGCCCCATCCAATTGGTTGCGCCCTGCCAGGGTCAGGCCCAGGTTAAACTGCGCCTCGGAATTGTTCGGGTCAATCCGCACCGCTTCGTCGTAACGCGCCAGCGCCTCGTCCGGCCGCCCGCTTCTCATCAAGACGGTGCCGAGATTGACCAGGGCGCGCGTGTTGCGCGGGCGATGGTCGACAACACTGGACCAAATCGAAACGTCGCTGCGATAATCCTCGTTCCGCCGCACTGTCAGCAACCCCAGGGTCAGGATAATGGCCATCAGCGCCGCCGCTGCCAGTCGCCGTATCGTCCGGGCACCACGTTGGTTATCAGGCAAACCGGCCAACAACCGCCAGCCTCCGCCCACGATCAGCGCCGCTACTGCCGCTAGCGGCAGATACATGCGCCGTTCGGCGACGGCTTCACCAACGCTCGGCATAAAACTGGATGTCGGACCCAAAATGAGGAACCACCAGGCGCCCAGAAAACCCAACCAGGGTTGGCGACGAAAGGCCCACAATGTCGCCCCGAGCAGGCCAACCACAGCAACGACAGGGACCAGACAGTCTTTCAGCGGTCCGGCAACCGGCCAGTCGGAATAATCGATCACCAGCGGGTGGGGCCAGAGACAAAGTCGCAAATAGTAAATGAGTACCCCGGCCTCGGTCTTGAGATAGTCCCAGGCCGTCACATTTCCGATTCCGAAACCGGACATCTCGCGGGAAGTCGTCGCCACCAATCCTGCCAGGATCAGCCACGTCCCTGCCAACCCGGCGTACAAGCTGGCACGCCGCCGCCACAATTCCTTAAACGACGAGACCAGAAACACCCGATCGTACAGCAATACGATCAGGGGAGCACCAACCATAACTTCCTTGCTCCCCATCCCCAACGCACAGGACATGATCGTCCCTGCCTGCCACGCGCGCGGATGGGAGGATTGGGAACTGCGGAGCGCGCAATACAATGTCAGCAGCAGGAACAGGCCCATCATCGACTCGGTGCGCTCGACAATATAGGTAACACTCTCCGTTTGTATCGGGTGCACTTCCCAGATGAGCGCAATCGCTGCCGCCAGCCAGACAGTAGCGGGCCCGAATCGACCGCGAAGTTTCTCGCCCTCCAGCGTTCTGCGCAGAATTCCGAACAGCACCAGCGCCGACGCCAAATGTATCGCCAAATTGAACGCGTGGTATCCCTGGACATTCAATCCACCCAGCGCATAGTTCAGTGCCAACGTCAGGCAAACCACCGGACGCCCGGCGACCGGGCTGCTGGGAGGCGCGGACATCGCCCGCCAAACCGGCCAAAGATGGCGAATATGGGGATTTTCAGGAATCGAGGGAAGGTCATCAAAAATGAACGGCCCTTGAAAACTGTTGTGGTATGCCCGAAGACCGGCGACGACAATCAACAACGCGAGTAGCCTGCGCAACGCGGGAGAGTTGTCGGCGATCATCTCTGGAAATGCTCGGCGCGCGTCTGGCTAATTCAGCCCGGTGTTCTTCGGCAGGAGTGGTTGGAGTTTCCTCCAGCGCTGGTCCTTCCCGACAAATGCCTCCCACATGGCATTCGGCGCCGATTCTTCCAGCATCGCCGTATGCGGCCGGCAAACCAGCCACGAGCCTTCGCTCAATTCCCGCTCCAGTTGTCCTTCGCTCCAGCCCGCATGACCCGCAAACGCCCGCACCCACTCGCGTTTGGGCAATTCGATCAACTCTTGCGGGTTGGCCACAATCTGGCAGCGCAGTTGTTCGTCGTTCTTTCCGCGTTGGAACCGCGCGAACAGCAATGCGTTCGTTTTCACCGGCCCGCCCTGAAACACCGAAATCTGCCGCAACGCCTTCGGCAGGTCTGCCGACAGTGCCACCTCGCCGAGTTTCTTGTCGAGCGGACGGTTCATCACCAATCCGAGCGTGCCCTCAGGACCATGCTCGGCGATGTACACGAGCGTCCGGTTAAAATTCGGGTCGAGCAGGTCGCGTGACGCCGCCAGTACCAACCCCGTCAGCGACCCGCCTTCTGAAAATTCAAATCCCATTTGTCGCCTTCACCATTTCCCCGCGTCGCGCGCATATTTGACCAGCCCGCCGCGGAATGGCGGAAAACCCGTGCCAAAAATCATGCCCACATCAACGTCGTCCTCGGAGGTCACCACTCCTTCGGTGAGGCAGCGCTGCGCTTCGCTGATCATCACGCCCAGTAATCGCGTCTGGATCTCGGCGGGACTCAGCGTTTTTCCACTGGGCAGCTTCAATTCCGAATTCAGTCGCTCTTTCTTGCCCTTATACACGTAGAATCCCGCCCCGCTCTTCCGTCCCTTCAATCCGCGCTCGTAAACCTGGCGAAGGATTGGCGCGACCGTCATCCGGTTGTGAAAAGCCTCCGCGAGTTCGCGCGCCACGTCGTACGCAACGTCGATCCCAACCTCGTCGATCAACCGCAGCGGCCCCATCGGCATCCCGAAATCGAGCATGGCCTTGTCGATCGACTCGACACTGACGCCTTCGCCCAGCAGCACGCCTGCTTCGTTCAAATAGGGCATGAGCAGGCGGTTAACCAGAAACCCCGGCGCGCCTTTCACGATAATCGGAATTTTCTTCAGTTTTTTTGCGAAATCGACCGCCGCCGCAATCACTTCCGGTGCGGTCTTGGTTCCGTACACGATCTCCACCAGCGGCATCTTGTGCACGGGATTGAAAAAATGGATGCCAATAAATCGCTTGGGGCGGCCACTGGCTTCCGCCAGGTCATCAATGGGAATCGCCGAAGTGTTGGAGGCGATAATACAATCGTTGCGCAGGCGGTCAATCAACTCGCCGAACGCCAGCCGCTTGACCTCGATTTTCTCAAGGACCGCCTCGATGACCAGGTCGCAATCGCCAAACCCGGTGTACTCTGTCGTTGGATGCACCCGCGCAAAACCGTGTTGCGCGTCCAATTCGGAAAACTTCCGCCGCTTCACACCCTCGCGGTACGCGTCCGCAATGCGCTTGACGCCGGTCGCGACGAACTCGGGCTTGATGTCCTTCAATCGCACCGTCAACCCGCGCGCGCTGCACAATTGCGCGATGCCCGCACCCATCACGCCCGCGCCCAAAACCCCGACTTTCTCGACCGGCGCCGTTATAACGCGCGCCGCGATCGGTCCGGTACGTTCCACGCGCCCGGTGTCAAAGGTCAGCTTCGAATACTTTTCGCGCAAGAAGAAGACGCGAATGAGGTTCTTGCATACCGGCGTCGCGCTTACTTCGCCGAAGATCTTCGCCTCGCCCTCCAACCCCGCGTCGAGCTTCTTCCCTGCCAGGCCCTCTTCCATCGCGTCAATGGCCCGCAGCGGCGCCGGATACCGGCCTCGCGTGAGCGCGGACACCTTCTTGCGCGCGAACCGGCAGGCAATCGGGCGTAACGGCCACATGTTCTGCAGCTTTACCGATTTGCGGGACGCGCGTTGCTGACCGACCGCGAACCGTTTTGCCGTGTCCCGCAAAACCACGCTCGGCACCGCCGCGTCCACCAAACCAATCCGCCGCGCCTTGTCCGCGCCGACACTCTTGCCCTTGCAAATGATATCGAGCGCCGCCTGCAATCCGATGAGCCGCGGCAGCCGTTGCGTCCCGCCCCAGCCCGGAATAATGCCGAGTTGCGTCTCCGGCAATCCAATCTGCGTTTTCGGATGGTCCGTCGCCACCCGGTAGCGGCACGCCAACGCCAACTCACACCCACCCCCCAGGCACGCGCCGTCAATGGCGGCGACCGTCGGCACCCCCAGCAGCTCGATCTTGGCGAAAATCCGGTGCCCCTCCCGCGAGAGCAGTTCTCCATGGCTGGCGTCGCGGATTTTTTCCAGTTCGTTGATGTCCGCGCCCGCAATGAAAATCCCCGGTTTGCCGCTGATGAAAACGACGCCCTTGGGCCTGCGCTTGGAAAGTTCATCCAAAATCCCGTCAAGCCGCTGCATTTGCCCGAATCCCAAAATGTTGACCTTCGAATCCGGGTCATCGAACACCACCCACGCGGTCCCCTCCGCATCGTATTCAACTCGTGGCGATTCCATTAGCCACGCTCCAAAATCAGCGCCCCACCCTGGCCCCCGCCCACGCAGGCGGAAGCGATGCCCGTTTTCAGGTTGCGGCGCTTCATCTCTTTTAGCAGCGTAAGCACGAGCCGAGCGCCCGTCGCCCCCACGGGATGGCCGAGCGCGATCGCGCCGCCGTTGACGTTGAGCAGGTCGCGATTAATCTCCATGCCGAATTCCTTGCGCATCACCAGTTCCACCGCCAACACCTGCACCGCGAATGCCTCATTGATCTCCAGGAGTTGGATATCCTTCCACTTCACGCCCGTCTCCTCCAGCGCCTTCGGTATCGCGTACGCCGGCCCGATCCCCATCCGGCGCGGATCCACTCCTTCATAGGCGTAGCCGCGCAGATATCCCAGTGGCTGAAAGCCCTGCTTGCGCGCCTTTTCCTCGTCCATGACCAGCAATGCCACCGCGCCATCGGTAATCTGTGAGGAGTTGCCGGCGGTCACCGTCCCGTTGTGCTTGTCGAACACCGGCCGCAGTTTCGCCAGCGCTTCCATGGTCTGGTTCTCACGCACACCGTTGTCCTTGTCCACGTACTGGCCCTTCGGCAGATAAACCGTGCCAATCTCTTCCGCCAGCTTCGCCCGCGCCTTGGCCACTTTCTGGTGCGAGTCGAGTGCAAACGCATCCTGTTGTTCACGGGTGATACCGTAATCGCGATAGAGCACCTCCGCCGTCTGGCCCATGTTGAGACCGCACACCGGATCCGTCAGCCCGAGCATCACCCCGATGCGGGGTTTGAAATCACGCGGACGAAAAGCCAGCATCGCGCCGAGCTTCTTCAGCGAGGATTTCGCTCGCGCGAGCGCCGCGAACTTGTTCGCTGCTGTCGTGGAAAACAGCAGCGGGATGTTCGACATGCTCTCGGTGCCGCCCACCACAAAAGCGTCCCCCTGGCCTGCGACCATTTTCTCGTACGCGCTGGTGACCGCTTCAAAACCGCTCGCGCAGTTGCGGTGCACCGTGTAGGCGGGAATCTCCTGAGGCAGGCCCGCGTTGAGCGCAATCACCCGTGCGATGTTCGCCGCCTCCGGCGGTTGCGCGACGCAGCCAAAGATCACCTGCGAAATCCGGTCCGGATCGAATCCCGTCCGCTCCAGCAACTCGCTCACCACAATGCGACCGAGTTCCTGCGCGGGGAGGGATTTCAGATCCGTTCCCGCCTTGGAGAACGGCGTCCGAATCCCCTCGATGATCGCGAGTCGGGTCATCGGAAGATTTCTGCGAAAAACTCCTTCATCGCTTCCCACGACCGCTTGTCGGCGTGTTCGTTGTAGGCCGCGCCTTTCGAGTTGTCGTTGCCGGCATCGGGCCGCGTGAAACTGTGCACCGCCCCGCTGTAATAAATCATCTGCCAATCCACTTTTGCGGAGCGTAGTTCATCCTGCAAGGCTGTCACATCGGCCGCCGGCACGTACGGATCGTCCGCGCCGTGGCAGAGAAGTACCTTGCACTTGATGTTGTTCGCATCGCGCGTCGGTGTGTCAAGTCCGCCGTGGAACGTGACGATCCCGGCAATCTCCGCTCCACTGCGCGCCAGTTCGAGCACCGTGGTGCCGCCAAAACAGTAACCGATGGCCGCAAGGCGTTTCGGGTCGACCTCCGGCTGGCTCCTCAGCACGGCGAGAGCGGCGTTGACCCGAAGGCGGAGCAGCGCCCGATCACCTTTGTATATTTTCGTCTGCGCCATCGCTTCGGCTGGCCCCTTGGGACGTACCCCCTTGCCGTAAATATCAGCCGCGAACGCGACGTAACCCAGCTTGGCAAGCATATCTGCCCGCATCTTCGGATAGCTGTCCAATCCCAGCCAATCGTGCACGACCAACACGCCCGGCCGCGGCCCCTTCACCGCGTCATCGTAAGCGAGATAGCCTTCACACGTCGTGTCGCCTTGTTTGTACTCAATGGTCTCGGTGTGCAGCGCAGCAAATGAGTTCATGGCAAAAAGTCCTGCAATTAGAATTGCGAGTTTGGTCTTCATAGTTTCCTCACGCTAACACGCGCCATTCTCTCGTGCAATCCGGGAGCAGTGACCTATTCCTTGGGTCGCGCATCTAACACCCGTACTTCCTTCAACGCGCTTTCCAGCTTGATGCGTTTGAGCATGTCGTCGAGCGAATGGATCTCGATGCGATTGGGTGTCACTTCAATCTCGGTCTGGAACCGCGTTCGGATCTTTTCCTTGAGCCGCTCCAGGTTGGCGCCGTTCTCGGGCGCAACGTGCAAAATTAGTTCGTCCACGTCATGCGGGTCGTCGTGGGCCTTGCGAATTTCCAATTGCCACTCGCCAATCTCCGCCATGTCGTCGAGAATCTGCTGGAGCGAGTCGAAATTGACAAGCGTGCCCTTCAGTTTTTCCAGTCGTAATTCCTGCGTGCTGGAAGCCCGCCCAATCTTGCCAACAATGCGCGGCACCGTACGCCCGCAATACGGACACGGTTCCCAGGTTATCCCCCCGTCCACATAATCGCCGGTGCGATAGCGCAGCACGACCGTGCCGCGCGCGTCGAGCGGCGTGTACACCAATTCGCCCGGCTCACCCTCGCCCTTGACTTCACCCGTTTCGGGATCGATCACCTCCATGATACCGAGATCGGTAAGAAAATGATAACCGCTCCATACATCCGGAGGCGTCGGGCATTCGCCCCACGCGAGACGCGCCTCCGTAAAACCGTACGTGCCGCAAACCCGCACATCGCCCGCGCCCATCTCCTGCAGCATGGAAACCATCTTGCGCCGGATCCCCTCCGGGCTCTTCTCGCCACCGAGTATGATCTTGCAAACCTGCGGCCATTTGCGCCCCTGTTCGTGCGCTTCGCGGATGACGTGATAGACGAATGTCGGAATGCCGACAATCGCCTCGGGCTTGATCTTCTCAATGAGACCGATGTTGCCGTCGGTGCCCATCACCTTGCCGCCGCCCGAACTGACGACCAACATCCCAAACTCCAATCCCGCCAACACGACGTGCCAGAACGCCAGGTGCGGCGCGTAAGGAAACATATTCACGGCGCGCATCTTCGTCGTGGCGCCGAAAACCTGGATGATGCGCGCGCCGGCTGTGCGGAGATTGCGCATATCGTGGTCGGTGTAGGTGAAGGCCACGGGCGCCGAGCTGCGGCCCGTGGTCGCGGTCAGGAAAATCGGGCGATACTCGCGCTCGAAACGCCGTTCCACTGCGCTGCGACCGCGCAATAACGCCTCCGCGACAACGCGCGGGCGATGCTTGAGCACGGACGCGTCGGGAGTGATAATGAAGTCGCGGAATTTTTCCGGCTGCTCCGGCGTCGGGAGCAAATCGGCTTTCCTGGTGAACGGCAGATGTCGTAAATCATCGACCGTCTTGATCTGGCGCGGGTCGACCTTATGCTCGGCGAAGAACTTCTTGTAGTACGGACTGAACGGGCCAATGACTTCCGTAAAATAGCGATGAAGTTTCTCGTTCTGTATGCGGCGCTGCTCCGGCGGCGACAGGCAGTCCCATTTCATGCGCGCACATCCTTCTGGCTTTCATCCTCTCGCCCAAGAGGTGAGAGAGACTTGCTCTTCGCGTCCCCTCTCCCCTTGTTGGGGGAGAGGGTTAGGGTGAGGGGATTCCGCTTCATACGCCCACCAACCCCTTCAGCAAGGGCAACGCGGCCTGCGCCGCCTCTTCCCCGCAGCGAATGTAGCGCTCGGGATGATAAAAGTCATACCATACGCTGTCCGCGAGGATCGGGCGGATCACCACGTCGGCATTATTACAGGCCACCTCCGCCATGCGCGACTGCATCGCGTGCATCGAACGCATGTACACATTGATCAGGCTGGTCGGCGTTTCCACGACCGGCCCCGTTTCCCGCATTCCGCCCTTGCGCTCCTTCCGGGACGCCAGCGACATCTCGTTGCGGTAGCGCTCGCGCTGTTTCATCTCGTCGACATTGGGAATGGTATTCACGGCGATGATCTTCGCGACGCCCGCGTGCGCCAGCACTTGCACCGGCACGGGATCCGTGATGCCGCCGTCGATCAGCGTGTGACCGTTGGTCACCACGGGACGGAAGACACCCGGAATCGTGATGCTCGCGCGAATCGCATCGATGAGCTTGCCGTCTTCGAAGACAACTTCTTCCAACGTGTTGATGTCACTGGCGACGATCTTCAATGGAATGAGCGTGTCGGCAAACGTCAAGCCGTCCACGATCGAATGCAGGAAATTATACACCTTGATGCCGCGAAAAATGCCCGCGCCGGGAAACATCGGGTCCAGCAATTTCAGGAACGTGCGCTTGTTGCGGATCTGCTTGGCGATCTCCTCCATCTCGTCGGCGTTCTTGCCGACCGCCCACGCCGCCGCGATGAGCGCGCCCATCGAGCTGCCCGCGACCATGTCGATGGCAATCCCCTCTCGTTCCAACACCCGGATGACCCCGATGTGCGCCAGACCGCGCGCGCCACCCGTGCCCAGCGCCAGCCCGACCAGCACGTTGCCCAATTCGCGCGCCATACGACGCACCACCAGGCCATATGGCTCCATCGGCTTCCGAATCGCGTACGGAGTTCCATCCACGGCCTCGACGATCTCGGATTCGGGAATCCAGCGCAGGAGATACGCGATCGGTTGCCCAACCTTCCGCTCGGCTTCTTCCACGTACGGCGCGCTGGCGTCACCAACTGCCGTGAGAATCACCCGCACCTGCGGCTCTCGCGCCGCCGCGTGGGAACGGAAATCCTCCAGCAACAACCTCGTGCGGTACAGGTGCTCGTCGTCGTACTTGGCGATAACGAACACCTGGTCCGATTGCACGAGGCAGGCGAAGACGGACGCGGAGACGGTATTGGGAAGATCACAAATCACGTAGTCGTACTGCTTCACCAGGTGGCCGAATACGGGTGCGATGAGCGCGATCTCGCGTTCGTCGCCCACGAGGTCCAGATTCAAGCGGTCGTAACCGAGCGCGGAATGCAACGTGATGTCCTGCAACCCGAGGCCCCCGCGAAAATCGAGGCGTTCGCACTTCAACAACGGCACGCCACGCTGCGTGCCGGTGAAATCGAGAAGCAACACGGGTTCGTGCGTTTCGTGGGCGAGGCTCGCGGTCAGGTTGTGCGCGAGGGTCGTTTTCCCGGTGTCGGGCAGGGAACCGTAGAGCGAGATGATCGTGCTCCGCTTGGCGCGATGTTTCTCTTCACGAAGTTCCTTGATGCGATGACCGAGCCGTTGACTGAAGCTGACCGCCACGCGCGGGTCGCGATTGACCACGGAATCGAAATCCTCGCGCGGGATCTTCAGGAGCATCGAATCGTTGAGCGCGCGCACATTCGCCCAATGCGTTTCACCACTGAGCAGCGGCATCTCGCCAAAACAATCGCCGTCACAATAGGTGGCGAAAATGCGGTCCCGTCCGCTCTTGAGCCGGGTGTAAGCCTGAAGTCGACCCGAAACAACGACGTAAAGCGCGTCGCCAGGGTCATTTTCGCGCACGATAAGGTCGCCTTTTTTGACGGCGACAAATTCAGCGCGCTCGGCCAGGCCTTTCATCAATTCCTTGCCAAGGCTGGCCAGAACTGGCACGTTCTCAAGTACTTGGAACTTGTCCTCCATGCCGCAATCCTTCCCGCCGCTGCACCATTTCAACCAGAGCGCTGACGCTCATTTCCTTCACGACCTATAGTAAAGCAAGCCGCAAGCCGAATCAATGGGCAGTCGCTTGATTCTGAAGGAGTTCGACAAGCCGCAGCGTGGTCTTTCCGACGATCTCCAGGCTGCGCGGGCTGATCTTGTCGAGCGTGTCCTTCTCCGTGTGCCAGTAATCGTTCAGCCCTGGCTTACTCCCGAATTCGAAATCGATCAGATCAACCGCCGGGATTCCGACGCGCATGAACGGTACGTGGTCGTCGAGCATCCCGTTTCCCCCGTAGGCGAAATAGTCGCGGAAACCAGCAGCGCGCGAAGCGTCAAACGCTGGCGAAATGAGCGAGCCGTTGACGGTGACATTCAAGTTCTTGTCGCCGATCATGTCGAGTAACACCATCGCTTTGACCTGGCCGACCTGGTTCTTCCCCTTGAGATCTTCGACGAAGAACTTGCTGCCCCACAACCCATCCTCATCGCCGTACTGTACCATGGCCTCCTCGCCGTCGAAGAATACGAACCATAGGCTCGGTTGCTCGGCGGCGATGCGCGCGATCTCCAGCAGTGCGCCCGAGCTTGAGCCGCCGTCGTTGGCGCCGACGAAGGTGATGTTCGTGAAGAACTTCGTGTCGTAGTGCGAGCCGATAATGATCACGCGATTGGGACCACCCGGTTGCACGCGTGTTTTGGCCACGATGTTTCGAAATTGCTTCGGACCCAGGGGCGTTTGCGCGATGAAGACCTGGTCTTCGACGGTCAGCCCATACTCCTCCAGTTGCGCCTTGATGTATGTGGCCGCGCGTCCCAGCGCATCGCTTCCGCTGGGCCGCGCTCCGTATCCGACCAGTTTTTCAACATGCTGGTAGGCCCGTTCGCCGCTGTATTGTTGCCAGGGAATGGGCGGCGGCGGTCGCGACCCGCCGCAGCCACAGATGATCCCAACGATGAGGATTAGGCCTAGTCGTTTTGCCATTGTTCGGCCCAGGCAATGCGCCGCGCAAGCGACGGATGATCGTGCAGGAGAAACTCCACCAGCGGATGCGGTGAAAGATCCGCGAGGTTCTGTTCCGCGAGCTTGCGCATGGCGCGAATGAAAGCATCCCGATTTGAAGTCAACTCCAGTGCCGTGGCGTCGGCTTTCCATTCACGCGAACGGGAGAAGACGTTGTTCAGCGGCATCGCCACCAGCCCAAAAATAAACAGGCACAAGGCCAACAATGGAAACGCGGCGATGTCCCACACATGCGCATAGCCGAGTTTGACCATGCCCCAATGCAACCCGAGATCGGCAACCTTGAGCCCGAGGAAGGTCGTCACCGCCCCCCAGGCGATCATTTTCGTAATGTCGCCGTGCTTGTAGTGCGCCATCTCGTGGGCCATGACCACCTCAATTTCGTCCTCCGCAAATTTATCCAGCAAGGTATCGCCGAGAATGATGCGCTTGGTGCTGCCGAGTCCCGCAAAGGCCGCGTTGGCTTTCTTCGTCTTCTCGCTCATTCCCATTCGATAAACACCGAGAACCTTCGCGCCAACCCGTTGCGCAAGCGCCGTAAGTTTCTCGCGCAGTGACTCATTCTCCAAGGGTTGCAATTTGTAGAACAACGGGAGAATCAGCACGGGAAACAACGCCGACATCACCACCCCGAACACCAGGAAACAAAGCCCCGCGCCGACCCACCACCAGTCTCCGGCGCGTCGCAGAACGAAATACAAAACGTCCAGCAACGCGACACTCAGGAGCAAATTCAACCCGAGGGACTTCAGTTCATCGAACGCCCACGCACCGAGGTTTTCGTTGGAAAGCCCAAATTTATGTTCGAGATGATAATCGCCGTAATAATTGAGCGGCAAAAACAGCAGCTTGGTCGCGATGACGACCACGGCGCCGTAAATCGCCACATGAATCCATGGATTCGGCGAAATGGATTGCGCCGCGTTGGCCAGAATGTCCGAACCCTTCCAGCCGAGAAATGCGACCAGCAACAAGATCGTGTAAACCGTCTCCACCACGAAGAGAAGGTTGTGGATCGCCTCGTAACGTTTGGCGCGTTGCTGTTGGCTGAGGTCGTCCATTTCGGCACTCGGCGAGCGCCGCTAGAGATTGTCGATACCGAGGATACCGAGCAGGCGCGCGAGATCATCGTTCCCGTAATACTCGATCTCGATGCGCCCCTTTTTCTTGCCGTGATACACACTGACGTGGGTGCCGAGCTTCTGCTGCAACCGCTCTTCAACCGCGAGGACATGCGTGGATTTCGCAACTCCACCGAGCGTGCGCGCGCGAACTTTCGCTTCGCCCTTGAGTTGTTCCACGAGCCGTTCCGTCTCGCGCACCGTGAGATTGCGCTTCAGCACGCGCTCGGCAACCAGCCGCTGCTCAGACGGATTGGCCAACCCCAAAATCGCCTTGGCGTGGCCCACGCTGAGCCGGTTGTCGGCAATCCACGACTGCACTTCCCCCGGCAATCCGAGCAGCCGCACCGAGTTCGCCACCGCCGCACGGCTGCGGCCCACTTTTTCGGCGATTTGTTCCTGCGTGAGTTTGAACTGCGTGGAAAGCTGTTCGTACGCTCGCGCTTCCTCGACCGCATTGAGATCTTCACGTTGCAGGTTTTCGATGAGCGCGATCTCAAGCGCTTCCTGGTCGTTCGCCTCGCGGACGATGGCGGGGATCGTCGTCAGCCCCGCTTCCCGTGCCGCCCGCCAGCGGCGTTCGCCGGCAATCAGTTCATGGCGGCGCATGCCATCGGTCCCAATAAACGGTCGCACCAGCAATGGCTGGATAACGCCGCGTTGTTTGATGGAATCGGCCAGCTCGCGAAGTTGCTCCGGGTCAAAATCGGTGCGCGGCTGGAAGCGGCTGCGCTCAATGGTGTCAATGTCGAGATGAAGAACGGCGTTGCCGTTGCTCTCGCCGACAGTGCTGGCGGATCTGGTGCCGAGTGGTTGGACCACGTTCGTCGCGGGAAGTGCGATGGCAACTTCAACATGAGGAGGTTCGGCCGCCACGCTGCGAACGACCCCGCCACTGATTAATGCATCCAGTCCCCTGCCCAACGCCTTCTTTGTCATGGTGGAAATCCCACCTCCTTATGTGGCCGTATTTAGCTGGAAATGAGCCCCTTGTCGAGTAGAAATCACCCATCGGCATGCCGCTTCCTCTGATCCAATCCCAAACACTTTAGTCCCAGATGCGAAGGAATGAAACCAATCCGACGGAGTCGCTTTGGAAATATGCTTGTCTCCGTCCAACAGCCTTGCATCCAACTGCGACTGGCGATAGCAGGCCAGCCTGTCCAGATTTCGCCAGTTTTTCGACCGAGCAGAGCCGCATCCTCGCTTGGAAACTGCGTCCGGCATGGAAAATGTTGGGGGTATGCACGTCAAGGAGAAAGTAACAACCAACCGTGGGGGGCAGGAAGATGAATACGATCCAGGATGTAACTCATCCCGTTGAAAACGTAGACGAATTATTAATCATTGCGTTCGGAAAGCCGAGGCCGCCGACCGAAGAAATCCTCCGGCACAAGTGGCTCGAAAGCGAAAAGGCTGGCCGTGATATCGGCTTGCCTACAGCCTTGTATGATTGGAGAGCAAAACATTATCCGAATTGGAAACTGGCTTACCTGCCGTCCGAAGCGACCGTTGTGGAATCTCGGACCGCTTCCAGGCGACGCGCAGGTTTCCTGTTTCGTTACGTGCTGCTGCCACTCGCAGCTTTGTGGATTCTCGCCAATGCAGTCGAGTGGACAACCGGATTCGATTGCACGGACGTGATTCCGCCGGGGTGGGTCCTCTGGACCATAAGCGTTCCCCATCATTGATCCAATAAAAACCGCTACCGCCCTTGAAAGGGCCTCGCACTGCGCACTGCCAATTTGGTAAACTCGCGGCATGCTTGAACCAGTTCGCTGCGGCTGGTCTCTCGACCATCCTACGATGATCGCGTATCACGACACCGAATGGGGCGTGCCGGTGCATGATGACCGCAAGCTCTTTGAGTTCCTCGTGCTCGATGCGGCGCAGGCGGGCCTGAGTTGGCGCACGGTGCTGCTCAAGCGCGAGAATTACCGGAAAGCATTCGACAACTTCGACGCGGAGAAGGTGGCGCGCTACACGGAGAAACGCATCGAGAAACTGCTCGCGAATCCGGGCATCATTCGCAACCGATTGAAGGTGCGTTCGGCGGTCACGAACGCGCAGGCGCTCCTGAAGGTGCGCGATGAATTCGGTTCTTTCGACCGTTACATCTGGCAGTTTGTCGATGGCAAACCGCGCGTCAACCGCCTCCGGTCGATGAAAGAAATCGCCGCCACGTCCAAAGAGTCCGACGCGATGAGCAAGGACATGAAACGGCGCGGATTCAACTTCTGCGGCTCGACCATCTGCTACGCCTTCATGCAGGCGGCCGGCTTGGTTAACGATCACCTCATCACCTGCTTCCGCTACGCCGAAGTGCAACGCTGACGGCGGGCCTTGTCACGCGCCGGGGTTGTGCTACACTGCAATCCCAATGAAGATTCGCTCATTGGGGGTGATTCCAGCCCGTTATGGTGCACAGCGATTTCCAGGCAAACCGCTCGCGATAATTGCCGGCAAAACCCTCGTGCAGCGCGTCTACGAACAGGCCGCCAGGGCCAAGCGGCTCGACAAGGTCATCGTCGCCACGGAAGACACCCGCATTCTCGAAGCCGTCGAGGCGTTTGGCGGCGATGCCATGCTGACCTCCCCCGATTGCGCCACAGGAACCGATCGCGTGGCCGAGGTTGCGCTCGCTTACGAATGCGACCTGGTCCTCAACATTCAGGGCGACGAGCCGTTGATGCGCCCGGAAATGGTCGACCAGCTCGTCGAGGCCATGCAGTCCGACCCGAAATGCGTCATGGGCACACTGGCGCGTAAGTTGGAGTCCGCCGCCAATCTCGACAATCCGAACGTGGTAAAGGTTGCCCTGGCCCAAAACGGAAATGCGCTGTATTTTTCCCGCAGCCGGGTTCCGTTCGTGCGCGACGCCAGTTCCGCCGATTCGATGGAGTGGTTGAAACTCGCAAGATTTTACAAGCATTTGGGGATTTACGCGTTTCGACGCGAATTTCTGTTGAAGTTCGTACAACTGCCACAAACCGAACTGGAAAAAACCGAGAAGCTGGAACAGTTGCGCGCGTTGGAAAACGGCTTTGCCATCAAGGTGTTGGTCACGCCCCATGACTCCATCGGCGTCGACCGGCCCGAGGATATCGAGTTGGTCGAAGAGATTTTGAGAACCCAGCCATGAAATACATTTTCGTCACCGGTGGCGTAATCAGTTCCCTCGGCAAGGGGTTGACCGCCGCGTCGATCGGTACCCTGCTGGAGAACCGCGGCCTGAAGGTCACACTCGCCAAATTCGACCCGTACCTGAATGTCGATCCTGGCACCATGAATCCGTTTCAACACGGCGAGGTGTATGTGACCGATGATGGCGCGGAGACCGACCTCGATCTCGGCCACTACGAACGATTCACGCACGCGAAACTGTCGCGGCTCAACAATCTCACCAGCGGTCAGGTGTACGCGCGCATCATCGAGAAGGAACGCCGTGGCGATTATCTCGGCAAGACCGTGCAGGTGATCCCGCACGTGACGAACGAAATCAAAGACCGCATCCGCGAAGTGGGCAAGAAAAGCGGGGCCGACGTGGTGATCATTGAGATCGGCGGCACGATCGGCGACATCGAAGGGCTGCCGTTTCTGGAAGCGATCCGCCAGTTTGCGCTCGAGTCCGGGCCGCAGAATTCGCTTTTCATCCACGTGACCCTCGTGCCGTTCATCCGCGTGGCGGGCGAGATCAAGACCAAGCCGACCCAGCAAAGCGTCGCCAAACTGCGCGAGATCGGCATCATGCCGCAAATCCTGATCTGTCGCAGCGAGAAGGCGCTCGGCAAGGAAGTCCGCCAGAAGATTTCCATGTTCTGCAATGTTCAGCTCGAATGCGTGATCGAAGAACTCGACGTGGCGCATTCCATCTACGAAGTCCCGGTCGATCTACGCCACGAAAATGTCGACGAACTCGTTTGCCGTTACCTCGGCCTGGACGCGCCCGCCAAACCGCTGACCGACTGGGAGAAGATGCTCCAGCGGATGATCAGTCCCACGCGCAAGGTGCAAATCGCCGTCGTCGGCAAGTACATCCAGCTCATCGACGCCTACAAAAGCATGTACGAGGCGCTCAAACACGCGGGCGCCGCGCTCGATTGCGCGGTCGAGATCACGCGCGTGGATGCCGAGCACATCGAGAAGGATGGCGCGGAGAAGTACCTGAAGGGCGTTGCCGGCATTCTCGTGCCCGGCGGCTTCGGCAATCGCGGCATCGAAGGCAAAATCCTCGCCGCCCAGTACGCGCGCGAAAACAAGGTCCCGTATCTCGGCCTCTGTCTCGGCATGCAAATCGCCGTCATCGAATTTGCCCGCAACGTCTGCGGCCTTACCGGCGCCAACTCCACCGAGTTCGACCAAAAATCCGCCCATCCCGTCATCTGCCTGCTGGAAGAGCAGAAAGGCGTGGACGTGAAAGGCGGCACGATGCGGCTCGGCGCGCAACCGTGCAAGCTCGTGGCCGGCACCAAGTCGCGGGAACTCTACGGCGCCGAGGAGATCTCCGAGCGGCACCGCCATCGTTACGAATTCAACAATGGCTACCGCGACCAACTCATGAAGGCGGGTATGATCGTCGCCGGCCGCTACACGAAGTACGATCTCGTCGAACTCATCGAGTTGCGCGATCATCCGTGGTTTATCGCCTGTCAGTTTCATCCCGAATTTCTCTCGAAGCCCAACAAGGCCCACCCGCTCTTTCGCGGTTTCATCGAAGCGGCGCTGAAACAGAAACCGTCATGAAGACTATCACCATCGGCAACCTCACTCTCGGCGGCAAACGCGCTCCGCTGTTTGTCATTGCCGGGCCGTGCGTCATCGAGAACGAGAAAATGGTGCTGCAGACTGCTGCGGCCCTTGCCGATATTTGCAGCGACCTCGATCTTCCGCTCATCTTCAAGGCCAGTTACGACAAGGCCAACCGTACCGCGCGCGACAGCTTCCGCGGCCCGGGCCTGAAACGCGGACTCGCCCTCCTGAAAAAAGTGAAGCGCCAGTTCGGCCTGCCGATCCTGACCGACGTGCATGAAATCGCCCACTGTAAACCGGTGGCCGAAGTCGCGGACGTGCTCCAAATCCCGGCGTTCCTCTGTCGTCAAACCGATTTGATCCAGGCCGCCGCGCGCACGAAGCGCTGCGTCAACGTGAAAAAGGGACAATTCCTCGCGCCGTGGGACATGCGCAATGTGATCGACAAAATCACGGCGGTCGGCGGACGCAATATCCTGCTCACCGAGCGCGGCTCGTCGTTCGGCTACAACAATCTCGTCGCCGACATGCGCTCGCTGCCGTTGCTCCGCGAACTCGGTTGGCCGGTCGTTTTCGATGCCACGCACAGCGTCCAGATGCCGGGCGGCGGGCCCGGCGGCAAGGCCACCGGCGGCGACCGCCGCATGGCCCTGGTCCTTGCTCGCGCTGCCGTTGCGGCGGGCTGTGACGGCATTTTCCTGGAAACCCATCCCCATCCTGATCGCGCCCGCAGCGATGCCGCCAATCAACTGCCGCTTCGCGATGTCAAAGCATTGCTGAAAACGCTCCGTGACCTGCACGCGGTCGTGGGTTAATCCGTGGCTTGATTGCGCGGACAAAACGCGGTAACACTGGAATATGAAAAAGCTCCTTTGGATCGTCCCTGCCGGGTTGGTCGTTCTTCTGGTGGTTCTTTTCCTCTCCCGCAATTTCATCGCCCGTGTCTCCGTCGAGGTCGGCGCTAAAAAAGTCACGGGCTTCCCCCTGAAAATCGGCTCCGTCGATGTCGGCCTCTTCTCCAGCAAACTGGATGTTCGCGATCTCACGCTGATGAACCCGCCCGAGTTTCAGGAGAGAATGTTCGTCGATATGCCCGAGCTTTATGTCGATTACCGTCTCGGCTCCATGCTCAGCGGCACGCCCCACATCAACGACATGCTCATCAACATCAAGCAACTCGTGATCGTGAAGAACGACAAGGGTGACTCCAATGCCATGAAGCTCAAAGGCGTCGTCTCTGGTGGCGACTCCAAATCTTCCGCAAAATATCAGATCGACCAGTTGCGCATCCAGGTCGGCACCGTCACCATCAAGGACTACAGCCGCGCCAAGCCCACGGAGCGCACGCTCACCCTTAACCTCCAGCGCACGTACAAGAACATCAACGACTCCACCGACATCACCCGACTCGTCCTCCTCACCATCGCCGGCAGCGTTCCCCTGCCGGACATCGGCATCAAGCCCGACGATCTAAAGAAAGACCTTGGCAACGTCACCAACGTCGCCGGCGAAGCCCTCAAAGGCGCCACGAACGTCGTCGGAGGCTTGTTCAACAACCTCAAAAAAGTCCTCCCCGGGCAATGAGATAGAACCAGTTATAGGCCGCGTCCCCGACGCGGCGTCTTCCGAGGTAGGGCGTGACCGCCGGTCGCGCCGAGGCTGAAGTCCAAAAAACGAACCCGTTTGCAAAAACAAGCTGTGACCTCCTAACTGCCTATCGCCCTTTTACTTCCACCCAAAACAGCACCGATCCAAAACGGGTTCGTTTCGCAGAAACACATGTTTTGCGCCGCCTCCTCTCCCCTTGGGGGAGCCGAGCAGCGAGACGCCACGAACTCCGACTCGGAGTTCGGAGCAAAGGATTGAGGTGAGGGTATTTGCCGCTTTCCCCGTGTCAAAGAATCGCACCGACTATACCCCTCCCCCACCACCACGTCCAGCAAAATTATCGTTTTACGATAAGCCGTCGCCTGTCGCCCTTGTTGGTGTAGCTGCGTTTCTGTGAAGCGCAGATCTTCCCAGTTGAACAGGCGTCCGGCCTCGTTGCCCCTCCCGTTCCCAAGTTAATTGTAGGGCAAGCGGCCCGCTTGCCGTTGTTCCCCTCCCCGTCTACCCCGCCCCGGTTTTCCTTATCGCCCCGCAAAAGAATCTGCGCTAATATTCACGCCCCCAGCCGACCATGACCACGATCAGGAAATACTTGGATGTGGTAAACGTGGAGATGGACAAATCCCTGCTGGAAGCCGCCGAGGCGGAAGTCGATGCCGTGGACCTCCTGGGCATCGAAGACGCGGCAACCAACCTCAAGGAACTGGCGAAGCGTTTGAAGTAGTGGAATCGGTTTGACTGTGGCTATCCCTGTGCGTAGCCTGAGCGCATGGACGACTTTGCTCGTCGGTCTGACACTATCCGAATCGGGCAATGAATGACGCAATCTCATTGTTGCTGGCCTTAGTCTGCCTTACCGGCTGTTCAAGGCGGGTTGTGAAAGGGCAGGTGTTTGTCGTGGTAAATTCCGGGCAGTCGGTTCGCTTGGCCGGTCTCCCCATTTCAATCTATGACGAGCAAACGATCATTCATTTTCAGACAAATATTGTGACCTATTTGGCGCAAATGGAGCAGAAAGGAATTTCAGCCCAGCCACATCTTGCCGAGATTCATCGAAGCATTGACGGTCTTCAGAAGAATATCACTGAAACCACTGTTATGATTGCCGCGGACCACAACTTGGTAGATGCGGACAAGTTGAAGTTGAAAATCAACGAGGACGGGCTGAATCAGCGCCTTGATGCCATTAACAAGTCCAATGATGACTCTATTGCCAAGTGGGACAAGTGGTACGAGGAGAACGCGAGAAACCTGGAGGATCGGAAGGCACAACAGGTCGCCCAAGCCGAGGAACAGGTTTCGGAAATGAATTCAGCCCAGGAAAAGTTACATCAGCAACAGGTTCAATCTAATGCCGCGTCGCAACAGCAACTCAGCGGTGAAAGTTGGCGCCATTCTGGAACTTATCGTGCCCTTGGTGGGACGACCACGACAACTGTTGCGCAACCTTCCGCATATCGTTTTGATGACGGGGGTATTCTTGGGATTTACTCAGCCAAATTGGCAAAACTGACCGCCACGCGTGATTTGGAGGAAAAACTGTTTACCAGCAACCGAGATGTCGCTGTCGCCATAGAGATGACCCGGAACGCAGATGCCGACAAACCAATACAAACTGAATTGACTGTGGCGGAAAACGAAATTTCAGCCCTCACTTCACGCAACGATGCTGATACCGAGAGGGTTAAACAACTGGAAAAGGTTACCAAGTCGATTTTGGATGGCTTGAAGCCAGAAACGGACTTGCCATACTTTTTTTCACAACTTGGGTCGCCACTGCACACAACCACGACTGATGCTGACGGGCAGTTTTCCTTCAAGGTGTCCAAAGGCAAAAAATACGCATTGCTCACCGTCGGTAGTAGGGTGATTGAGCATACGGAACACTACTTTTGGCTCGTGTGGATTGAGCCACAAAAGGATGGGGAATACCCAGTCGCAGTTATGGGGAATGTGAATATGCTGGCTCTTGATGATGTACCTCATTGCCTGCTCGATCTTGAAAGCGCGAAATGACAGGACTCCTTTGGTGAGGAACCTATCGGGCCAGGGACTGGACATCGAAGACTGCGCCGCAAACCTCAAGGAACTGGTGAAGCGGGTCCGGTAATCACTCGCCTGGGACTTTGGGCCGGGCTGACTAGAGGCTGTTGGGCATCCCGTCCCGGTCATCCGTCTTGACAACCCGGACCTTGCCGAGGTTCTCCGATAGCACCCGCTCATCGTGCCGCTTCTGCGCGGACTTGTTGATCGCGTAGATTCCAAACAGGATCACTGCAATCAGAATCCCGAAGGGACCGGGCAACCACCGCGCCCGCCAGGATCACGAGGATCACCGTCCCGACGATCCCCTTCTGCACCTTGCTCTGCTTCTTTGAACTGTTCCAAGTCTTCATATAACAGGCTCCTTTGGTGAGGAACCTATCGGGCGAATCCCTCCCTGCCAACCCTCGAAATTATTGGTTGTTTGCCAGATCGCGTGATACAGCACCACCGCGACCGCCGTCGCCAAATTCAAACTGCGGGCTTGCGGGTTGAACATTGGGATCGTGATTGTCGTCTCCGGATTCGCATCCAGCAACGCCTTTGGCAAACCTGCTGTCTCTCGTCCGAACACCAGGTAATCGTCCCCGCGGTAGCGGGGCTGCGTGTAAGGCCGCTTCGACTTCGTGGTGACATAGTAGAACGTCGGTCGCCCTTCCGCCTTCCTCACTTTCCGCTCTCCGCTTTCTCCTTTCGCTGGCTCTCCGCTTTCCGCTTTCTCAATCCCAGCCTGCAGCGATTCGAGCGACTCCCAGCATTTCCACGTCACCTGCTCCCAATAATCCATCCCCGCGCGCTTCAGCGTCTTGTCGTCCAAGCGAAACCCCAACGGCCCGACCAGATGCAATGTCGCCTGTGTCGCGGCGCACAACCGCGCCACGTTTCCCGTATTCGGCGGAATTTCCGGTTCAACGAGGACCACGTTCATCAGTAAAACACCCGCCAGAGAAACAATCCGTGCGCCGGCGCCGTTTCCACCTGCGCCGTCCGCTTCTTCACTTTCACCAAGCTCCCCAACTCCTCGACCGTCATCCGGCCCTCGCCCACCTTCACGAGCGCCCCGACAATCGAACGTACCATCTTGTAAAGAAACCCGTCCGCAACCACCGCCACCGTCACGACATTCCCCTGCTTCGTCACCGACAACTTCTCAATCGTCCGCACAGTGGTTTCCACGGGACGCATCGGATTGGCCGACAACGCCGAGAAATCATGCCGCCCCTTCAGCAATCTCGCGGCCTGTCGCATCGTCGCGACGTTCAATGGTCGTGGATGATGCCACGCATAGAAGCGAAGAAACGGATCGGCGACCGCGCCACAATCGATCTGGTAACGATACTCCTTTCCCCTCGCGGAGAAACGCGCGTGGAATTTCGTGTCGGTCTCCTGCCCCCGCACCACGCGAATATTCTCGGGCAGATTCGCATTCAACGCCCGCAACAGCGTCGGCGACTTGAGTTGCGTTCGCAACGAACAGCTCGCCACCTGTCCCCGCGCATGCACCCCGGCATCCGTGCGGCCCGAGCCGTGCACCCGCACCTCGCGCCCGCCAATCTTCGCGAGCGCAAGTTCCACGACTTCCTGGATCGTCTTGCCGTTCGGCTGCAACTGCCAGCCGGCATACTGCGTCCCATCGTAAGTGATGGTCAGCTTGAAGTGCCTAAAGGTTCTCATCGGCCCCCGGTGGACAGGCGTCCCTGCCTGTGGGGACAGATTTTGACAGGCCGAGGCCTGTCCCACCATCTGCGATATGAAGTATACCTTCGGTTGGAGGCGGGTTTGTCGCATCGAGATAACTCTGCAACATGATTTGCGCGGCGAGCTTGTCGATCTTCTCCTTGCGGTCGCTGCGCCGCACGTTTCCTTCAAGTAACGCGCGGTTGGCCTGCACGCTCGTCAGCCGCTCGTCCCATTTCACCACGGGGATCGTCGTCGTTCGCTCCAACTCCGCGATAAACGCCAGCGTGCGCTCCGTCTGCTCGCTCCGCGTTCCATCCAATCGCAAGGGAACGCCCACGACGATTTTTCCTACTTGGCGCTCCGTGGAGATCCGCGCAATCTCACGGCTAACCGCGGCGATCCCGCCGCCGTCGATGTACGTCAGCGGCGACGCGACCGTGCCGGTCTCATCGCTGAGCGCCAGCCCGATACGCTTGTGACCGAAATCAACGCCGAGAACACGCATAATATTGATTTTGTAGGGCAAGCGCTCCGCTTGCCATGAATGCAAAGTAAACAACGCAGGCGGAGCGCCTGCCCTACAACAGTCTCTTATACTTCTTCTCCGCCGCCAATTTCTTCACCACCTCGCGCACTTTCTGCGCCTGGTCGCGATGACAAATCAGCGTCGCATCGTCGGTGTGGACGATCACGAGGTCCCGCACGCCGACCGTTGCCACCAGATGCTTCTTGTCACTCAGCACGATGCAATTAGTGGAATCCAATCCCACAAATTCACCCACCGCAACGTTGCCGCCCCCATCCTTCTCGAAATGCCGCCCGATGGCCTGCCAGTCGCCGACATCGTCCCAGTCAAAATCGCCGTTGGCGACAACCACGTTGTTCGCCTTCTCCATGATCGCGTAATCGACCGCAATCTTTTCCATCTTGGGATATTCCCGCGCCAGGGCCCGCGCAAACGACTTCGTGCCAGCGGCCTTCTGGATCCGCCCGCAAGCGTCCCAGAGCGCGGGCTGAAACTTTCGAAAGGCTTCCGCCACCGCGCGAAACGACCAGACGAACATCCCCGCGTTCCAACGATAATCGCCGCTCGCCACGAACTCCTCAGCCGTCTTGCGGTCCGGCTTTTCGACAAAGCGCCGCGCCCTCCAAAATTTCGTCGCCGATTTGTTGGAGAGTTCCTCGCCGACCTGGATATCCCATATCCCGTGTGCGGCCCACTCGGCTTGATCCCAATGGTCACGAGAACCTCCTGCGCCGCCGCCAGTTTCAAGGCATCGCCAACGACCCGTCGATAGCCTTCGATATCGGGAATGTACGAGTCCGCCGGCAAGACCGCCATGACCGCGTCGGGTCCTGCTTGCCAATCACCGCCGTCGCCACTCCAATAGCCGGCGCGGTATTGCGTCCCATGGGCTCGGCAATGATGTGCTTCACGCGCGGAAGCTGTTTGCGCACGAGCGGCGCCTGCTCCTGGTTGGTCACGACCACGATCCGCGCATCGCTCACCAACGGCCGCACGCGTTCCACCGTCTGCTGGATCATCGTCTTGTCGCCGACAATCGGCAGCAATTGCTTCGGTTGCTTGCGCCGACTCCGCGGCCAGAACCGTTCGCCGTACCCACCCGCCATGACGACTGCCCAATTCATGTCACTTTCCCTCTTTCTTTACCGCGCGTACCATCGCGCCGACAAAACGGGCCACTTTGGCCGCCAGTTGCCGATCCGTTCCATGTTTCGCGATCTGGTTCACAATCGCGCTGCCCACCACCACCGCGTCCGCCGCCTGCACCGCCACGCGCGCCTGCGCCGGATTCGAAATTCCAAACCCAATGGCAACCGGCAACTTCGAGTGTTTGCGAATGATTGCGACATGCTTCGTCGCGGTTGGCGCGAGTTTCTTCTGCATCCCGTCACGCCCTCGCGCGACACGTAATAAATGAAACCGCTGGCATCCCGGCTAATCTTGCCGATACGTGCGGAGGCGTCGTCGGTGCCACCAGATATCTCGGATGCAATCCCGCGCCCTTCATCGCCGCTTCATACGTTCCCCGCCTCTTCCGGCGGCAAGTCCAGCGCCAGCACGCCGTCCACTCCGGCTGCCACGGCATCGCGAACAAAATTCTTCAGCCCGTAATGGTGCACCACGTTGTAGTAAACGTAGAACACAATCGGGACCTTATAGCCACCGCGCCGCAACGCGCCCACCATCTTTAATACGCCGTGCAGCGTCGTGCCACTGCGCAACGCTCGCTCGGCGGCTAACTGGTTCACGACCCCGTCAGCCAGCGGATCGCTGAACGGGACGCCGAACTCCAGCACGTCCACGCCCATGCGCTCGAACCCCCGCGCCAGCGCCGCCGTCGCCCGCAGGTTCGGATCGCCCGCGCAAATGTAAGCGATGAAACCTTTTTGGCGGGCGGCGCGCAACGCGCGAAACTTGATATCAATTCGATTCATTATTTTCAGCGCCTGCGTGATCTTACGCGGCGCGGTTGCGCAGGTAGATAAACCGCAGGCCTTCGAGGGTCAACAACGGATTTATGTGTTCGATTTCACGGATCTTCTTCGCAATAGAGTCCGCCATCGCTGCCCGTCGCCACGATCACCGCTTTCTCCATGCGCGCCGTGCTTCAGGGCGCTCAGGATTTCCTTCACCACCGCATACCCAATCACCGCGCCCACCCGCATGGCCGCGACCGTGCTCTTGCCGATCACCGAGTCCGGTTCGGCCAGCTTGATGCGCGGCAACAGCGCCGTGCGTTGGTAAAGATACGGTCACCACGCCAACCCCGGCGCGATCACCCCGCGGCGTATCGCGGGAAGAATTCACGATATCGAAAGTGACCGCCGTGCCGAAATCCACCACGATGGCCGGCGTCCCGTAGAGTTTCGCGACGCCCACCGCATTCGCCAACCGGTCGACCCAATCTGTTCTTGTTCGGATAGCGAACGCCGACCCCCAGGTCAATGCCGTGCTGACAATAATTGGCCGCATCGGCAACAAGTGCTGGATGCGCTTCGTCATCTTCGGGACGACCGACGCCAAGATCATCCCCTTGATGTTCGCACCGGTAAAAGGAATCTTATGGACGGACGCCGTGGGCACTTTGACCACCCGCAAAATGCGCTTGGCATTCGCGAGCGCAAAACTGGTGTTGGTATTGTTGATGTTCACCAACAGGAATGGACGTTCCTTCTTCATGCGCGCTCCACCACCACGTCGCCGCCCAAAATTCTCTCGATTTGCCCGCTATCGCGCCGTAACAGCAATGCCCCATCACTGTCCAGCGCCTGCGCGAACCCCTCGATGCGATGTTGCCCCATCGTCACCACGATCTGCCGACCGAGTGTCGTGCAAAGTTTCGCCCACTCATCCACCACCGCTTCAAAATTCGTGAGCGCCGCCTCGTAGCACTCGTCCAACGCAATCAACACCTGCGCCGCCAGCGCAAGTCGATCCTGCGCCATCCCGGTTTCCATTCAGGACGTGGCAATACCCGCCAACTCGCCCGGAAAAATCTCCCGCCGGGAATTCACATTGATCCCGATGCCAAGGGTCGCCGAGCAGAATCTCGTCGGCCTCCGCCCGCAGTTCCGTCAAAACGCCCGCCAGCTTTTTGCCGTTCACCATCACGTCATTCGGCCACTTGATGCGCGCATCCACGCCGCAATTCTGGTGGATTGCCCGCGCCACGGCCACGCTCGCGGCCACCGTGATGCGACTGGCCGCGCTTGTCGGCAACGTTGGTCGCAACAAAACCGAAAACCAGAGTCCCTTCCCATGCGGCGAGGCCCACGCACGCCCGCGCCTGCCGCGTCCGCGCGTCTGCGATTCCGCAAACACCACCAAACCCTTCCCGCGCCCCGGATTTTGCCAGGTGCTCGACCACTTCGTTCGTCGACGCCGTCTCCTGGAAAACCAGGATCTCCGATCCAATCAGCGAAGTCTTTAATTGCGCCTTAATGTCGTCCGCGGTCAAGCGGTCGGGAGTGCCCAGCAAGCGATACCCAAAATGCGGATGCGACTCGATCGTGTAGCCGACCTTCTCCAACTCCGCGATCTCCGCATTCACTGCCGTCGCCGGAAATTTCAAGCGCCGCCCCAGGTCATCCACCCGGTAAACCGCCCCGCTGCCTGGTAAAACGTCTCGAAGAATTGCAGTACCCGCCTTCATTAATCGATTACCCCACAGTAATCCCAATTGATTTTCAATCTGCACGTTTGAAGTGATGGGCCGAATGTTCGCGTGTTCCCGTCCAATTGTCTCGAACAAATAGCGCTCTCCTAGTGTTCTTCCTTGAGTCGCCCATGAATCAGCGTCTGTGTTTTCTCCAGCGCTGCCCTTCATCATGCCTCGCTTGTTTTTTACTTTCTCATCGGAAAGGGTAATTCGTTCTGCGTCAGTCACCTCAGGAACTACCACCCTGATTACCCCGGAGAGCGCCAATTCCCTGATCGGCATCCTCTAACCGTCTTTTTGATACTCGGTGTCATGACCAACATGTAACCAATGCCTTCTTGGCCTCGCCCCTTAAGAAACTCCAGTGCATAAGCGATCTTGAAGAGATCCAACTCAGCCTTTGCGTGACGGCAACCTCCAAGATCCAAGAATGATTTTGCCATCCCAAAAACTGTTTTCATTGATGCTTGCCTCCCCAATTAGTTTGTTTACCTAAGCACCACGGTCTTCGAGTAACTCCAACGTAAAATCCACCGCCCGCGCCGAGTGTGTGAGCGCGCCGACGGAAATGTAGTCGACACCGTGTGGCGATGGCGATGACGGTATCGAGTCGGACGCCCCCGCTGGCTTCTGTTCTCGCGCGACCGGCAACGACCGTCACGGCTTCTCGCAATTCGTCGGGCGTCATGTTGTCGAGCAGAATATGATTGGCGCCGGCGGCTAGGGCTTCTTCAACCTGCTCCAGATTGTCGGCTTCGATGATGATTGGCGCGTTCGGATGTTTTTTGCGTGCCAAAGCAGCGGCATCGCCGAGGGCCTTCGAACCAAAGGCGCGCCAGCACAACGCGATGATTATCTTTAATCATCACCGCATCGAAAAGTCCCATGCGATGGTTGGTGCCTCCGCCGATGGCGACAGCGTATTTCTCCAGGATGCGGAGCGTAGGCGTGGTCTTGCGCGTGTCCAAAATCTTCGGTTTCACGCGTACGGGGGCTTGTGCCACCTTGGCAACAAACTGGTGCGTCAGCGTCGCGATTCCCGAAAGCCGCTGCAAGAAGTTGAGCGCCGTCCGCTCGCCGGTCAAAATCCCGCGCGCCGGGCCCCTGAGTTCACACACACGCGTCCCCATTTCCACGGCATCGCCCTCTTCCACCAACAACTTCACCGCAACAGCCCGATCGATCTGCGTGAATACGGCCTCGACCAGCGGCAAGCCGGCCACAACGCAGGGTTCCTTTGCGACGATACAAGCTTCCGCGCGCTGCTCGGCGGGGATCGCCGCTTCGGTTGTGATATCGCCAGCGCCAATGTCCTCAGCCAGCGCTGCAACGACGAGGTTGCGGATGATTTCGGGAGGAAGAGTGGTCATTGCGCCTTGGCGGGACGCGTCTTCTTCACCACATTGACCTTCAATTTGCGGTCGTACTTCACCTGACGACGGGCCGGGGCTTCGGCGAATCGGCAAATCCGCCGGGTTCGCCCTTCTTGAGTTCGTCAATCTGGTCGCGCAGGATCTCCGCCTTCTCAAATTGCAGGTTCTCCGCCGCCTCCAACATCTCCGCTTCCAATTCACGCAGCAGCTTCGCCGTCTCGTAGCCGCCGGGGCTTCGCGAACCACCGAAGCTTCCACAGCGCGCGCCTTCGTGAGATCGGCGAGACTCAGTTGCAATTCGCGTTTCACCGTCTTGGGAGTGATGCCGTGCTCTTTGTTGTACGCCAGTTGCTTGGTGCGACGATACTCGGTGGTCTGGAGAAATTTCTTGATCGAATCGGTCATCACATCGGCGTAGAGAATAACCGCCGCGTTGATATGACGCGCGGCGCGCCCCGCCGTCTGGATCAACGACGTGGCGCTGCGCAGGAAACCTTCCTTGTCGGCGTCCAGGATCGCCACCAGCGACATTTCCGGCAAATCGAGCCCCTCCCGCAACAGGTTGATGCCCACCAGCACGTCAAAATCCGCAGCGCGAAATCCGCGCAGTACCTCGACGCGTTCGATTGCGTCGATTTCACTGTGCAGATACTTCACGCGAATGCCGACTTCACGAAGGTAGTCGGTGAGGTCTTCCGAAGTGCGCTTGGTCAACGTCGTCACCAGCACGCGCTCGTGTTTCTCGGCCCGCGCGCGACATTGTTCGATGAGATCATCAATCTGTCCCTTCAGCGGCTTGATCGTCACCGCCGGATCAATCAGGCCGGTCGGCCGGATAATCTGCTCCGCGACCACCGCGCTGCGGCTGATCTCGGTCGGCCCTGGTGTGGCGGAAACGAACGTACACTGGTTGACCAGCGTCTCGAACTCCGTCGAGTTCAACGGTCGATTGTCGAGCGCCGAGGGCAGTCGGAAGCCGTGTTCCACCAGCGTCGTCTTGCGCGAACGATCTCCCGCGTACATGGCGCCGATTTGTGAGACCGTGACGTGCGATTCATCGATAATCAGCAGGTAATCCTTCGGGAAGAAATCCATCAACGTAAATGGCCGTTCGCCCGGTGCGATTGCTAAGATGGCGCGAGTAATTCTCGATGCCGCCGCAGAAGCCCATTTCCTTGAGCATTTCCAGGTCGTACGTGGTCCGCGAATACAATCGCTGCGCTTCCACAAGTTTGTTCTGCGATTCGAACCAGGCGACGCGGTCTTTCATCTCGGCCTTGATGGCTTCGAAGGCCCGCACAATTTTCGAATAGGGCATGACCCAGTGCTTGGCGGGATAAATCGAAACCGAGCTGTTGGTTTCAATCTTGTGGCCCGTCAACGGCTCGAAACGCGTGATCTGCTCCACGCGGTCGCCAAAAAATTCGATGCGCACCGCGTCCTCGGTGTAGCTCGGGCAAATCTCGACCGTGTCACCGCGCACGCGGAAATTCCCGCGCTCGAACTCGACATCATTGCGGTTGTACTGCATGTCCACAAACTTCCGCAGCAGATCCTCGCGGCCCATCTCACTTCCCACCTCGATCCGCGCCATCATTTCAAAGTAATCCTCGGGCGAGCCCAGGCCGTAAATGCACGAGACGCTGGAAACCACGATTACGTCGCGCCGTGACAACAACGAACTCGTGGCGGAAAGCCGCAGCTTTTCGATCTGCTCGTTAATCGCCGAGTCCTTCTCGATGTAAGTATCCGTCTGCGGGATGTACGCCTCCGGTTGGTAGTAATCGTAGTAACTGACGAAATATTCCACTGCATTATGGGGGAAGAATTGCTTGAATTCGCTGAAGAGTTGCGCCGCAAGGGTCTTGTTATGCGAAATGACCAGCGTCGGTCGATCCAGGTTCTGGATGACATTCGCCATTGTAAACGTTTTGCCGCTGCCCGTGACGCCCAGGAGCGTCTGGTAGCGGTTCCCCGCCTGGATCGATTCGGTCAACGCTTTGATCGCCTGCGGCTGGTCCCCGCGTGGCTTATATTTGCTGACAAGGTCGAAAGGCATCGGGTACGAATCTAACACAGCCATGGCGATCCGCAATATCACTACGTCGGACTTTCCTGGTCACGCCTGCCAGAAAACGCTGGTAGCGACATCGATCTTGCGGCATTCTCGGTGTTGCTCAGACGGGTCATCGGGCAAGCTGCACCACAACCAAAACTCGAGCAAACATTGGAGATGAAAATGTTTCCACACAGTCGCCATGATTTCTGGAAGATGATCGCCGTGGTCTTGTTTCTGGCTGGAAAATGCCCCACAAGCACCTTCGCGCAGACGAAGGAACCGCGGCCCGAAGGTAGCATTACCGTGCGGGTCACCGCTGCCGATAAACGCTATGCCCTGGTTGACCCGCTGCGCTGGCGCCGGGTATCCGGTAAAGCCAGCACGAACACCATCGTGATTCTGCCCGGGAAAAAACAGCAGCCCATCCTCGGTTTTGGCGCCGCTTTAACGGATGCCGCCTGCTACATGATCAACCAACTTCCTGAAGCCGAGCGCGACAAGTTGCTCCACGAGCTTTTTGACCCGAAGGAAATGGGTTTTAGCCTCTGCCGCTTGTGCATTGGATCGAGCGACTATGCAAAAACCATGTACAGTTTCGACGAAGGCGAGCCTGACCCACAACTCGAGCGTTTCTCCATTGAGCATGACCGCGCGTACATTCTGCCGATCGTTCGCCGCGCGCGGGAGATCAATCCGGATTTGTATCTATTCGCGTCGCCCTGGAGTCCACCGGGTTGGATGAAGGATAATAATGCCATGTTTGGCGGCACCATCCGCGCGCACTACCTCGGAGCCTATGCGGATTATTTTGTGAAGTTTTTGCAAGCCTACGAAAAGGAAGGCGTGGAAATCAACGCTGTCAGTTCTCAAAACGAAGTCGATACCGACCAGGACAGCAAAATGCCCGCGTGCCTTTTTCCACAGGAAATTGAAGTTCGCTACGTGAGCCAAAATCTCGGGCCGGTGTTGGAAAGCGCTGGTTTGAAGACGAAAATCTGGCTTCTGGACCATAATTACAATCTCTGGGGGCCGCGCCATAGCCGAACTCGATGACACAAACGTAAACAAATATACGACGGCCATCGCCTGGCACGGCTACGTGGGGAAACCAGAATGGGTCGAGAAAGTTCTGGCGGTGCATCCAGAGGCTGAAATGTACTGGACGGAAGGCGGCCAGCACTTCGACGATGAGGACTACGCAACCTGCTGGTCGAAGTGGAGCTCAAAATTCACCGGGATCCTGCGCAACGGCATGCGTGGCATCATCGGCTGGAACATGGCGCTGGATGAAACCGGCAAGCCAAACATCGGTCCCTATAAGTGCGCGGGTTTGGTAACGATTAATTCCCAAACAAACGAAGTTGCCCGCAGCGGGCAGTTCTGGGCGTTTGCGCATTATGCGCGCGCCATGCAACGCAATGCCGTCGTGATCGGGTCGGAGGGAGAAATCGAAAATGTACAGCATATAGCGGTTGTGAATCCTGACGGTCAGTTCGCCGCCGTTCTGACAAACAATGGCAAAACCCCAACGACAGTGCAGTTGCGCGATGGATCGAACCAAGTCAAAGTCGACCTACCGTCGGATTCAGTTACGACCCTCACGTGGAAATAGCAGAAACGTTTTGGGAAAACGGGCACTCGCCGTTACATCGTCTCGCCCAACCAATCGACCGTTTCCGTCAGGACGCGCATTTCCCAGATGTGCTTGTTGAATGTGTGGTCCGCTCCGGGATGATCACCTTCTTGACCACCCGCTTGTGCGCCTGTAGCACGCGCTCGTACATATCCCCATGCAGGGCGGGCACGGTCTGGCCTTCGAGCCGTGGACGATGAGCACGGGACAGGCGGATTTTACCACCTCGCGCAATGGCCTCATTTCCGCGAACTGCCGAATGAAAGCCACGCCGACAAGATTGCCGTCATGGTCGGTGATACCGGTTTCGGCCAGCGAAGAAACCGCCTCGGGCGTGGACAATTCATCAAGAATGCCCTCGCCTTCCGCCACGGGCGCCAGGAGCACCAGTGATTTGATGCGATGTTTCTCGCGGGCGACAACGTGCGCCGCAATCGCGCCGCCCATGCTCATCCCGATCAGCGCCAGCCGTCGCGAGTTGATGCGTTTGTGACGCGGAGGAACTTGATCGCCTCCAAGGAATCGGCCACTTCCGACCGGATCGTCATGTCTTCGAAGTCGCCCGCGCTATCGCCAGAACCACGAAAATCAAAACGCAGGCTGGCGATCCCATGCTCGGCAAGAGTCCGCGAGATTTTCACAAACATGCGGTGCGGCTCGACCTTCGTGCCGGTGAATCCGTGCAGTAGCAACGCCGCGGGAAATCGGCCCGTTCCCTCCGGCAAATGTAACATCCCCACTACTTGCTGGCCTTTGGATTCAAAGACGATCGGCGTTTCCATGCGCCGCGATACTAGAATCGGCCAAAGTCATTGTCAACGCGCCGCTCCGCCGTTACAGTCAGCGCCATGCCCATCCAGTGCGATTATCACATGCATACGCCCCTGTGCAAACATGCCGCGGGACCGATGGAGGACTACGTCGAGCGTGGCATTGAACTCGGGCTGCGCGAAATCGGTTTTTCCGACCACAATCCCCTGCCCGACGGCCGCAGCCGCAACGTGCGGATGACGGAAGCGGAGTCCACTACTATGTGGAGCGCGTGACGGAACTGCGTTTTCGTTACCGCGGCAAGATCGACGTGATGCTCGGCCTGGAGATGGATTACCTCGAGGGCCTCGAGGATTATCTCGCGCAGCAACTCGCGCGCTATCCGTGGGACTATGTGATTGGCTCAATCCACTTTCTCGACAACGCCTGCCGCGAGTCATCGTGGCCGCGCCCGTTCGCCGGTGATGCGCATGCGCTCTACACCCGTTATTTCGAGCGTCTGCGGCAATTGGCGCGCAGCGGCCTGTGCGATATCGTGGCGCATTTCGATGTGGTGAAACGCACCGGCCTCCTGCCCGGTGAGCGCGAAGCCGAAGATGTCACCCGTACCTTGCAGGAAATCAAAGCGGCGGGAATTTGCCTGGAGATCAACACCTCGGGGTATCGCCACTCCGAGTTGCCCGAGCCACAGCCCTACCCGATGCTTCCCCTTGTCGAAGAGGCGCTGGCGCTCGGCATCCCGCTCACGGTCAACTCGGACGCGCACGCGCCGGATCAGGTCGGCCTCAAGTTCCGCGAAGTCGAAGCATTCCTGAAACGGAAGAATTGCCGGCAGTTGGCGAAGTTTGAAAGGCGCAAACGCGAGTTGTACAATCTTTAGCCGCAGGCTTTAACCTGCGCGCCCTACGATGAAATTGCCGGCTGGCGCTTCCGTTCCGCCGCGTCATTGCGCCACGACAGGATAATGTACAACCCCACTCCCACGCAAATCGCGCTATCGGCCACATTAAAGGCCGGCCAATGGTATTGGCCGACATAGAAAGAAAGAAAATCAATCACGTAGCCGACGCGAATCCGGTCAATGAGATTGCCAATGATCCCGCCCGTGATCAGTCCGAGCGCGATGCGCGGACCCCAGTGCTGTAGCTGGAAGGAACGCCGGAACAGATAGAGCGCCAGCACCGTAACCAGCGAAATGATCGCCAGGACGAGATTGTAATGTTGAAAGATGCCCCACGCAGCGCCGGTGTTGCTCCAGTTGACAAGGTTGAAGAAGCCGCTGATGATCACCCAGGATTCCTCCGGCCCGATGAAACGCACCACGAGCCACTTCGTCAGTTGATCGAGGACGGCCACCGTGACAGCGATGAGCGCGACCCATTGCATGGCACGCCCCGGGGTTACTCCTCGGACTCCTCCGCGTCGCCGCCATCTTCGTCGGCGGCCTCGGTAAACATCGGCCCCTGCGGCGCCGGCCGATGATGATCTTTTTCAATCTCGGACTGGCAGTTCACGCACAGCCGCGCAAACGGCACCGCCTCCAGCCGCGCCTTCATGATGTTCTTCTCGCAGTTGCCGCAAACGCCATACGTGCTGTGCTCCAGCCGCTTGAGCGCCTCCTCAATTTCATACAGCGCTTCCTGTTCGTTCGACACCAGGCTCAGGGCAAATTCACGGTCGAAATTATCGGTCCCGGCGTCCGCCATGTGCAGGCTGTAATTGCTCAATTCACCCGACGCATCGCGCTGGGTGCGCTTGAGGTTGTCGCTGGCCAGGAAATTCACGCCGTCGATGAGATGATCGCGCAAATCGAGCAGCAGTTTCTTGAACTTCGTCGAGTCATCCTTGGAAAGTTTCAGCGTCTTCGCCGGACGCTCGGCTTCGGCGGCGATCGCCAGCGCTGCCGCTCGCTTCTTCGCCTCCGCTTTTGACACTTTCTCTTTCGGCGCCGCTTTGACTTTTGCAGTTGTCCCCATGGTCCCCTTTTTGGTAACCGCTTTCGGTTTCTCGATTTTGATTTTCCTGGCTTGTTTCTTCATAAACACTGTCGATCCCACTGCATTTTTCACGCCCGCTGTTTCACGACCTCCGCGCAGCGCCCGCACAGTTCCGGATGCGCCGCGTCGGCGCCCACATCCTCGGTCCACCGCCAGCACCGCACACATTTGCGGCCGGAAGCCGGGCTGACCTTCACCCGTAATTCGCCTCCCGTCAAGGGCGCGACCTGAACTTGCGACACAATCAACACCGTCTCCAGCGCTGACCCGAGCGCCGACAGCAAGTCGCGCGTCGCGTCGTTGTTCGCCTCGATTTCCACCCGCGCTTCGAGCGACTTGCCAATCGTCTTGCCCTGGCGCGCCTTCTCCAACTCCAGCGAGGCCACGCGGCGGACTTCCAGCAACCGTTCCCAGCGCGCTTCCAGTTCCGTGTCGCGCCGCTTCGCGTCCGCCACCGGAAACTTCGCCAAATGCACCGACTCTGTCTCCCGCGCTGGCAGGAAGCTCCAGACTTCGTCCGCCGTGAACGGCACAATCGGCGCCAGCACCTTCGCCAGCGTCGCCACCGTCTCAAAAATCGCGGTCTGCGCCGACCGCCGTTCCGCCGAATTGGGCGCAAGCGTATACAACGGGTCTTTCATTACGTCAACGTAAAAGGACGAGATTTCCACCGCGCAGAAAGCGTTCACCAAATGGTACACGCGATGGAATTCCAGGTTCTCATACGCTTCGGTCAAATCGGCAACGAGCGCCTGCAAACGCGACAGCAACCAGCGGTCGATCTCCGCCAGTTTCCCGTGCGGCACCGCGTGTTTTGCCGGATCGAAATCATAGAGGTTCGCCAGCAGAATCCGCAGGGTGTTGCGCACCTTACGATAGGTTTCGGAGACTCGCTCAAAAATCTCCTCCGACAACGGCACGTCTCCCTGGTAGTCCTCCGAAACCACCCAGAGCCGCAGGACATCCGCCCCGAAGCGCTTGACGTACTCCTCCGAATTGGCCGGTTTGCCGGCTGACTTCGAAATCTTTTGTTTCTTCCCGGTCTCCTCGACCTGGATGACGAGAAAACCATGCGTCGCCACCGCCCGGAAAGGCGCAACACCGTTGCCCGCCACGGAAAGCAGCAGGGAAGATTGGAACCAGCCGCGATGCTGGTCGCTGCCTTCCATATATAAGTCCGCCTGCCAGGCCGGGTGTTTCGCGTCGGCCGCCGCGTGCTTCAGTTCGGGCCGTCGCATCAAAACCGCCCGCGAAGACGAGCCAGAATCGATCCACACGTCGAGCGTGTCGTTGGACTTGGTCACCGCCTCGGCCCCCTTCCAATCCTTCGGCTTCAATGCCGACCAAAGTTCCGCGACGGATTTTTCGAACCAGACGTTCGAGCCATACTTCTCAACCAGGTCGGCGGCGCCTCGGACAATCTGCGCGTCGAGAATCGGTTGGCCTTCCGCGTCGTAAAACGCCGGGATCGGTACGCCCCACGAGCGTTGTCGCGAAATACACCAATCCGGGCGCTGCGCGATTGTGCCCGCGATGCGGTTCTCGCCCCATTGCGGCACCCATTTCACCGTGCGCACTTCTTCCAGGGCGCGCTGCCGCAGGTCCTGGTGATCGAGCGCGAGAAACCACTGTTCCATCGCGCGAAAGATGATCGGGTTCTTGCAACGCCAGCAATGCGGATACGAGTGCTTGACCTCGGCGTATCCCGCCAGCGCCCCGATGGCCTGGAGATGCTCGACGATGGTCTTGTTGGCCTTGAAGACAAATTGACCCGCGAACTGTCCCGCCTCTTTCGTGAAAACGCCACCATCATCGACGGGCGCGAGCGTTTCCAGTCCATATTTCTCGCCGATCTCGTAGTCCTCCGCGCCGTGGCCAGGCGCCGTGTGCACCAGACCCGTCCCCTGCTCCAACGTCACGTAGGGCGAAAAGACCACTGGCGAGTCCCGCTCAATAAACGGATGACGCGTGACCAGTCGTTCGAGTTCGTCAACGGAAACCTTCTGTTGTACGACCAACTCAACTCCGCAGGCCTGACCGACCCGCTCGACAAGCCCTTCGGCCAGGATCCACGTTTCGCCGTTGGGCGCTTTCACGCGGACGTAGGTCAAATCGGGTTTCACCGCAATCGCGAGGTTGGCCGGCAAGGTCCAGGGAGTCGTCGTCCAGATGACCACGAACTCCTTGTCCCGACCTTTCACGGGAAACTTCACATAGACCGACGGGGAAACGTGGTCGGCATATTCCACTTCGGCTTCCGCCAATGCCGTGCGACACGTCGCGCACCAGTAGATCGGCTTCTTGCCGCGATAAACGAACCCCTTCTCCACGATGTCCGCGAACAACCGCAATTCGTCCGCCTCATATTCCTTGTTGAGCGTCAGGTACGGATGCTCCCAGTCCCCCAAGATGCCGAGGCGCTTGAATTGCGTGCGCTGGATGTCGATGTACTTGCGCGCATAAGCGTCGCACGCCTGTCGAATCATCGCCGGGTCCGCCGTGGTATCGCCCGCCTTGCGCATTTCCTGGGTGACCTTGAATTCGATGGGCAATCCGTGGCAATCCCACCCCGGCACGTACGGCGCGCAAAAACCACTCATCGTCTTGTACTTCACCACGACGTCCTTGAGGGTCTTGTTGAGCACGTGGCCGATGTGCGCATCGCCGTTGGCAAACGGCGGACCGTCGTGCAGGACAAACAGCGGCGCGGCGCGGCGGGCCCACATGATCTTCTCGTAGAGCTGCCCCGTCTCCCAGCGCCCCAACATCTCCGGCTCGCGCTGCGGCAGGTTGGCCTTCATCGGGAAGTCCGTCTGCGGAAGGTTCAGCGTATCTTTGTAATTCAATTGGGTCTCAGCCATGGTGCGCCCCGCCAAGAGCGCGCAAAACTATCACGCACAGTGTGGTGTGTCAACGCGGAGCGGCATAACCGGGTAATGTAGGCCGCCCCTGTGAAGCAGCGTCCCCGTCGCGACCCCTGCCCTCAAGTTGCCCTTGTAGCGGCGGTCTATGACCGCCGTGTTCTCTGCCCGGCCCGCCATGCCAAGTTCCCCTTCGTGTTGGACGTTGAAAGTTGAGCGTTGAACGTTGGACGTTAAATCCATTCTCTCGTTTGTGCGCCGGTCTTTTACCCCAACCTCTTTCGGGACCCGACCGCGCACGCTGCTCGACCGAAGGTCTCCCAACTTCGCCAATCCAAAAAACGAACCGGATTGAAAAAATTCACCCTCACGACATAACTTCCTCTCGTCCTGATACATCTGCCAGAAAAATACCAAATTCCGATCCGGTTCGTTTCGCAGAAACACTATATGGGCCCCTCTCTTCTCCGCCGATAGTGGCGCTCCGTCGCATGACGGAGTGTCATTCCGGCATCGAGTTGAACAGGCGTCCCGCCTGTATCCTTCCGTTTCCCAATTCCTGCTCTCCCTTTGGAGTGCTGCGACTCGTCGCAGCTTTGCCGTTCCGGAACTATGCCCAATCCGCAGCAAGCCGTCCAGCAAAATTATCGATATACGATATTTCTGGAAAGCGTTTTCACTGGAGGCGATATTAAGCGGATCACCACCGAATTGTACGGCGGGATGCCTGTCGTGTAGGTATCCCGCCGTTTCCTTCGGCATTTGATGCGTCGTGCGGCGGGATACACCCGTCGGACGGGGGCATCCCGCCCTACAACCGGGTTGTCGATTGGTGGAATTCTCCGCAGCCAATTCCCACTTCACCTACGGCGTGATGTCGAACCGGTAGAACCCTTGCGGCTCCAAAGCCCCGCCAAAGTTGGTCAGCGTCAGGAGCGCCCCAATGCTGTTGGTCACCGATACACCGGGCACATTGACCCAGTTGGTAGGAGTCATCGAACTGCTAAACTGCAATTGATAGGTCTCGTACGCCACCGACGGAATACCAATAACAATGTCAGTGCCCGACAACTGAATTTGACTGATTTCATTGGCTGGAGGATTAAGCAGGACAGGAAGCTTGAAAACCATGCCGCAGCCGTTATAACAGTTGGTGCTTGTCCCGCCACTCTCAGTCGTGCCATAGAAACTCCCGTCGCTGCCTTGTACCAGGCCGGCAGTCGGACCGCCTCCGTTGCTGAGACTGAAAGAGTACAGATTCGTCAAGCTGCCGCTTAGAGTGATTCGGAACAACGTGCCGTTAAATAAGAAGGTCGGCCCGCCTGCCAAAGTCGTTCCGTATAAGTTTCCATCGCTACCTCGCACTAACGCGGCATTGGGCGCAGCTCCGTCGCTACCGTCCGTAAATGACCAAAGCATCGTAAGGCTGCCGCTCGGAGTGACCCGGAACACGGTGCCATTGTTGCCATTCGTCCCCCCATAAAAGGTCGTGCCGTAGAAATTGCCGTCGGAGCCCACCACCAATCCCCCAATGGGAAGACTCCCATCACCGCCACTAAACGAGTACAGATTCGTGAAGCTATCGCCCGGACTGATACGGAACACCGTACCGTCAGCCGGGGAAGATCGTGCCGCCGGGAGCATTGTTTGTGAACGCCCCGCCGCAGGAGCCTGTTCCGTAGAAATTACCGTCGTTCCCTTGCACCAGGACGCCTCCTGGCCCTGCCCCATCAATGCCACTAAATGAATACAAAGTCGTGAAGTTGCCTATCGGACTGATCCGAAACACAGTGCCCACATTGCTTGTCCCACCAGCGTAGGTTGTACCGTAGAAATTTCCGTCGTTCCCTTGTACGAGCCCTCCAACCGGTCCAGATCCATCACTACCGCTGAATATGTGTAGATTCGTGAAGCTGCCACCCGGACTAATCCGAAACACGGTGCCGGGTAGATTCAGTAGTCCCGGAAAACCTGGTAGTGCCATAGAAATTGCCATCGATGCCCTGCACGAGCCCGGCAGCAGGATGGACTCCATCGATGCCGGTGAACGTGTGCAAATTCGTGAAAGTGCCGCTCGGACTGATCCGAAACACAGTTCCCGACCGACCTTCCGTCGTACCGTAGAAGTTCCCGTCACTGCCTTGAACCAGCCCGGCATACGGACCGGCGCCATCGACTCCGTTGGTGAACGACCAAAGAATCGTCAGCGTCTGTGCGTCGACATTAGGAATTATGGAGCCGAGAACATGTAATCCCAGTAGCAGACCAACCAGCAACAGTGCAGTTCGCGGCCTCATGATGTCCTCAAGTGTGTGGCCTTGCTTACGACACGATTGTACCGCAGTTCAGAAATCCGCTAAGTAAAACACCTGTAAAAATCCACTTGTTCATACCCGACGCTTCTCTGCCAGACGTTCCCTCACCCGCTTGCTAACAAGTCGAGTCTAGCAACGCGTCGATAGGAAGTCGAGCCTTATCCATCCGCCGATCCCGCGCCCTATCGTCCACCTCACTTCGTGTCCTTCGAGTCTCCTTCGTGTAATCCGTGGACCCGCCGGCGAAAATCCAGTTCAGTCGCATCGGTCTGGTCGGCGCGCTGACGCTCTTCTTCGCGCTCCCGCGCATCCGACCAGCGCCGTTCTGCGTCGAGTTTCTCCGCGAGCGTGTCGTGTCTGTGGCCGAATCGAAATTCCAAGTACGGCCCGTGGGCGGCGAGGCGGAGGACGGTTTCATGGGTGACAGGCGTGGCACCGGTGATCGCGTGACCGCCGACGACAATGCCGTTGCGCCCCAGGGCGGTGACGTTCCAGCCGGCCTCCGTCCGCGTGAGTTCGCCGTGCATTCGCGAGACCGAAGTGTCGCTGAGGACCACATCGTTCGTTTCCGCGCGCCCGATGCGAATCAGCGACGCCCCTTCAAATTCCCAACTCTGCATCGCATAACCCGCCACCGGGTCAAGCAAGCTGATCGTAACTACCGGGTCAAGGGCTTCAGGCATCGAACATTCCTCGCGGATGCTGGGGTAACACACCGCCTCCATCAATGCAAGCGCGGACCGGGCGGCGCCTTAATTTGCAAACGCCAACTGTAGCCGAAGCGTAAGCTTCGGGAATCCGCATTCCTACCACCGAAGCTTACGCTTCGGCTATAAAACACGAACGATAAGCAATGCGGCAAATTAAGACACTGCCCCGGACTCCAGCCGCTTTGTAGCCGCGAATCGCATTCGCGGCCTTTCCCCGCCCCGAAAATGTTTCGCGGCTACAGCGACGTTACGCCGCCTCGCAGAGGCGGCCTACAGCACCCCCCACTTCCCGCTTTCATTCCGTTTCGGTTATGCTAGCCTTTCGAATCATGAAATCACACGCGCGCTACTTCTCTCTGCTGTCTGTTTTCGTCTGGGCTTTCGCGACCGGGCTCCTGGCCCAGACACCCAAAGTCGATTTCCCTCAGGCCAGTCCCACCGCTACTCTCAAACAACACATCGGTCTCACCGACATCGAGATCACCTATTCCCGGCCCAGCGTCAAGGGACGGACGATCTACGGCGGCATCGTTCCTTACGGCGAAGTGTGGCGCACGGGCGCGAACGCCTCCACAAAGATTTCCTTTTCAACCGATGTGAAGCTCAACGGCAACGCAGTTCCCGCGGGCAAGTATTCGCTCTTTACCATTCCCGGAGAAGAGGAGTGGACGATCATCATCTCCAAGGACACCAATAGTTTTGGAGCGTTCGGTTACAAGCCGGAGAACGATCTGGTGCGCTTCAAGGCCGCTCCCGTGAAGCTGGCGGAGAAACAGCATCGAGACCTTCGCGATTGAGTTTAATCATATCCGCGACGAAACCGCCCTTCTCGAACTCGTCTGGGAAAAGACCGTCGTCCCCATCCATCTCGAAGTCGAGGTCGTCAGCAAGGTCGTGCCGCAAGTCGAAGCCGCCATGGCGTCGACGGACAAAAAGCAACCGCAGTTTTATTTCCAGGCCGCGACATTTTATTTCAATCACGATCTCGACCTGAAAAAGGCCCTCGCGTGGCTGGATACGGGTCTCGCCGACAAGCCCCGCATTGCCTATGAGTTGCTAAACCTGAAGGCGAAGATTCTCGCGAAGCAGGGCGATAAGCCCGGCGCGATTGCCGCCGCCAAGGAATCCAGCGAGTTGGCAGTCAAAGCCGAAGGTCCCTCCAGTTCATTCGTGAAGATGAACCAGGACCTGATCTCCAGCCTTTCGTCCAAATAAACTAGTTGCCCAACCTACACGGGAGACAGCATGAACCAGTTCAAGTCCGCATTTGTGATCGCCGCCGTTATCCTCAGCGCCTCGCCGCTTATGGCCCAGCAAAAACGCGTCAGCCCCCATGACACCATCAGCACCGTCATCGATGGCAATCGCATCACGATTATTTACGGGCGTCCGTACACCAAGGACCCCAAGACAGGCGAGAGCCGCAAAATCTGGGGAGGACTGGTGCCTTACGGCAAGGTCTGGCGCACCGGCTCCGACGAAGCCACGCTCCTCATCACGCAAAAGCCGCTCGCCTTTGGCGACACGACGATCCCCGCGGGCGCGTACACGCTCTGGACCCTCCCGAATGAAGACGGCACGGCCAAGTTGGTCATTAACAAACAAATCGGCCAATGGGGCGCCAGTCGCGGTGATTTCAAAGAAGTATATGACGAGTCTCAAGATGTCGCGCGCATCGACCTGAAGAAGGACGCTCTGGACAAGCCAGTCGATCAATTCACCATGGCGATTGAGAAGAATTCGTCCGGCGGTGGTCTATTAAAGATGATGTGGGAAAGCACGCAATTCTCAGTGCCGTTCACGGTCAAAAAATAAAAATGCCGGCCATCCGCAGTCCTTGGTTCCTTCCGCCTCCTTGCCGCTGGTGTCTTGACGCTGGCTCGGCCTTCCGGTCGGCACCCAAGCCGCCGACCCACAGTCGGCGTCAGCGATTCTGCAGGAACTCCGCAGTTTTCGCGAAATGGGCAGCGTGCTTTACATCGCCGCCCATCCCGACGACGAAAACACCCGCCTCATCGCCTACCTCTCGCGCGGTCGCGGCTATCGTACCGGCTATCTTTCCGTGACCCGCGGCGATGGCGGCCAAAACTTGATCGGCCCCGAGTTGGGCGAAGAACTGGGCGTGGTCCGCACCCAGGAGTTGCTCGCCGCCCGCCGCATCGACGGTGGCCAGCAATTCTTCACGCGCGCTCTCGACTTCGGATTTTCCAAGGACTACCGCGAGACGTTCCGCATCTGGGACCGTCAACAAGTGCTGGCGGACGTTGTGCGGGTCATCCGCGAATTCCGACCCGATGTGCTTATCACGCGCTTTTCCACCGAACCCGGCAACACGCATGGTCATCACACCGCGTCGGCAATTCTCGCCGTCGAAGCCTTCAAGCTCGCCGGTGACACCAATGCTTTTCCCGACCAACTCCGCGAGTTGCAGCCGTGGCAGCCAAAACGCATTCTCTGGAATGGCTTCCCCCGGGGATTCGGAGGACGCGGCACAGACAGTGGAACCAACACACCTCCCGGCCTTCAGCTCGACATCGGCGGCTACAACCCGCTCCTCGGTGAATCCTACGGCGAAATCGCCGCTAAAAGCCGGTCCATGCACAAGACCCAGGGCTTCGGCAGCGTCGGCACTCGCGGGAACGCCAACGAAACCTTCCAACTCCTCGCTGGCGAGCCCGCAACCAAAGACATCCTTGATGGCGTCGACACAACCTGGGCGCGCGTTCCCAATGGCGCGGAGATCGGAAAATTGACTGACGAGGGCATCGCACAATTCAACCCGCAGAATCCCGCCGCCAGTGTGCCGGCCCTGTTGACATTGCGAAGACGGCTCGCCGCTCTGCCCACGGACACCGTGATTGCATACAAACGCCGGCAACTCGATCACATCCTGCAAGGCTGCCTCGGGCTGTACGTCGAGACGTCGATTCCGCTGGCCGAGGCCGTGCCCGGCGAAACCTTGAAGATGCGTCACAGCGCCATGGTGCGGACGGATTTCCCGGTGCGCTGGACTGCCGTGCGTTACCCCGCCGGCGGAGACGAACTCGCGACCAACGCCGACTTGAAACCCAATCAGGCCGCAGTCAAGGAATCGTCCCGGACGCTGCCGGCCAACACCGCGTTGAGCCAACCTTATTGGTTGCGCGAAGAGGGCACAATCGGAATGTTCCGCGTGGACGATCCTTCGCTCATTGGCCGTCCCGAAAATCCTCCGGCATTTCCGGTGGAGTATGTGTTCGAAGTCGACGGCCAAACGCTGGTCATTCCCGACGAACCTGTACAAGTTATCGGTGACCGGGTGAAAGGCGAAATTCGTCAGCGCCTGGAAGTGATCCCGCCCGTTTCGCTCAATTTTCCCGAAGACCTCGCGCTGTTCGCTCCGGGCACGGCCAAGCCCGTGGTGGTCGAAGTCACCTCGGCCCGCGCCGGGGCAACCGGCACGCTCCATCTGGAAATGCCCGCCGATTGGAAAGTAACGCCCGCGACATATTCGTTCTCCCTGACCAATTACAATGAGCTGGCGCGCTTTACTTTCACCATCACCGCCCCGACGAACTCCACGACTGCGAAAATCCTCGCCGCTGCCGAGATCGATGGCAAGACCTACCACAATCGGCACGTCGAGATTCACCACGATCATATCCCATCGCTATTGCTGCAGCCCCCCGCGCAGTTCAAGGCGCTGAGTCTCAACTTGGCGATTCGTGGCCATCAAATCGGCTACCTGCCCGGTGCCGGCGATTCCGTCGCCGAGAGCCTCCAACGAATGGGTTACGCCGTGACACTTCTTACCGGCGCGGATCTGACAGCGGACCGCCTGCGCGGCTTCGATGCGGTGGTGATTGGCATCCGCGCTTTCAATACCCGCACGGACCTCGTCCAAAATCTGCCCGGCCTCTTCGCGTACGTCGAAGCCGGCGGCAATGTCATCGTCCAATACAATACGACCGATGGTTTGCTGACGACCCATCTCGCTCCTTACAACCTGAAGATCTCGCGCGACCGCGTCACGGACGAAAATGCGCCGATGACCCTGCTCGTTCCCGACCATCCGGTGTTTACGACCCCCAACCGTATCGTTGCCTCCGATTTCGATGGTTGGGTGCAGGAGCGCGGACTGTATTTCGCCGGCGAATGGGATGACCATTTCACGCCGCTCCTTGCCTGCAACGATCCCGGCGAGTCGCCCAAGAACGGGAGCCTCCTCGTGGCGCATTACGGTCGCGGCTATTTCGTTTACACCGGGCTGTCCTGGTTCCGCCAGTTGCCCGAAGGCGTACCGGGCGCTTACCGGCTCTTTGCCAACCTGATTTCACTGGGAAAATGAAGCCATTGGACGACAAAGCGACCGGCTTGCCGTGGCTTAATACCTGGCGCGCGGTTTACATTTTCGTTCTCGTCTCCTTCGTCATTTGGGTGGGACTCCTCGTCGCGCTGACGGTCACGTTTTCATGAGCCCGCTCGATTTCGTAGTCCTGATCGGCAGCATGGTCGGAATCGCCCTCTATGGCATGTGGCGCACGCGCGGCCAGCAGAACCTGAGCGACTACCTCAAGGGTGACCCAAACGTGAAATGGGCCGCTATCGGCATTTCGGTCATGGCTACCCAGGCCAGCGCAATCACTTTCATCTCCACTCCCGGCCAGGGTTATCAGGATGGACTGGGTTTCGTGCAGAACTATTTCGGGATGCCGCTGGCGCTGATCATCATCGCGGCGGTCTTCCTGCCAATGTACCGGCGCTTGAATGTCTACACCGCCTACGAGTTCCTGGGCCACCGCTTTGACACCAAGACCCGTCTGCTCGGGGCGGCGCTCTTTCTCCTGCAACGCGGGCTCGCCGCGGGAATTACCATTTACGCGCCCGCCATCATCCTCTCCACCATGCTGGGCTGGCGGTTGGACCTCACCATCGTCCTCAGCGGCCTGCTGGTCATCGTCTACACCGTGGCCGGTGGCAGCGAAGCGGTCACCCTCACCCAGAAATACCAGTTGGCCGTGATCTTTGGCGGGATGGTGACCGCCTTCGTCGTCTTGCTGGCAAGATTGCCGTCGAACCTTTCGCTGACCGACGCCCTCACCGTGGCCGGCGGCTTCCACAAACTCCAGGCGGTGGATTTCTCGCTCGATATCAGGCGGCGCTACACTTTCTGGTCCGGCTTGCTCGGCGGCATTTTCCTGTCGCTGTCGTACTTCGGCACCGACCAATCCCAGGTGCAACGCTATATTTCGGGTGCGTCCTTGCGCGAAAGCCGGCTCGGCCTGATGTTCAATGCCGTGTTCAAAATCCCCATGCAATTTTTCATTCTCCTGCTCGGCTCGCTGATCTTCGTCTTCTACCAGTTCGAACGGCCGCCGGTCTTTTTCAACCAGACTGCCTGGAACCTCGAGGCCAAACATGATCCGGGCGACCGGCTGCATTCCCTCCAGCAGCAATTCGCCGCGATCCACGCCGAGAAGGAACGACTGATTCACACCTGGCTCGACGCCAAACATTCGGGCGACCACAAAGCGGAGGCCGCGGCCCGCGCGCAGGCGCAGGCGGCGCTCGAACGCAGCGAGGCCGTGCGCGCCGACGTCAAAACGGCGCTGCTGGCGGCGGATTCGCATGCGAAAACCAACGACTCCGACTACGTGTTCATCACCTTCGTGCTGGACCATCTGCCGCACGGGGTGATCGGGCTGCTCGTCGCGGCGTTCTTCGCCGCCGCGCTCTCGTCGAAAGCCGCCGAACTCAACGCGCTCGGTTCGACGACCACCATCGATTTCTACCGGCACATCATCAAGCGCGATGCGACCGATGCGCACTATGTGGCCGCCTCAAAATGGTTCACCCTCTTCTGGGGCCTGGTGGCGCTCGCCTTCGCTCTTTTTGCGAACCTGGTCGAGAACCTGATCCAGGCCGTCAACATCGTCGGCTCGATCTTTTACGGCGTGGTGCTCGCGCTGTTCCTCGTGGCGTTCTTCTTCCGTCGGGTCGGCGGTACGGCGATCTTTTGGGGAGCCCTGGCGGCGCAAGCCCTCGTTTTCATTCTCTATTTTTCGCTGAACATCAGCTATCTCTGGTACAACTTCATCGGCTGCGCCGCCTGCATTCTGTTCAGCCTGATCATCCAGGCCGCGCCGCTTTTGGCCGCCCCATGAGCACCACGCCCGTCATCTGTTTCGGCCAGCAGCCGTGCGGGTTCTTCCCGAAACGGTTTCTGGTGGCAAAAATCCAGACAGCCCGGCGGCTGCAAGCCGAGATCGGAGGCGAGATCGTGTTTTTCTACCACGATAGCGACCACGATCCGCGCGAGACCAAAACCCTCCTGCGCCACCGCAAGACCGGTGAACCGGCGCACCTCAACTTCACTTTCGAGAACAAACTCCAGCGAAAATTCTCCCCGCTCTATCTCAAGCGCATCCCCCCGGACTGGCACGCCCGGACCGCGCTTCAATTGCCCAATTACGTCGAGCGCCGCTGTATCGAGATCTTCCAGGAAACTTCCGCCAAAAATGCGGCTGATTTTTGTCTGGAGATGTACCGCCGCATTGGACTGCTCGATGGCCTGCGCGTGGCGCGTTCGAGCGACCCGTCGTTCCGGCGCGCGGCGTGCGACGTCGAGGAGTTCTTCGTCGACGTGCCGCACGAGGGTGAAATCGTGCGCGCCCGGTGTTGCGATGGCGTCTTCACGCTTCACGAGGGCGGAGACCGTTTCGTGACCCTGCCGGCAACCGCATTCACCAGGGACCAAATCAGCCCGGCGCGCGACACCCGGCTTCGTTGGATGCAATCAGTCGTGCATTGCACCCACTACGTTTGCGGGGCCAGCGAACAGATCTATCTGCATCCGCAAGAAACGCCGGGGATTACGTTCGTAAACCGTGATACAATTGACCGTTCCGATGAAGCTTATACCGAAATCCCGTCGTAAACTCGCATCGCTCCTGGCCTTTGGCGCGCATCCCGACGATATCGAGTTCGGCTGTGGCGGGGTTGTCGCCAGCGAGACCCGCGCCGGCCGCGCCGCGCATTTCGTCGTCTGCTCGCGCGGCGAAGCGGCGACGCACGGCACGCCCGCGCAACGGGTCGCCGAGGCAAAAAAATCCGCGGCGCTCCTCGGTGCGACAGTGGAGTTCATCGAACTCGATGGCGATGCGCACCTGGAGGTCCGCGTCGCCCACGCCATCAAGCTCGCCAGAATTTTCCGCCGCACGCGACCCGGCATCGTGCTCGCGCCGAGCCTGGTGGAAAATCAGCATCCCGACCACGCGCGACTCGGACAACTCGTCCGCGACGCGGCGCGGCTGGCTCGTTACGGCGGCGTGAAGGAATTGCGCGCCGCGCCTCCGCATGCCATCGATCAACTCTTTTTCTACGCAGTAACGCCCGAAGCCGAGCCTTCCGACATTACGCCGATTCTCATCAACGTCTCCGCACGGGAAATCCTCGGCGCGTGGACTGCCGCGATGGAAGCGCATGCGTCGCAGGCTCGCACCCGCAATTACGTCGAGTTGCAACTCACCCGCGCCCGTCTGCGCGGACTGCGCGCCGGAATCGGTCATGCCATCGCCCTCTTTCCGAACGATCCACTCGTTTTCGACTCGCTCGTGCCCGTGAGCCGGGGCGCGCGGCATTTTTGATTTGCCATGACCACCAGCCGCCCATTGAAAATCGGCATCACCTGTTACCCATCGGTGGGGGGAAGCGGCATCCTCGCCACCGCCCTGGGCGAAGAGTTGGCGAAACGCGGCCACGAGGTGCATTTCATCAGCTACGAACGTCCGTTCCGTTTGCCGGTCGATGTCCCTCGCCTGCATTTCCACCCGGTGATCATCAACGACTACGATCTGTTCAAGTACCCCGATTACACGCTGCCCGCTCTCCGTCAAGATGGCGGAAGTGAGCCGCGACCATCAGTTGGATGTACTGCACGTCCACTACGCCGTGCCCCACGCGACGGCCGCCATCCTCGCGCAGTCGATGCTGCCGCCGGAGCAACAACCCCGCGTGGTCACCACACTGCACGGCACGGACACCACGTTGCTGGGCCGCGATCCGGGGTACGGGCCGGCGATCCGCCACGCCCTCGCCTGCTCGGATGCCATCACGACCGTGTCGGCTTTCCTGCAACAGGAAACCCAGCGATTGCTCGCGGTGGATCGACCAATCGATGTGATCCATAATTTCTTCGCGCCCCGCCCGCCTCTGCGCTCGCGGACGGAAGTGCGGCGCGACCTCGGCGTGCAAGACGAGGTGCTAATACTGCATTCCTCCAATCTTCGTCCGTTGAAACGCATCGATTTATTGCTCGATACCGTCGCGCGCATTCGTCCGCAAGATTCGTTCAAACTGCTTATTCTCGCTGGCGGGGACTTCACGCCGTTCGTCGACATGGTGCGGCGGCTTGGCCTCGAAAACCGGGTCATCGTGCGCGACAAGGTCAACGACATCGAAGATTATCTACAGGCCGCCGACCTTGGGCTGATTACATCCGAAACGGAGAGTTTTTGCCTGAGCATTTTGGAAGCGATGTGTTTTGCCTGCCCCAGCATTGCTCGAAGCGTAGGCGGGATTCCGGAGGTCGTCGAAAATGGCGTGACCGGACTGCTGGTGCCATCGGGAGACGCTGATATCCTGGCGCGGGCCGTCGAAAGTTTGATTAAAGACCCGGTCCGCCGGTCCGCACTGGGTTGCGCGGCAAAAGATCGCGCCCGCGAACGATTTTCCGCGGAGGTCATCGTGCCCCGCTACGAAGCACTCTATCGCCGCGTCTGCTGCGACTGCGTGACTGGCGATCGCTTGTTTGACGGATTGCAATAGCAGGTCGCGCTGACCGGCCGGTTGGTCGGCGCGGTAGCCGCCTCCCAACTCCCAAATGATCAGGCCACCCAATCCTTTCAGTTTGGCGTACGCAACTTTGGCGCGGCAGGCTGTCGGATCGTCGTAGGAAATGAACTTGTCATTGGCAGCCCCCAGACGGTCGATACTGAGATAAGCCGACTGCGCGTTCGTATCCCAGAAATACAATTGCGGCTGATAGTAGTTGGACATGATCGCCGAGTAGGCGACCGGGGCCACCGTCGGTGCTGTCGTCCAGGATTGGCGCGGCAACGCCGCGCCGCCGGTGGACGTGCCGTTGCCTCCGCTCCAAACACAACCGTAGAAGGAAATCCCGATCCCAAGTTTGCCGGCAGCCACACCATGCGCCAGAAAATTGCTAACGACTCCGTCGGCGGATGGCACCAACTCGCCCGACTCGCGAACCTATAGCCACCGTCGTAAATGGGTGCATGAAACCACGTCACCCAACCGGGCCATGCCCCGGAAAAGCTGTAGGTCATCAGGTTGATCTGGTCGAACCGACTTTGCAGGGAAGCAAACAGTGACGGCTGAGATCCCACGGCCGCCGTCAGCAGTGGACGTGGAGTGATGGCATCCAGCGCGAGACGCAGCTCGTTGACCAAATTGGAATATGGACCGCCATCCGGCGCATCCAACGGTTCCCAGTCCAAATCGACGCCATCGTAGCCGCGTGCGGTGACGAAGTTTACGAGGTTCGTGATGAAACGCGGCCGGTTCGCCGCGGTCGTCGCGCCCCGAAAACCATCCGCGCTATTCTCTCCGCCCACGGAAATCAGTACCTTGACCTTCGCGGCATGCGCGCGAGCGACGATATCCTTGGAATTCGCCAACGTGACAGCATTCGCGTCGCCGTCGAGGGTCCCGTCAACCCTGGGCACCACGGCAAAATGGATAATGTGCGTCATCGCCGTGAAATCGACCTGCTGCGCCGGCAGGTAACTTTGCATCCAGCCCGCGTAGTAAGCCGAGATCCAAAGGCCCGCGTGCGCCTCCATCGCCACCACACTGAATAGGACAGTCTGGAGAACCCGTCGCAGTAGTTTGTTCCCAGTCGATACCATCATCGCAATGCTACAAGGCGATTGGAATAATATCGAGCAGAGAAATCCGTATGTGGTAAAATGCCTGGATGCGCCAGGCTGCAAAGCTCGGATTTCCTGTCATGTGCGCCTGTTTGCTTCTTTGCAGCGTCGTCCGGGCCGGTGACTTGTCCGGCCTGACGGATGCCTCGATATACAACGTCATCTCACTCGTGGCCAGCAACCAGCTCAAAACGTTGGCCGACGGAAATTATGCCACCGCCAAAACGCTCTCGGCGGCGCAGTCGGCCCAAAAACCGACCGGTATCACCTGGACCTATCAGTGGGGCGTCACCCTCTACGGAATGCTCCGCGTCAAGGACGCAACCGGCAACACGACCTTTGAGAATTTCGTCCTCGATCACAATTTGATCTGCGCCCGTTATTATTCCTGGCTGAACAGCTTGAAAAGCACCGTCACCAACGCGACCTCCGCGCAGTTGGCATCCTTCTACGCCGGTACCGCTTTGAGCGAATTCATGGCGATCGACCGCCTGGACTATTGCGGCGCGATGACGGCGCAATTGTTCGAAGGCGCGCTCCATCACACGGGGACGATGACGAACTTGCAGGCCTTCGTCGCCCAGACGACCGCCAATTGGGTCAGCACCGGCCAGTCGCGCCTGCCCGACGGCACGCTCTGGCGGCCGGAGAGTTCGGACACGATTTGGGCGGATGATCTTTACATGAGCTGCCCATTTCTCGTCCGCATGTATAAATACACCGGCAATTCGAATTATCTGAACGATGCGGCCACGCAGGTCATGAACATGGCCGGTTATCTCCAGGATACGAACGGCATTTGGTTTCACGGTTACTATCACGACACGCATTCCGTGAACGGCATCAAATGGGGCCGGGCCAACGGCTGGGCCATGGTAACAACGGTGGAAGTGCTTTCCGCGATGCCGACGAATCACCCGGCGCGCCCTGCTTTGCTGGATATCCTCAGCCGCCACATCGCCGGCATCGAATCCGTGCAGGACACCGACGGTATGTGGCATCAAGTGCTGGATCACCCGGAAGTCTGGAAGGAAACCTCCTGCACCGCCATGTTCGCCTACAGCATCGCGCGCGCGGTCAATCGCGGTTGGATCGATCCCGCGACCATGGCGGTGGCCCGCAAAGCTTTCGCGGGCCTCTGCAATTACATCACGACCAACGGCGTCGTCAACCAGGTCTGCCCCGGTACGAGTCTCACCAATAGCTTCAACTATTACGTCGTCACGCAACAACCCGCCAGCAACGACCCGCACGGGCCCGGCCCGGTCATGCTCGCCGGCGCGGAGATCTTGCTGAGCCCGCAACTGGATATTGCCGCAACCAATAACCAGGTCGTGGTTTCCTGGAATGCGGGCATCACCAATTTCATCTTCGAAACGTCAACCAATCTCGCCGACTGGACGGCCTTCATTGGCACGTTCTCGGTGAGTTCAAGCTGGCAAAATATCGCCACCGGGTCGGTTGCCAATTGCGGGTTTTATCGTCTTCATTTCCCGCCGCCCAGCGCGCCGGTGCCCCTGAATTTTGAGGCCGAATCTCTGGCGTATGTCACCAACGGCGCGACCGCCTCCTCGTCCATCGACACCAACGCCAGCGGCGATGCACTGATAACGCTCAATAGCACGGGCGCGGGCAATTATATCGAGTTCACCATCCCCAATGTTCCGGCAGGCATATATCGCCTCCTGCTCGCGTTCAAAGCCGGCAACAACCGCGGGCAAATGAACCTTACTTGCGACGGCAATGTGTTCGGCACAACACTCGATCAATACTGGCCGACCAATTTTTATCCGCTGGTGGACTTCGGTGTGACCAACCTTCCAACCACGGGAAATCATGCCGTCCGGCTAACCGTGACCGGCAAAGGCAATCCCTCGACTAATTTCACCCTGACTGCCGACGCATTCATTCTCCTGCCGCAATAGCAAAACCTTGCCGCCAGGTGGTTACCTCAAGCACTCAGTGTGTTCAGGTGAACTGTGCGGCCATGTAAACCCTGCTGAACACTCGCCACCCCTGTTTTGGACCTCGACGAGGACTTCGCAGGTAATTGGGTCGTCCCGCAGTTCTATAACATCCACATCATCTATCACTTGCACGGGCTGCTTACCGATGCCTCCAAAGTCCTTGTTTTATTGGCATGTGGGTCGCTAATTAGATCGTGGCTAAGGAAGTATGTCGTGGCGGTGATGGTCGAACACAGGTCACGTCTAGCCTGTTGTTGTGCCTAACTTGAAACGTTAGAAGGGACGGGTGTTATCATATGATTGAGAACGTGATCGTAAAACAGTTGCAGGGGATCGCCTCGGAGCTGGCGGGGAATCTGGATCTGCAAAAGGACCTGATGCAGGAGATGTTTCTGCACCTGGTCCGCATTCAGACTGCCGCGCCCGGGCAGACTGCGAGCTGGTATCTCAGGAACTGTGAATTGCACGCGCGTAACTACCTTCTTAAACATGGCTGCGGTATCGTTTCATCCGGGCCCGCCGAAGAAGCTCCGCATGACGACGAGCGCTGCGCCAATGGCGCGCTTGCTCCTTGCCCCTCGATCGGTCCGATCGAAATCCAGGGCGAACCGATCACCAATGACATCGCCAATCTCATCCTCCCGCTGCTTTCGGGCAGGCAGCGGCAAGTGCTCTTCCTCCTGATGAAGGGTTGCGGCGTCCGCCAGACTGCCCGCGAACTCGGTGTCACCCACCCGGCGGTGATCAAGCACCGCAAAAAGATCGCCCGCGTCGCGCACGAGCTTCTCCAGGACTTTGCCGGCATTGGCGGCGCAGTCCACAACGGCACCAACGGCAACGGCGAGGCGGACATCCACTAGATCACACCGGATTACGGGGCCGCATAAAGAGGACGTTTATTCGCACCGTCGTAGTCCCGCCGACATCAGCCTCGCGTTGCCCGAACCGAGTGTTGTTCCGCTGCGGCTGAGAAGTGTGGTTACGGTCTACGCGGCGAGATTGATCGTCAACGAGACCAATCATAAGCTTATCCGATGACTGACACCCACACCTTGCGGAAACGCGGACCGTCGAACTCGCAGAGATAAATCCCCTGCCACGTGCCGAATTGCAGCTTTCCGTCGCGCACGAGCAGGTGCGCGCTGTGTCCCATCATGCTCGATTTCACATGCGCCGCCGTGTTGCCCTCGCCGTGCCGGTACTGGGGATCTTTCCATGGAACGACCCGGTCGAGCGCGTAAATCATGTCGGTCATGACATCCGGGTCGGCGTTTTCGTTGATGGTGATACCGGCGGTCGTGTGCGGCACGAAACAAATGCAAACACCCTCTTTTACACCCGCGTCATCCACCACGCCTTGTACCCGGTCCGTGATTTCCACGAACTCGGTGTGACGACTGGTCTTGATTACCAATTCTTTCATGGCGCCGAATCGTCGTCAGAGGTCCGATACACAAAACTGTAGTTACCATGGAATTTGGCGGTTTGCGTGTAGGAACCAGATCGGGTGTGGGCGGTCACGTCGAGGTGCAACGACGCATCCACCTTGGTCGCGCTGACTTTTCTCACGATCAGGTAGCCGACGAAGGTGTCTCCCAACGAGCCGGGCCCAAAACGGGTGACGGTGAATTCAGGTGTCACATTTTCCGAAGGGATCTTGAGTTTCTGGCCAATGCGAAAGTCCTGTACCGTAAGGATAAGAAGTTGATCTTCGTCAACGTCGGGCGCGTGGGTCACCGTATCGAGGTGGCGGGTGAGCCGTAAGACGATCGGGCCGCCCGCCGTTTCATTTGGAGCCTCGCCCAAGGGCGGCGCCAGCCGGTGGAATGTCGTGCTGGCGGGCCCGACGTGGCTGTAATTGCAGGCGGAGGCGAATACTGCGAGGCCAACAGCGAAGGTGATCATTTTCATTTGATTCGATCCGATGCGCCAACAACCCCCGGGGGCGTTTCCAACGTTCTCTTGTACGTCAAGATGCCACCCGCAATGCCTTTTGCCAGCATCTCACGATAATCGCCCTGCAGGATGCGCCGCTCCTCGGCGGGGTTCGACAAAAATCCGGCCTCAATCAAAATCGACGGACAAGTCGCATACCGCAACACATAGAACCGTGCCCGCCGCACACCTCGATCCACCGCCCGTGTCGCCCGCAACGCCGCTTTCTGCGCGCAATGCGCCAGCCACACGTTCTGGTCGTCAAAGCGATTGCTTGGCACCGCGTCGCGGTCGCCGCTATCCGCGCGAGAGTCCGCCGTTGACGTCGCCCCGGCAGGAGGTGTGCAGTACGTCTCAATTCCCTCGGCGCTGCCGCCTGAATTAAAATGAAGGCTCACGAACAGGTCGGCTCCCTTCGCCTTCGCAAACGCCACCCGGTCTTCCAGCGCCACGGTCTTGTCGACCGTGCGCGTCAGCAAGATCCGGACGCCGCTGCCGGCCAGGTTGCGCTCGAGGCGCTTCGCCAGGTCGAGGGTCATCTCCTTCTCGAAACTTGACCGCCCGCGCGTCCCGCGATCGCTGCCGCCATGTCCCGGATCGATCACAATGGTGCGGACCGACCTGCCGGGTTTTCGCAACCGCTCGGGCTGCAGCACGGGATCGAGGGTCTTCAAAACGTCGATCTCGGATATCCAGAGCTTGCCGCGCGTGGCCAGAATCGGCGTGGAGAGCCAGTGGTTCACGCCATTGACCAGGATGTCGCGGCGGTCAACTTCGATTTCGAGTTGCGCGAAACCCGTCTTGTATTCGGCGCGATTGACCACGCCGCGGGCCTCCGGCCCGAGCCCGTAGTAATACGCCACATCGCCGGCGGCGATATAGTAGGTGTTGCCGTAGCGATAGGCCTTCAGCGTCGTCGGCTGGGCGAACGCCGCGCTCGCGCAGACCAGCCCGAGAACAAAAATGCTCCATGAAAATGATCTGTCAGCCAAGCGCAAAAAGGTTGTTCCTTCCCCGCGCAACGTCGCATAAAACGGCGCGCAATTTCAAGGCAAATGGATATGCCGTAGGGCTCGTCCATCGTTGCGCAATGAATTCCACTTTTCCTTGACGCTACGGGCGCGCGTCCATAGATTAACTGCGCGGCGCGAGAAGTGTGGCTGTCAATCCGTGGCGCCCTCCGCGAGTCGGTTCAATCGCACTGGACAAGGAAAATACATGCCTATTGTCACAAAAGGTCTCGAAGGAATTGCGGTGGCCCAGACCCGTATCGGCGACGTGCGCGGGGACATCGGCCAGCTCATTTATTACGGGTACGACATCAACGAACTGGCGGGAAAGGTCTGTTTCGAGGAAGTCATCCATCTCCTCTGGGAAGGTCGCCTTCCCAATCGCAAGGAACTGGAGCAGTTGGAAGGCGAATTGATCGCTGCCCGGCCGCTGCCGAAGGCAGTCGTCGATTTGCTGCATCTGCTTCCCAGGAACGCGCCGCCCATGCACGTCCTGCGCACGGCGGTCTCCATGCTCGGCACCCTCGATCCCGATGCCGACCTCAACACGCCACAAGCGAATCGGCGCAAGGCCGTGCAGTTGACGGCGCAGTTGCCGGTCATCACGGCCTATTTCCATCGCATCCGCTCCGGCAAACCGCCGGTCGCGCCGTCGCACAAGCTGAATTCCGCGGCCAACTTTCTCAACATGCTCAATGGCGAACCCCCGAGCGACGAAGCTGCCGCGACGATGGACATGGCGTTCGTGCTGCACGCCGAGCACGCCTTCAACGCCTCGACATTTTCCGCGCGCGTGACCATCGCCACTCTGTCGGATATGTATTCCGCGATCACCAGTGCCATCGGCACCCTGAAGGGTCCGCTGCATGGCGGCGCCAACGAGGGCGTGATTCACATGCTCCAGGAAATCGGCGACGAAAGCCGGGTGGACGACTATGTTCGCAGCGCGTTGGCCAATAAGAAGCGTATCATGGGCATCGGTCATCGCGTTTACAAGACGCTCGACCCGCGCGCGCCGCACTTAAAGCGCCTGGCGGAACAACTTTCCGCGAAAGTCGGCGAGCCGAAATGGCTGCGCATGAGCGAACGCATCGCCTCGATCATGAAGCAGGAAAAAAATCTCAATGCCAATGTCGATTTCTACTCCGCCACGGTCTACTACAGCCTCGGCATCCCGACCGACCTCTTCACGCCGATCTTCGCCATCGCGCGCATGGCGGGCTGGACGGCACATGTGCTGGAGCAATTGGCCGACAATCGCCTCATCCGTCCCCTCAGCGAGTACACGGGCCCGGAGGGGTTGAAGGTCGTGCCCATCGACCAGCGCTGACCCGGAGCCGATAACTTCATGAATATCCACGAATACCAGGCCAAGGAAATCCTTCGTCGTTTCGGCGTGCCCGTGCCCGAAGGCGCGGTGGCTTTCGCGCGGGAGGAAGCCGAGAAAATCGCGCGCTCGCTGAAGGCGGATGTTTTTGCCGTGAAATCGCAAATCCACGCCGGCGGCCGCGGCAAGGCCGGCGGCATCAAGGTCGTCAAAACGCCCGAGGAAGTGCTGAAGGCCACGCGCGAACTCATCGGCAAGATTCTGGTCACGCACCAAACAGGTCCGCGAGGTAAAGAAGTCCGCAAAGTGCTCATCGAAGCAGGCAGCATTCCGAAACGCGAACTTTACCTGAGCATTTTGATCGACCGCGCCATTGCGCGCCCGTCTTTCCTTGCCAGCACGGAAGGCGGGATGGATATCGAGGCCGTCGCCGCGCAGACACCGGAGAAAATTCTCAAGGAACCTGTCGATCCCGCGGTCGGCATGCAGCCCTACCAGGCCCGCAAGATTGCCTATGCGCTCGGCCTCGGCGGCAATCATTTACAGGCCACCGTGAATCTCATCCTGGGGGTCTATCGCGCCTTCGTCGAAACGGACGCATCGCTCATCGAGATCAATCCGCTGATCATCGACCAGCATGACCGCGTGATGGCGCTCGATGCCAAGATGAATTTCGACGATAATGCTCTCTTTCGCCACAAGGACATCCTCGCCATGCGCGATATCCATGAGGAAGACGCGCGCGAAGTCGAGGCAAGCAAGTTCGGCCTCAATTACATCGGTCTCGACGGCAATATCGCCTGCATGGTGAACGGCGCCGGCCTCGCAATGGCCACGATGGACATCATCAAGTACTACGGCGGTTCGCCGGCCAACTTCCTCGATGTCGGCGGCGGGGCGACCACCGAACAGGTCACCGAGGCCTTCAAGATCCTGGTTTCCGACAAGAACGTCAAAGGCATCCTCGTCAATATCTTCGGCGGCATCATGAAATGCGACGTGATCGCCAATGGCATTCTCACCGCCGTCAAGCAGGTAAACGTCAGCGTGCCGCTGGTCGTCCGCCTCGAGGGCACCAACGTCGAATTGGGTAAAAAGATTTTGAAAGAGAGCGGCCTCGCCATCATTCCCGCGGACTCGATGGCCGATGCCGCGCAGAAAATCGTCCAGGCCGCGAAGTGAACCATGATTACTGAGATCGCATTTACCGGCATTCCCGTGACCGACATGGCGCGCGCTCGCGCTTTCTATGAGGACGTTCTTGGACTCAAGAAAACCATGGAGTCTGCGGGCGGCAAGTGGATCGAATACGATATCGGCGCGGGTACCTTGGGAATCGGTTCCTATCCTGGCTGGGAGCCCTCGGCTCAAGGAACAACAGTCGGGTTCGAAGTCGACAATCTCGATGAGGAGCTGTCACGGTTGAAGGCGCGGAATGTGATGGTCCTGATGGAAATAATGGATACGCCTGTGTGCCGGTTCGCGATGATTGGCGACCCCGATGGCAATAAAATTATCATTCACAAGCGGAAGTCCTGAACATGAAACTCTATCTTTACTACGAAAACGTCCAGCACGCATTGGTGGTTGATATCCCCGATAACGAAGTCGACGGGTTTCTGCAGGAGTACGAGGAAGCGCTGCACGACACTTCCGTCGAGACCTTCCAATGGAAAAGCTCCAGCTTTCGCATCGGCGGCCTGATGGCCGTCGTACATGAGAAACACACCACGGTGCGATCATGAGCATTCTGGTCGACCAGAATACGCGGCTGATCGTCCAGGGCATCACCGGCACCGCGGGCAAATTCCACGCGGAACAATGTCTCAAGTACGGGACCAAACTCGTTGGCGGCGTCACGCCGGGCCGTGGCGGGGAAACCATTGAACTCGACTTGCAGAAGATTCCCGTTTTCAACACTGTCAGCGAGGCCGTGCGCGAGACGGCAGCGAATGTCTCTTGTATCTTTGTGCCCGCGCCGTTTGCAGCCGACGCGATTCTCGAGGCAGCGGACGCGGGCATTCCGTTGATCATCGCAATTACTGAGGGCATTCCCGTGATCGACATGGTGCGCGTGAAACGCGCGTTGCAAGGCACGGACGTGAAACTCATTGGCCCGAATTGCCCCGGTATCATTACACCGGGAGCCTGCAAAATCGGCATCATGCCCGGGCTATATCCACAAAACCGGCCCGGTCGGCGTGATCTCGCGCAGCGGCACGCTCACGTATGAAGCGGTGTGGCAACTCAGTTCGCGCGGCATCGGCCAGTCCACCTGCATCGGGATCGGCGGCGATCCCGTCAAGGGTCTCGACTTCATCGATCTGCTGGAAATGTTTGAAACCGACCCGCAGACGGAAGCCGTCATCGTTATCGGCGAAATCGGCGGCAACGCGGAGGAAGAAGCGGCGTTGTGGATCAAGGAACACTTCACCAAGCCTGTCGCCGCCTTCATCGCGGGCGCGACCGCTCCCAAAGGCCGTCGCATGGGTCACGCGGGCGCGATCATCAGCGGCGGTAGCGGTTCCGCCGCGGACAAGATCAAAGCCCTCGAAGCCTGTGGCATCGCCATCGCCAAGACCCCCGCCGAAATGGGCGAGACACTCGTCAAGCTGATGAAATGATCGCGAACACTGTGCATTGCAAATCAGTCGGTTTTCACCTACTTTGTACCCATGAGCAAAACGGAAATCCTACAGGTATTGCCCACCCTCAGCGCCAAGGAGCGTCAGGAGATCCTCGAGAGACTTTTGCAGCTTGAAGGAGAGGGTTGGTTTGAAGCCGCCGATCTTACTGACGAGGAACAACGTCTGATCGAATCCCGTCTCGAAGCGCACCGTCAGAATCCTGAGGCGGCCGTTCCGTGGGAAGATGTTGAAGCGAAACTAATCGCTCGCTTCGGCAAATGACGTACCGGCTCAGCGCCCGTCCCGAAGTTACCACAGACATTCTCAAAGCGGTCGATTGGTACGAACGCCAGCAACCGGGCTTGAGTGCAAAGCTTGTCGAAGAGCTCCGGCGGAATGTCCGATCGCTTCAAGTAAACCCCCTTCTGTACCGGATTCGCCACACAAGATATCGCGTGCGGTGGGTGCTGGCACATCGCTTCCCTTACCGCATCGTCTTCATGGTCGATGACGATGTGATCACCATTCTTGCGGTGACCCACACCAAGCAGGACGACCGGCACTGGGAGGGCCGCTTTTAGGCAACCGTGACCGCCATTTTTGGAAATCCGCTCGACGCTTGTCGGTTGCATGAAGTAACGTGACGCCTTGCCGATGACCGACGACAAACATCCTCCGGTTACCAAGACCGACGAGCCTGCGTCGCGCCGCACGATTCCGCACGAGGAATTGATGCAGCTCCCGATTGTGCGATATCGCGGCGCGATTCATTTCATTGAAACGGAAGACGGTCTGCGTCGCGCCTTGCAGGAGATCCGCTCCGAGCGCGTGGTGGGCTTCGATACAGAGACGCGTCCAACGTTTCGCAAAGGTCAGCTCCATGCTCCCAGCCTCGTGCAGCTCGCGACGGGACACGCCGTGCACCTGTTTCCGCTCGCACGGCAGGATTTCTCGCAGCCGCTCGCGGAAGTGTTCGGGAACGCACAGATCATCAAGGCCGGTGTGGCTTTAGGGCGCGATCTCTTGGAACTGCAAAAGCTATTTACGTTCACACCCGCGAATGTGGTCGATCTCGGCGATATCGCCAAGCGCCGTGGGATGGCGCAAACCGGTCTGCGCAACCTGACGGGATTGTTCCTTGGCGGTCGCATCACGAAAGGCCCGCAAACGTCGAATTGGTCGCAGCCGACCCTTTCGCCGAAGCAGCAACTCTACGCCGCGACAGACGCGTGGGCCTGCCGCGAGTTGTACCTGCGCTTTGAGAGTCTCGGTTGGCTACCCGCTACGCAACCCTCGTGAGCGAAGATGTTACCCTCACAGCCACAATATCTTGCAGCACCGCATTTCGCGGTTTCCAGAGCTGGCTGTAAGTTGTTCTTGCAATCGCTGCGCCTTGGTGTATCGTTCCGTCGCTAGCAGAGAGATGCAGTCCGCAGTGAGATTGGTAGATTGTCAGTCAGGCCACGTAGCTCGGTGACAGTCCGAAACCCGAAAACGGGAACAGTCACTGAGACCACCTTCCGCAGCAGAAAGAATAAACAACTCAATGGCTACCAAGCTATTCGTAGGCAACCTATCGTTCAATACCACTGAAGGCGACATCCTCGACCTGTTCAAGCAGGCCGGTAACGTCAGCAGCTGCGAACTCATCATGGATAAGTTCACGGGCAAGTCCCGCGGATTTGCGTTCGTCCAGATGGGCACGCAGGAAGAGGCCACCAAGGCCATCACCGATTTCAACGGCAAGGAATTGGACGGTCGCGCGTTGACCGTCAACGAAGCCAAACCCCGTGAAGAGCGTCCTCGTGGCGACTTCGGCGGTGGTGGCGGCGGTCGCGGCGGCAAGCGTGAATTCAGCCGTCGTTAATTCGACAGCCGAACGAAGGTTCACAAAAAGAGCGTCCCAATTCGGGGCGCTCTTTTTCTTTCTGAAACCGATTGCCGTAACCGCACATCCCACACCAAGCACGAGAGTAGAATTATGAAATCGAAGAACATCCATGCGCCTGATCTCACACAACATCCGCCGCGCAGCCCGCGAGTACGCCTCGGCGGCTATGCCATCCTTCCCCGCTGTCTCGACAAAGGCCGGGCGTTGTTGGCCGGCAAGAACGGGGAATATAATTTCAATTGTCCGCTCGACCAGCGGGTGCTGGAGTTTGCGGGCATCAAAGGTGACGCCCTCAAGAAACAGTTGGCGCTCGGCAAGGGCGACAGTGAAATCCTGGAGTGGATCAACGCCAACTCCACCACCAGGCCGCAACCCTGGCAAATCGCGCAATGGAGCGCGTTTGCCGAACAGCGCGGCCCCAACGATGTGGAAACGCGCGAGTTCTTTACCGGCTTGCTCGCGAAGCTCAGCAAGAATCGGGAAGACATTCTTGGCTGGTTCGATCTCCTCGATCTGGACGATTACGTGAGCTTTGGCGGCAAGGCGTAAGGCTGGTAGTCAACCCCTGCGATGGATAAGGATCACGGGCTTTACATCCTGCCCGCGCCCTTGGATTTCCTCTTCCCATGCCAGGCTTGCATTGCCAGCGCGAGTTTCTGGCGGTGCTCCTCGGAGAAGGCACGTTTGGGCTTCCTGATCGCGGAAGAAGATGTAAATCCCTTCGCGTTGATAGGGTGGTCAGGACTGCCGAGCATCACGTGCGTCTTCCACTCGCCGTAATACCGGTCCTGCCATTCCGTCACAGCGCGCTTCCAGCCGATGTCATGACCTCTCTTCTCGCTCTCAATCCACTTGTAACTTTCGATTTCCTGCTGCTGGGACCAAAGGACTTCAAACAGGGGATGCAAGATGCCCCGGTCACGAAGAGAGCGCTTCCAATCCACTAAATGCCTCCTTTTCCATTCCTCGCTGGCGCGCTTCCAGCCGATGTCCCGACCTGCCTTCTCACTTTCGATCCAACGATAGGTTTCAATCTCCTCCCGCTGCGAACGAATCAACTCAGCCAGAGGGTTTGTGTTTTCCAATCTGTCCTTCATTTTATCCCTCCTCCTTAAGGGGGTTACAACAGCTTCATGTTTAGCAAGAAATAAACCGCGCTCGGTGCGACTGCGCGTTTGATTATATGCAGGCGCTTCCTGCCAAATATGTTACGACATCACAACTTTTTGTCAAAACGTAGACTGCCACGTAACCAGCCTGTTAGCTTCTATACAGGCTGTGTAAAACGATGACAAGTGTGAAAGGACGATTGACCCACCGGATGAGGCAGAATTGTGTTGACGCGATGTGCCAAATGCGTTATTGAATGCCCAAGTTAAGCGTTTTACTTTCACATGCGTATTCCACGGAAAGGAGACTCCCAAATGAGAAAATTTTCAGCCCTACTTTTGATGATTGCACTCTCTGCGATTTCGGCACGGGGCCAGGGTTCTGACAACGCCGATAATTACACCAATGGCTGGGTGAGCGGCAGCAATAATGGCACCGGTTTCGCCGCTTGGACCCTGGCTAACAGCACCAATGACGCAGGCCAGAATGGCGAGTTCCTCGGCGATTCAACCAACAACGGAGGAAACACCAACGGCACGGGAATCAACTCGCCCATCACCGGCAAGGCATTTGGCCTTTACGCGAACAGTGGCCAGACTGCCAGCGCCTCTCGTCCGCTGCTTTTCGCCAGCCCGCTCGCCGTCGGCCAAACGTTTTCCATCGATTTTGAAAACGGCTTTATTAACGGCGGCGGCACTGTGGGAATCGGATTGCAAGATCCTTCCGGCAACAACCGCCTGGAATTTTTCTTTATCGGCGGGCAAACCGCCTACACAATTCAGACCACCAATGGCATTACAACAGGCATTCCTTTCACCGACACAGGGCTGCATCTCACGTTCACGCTCGCGAGTGCCGATTCCATCAACGTGACCATCACCGGTTTAAATGGGAACACGAACAGCTTCACTACCAATGGCATTCCGCTGGAAGGAACCCTGGGCTCGGCCATCGCCCAGGTTCGCCTGTTTAATTTCAATTCCGGCGGGGGCGCTCCGAACAACGCGTTCTACAATAATCTGGCCCTCACGGTGCCGCCCAGCCAGCTTGGTGGCTTTGATATCGCCGGCAATTACACCAACGGCTGGACGAATGGCAGCAGTGCCGGCGCAGGCTTTGGCGCATGGAGTTTCGGCAATACCACCAACGATCTTACCCAGAACAATGAGTTCCTCGGTGATTCGACGACCAATGGCGGCGCCGGTCATGCCGGTATCAATTCGCCGACCACCGGCCAGGCGTTCGGTCTGACGGCCAGCAACGGGCAGACCGCCAGCGCCAATCGCTCCCTTGCCAATCCCCTCTCTATCGGCCAAACATTTACGATGGATTTCGAGAACGGCTTCATCAATGGCGGTGGCACGGTTGGGTTCGCGCTGCAGGACGCCGGTGGCAATTCCCGCGTCGAATTCTTCTTTGTCGGCGGGACTACGGACTACATTGTTCAGAACACGAATGGCGCGGGGGGTATCGATACTCATCTCGGGTTTACTGGCACGGGCCTGCAAGTCGCCTTCACCCTCGCGAGCGCAGATACGATGAACGTGGCCATCTACGAACTCAATGGGAACGCGAGTTTCTTCCGCACAAATGGCATTCCGTTGGAAGGAATCTCAGGCGCCGCCATTACCCAGGTTCGCCTGTTTGACTTCAATGGGGGCACGGGCACTCAGTTCTATGCGTTTTACAATAATCTGGCTCTAAGCGCTTCGTCCAACCCGACCCTTACGCAGATCAGCGCTATCCAGTTAACGGGCTCGAATGTTGTCGTCACCGCCCCCTCCGTGAACGGCCAATCGTATCAACTTCAATCCCGCAGTTCATTGACTTCGGGCAACTGGAGCAACGTGGTCGGCGCGACAGTGACCGGTACCGGTAGCGCGGTAACATTGACCAATTTCGGTGGCGCGACACAATCACCAGAATTTTATCGAATCGATATAGGACAATAGTAAGCGGTTTTCACCATGTAAGATAGACAGGCAACGTGAGTGTGAAATGGGCCGGACACTTGCAAAATGTCAGAACATGGTGGATGATGATACGCGGAGTTGTGGTTGACCAAGCGGGAGCTTTTCAGTGTGAGATCGTTCTTTTGACCGCCGTTTTCACTAGGGCGCAGCCGTTAGGGAGAGGCAATAACAAGAAACAAAAATGCCTCGTTCACGACTCGGTGAACTCACCTGCGGCTGCGCTCCTTCTTTTCCCAGCCGGACAGCAGTCACCGTCTACACCGATTTGACCTCGACGCGGACGGGCTCCCGGATGCGCAGATCGCGTTGAGGGAATGGAATCTCAATCCCCTGCTGCTTGAACTTGTCCCAGATGGCGAAGTTCAACTGGCTTTCGAGTGAACCTGCCCGGTGCGCCATGTCCGCCGACCATACCCGCAGTTCGAAGTTGAGCGAACTCTCGCCGAATGCCTTGAAGACCACCGTTGGCGGAGGGTTCTTGAGGATATTCGGGTTGCCGTCGGCAACTTCCAGGAGAAGCTTTTCCACCACGTGCGGATCACTGCCGTAACCGACCCCAACTTCGATGCGAAAGCGTACGCGCGGGTCGATGTGTGTCCAGTTAACGACACGGCTGGAAACGAACTCCGAATTCGGCACAATGATCAAGATGTTGTCATTGGTCAAGACGTGCGTGGCGCGAGCGCCGATGCGCTCAACCTTCCCCACCGTGTTGTTGCCCAAATCAATCCGGTCGCCAATCTGGATGGGCCGTTCGGCCAGGATGATCAGCCCGCTCACAAAGTTGTTGACGATGTTCTGAAGCCCGAAGCCGATCCCCACGCCCAGGGCGCCCGCGAGGACCGCCAGGGAACTGAGGTTCACCCCCACCGTTTCCACACCAATGAGCAAGCCCAACACCAGCACGATATAGCTGACGATCCGTGCGATGGCGTATTGTTGGCCCACGGCGAGCTTCGTGCGTGAGAGGACCCGCGTGCGCAAAAGGCGGCGCACCAGCCGCGACAGCAGGACAACAATCGAGACGACGACGACGAACTCCACGATCGTCGCCAGCGAGATCCATGTCTGCCCCAGTTGAAACAGCGGCTTGGTAAAAACCCCGAGTATTTCGCTCCAGGTCATTCAATCATTTTCCAATGGTGACCCATTTCCGCGTTTTGGCAGATTTTTCGACGGCATCGAGCACAATCTGGTCCGCGAGCCCATCCTCGAAAGTTGGCTGGACGGAATGTTTGTCCACGACCGCGTTGATAAAGTCGGCGATGGTGTGGACGAAGGTATGTTCATAACCGATGATGTGGCCCGGTGGCCACCAGTTGCCGACGTACGGATGCACCCCGCCGCCCTGGGTGACCAAAATGTCCCGAAAGCCTCGCCGATCCTCGGGATCGGCTTCGTTGTAATACTTCAACCGGTTCATCTCCTCGAAATCGAAAACGAGTGAACCTTTGCTGCCGTTGATCTCAATTTGAATGCCGTTCTTGCGGCCCAGCGCAAAACGCGTCGCCTCGACGTTCGCGAGCGCGCCATTCTCAAAGCGGCCGACGAACATGACCGCATCATCAACGGTAACCTTTCCCTTTTTGCTCGACTCGCCTGGCAGCGGACGTTCCTTAATAAAGGTTTCCATCAGTCCGCACACTTCGCTGAACTCGCCGATGAGATAGCGACCGAGATCGATGATATGGGCATTGATGTCCCCGTGCGCGCCGGAGCCGGCAATCTTGCTCTGTAGCCGCCAGACGAGCGGGAAGTTTGGATCAACGATCCAATCCTGTGCATAGCGGGCGCGATAATGGTAAATCCTGCCGAGGTCGCCCGCGGCGATCATCTTCTTCGCCAGGACGATGGCGGGAATCCGTCGGTAGTTGTGGCAGACCATGTTGACGACCCCGGCCTTCTTCACCGCGTCGACCATCTGTCTGGCCTGCTTCACATCCATCGCGAGGGGTTTTTCGCAAAGGATCGCTTTGCGGGCCTTGGCGGCGGCAATGGCGATCTCGGCATGTGTGTCGTTGGGGGTATTGATGTCGACGATGTCGATGGTCGGATCATTGACGACTTCGCGCCAATCCGTCGCGAACTGGCTCCAGCCCCAGCGGCTACAGGCATTCATCACGCCGGTCCTGTCGCGGCCACAAATGACCTTCATAATGGGACGGGCCTTGAGGTCGAAGAATTTGTCCGCTTTCAGCCAGGCATTGGAATGCGTGCGGCCCATGAATTTGTACCCGATCATCCCGACATTCAGGGTCTTTGGCATTGCTTGGCCTCTCGCTCGCAAAAAGGGTTGAGATTTACTGCGAAACATTATACTCATTGGCTTGCCCCGTTTGTCACGAGAAAAGAGAGGAAAATGCCCATGACCAAGCCGCACGTAAAGTTGTTTATCCCTGGCCCCGTGGAGGTTAGCGAAGATACCTTCCAGGCAATGAGCCAGCCGATGATCGGTCATCGTGGCAGCGGATTTCAGGATCTGTACGGCGCCATCCAACCGAAGCTGCGGCAGGTGCTCTATACGAAGAACCCCGTTTTCCTTTCCACTTCGTCCGCGTGGGGCGTGATGGAAGCGTCCATCCGCAATCTTGTCGCCAGGAAAGTGCTCAATTGTTCCTGCGGCGCGTTTTCCGACAAATGGCTCGATGTGAGCCAACGCTGTGGCAAACAAGCCGAGGCGCTCAAGGTCGAATGGGGCCAGCCGATCCTGCCGGAAATGGTTGAGGCGAAATTGAAGACCGGCCAGTTCGACGCCATCACGCTCGTGCATAATGAAACCTCGACCGGCGTTATGAGTCCCTTGACGGAGATCGCACAGGTCGTGAAGAAATATCCCGACGTGATGTTTATTGTGGACACCGTCAGCTCGATGACCGCCCTGAAGATTGACACCGATGCGCTGGGCATTGACGTGTTGCTCGCGGGCGTGCAGAAGGCGTGGGCGATGCCACCGGGATTGTCTGTATTTGCTGTGAGCGAGCGAGCGTTAAAAAGAGCGGAGACAATTTCCGGCCGGGGATACTACTTCGATTTCCTCGAGTTCAAGGCAAACCACGACAAGAACATGACGCCGTCCACGCCGAGCATTTCGCACATTTACGGGTTGAACTTCAAACTCGATCAGTTTGGGAAAGAAGGACTCGAGAACCGCTATGCGCGGCATCTCAAGATGGCGCAGATGACCCGTGCGTGGGCCAAAGCAAACGGCTTCGAGTTGTTTCCGAAGGCGGGCTACGAATCTATCACGCTGACCTGCGTCAAAAACAATAAGAACATCGACGTCGCCAAGTTGCAAAAAGCGCTCAAGGACAAATACAAGGTCCTCATCGACGGCGGCTACGGCCCGATCAAGGGCAAGAGCTTCCGCCTCGCGCACATGGGCGACGAAACTCCCGAGACCGTTGGGCAATTGCACGCCATGCTCGACGATTGCCTGAAGTCATTGTGAAGATCACGAAGGACTCCGTGCTGGATGCCGTCGCGTCCCTCATGCGGCAGCGTTTCAACGTCGAAGCCGAGCGCAACAAGCAGTTCGTTTTGGAGTGCGCCGACTTGTCGGCGCTTTCAGAGAACACCAAAGCGGGAACAAGTTCCCGCACCCCAAATCACGTCACTATTGTCGCCGACCTCTACCTTCCCGCCCCACTCCATTGCCTTGTGCAGTTCGACGACGCGCCGCATTGCACCCGCGAACGCGCCGCGACATTCGCCAACTACCCGTCCGACACACCGCTGAACTTCGATGTGCGCCGTTACCATGCTGACCAAACCTCCGGCGACGCCGCCATCGCCCAGGCCGATGTGCTCGCTGATCTTCTCCCGCCAAAACAGGGCCTCAATCCAACCGTCCGCATCCGCGCCGACGAGATCGAAGAATTGACCGGCCCGCTCATCGAGCGCATAGAATCCCTGCTCTCAAAGCGCCTCGCCTACCACGCCGGCACGACGTTTCACTTGATGGTGGATAACGCCGGCGCGAAACCGCATTCACAAACCATGCACGGGAATTTGTCGGATTAGAGCCAAACAACAAGTTCTTGCTACCTGTCCGCTGATTGGGCTAAGAGAACACTGTGTTCGAGCGGCTCCAAAAACATTTGCTCCTGGTAGAACTTCGATGGCAGCCAAACCAAAGGCTGGTTGCGGTCGTCCGTCATGCTGCTGGGAACCAACCGGTGCCTGAGATTCTTGGCAAGCATGTGAGAGATATCCTGTCTGCGCCCTTAGTTTTAGCTGAGTCAGAAACATTCGAAATTTCTTTTCCAAAGTATCTTACTTTTATGGTGAGGGATGAGGGGTATTTCAGCGCCCGCGATGATGAGGTCTTTGAAGGGACTAGTTTCCGCCGTTACCAAAAGTCCCAATTCCTCGACTTTACTGAGAAGTCTACATTCTTTAGCGATGTCCATCGTCGTCCTCTTTTTCATTACGGAATATATTGTCTCAATGATCTGGTGGATGTTGTCACACCCGAGCCACCGACCATCAGTTACATCGGAATGACTAGCAGATAGCCCCTTCCGTCATTTGACCACTTGACACTCCCCACCCAATACCACACATTTGTGTGGTATGCGGCTGCGACCTCAACGAATCCTTCATGTTGACGGCGATTCGTTCTTCGCTTCTTGTGAGATGGCGCTCGATAAGAAGCTGAAGAAGAAGCCGGTCTTTGTCGGCGGCGGACGGCGGGGCGATGGCATCGTGATCGCGGCCAACTACCTCGCCAAGGCCTACGGCATCCTCACCGGCATGGCGTGTTTCGAGGCGAAGCACAAATGTCCCGACGGTGTGTTGGTGCCTCCGCACTACGACGAGTATCGGCGGTTATCGCTGGAAATCTTCCGACGCGTGCGCTACTACACTCCCTTGCTCGTGCCCACCTCGATCGATGAGGGGTACCTGGACTTTACTGATTCGCCCGCCGTGTTTCGGTGTCGCACTCCGGCGGAACTGGTCGCGCGCATGAAGCGCGAGCTGGCCGAGGAAGTCGATGTCCCGGTGTCGATGGGGCTGGGTTCCTCGCGCTGGCTGGCGAAGCTGGCGACGGAGCATTGCAAACCCGACGGCTTTCGCGAAGTGAAGGAGGACGAGGAGCGCGAATTTCTCCGCGATATTCCCATCCAGAAGCTAATGGGTATCGCGACCCGACGGGCGTGCTCTCTGCGGGCGCTGGGGATTTGGACGCTGGGCGATATTGCTCACCTGCCGTTGGGATTGCTGGAGAAACGCTACGGATTTTTTGGCCTCGAATTGTGGCTGCTCTCCAGCGGCCAATTGCGCGAACGGTTGTCGCTGGCCCACAAGCCGCGCACCTGCATCGGCAGCGCCACCACCCTGCCCTATGACGAGCCGGACTATGAAACCGCCCTGCTGTTCCTGCTCGACCAGGCGGAAAAGGTCGTGACGACGTTCTTTCGCGAGAACCTCAAGGCTCGTGAGATGGGGATCTACGTACGCTTTAAAAACCATGAAGGCAATGGCGCCAACGTGAAATTCCCCACGGCGCAGTTCGAACCGCGGCTCATCAATCCGCAGGTGGAGCGATTGTTCAACGAACTTACCGCGCACGCAGAGCAACCGATCCGCCAGGTCTGCATCAACTTCTGGAACCTGCAACCGCTGGAATTGGAGCCCAACTTCTTCAATCACGACGTGGAATTCAAGCGCCGCGAACTGCACCACGCGCTGGAAGCAGTCGAGGCGCGCTACGGCAAGCGTTGCGTCAAGACCGGCACGCGTTTGTTACTCGAAAAAGAAGCCGCCTATCTTGTCGGCGACAAACCCAAATGCCCATTTATGCCGCAGCGTGAAATGGAAATCAAAATGGACAAAATCCCCGAGGCCATGCTCGATTTGGTTTACGAGGACGAATGGAAGCCGCTGGAGGGCGAGCTTCCCGCCGCGCCGCTGCCTCTGCCCCGCACCTGGGGCCGTTCTACCAGCCGTACTTCGAAGTTTGTGTAGCCGCGAAACCTTTTCGCGGCAACCCGGTAATAGTCGCGACTACAACCTGCCCTTGGTGCTCGGCACGCCCTTAACACGCGGATCCCGCTGACAGGCCATATCCAGCGCTTTTGCCAACGCCTTGAAGATCGCTTCCACTACGTGATGCGGTTCGTCACCCCGTAATACATCCACGTGCAGATTGCACCGCGCCTCGTTGGCGAACCCTTGTAAGAATTCTTTCACGAGACCGACACGAAATTCCTTTTTCCGCCCGAGCGACACATTCGCGATGCGATTCCAGTTCTTCGCCTCAAACACGAGGAATGGGCGATTACTGAAATCCAGCGCAATGCGCGCTTGCGCCAGCGTCTCGTCCATTGGAATCAATGCCCAGCCATAGCGTCGAATCCCGCGCTTGTCGCCGAGCGCCTTCACGAATGCCTGTCCGAGCGCAATGCCGATATCCTCGACGGTGTGATGCGCGTCCACATCGACATCGCCCCTCGCGGTAATGGTCAAATCGCACAACGAATGTTTTGCCAGCAGCGTGAGCATGTGATCGAAGAACGGAATGCCCGTTGACACCTTCGACTTGCCTCTGCCGTCAATACTCAACCTAACGAAGATGTCTGTCTCCTTCGTCTTTCGATGACAACTAGCTATTCGCTTCTTCACAGTTTCCTTCCTCTTCTCTGTCACCCTGAGCCTGTCGAAGGGTCTCTGTCGTTTCCTTCTTTACGACTGAGATTCTTCGCTTCGCTCAGAATGACAGTCGTTGCGCCAGAAATTTGTCCATTTCTTCCTCCGTGCCGATGCTGACCCGCGCAAAATCGCGGATGCGATCAGCGTCCCACCAGCGCACGAGAATATTTTTCGCTCGCAGTCCGTCGAACCATTGCTTCGCGGTCAATGGCGATGGTGGCCTGGCGAATACGAAATTCGTTTGCGAAGGATAAACAAAGAAACCGAGTTTGGCGAGTGCCGCCGCTGTCCGCTCTCGCGTGGCACAAATCTTCTTCACGTTCTGTCGGAAGTAATCCCATTCTTCCAGCATGGCCTCCGCGCCAAGTTGGCTCAGGCGGCTGACATTGTAACTGTCCTTCACTTTGTTGAGTGCGGCGATCAACTCGCGCGGACCGGCCGCCCAACCGACGCGCATGCCCGCAAACGAAAACGCTTTCGAAAACGTCCGCGCGACGATCACGTTGTCGTACTCGTTCACGAGATCGAGACAGTTCTCCGACGCGAAGTCCACATAGGCTTCGTCAATCACGACGACCCCCTTCGTCTCCTCAATCACGCGCTGCAGTCCCACGCGTTGTAACCACACGCCACTCGGCGCGTTCGGTTGCGTGATGAATACCAGCTTCACCCCCGTGAGTTTTGCGAGCAACGGCGGGTGCACCTCGATCTGAAAGTTCACATCGAGCGGCAATTCGACCGGCGTTGCGCCCTGAATGTTCGCCAGCACGGGGTACAGCGAATAGCTGGGCCAGAAGTACGCCAGCTTCTCGCATTCGCCGCAGAAGGCGCGCACAGAGAGATTAAGAATATCGTCGCAACCGTTGCCGATGATGATTTGCTCGGGGTCAAACCCATGAATCTTGCCAAGCTTCGTCCGTAGCGCGGAGGACGTCGGGTCGGGATACAACCGCAGCTTCCCGTCAATCGCTCCGCGCAACGTCTCCAGGACTTTCGGCGATGGCGGATATGGGTTCTCATTGGTGTTGAGCTTGATGAGGCCCGGACCTTCGGCTGCTCTCCGGGTGTGTACGCGCTCATCCGCTCAACTTGCCGGCGGATGTAGCTCATCGAAACCTGACCCGCGCCGAGGCGACGTGTGCGTCCAAACCTTCCGCCTCTCCAAACGCTTCCAACGCTGGCAGGGATTTGGCCAATGCCGCGCGAGAAAATTCGATGACGCTCGTACGCCGTTGGAATTGATCCACGGTCAACCCCGCAAACGCTGCGCCCGCGCCTCCGGTTGGCAGCTCGTGGCTTGGCCCTGCCAGGTAATCGCCCACTACCGTCGGCGTCCAGGACCGAGGAAAATGGCGCCCGCCGTTTTGATTGACCGCAACACCTTCGGAGCATTCTTCACCATCAACTCGCAGTGCTCGGGGGCAAACTGGTTTGTAATCGCGACGGCCTGCGCCATATCCTTTACCAAAACGCAAACCCCGCCGTTCTCCAGCGCACGACGCACAAACTCGCTTCGCTCCAGTCCGCCGATCTGCTTCTGAATCTCCGCTTGCGTCGCCGCCAACACCTTTTCGGACGTCGTCACGAGCCAGACCCGTTCATAACCGCTGCCGTGCTCCGCTTGTGCGAGCAGGTCGGCCGCGATGAAGGCGGGCTCAGCCGTGTTGTCCGCGACCACGAGCAATTCACTTGGCCCCGAAAGCAAATCAATGCCTACGTGTCCAAAGAGGAGTTTCTTCGCGGTGGTGACGTAGGCATTCCCCGGACCAAAAATCTTAACGACGGGTTTGATGGATTGCGTCCCGAGCGCCATCGCGGCGATGGCCTGTGCCCCTCCCAGTTGATAAACCTCTGTCGCACCCGCGAGATGGGCTGCATATAGCAACGCAGGATCGATCGGCGGCGGCGAACAGACGACAATCTCCGGGCAGCCCGCCACCTTCGCCAGTGTCGCGGTCATCAAAACGGTCGATACCAGTGGCGCCGTGCCGCCCGGCACATAAATGCCCACGCGCCGCAGCGGGTCAAACTTTTCACCGACACGCCCACCCTGTGAGTTGCGCATCGACCAGTCCTTGCGTAACGACCGTTTGGCGAAGGCCGCGACGTTCTTGTGTGTCGCGGCAAGCGCACGCATGAGTTTCGGCCCGGGTTTTGAAGGGTTTACCCCTGATGCGAAACTCGGACGACGTAAGCCGTGCCTGATCAAAGCGCTCCGTCAAATCCACCAATGCCTCGTCGCCACGGGCGCGCACGTCATCGATAATAGCGCGCACGCGCTCTTCGATTTGCGGGTCAAAGAGACTCGACGTCGCACACGCCTCGGCAACGGCGCGGTCGAAATCCGGCTGGTCGTAACGCAGGGTCTTCATGCGAATTGAGACGGCATGTTACTAAACGCCGCGACAAAAGCAAATCGTCAACTAGCCCCAGCTCTCACCCCCTGATCTACTCCCACTCAATCGTGCTGGGTGGTTTGCTGGAGATGTCGAGACAGACGCGGTTGACGCCTTTGACTTCGTTGATGATGCGCGTGGAAAGCCGCGCCAGCAGGTCATACGGCAGCCGTACCCAATCCGCGGTCATCCCATCCACGCTTTCCACCGCGCGGATTGCGACGACGTTATCATAGGTGCGCTCGTCGCCCATCACGCCGACGGTTTTCACGGGCAGCAGTACCGCAAATGTCTGCCAGACTTTGTAGTACAGGTCCGCCTTTTTCATCTCGTCGATGACGACCCAGTCGGCTTCCCGCAGGATCCGCAAACGCTCCGGGCTCACCGCCCCGAGGATGCGTACGGCCAAACCCGGTCCGGGAAATGGTTGACGCCAGACAATCTCGCGCGGCAACCCCAGTTGCGCTCCAACTTCGCGCACTTCGTCCTTGAAGAGCGCGCGCAGCGGTTCGAGCAGTTCAAATTTCATGTTCTTCGGCAAGCCGCCGACATTGTGGTGCGATTTGATCATCGCGGCGGGATTGCCGGCGATGGAAACGCTCTCGATCACATCGGGATACGTCGTGCCCTGGGCGAGAAAGCGCGCCGCCCCGGCTTTCTTTGTCGCCTTCTGAAACACCTCTACAAAGGCTCGACCGATGATCTTGCGTTTGCGTTCCGGGTCGGTCACGCCGCGTAATTTGCGCAAGAACACACCCGTCGCGTCCGCATAATGCAACTTCATGCGCAGGTTCCTGCCGAAGACCTGCTGCACTCCTTCCGCTTCCGATTTGCGCAGCAGACCGTTGTTGACGAACACACAGGCAAGTTGGTCGCCGATGGCTTTGTGAATCAGGGCCGCCGCCACGCTGGAGTCCACGCCACCCGACAACCCGAGAATCACCCGGTCATTACCTACTGTTTCGCGAATCTCCCCAATCGCGTGGTCGATAAACGACTTCATGGTCCAGTTGCGGCCGCACCCGCAAAGACCATGCACAAAGTTCGAAATAATCTGCTTCCCATTGGGCGTGTGATGAACTTCGGGATGAAATTGTATACCGAAGAGTCGGCGCTGCGAATTGGCGATGGCGGCATATGGCGAATTCTGGCTGTGCGCGACGGAACGGAAGCCGTCCGGCACTTTTGTCATCTTGTCGCCATGACTCATCCAAACCTTTTGGCGGGAATCCATTTTGGCAAACAACGGTGAATCGCCCGTGATCTCCACTTCCGCGTGGCCGTATTCACGTTTATCACCCCTCTCGACGCGCCCACCCAGTTGGTGGGCCATCAACTGCATCCCATAGCAGATGCCCAGAACGGGAATCCCCAGGTTCCAAATCGCCGGGTCGCCATGCGGCGCGGCCTTGCCATAGACGCTGGCCGGACCACCGCTCAGGATTAGTCCACGAGGTTTTAGCGCGCGGAGTTTCGCGGCCGATGTGTCAAAGCGCAGGATTTGCGAGAATACCTGGCACTCGCGAATTCGGCGCGCGATTACCTGCGTGTACTGGGACCCAAAGTCGAGGATGACGATCTTTTCAGGAATCGCACAGCCGGGACCGTGCTTTGTTTGGTGGAGGTTTCGTGAGGCGGGACATGCGGGTTACTTCCCCATCCCAACGCCCTGCACGGTTTGAAAGACCTTGCCCTCGGTCTTAATCGCGGGCGCAATGATGATTTCTGTCTCTTGAAATTCGCGCACGGTGCGCGCGCCGACGTTCCCCATGCAGGTCGCCAGCGCACCGACGAGATTCTGCGAACCGTCGTCGAGTTCCGCCGGTCCGAAGAGGATTTGTTTAAGCGTGCCCGTCACACCGACGTGGATGCGCGTCCCGCGCGGGAGGTTGGCGTGCGGCGTGGCCATTCCCCAGTGGAATCCCCGGCCTGGCGCCTCCTTGGTGCGCGCGAACGCGCTCCCGATCATCACGGCATCAGCGCCGCAGGCAAACGCCTTGCAAATGTCGCCGCCCTTGCTCATCCCGCCATCCGTGATGATGGGCACGTATCGGCCCGTTTGTTTGAAGTGTTGATCCCGCGCCGCCGCGCAATCAACGGTCGCCGTGACCTGCGGCACGCCGAGGCCGAGCACGCCACGGGTCGTGCAGGCGGAACCCGGGCCAATGCCGATAAGCACAGCCGCCATGCCGCATTGCATCAGTTCCAGGTCACGCTGTAGGTCACGCAATTGCCAATGACGACGGGGATGCGCAGCATTTTGCAGAAGGCCGCGAGGTCGAGGGTCTTGTACTCGCTGGAAAGATGCCGCACGGTGGAGACCGTGGATTGCACCACAAAAATGTCCGCGCCGGCTTCCTGCGCGATGGCGCCGAAACGCTCGGCGCGTTGGGGAATCGAACTGACCGCACACAGTACGCCGGCGTCTTTGATCTCTCGCACACGCGCGGCAATCAGATCTTCCTGAATCGGCTCGGTGTAGATGCGTTGCAGGAGATGCGTCGCCTCTTCCTTGCTGGCATTGACGATCTTGTCGAGGACCTCTTCCGGATTCTTGTAGCGAGTCTGCACGCCTTCCAGGTTGAGCACGGCCACGCCACCGAGCTTGCCCATCTCGATGGCAAAACGCACATCCACCACCCCGTCCATCGCGCTCGCCAGAATCGGCACGCGAATCTTGTGCGCGCCGAGTTGAAAGCTCGTGTCGACTTCGTTGGGGTTGATGGTGACAGCTCCCGGCACCAGCGCAATATCATCGAATCCGTATGTGACCCGGGCTTTACGATTCCGACCAATCCACATGCCCATGGCGGAAAACCTCCGTAGTTTCCAAATGACTCCTGAATTAACTCTGTGTTGAATGCCCCCGATGAAACTGGGGGCCGCCTTCACTCGCTGCCCCATTCATACCGAGTGGTAAGGGCCAAGACAATCCCCAAGTTTATTGAAACGCTGGAAAAAAGCTGGCCGCGGCTCAGGCATTTGACGGCTGCGCCGCGGTGCTCTGCATATTCGTCCCTGCGGTTCCTTGTGCGGCCCATAAAAACCGCAGGACGCCCCAAGCCAGCGGAATTGAACCAGTATCGCGTTCCGACTCGAAACGAATCTGTCGTGCCAACGCCAATGCCTGCGCGTCAACGGCTTCGTCACCACAGGAGCGATCGAGGAGCGCGTAGAGGACCAACCCGTCGGCACTCACCCCGACTCGAACTTGCGTGGGGCGGATCGGTCCGGAGCTGTTGATTATCGGCAACGGCGGCGCGTAGGCAACACCGCGGTCTTCCAGCGCGCTCAGGACACGGAGGACAGATTGGTTGATCGGCATCGGCGGCTCGACTACTTCGTTGTCATTCGACTCTTCCGAGAGCGCGGACGTTTTCTCCGCCGCGGAGAGCACGGCCGTATTTACCGGGGTCGGCTCCAATAGGGAAGGCGGCGTTTCCGTTACTCGAACGGCAAGAAAGGCCGGCTGTTCGTTCCAGCCAAGATCGCGTTGCTTCACCTCGATTTTCTGGCGCCATATCCCACGGGAATACCCGTGTTCGCTGGGCAAGGTCATCAGGCTCGGATCAAAAATGTCGGCAATAACGTAGCGCGGATCACTGGAGGAGAATAGGTTCTGTTTTGCCGCGGGCATGAGCAGCACACGCGTCGATTCACGCGGGGCCGTGGTAAGCGAGACACCGGAAACACGAAGGAACACAAACATCACACCGAACGCCACGAGGGAGCCGGCCAAAATCCAGAGCAGCAGTTGCCCTTGGGCGAAGGACAGCTTGGGGGCCCGCCTCATGAGAACTCAGTTGGGAGCGCCCGCCGCGGATGACTCGGGCCGGGCCGCCATGTTTACTGTCGTGATGCCGGCCCGAGTTGCGGCGCCCATGATCTGCATCACCGTACCGTGGGAAACTTGTTGGTCGGTCTTAATGATCAATTCATGACCGCGACCCTGTTGCACCGCATCCCGAAGGGTCTGTTCCAGCTTGTCCATCGTGATGGGTTGATCGTTAAAGAACAGCAAGTCATCGCGCGCCGCGGTGACAACCAGGGTTGGGAACATATCCGTCAACCCCATGGCCGACGGGGACAGATCCACTTTTACGCCCGGCACCATGACGAACGAGGAATTGAGAACAAAGAAAAGCAGTAGCAGAAACACGACATTTACGAGTGGCGCGGCGTCCACCAACCCTTTCGAAATCTGGCATTGCGTCCGGAACGTCATCGCAGCGCCACCACCTTGCTCGACTGTTCGCCGCCTTCTTCTTTCCGGGCGAGGTATTGTACGGTTTCATTGGCGGCCTTCTCCATGTCCAACACCAAGTTTTGAACCCGGCTGACGAGATAGTTGTAGGCGATATAACTCGGAATCGCGACGACGAGCCCGCCCGCCGTGGTCAGCAGGGCCTGCCACACGCCACCCGCCAGCTGCCCTGCCGTGGTAGCCTGTGTGTTCTCGATAACTTTGAAGACCTGAATCATCCCCCAGACTGTCCCGAGAAAGCCAAGCAACGGCGTGATTTGCGCGATGGTGACCAGAATTGGCAGGTTGTGCTCCAGCCGGGTCACCTCTGTGCGCGCGGTGTCCTGGACCGCCTCGCGGATCTCTTCGCGGGAGCGATCGTGATTGACCACCGCGGCCATGACGACCTGGGCGACCGGACCCGCGGTTTCTTTGCAGGTGCTGATGGCTTCGCTGATATTCCCGCGCTTGAGGGAATTGAGGACGCCATTCACAAAATCGTTCGTATGGATCTGGGCGCGGTGATAATGGAAGAGGCGTTCGAGAAATACCACGATAGCCACGATGGCGGCGATGAGGATAAACCACATCAACGGACCGCCTTCTGTCATGAGTGTGAGCATGCGCTACCTCCTCTTGCTTACCTGGTAATATGGCCCTTTTTCAACGATAAACCAAGCATTTTCCGTACTCAGTATAGAATCAGGTGCTCCACGCGCAGTTTGCGAATTTTTTCTTCGAGCAATGTTTTCATATCGGGACACAGGTCCGCCAGTTTCTGGTAAAGGATGATCGCCTCGCGCCACTGCTGACGCCGCTCCTTGATCGTACCGGCGGCGAAGCCCGCCTTGCACATCCAGAAGCGTTCGGGGGGGGCGTTGGGATCCGGAACGGCGGACTGCTCGAGCACCCCCTTGCTGTACCACTCGAATGCTTCGTCGAGCTTGTTCGCTTTTTCATACGAGAGACCAATCCCGTAATAAAGCTGATCGCGCAACGTGGGGTCCCCTTCCCGCGCGGAATCCAACGCCTTGCGGTAACTAGCGATGGCTTCGTCAAACCGACCCAGGGTGAATTGCATGTCGCCCTTGCGCCCGATCGCTTCGGCTGCCAGGTAACAATCGGGAAAATCCTTCGTGAACGAATCGAACACGAGCAGCGCATCCCCAAACTGGTTGAGTTCGCTTAACGCGTCCCCTTCCCCAAAACGCGCATCGCAACGCCATCCCGAGTCGGGAAAATTTTTCAACACCGCCTCGTAAAGCTCGATGGCGGGTTTGTAGTCCTGTCGCAGGTATGCCGCGCGCGCCGCCCAGTACTGCGCCGTATCCGCCCAGTTGCTGGTCGCGTAATTCTTCACGAGCAATTGAAACTGTTCCTGGGCCTTGATGTAATCCTTCTTCTTCAGGTAGTAATCGGCAATCCAAAACTGCACATCAGGCGCGAGCACCGACTCGGGAAACTTTTTGAGGAACTCGTCAAAGTCCGCGAGCGTCTTATCCGACTGCCCTTTCTGCGCGTAACACCAACCGCGATTGTAGAACGCGCGCTGGCCGAGCTCTGTATTGGGGGACTCCGCCATCAGTTTCTCGAACTCCGCCGCCGCTTCGTCGTATTTGCCCTCGTGCTGGAACGATTCGCCGATGGCCAGGTTGGCTTTCGTGGCCCATTCGCTCTGCGGGTATTTTTTTTCCACCGCTGCGTACGCCGTGCGCGCATCCGCTTCCTTCCCCGTTCCGCCCACGATGACGCCGATGTTGAACTGCGCTTCCGCCGCGTGTTCGCTCTGGGGATATTGCTGAACCAGCGCCTCGAACACATGGACCGCCCCTTCCGCGTTGTGCGTGCGCTGGTACGCCTGGCCGAGTTGGAACATGGCGCGGTCAATCAGCTTCGTGTCGGGATACGTGCTGATGAGCCGCTGATAGTCATTGATCGCGTCCACGAACTGGCCGAGCGCGAACTCGGCGTCGCCGACCTTGAAAAGCGCCTCCGCCGCCAACATGGGATCCTTGGCAAGGGTCGCGGCCTGGCGAAAATACGGGAGCGCATCGGCGATCTTGCCGAGGTTCCAGTCGCACCAGCCCGCGCTGAAGTTCGCTTTGGCCAGCAGCGCGCTCTGCGGATACTTTTCGATCAGGTTCACGTACTCGGGCAGCGCATTGGTGAAATCCTTGCTGCCAAACAACAGGTCGCCGATCGTCATCTGGATCTCGTCGGCGAGCGGGTCACTGGGGGTCGACTGTAGATACGCCTTCAACTTCCCCACTCCGTCGGCCAGCTTGCCGCTGCGCACATAGGCTTCGCCCAGCTTGAGCATCGCCTCGCGCTTTACGGGAGGGTCCTGCGCCAGCGCGAGCGCCTGGGCGAAGGCCTCCGCGGCATTATCGAATTTTTCCTGCCGCCAATAAACCCAGCCCTCGCCGCGCCAGGCTTCCGCGGCCAATTGGCCGGTGACGGGTTTGTTCGGACTGGATTGGTAGGCGCTGATGACCGCCCCGTAACGCTTCAACGCCTCGTCGAACTTGCCGCTTTGCATGAGCGACTCGCCCAACCAGACACTGGCGCGAAACGCCGCGCGGGTATTGGGATACTTGGTGATGACGCCGCCCAGGACGATGTCGGCTTGCTCGAATTTCTGGAGGGCCAGGAGCGTCTGGCCGCGCAGCAGTTCCGCCTCTTGCCCCAAATCCTCCTTCGGTCCGAGCTTGTCGAGTTGATCCAGCGCCTCCATCGCGCCGCCGAACCGGCCCAGTTTGAACCGCGCGAACCCGAGCCCATATAATGCCTGCGGTCGGTACGCGCTGTGCGGATATTTCTCGATGACTTCCGCGTAGCGCTGCTCCGCCTCGCTGTAGCGCTCACCGTGCACGAGCGCTTCGGCGAGCCAGAACCGAAAACTATCCGGTCGCTTTTCGGTCGGCCATTTTACCAGCGCGTCCTGCAGCGTCTTTTCCGCATCCGTCCATTTCCCCTGGTTCAACTGCGCCTGCGCCAGGTCGAGCACGACCTCATCCGCCCGCTCCGAGTCCGGGAATTGTTTCAGGTACTCCGCAAACTGCCGCTCGGCAAGATCGTTCAAGCCATCTTTGAATGCCGCCTCGGCGACCCGGTAAAGCCGGCTCTCATCCGGCGTCGCCGCCGTCACACGGCCGACCGCGCTGCCGATAAACAGCAATGCCGCTATGAGCCGCAGTTTTTTCATCCACCCCATCAGACGCAATTATTGGCAGATTGTTCACCGCGCGGCAAGATTTGATGTCGGCAGCCGGAAAACTCGACCACGGTATCCAGCGAATTTGGGTGAGGGACGGTTGTCCATCCGTCGCAAAGGATAGTCGCCGAGCCATTGAAACATTACTCGACACGCTTCCAGACCTCCGACCAGGAATTGTCAGTGCCGATCTGTGTGAAAGTGTCGCCCTGGATCTTGATTGTGAAGTGGTGGGTCTTTTTGATGAGGGACTTTGTATTTTCATTGGCGTATTCCACCGTCTCCGCATACTGGTCGCCCTTGAGCGTGTAGGTGCCCCCGTGATGATAAATCGTAAGACCGCTGGTTGGGTTGGCCTGGGTGATGCACCAATGTTTGCCAGTAAAAAACTTTAGGCGACCGCCAGCCACAGGTGCCTCGTTCACGTTGTCAGGCTCACCGACAAAAATCCAAACCCCAATCAGTTTGCTTCCGATGAGTTGCGAAGGGGGCGTAGCGTCGCTGTAGGCCGTAGCCGGTCGAGATGTATTCCATAAACCCAGGCCAATGCCCCCGCCAAGCAGCAACAGCCCGGCAGCCTTCCCAATCGATGATCTCATACGAATATCTCCTTTGGCTTTTCTATACCCGCACTAGGATTCGACAACGCTGAAGACCAATTATCACGCCTCAAAAGTGCCTTACCATCATTCATTATCATCACTTCGATCACGCGTGGCCCTTTTTCCGTTTGAGGTAGCCGAGGGCCGCAATCAGGCCCGCAAGCGCACCAAGATAACCGGCATTGTGAATGTAGGCAACGTTGACAAAGGCGGGCAGGTCGCGCACTCCGTTCATGACCGCGTAATCCTGCCAGCCGCTAAAGTCAGAATTGGAACGGCGGTAATACCCCAACACGCCTCCTATAACCCCTGCGAGCATTGCACTCGCAAAAATGATGCCGAATCCAGCGAGAGTATATTGAAGCGCCTTTCTGATTGGCCACGTGGGAACAGAAAGCCGAGCCAGAAACCAGGCGGCAACGAAGCCCACCCACCATGTGGCCAGGAAACCGACCTCTCCAACAAAGACCCTTCTTGGGAAACCGAAATTGGCGTAATGAAACTGCTCAAATTTCAATTTGGTAAAATATTCCGGCGAAATGGTATAAGTAATCTGGTCATGCAAAATGCCGTACGCTCCCGCAATCAAGGCTCCCATAACCGCGACGCCAAACATCACGGGTAAAGCCCGCAGGGCAATTTTGGGATAAAGGATATTCACCTAAACCGAACTTAAGCCGGCAGTTTCCCGCGCCAACATGTGCTTCAGGAACTGCCCAGTGTAGGACTTTTTATTCTCGGCAACCTCTTCGGGCGGGCCTTCGGCGATGATGCGGCCACCGGCATCCCCGCCTTCGGGGCCGAGGTCGATGACCCAATCGGCGGACTTGATGACGTTGAGGTTGTGCTCGATGACCAACACGGTGTTGCCGGTGTCGCGCAGTTTGTTGAGCACTTCCAACAGTTTGGCGATATCGGCAAAATGCAGGCCGGTGGTCGGTTCATCCAGGATATACAGCGTCCGCCCCGTGGCTCGCTTGGCCAATTCCGTAGAAAGCTTGACGCGTTGGGCTTCGCCGCCGCTCAGCGTTGTCGCCTGCTGGCCAATTTTGAGATAACCGAGCCCGACCTCCTGCAGCGTCTGGAGAATGTCGCGGATCTTCGGCACCGGGCGAAAGAAGACCTCGGCCTCGTCCACGGTCATATCGAGAACATCGGCGATGTTGCGTCCTTTGTAGGTGATCTCCAGGGTTTCGCGGCTGTAACGTTTGCCGCCGCACTGTTCGCAGGTAACGTACACGTCCGGCAGAAAATGCATTTCAATCTTGATGATCCCATCCCCCTGGCACGCCTCGCAGCGCCCGCCTTTGACATTGAAGCTGAACCGACCAGGACCATACCCACGCACCTTCGCATTCGGCAACTGCGCAAACAGCGTGCGGATATGGTTGAACGAGCCCGTGTACGTCGCGGGATTCGATCGTGGCGTGCGACCGATTGGCGATTGGTCGATGACGATCACCTTGTCGAGTTCTTCCAAACCCAAGATCGCCTCGTGCGTGCCGGGCCGGTCCTTCGCCCGATAGAATTTTCGGAACAACGCCTTGCGCAGGATATCGTCCACCAGCGTGCTCTTGCCGGATCCGCTCACGCCTGTCACGCACGTGAGCAAACCCAGCGGGAATCGTACATCGATTTTCTTGAGATTGTTTTCATTCGCCCCCTTCACAATGAGCCAGCCTTTTTTCGGGGCGTGCCGCGTTTTCGGTATCGGAATCTGCAATTCACCGCGCAGGTAACGGCCCGTCAGCGATTTCGGGCTGTCGAGAATCGTCTGGATTGGGCCCGCCGCGACCAGATAGCCGCCGTGCAATCCCGCGCCGGGACCGAGATCGACGATGTAGTCCGCCGCGCGAATCGTATCCTCGTCGTGCTCAACAACAATCACGGTATTGCCAAGATCACGCAACCCCTTCAACGTATCGAGCAGGCGATGATTGTCGCGCTGGTGCAACCCGATGCTGGGTTCGTCGAGCACGTACAGCACGCCGACCAGGCCCGCGCCCACTTGCGTCGCCAACCGGATCCGTTGCGCTTCGCCGCCCGAAAGCGTGTCGCTCTGGCGGTCGAGCGTGAGGTACGCCAGGCCGACGTTCTTGAGGAACGTCAACCGCGAACGCACTTCCTTGATGATCTCACCCGCCACTTGCTCTTCAAATTCCGTCAACATCAGGGACGCCAGGAAATTGAGCGCGTCCTTGATGCTCAGCCGCGTGAAGTCGATGATCGATTTGTCACCGACCGTGACCGCCAGACTTTCAGGCCGCAAGCGGGCCCCCTTGCAGTCGGGACACTGCATCGCGACCATGAAATGCTGCAGGCGCACTTTCGTGAACTCGCTGTCCGTCTCCTCGTAGAGCCGTTCGAGGTTCGGGATGATGCCTTCGAAGACCTTGGTCATCTTGCGCCACGCGCCCTTGCGCCAATGGGTAAATTCAATTTCCACGTCGCCCGAGCCGTGCAACAATTCCTTCTGCACCTTCTCCGGCAAATCCTTGAACGGCAGTTCCAGATCGATGTTGTAGTGCTTGGAAAGGCCGCGCAGCAGCATCTTGTAATAAATCATCAACCGCCGCCCGCCGCGCCGCCACGCCGCGATGGCGCCATTCGCGACCGATTTGGTGCGGTCGGGAACGATCAGGTCGGGATCGAAAAAAAGCTTGGTGCCGAGGCCGTGGCAGGTTTTGCACGCGCCATCGGGCGAATTGAACGAAAAATGCCGCGGCGTGAACTCGCCGTAGCTGATGCCGCATTCCGGACAGGCGTTCTGGCTGCTAAAGAGGCGCTCGGACCACGGCACGGTCACGGGCGTCGTCGGCGTGCGGTAGAGCACCTGCAACAAGCCCGTCCCCCATTTCAGTGTGGTCTCGACGGAATCCGCCAGCCGCGTCCGCGTTTTCACGGAGGTGATCAGCCGGTCCACGACCAATTCGATACTATGATTGCGCCGTTTGTCGAGTTTGACGCCTTCCGTGATGTCGAGGATTTCGCCATCGACTCGGGCGCGCACGAACCCCTCGCGTTTGATGCGGGCGAACACATCGCGAAACTCACCTTTGCGACTGCGCACGAGCGGCGCCAGCAGCATAAGTTGCGACCCTTCGCCTAAATTGAGAATCTGTTCGACGATTTGGCTCGTGGTCTGCGTCGTGATCGGACGCCCGCACCGGTAGCAATGCGGCTTGCCGATATTCGCAAAGAGCAGGCGCAAATACTCGTAAATCTCGGTGGTGGTAGCGATGGTCGAGCGCGGGTTGTTGCCGCCAAAGTGCTGCTCGATCGCGATGGCGGGCGAGAGGCCTTCGATGTAATCGACGTCCGGCTTCTGCAGTTGCTCGAGAAAATTGCGAGCGTAGGCCGAGAGGCTTTCCACGTACTTGCGCTGCCCCTCGGCGTAAATCGTGTCAAAAGCGAGACTGGACTTGCCCGAGCCACTCAACCCTGTGACAACGATTAGCTTCTCACGGGGGAGAGTCAGGTGTATGTTCTTCAGGTTGTGCTCGCGCGCGCCAGCTATAATGATAGAGTCTTTGGACATGGCTAAAACCGCCAAATTCCGAATATTCCGAAAGTTCCCATTATAACAGCGGTTTTGGCATAAACTAGGGAATTCCGCGGGAATGCGTGGCATATCACCTGCTTAATAGTGCGCTGTCGTGGCTCGCGCCACACGCAGCAAACAATGAAATCAGGGGAAAAGGGAATAAATGGAAACGACCGCAACAGAATTTGACCAGGGCGTCGTGAAGCACAGCGACAAGCAACTGGAACAATTGCATAAGCAGATGGAAGCGCTGTATCAAAACCTGCGCACCGTCCGCCATGCGATCAATAACAATGTCGCCGTCATCATGGCGATGGCCGAATTGACCCAGCGCAACCCGGCCCAATGCGCCAAGCTCAGCCAGCTCTGTCTCGAGAAGTCGCCGCAGATCGCCGCCGCCATCGGCGGGTTCACCGAGCTCTTCGAAGGCGCTGTCAGTTTGCAGGAAGAACTGGCCGGCCAGGTCGCCAGCAGCCCAACAACGAGGTAATCGCGCAGCGGACGGCCGGGTTGGTGTCTGCCCTCCCCTGCGGACAGCCTTCGCGTCCCCCGCAACCGCGCGTGGAAGGGCAGCCCTGTGAGCAACGCCAAACGCAAACCGGAAGATGTGACCCAGGAACAGATCCGCTCCCTGGAAAACATCAATCGTCTCAAAGCCGAGTTTCTCGCCAACGTCAGCCACGAACTCCGCACTCCCGTTCACGCCATCATCGGTTATACCGAACTGCTACTCGACACCGTCTACGGCCAGATGACCGATGAGCAGGAAGAGTCCATCCGCTACATCCGCGAAAGCGCCCAGGACCTTCTCAGCCTCGTCAATAATCTCCTCGACCTCGCCCGCATCGAAAGCGGCCGCACGGACCTGATCCTCGAGTCGTTCGATTTGCGCGGTCTCGTCGGCGAATTGATCGGCCAGCTCAAGCCGCTCACGGACGCCAAGCGCCTGGAACTCAATTCCACCATCTTGATCGACAATGCCGTCATCCGCACCGACCGCGGCAAGCTTAAACAAATCCTGGTCAACCTTATCAGCAACGGCATCAAGTTCACCGAGCACGGGAAGGTTACGATCACGATTTCGGCGGACGTGAACGCCGCTTCCGGTGCCGCCGGTTCTCCCCGGCTCTCCATCAACGTACAGGACACGGGCATCGGCATCCCCGCCGATAAGCTCGATCGGCTCTTCGAGAAATTCTATCAAGTCAACAGCTCGGCCAACCGTTCGCACGAAGGCACGGGCCTCGGCCTCTACATCACGAAGCAATTGGTCGAACTCCTGGCGGGTCGCGTGGAGATCAAGAGTGTCCCTGGCAAAGGCACGACTGTCAGCATTTCCGTCCCGCAGAACTTTGAAGAAATCGAAGGAATCCAGCGCTTGCGCACCCGGCTCGCCGCCGCCAGCACGGCTGCCCCGGACGCCACAGGTGATAACCAGCGTCTGGTCCTGGTCGTCAGCGAACGTCCCGATATCGCGCGCATCCTCACGGCCGGGCTGGGTTCGCACGAATACAACGTCCGCACCGCGCGCGACGGTGAAGAAGCCGTAACGCTGGCCGTCAAGCTCCGTCCGCTGGTGATTTTGCTCGATGCACACGACTCGTCCTCGGAACTCTGGTCCGTCTTCCAGGAACTGAAGACCAAGCCCGAGACCAAGGACATCCCGACCATTTTTCTTTCCAACAACGACGCCCACGGCGTCGGCACACCGCTGACGGTCGCTTCCGCGCTGAATCCGCGCGACGTTTTGCGTAGCGTCCGCGCCGCCACTTCCACGGGCCGGAAGAACGTCCTTATCGTGGACGATGAAGAGAGTTTCCGGGACGTGCTCAAGTGTGCGCTCGGCGAGGAAGGTTATCAGCTTTCCGAGGCCGCGACGGGAAACGAGGCCATCGCGAAACTGCAAACGACCACACCCGACTTGCTGTTGCTCGATCTGCAACTCCCCGACACCGATGGCTGGGAGGTCATGCGTTACCTTACGCAGCAGCCGCGCTTGAAAGATATGCAGGTGCTGATCATTTCCGGCATCATGCTCGACGAAGGCCAGTCCGAGGAAATCCAAACGCATGACTACGCTTTCATCAACAAGGGCGAGTTCAAAGTTAACCGCGTCCTGGAAAAGGTCGCGGATTTGTTGGAGGTAGGTGGCACCCGATGAACCTGTTGCTGATTGAGGACAATCAACATTTGCAGCGGATTTTCTTCGAAAAATTCCGCCGCGAAGGTTTCACGGTGACGCTTGCCGACGACGGCCGGCAGGGCCTCCAATGCGCGGCGGAAATCCGTCCGGACGTGATCCTCCTCGACATCATGATGCCCAACATGGACGGCTTCGAGGTGCTCACTCGCCTCCACGCCGACCCCGCTCTGAGCAGCGTCCCAGCTTTCGTCCTCTCCAACCGCGCTTCCAGCAACGATGTCCAGCATGCGCTGGCACTCGGGGCCCGCCAATTTTTCCCCAAGGGCCAGTCTGCCTTGGAAGATATCGCCCGGCAAATTCGCAAAACCTGCGGCTTCAAGAAAGTTCTTGTGTGCACGAACAACGCCCAGCTTGCCGAGCCCATGGTCCGCGCGCTGGCTCATCCGCAAGTGCTTTCCCCGGTCGTGAGCATTCCCGCCGAGATCGTCAACGCCGCCGACCGTGGCACTCCCGAGGTCATCGTCCTCGACGCCCGCGTGCCGAACGCGGTCACCCTGCTCCAGCAGATCAAGACCCATCCGTCGGCCAAATCCATCCCCGTGATCGCCGTGGGAAATTCGGCGCAACCGCTGAACCGCGCCGATGAGTTCATCGACAACATCCTGGTCGATTCCGCTCTCCGCCCCGCCGTGATGAAACGCCTCGGCCTGGAAGAATCCGTCGCCGCAACGCCAAGCAACGTCCCCGTCCCCGCCACCGCCTGAACGCGGGAAGGACGTTAACATCCCGACCCCCGATAGCCCCGATTTTCGAAAAACGAACCCGTTTCACAAAAACGCGTCTTCAAACCTAACTTCCTATCGCTCTGGCATTTCCATATGAAAGTACGGCGAACCAAAATCGGGTTCGTTTCGCAGAAACACATGTTTTTTCGCGCCCTCCTCTCCCCTTGGGGGAGAGGAGCAGCTGTTGGGTATTGCACAGAGGCAGATTAGCGTCTTTCGGCCCCATATTTTGCTAAATCGTAGCGTCAGAGAGGTCTGTCGAGCAACTTTGAACTCAGGGAGTGCCGCGCTGCCCTTTTGACACTTGGAACTGAAGGGCCCCGAAGCTCGACGATTGCACTAAGTGCCCTCACTAGCAGTCGGTTACGGAGTTCGGGACGAAAACAATTCATCAAGGACTTTCTTGAACTGGTCAGACAGGAGGACCGCGAGCGGCGCGCCAGAAAGTGGACACGTGGGTGGTGAAGCTCCAGCAAATGAGACTGGCCCAGGCCGCCTAAGTGGTGCGCGCACGGCGTGGAGGAAACCCTGTCGTACCAAGAGTTTCCTCGCGAACACTTGCCTGCCTGCGTACCAAATCCGCTGTAGCGTATCATGCAGGAGATTCGGCGACGCACCCGCGTGGGCGGGCCGTTCCCCGACGGCCAATCGGCGCTGATGCTGGTGGCCGCTCGACTGCGGCACATCGCCGGCACGAAGTGGGGAACTCGACGCTACCTGGATATAGAGCGACTCAAGGAGACGGCCACGATAGCCGCGTGAACTTTTTGACCTCCTCCTCTGAGGAGGCCAAACAACGAACCAGATCAGGAACCCAAACCAAAGTGCGAAAGATTCTGGACACTACCCTTTCTTTGATTTTTAGCGTAATTTTTCGTCGATTATATCCCACACTCGCCTGCCCTTGAAGAATAATTCGTACTCTCCCCTGTTAGGCCAGAAAGACACATATCTTATCCCGTTCGTATTGACACCTTGTTGTATCAAAACCGGTAAATTCGGGCCGAATAAGTGAACTTGCACTCGCTCGTTTGACGGAAGCAAAAACTCACACCCAACCGGCTCAAGTGCCAACAGCAAGTCGCCCGGGCCGGGATTCTCAATTTCAAAGATGCATGTGGGCTTTTGTTCAGTCTTCTTCATCGTCAAACATGTTCGCAAGGGGATAAGGGGTCAGGTCTCAACATCAGACAAATCCGTTGACACAAGCCAGGAGCGACGGTAGTTCGCAGGCCATGGCGCGACCGCCCTTGCCCCGATTTAGTGGACAGTGGAGTGAGTGCATGAGTCATGAGTTTAGTTGAGGTTGGTTTCGAAGTCCACAGGGTTTGGTAGCCGAGAGCGCTGTGGAGCCGCTCACGGTTGTAGAGGACTTCCAGCCACTCGAAGATCGCCGCCAGACCATGAACAGTCGTAGTCGGTGGGTTCTTGCAAACCGCGTTCAGTAAAATTATCAACTCGCGATAATCGGACAATAAGCCGAGCATGGCCGCCACCATGCTAAACAGCCCCAAGCCGTCGCTCAGTAAACACTGGTCGCGCGAGGCAGGCTCCGTTAAACTCTTGGATTGTTGAAACTGCGTCAGCTTATCCCTGTTTTGCTGGTCGGCGCTGGCTTATGGGCGTATCGCAACAGCTTTCAAGGCCCATTCTTTTTCGACGATGCGCCTTCCATCCCCGAGAATCCGCATATCCGCCACCTCTGGCCGCTTCCCGAAGCCCTGGCGGCGCCGCCATATTCTACTGTCGATGGACGACCGACGGTTTGTCTGACCCTCGCCCTGAATTACGCGTGGGGCGGACTGAATGTCTCTGGCTACCACGCCTTCAATCTGACGGTACATCTGTTGTCCGCGCTGGTGCTCTTCGGAATTGTCTGGCGCACGCTTGACAGCGAAAAGCTTCGTGGCCGATTTCACGGCGCGCCCGTCTGGCTCGCCGCGGCAATCGCGCTCATCTGGGAGCTTCACCCTCTCCAAACCGAAAGCGTCACCTACATTGTCCAGCGCACCGAATCGCTGATGGGCCTGTTCTTGCTGTTGACGCTCTATTGCACGATGCGCGGCGCCCGCTCTCCACGCCCGCGCCCGTGGTACCTTGCCGCTGTTATTTTCTGCGCCTTGGGGATGGGAAGCAAAGAGGTCATGGTGGCTGCCCCGTTGATCGTGTTGCTCTACGATCGTGTGTTCCTGACGTTGTCATTTCGCGAACTGTGGCAGCGGCGCGCCGGTTTGTACATTGGCCTGGCCGCAACCTGGATCCTGCTGGCTGTACTGGTGTGGCGCACACCCCATTCCGCGACAGGGTTTGGGTTGAAAGACCTGACAGCATGGGACTACCTAAAGACCGAGGCCAGTGTCATTCTCTACTACTTACGACTCTGTTTCTGGCCCCGCCCGCTGGTGGTCGATTACTCGGACTGGCCGATTGCCTCGTCGCTGACGAATGCCCTTGTACCTGGTGTTGTCGTGGTTGGCCTGCTGAGTGCAACAGTCTGGGCGCTTCGTAACCGACCATGGGTGGGTTTCCTGGGTGCATGGTTTTTTCTCCTCTTGGGGCCGACGTTCGAGCTTTCTGCCCAACGTCGGTGAAGTGGCGGCGGAACGGCGAATGTATCTGCCGCTGGCGGCAGTCGTCACCGTGGTCGTGGTTGGCGGGTATGCGCTCGGAAAGCGGTTGTTCACCAAGCCGCAAGGCGCTGTGCTCGGATGCGTGGCGACCGGTGCCGTGGCGGTGCTGTTCACCTTCCTGACAATCCAACGCAATCAGGACTACCAATCCGAATTGACCATTTGGCAGGATACTGTGAAGGAGCGCCCTTCAAACGTGCGGGCGCACAACAATCTGGGTATTGTCCTGGCCCAACTGGGCAGGGTCCCAGAAGCGATTGGACATTTCCAGCAGGCGCTGCGGATCAAACCGGATTCCGCGATGGCCCACTACAATCTGGCAAATGTGTTGGTGCAAGCGGGCAAGACTGAGGACGCGATCGGGCACTATCAGGAGGCGCTACGGATCGAGCCCGGCTATATCAAGGCACTCACCAAACTGGGCAATGTCCTGCAGCAAATGGACCGAGTGCCGGAAGCCATTGGAGAATATCAGCTGGCGTTACGGCTCAAGCCGGATTATCCCGAGGCGCACAACAACCTGGCCGTCGCCCTGGCGGGACTGGGCAAATTACCCGAGGCGATTGAACAGTACGAACAAGCGTTGCGAATCAAACCTGATTACGCCGACGCGCACTGCAATCTGGGGTCCGCCCTGGAGAAGGCTGGACGCCCGAAGGAAGCCATCGCTCATTATCAGCGCGCGCTGCAACTCAAGCCGGACCTCTTGGACGCGCAGCAAGGCTTGACGCGGCTTCAACGCACTCAGTGAGTGGTCGCCGAAACAATTGCTTAAACAGCGTCATGCCCATGGGGGTGGGAACTTCCCAAGATTGGAGAAACTTGAAGTCGCAAATTGTGACTTCAAGTTTGGAACCCTATCTCAAAGAAGGCATTGCGCTGAACTGGTGACAGTTTGTGACCTTGAAGCGGGGATAGAAACTCAAATACCTGCCGCACGCCTTTACCTGGCATGTGCAGGTTCCGCCTCTACCTTTAAGATCGCAAATTGTGATCTTAAAGCGCGGCCCATTCGTTCGCGGCGCCGAAACGCTCCCCTATCTTCTTCAAATCAACAGTCAATTATGTAGCGCCCGTGAGTTCGGGGCAATGTTTAGGACCGCTCCGCTAAATGCATAGTGATATAGACCTGACTCAAGTCGTTCCGATAGGCATGGAATTCGCTGCTAAATTGAAATTGGCCTCACAAATAAAGTTTATCCATTTCATTATGCAATTGACCGAAGATCAAGCAGGTGGCAGGGCAAAAAGATCGCCCGTTCCGTGGCGAAAGCCTGCGGTGAAGGCTCGCAACAGCTACTACGGGCACAGCGCAAACTGCAAAGCATCGCTTGGCACAAGGGCTCGCGCGACCAAATATTGCGACGCGTGACCAATAAACTCCAGACTGAATTGTTTGATGATAAAACCTGACTATATTCCACTGATGCCACCCATGATTAGACTATCAGTCTTTACGAGCGGAATGCTCGTAATCGGGATCGGAGTCCTCTTGAAGGTGCGTTATCGTCGTGACGCAGAATTTTCAGGGTGTGTATTCCTTGGTACCGGTGGTGTTATGCTTGCCATATTGGATTCTACACTTTCACCTGGCTGGTACGGTTTTATCATCGGCTTGGCGGCGATCACAGGTTGGATATGGAGTGGACTGGTACTGTCAATCTGGTTGCGCAGCAAAATCGACCTTGGACAGCGCCCAATCGGTACTCGTTACGAGAGCTTGCCGTCGGGGATTAAATTGTGCGGACGCCTAGCAGCATTCCTAATACACTTACTACTTCGCTTCGCGTTACCATTTTGTCGCTTAGCTGGATACAAGCGATCGCGCGTTGGCACTTGCACCTTCTTCGCACCAGCTAAACAGATGCAAGTCATCCTAGAAGGAATTGCGTTGTTGCGAACGCTCGACCCTGCGATGTTTCAACGATTAACTGCTGAACGGCGTTACTCGTTTTTGTACGATCCGAAAGCGAAATACATGAATGCCGCGGATGTTTTCGTGATAACAAAAAGCTTTCTAAGCTGGGGTAAAGAAGGAATCGCGATCTACTTCGTCCAATGTATTCTCGATTTCCACTTGCTATTTTTACCACAGCTGAGAAATCTCCATTGGAAAGCTGCAAACGCATCGGCTGCGCGTTCTGAGATTCAACGACAATTGTTGGAGTGGATGAAGCGATATTCCTTTCCAGCCGAATTAGTGGGGCATTATGAAAGACTTGCCCAAAGATCGTGGAGCGGCTCGCCCACCCAGAGCAGTCAAAACTGATCCACGACAATCTTTCCCTTCAGAAAAAGCGAACTCACCCCCCGTTGCGTCCACTTCCAACTCGTCCAGACGTTCCTCAATCGTCACCGCGGCGGACTGCACCCGGCAGAGATTCGCGTACAAGCCATTCGCCGCCATCAATTCCTCGTGCGTCCCGCGCTCGATAACAGGGCATGCTTTCCCCTCCCGACAGTTCTGGTTCTCAGGAATACACATTCAAGACTTCACCACGTTTGAGCTTCGGGAGCGCATCTGGTGGTATGACATGCTTCATTTGCAGGGTCGTTGGTAGGGACGCTCGCCGGGCCGTCCGCTATTCCACCGGACGGCGCGGTGGGCCACCGCGCCCTACCCATCGAATGAACTGTGTCACAGCACTAGCACTTTTGACATCAATGGGAGAGTGTGATGCAGTTGCGTGCTGGACGCGTGGAGAACAACGACAGCGATATCGAATTTGCCCACGGCTTGTTGGAAACTCAGGTTCCGGTCGCCGGTAATGAATACGTCAAACTCCTTTTCGGCCAAGGTCAGCAGTGCCCCGTTCTGGATGCCGCCCCAACCCTTTTTCTGTGCCGATACTGCATAGTGACCGGTCAGAGCGCGGGACAAACGCCAATTCAGGCATTCGTCAATCAGGACGCGCATCGCTAGACAGTTCCGAGCATCGTGAGTTTGCCGGCTTCGATGACAGCAATGGCTTGCTCGCGTTTGACCGTTGGGAACGCATCGAGGAAATCTTCGATGGACTCGCCCCCCTCCAGATAGTCCACAAGATTTTGCAAGGGAACTCGCGTACCGACGAATACCGGCGTCCCGCCCATGATCTCCGGGTCAACGTGAACGATACCTTTGAGTTCTTCCAGCTTCATGCGGTGTACTATAACAGAAAGCACTGAGCTTAGGAAGTCCCTAATAACTAGCGAACGGGGATCCGCTCCGCCTTCCGTTCCCGTGATTTCAACCTGCCGTCGCGTCCACTTCCAGCTCGTCCAGGCGTTCTTCAATCGTCACCGCCGTGGATTGCACGCGGCAGAGGCTGGCGTACAAGCCATCCGACGTCATCAATTCCTCGTGCGTGCCGCGTTCGATAATATGTCCGGCTTTCAGCACCAGGATCTGGTCGGCGTTGCGCACGGTGGACAGTCGATGCGCGATTACGAAGCTCGTGCGCTGCGCCATCAGCCGCTCCAGCGCTTCCTGGATCAGCTTCTCCGTCGCGGTGTCCACGCTCGCCGTGGCCTCGTCCAAAATCAAAATTGGCGGATCTTTCAGCAACGCCCGCGCGATGCTCACGCGCTGTTTCTCGCCCACGCTGAGTTTCACGCCGCGCTCGCCGACGCGCGAGTCGTACTTCTCGGGCAGGCGCATGACGAACTCATGGCAGTTCGCCGCCTGCGCGGCCTCGATCATCTCCGCCTCGCTCGCATCGAGCCGTCCATACAGGATGTTCTCGCGAATCGTGCCGTTGAAGAGAAACGCCTCCTGTGACACGATGCCGATCTGCTTCCGCAGTGATTCCAGTGTCACGTCGCGGATATCGTGACCGTCAATCAGGATTTGCCCGCGCGTCACATCATAGAAGCGCGGCAACAGATTCACAATCGTGCTTTTCCCCGCGCCCGTTGGTCCCACCAGGGCAATCGTTTCCCCCGGCCGCGCGTGAATGTTGACGCCACCCAACACCGGCAAATCCGCCCGATACTCGAACCCGACATCCCGATAATCCACTTCGCCGCGCACGCGCCCGCTCAACGCGCTGGCGCCCGGCTTCTCGCCGATCTCCACGGGCGCGTCGAGAATGTCGAATACCCGCTCGCCCGCCGCCCGACCCGCCTGGAACATCTGGTTCAAGCTGTGCAACTGTCGCACCGGGTCATAGAACATCGCCAGATACCACAGGAACCCGACGAATTGCCCTATCGATACCTGCCCCGCGATCACCGCGCGCCCGCCAAACCACAACAAAATGACGTATCCCAGCGCGCCCGCAAAAGTCATCGCCGGCGAATAAACCGACCACACGCCCATCACCTTCAGCGTCACCGTCCGCAACTCATTCGCCCGCGCCGAGAATCGATCCAACTCGTGCGTCTCGCGCCCGAAGCCCTTGATCTGACGGATGCCTTGCAGGTTATCGTGCAGCAGCGCGTTCAAGGCCGACGTCGCCTGTCGCACGAGCCGATAGCGCGTGTGCGCCGTGATCGTGTAGAGCAACGCGCCGCCCGCCAGCAACGGGATGGGCACGATCGCCAGCGCCGCCAACCGCGGGTCGAATCGAAACATCATGTAGCCCACGCCGACGATGCTCAGTACCGAGACGGTTCCCTGCTCGATGCCGTCGATCAGCACACGCTCCACCGCGTTGACATCGTCGATGACGCGGGTCATTAGATCGCCCGTGGCGCGCTGGTCATAGTAATTTACAGAGAGCCGCTGGAGTTTGTCGTATAAGTCGCGGCGCAGATCGAAAATCACCCGCTGCTCGAAACGGTTGTTGAGTTGGAGGCGCAGCACGTTGAACGCATCGCGCAGGAAAAACGCCAGGAGCACCAGCACCGTGTACATCCCCAGCAATTCTCCGCGCTTCGCGCGAATGACCTCGTCGATGACCATTTGCGTGAGCTTGGGAACCGCCAGACTGGCCAGCGTCGACAACACCGCGCACGCCATCATGCTGACGGCGAACCCGGGATAACGCCGGACATAACCGGAAATGCGCGTAAAAATCTCCCGCGCCCCGCGCTTCCGCGCGACCATCGTCTCGTCATTGTCTGTGTTGTGCCGTCGCATTGATCCTCACGATAATCCATGTTCGGAGCTGTTGCACGCGAGAATTGGCCATCGACCTTGCCTTCGCGTTTGTTCTTTTAGTCTGGGGCGCTTCCTGCTAGCCTGCTGGTCATGAAGGCTTCCCCGTGCGTGCGCACATTGTTGTGTCTTTCGTTCGTGACCGCGTTTGCGGGAATCGCCACTGGCGCGACCAATGACGTTCAAGTCACGGTTGATAGTGTCACCGATATGCGCTCGACGGGAAATGCCATGCCCCGCTGCAATTTGCAACTGCGCTTTTCGGGCGGTGACGTTGGCGGACGCCTTCGGAATTCGCGAGGTTCGGGTTACGACCGCCGTGGATGACACGGGACACGATCTGCGGGTGGACTCGGAACAGGAGCGAACGCGAAGGCGCTTCTCCCAGGGTAACATGTACGCATTCCAGGGAAACGGCTTCGCCATGCAAACCACGCATATGGTGGAGCTCGTGAGTCCGGCGCGCAATGCGCACACCATTAAAGCTCCTCGAAGGCGAAGCGGACTTACTGTTTCCTACGCCTGAAAATGGCGGCTTGGTCATCAGTTAAGGATTTCCTGGCCCATCCTGGCGAGACGTTCAGCGATCCCCTCTTGAAAAAGTGGAACGTGACCATTACGTACCTCGGCAAGGAAGGTTCCGAGACCAACGCGACCCAGGCTGTTCCGTCGGTTCCGGGAACCGGCTCCGATGTCGCGTCGTTTTCCGTTCCGACGGTCGGGCCAGGGAAAGGGTCTCCAGTTTTCCATCAACGATCCGGATCATCGCCTGGCTGACATGGTTTTCATGGACGCCTATGGTCGGCAAATCTGGGCCAACCTGAATTCCTTCGGCACCGACTCCCGCACCTACCAGTTCCAGAACGAGACCCCGTCCAGGCTGCAATTGTACATCTATCTGGCCACACCCGACGCCATCAAGAGCGTTCCGTTTAAGATCGAGAACATCGAACTGCCCTGAGTTCGCGGTTGACCCTCCGGTTCGTGCCCGTTACGATGCGATGTCGTTGGGAATCTCACAACCGGAGCCACATCTCATGGCGCAGACCGACATCACGTCGCTACAAAAGGCGGGGCGTAAATTCAAACCGTCCGCCGCTTTCGCCAAACAGGCGCATATCAAATCACTCGCGCAATACCGCAAACTCTACGCCGAGTCGATCAAGTCCCCGCAAAAGTTCTGGTCGCGCATGGCGAAGGAACTGCACTGGTTCAAGCCGTGGAAAAAACTTTCGGAGTGGAACGAGCCGTTTGCGAAATGGTTTGTCGGCGGACAGATCAACCTCTCCTACAACTGCCTCGACCGCCATCTCGATGGCCCGCGCCGCAACAAGGCCGCGATCATCTGGGAAGGCGAACCGGCCACGACCGGCAAGGCCGGCGAAGAGCGCGTGCTCACCTACCTCGGTTTGCACCGTGAAGTCTGCCGCTTCGCCAACGTGCTCAAGCGTAACGGCATCGTCAAAGGCGACCGCATCATTATCTACCTGCCGATGGTTCCCGAAGCGGCCATCGCCATGCTCGCCTGCGCCCGCATCGGCGCGACGCACTCGGTCGTCTTCGGCGGATTCAGCGCGCAGGCGCTCATCGACCGCATCCACGATTGCGGCGCGAAGATGGTCATCACTGCCGACGGCGGTTATCGCCGCGGGACCACCGTCCTGCTGAAGAAGAATGTCGATGACGCGCTACGCGAGTGTCCGTCCATCGTCAAGGTCATCGTCCTGCGCCGCATCAATTCCGAAGTCAGGATGCAGGAGGGCCGCGATGTCTGGTGGCATGACGAATTGCAGCAGGTCGACGCGAATTGTCCCGCCGAAAAACTCGATAGCGAACATCCGTTGTACATTCTCTACACCAGCGGCAGCACCGGCAAACCCAAGGGCGTGCTGCACACGACGGCCGGCTACCTGTTAGGCGTGTACCTGACGACGAAGTACGTCTTCGACTTGAAGGAGCAGGACACGTATTGGTGCACCGCCGACATCGGCTGGGTCACCGGCCACAGCTATTCGGTGTACGGCGCGCTCGCCAACGGCGCGACGACCCTCATGTACGAAGGCGCGCCGAACTGGCCCGAGCCGGACCGCTTCTGGCGCATCATCGACAAATACAAAGTCACCATCCTCTACACCGCGCCGACCGCCATTCGCGCGTTCATGCGCTGGGGCGACCAGTGGCCGAACAAACACGACCTGAGTTCCCTCCGCCTCCTCGGCACGGTCGGCGAACCGATCAATCCCGAGGCGTGGATGTGGTACCACAACGTCATCGGCCAGAAACGCTGCCCCATCGTCGATACCTGGTGGCAGACGGAAACCGGCTGCATCATGATCACGCCGTTGCCCGGCGCCATCCCCACCAAACCCGGCAGCGGCACCCTGCCCTTCTTCGGCGTCGATGCCGCCGTCGTCAACAAGGAAGGCAAGGAACTCCCGCCCAACGTCGGCGGCTACCTCGTCATCCGCCGCCCGTGGCCCTCGATGCTGCGCACCATCTACGGCGACCCCGAACGCTTCCAGCGCCAGTATTGGAGCGAGATCCCGCACGTCTATTTCACCGGCGACGGTTGCCGTCGCGACAAGGACGGTTATTTCTGGATCGTCGGTCGCATCGACGACGTGCTCAACGTCGCGGGCCATCGCATCGGCACCGCCGAGGTCGAAAGCGCCCTCGTGTCGCATCCGAAAGTCGCCGAGGCCGCCGTTGTCGGCCGCCCCGACGCGCTAAAAGGCCAGGCCCTCGTCGCCTTCGTCACCCCGCGCAGCGATGTGAACATCACGCCCGCGCTGAAAGAAGAACTGCGCGGCCATGTCGCGACCCAGATCGGCCCCATCGCCAAGCCCGACGACATCCGTTTCACCGACGCGCTCCCCAAAACCCGCAGTGGAAAAATCATGCGCCGCCTCCTCAAAGAAATCGCCGCCGGCGGCGAAGTCAAAGGTGATACCACCACCCTCGAAGACCTAAACGTCATCGCCAAGCTGAGAGCGGATGAGGAATAGCTAAGGTTTTTAATCAATGTTGTCTGGATACTAAATGACGCCAGCCGAAGATCTTGCCAAGTTTGCTCTTCGCCAACTTCGACCAATCTTAGATCAAAGCGGACATGTGCTTTACAGCAGTGCTGCCACGCTACGCCGCGGTCCTCTATATATCATTGGCCACAATCCGGGAGGTTTACCTGAGCGTCGCGGTACGGATACAGTGCGTACCAGTCTCGAAGAGTTGCCTCAAAAGACGATTAACAACTATCTCGACGAGCAATGGATTACAGTACGCGGGCGCATGCGAGATGCTGGTCAAGCCGCGCTGCAACGTCACGTCGTCTGGTTGCTGGAACACCTCGGACTGTCACCACGCGAAGTTCCCGCATCAAATCTGCTTTTTAATCGAAGCAGAGGTGTCGCTTCAAGTTCCTATAACGAGAACGTCGAGTTATGCTGGAAGGTGCATGAGCAAATTCTCAACATAGTTCGGCCACACGGCTTAATCGTGTTCGGGAATTCTGGTAAGTCACCTTACAGTTTTTTGCATTCACGATTCGGATATATGCCGGAATTGATCCATCCTTCTGGACACCACACATGGAGGTGTCGTGCTTTTACTTCGCCAGGTGGCCTACGCATCATTGGCCTGCCGCATCTAAGCCGTTACGATATAGTCGATAAATACGACGTTACCAAGTGGATGGGGAAGGTGCTGGGGCTCTAGCAAGACGATCAAGTGAGCGAGGCTAGCAACTGTGGAAAACGCAATAGGCTATCTGCTTTTCGCCCGCTCGTATTGCTTGGGCCACCCGATGTCTTGGTGGAGTTCTGCGGCGGCATGTAACGGGAAATACGGGTCGCACAGGAATTCCCGCGCCATCAAAACAACATCCGCTCGTCCGGCGCGGATGATCTCATCGGCTTGCGCAGTCGTGGTAATGAGACCGACTGCACCGGGGGTGATACCGGCTTCGCGACGGATTCTCTCGGCCAAGGGGGGTTGGTCGCCGGGCGCATCTTACCTCTATCGCCGGTTGTCCTTCTTCCGCGCCGTAGCATTGCCCAACTCATCAAGCTGCGCCGCCCCACTTGCTCGCATGATGCATCTGTTACATATGTATCCACCTAAATCGCCTCCGCTAAATCTCCAAGAGATACATCCACAACGATCCATTGTCGCGAAAGCCGTGATATATGTCACTGACATATATCGTGGAGTTGCGCTCGCCAATCGACGTAATCCGGCATCGTCGCAGGCCGATTGCTGGCTGGCTCCGAGTCGACAGGCTAATGGGCTTAGAGCGCCTAACAAAACCGACTCTTGTAGGCACGCCGCTCTGTCGGCGTGGGGTGAAAGTCAGGTCGGCGCGGCGACAGAGCGCCGCGGCTACAACATGCGTGGGAAGTTCTGTTAGGCGCTCTTAGGAAGAACGTCCGCTGTCCTCTTGCAAAGCTACTTCCCTTTGGCCCGTTCGTACGGCCTGGGCCAGGTGATGTCCTGGTGGAGTTCGGCGGCGGCGTGTAGCGGGAAATACGGGTCGCGCAGGAATTCACGCGCCATGAGGACCAAGTTCGCCTTGCCAGTACGGATGATCTCATCGGCTTGAGTCGCGGTGGTGATGTAACCGACTGCGCCGGTCGCGATACCGGCTTCGCGACGGATTTTCTCGGCGAAGGGCGTCTGGTCACCGGGCGTTGACGGGATTTTGGCGTCAGGAGCGATGCCGCCGGAAGAACAATCAATCAAATCCACCCCCAGCCCCTTCACCATCTTCGCCAGTTCCACTGACTGCTCAATCGTCCAGCCCTCCGGTTCCTTCCAATCGGTCGCGGAGATGCGGATGAAAAGCGGTTTGCTCTCCGGCCACACTTTCCGTATCGCTGAGACGACTTCCCGCACGATGCGGGTGCGATTCTCCAATGAGCCACCGTATGCATCCTTCCGCTGGTTCGCAAGTGGCGAAAGAAACTCATCCAGCAAATAACCATGGGCCGAGTGGACTTCGACAACTTCAAACCCGGCTGCCAACGCGCGCGCGGCGGCTTCCTGAAACTTCCGCACAATCCGCTGGATGCCCTCGACGGTGAGTTCCTCCGGCGCGGGATCGCCGGGATTGAAAGGAACCGGGCTCGGCGCGAGCGGTGTCCAGCCGCCGTTTTCCTTGGAAACGATCCCGCGTTTTCCTGCCTGCGGCGAAAGCGTGCTGGCCTTGCGGCCTGCATGCGCCAATTGAATTCCCGGCGCCGCGCCTTGCGATTTGATGAAAGCTGTGATGCGCTTCAGGAACTCGATATGTTCGTCTTTCCACAGCCCCAGGTCTTCGGGTGAAATGCGCCCCTCGGGTTCCACCGCCGTTGCTTCGGTAAACACCAGCGCCGCCCCGCCGCAGGCACGACTCCCCAAGTGCACGAGGTGCCAATCGTTGGCGAATCCGTCCTCGCTTGAATACATGCACATCGGGGAGACAATGATGCGATGTTTCAGGGTCAACCCGCGCAAGGTAAGCGGCTCGAAGAGATGGGGCATGGTTTTCATTGTTGATAAACTACAGCAGACGCGGCAATGATTTTCTTCATCGCCGCGTCTGTCTCTTCAGTATTACCGGACGGTTAGCGCTCCTTGCCGGGCTGTTCCTCACCCTTTTGCTGTCCCTGCTCCTCGTGCTGTTCACCCTTCTGTTCTTGAGGAGGAACTTTTTCGTGTTGAGGTGGAGCGACCTTCTCGCCATGAGCCGGTTCGCTTGGGTGCTGCTCGGCAGGCTCCCGCCGTTCCGCCGGCGGCTCCGTGCGCTGTGGTTTTTCCGCAGGTGGCGGTTCGGTCCGTTGCCGCTCGGCGGGTGATGGCTCGGGCGCGCTTGGTGGCCCACGAATGATCTCGGGCTCCCTACCGGGCGTGGTTTCACGCTTCGGCTCAGTGGCCGGACGTTCGACCGGTTTCTCATTTTCCCGGTGGAGTATCGGCTCCGGCGCGGCCCGATGCGCAATCGGCGGGGCCTTTTCGCGCTGGCGCAATGTTGAGACATTTCCCGTCTGGATGCGCACGTGATTGACCCGTTGGAGGTCCTGCACGCGCGGCCCTTCGGCAATCACCCGGTTATTCTCCCGGCGGATTCTGGTATTGATCGTCGTTCGATTGATGATCGTCGTGTTATTGATAATCACACTGCGCTGGTCGATGCGCTCACCGAAATGGCGTTCGCCGACGAAGACAAACCAGTCATTCGGCACAGCGCCAATCACCAGTTCGCCGCTCGCTCCGAACACCGCGCCCGGCGGCAGCGGCGCCCAACCGCAATAACCGCCGCCCTCGCGAAAGCAAACCCACGACGGTCCCCAGACCGTGTCCGGTGTCCAAACCCAGCCGTAATACGGATCATCGGCCCAGCGGCCATAGTGATAGCACGCCCACGACCACGCTTCATCGCTTTGCCAGTACCACCCCTCATCTGTCCACACCCACGTCCCATTGCAATAAGGTCGCCACGAGGCCGCGACACCATAAGGATGCCAGCATCGTCCGTACGAACCGACTTCCACCCAGGACCCTTGGGCCGACAACGGCTCATAAAAGTCGTCTGGCGAATTGATTTCAACACCGACCGATACATCTGCCGCCCGAACATTACTCAACATCAACCACGGCATAACAAACACCGTGCCCACAATGATTCGTCTGATGATTTTCATCTGCGCCTCCTATTCTCAATTAACTTACGCCAATTCGTAACGCTTGCAAATAAACGTCGCCCGAAGCGCGCAGGCCGCGCTATAAAAAGGCCCGTGGATCGCATCCCGCAACGATTCGCCTTCTCCCACACGCGTTCGTTACGGCGTACTGGGGTTTATGCTGCTGCTTACCGCGATCGCCTATCTTGACCGCGTTTGCATTTCCACCGCCGCGCCCGCGATGAAAACCGACCTGGGCCTCAACAACGCGCAGATGGGCCGCGTCTTCAGTGCCTTCACGTTCGCCTATGCGCTAATGGAAGTGCCCAGCGGCTGGCTGGCGGATCGGTTCGGGCCGCGATTGATGCTGACGCGCATCGTGATTTGGTGGTCGGTAATGACCGCCGTGACGGGTTGGGCAACGGGATTCGTGTCCCTGTTCCTGATTCGGATGTTATTTGGCGTTGGCGAAGCGGGCTGTTTCCCCTGCATGGCCCGGGCGTTCGCGCGCTGGCTTCCCACCCGCGAACACGGGCGCGCGTTCGGGCTCGCCGTAATGACCGGCGCGCTCGGCGGCGCGATCACGCAACCGCTGGTCGTGTGGATGCTCGACCGAATGCACTGGCGGCATACGTTCCCGATCTTCGGCTGCGTGGGCATCGTATGGGCGCTGGCGTGGTACGGGTGGTTCCGCGACGACCCACATCGGCACGCCGCGGTCAATGAAGCGGAACTGCGGGAAATTGGCTGCCAGCCCCCGGTTCCTCACGAACGCGTGCCCTGGCAAAACCTGTTGGCGAACCGCAGCGTCTGGGCCGTGTGCTTCATGTATTTTGGCGTGATCTACGGCTGGTATTTTTACCTTACGTGGCTGCCAACCTATCTCATGCGCGCCCGTGGATTCGACCTGCAACACGCGGGCTGGTTGTCGTCATTGCCGCTGATTGGAATTGCCACCGGTGTGCTCTGCGGCGGTCTCGTCAGCGATGCGCTGGTCCGCACTGTTGGCCTGAAGATCGGCCGGCGTGTACCGGGCATCGTCGGCCTGCCGCTGGCCGCCATCACCATGTTGGCCGCGGTGCACACGCCCAGCCCCATCGCCGCGGCCTGGTTGCTGGCGCTTGCGGCGCTCCTGGCCGCGCTGGCCGTCGCGCCGGGCTGGGCTGTCTGTCTTGAAATCGGCGGAATCCACTCGGGCGTGGTCAGTGGAATGATGAATATGCTCGGGAACCTGGGCGGCGCGATCAGCCCGCTGGTGATCGGTGAATGGCTGCAACGGCACGGCGCATGGGATTTGTCGCTGATGACCGTCGCCGCTTGCTACGTCCTGGCCGCGCTCTGCTGGCTGGCCGTCGATCCCACGAAACGACTTTTATCAGCCCCGTAACCGCAGGTTTTAGCCAGCGGCCGGCCCATGCCAAACCCCGGTCGGAATCTGCCCCAATCGAGGGGTTTAATCTTGTGCCGAAAAAGACGCGCGTCTATGTTCGGCGCATGCAATCCGCTTCACTCGTCTCAATGATTGCCTTCCTGCTCGTCACCGGCCAGGGCTTGTTCATTTCCGCTCCGCTGTCCGCTGCCGAGCAAATTGCCGTCCCGGATTTCGGCCCGAATGTCCTGGTATTCGATTCGTCCATGAACGCGACAACCATGCAAAGCCGGCTCGATGCGGTCTTCAGCAATCAGGAACGCAACCAGTTTGGGACGAATCGCTATGCGCTTCTCTTCAAGCCCGGCAAGTACGACCTGGATGTGCAGGTCGGCTTTTACACGCAGGTCATGGGCCTGGGAAAATCTCCCGACGACGTTGCCATTACCGGTGCCGTGCGCTCGAAGGCGCGCTGGATGCGGGGCAATGCCACCTGCAATTTCTGGCGCAGCGCGGAAAATCTTTCCGTAACGCCGACACAAGACGACAAGATCAATATTTGGGCCGTCTCACAGGGCACCGCGTTGCGCCGCATCCATATCCGGGGCGATTTGAATTTGTCGGACGGGGGATGGTCCAGCGGCGGCTTTCTCGCGGATTCCAAGATTGACGGACGGGCTGATTCCGGGTCGCAGCAGCAATGGTTTTCAAGGAACACCTCATTCGGCCATTGGACGGGCGGCGTATGGAACATGGTTTTTCTCGGCACGGTCAACCCGCCGGCGAAGGCGTGGCCCAATTCGCCCTATACGGTCATTGATAAGACCCCGCTCATTCGCGAGAAACCTTATCTCTTCGTGGACGATAACGGACGTTATTTCGTCATGGTTCCAGACCTGGCTGCCAAAGGTGCGCAGGGCATCACCTGGTCGGATAATTCCTCGTCAGGGAAAGCTTTGCCGCTGGATCGTTTTTACGTCGCCCATCCCGAGACGGATACCGCTGCCACAATCAACGCCGCGCTGAAGAGCGGCAAGAACCTGATGTTGACTCCGGGAATCTACCATCTGGAGAGCAGCCTCCAGATCTCCCGACCCGACACTGTGGTTCTAGGATTGGGCTTCCCCACTTTAATACCGGACCAAGGAACCGCAGCCATGACGATTGCGGATGTCGATGGTGTGAAGGTCGGAGGAATCCTTTTTGAGGCCGGCGTCTCCAATTCGCCGACGCTGTTCCAGATAGGCGAGCCCGGCTCTGCCAAATCCCACGCAATGGATCCGGTATTTGTTTACGACATCTTTTGCCGGGCGGGTGGCGCAGCGCTAGGAAGCGCCACGTGCATGGTCACGATCAATTCCCATGATGTCGTGGGCGATAATTTCTGGCTGTGGCGCGCGGACCACGGTCAGGGCGTGGGCTGGAATTCAAACAAGAACGCCAACGGGTTGATCGTGAATGGGGAGAACGTCACCTTGTACGGTTTGTTTGTTGAACATTGCCAGCAATATCAAACGCTCTGGAACGGCGATGGCGGTCGCGTTTATTTCTACCAATCGGAAATGCCCTACGACCCGCCGAGCCAGGATGCCTGGCGCCACGGTGATTCCAACGGATACGCGTCGTATAAAGTCAGCGACAACGTGCGGACCCATGAAGCCTGGGGGCTCGGCGTCTACTGTATGTTTCGAAACGGTCCGGTAGTTGCCGATAACGCCATCGAAACGCCGACCGCTCCCACGATCAAAATGCACCACATGATCGCTGTCCGACTGGGCAGACGTTCCGACGGCAACATCAACCACGTCATCAACGGCACCGTCCCCGTCTCCGGCCGCACGGCCACGGTGGATTAGGTCATAATATGGTCCGTCGCACAACTGTCCAGTGTGCTGAGTTGACCCCGATGAGGACGTCAGATCGAACTTGATCGCCAGTACGCTACAATCTTTTTACCGACGGACACGAAGGACTGCAATCCGATTGCGGTTATGATCGACCAGTAACCGCGGATACGAACCCAGAAGGCCTTCACTTTCTTTTTCTCGCGGAGCGCCTCAAGATATTCATGTCGAAGATCAGTCAGCACCGGGTCGAAAGTATGCGCCATCGTACGGGGCCGACACAACCAAGCGAGGATCCGGCGGATGCGCGTCCCGGGAGGTAGAATAATCAGGGGTTTTCTTTTAGGAAAACCACCGAACGGCCTTAGAAACACGAGGGTGATTTCCACGGCCATCTTTATGACGGCAAAAAGTATGCCAATGAATGCCTGCGCTATTGCAACGACGATTCCAACGGCAACACTACGTCCGCCGTGGAAACCTCCCAATGCAGCCTTGAATGCAGGATCGAACCATAGACGGAGAGTGTTCCTGAGTAAGTCCGCATTGGCAAGGTGGTGGCGATCAGGTTTGGGGCTCCAGCGGATAAGATCGGCGTATTCTTTATGGCCCTCAGCAGCCATATGATCGGCGAACTTCCGGGCGAATTTCGCGTCCTTTTTCAGTCTTTTTAGAAACGCCCTGAGCGCCCTGTCGGTCTGCTTCAATTTCACGCCAACCTCGCTTGTGCCCATACGGCGGCTGCGGCTTCCCGCGCCCGAAGAACTCGAATACCGTGACCGTTCGCCGAGTATAACCGGCGCGGTGGCCCCGCATCATTGCCGCTCCGCTCTTCTAGTCGTGAATTGATAAAGCCCTTGTCCTCCATCCGTGAAAGCGTGACATAAACGGTGCCACGCGCCAATTGCTTGCCGGAAGTCTTGACCATCTCCAACCCGTACATCTCTCCGGCGCTAATGAGCATCTGCAAAATCATCGCCTCTTTAGGCGACAGCGATGGCATCTCATCCGTTTTCATACGACCAATCTGACAGATTGTAAGACTGCCGTCAAGTGGAAAGAATGTTTTTATCGAAAAAAGGCGAATGCCTGATTTTTACTTCAAACCCGCCCGTGGGTATGTTACACAGTGCAGCGTGCCCGTTGACCGAACGGACCGCCAAGTACCGCGCCCGCCAGCAGCACGAGGACCATAGTTTGTGGGGCATCTGTGGGGTCAGACTCTGTAGAAGCCGTTGACCCCGATGAGAACATTGCGCAGTCAAACTGTTGCAGGATGAAGAAAACGATTCGCTTTTCTAAAATTCTGCAATATGATTTGGCAGTCTAATAGCTTACGCGGAATCTCACTGGACTTTAACGAGACTTCTTCCCATTCGAATGGCGCGTTAGGAATTCGGACATTTAATGGCTTACCCGTGTGTGCCTTCAGATATTTGATCACTCTCTTGAGACATTCGATTTCGTTTTGAACTTTCTCGTCGTCAGTCCAGCGGGTATCCAATTCGTCAGGTGTCAACGTAACGATCATGCTGATACGCAACTGTTCTTCCCGGTCCAACGCGTTACCGGCTATTTTCCATACGAAATCCTGGCGTTCAGATGGAGGCATGTGCTTGAAGCCCCACGCGATCACTGACACCCGGTAGAGCTTGGTCAATTGTACGGGTTCTGTTTCGACTTCTGCTTCAATACCCGCTGTTGCCAACCCATCAATCAATGCTTTTTTCAGTCGTTCGATGAACGGGGGCTCCGGAACGTTTATCTTAGCCATGGTTTCAATTCCTCCACTTGTTTAACAAATTGATTCGCCTCGCTAAAATCTGCCAGTCGGGGTGAATATCGCGCGTGGATCGTCCACTGACCACAAATTGATTTTAGGTTCTGCAATAGCCGAGTATTCCCTCCTTGCTCGCGCGCGGCCAGCCCGGCGTGTCAGAGGTGATAGGTGTCCCAGCATGGCATCGAGATCATGCGAACGATAACAGAGAAACCAAATCTCTCGGTCCAGAGGCGGTCGCCCTTCTGGAGATCCCGCATTTTGAAGCCAACCAAAATTTTCTAAGAGTCCTGCCTTCAACAGACATTCAATCACGAAGCCCGCTAAATACATCGCGGCGTTCGCACGTGCCGTCATCCCGCTCTTTAGCAAATATCTTGCATCGTCCAACCGCCAGGTCTGCCACTGTTCGCAACTGCGTAGGGAGTAATCTGCCTTTTGCAAAGATGTTCGACACGCTGGCATCATAACCACAGCTAAAACTGCGGTCAACGACGCAGACTGATTGTCCTTTTCTTACCGATGTATGTCGCATCAGTAGTTCGCCATATCAGGCCAAGGGTTCAACGATGACTTCTATGTAAGTACTTGATAATCAGCCTCTCGGTTCGGCAAATCGCGGACGGCTGTCGGTTTGTCGCAAGGCGCTAGGCACGGCCCAACCTGCGATAGGCTCTTCGCGGGGGATTCTAGGATCTCACCAGTTGCCTCTCTGGGTCGACACCGGACAGCGGTAGCTATATGCTTCCTTTCGAGTAATATCGCAACAGGTCGAGCGAGAGTGGGTAGGACAGCCACGCCGCTGCAAGGTAAACTCGCCGCGACGTTAAACTCAAAGATGGGAGTTCAATATGGAAATCAAAAGAATTGGCTCACAGCCTTCCAACAAAGGGCCGGCCGATTGGTTCACCGGCACGGTGCGCATTGATCCCCTGTTTCAGGCAAACGCCCCGGCGCGTGCGGTTGGCGCCAGCGTCACGTTTGAACCCGCCGCTCGAACCGCATGGCACACCCATCCGCTCGGCCAGACGCTGATTGTGATCGCTGGCTGCGGGCGTGCGCAGCGCTGGGGCGGCCCGATCGAAGAAATTCGGCCCGGTGACGTGGTGTGGTTCCCACCGGGCGAGAAGCATTGGCATGGCGCCGCGCCAACCACGGCCATGACGCACATCGCCATTCAGGAAAACCTCGACGGCAAAGTGGTTGACTGGATGGAAAAGGTCAGCGATGAACAATATCGGGGCTGAGCAATGCAAAGCAGAACGAATGCTGTAGCTTCTCGCTGACTGAGGCGTGCACTGCAAGCCGGTACGGTTTATCATTTGATCGCGGCCGGATACGATATCTCAAAGCGGCTGAAGATGGCGCTGCTGCCCCCGGGCCAATAGACGCCCGCTCCGCCAAAACGATTGGGCGCGATGGTTCCCTCCAGGGCGAGTGTTTCATTGTCCACATCGTTGGACGCGCTGACCGTCAGGGTGGTGCCGGTGACCTTCAGGGTCATGTGGGTGGTTGTTTTGAATACGCCGCTCAATACCTGACGGTCATTGAGGGGCGATCCCGCGCCGTTCTCGATCTTGTAGAGTTGAAACATACACTTGGAGGCGGACTGGGTCGTTCTCCACATCCGCAGGGCGTAGCCATTCCTGGTTCGCGGATCGTACTTGATATACATGTCCGCGTGAAGATTGCGCGGGCCGCTGTCCGCAGGCGAGCCGGGGACCGAAAACGCCTGGCCATCCTTTTCGGACGCCATCATCAGGTCGACCTGCATATCGCCGCTGTCCGCATCCTGCTGGTAGAGCAGCCAGGCCGGGGTACTCGGCCGAATGCCGTAACCGTTCACAAAATTATCCCCGGACACAACCGCCCAGGTGCCCAGAACCGTCCACAAACCACTCGCGTATAGGTCATTGGTTTCCGGCACGAAATCCCTGAAATTCGGCGAAACGGTGGTGGACCGGATGTCGGTTGGCGCGACGGGTTTTGCGCTCACTGCCTGTATTTCCGGACCGGGATCGCTCAAGCTGTGCTTGGGCTGAACCGTCACCTTGAGATATTTGCCGACATAGCCCGGCACCAGTGGGAGCGTCTTCAGGGGCTGGTTTCCCCTGCTGACCGCAATTTTCCTCGGATTGGTTCCCGCAACGGTGTCGCAGATGAACCAGGAAACGCGCGACTGATCCTGCTTGCCGCCCAAATCGAGCGTGTAATTCACCGTGGCCATTCCGTCCGCGGGTGAATTCACGACAGGCCCCGCAATCACCGCCGGCGGATCGGAGTATTTTGGCTCAACATAGACATGGGCTGTCACGTAGAAGCCGTTGGACGCGGTGGCTTTCACGGCAACCCATTCCGCCTGGCTGGTTGTATTTTGACCTGTCACAACGACATTCGAGCCCGTCGTTCGGCTGAGTGAAACCAAGTCCGATTTGGTTGACCAGATGATGGTCGGGTCGGCACGGGTCGGCGTGACCGTCGCGCCGATGGTTGCGCCGGGTCCGCCCGTGCGAATCGATGGCGAAGCGTTCGTCAACGTGATGCGGAAAGGTAGATCTCCTTGTCCGTCCGCTTCATACTTGCGCCTCGTGCCCGCCGGGTCCCAGTCGTCGGCCGGGGCGTTTGGCGCCGCCCGGAGCAGATTCCAGGGGTTGAAGGCCCGGCGTTCCTGGTCGGACAACTCTCGGGAGTAGCTGAAAGCGGGCTCCCCGACGGTGCCGTCGTAGAAGACCGCGGGATCGCCCTTGGCGTTCCTGGTGTGATACGTGAGAGAAAGCTGGCTCGGTCTGGGTGCGGCCACGCCTCGCACCCAGGCAACTGGCGCCCTCGGTGAATCTGACCGGCACCACGCAATTGATGAGAACATTCGGTCGCTCGGCGCTGCGAAATTCGGCCTTGTAGAAGCGCATGCCGCGGGTCGCTGCGAACGTGCAATTGAAAAAGACGATCCCCGATGCCGACATCACCCCGGACCCCGTCGGGAAGACCAGCGTGCAATCTTCCCAGACACTGATCTGGCCTTCGCCCATCCAATCGTCCGTGCCTTCGATGTAGACGTTTTTGAAATAAGACCGCGTGGTGCGCAGAAACATCGTGTCAAGACGGCTGAGCAGCGCGACATTCTCGTACGAGTGCTTGTCGCCCGCCGCCTGGAGTGCCACGGCCTGCGTGATGACGTCGGAACGTTTCGTGAGATTCTTGCCGGGATCGCCGGGGTACTCATAGTCGGTGTTGCAATAATTGATGATGGTGAGGTTCTTCGCGGTGAATCCGGTGGCGTTGATATCGATGAGGTAGCCGTCGTCCTCGGCGCCCTGCATCAGGCCGCGATTGTCCGCCAGCACCACCGCGCGGCGGTTGTTGGTCAATCCCAGCAGGGTAATGTAGTTTTTCCGGATGCTCAGGCTTGGGCCTCGCGTGGCCGGGCCCGGAAGTTGATACACGTTCGGTTTGATTCCGATGACCGTCGGTTTTGCTTCTGTTCCTGCGGGGGCGGCTTCATACGCGGCCTGCAGCGTCTTGAATTTCCTGGCCGCCGGGTCGTCCTGCGGCAGGTTGCCATCGACCAGGTAATCATAGGTCAACTTGGCCGGGTCGATCGAGCCCATGATCGGCTCGGAACCGCCCCTGACATTGTCCTGTGCCTGTGCGGGGCGTCCGCATAGGGACAAAATGATGAGGAAAAGTACCGGGGGTTTGAAGCTTTTCATGGGCTAATCGCGCATCCATTGATTATGAGCGCCGGTCACCTGCGTTCCGCTTCGGGCGAAGACTGGCGGAGGGGGGATCCTTCTGCGCCCTTTTTGCCATCTCGTCCTCCGGGCCATAAAGGGGATTCGCCACCCTGGGAAAACCAGCCCATCACCTTCGCCGAACCCCTTAAAAAATACCGCCTGCGCGAAAATTTGAGTCAAGCGGCATTGGCTGTCAAGCTCGAGGTGCACCTGGAAACCCTCGCAAACTGGGAACGCCGTCAGGCTACGCCAAAGAAACAATCATTATTTAAGACTACGAACACTGCTCGTTTGAACTCCCGACTCGGCACTGGCCTTTGTCTAGTCCTAACACCGTACCCTCACAGTTGTTGGGCTGTGAAAAACCTAATAACACCAAAACCCGCATAAGGTCGTGTCGGGCTGACGGAGCATATAGGTTGAGATTGGTTCCGGAGCGGTCGCCACGGCGGCTCGTCCCCACTCTCTTGCGGGCCAAGAAAACACTCGACTTTGGGGCGGGGCTCTGGTTCACTCTGCGGCGAGGTCGCAAGGGGAAATCCCTCCTTGGCAAAAAAAGGCGTGCAGTCATGAAGCGATTCTTGGCAGTCGTTCTGTGGGCCGTGGTTTCATTTTCCCTCACCGGTTCTGTGCACGCCCAATTCACGGCCAACTTCCAAACCAACACCATCAATGTCGCCAGTAATTGGGTGGATAACACCAACTTCCGGTACGTCGTCGGCAGCAACACGTTCCTGGACGCCCTGGTCATCAACGCCGGCGGCACCCTGTCCAGTGCGGCTAGTGGGTTCATTGGCTTTGCCACCCGCGGAAGCAACAACGCGGCGATCGTCAACGGTGGCATCTGGAGCAACAGCTTCAGCCTGATCGTCGGCTACTCCGGCGCGGGCAGCCGTCTGGTCATCACCAACGGCGGCACGGTGTTCAACACCCTCGGCTACGTGGGCAACAACTCCAGCAGCAGCAACAACAGTGTGATGGTTACTGGCCCGGGCTCGGTCTGGTCCAACAGCTCCGACCTGTACGTCGGCTTCGATGGCGCGGGCAATCGTCTGGTCGTCAGCAATCAGGGCGCGGTGTTCGATGGCGATGGGTACTTGGGCTTGCAGTCCGACAGCAGCAACAATAGCGCGGTGGTGACCGGTCTCGGCTCGGTCTGGCGCAACCGCGGCACTCTGTACATCGGCACATCCGGCGCGGGCAATAGTCTGGTCATCAGCAATCAGGGCGCGGTGTTCAACGGCGATGGCTGGATTGACAACGGCGGGACCGGCGGCGGCAACAACAGCGTTGTGGTGACCGGCCCCGGCTCGGTCTGGAGCGTTGCCGGGACCCTCTACGTCGGCTACTTTGGTGCGACTAACACGTTGACCATTGCGGGTGGTTCAGTCGTGGCGAGTACACGCGGTCGTGGACTTCAGCGATCCCAGTTTCGGCTTGGCCAGCAACAATGTCATTCAAGTGAATAGCGGCAGCCTAATCGTGACCAATGCGGCCGGCAACGGTGCGTTGGTGGTGAGCCGGGTCGGCGGCAAAGGCAGCTTGTTCCTCAACGGTGGCTCCGTGACCGTGGACAGCCTCATCGCTACGAACGGTCTCAACAGCGTCGTGACGATTAACGGCGGCACGCTCCAATCCAGCGCGACGGTCGTCACGAACACACAGCAATTCATCGTCGGCAATGGTACGAATACGGCAACCTATCATCTGCTCGGTGGCATCCATTCCTTCAACAACGGTCTGCGCGTCCGCACCAACGCGTTCCTGACCGGATGCGGCACGATCAACGGCATCGTCACCGTGGACGCGGGCGGTACGGTGCTCACCGATTGCGGCGGGACGCTGACCTTCACGGGCATCCTCACAAACAATGGGACGATGCGGGCGATCAACGGCAGCGTGTTGGAGGGTTATGGTGCGGTCGTCAACAACGGCGTCCTTGATCTCATCAACGGCTCGACGAATTTCCATTCCACCTTTACCGGCAGTGGCACGGTCCTGGACGCGAGCAGCGTGAAGATTTCGCAGACCAGCGTGTCGGGCCAGGATTTCATCATGCAGGTCCCATCGGTCACCGGTCATACCTATCAACTGCAGTTCACTCCGTCACTGATGCCGACGAACTGGACGAACACGGGCGCCTCGCAGCCGGGGACTGGTGGCGTCCTCAGCTTCACCGACACCGGCGGCGCCACCAACATTCCATCGCGCTTCTACCGCGTGGAAGTCACCGCGCCGTAGTGCGTCGCATGGATTTGAATGAGAACTTCTGAGAGCGTAACCGTGAGGACGCGTTCCTATCAGCTCCCGCCTCGTGAGGGCGTGCGCCTCGCAAGAGCCTTCCGAGGGTCATACCCGAGCCATTTGACGATCCTGGGCATAAGTCGTGCGATGGGCTTATAGGTATTCTTTTCCCAGTTCCGAATGGACTCCACATCTACACCAAGCATCATCGCCACCTGAGTCTGGAAGAGATGTAGTTTAAGTCTGTGGCGTTTTATGTGCTCCCCAACGGTTTTTGGTGCAGCCGGGATCACTTGTGTGCACTTCCAGCGGTACGGGTATGGGCGGAGGGAAGCCTTTAGATGCAGATCACAAAAAGGCAATGAACGGTCATCGATACCGTACTGTGAGAAACCTCGGCTCGCCGCCCCGTGCGGCAATCGGTCAATGCGATTTCAAACCTGGTCGGGATGCGATCAAAGGCTTCGACCGGCACGGTACGAACTTCCGAAAGCAAAAATCGACGAGGTAACTCAGGTCAACCAGCGGTCGGAAACGCAGCCACGGGTTTCGGCTTGCTGGTGAGCGCCTTCAATCCATCGAACCGAAGCCAGAGGATGAACGCCGCCAGGCAGCCCAGGACCAGGGCGGGCAACGGCGAGCCGCCGAGCTTGACGAGATGTGTCAGAACCGCGCCGCACATCGTGCAGACGAGCAACGCCGCTCCGACCGGGACAACTCGCGGCACGAGGAGTAGGATCGCGGAAACCAGCTCGATAGTGCCGGTGACATAACGAAACCATTGGCCGATGCCGATTTTTTCGAACATCTGGACCATCATCGGCTGGCCGGACAGTTTCGCGAAGCCGGCCATGAGAAACGCGGCGGCGACCAGGATTTGCAGCGACCAAAGGGCGATCGTTTTGCCTTTGGATGAACGTTGAGTTTGAACCCGAGTGTTGTCTTTCATGTTTATTCCTTTCTGTTTGGTTGATGGTGACTGCATTCAGGTGGTCTGAACCGGGACATTCAGTCGAGCCCACGTCGAGAACCTGGTCGGTTGCCGGCCTGCTATTTTGTTGGCGAGCGCAATTCGGTCCGACGAATCCGAACCCAAATAGGTATGAGCCTGGATGTAGCTGAACATCTCTGCTACCTCGGCGGCCCCGGGAAAGAACGTGGCGAACATCTCCTTTGGGACTTGTGTGACTGATAATTTATGTCCCTGCCGATTGAGCGTCTCGACGATTTCGTTGAAGCTCATGAAATCGCCGACGAGCGGCAGATATTCGCCGTGGCCTGCCTGGTCCGGGTGAAGGAACGCTCCGGCCACGAGATTGCCAAGTTCGGTGATGTCGCCCATGTGAAGGCAACGCGCATTCGGATCGAAGGGAACAGCCCAGCCCTGCGAGCCGTCCGGCAGTTTTTGCGGCCCAAAAGCGCCCACAAGGTTCTGGTAGTAGAAAGGAGCGATGACAAATGTGTGATGCGGAAACCCGGCCGCCTTGACGATCGATTCAACCCTGGCCTTGTCGGTAAAGTGGGGAACTTGGATCTTGCCGCCGCTGATCGTTTCCACATCAGGCAGCGTGGACCAGACAAAGTGTTTGACGCCGGCATCCCGGGCAGCGCGCACCGCTGCCGTGGCCTGCTGGAGTTCGCCGGCGCCTCTTTCGTACCAATTGGTGACCAGAAAGACGCCATGTGCCCCTTCAAATGCTGCTTTGAGGGTTTCAGGGCGGTTTAAGTCTGCTTCGACGACTTCGTCGGCAAGTTCGGGATGCTTGCCCGGATTACGGCTCAGAGCGCACACCTTGAATTGACCGGTGGCTTGCAGGGCACGGACGACTCCGCCTCCCTGCTGCCCCGTTGCACCGATCACGGCGATCCGTTTATTATTGTCGGATAACATGTCGATCTCCTTTTCCTTGTTTGTTTGATTGTTGATGATTCTTGTTTCGCATTCTGAACTTCAGGCCGCGTAACCTCCATCGGCCAGCAGGCTCGCCTCGGTGATGTAGCTGGCTTCGGAACTGGCCAGAAACGCTACGAGGCTGGCGATCTCGTCCGGTTGGCCATAGCGCTGGAGGGCGGTGAAGGGAACCGTGTCGCAGGCCAAGTCGGTGTTGGCTGGGTTCATGTCGGTATCAATCGGGCCAGGCTGGACATTGTTAACCGTGATGCCGCGCGGGCCGAGGTCTCGGGCAAGTCCCCTCGTGAAACCGGCGACTGCGCCCTTCGTGAGTGTGTAGACCGAACCGCCGACGAACGGCATGCGCTCGCTGTTGGTGCTGCCGATGTGAATGATGCGACCGCCCTCACGCATATGCCGCGCGGCTTCCTGGGTCGCGACGAACAAGCCGCGCACATTGACGGCGATCAACTTCTCAAAATCCTCCAGTGAAAACTGCTCAATCGGCGCGAGGGCAATGACGCCCGCGTTGTTCACGAGAATATCAATGCCCCCGAAGATCCCGACGGTTTTCGCAATCGCCAGGCGGACTGCTTCTGTGTCGGCGGTGTCCGCTTTGATCGCCAACGCTTTTCCGCCCGCCGCTTTGATCGAGCGAACGACTTCATCCGCCTGGGCCGGTGACGCGCTGTAAGTCAGGGCGACCGCCGCGCCGTCGGCGGCGAGTCGTTTGGCGATGGCCGCGCCGATACCGCGTGAACCGCCGGTGACCAGCGCCACTTTGCCTGCCAGTCTTTTCGTGATGTTTGCGCTCATAATCTTGTCTTTCGGTTCAGCGTCTGCATTGCTGTCTGCTCGGACGAGTTGTTCATCTGCGTAATCATTTACCCCCTTGTTTTGAATTGGCCCAATACCGTGTTCCTTGCGCAGCCATGCTTTTTTGGCATAATGGAACTCAGCGATGGAACTCCGGCATTTGCGATATTTTCTAGCCGTGGGGGAAGCCTTGAACTTCACCAAGGCCGCTGCGCAACTTCGAGTCGCGCAACCCGCCTTGAGCCGACAGGTACAGGACTTGGAGGATGAAATCGGCGTGGATCTGCTGCGCCGCAGTCCACGCGGCGTGACGCTCACGGCCGAGGGAAAACTTTTTTTGGAGGAAGTGCGCGAATTGCTGAAACGAGCCGATGAATCCGTGGAAAAAGTCCGCGCTCTGGCTCGCGGCGAATATGGCGAGTTGCATGTCGGCTACGCGCCGTCTCCCACGGTGGAGATACTACCGCCAGCACTTACGGCGTTTCAAAAAGCCGTGCCTCGTGTGAAAGTGTTGCTCCATGACTTCTCAAGCGATGAACTCATCACCGGCCTCCGAGACGCTTCGCTGGAACTCGCAATCATGGTCGAGCCCATCGGCGAGCAGACCGCAGGTATCGAGTTTGAACTGCTGCTCACTTACCCGTTGTGCGTGGCGTTGACCGCCGCGCATCCTTTCGCGCGGCTGAAATCCATCACGTTGGAACAATTGGCTGCCGAACCGCTCGTCGGTCTCCGCCGCAAGGATTATCCAGAATCTTACGACGGCCTCAACCGCATCTTCGCCGCCATCCCCACCAAACCGCGCATCGCGGTGGAATGTGACAGCGCCAGTTCGTTGATCACCGAAGTGGAAGCCGGACGCGGCATCACTCTGGCAACCACTATCTTCAAACTGGTGGCCGGCAAGCGCCTGATCTACCGCCCACTCACCGGCACGGCGGAAGCGCTCGCCGTCGGCATCGCCCGCGCCACAAAGGGTGACGTGACACCCGCCGGGGAAAAGTTTTGCGAAATCCTGCGCAAGATTTCCAATGGAGCGACTGCGGCCAGATCAAAGCCTACAAGGTCTTTCTGAACGAGGTCAGTGCGACAGGCCGGGACAATTGGGAAGATGTCCGCAGCCGGCGCGAAGTGCGTGGCCCAAAACGGTGTGAGCGACCGAAGGTCACCGCTGTCGTTGATGTAGAAATTCGCTTGTCCGCCCGTTGGCGAGCGCTGCCGCCGCGGCATTGTAATGCGCCCCATTATGCCGAGCGAAGGCGTGATGCTGACCCGGATAACTGTAGACTGTCGCGTTTGGTTTCCTGGCAAGTGCCGTCTTGATCTCAGCTTGCGCAGGCTTGGAAAGGCGAAGGCCGTGTTGCCAGTCCGGCGCGGAGTTTACGCTGAGATCTACGCCCGGCTCCTGACGCCAGAACAGGTCGGGCGCGACCGCAATGAAGCCTTGTTCGGCCAGTTCGTCGCAGGTCTTGCGAATGTCGGCGTTCACCCCGAACACCTCGTGCAGAACGACCACGGCGGGAGCCGGCAAGGTCCTCGGTCGCGCGATATAAGCGCCAAACGCGCCGTCTCGGCCTTCTATGGCGATGCGATCCTTCATCGTGTTCTCCTCAGACGACGACGTTTCATCTGGGCCTCCGCCGATATCGTCAGGATCGGCGGAGGCCCAGTCTCGAGCGAGCCGGTTTCAGCATGCCGGCCAGGCGCTTGGCTAACGAAGCCCTCGCTTGAGACTACAGGCTATTGATGCACGGGCGCGGAGGTGGCAGCCTCTTCAATGAGCTTGGCTGTTTCCTTCGGGTGAGACATGTAGGCCACATGGCTGGCATTCACCTCGATCGTCTTGGCATTGGCGCGCTTCGCCATCATGCGCTCCTGGTCCGGATTGATCGACCGGTCTGCGGTGGCCACCATGTACCAGGTGGGCTTGGTCTTCCAGGCGGGCGACGTGACCTTGTGGGTGAACGAGTCGGTGGAGATCGGCACCTGCGACACAGCCATGTAGTGGGACACGGCCGGCGGAACGTCCGCCGCGAAGTCGGCCGCGAAATGGTCCGGTTCTATCCACCAGTTGCCGTTGGTGTCCGCCTTGAACGCCTTGGAGGCTTGCGGCAGGGCCTGTTCGATCGACGCACAGCTATCACCGTCATCGAGCGCAAAGGCGGCGATGTAGACCAGTGCCGAAACCTTCGGATCGTTGCCGGCCTCGGTGATGATGGACCCGCCATAACTGTGGCCGACGATGACCACCGGCCCGTCCATGGCGTCGATAGCCGCCTTCGTGTACTTGATATCCTCGGCATAGGAGGTCTCGGGGGGCTGCGCTACCGACACCGTGTAGCCATCCTTCTCGAGGATCTTGGCGACGGCTTCCCAGCCGGAGCCGTCGGCGAATGCTCCATGCACCAGAACCACGTTCTTGATGCCGGCTGGTGCCGCCGCCACCGCGACTCTAACAGTCCGCTCCAGCAGCAGAGTTGCGCCCATCAGCATGGCAATGAGCATTACAACCCCGTAAATCTTCGTCGATTTCATTTTTGCTCTCCTTTGGTTTCACGCATTTCTGTTTCGATAGAACTGGACCTTGAAGACGTGTCCCACCTTCGGATTAACTTCGCGAAAAATACTGCCGGAGGCCAAAAACCAGGTCACTGAACGGCATGCCGAGCGCGCCGTAGACCGCCTCGGCCTCCGGCGCCGCATTATCGGCCAAAATCTCAACCGCGACGTTGGAATAGCACACGGGAATGACACCAACGTGCTGCATGCGCCGGATTCCCATATCCACCTGGGTCTGAGTGAAGCCACCCGATGCATCGATAACCGCATGACTCTGGAAGCCGTCGGCAAGGGCCGCCATGGCCGGGAACGCGAGACACACATCAGTGGAAATACCCGTGACGATGAGGTTCTTGCGCCCAGTCGCCTTGACCGCATCCACGAAACGCTTCTCGTCCCAGGCGTTGACCGTAGTGCGTTCAATGCCCGGCACGCCGGATAAAACCTCGGCGAGTTCGGGGACAAGCGGTCCCCACACTTTCTCCATCGTTGTGGTCACGATCACGGGCACTTTGAGCGCGAGCATTGCGCGTGTCAGACCAACGATGTTGTGCTTGAGTTGAACGATGTCGATGTCGCGAATGCCCGTGTACAAGCCAACCTGGTGATCGACCAGAAGTAGCAGGGCGTTGTTGCGTGTGAGACGTTCAGGGCGCTGCCTTGAACCAGCCGTCATAACCTCCTCCTGTTTGGTCTGCGTGGATTTGTTCATCGCGCCAAAGGTAGAGCGAAGGCCTGGAAGGCGTCTTGGAGAATCGCGCCAGTTTTGTAATTTGTGACCAAAAATCGATTGGAAGCACGTAATGTCAGCGGATTCCTGTCCTGTCGCTATACAGGCTGCGCCAGGGTGACTACGACTTCAGGAGCGTGCCGAGCACCTCGGGCCACCTCTTCTCGAAGTCGCCATCACGTTGCAGGCCGCGCTTCAACAAAGCACCGATTCGTTGTTGCGAATCTGGCCACGTCAACGCGGTCAGGAACGAGTTCAACGCGTCGAGGAGCCGGTCGGCGGATGGCAACGATACTTGATTGACGAGTTTCTTCGCCGCCGCGACGGCTTGCCGGTCGAAGGAAGCAATTCGCCGCGCAAAGGTCTCGACAAATTTGTCTAACTCAGCGTCAGGAAGTGCTCGGTTAACGTATCCGTACCGCTCCGCGGTATCGCCGTCGAAGTCATTCCCGCCGACAATGATTTCGAGCGCGCGGCCACGACCGACCAAATGCGGGAGACGCTCGGTGCCGCCGCCGCCCGGATGCAGCCCGACCGCGACTTCGGGCTGGCCCAACCGCGTATTCTCGCGTGACGCGAAGCGCATATCGCAGGCCAGGACGAATTCACTGCTAACGCCCCGGACACAGCCGCGTATTTTTGCAATACTGACGACAGGTGACTTGGTCAGGCGGACGAACGTGTCCATCAGGATTGGGAGGCCAGAAGGCCCTACCGCCGTCAAGATGTTTCCGATCTTGCCGGTTAAATCGAAATGGGCCAAGTAGAAATCAGGATTAGCGCTCTCGAATACCACTACCCGTAACTCCGAGCTAGAATCCATCCGACCTAACAACTGCTGGAGGCTTTCATATAGGGTGCCATCAACAATGTTGAAAGGCGGGTAGTCGAACACAACTCGCCAGTAGGCAGGCGTTTCCTCAATAACCCGTAAAGGCCCGGTTGACTCAGCCACGGTTGGCCTTTCTTTCATCAATTTCGATGGACTTTGAGGGTGAGGTGATATTCTGACCCTCATAATCCCGCATACGGGCGAGCGCGGTGTCGGAGACAGCCAATTTCATAAAAAGGTTACGTTCAAGCGCCAACCCGTCGGCCAACGGCGTCTCGGTGGCATTGCGAACGAGACGCTTGATGTACGCGAGTGATTGCGCCGGATGTAGGGCCAATCGCTGCGCAATCTCCATAGCGCGATCAATAGCTTTACCTTTCACGGTTTCATGCACGAACCCCTTCCTTTCGGCTTCACGCGGAGTAAGGGCTTCACCCATGAGAACGTGCACGAGCGCTGCAGGCATTCCAACGGTGCGTGGAAGCCTTTGCGTGCCACCGGCGCCGGGAAGCAGGCCGATGTTTGATTCTGGCAATCCAATTTTGTAATCGCCGTCTTCAGCGATGCGAAAATCACAAGCGAGCGTGAACTCGAATGCGCCAGCCAAGGCGGTGCCAGAAATGGCGGCGATCACCGGTTTCGGCATGGTCTCGCATAGCGCCAAAGCCTTATCGAAAAATCCCCCATGATATGCCGCATTGTCGGGCCATTCGCGGCCGGAAGCGCGAATGTCTTCTGAAAGCTTAATCAGTGCAGGAATACTAAAATGGCGATTGAAATATCCTGGCGCACCTTCCGGTCACAATAACAACACGAACTTTAGGGTCACCAGCGAGGGCTTGCAGCGCATCGGTAAGCGCATCGCCCATTTCTTGGTCAAAATAAATTCGCTTTTTGCCGCCAAGTGTGACGACCGCGATTCCATCGGCCACTTTTGATGTCAAAACATCGGAATCCATGGGATCCTCATTATTTGTTCCGCGGCATCTATACCAAAGATTTGGAAAGCGTCTTGGAGAATCGCGCCGAATTTGTTAAATCCAATCGGAAAAACTGAGCAGAAACGTCATTTCGAGAAACGCTCGGCCCTGTCTCTGTTCACACGGCGCCACCGTGACGGGCTCAGGTGCTCAATTCGACTGAAAGTCCGGCTGAAGGCGGCTTGGTCGCAGAAGCCGGATAGCAACGCAATCTCCGCCAAGGTTTTTTTGGTGCGCGAAAGCAGCTCTTTGGCGTGCTCGATCCGAAGCTGGATTAACCGCTGGTGGACGGAGGTGCCGAAACTCCGCCGGAAGCACCGACCGAAATGGCTTGCCGAAAGAGAGCACGCAGTGGCCAGTTCCTTAATGGTGATATTTCCCTCAAGATGCGCGTGTAACATCTCCTCGGTTCGGAGCTTTTGCCACGGTTCCAGACCGCGACTGGGCGAAACTGCGAATTTCGTGGCGCCGCAATGCGCCTGTAAGGTGTGGGCGCCCAGCACCGTGGCAATCTGGTCGAGCGCCAGCCGATCGAGGGGCTCCCCGTGTTTGACAGAAAAGAGAATGTTTTTTGTTATTTGTGCCACAACTACATCTTCGACAAAAAACACCTCCTGAAGTTGAAACGACGATGACACGGCGTTCTCGATCGCGATCCGCTCAAGGAGTTCCCGTGAGAGGTAATAATGCAGATAATCGAATGGGCCGCGCACCCACATCTCCATGCGGCAACTCAAATCGATGAATGTCGCGGCGAACGGTATCGCTCGCGTGACGCCAACGCTTCTTTCGTTGTAAATGGCTCGCCACTGACCAATCGCGGCAGGCGTCAAGGCCACGCAGATCAGGATCGCCTGATCCGGTGGATAAATAGGAGCCTTCTCCATTTCTCTGGGCCCCGAACGAAGGCGCGTCACGGCGAACTCCGGCTTTTGGTTCGAGCCAACTAGTTTGCAATCGTATGCCGGCGTGCTGAAAACGTCTGCCAGGGACGACCCAAACATTCGCGCACCCAACTCTTTGGCGCTCCAGCTTCCCACTGGACGCACCAACACCCCATTTCCATTGAATGCTTTCGTGCTACTCATGGGATCCCATTTAATCTGGAAGAATGATACTGAAAATCTCGATCCCTCTGCGACCCACGAGAGATTAAACCATCGGTTTGCAAAAAAGCAAGTGGCCGCAATTCGAATTTCACCTAAGAAACACTTCTAGTGGTATGACATGCTTCATTTGCAGGGTCGTTGGTAGGGACGGCTCGCCGGGCCGTCCGCTATTCCACACCGGCACGGCGCGGTGGGCCACCGCGCCCTACCCATCGAATGAACTGTGTCACAGCACTAGGAGGTTGGTACCCCTGTTTCTTGACTATGTGAAATCAACGACAGGTGATGTGAAAGAACCACACAGACTCATTGCGTCTGGGCGGACGAGTTTTTACACAAAACAGGAGGCGTTGGCTGCCGTCTCCACCAATCGACTCAGCCATACAAGGCAGTAAAAATAAGCGTTTAAAGGTTGACAGGCGAACGGAATCGGCTACGATGTGACCGCAACAAGCGAACGATAGTCGCTCAACGCTTTGGAGGTACGACGTGCGCTCAAGAACATCTCTCTTATCAAACAAACAACCGTTTGGACAACTGGCCGTGGCGGCTGTGTTGGGATTGCTGGTGACATTCGTCTCTCCTGTCGTCGCCCAGGTCACCATCACGTGCCCGCCCGACATGACAGTCTCTAACGACCCCGGAGTCTGCTCGGCAGTAGTGGAATTCCCCGCGCCGGTCGTGACAGGTACGAATGCCAGTGACGTTGTGACGTGTAACCCCGTCTCCGGCTCGATGTTTCCGGTGGGCACCAACGAGGTGGTTTGCACGATAACGGAAGCCTCGACGAATTTGGCCAGTTGCAGTTTCACGATCACGGTTGAGGATACAGAACCGCCAGTGATCGCGAATGTGTGGGTCAGTAAGACTTTGCTGTGGCCGCCGAATCATAAGATGGTCAAGGTAACGGTGCACTACACGGACACCGATAACTGCGACCCTTCACCGAATTGCACCCTGAGCGTGGCCAGCAACGAAGCCGTGAACGGGACTGGCGACGGCAACACAAGTCCAGACTGGCAAGTTCTCGATGCCCACCACGTGCTGTTGCGCGCGGAGCGGTCGGGAAATGGCGATGGGCGGGTCTATACAATCACAATTACCTGTACGGACGTGAGCGGCAACTCAGCATCGGAGGACGTGAGTGTTCTCGTGCCGCATGACCGGGGCCACGGTGACCGAAACCCGGGTGGCAATGGAAACGGCAAGGGCCATGGCAAATAACGAGTTGGCTTGGGGCAGTGAGTGTTTTTGAATAAATGGTGAACCCGTCTGGTTGCTAGATAAGTCGGCGAAGCGCTCCCCGCCGCCAACCTCAACACCGGTTCGGTTTTGATGAGGAGAGATGTAGATTATGAGAAAGCGTTTGCAGAAAGTTGTTCGCGTGGTGAGGAAGCAATCGGGTCAGAGTCTGGTCGAGTACGCACTGATACTGGCGTTGATCGCGGTCGTGGCGATCCTGGTTCTCCAGGGCCTTGGCGGCAAGGTCAACAACACCCTGTCGTCTGTCAACGCGAACCTGCCTTAAACCGGCAAGTGGAGGGAACCGACCTGACTGGCGTCCCGGGTCAACACCGAAGTCGCGTTCACGACGCGGTGAACAACCTTCAACTGGGCCCTATCGACCACAGTCACATGAGGGCGCACGCCCCGCAACAGCCTTCCGAGGGTCGTAGCCAAGCCATTTTGCGATGGCTGGCATGTGCTGTTTGCCGGGCTGATAGGTATTCTTTTCCCAATTCCGAATGGTCGCCTCGTCGACACCAAAGATTTTCGCTAAGTCAGTCTGAAAAAGGTGCAGTTCAAGCCTGCGGCGTTTCAGGTGCTCCCCGATGGATCTCGGCTCAATCGGGATCACTTGTGTGCACTTCCAGCGGCACGGGTATTGGCGCAATGCAACTTTCAGATGCAGATCACAAAAAGGGAACGAATGATCAGGGAACGAATGATCATAGAGGCAGGGCTGTGACAAATCAAAACAACCCGCTTTAGTGGCTGTCCGGTTTACGTCCGGCATCCCGATGCACTTCTCGACGCGCCAGAGGGCATGTCGCGTCGTCATGGAATGACTCATGGTAGAAAACTACCCGCTTGGGTTCAGGCGTTCCGCGGAGGCAGCGTGCTGCCATTTACCCATTGGCCCTCGACCAAAAGTTCGCGGCGCACTCGCGGAACGCCGCGCTCGTTGTGATGGATCAGTGAGATAAGCAGTTGGATCGCGGCCCTGCCGATTTCATCGGAGTTTTGATGAATGCCCGCGTCGCCGCTGCCGGCCATCACACTGGTCCTGGCCAGACCGATGTCCTGGGGCACACGGTAGCCGGCGTTGACGAGCATGCCGCGCAGCGCTGCCTGATCGCTGAAGATCGCATCCGGCTTGGTTCTCTTTAGCCAGGCGACCAATTTCGGTTGGTTCTCCTGGCTTGAATTTCCGGGAAACAGCAGCGGAGGAAGTCGCAAGCTCGCCAGGTCCTGTGACTGCGCGAACAAGTAGCCGGCCAGAAACCGCAGCCGTTTTCCGACCGCGGCGTTCGTCACCATCCCGATGCGTTGATAACCGTTCTTCCGAATGTTCTCGTAGGCCAGGACGCTATCGAAGAACTGATCGGCGGAAGCCAGATGCACGCGTGGCGCGTGGATGGTGTGACCGAAGCAGACCACGCAAAATCTCTCCCAGCGAAAATCGCCCCAGTCCGGGTACTTCCCCTGCCACCAGGGCGGAATCAGGATACCGGGCACGTTGCGGGCCAGCAGGATTTCCTCCAGCCGGTGAGACGGCATCCTCTCGTCCAAAGGAAATTCTTCCAATCGGTAGCCATTCCGATCAGCCTCGGCGGCCGCGCCTTGCCAGAAGAGATCGTAGTCCCCAACGCGACGCAATTCCTCCCGGTCGGGCCAATGGTTGATCCACGCGATCTCGGCTGCAATGGGGATCGCTTTGCTTGTCCGCCGATAATGCGCCAAGGCGGTCAGCATCGCATCGGGCCGATAACCCATCTCCACCGCTGTCTGTTGCACTCTCTGGCAGAGAGACTTGGAGATCTGCCGGTCATCGCGCAACGCGCGGGAAACCGTGGTATGGCTGACGTTGAGCTTGCGCGCGACATCCGACAATGTGACGCGGGGTTTGGAAGGAGACGGTGTCATATCCAGCGATTCTGCACAAAGATACACCAAACCATAGCGTCGCACAAGTGTGCGCAAGAAAAGGCTCTTCCGGGTTAGAATTGGCTTGTCTTCGGACCTGTTCCCAAGTAAAAAGGGGCCGTTCAAGGCGAGTTGTTTTAGCTCTGAAGACGGGAAAACGAATTCACCTCGGACGTAGGGTACCGCAATGCGAGAGCGGTGGTTAGGCTAGCGAGAAGCCAAAACAAACAGAGGGAGATTAGGTTATGTTTGATTCAGCTAACGTGAGGAACCAAGAAGTGCTTTCCTTCAAGAAATTCGCCGTATTGGCAGGAGCAATTCTTCTCTGCGCGCAGGTAACGCGTGCGCAAGACCCAGCCATTTACCGCCAGACGTTCAGTCAAACGGCGGGCGCCGCCAATACCAATTTCGAGTTTGACGGTTGGTCTGGATATTGGTCCCCGACCGCCCAGAATGAAGCTGCAGGTAACGCAGCAGGTACTTGGAACAATTTCGGTGCTGGCAGTTCATTGGGCATCCCGTCCGGCGGCAACTACACCAATGTCAATGCCGGTCCCGAGGCCGGAAACACTAATGGCTTCGCCTTTAGCAGCGGCTTCTTGTCGGTCAGCAACAATTTTATTGTTGAGACGAGCCAATTCCCCATCGACCAAACCATTTACAACATCGGGAGCATCTCCTTCTACAGCGGAAACACCAGCAACACGTTTCCCAATGGAATGCCTGGGTACCGCATTGCCATCCAGATGGACGGCAATTGGTATGCCTCCGACCAGTTACTCGTGCAGAGTAACAATACCGCGAATGCTGCCGCTTTCGCCACCAGCGGACAAAAGTTGGTCTTGAATTGGTCTGGCAGTATTTGGGACTCGTTGACCTTCGTCCCCGGTACCTCTCTGGTGCTGGGTGGCGCTGTGGGCACCCTTCCCGCGGATCCCGTCACGGCGTTCGGGCTGTATTCTGACCCGGCTGTCAACACCAACGGAGTCGGAGGAGTTGCGACCCGCCGCTGGGATTCGTTCGAAATCGACGGCACCATGATTCCCGAACCGAGTAGCGTAGCGCTGGTGTTGGTCGGTTTCGGCGCGTTGTTGGGCCTCCGGCGTTCTCGCAAAGCCTGAGCCAGGGACAAAAGCTGTGTTTTTCCAACGGGGCGGACCGGCATCGGTTCGCCCCGTTCGTATTATGATGAAGATTCTCGCTTCACCGAGGAGCATCGGTCTGGAGGCAAAATGAATGATTGCCACGTCGCCTGCAGGCCGTTCGTGAAATGCCCATCTAATTGGAAGGTCCTTCTCATACTGTTTGGAGTGGCGGTGATTGCCAGCAGCGGGGTCAACGCCAACACGCTGCTGTGGTCGGACGAATTCAGCGGAACCAACGTTGATACCACCAAATGGACCGTCTATAACGAGGTAAATAGTGGCGATAGCGCTTGCTGGTATGCACCAAAGAATGTCGTGGTTTCCGGCGGGACGTTGAAAATATATTCCTATGAAGAATCGTACAACGGCAAGGCTTGGACCGGCGGTTACCTGGATACCGCGCCCTCAGGCAGCGAGCATCCCCGCTACAAGTATTTGGAAGCCAGAGTGCGAATCACGCCGGCCGATAACTTCTCATGGCCCACCTGGTGGACGGTTGGCTGGAATAGCCAGAATCGCACCTTGATATGGCCACCGGAGTTTGACATCTGCGAATATCAAGGAGCCGGAGGCCCCCCCGACAAGAGCCCGGGGCAATCCTACCACTACACCCCAAGCTCATACGTACGCGGTCCACCGGGGTGGATGAAAGCCAATGGCACACGTATGGAGTGTACTGGGCGACGCAATACGGCACCCGACTTTTATGTCGACGGAGTAAAGGTATTCACAGCCGACCGGGGCCCATACGGTCACCAACGTTGATATGAAACTGAAGCTCACCTCTTCTCCGAATAGCAATACACGCACCAACGGCTGTACTTTGGGAACCATGGAAGTGGATTATGTGCGTGTTTATAGCGGTCCGCCTTCAGTGCCTCCGCCGGCCGCACCGACGAACTTGACGGCGACAGCGGTGTCGGGCAGTGAAATCGATCTGTCGTGGGCGGCATCCACTGGCGCCACGAGTTACGACGTCCTGGGCGCGACGGTGGATAGTGGGCCCTACAGCGCGATTGCGACGGGTCTGACCACCACGAGCTTTAACAACACGGGGTTGTCTTCTTCCACGAATTATTATTATGTGGTCGCCGCCTGGAACAATGGAGGCGAGAGCCCCTACAGCGCTCAAACCAACGCTACGCCGCTGTCGGCGCCGTCCGCCCCGACCAGCTTGGTGGCAACTGCCGGCGATGCGATCGTGAATCTGACGTGGGTGCAATCCGGCAGCCCGGGCATCACCACAAACAATGTCTATCGTTCGACCAACGGCAGCGGCGGGCCGTACGGTCTGCTGGCGAGTCTGGCCGCCACCACGTCTTTTGCGGACACGGCCGTGGTGGACGGCAGCAATTACTTCTATACCGTCACGGCCGTCAGCACCAATGGCGAAAGCTCGATGTCCGGCTCCGCCGGCGCCACTCCGTTGTCGGCGTTCCAAGCGTGGCAGACTAATTACTTCGGCTGTCTGGCCTGCCCGCAGGCTCAACCCGATGCGGATCCATTGGGGAAAGGGATGAGCAACACCAACCAGTTCTTGCTGGGCCTGAATCCCACGAATCCGGCTTCCGTGTTCCGGATTATCAGCGTAGTGCCGCAGAGCAACGACGTGGTGATTACCTGGAAGACGGGCGGCGGGTCTACCAACGTGGTGCAGGCGACGAGCGGTGACGCCAGTGGTAATTACGCCACCAACTTCGCCGATATCAGCGGCCCAATCGCCATCCCGGGCAATGGAGACGCGGCAACCAATTATCTCGACGGTGGCGGAGCGACAAATATCCCGTCACGTTTCTACCGCATCCGACTGGGGCCGTGATGAAACATTCCGCCGCGTTCGCCGTTTCAGAGGATCTGAGGTTATGACTTGCAGCAACGCCGTTGTTCGAGGGTTGCGAATCTTCCTGTTCCTTTTCGTCGCAGCAATTCCACTTTCCACCCCGACGGTCTTCGGTCAGACGTATTCGCCGCCCTCCAATCCCCGCGAAGACATCAATCTCGACGCCGGCTGGCGGTTTACCACAAATGCTGTCACCGGCGCGCAATCGAACGGCTTCAACGATTCCACCTGGACGTTGCTGAATTTGCCGCACACCTGGAACAACCTCGACGGACAGGACGGCGGCAATAATTACTACCGCGGGATTGGCTGGTATCGCGTGCACTACACCGTCAGCACCAACGAAACCGGCAGGCGGCTGTTCCTCAAGTTCGACGGCGCGAACATCGTTTCGGATGTTTATGTGAACGGCAATTTCGTCGGCGAGCATCAAGGCGGTTTTGCGGCGTTCGTTTATGACGTGACGCCTTACATTAACGTCGGCACGGACAACGTCATCGCTGTGGAGGTCAACAACGCCTTCAACGCCAACATCCCGCCGCTCAATGCGGATTTCACCTTCTTCGGCGGCATCTACCGGGACGTACATTTGCTGGCAACGGATCCGCTGCAAGTCTCGCCTTTGGACTACGGTTCGCCGGGCGTGTATCTGCAAACCACCAGTGTCAGTTCCAATTCCGCCAACCTGCAGGTCACCACCGTTGTTTCCAACGCCAATGCCCGGCACCGCAACGGTGACGGTGCGGGCCATCGTCACCGATGCGGCGACGAATATCGTGACGATCCTGACGAACCTCGTGACGCTTTCGGCGAGTTCGGTTTCCAATGTCGTCGGGAGCACGATCATTTCCAACCCTCACCTGTGGAACGGCCTTTCCGATCCCTATCTGTATCAAACGTTCATCGAGGTTTACAACGGGACGAACCTGACCGATCTGGTGAGCCAGCCGCTGGGGTTCCGCTATTTCAGCGTGGACCCGACCAACGGCTTTTTCCTCAACGGCCAGCACTACGATCTCCATGGCGTGAACATGCACCAGGACTGGCTCAATTATGGATGGGCGTTGACGAATGGCCAGCGCGATGCAAACTTTGCGCTGCTCAAGGAAATCGGCGCCACCTTCCTGCGGATGAGTCATTACGAGCACAATGACTACGAGTATCAACTGGCGGATCAAGATGGCATTTGCGTCTGGAGTGAAGTCCCGGTCATCGACTACATTACCGCGTCAGCGGCGTTTTATACCAACACCTTGCAGCAACTCCGTGAGATGATTCGGCAACGATACAACCATCCTGCGGTAGTTTGCTGGAGTATCTATAATGAAATAACGCTGGATGCCGGCCCGTCACCGGTCGCTCTGATCAACCTGGAAACCCAACTGGTCGGGCAGGAAGACCCGACGCGCTTTCAGACGGAGGCCGCCAATACCAGTGACAATGATCCTTCAACGACCAATACCCAGTTGATTGCTTTCAACAAGTATTACGGCTGGTATAACGGTGTCACCACCGACTTCGGGCCCTGGGCCGACAATTTTCACGCCACCTATCCGACGCGGATGGTCGGCGTCACCGAGTATGGCGCCGGTGCGAGCGTTTACCAGCACAGCGAAGACCCGGTCTCCGAACCGGCCAACGCCGGCCCGTATCACCCCGAGGAATACCAGAATCTGCTTCATGAGCAGACTTGGGCGCAAATGAAAGTGCGGCCGTTTCTGTGGTGCAAATTGGTCTGGACCGGGTTCGATTTCGCCTCGGACGGCCGCGATGAAGGCGACACCCCCGGCCGCAACGACAAGGGCCTTGTGACCTACGACCGGCAGATTCGCAAGGATGCTTTTTACTGGTACAAGGCCAACTGGACCACGAACGCGATGGTGTATATCACTGGACATACCTTCACGACTCGCACCAACAACATCACGGCCAAGGCGTATTCCAATTGCGATTCCGTGGAACTTTTCCTCAATAGCATTTCACAGGGGACGCGGACCAGCACCAGCAACATCTTCACCTGGGCACTTTCGCTTCCCGGTGGTTCCAACTCCGTCCAGGCCATTGGCGCCAAAGGCGGCACCAACGTCACCGATTCACTGATGTGGTACGTGGTGCCTCCCCCGCCTGCCCGACCCCTGATCACGTCGATCGCTCCCACCAACGGCTGCGCGGGTGGTGGCACGCCGATTACCATTGGCGGGCTGAACTTTAGAAGCGGCTCAACGATCATCATGAACGGCGTGAACGCCACCGGTGTCACCTTTGTCAATTCCAACACCCTGACGGCCGTCACGGGCGCCAATTCTCCGGGAACCTACAACGTCGTGGTCAAAACTCCCACGCTGTCACCGACAACGCTCACCAACGGATTTACCTATGCCGGCCCCCCGCTTTTCGCGGGACCGGGCAGCCTCACTCCGGCGATTGAAGGCGCAACGTTGAGTTGGTCTGGGGCGTCGGGGATGGCGCCGTTTACCTACGGGGTGTATGAGGCGACCAATAGCGGAGGGGAGATCAACCCGTTGCTTGCCACCAATGCGTTATCGGTGTTTATTCCTCTGTATCCGGGAAGCAACAGCCCGATTACCTACTTCTTCAAGGTGAATGCCATTGATAATTGCAGCGCCGTGGACACCAATCAAGTCGAGTTGTCTGTCCAGCCGCTCCTCGACCCGACCAAGAGCCAGGTCGGCGACGGAATTCCCAACGGCTGGAAGCAGCAATATCACTTGAATCCATTCGATCCGGCGCTTGCTGCTGAAGACCCCGACGGCGATGGCATGTCGAATCTGCAGGAGTACCTTGCGGGCACCGACCCGACGAACAGCGCGTCGTCATTGCACATAATTTCGGTCCTGCCGAGTGGCCTTGACTTGCTGGTGACATGGATGACGGGCAGCGGCAGGACAAATGCTCTGCAAGCGACGGCGGACAACACGAGCGGAGGTTACAATACCAACAACTTCACCGACATCTTCATCGTCACCAACACGATCGGCACCGTGACCAACTACCTGGATGTGGGGGCGGCGACGAATGCGCCCGCCCGCTACTACCGGGTGCGGCTGGTGCCCTAGCAGAACGCAGTCATGGGAACGAAACGACAATGAAACAACAACACGAAACCACGTTCAGAGGATCTGAGGTTATGACTTACCACAACGTCGTTGTTCGAGGGTTACGAATCTTCCTGTTCCTTTTGGTCGCAGCAATTCCACTTTCCACCTCGGCGGTCTTCGGTCAGACCTACTCGCCACCAGCCAATCTGCGTGAAGTCATTAACATTGACGCGGGCTGGCGGTTTATCCGCCAGGACGTCGCCGGGGCGCAAACGAACGGTTTCAATGATTCCTCGTGGACGCCGCTGGGTCTGCCCCACACCTGGAACAATCTCGACGGCCAGGATGGAGGCTGTAATTACTATCAGGGGATCGGCTGGTATCGTCTGCACTACACGGTCAGCACCAACGAAGCGGGACGACGGCTGTTCCTCAAATTCGACGGCGCCAATATCGTTGCGGATGTGTACGTGAACGGCAATTTTATTGGCGAGCATCAGGGCGGCTTCGCGGCGTTCGTGTACGACGTAACCTCCAACATGAATATCGGCGCGGACAACGTCATCGCCGTCAAGGTCAACAACGCCGGCAACACCAACATTCCGCCATTGGCCGCCGACTTCACGTTCTTTGGAGGCCTTTACCGCGACGCGTATTTGGTGACGACGGATCCGTTACAGATTTCCCCGTTGGATTATGGTTCGCCGGGCGTGTATTTGCGAACGACCAACGTCAGTTCCAATTCCGCCAATCTGCAGGTCACCACCGTTGTTTCCAATGCAAACCCTGGCGCTGCGACTGTGACAGTCCTCGCCACCATCACCGACGCCTCGACCAATATTGTTACCACGCTCACGAATGTGGTGACACTCGGTGCGTCGTCCGGCTCCAATGTAGTGGCAAACACAACGATTACCAATCCTCATCTGTGGAATGGCCTTTCTGATCCTTACCTTTATCAAGCATTCATCGAAGTCTACAACGGCACCAACCGGACCGACTGGATCAGCCAGCCGCTCGGATTTCGCTATTACAGTGTCACCGCGACCAACGGGTTTTACCTCAATGGCCAGCACTATGACCTCCACGGAGTGAACAAGCATCAGGATTGGCTCAATTACGGCTGGGCGGTGACCAATGGGCAACGCGACGTGGATTTTTCGGTCATCAAGGAGATTGGCGCCACGTTCCTTCGCATGTGTCATTACGAGCACAACGATTATGAGTACCAACTTGCGGATCAGGACGGCATTTGCGTCTGGAGCGAGTGCCCGGTCATTGATGACATTACCGCGTCTGCGGCGTTTTATACGAACACCTTGCAGCAACTGCGCGAGATGATCCGGCAACGATACAATCATCCGTCGGTGATTTGTTGGAGTATCTACAATGAAGTAACACTGGATGCCGGCCCGTCACCGATCACTCTGATCAACCTGGAAACCCAACTGGTCGGGCAGGAAGACCCAACGAGGTTCCAGACGGAGGCCGCCAACACCAGTGATAATGATCCGTCAACGACCAATACCCCATTCATTGCTTTCAACAAGTATTATGGATGGTATAACGGAGCGATTACGGATTTCGGACCCTGGGCTGACAACTTCCACGCCACCTATCCGACCCGCATGATGGGCATCACGGAGTATGGCGCCGGCGCGAGCGTCTGGCAACATAGTGAAGACCCCGTCAGCGAGCCGGCCAACGCCGGTCCATACCATCCCGAGGAATACCAGAACCTGCTCCATGAAGGCACCTGGGCGCAAATGAAAGCCAGACCCTACTTGTGGTGCAAACTGGTTTGGAACCTGCTCGATTTCGCGTCCGACTGTCGCAATGAAGGGGATACGGCGGGGCGCAACGACAAGGGCCTGGCCACGTATGACCGGATGATTCGCAAAGACGCCTTTTACTTCTACAAAGCGAGTTGGACCACGAATGCGATGGTGTACATCGCCGGCCATACCTTCACCAATCGCATCGCCAACATTACGGCGAAGGCGTATTCCAATTGCGGTTCCGTGCAACTGTTCGTGAACGGCGTCTCCCAGGGATCGGCGGCGAGCAGTAGCAATACGTTCCTCTGGCCGGTGACACTACAGAGCGGCACCAATAACGTCAGCGCGATCGGCACCCTGGGCAGCACCACCGTTACCGATTCACTGATGTGGGTCGTGGGATCAACTAATAATGCGCCGCCGCCGGGTCTGCTGTCTCAAGGCCAACCGGCCACGGCCAGCAGTTTCCAGGCGGGCAACCTCGTGAGTTATGGCAACGATGGCAACTTCTCCACCCGCTGGGCGGCCGCCAACGGGAATTTCCCGCAGACCTGGACTGTGGATTTGGGTTCGGTGCAACCCATTAATCAGGCGATTATCTATTGGTTTGACGCCGGGACACGTGCGTATCAATACGAGATCAACATCAGCACAGATGACGTGAATTTCACCACCATCGTGAACAATACCACCAACACCAACGAATCCGGAACCACAAGCAACAGCTTCTCCGTCTCGACCCGCTACGTCCAAGTAGACGTGACCGGTTGCAACGGCTGTGGCGGATTCGCCAGTTTTTACGAATGCCAGATTTTCGGTCCCGTGTCCGTGCCTCCGTCTGCCCCGACCAGCCTGGTGGCAACTGCCGGTGATGCGGTCGTGAATCTGATGTGGACGCAGTCCAGCAGCCCGGGGATCACGACAAACAAAGTCTATCGTTCAACAACGGGTAGCGGCGGGCCTTACGGCTTGCTGGCGAGTCTGGCGGCCACCACGTCTTATGCGGACACGGCTGTGGTGGACGGCAGCAATTACTTCTATGCCGTCACGGCGGTCAGCACCAATGGCGAAAGCGCGATGTCCGGCTCCGCCGGCGCCACTCCGTTATCGGCATTTCAGTCGTGGCAGACGAATTACTTCGGCTGCCTGGCCTGTCCGCAGGCTCAACCCAATGCGGATCCATTAGGGAAAGGGATCAGCAACACCAACCAGTTCCTGCTGGGCCTGAACCCCACGAATCCGGCTTCCGTGTTCCGGATTCTCAGCGTAGTGCCGCAGAGCAACGACGTGGTGATTACCTGGAAGACAGGCGGCGGGTCTACCAACGTGGTGCAGGCGACGGATGGTGACGTCGGCGGTAATTACGCCACCAACTTCGCCGATATCAGCGGCCCAATCGCCATCCCGGGCAGCGGAGACGCGACAACCAATTATCTCGATTCGGGCGGTCTCACCAACGGCCCGGACCGTTACTTACCGGATTCGTCTCGGCCCGTAGAACTATCGCGCGCATTACGTGTCCCGGCAGGACAGTGTGGGTCTGCCTAAAAAGATCGATGATTTCAATTTATACAATGTCCGTGGGGATAAAATGCTGATCAATGAAACTGAATGGCCCGCCATGGTCGCGGGCCGTAGGTCATAATGGGAAATGTTGGCTTAACACTGCCCAACGTGGTGTTGACGCCGCACATTGCCGGGCCGATGGGCTCGGAGATCAACCGGCTCGGTCGCTACATGGTCGAGGAACTGCGGCGATTTCTCAGGGGCGAACCGTTGGAGGGGCGCATCACCCGCGAGGCCGCCAGGCTGGCATGAAACGCAATCTTGGGACCGCGCTCCTTGCCGTTTGCGCCACGTGTTTGTTGACCGCGGCTGTGCGGGTTTCGGAACCCGCCGCGGTGAGAGGCACGATCGGTTTGGGCACGTGGAAGACCCAGGCGGAGTACCGGGACATCCAGGTGACAGCCGGTGACTCCGTGCTCTATCGTTCGGACTTCACCACCGAGGCCAAAGACTGGAAATCATCGGGCGGTGATTGGAAAGTCGTGGACGGCGCGTACCGGCAGAGCGCGACGGGTGAGAACCTGCGAAGCGTGCTCAGTCTCCCGGAGCTGGCCGAAGCGACGGATTACACGGTGCACCTGAAGGCGCGCAAGATCGCCGGCAGCGAGGGCTTTTTGGTCATGTTCCACGTGGCGGACGATGACTTCTACTGGGCGAGTATCGGCGGTTGGAACAACACGAATCATGGGATTAGTCATGTGGTCGGGAACAAGCGGGCATTGGTCGGAGGCCGGGTGCCCGGCAAAATCGAAACCGGCCGCTGGTATGACATCCGGATCGAGTTGACCGGCCCGCGGATCAAGTTTTTCCTTAATGACACACGGATTCTGGACCTTAACGATTAACGCCTGTCCGACGCCACGCCGAGAACGCTCGTCGAGCCGGTAACCGCCCAGCGGGTTGCCGACGCGCGGGGATCGGAATAGCGGCGGATGGAGCGGTACATGACCGAACGAAGCACCCTAATACATGTTAGGCCACTTCTTTACGCGCCATGAATTATTTCATTTCAGTTTGGGCTATCGGATGGCTTGTGATGTTAGCTTTCTGGTTTCTCGTGGCGCTCAAAGGTTACCGGAAGCAGCATCGCACGCACACAACCCGCTCGGAACATCGTGGCCGATTCGTTCGTGACTTTATTATTCCCGGCGTGGTTTACATCGTTTGGTGGCCTTTCCCCGTCGTTTGGGGGTTAGCCTGTCTTTGCTCGGGCCGGTGGAAGCAGAGCCGTGAGAGATTTTGACATGACGTGGCCTAACAAGTCGCCGGAGCCAACCGCCGTTGGCGCCGGCTGCGCGAACTCTGGAAACTTTGCGAAGTGTTCGCGGCAGACCCGCGACAGCGAAATTGCTCGCGGCATGAAGGACCGAGGAGCATCTTGATGTCTGATTCACTTCAGCCAACCTCGCGCCAAACAAGCGGATGAAATGCTGTAAATACATTTAATACTCATTTCGTTGCGTCCTGTTTGGTTGTCGCTGCCCCGCCAGGTATCGCCGCCGCATTTCTTTCAATACTCCAAGACAAGACGCCATGGGGTTTAGGCTGGGGGAACCTCCGGTCAGAACGATTTTCGATCACAATGGGCAGCAGAGAGTCCGATGGCAAACTGGCAACCGGCAGATACCGCCTAGAAAATCAATTAGGCCCACATTTCCCGGATTCGCTTCACAAGTCAATGTTATTGAGATGTAATTGAGCCCCATAAACAAAGGCTTTGGACGAAAATCGCTGCGGAACGCAATCAAGAGCCGAAGGCATCTCCGCCGGAGTCGCAAAAAAGGCTTGATAGCAGTGTCCGAGGGAGTAAAATGCTGATCAAGGAAACTGAATGACCCCCGACGGTCGCGGGCCGTAGGTCCTATGGGAAAGGTCGGATGAGTTGCCCGACTCTTCAATCGGATGCGAACGTTCTGTAGCATCAGAAATCGAGGTCGTCAATGAAGCGCACTCAGGGAAGAACTCGAAAGGATTGTCATCAGGTCGTTTCTGCCACCGTTGCTTTTATCGCGTTCTTATCGCCGTTTGCGGCGATTGCAGCCAACGTTCTGACACAGCACAACGATAATCTCCGCACGGGAGCGGATCTCGAGGAATTTGTCCTCACCACTTCCAATTTGAGCCCGGCGCACTTCGGAAAAGTCTTCAGCCGCTCCGTCGACGGGCAGATCTATGCGCAGCCGCTGTACGTCCATGCGGTGAGCATCTCCAATCAATTCCACAACGTCGTGTACGTCTGCACCGAGAGCAACAGCGTGTTCGCGTTTGATGCTGACAATGCGGCTGCGTCCAACGCGCTCTGGAATGTGAACCTCGGTCCGCCAGTTCCCATTGCGGATTTGAATAACTGCGCTGATTTGTCGCCCATCGTCGGGATCACCAGCACGCCAGTCATCGACCTGACCACGGGCACGATGTACGTCGACGCCAAAACCGAGGAAGGCGCGGGTAACTTCTTTCACCGCTTGCACGCTTTGGATATTGCGACGGGGCAGGAGAAATTCGGCGGGCCCGTGGTCGTCCAGGCATCCGTTCCGGGCACGGGCGATGGCGGCACCATGGTTTCCTTCAACGCGGCGTACCAACACAACCGTCCCGGTTTATTGCTATCGAGCAACGTGGTGTACCTGGCTTACGGATCTCACTGCGACTCGCCTCCCTGGCACGGGTGGTTGTTCGGTTACGGCGCAACCAATCTCCAGCAGGTGTACGTCCTCAACACCACTCCCAACGGCAGTGAGGGCGGGATTTGGGGATGCGGCACGGGACCGGCCGCCGATTCCGACGGCAATATCTACGTGGTGACCGGCAATGGCAGCTTTGACGGCGACACCGGCGGGCCGGACGTTGGCGACACATTCATGAAGCTCAGCATCTCCAACAATGCATTGGCCGTCGCCACCTGGTTCACGCCGTACAATCAGAGTACGCTCAACGCCTCTGACCTGGACCTGGGTGCTACCGGGACGCTCCTGCTTCCCACCACGAACATGGTTGTCGGGATCGGCAAAACGGGCGTGTTGTACCTGTTGAATCGTGACAACATGGGCGGGTATAGCACGGCGACTTCCGACACGAACATCCTCCAGGAATTTCCGGCTGTGGCGCCGGTGTGTTGCGGTGCACAAAACCCGGTCTATTGGAACGGTCCGAGCAATCAGTTTCTGTTTACGTGGGGCGCCGGCGATGTGATCAAGGCGTTCGACTTCACGGGTTCCTCCATTCAAACCAACCCGCTGGCCCAAGGGAGTCTGACGCAGGACCGTGCCGGCGGTCTGTCCTTGTCGGCCAATGGCAACGCACCCGGCTCCGGGATTCTCTGGGGCATCTGCGATGCCGCGGGCGGCATGATCGTTGCCTACGACGCTGGCAACGTCGGGCACGAATTGTGGAACAGTCAGGAGAAGTTTACGCGCGATTCGCTGGGGAGCTACGTTAAGTATGCCTCGCCGACCATCGCCAATGGAAAGGTTTACGCGCCGACCGGGGCCAACCAACTTGTCGTTTACGGCCAATTGACCGCGCCTTATCAACTCTGGCGTCAAGCCAATTTTACGGCTGCGCAACTGGCCGACTCCACGATCAGCGGAGATACAGCCGATCCCGCCGGGGACGGCATCCAGAATTTGATGAAATACGCGCTGGGACTAAACCCCCAGGTCCCCAGTCTCGCCGGATTGCCGGTCGCCAGTATTCAAAATATTGGCGGTACAAATTATCTGGCCCTGACCTACAACGCGGTCCTCTACAACACGGACATCAGTTACACGGTCCAGGTTTCCAGCGACCTCATCACGTGGAATTCGGGGCCGGGTTTTACCGCGCCCGTCGGCCCCCCCGTTGACAACTGCGACGGGACAGAGACCTGGACGGTCAGCGATCTGGTTCCATCCGATCCGCTGACCGCACGTTTCCTCCGGTTGCAAGTCACGCACTGAGGGCTGAAAAGGCAGTTAGTGTCAGGTCTATTCATTATTCAATTGAGCCAAGGTTCGGGTCGGTATGGCGGCTGGTTTTTTATCCCGGTTGAAGTTGAGAGCGTCAGTCATTGATTGTTGACGGTTTCGTCAGTTGCTCCAGCTTCTTCGCGATTACCCGGTGCTTTTCAGTTCGTGCCACCAGGCGTGGTTGCCATCAGTGCACCCATCCCCCTTGTGCCACCCGGTCCGTTTTCCGTCAATGGCATGGAATGGGGTCAGGTCTCAACATCAGACAATTCACTCTCCAGTTTGTTGACCACGTTGTACGGCAAAATGGCTGTCAAGCTCGGCAATGAAGTGGAATGGGGTCAGGTCTCAACATCAGACAATTCACTCTCCAGTTTGTTGACCACGTTGTACGGCAAAAGGTTGGCGGAGGGGGAGGGATTCGAACCCTCGGTACAGGCTTTAATCCCGTACAGCGGTTTAGCAAACCGCCGCTTTAGACCACTCAGCCACCCCTCCGTGCCAAATACGTCGTGAAGATAACAGACCCGCACCAGCATGGCAATCCGTTTGTCTCGTGTTGTGGGCCGGGGCCGAACGGACACGACGGAGCGCGTCCCTCCAAGTTACAGATTCGCAACCTTGACTCAAACACGACAATGGCGCAAAAGTACGAGCGCGGATGAATATTGGATTCGTTTCCACACGGCTGGCCGGCACTGACGGCGTGACGCTTGAAACCATCAAGTGGGCGCGCATCTGCCGCGACCTTGGCCACAGCACTTTTTTTTGCGCGGGACAACTCGATCCCGAGATCAGCCCCGGCGTCCTGGTGCCCGAGATGCATTTCACGCATCCCGAAATCGTGGCCCTCCACGAGAAATGCTTCGGCGTTCACACCCGCGCCGGGGAAACGACCGAAGAACTCCACGCGTTGCGGGGGCGAATCAAGACCGGCCTCGCCGGGTTCGTGAAGAAATTCGCCATCGACGTGCTCGTTCCCGAAAACATCCTCACGATTCCGATGAACCTGCCGCTGGGCATGGCGCTGACGGAGTTCATCGCCGAGACCGGCATCCACACCCTCGCGCACCATCACGATTTCTACTGGGAACGCCAGCGCTTCATGATCAACGCGGTGCAAGACATCCTCGACTCTGCTTTTCCCCCGAGTTTGCCGAGCATCAAACACGTGGTCATCAACACTCCCGCGCGGCGCGAGCTCGCCCAGCGCAAAGGCATTGCCGCCTCGCTGATCCCCAATGTATTCGATTTCGAGACCGAGCCGCCGGCCATGGATGAATACGCCCGCGACTTGCGCGAGCAGATCGGGCTGAAGCCCGACGACATCCTCATCCTCCAACCGACCCGCCTCGTCTCGCGCAAGGGAGTCGAGCACGCCGTCGAGCTGGTGCGCCGCCTGAAGGAACCGCGCGCCAAGCTGGTGGTCTCCCACAGCGCGGGCGACGAGGGGCTGGCGTACTACAATTGGTTGCGCGAACTCGCCCAGTCCGAGGGCGTGGATATTCGGTTTGTTGCCAATCGCTTCAGCGAAACCCGCAGCTTCGATGAAAAGGGCCAGAAGATCTATACGCTCTGGGACATTTATCCGCAGGCCGATTTTGTCACCTACCCCAGCATCTACGAGGGGTTCGGGAACGCCTTCCTTGAAGCCATCTATTTTCGCAAGCCGATCATGGTCAACCGCTACTCCGTGTACATGCTGGACATCGAACCGCTGGGTTTCGAGACGGTCACGATGGATGGCTACATCACCGACGACGTTGTCGAGAAAGTCCGTCACGTCCTCAACGATCCCGAACTCCGCAAACAGATGGCTGACCGGAATTTCACGATTGCCCGGCAACATTTCTCGCTCGCCGTCTTGCGGCGCCGGTTACACAACCTGGTCGAAAGCGCCGAACACACGCCCAAGGGAGAGTTTTGACAGTAACTTCTGGTACCGTCGCGCGTATGCCCGTCGCGAATACTTCAGTAAAACGACCTTCCGATTATCTTCGATGAGCCTGCGCGATGGCCGCGCCAGGAACCTCGCCACGTGCTGGACTGCTTCGTCGTCAAACTCGCGGTAGAAATGGTCCATCTTCATTCCTGCGGTGATAAAGTCCCGGGTGACCTCGGGAATATCGCGACCGACCACCGCTTTACGGCAGAGCCAGCCTTCGACAAACGTGTAACCGAACCCCTCCACGCGGGATGTCGTGAGAATCGCATGCGCCAGGTGAAAGAGCGGCAGCGGACTGTCCAGGGTTGCGCCAAAACCGATCACCACCGGCAGCCGTTCCCGGCGAATCTTCTTCTTGATTCGCGCGCTGTAATCGCGGTCGCTCGCGGAGGACGCATCGAGCGAAATGACCAGCTGATACCCCTTCAACCGTTTCACCAACTCGATGGCTTCCGCATTATTCTTCCGAACCATCACTTTCATCGGCGAAAGCAGCAGCTTCTTCCGTGGATCGAAATGAAATCGGTGCGCGCGGGCAAACGCCGTGAGCTTTCCGTTCACTTGCTGCAACTCGGCGCGGGACGGCGCGGGCTTGCTAAAAAACTCCTCGTCCACCGGGTTGGGAAGAACGTGGATCTTTTTCGATGGAACTCCGCGCGCCGCGAGTTTCGCCGCGTCGTGCGTGGTCAGCGTCGCCCAGATTACGTTCGGCTCATCGTAATAACACAGCGCGCGCTGAAAGGCGTCATCACGCTTGCCGGTGCAGTTGCGCAGCGCATGCAATGGCGCGGGCCGATGGTCTTCGGGAAAGTCGTGGACCTGATTGATGATCTTGATCCCACCTTGCCGCGCCAGGAGCTTGATCGCATACGTCAGTCGCGGATGTTTGCCAAGCCCGATATTGTGCGTGTGCAGAACGTCCACGCCTCGAAGACGCTTGGCCAGACGGTCGGCCAGCCGCCGCGATTCCGCAAGGAAGGCGGCACGATCGCGCGCAGGGCGTTCGTCGTAACCGAAATCCGCCATGATCCGCACATCGAGTTTTCCCGCCAAAGCGCGCTGCGCATTGCGGATGACAGTTGTCACGCCGCCCGGCCGCAGATGGTAGTGCAGGATCGCGATCTTCACAGCCATTCCAAAAGCTGCGAGAGATTATGGATGACCAGATCGGGCTTGATTGCGGATTCGGGGACGCCTTCCGGCGCAAAGAGAACGGTCTTGAATCCGACGCGCTGGGCCGGCGCAATGTCGTTGACGGGCGAATTCCCCACGAAGACGCAGTCATCGGGCATGATGTTCTCGCGCGTGAGCGCCTCGACCGCGCGGCGAAAAGGGGTAAGATCCGGCTTGGCGACGCCGAGGTCGAACGAGAAAAAGACGAACAGCGGATCAAAGAGCGATTCATAGGTGCAAACGGCGCACGCACTTTCATCACGCAGCAACTGGGACAACTCAATGGGCGTGTAGAACTGCGCGTTGGAAATGATGCCGTGGCGCAGTCCGCGCTGCTTGAGCGTGTTCAACACATCGAACACGCGCGGTTGAAGTTGCGTCGGGTTGGCCTGTCGTTGGAAGAACAATGCGACCTCGCGCGCGAAATTGATGGTGGGCGGATTCTCGGGTTGGAATTTTTCCAGCAACTTGAACCAGATTTCGTCGACGCGTACTTCGGGATGCGCAATGCCCTTCGGCCACCCGTGCCTCACGTTCGGCCTGGATGCCGCGCAGGAAGAGATTGTGCAAGCGCGCGGGAACGGCCCCGAGACCAAAATTCTTGATGGTGCGCTCGAAAGCCGTGCGCAGTTCGGCCTCGCGTTGAAGCAAAGAGTCGAGATTCCCGCGCGGCGCGGAAAGCAGCGTGCCATATACGTCCCAGAAAATGACTTTCGCGTCGCTCATAGAAAAGACGCGACGGCCATGAAAATAAATTGCCTCACGCCGTCGTCCATGCGTAATCTTACAATTGGGTCAGTCGAGGACGAAGCAATTTATGAAGCCATGAGTGATTTTCATCAAAGTGGCGTTATCACGACGTTTCATCGGCTCGGCAAGTACAATCTCGAGGCCATCGAGGCCACGCTGGCGGAGTATACCGAGCGGCGGCCCATTGCGCTGGTGCTGCCCTGCCTTTACAGCGAGTTGGAAGGCCCGGCGCTCGAGAATATCCTGCAGCATCTTCGGGGTGTCCGTTACATCCGCCAGGTCGTTGTCGGGCTTGACCGCCGCCGACGCCAGTTCATCTCCGGCGGATCGGCGCCAGTTCGATCTCGCTCGCCGGTTTTTCTCCACGCTGCCGCAAGAAGTCAAAATCCTCTGGCGCGACGGGCCGCGCCTGCGCAAGCTGATGAAATTGATGCTCCAGAACGACCTTTCCATCGGCGGTCCCGGCAAAGGCAGTAACATCTGGTTGTCGTCGGGCTTTGTGCTGGCCGACGAACAATGTAAAATCATTGCGCTGCATGACTGCGACATCCTCACGTACGATCGTGAACTGCTGGCGCGGCTGGTGTTCCCGCTCGCGAGTCCGAACATGGACTATGAATTCTGCAAGGGCTTCTACGCCCGCGTCTCGGACCGCTTCTACGGGCGCGTCACGCGACTCTTGGTCACGCCACTAATTCGCGCGTTGCAGAAAGTCCTCGGGCGCGAAGTGCCGCTGTTGGTATTCCTCGACAGTTTCCGCTACCCGCTCTCTGGCGAGTTCTCGATGCTCGCCGATCTGGCGCGCATCAATCGTATCCCCGGTGATTGGGGACTGGAGATGGGCGTGCTCTGCGAGGTATTCCGTAATTGCACGGCCAAACGGATCTGCCAGGTCGAATTGTGCGACACCTACGAACATAAACACCAGAACCTCTCCGCCGATGACGAGCACAAGGGACTCATGAAGATGAGCGCCGACATCGCCAAGTCCATCTTCCGCAACCTGGCCACGGAAGGCATGGTGCTCTCCGACGCGCTTTTCAAAACATTGACCATTCGCTATCTGCGAGTGGCGCAGGATGCGGTGAAACAGTACGAGGACGACGCGGCAGTCAATGGCCTACCCTTCGATCGGCATCAGGAAATGCTGGCGGTGCGCGCGTTCACCAACGCGCTCCGCATCGCCGCCGATGAATACCTCCGCGACCCGCTGGGCATTCCCCTGATATCGAATTGGAACCGCGTGACCTCTGCCATTCCCGATTTCTTCGAGATGCTGAAGCAAGCCGTCGATCAGGACTGCAACGGGAAGTGACCCAGACCGATGAATCCTTCAAGGGATCTGGAACCTTAGCCGCGATTCTTCTTCCACTGACAGAAAAACGCGAGCAATCCTCCGAAGGCCAGCAGTGAAAGACTCGCTGGCTCAGGAACCGCTTCAAAGTTGAATGTGGTTGATCCTCCGCCCTGCGTCCCGATGGTTACATTGTCAACGTAGCCGGTAAGAAAGTCTCCCGCGCCTGCATAACCAACGGTCAGGCCGATGCCCCCATTTCCTGCGAATGGATTTGCCACGATGGTGGCATTCGGAAAAGCCGCAAGGTAGGTAGCGAGTGAACCAACGCCCGTGCCCGGGTTCAAATCGGCAAGACTGTCGTCCGACCACCAACCGCCCACTTTTGCATCCCACAACTGCCAGGTATTGAGGGCAGTATTGCCCTGGTCTGGAAGAGCCAGGATTACCGGTAGCGTGGGTCTGGTAAGGCGGTTCAAAAAAGAGCACGTCGTCCGCCGCAGGGCCGGGGCCGTTGGTGGTGACACTTAACTGGATGTACGGAAACTGCTGCCCATTGTTGGCCGTCGCGTAGGTAGAGTAACTCAGCGAAGTCAGATTGGAGAGCGCGATGCCATCGTACGCGTGGTTGAGATTTGGGCGGACTCATCACCATGACCCGGTGCCGTACTCAATTGGGCACTGCCCGTACCCAGCGGTGGCGTGGCCGGCCCATTGACCATTTGGGCAATGTCACCAGGGTCACCCCCGGGGGTGCCGGTGTTGTCCGTTGTCACGAAAGCCCAACTACCCATGTTCCCGGGACTGACCACAACCGTTGCACCGTAAGAAACACTCGTCAGCGACGTTACCATCAATGTAGCGATTAAATACCTATACATTTCTTCCTACTCCTTTTCATTTTCCCCCGCGTTTTTGTTCCTGATCCCATCTTCAAAATAAAATGTTCTCGTCGTCCCTCCTGCGGCAAGAAATGGAGGACAACAACTATTTGGAAGTAATGGTAAACTTTCTGGAGACGGTACATCACACGCGCTTGGAAAAAATGCGCTGTCCTCTCTCTCGCCAAAGAGTGAAGTCTCGCTTTGTGACACACTGCTTTTTGTGATCCTCAATTCTGAAAAGACCCAGAAGGAGAGGAGTCGCTCGCCATTCTTCTACTCGCTAGCGGGATAGTAAATAAGAGTGAACAACCAAACGTCCAGCAAATTCGTTCGCGTTGACCTCGATGGTTCGGGAGTTTATTTGCCAAGAGGTCCCGGACAGTCGCTCTTCAGCCCGCGCTAAGTAACGAGTTGCCGCCAGCAAATCCGCCCTGCTACAAACACAAGCATGGCCAGGCTTTTTCTCGGACTAGACGCTAGCACGCAAAGCCTCTCGGCAATAGTAATCGACTACGACGCGCGGCGCGTTATTTACGACAAATCTCTCAACTTCGACAAGGCGCTGCCACATTACGGCACCCAGAACGGCACGCTGCGCAGTAATGACCCGCTCGTCGTGCACAGCCCGCCGTTAATGTGGGCCGAGGCGCTCGACGTGTTGTTTGCGCAGATGAAGCAGGACGGCGTGCCGCTCGGCGATATCCTCGCCCTCAGCGGCAGCGGACAGCAACACGGTTCGGTCTATCTCAATCGACCGCGCCGCTCGGCGCGCTGGCCAAACTCAATCCCGCAAAGAGTCTGGTGGAGAATTTGCGGGGCATCTTCTCGCGCATCACTTCGCCGATCTGGATGGATTCGTCCACCAGCGTCGAGTGCGCGGAGATTCGCGAGAAACTCGGCGGCATCATGGCCACCGCGCAACAAACCGGCTCCGACACATTCGAGCGGTTCACCGGGCCGCAAATTCGCAAGTTCTTCAAGACCGAGCCGGATAACTACGCCGCGAACGACAAGCATCGCGCTGGTCAGTTCGTTCATGGCTTCGCTGCTCGCGGGCAAAATCGCTCCCATCGACCACGGCGATGGCGCGGGCATGAACTTGATGGATATCCACAAAAAGACGTGGCATCCCGCCGCGCTCATGGCCACCGCGCCCGGGTTGAGGAACAAACTCCCGCCGCTTGCCAAACCGTGGAAGGTCATCGGGACCGTCAGCCCCTATTTCGCGAAGAAGTATGGCCTTAACCCAGCCGCGCAAACTTTGGTCTGGTCGGGCGATAACCCCTGCAGCGCCGTCGGCCTCGGCCTCATCCACGAAGGCAAGGTCGCCATCAGCCTCGGCACCAGTTACACCTACTTTGGCCGCATGCAACAGTGCCGCGTGGATGTGCGCGGCGAAGGCAGCGTGTTCGGCGCGCCCACGGGTGACTACCTGCCACTGATCTGTTTCACAAATGGCTCACTGGCCTTCGAGAAAATTCGCAACCAGTATGGACTCGATTGGGAAGGCTACAACCAGTTGCTCCTCAAAACCAAACCGGGCAATCAGGGCGCGATCATGCTGCCGTGGTTCGAGCCGGAGATCGTTCCACGCGTCAGTCAGCCCGGCCTCCACCGTTTCGACTTCGACAAAAATAACATCGCCGCCCAGGACTGCCGCGCCATCGTGGAAGCCCAGATGATGTCCATGCGTATTCATTCCGCGTGGATGAAGATCAACCCGACGAGCATTTGTGCCACTGGCGGCGGCTCTGTGAATCTCCCCGTCCTGCAAATCATGGCCGATGTCTTCAACTGCCCTGTTCGCCGTATCGAAGTCGCCAAAAGCGCCGCCCTCGGGGCCGCCCTCCGCGCCGTTCATGGCTGGCTGTTGCTTAGTGGAAAGAAACCGAAGTGGCAGGAAGTCGTCTCCGTCTTTACCGACCCGATCCCGAACAGCGAGGTCAAACCCGCTGCGAAGTCGGTCCGCATTTACGACCAACTGGTAAAAAAGTACGCAGCGTGCGAGCGTCGCGTCCTCACCGCTGGACCCGCGCGCTGCCACCGACCCATGACTTTTTCCACTTCCTTCTGCGTGGCCATGGACGTGTCGCCGGGAGTGGTCATGGCCAGTGCGCCGTGCGCCGCGCCATAGTCTACGGCCTTTTGCGGGTCACCGGTCTTCAGGAAACCGAAGATCAACCCGCTGGCAAAACTGTCCCCGCCGCCCACGCGGTCGAAGATTTCCAACTCGGGATACTTGCGGCTTTCGTAAAACTTGCCGTCCATCCAGCAAATCGCGCTCCAATCGTTCTTCGTCGCCGTGATGACCTTGCGAAGGGTCGTGGCCGCCACCTTGAAATTCTTGAACTCGCCCACCGCCTTCTCAATCATCTTCTTGAAGGCGTTCGTCTCGATCGTGGTGATGTTGTGGTCGAGTCCTTCCACTTCAAAGCCGAGGCTCGCGGTGAAATCCTCCTCGTTGCCGATCATCACGTCCACGTACTTGGCGATCTCGCGGTTCACTTCGCGGGCCTTGGCCTGTCCGCCAATGCTCTTCCACAAGCTGGGCCGGTAATTCAGATCGTAACTGACAATCGTCCCGTGTTTGTTCGCGGCTTTGACGGCCTCGACAGTAATCGCCGCGGTCGATTCACTCAACGCGGCAAAAATCCCGCCCGTGTGAAACCAGCGGACACCCAGTTCGCCGAAAATCTTTTCCCAATTGAAATCGCCGGGCTTGAGTTGGCTCGCCGCCGTGTGACCGCGATCGGGAACGCCGACCGCGCCGCGGATGCCGAACCCGCGCTCCGTAAAATTCAGCCCGTTGCGGACCGACCGCCCGATGCCGTCGTCGGGCTTCCAGAGGATGAAGTCCGTGGCGACTCCCCCTTGCATGATGAAGTCCTCGATAAGATGGCCGACTTCGTTGTCCACGAACGCCGTGCACACCGCCGTCTTCAGCCCAAAGCATTTGCGCAGCCCGCGCGAGACATTGTATTCGCCGCCGCCCTCCCACGCCTTGAATTCGCGCGCCGTGCGGATCCGCCCCTCGCCCGGATCCAGCCGCAACATGATCTCCCCCAGGGAAATCTGGTCGAAGGTGTACTTGTCACGAAGTTTCAGTGGCATCGATGCAGTCCTTTCAAACGGTCACCGTCTTAAATGAGGTCAACTCCCACGGTTTCTCGCCACACTCTTTCGCGATCTCGTTAAAAGCTTCGATTTCGGCTTTGGAGAAGAGCAGGCCGCCGTGTTTCTTCGTCAACTCGGCCGCTTGCGCTTCGGGCTGGCCGGGGAGCATGCACTTCTCGTTGCCGTGGCCGAGGATGTCGTGGATGACGGCCTTGACGTTGTCCGCCTGGCTGCGACCCCTGGCAAACGCGCCGCCGTTCATCGCGTCGGGATGAATGCATTGGAAGAAAAATGCCGACGTGTGTTTCTCGTCGTCCTTCATCTCATAGTGGCCGCGAATCGTCGGCAGCGAACCGCCGATGAACGCGCCGTACAATTCGTCGATCAAACCGAGGCCATAGCCCTTGTGCGCGCCAAACGGCAACAACGCCACCGCCTTGTCGGGATCAGTGGTCGGATTTCCGTCTTTGTCGACGGCGCAATTCGGCGGGAGCGGTTTGCCCTCGCGCTTGAGTTGTTGGACGCGGCCCATCGCGACGGTCGACGTCGCCCAATCGATGACGATGGGGAATCCAATCGCCTTTCGTCGTCGGAAACGCCCATGAATGCGGGTTCGTCCCCAGCGTGGGAAATTTGCCGCCGAAAGGAACGACTTCGGCCAGAGTCGACGTGCAGCAGGTGTAGGCGATGTATCCCTTTTGCGCCGCGTCTATCACGTAGCCGCCGCCCCACAAGTAATGAAAAGCGTTGTCCACGCTAACGATGCCAACGCCGAATTCATCGGCGAGCTTCATGCAGGTCTCCATCGCGTGATAGGCGACGGGTTGGCCGAGTTTTTTTTGCGCATCCCAGACGCGGGCAGCCTTGAACCTGATCGGAATCTCGCGAATCTTCGCGCCGGGCACGCAGCCGCCGGCGCCGCTGCCGTACAGATGATCGAGGTGCAGCGCCTTGATGCCGTTATGCGTGCGGATACCGTGCGCGGACGCCGAGGCGCAGAAACGCGCCGCGTCGGCCGCTTCATCCGCGGTGTAACCGCGATGCCGATAGGCCTTCTCGACCAGCGCATTGTGGATCGACTGCGGAACAATGTAATAAGTCTCGCCCATAGATTTTTCAAACCCAAATCTCGAACCTCGAAATTCGAAACAAATTCAAATTCCGAATTCCTGAATATTCAAGGCTCATTGGCTCTTGCGGTATATTGCCCCGAAAATATTCATTAGCTCGGTGGCCTCTTGAATCAATCGATCGCGCTGAGCGCCGTCCCTGTCGCCGAGGTCAAGCAGGCGCAGAAAGAAACGACCTTCTTTCGCCTCCTTGCGACAGATCTTGATCCTCATGACAAAATCCTTCTTACCGAGAGCTTCGTTGGCCTCGATATAATTCGCGCCGACCGAACCGGATGCCGCGAACCAACTGTTTGACATCTTCAATGTTGCCAACCGTGCAGGGCCACGTCTTGACGAATGCACGGATTTCCTAGGCAAACCGAAAAGTCCGTTCTTCCAAGTCATATTTCTTGGGCCCGCCAGTTCCGTAACTGACATGATTCTCGCGAACCAGCATGGCTCGTCCGTGCTTCGGATTTGCCGCTTTCGACATTCGAGTTTGTTTCGGATTTCGGGTTTCGACATTTTGGATTTTCACGCTACACGTTATACGACCGCGAAGTCGTGGTCCCTCCGTGTCCGGTCCAGTTGGTGTGGAAAAATTCGCCGCGCGGTTTGTCCAGGCGTTCGTAGGTATGCGCCCCGAAGAAGTCGCGCTGCGCCTGCAGCAGGTTCGCGGGCAGGCGCTCGGCACGGTAGCCGTCGAAATACGTCAGCGCGGAACCGAGACACGGCACGGGGATGCCGAGCTTCGTGGCCTGCACGATCACGCGTCGCCACGCCGTCTGCCGCTTGCCGACGGCACTCTTGAAAAACTTGTCCATCAAAAGATTGACGAGATCATGGTTGCGGACAAACGCCTTCTTAATGTCACCGAGAAACGCGGAACGGATAATGCAGCCGCCGCGCCACATGAGGGCGACACCGCCGTAGTTGAGATTCCACTTATAGGTCTTTGCCGCGGCGCGCATGAGCTGGTAGCCCTGCGCATAGCTGACGATCTTCGACGCGTAAAGCGCGGCGCCCAGGTCGTTGATGAATTTGTCCTTGTCGCCCTTGAACGTCGAGACCCGCGCCTTGATTTGCTTCGACGCTTCAACCCGTTCTTCCTTCATCGCCGAGAGGCAACGCGCGAACACCGCCTCGCCGATCAACGTCAACGGCATGCCCTCATCGAGCGCGCTGATCACCGTCCATTTGCCCGTGCCCTTCTGGCCCGCTGCGTCGAGAATCAAATCAACCACCGCATTCCCCTGCTCGTCTTTGTAGGCCAGGATGTCGCGCGTTATTTCGATGAGATAGCTGTCGAGCACGCCCTGGTTCCATTCACCGAAAATCCTGTGCATCTCCTCGTTGCTCAAACCCAGCCCGCGTTTCATCAGGTCGTACGTCTCGCCGATCAATTGCATGTCGCCGTACTCGATGCCGTTGTGGACCATCTTGACGAAATGGCCCGCGCCGTTTTCGCCGACCCAGTCGCAGCACGGTTCGCCCTCGGGAGTTTTTGCGCAAATCTTCTGGAAAATGCCCTTGATATGCGGCCACGCGGCGGGACTGCCGCCCGGGCATCAGCGAAGGCCCGTTCAATGCGCCCTCCTCGCCGCCGGATACGCCCGTGCCGACGTAGAGCAGCCCCTTGCTCTCGACGTACTGGACGCGGCGGATCGTGTCGGTGAAATGGCTGTTGCCGCCGTCGATGACAATATCTCCCTTTTCAAGATGCGGGAGCAACTGCTCGATGAGATCGTCCACGGCGGGCCCCGCCTTCACGAGCATCATGACCTTGCGCGGGTGTTTCAAGTTGCCCGTCAATTCCTCAATGCTGTGGCAGCCGATAATCGTCTGGCCCTTGGCGCGACCCGCGACGAATGCGTCCACCTTTTCCACGGTGCGGTTGTAGCAGGCGACGGTGAACCCCTTGCTCGCCATGTTGAGAACAATATTCTCGCCCATGACGGCGAGACCGATGAGACCGATGTCAGCTTGTTGTGGCATAAATTTTCTCCGGTGTGGGAGTGTTAGAGTTTGTTTGCCTGCGCGACCGGCGGCTGGCCATTCAAAACATTAATCAGATTCTGCGCCGCCATCTTCGCCTGCCGCGCGACGCTCTCGTAGGTGCGGCTCCCAATGTGCGGCGTGAGCACGGCATTCGGACACGCAAACAACGGATGATCCCTGGGTGGCGGTTCGGATTCAAGTACGTCGGCGCCATACCCGAGTAATCGGCCGCTTTTGAGGGCCGCGGCAATATCGTTACTCTCGACCAGTTCGCCACGCGCGGTATTGATCAATACGGAGCCCTTCTTCATGATCGCCAGACGCTCGGCGTTCATCATATGGCGGGTCTCATCCGTGAGGTTGGTGTGCAGTGTCACGATGTCCGAGACTTTCAATACATCCTCGACAATGCCGGCGCGCTGGACGTTATATTGTTCGGCGAACTTCTCATCCCAGTAAAGATCGAAGCCAATCACATTCATGCCAAATGCGCGGGCGCGGATTGACACTTCCTTGCCGATACGCCCGAGACCAATGACGCCGATCGTCTTGCCGGACAATTCGTGTCCCGTGAGACGCTTCCAATTGCCTGACTTCACATAATTGCACTGCGGCACGATATCGCGGTAGATCGCGAGCATCAGGCCGAAGACATGCTCGGCAACGGTCGTGTGATTGACGCCCGGACAGAACGTGACGGGCAGCTCGAACTCCGTCGCGGATTTCATGTCCACCTTGTCGAGGCCGATGCCGTACTTGCTGATCACCTTGAGGCGGGGCAATGATTTTTGGATGACGGCGCGCGTAATTGTGTCGTCACCGATGAGCCAGCCGTCGAAGTCTCCCTTGGCCACGAGTTCGAGCATGCGTGATTCCGGCAACGGCCCGCGTTCGCGAACGATTTCAAAGCCTTCCTTTTCGAGCATCTGGTGGTGCTCTCCCGGTGTGTCCTGGAACGAAGTTGTCGTCAATAGAATGCGCTTCATCGATGAAATACTCCTGCCAACCGGCGGGAAGATCGGAAACTGCCGATCGTTTCACCCGCCAACCGCCTATATTGTTTGAGCGAGGAACCCGCCGTCAACGCGGATATCAGCCCCGGTGACAAAACTGCTAGCTTTCCCGCTCGCGAGGAAAATTGCTACTCCAACCAATTCCCCCGCCTCGCCAAACCTGGCCATCGGTGTGTGGCCGAGAATCGACTGCGCGCGCGGGGTCGGGGTGCCGTCTTTATTGAACAGCAACGCGCGATTCTGTTCCGCCGGAAAGAAGCCGGGGGTGATCGAATTCACGCGCACGCCGTTCCGCGCCCATTCCCGCGCTAAAAATTGCGTGAGGTTCGCCACCGCCGCCTTGGCCGCGGAGTACGCCACCACGCGGGAAAGCGGCAGATGGGCAGAGACGCTGGCAATGTTGATGATTGACCCGCGTCCGCGCTGTGCCATCGCCGCGCCAAATTCCTGGCAGGGCAGAAACACGCCGCCGACAAGATTCAAGTCGAACACGCTGGTCCAGTTCGCGGCGGGGATGTTTTCGAACTTCTGCTCGGCGGTGACCGTCGCTTTCGGGTCGTTGCCGCCCGCCGCGTTGACCAGGATCGTCGGCGCGCCCAGTGCATGGCCAATTTTCTCGTGAGCGGCGCGCAATTCCTCGCGTTTCAACGCGTCGGCCGAGAAAAAGGCGGCGGTTCCACCGTTTTTCTTGATGGCCGCGACGCGAGCCGCGCCGCGCTCCGCGTTGCGTCCGATGATTGCGACTTTCGCGCCGGAGGCGGCCAGCCCTTCGGCAATGGCCCCGCCCAGCACTCCGGTCGCGCCAATCACAACCGCCACATCGTCTGAAAGGTCAAAAAGATTCGTCATAATGAAAGCCCGCGCCAATCATTACGCGAAACCCCGCCAAACGACAAGCCCGTCTTGCGAATTGTCTTCTTGCGTCGCGAACCGCGAGTTCGTAAGTTCTCGCCTGATGCGCGTCGCGCTATTTATCCCCTGCTTTATCGACCAACTCTTTCCGAACGTAGGCGTCGCGATGGTCACGGTGTTGCGCCGGCTGAATGTGGACGTTTATTACCCGGAAGAGCAAACCTGCTGCGGACAACCCGCTTTCAATACCGGGTATTGGGACGAAGCTCGTACCCTGGCCGCACGCTACTGCGAGATCTTCGCCGAGGCCGACACCATCGTCAGCCCGTCCGCCTCGTGCACGGCGATGGTGCGCAACTTCTACCCCGAACTCCTGGGCAAGGCAACCCAGACGACGAAGCACACTTACGAGTTCGCGGAATTCCTTGTGAAGAAGCTCGGCGTGACGGATGTTGGCGCGAAGTTCCCCGCGCGGGTCACCTACCATGACGCCTGCCACGCGTTGCGCGAACTTCGCCTTAAGGATGAGCCCCGCCAGCTTTTGCGCAACGTAAAGGGCGTCGAACTGGTCGAGATGGACCAGGCGGAGACGTGTTGCGGGTTCGGCGGCACTTTCTCCGTGAAATTCCCGATGATTTCCTACGCCATGGACGAGGTGAAGGTTGCCTCGATCCGGAAAACCGGCGCGCAATACGTCGTCTCCAGCGACTCGAGTTGCCTCATGCAAATCGACGGCTACCTGCGCCGCCAGAATCTGCCAATCAAGACGATCTCGCTCGCGGAAGTGCTGGCAGCGACATGACGACGACCGCGTTCGAACAATTCAAACGCGCCGCCGCGGAAAAAACCGCCGACCTCCGCCATCGTGGCGTCATCCAGAAGGCCATCGCCACCTACGACGCGGCGGTCGCGCGCGGTCGGCTGCGCTTCGCTGACTGGCAAAATGCGCGCTCTCATGCCGCCGCCATTAAATGGGAGACCATCAATCACCTCGACCGATACCTGGAGCAGTTCGAGAGCAACGTGCTCGCCAACGGCGGCCACGTGTTCTGGGCGGAAACGGCGGAGGACGCGCGCGCGCATGTTTTGCAACTGGCGCGGCAACACGGTGTAGAGAAGGTCGTCAAATCCAAATCGATGACGACCGAGGAGATCCACCTCAATGACGCGCTCGAAGCGGCGGGGATCCACACCGTCGAAACCGACTTGGGAGAGTACATTTGCCAGATTCGTGGCGAACCGCCCTACCATATCGTCACGCCGGTCATGCACCTGACCAAGGCCGACATTGCGCGCACGTTCCAGGAAAAACTGGGCACGCCGCTGACCGAGAGCGCCGAGGAACTCACGATGATTGCCCGCGCCCGGTTGCGCCAGGAGTTCCTGACCGCCGACATGGGAATTACCGGCGCAAATTTTGCGGTCGCCGACACGGGAATGGTCGCCATCACCGAAAACGAAGGCAATGCGCGCCTCAGCTTCTCGCTGCCGCGCGTACACGTGGCCATCGTGGGCATCGAGAAACTCATCCCGCGCTTTGAAGACCTCGCGCTGTTCTGGCCGCTGCTGGCCGGCAGCGGCACCGGCCAGGCCATCACGGCGTACAGCTCGCTGATCGGTGGTCCGCGCCAGGAGCGCGAGACCGACGGCCCCCGGGAATTCCACGTGATCCTCCTCGACAATGGCCGCACGCGTCTGCTCGCCGACGCCGAGCAGCGCGATGCCTTGCACTGCATTCGCTGCGGCGCGTGCCTCAATGTTTGTCCGATTTACAAGAATGTCGGCGGCCACGCCTACGGCACGACCTATCAAGGGCCCATCGGTTCGGTGATCACGCCGCATTTGCGTGACGCGCAGGAATGGTCGCATCTGCCCTACGCCAGCTCGCTTTGCGGCGCCTGCACGGACGTTTGCCCGGTGCGCATTGATTTACACCATCACCTGCTCCACAACCGTCGCAACGCGGTGCAAAACAAATTCGACAGCCCGATCCAGCGTTTGCTGTTCCGGGTGTGGCTCGCCACGATGCAGTCGCCCGCGGCGTACGCCATCGCCAGCCGCCTCGGCAACCTGGCGCTGCGGCTCGGTATCGCGCAGCCGCTCTTGAAACCGTGGACCACAACCCGTGACTTTCCCGCGCCACCGAAACAGAGCTTCAAAGACTACTGGAGGCGGCATGGACGTCGCGCGTGACAATATTCTCGAGCGTGTCCGCGCCGCGTTGCGCGTTCCAGCGCATCAACCCCTTCCGCCAACGAACGCGCCGATCTTTCCACCCGTCACGAATCCCGAGGCGTGGTTCCGCGAGGAGTTTGCGGCCTTGAAGGGTGAGCTCATCAAAAGCCGTGAAATCTTGGTCGGGTTCTTGAAGGGCTTTGTAAAAATCGCAACCGACGGGAGCGATTTGGTCGGCAAAGCAGTCGGGGCGGCCAACGCCAGTGAGCGGGAGTGCGATTTGGGGGTGACCCGTTGCGATTGTCTCGTGGCGCAGACAGGCTCGGTGATCGTCTCCACGGTTTCCGCCGGTGGACGGGCTTTATCGGTGTTGCCACCGACGCATCTGGTGATTGCCCGCCGCGAACAGATTATTCCCGATCTCGTGACCGCGATGGCCTTGTTGCGTAAACGTTACGACAAGCATTGGCCGAGCGCGTTGTCGGTCATCACGGGGCCAAGCCGCACGGCGGACATCGAGAAGATCCTGGTCATGGGCGCGCACGGCCCCAAGCGTCTCGTGCTCTACTTCGCGGATTGAACGGGCTGCGTTTCGGTCACGTCCACCAGCGGCGCGGGAAGATCCTGAAAAGCCGGTTCTCCGTTCTGGCGCAGCCTGGCTGGTCGAAATCGGGGCGCGAAGTAACAACCAATGACCAGGATCGCAGCCAGTAATTGGGAACCGAGCGTTTCCGCTGTGGGGAAGATCGAGAACCATACACCCATCCAGGCCGGGATGACGTTCACCAACGGTTGAATCGGCGTCGTGGTAATCCAGTGGGCAAGCTGCATCTCCTGCACCTGTTCACCGACCATGACCAGCAGCACAAACCCGAGCATAATTCCGGTCAAGACCAACATTCTTCGATAGGGCAAACGATGGTGCGCCACAAACGTGAGAACCGCGACGATGCCAGAGAAAAGCAGCCCCAGCAGGGCGCCTTCGAGGACGACTCGCCCTCCCAACCGCAGGTAATAGCTTTGCAGAAAGAGCACCACCTCGAACCCTTCGCGATAGAAGGAAGCGAACCCCAACAGGCACAACCCGCGCAGGAGTCGCATATCGGATATTTCCGCGTCGCCCGCGCTCCGGAGCAGTTCCGCTTTCTTGCGGTTGTGCATGGAGATCCAGCCGCCCCAGTAAAGCTTGTGGAAAAACCAATTCATGACTGCCAGCAGAACCACGACGGCCAGCAAACCGGTGGCCGCCTGGAGATTGAGCGCGGAAACATTCGCGGTCAAATCGTTGACAATTCCCACCGCGATGAACCACGTAGCGATCGTCGCCACGAAACCGATTCCCGCCCCCCAGGCAACCGGGCGCCGGTGTGGCCGGCTGCTCCCGACCATCCCCGCGGTAATCGCTGCGAGCACCAATATGCATTCGAGCCCTTCGCGGAACACGAGCACGCCAATGTCCAGAAGCGCCACGGTGGAGCTGGTGTGGGGACTCGTCGGATCCGGGTTGCCGTGGGCGGTAATGCCCTGCCATACCAGTATGCCGACCACGAGGGACACGGCAACCAACAGCATGACCCGAAACGCCAGGCGCATGGCCCTCGGCTTGGTTCCCAAAGCCGCCACCGGCTGCGACGAAATGACTGCCTCATGCATAATTACGTTTCCCGTCTAACGAGGGTTGCGACCCTCAAGCTTCTTACTCCAATAACGTCGCGATCTCCTGCACGTGTTCCGTTTCCACGCTGATTTGCTTGCGAATGAAATCCTCGAGCATCGTGTCACCCGTCACGCGTGGCAGAACCTCTTTGTACGCGTCCAGCGCCTGACGCTCGACTTCCAGCATCTCCGCCAGCGCTTCCTGCAAATTGGTCGAGCCGCCCCGCAATTCCAATTCGATCTTGAGTGCCGGAATGTGGCCGAGCGCGCGTATCTGTTTGGCAATCGCCTCGGCGTGCTCGAGCGTTTCACGCGTACCCTCCTCGAAAAGTTTGTCGGCCGCCAGCCGATCCACGCCGCGCAGGCGGTAGCGCATCTGGAAGTAGCGGAGGAACGCTTCCAGTTCCTCAGCCATCAAACGATTCAAGTCTTCAACGATTTCCGTGCGATCAGTCTTCATAGCCCGGCGTGTTGCAATTCCTCAATCAGGCAGTGTCCGTGGCAAACTTCGCAGGTCTTGCTCTCCGGACACTGATCGTGAAAATTCTTGAATCGCGCCAACACCTGCTTGGCGAGCGGATCTTCTGAAACCAGAAATCTCATAAAATGCACGAGCTGTTCCCCGGTGGGCTGGCTGATGAGATGCTCGACTTTGCAACTGTCGATTTCCGCCTGCAATTCGGGGACATTCAGGACGCTGGATAAAAACGTCTTCACGACGGCCTTCTTCGCCATCACGGCTTGGGCAGCTTTTTGCCCCTTCGGCGAGAGCTTCACCATGTGATGCTCGTCGGTCTCAACCCAACCGCGTTTCTTTAGGGCCCGCAGGTTGATCGATACGCTGCCGCGCGTAATACTGAGCTCGCGGGCGATGTCCGACACGCGCGCCCAACCGCCGTACTCCAAGCCGACCTCGTAGATTGCCAGGAGATGATGCGCCGCGCTGTGCGTTAGCTCGTTCGCCTCGAATTCCTTCCAAGTTTCCATCTCTGATAGTGATATAAGCCAATTGTTTGGTATGTCAAACAGAAAAGAAGAGTTTTTTTGTCCGCTTTTCATCCTGGCTCGTTTCCCTGATAAACAAGCTTCCCCAATCTTAGAGGACTAATTATAGTCTCCGCCAACCAAGGAGGTCGCGTCGTGGAGCAATTGATCGATGCTTTTCTCGATCATCTGACTGTCGAACGGGGTTTGGCTGCCAACACCCGCCTCGCCTATCGGACCGATCTCGCTCAATTCACCAGCTTCCTCCAGCAACGCGGGGTCCGCCAGCTCAACGCCGCCGAACGACAGCATATCGCCGACTACCTCCTGCACCGCCGCAAAACCGGGTTGAGCCCGCGCAGCCTCGCGCGCCACCTTGCCGCGATTCGCATGTTCTGCCGATTTCTGTCCCGCGAAAAACTGCTGGCAACGGATGTCACGCAGACCATCGATTCACCGAAACTCTGGCGGACGCTCCCACACATGCTCGATTACGAAGAAGTCGGGCGACTGCTGGCTGCGCCCAACACGCACACAAAGTTCGGCCTGCGCGACAAAGCGCTGCTGGAATTCATGTATGCCACGGGCTTGCGCGTGAGCGAGGTCGCCAACATTAAACTCAGCGACATCAATTTCGAGGCCGGCTTCCTCCGCGCGGTCGGCAAGGGCCAGAAAGAACGCATCGTCCCGGTCGGCAAACAGGCCATTGAATGGGTGCAGCGCTATCTGCGCGAGGCCCGCAGTTCCTTTCCGAAGGCCGCGAGCCTTGGCGAAGTCTTCCTCTCGACGCGCGGCCAGGCGCTCAGTCGCAAGACTATCTGGGTGCTCATCAAAAAATACACCCGCGCCGCCGGTATCACCAAAACCATCACGCCGCACACATTACGCCACAGTTTCGCCACCCATCTGCTTGACAATGGTGCGGACTTGCGTGTCATCCAGGAAATGCTCGGTCACGCGGACATTTCGACGACCCAGATCTACACGCACGTCGATCAGCGCCGCGTCAAGGAAACCCATTATCGTTTCCACCCGCGCTCGGGGCGTCGGTAACCACCCGCGAAATTCAACTCGATTTTTCGGACGGCCTTCAGTAGACTGGTCCGCATCGCAGTTGGATTTTGCGCCCTGACGTGTTTCAGGGCGTCAACATCCCCCTGCAGGCGAAGGCGACACGGCCATCATGCAATTTCAAAAACTGCAGCGAACCATCGACTACGAATTCAAAAACCACGATCTCCTCGTTGAGGCCCTCACTCATCCGTCCATTGCGCACGAGCGCGGCACGGAGAGCAATCACCACAATCAACGCCTGGAGTTTCTCGGCGACGCCGTGCTCCAACTCATCCTCACCGATCGCATCTACAAGCTTTATCCCGAGCACCCCGAGGGCAAACTCACGCAGATTCGTGCCCACCTGGCCAACCGCCACACCCTTTTCCACCGCGCCCAGGCCATCGACCTGGGCAAATACCTGATGCTCGGCAAGGGCGAGGAAGGCAGCGGCGGCCGCGAGCGGCTCTCCAATCTTGCCGACGCCTTCGAGGCATTGTTGGGCGCCGTTTACCTCGACGGCGGCGGCCGCGCCGCGCGCAAGTTCATCCTCGCCCAGTTCGCCGAGGAGTTTTCGAACATCAAGCAAACCACGCCCCGCCAGAATCCCAAAGGCCGTTTGCAAGAGTTGCTCCAGGCCCACTCTCCCAGCGGCCCCATCTACCGGGTCATCCACGAATCGGGACCGGACCACAGCAAGTACTTCGAGGCGATTGTCGAGTGGGAAGGACGCGAGATCGGGCGCGGCCACGGCGCCAGCAAGAAACAGGCGGAAACCATCGCGGCCGAAACGGCCCTGGCGGCGCTGCCGGCCGTTCTTCCCCAACCCAGGACGACCCCGGGATCGAGCTAATGTTGCGGCCGCGCCGCCGGGAGGCCCAAACTGAAGGCCATGCTTGGTGAACAGGGCGGTCAACTCGGGTTTGCCCATGCTGTACGTCGCCAGGTCCTTCAATAAGTTCATGGTCGGCCTTTGCGTGGTCTGCAATTGCGCGATTTGATGCTGCCGATTGTTGGTCGCCGCACCGATGTCCCGCGTCTGCTTGAGCACGAAAGCGCTCAATACCAGGCTCATCAGGATCAGCGCCCCGCCGAGTCCGCACACCAGCAGGCGCAACTCCCCGACCGCCGCGGCCACATCCATCGGCTGCTCCGCCTGCATTTCGTTCGGGGTTTCTTCCGGTGCGCTCATCGTGTGGGTGCGGATAATTGATCTCGTTGTTCCTGGGCTTGCGCCTGCCGGAAAATCTCGGCAATGTGCGAATCGCTATTGGCGCGCGCGGCGAATTCCTGCACCACGGCTTGCGCGATTTGTTCCCCCGTCGCCAATTGCTGGAGCTTGACTTCGGACTTGATGGCATCCCGATAAACTTCGCGGTAACGCATCACGGCCCAGATGTTGAGGAGCAGGCACAGCCCCAGGGCAATCGGCCCATACTTGACGATTGCCTGGAAATTCTTCTCGCTCAGGTTGTTCATCGGTACACCTCGGCTGCCCAGCGGTCCAGCATATCAAATAACTCCGTCACGTTGAACGGTTTCTCCATGAAACCCGACGCCCCATGCCGCATCATCTCGTCGCGCGTCACGCCCAGCGACCGGTATTCGCCCGACATCAGTAACACCTTCTTCGCCGATCCCGCCGCCAGGATCGCCTTCATCGCCTCCACGCCGTTCATCCGCGGCATCGAAATGTCCATCACCACCAGGTCGGGCTGCAATTCCTTGGCCCGCGTCACGGCTTCCATGCCGTCCTTGGCAGTGCCGACAATTTCGTGCCCCGCGTATTGAATGCTGTCGGCCACCACCTCGCACACCGCCGGCTGGTCGTCGACCACCAGCACGCGTAACTTCTTGCCGGTGGACGCCGATTTCGCTTCTTCTCCTGAGGCTGCGGGGCTCATCTCCAAGCCGCGCAATGTACCGGTTCGCGACTGCCATTGCAAGCGTACGATTGCGGATTATGACACAATCCGTTGCGCGCTTGTAATGCTGGCGCAACCGCGCTTGCCAATGGCCGCCGCCCTGCTCTATCCTTCGCCCACAGCATTCCTTCGCCTGCGGGAGATCAACATGAAAATTCTGATCGCCGACAAGTTCTCCGAGAAACATCTCGACCAACTCAAGAAGCTCGGCTGCGAGGTCGCCTACAAGCCCGCCGTCAAAGCCGGGGAACTCCCCAAACTCATCGCCCCCTACCAGGTCCTCGTTGTCCGCAGCAAAGAAGTCTCCGCCGAGACGATCAAGGCCGGCGACCAACTCGCCGTCATCGTCCGCGCCGGCGCGGGCGTGAATACCATCGACGTCAAGGCCGCCAGCGCCCGCGGCGTCTATGTGAGCAATTGCCCCGGCAAAAACTCCGTCGCGGTCGCCGAGTTGGTCTTCGCGCTCCTGCTCGGCCTCGACCGCCGTCTCGCCGAGAACGTCACCGCGCTTCGCGCTCATCAATGGAACAAGAAGGAATTCAGCAAAGCCGACGGCGTCTTTGGCAAAACACTCGGCATCATCGGCGTCGGCCAGGTCGGCCGCGAGGTCATTACGCGCGCCCACGCCTTCGGCCTTCATGTCATCGCCTGGTCGCGTTCCCTCAACCTCCAAAGGGCCCGCGACCTCGAAGTCGAGTACTGTCCCGACCTCGACACGCTTTTCCGCCGCGCCGACATCATCAGCTTGCACGTCGCGTTGAAACCCGAAACCAAAAAACTCGTCAACGCCAGGCGCATTGCCCTGATGAAACCCAATGCGATCCTCATCAATACCGCTCGCGGCGAAGTCATCGATCAATCTGCCCTCGCCGCCGCGCTCGCCGCGAAGAAAATCCGCGCGGGCCTCGATGTCTTCGATCCTGAACCCGCCGAAACCGCGGGCGAATTCGCCGACCCGATCCTCGACCAGCCGAATCTCTACGGCACGCACCACATCGGCGCGTCCACCGAACAGGCCCAGGAAGCCATCGCCGAGGAAGCCATCCGCATCATCGAAACCTACGTCAAGACGGGGGCCGTTCCCAACTGCGTCAACCTCGCCACCCGTACCCCCGCCAAATGGCAGCTCGTCGTCCGCCATTACGACCGCGTCGGCGTCCTCGCCCATGTCATGGACCAGATCCGCCGCGCCAACACCAACATCGAGGAAGTCCAAAACATCATCTTCGAAGGCGCTGCCGCCGCCTGCTGCCGCATCCAGCTCAACGCCGAACCCAGCGAAAAACTCCTCACCGCCATCAAAGATGGCAACCCCAACATAATCGGCGTCGAATCCCTGAAACTGAGCGAATAGTCCGCCCGCGCCGTTTCTTTATGGTGGCACAGGCGTCCCTGCCTGTGGATCCTGTTCGGCGCCGGTCTTTTACCCCGAACGCTTTCGGAGCCCGACCGCGCCGCCTCCGAATTGTAGGGCGACCGTCCCGGTTGCCGTCTTTCCCTTTCCTTCGGTTGTCATCCTGAGCTTGTCGAAGGATCTCAGTCGTTGCCGCCTTCCCCGTTACCGGCACGGTAAATGCCCTTAAAGGAAAGTTGCTATTCCAGCCGACAGGGTTGAACGGTGCACGGACGCCACAAACCGTCGGAACTAAAACGCGGGGAAACGAGAAAAAGAATGAAAGCCACTGTCCTACAAAAACAAGATCGCAGCTTTACCACCTCGATTCTGAGCATCGAAGCCAACCAGTTCCGCTCCGAACTCCGCGGCGAGGGAATCAAGGCGGACGAAGCCATTTCCGTCGCCGAAGGCAAAGAATTCATCGCCTTCTCCTTCAGCCCCAAGGTAGCCATCGAAGAAATCGAACAACTCCTCGAAGCCGTCGGCTACAATTTTTCCACCAAGCAGATAGCTTGAGCCATAATCACCGGGAGAGCCCCCCACCCTGTCCTCGGTGTTGTTTTTCCGCTGTCTTCGCCTAAATTAGCACCACCGTGAATAACGAACAGCCTCCAACCAAAAAGTTGCCTTTTGCGGCAGAGAAGGAGTCGCGTGAATTCGAGCGCCAACTCGTCCTCTTGTTGATCAGAGAACTAGACACTCGAATAGAAAGGCACGTTGCTCGAGAGAACAAAGAAACGCTGTATCATGGAAGGAAGTGGGTCTTCCAAAGACATCAGATGGATGAATTCAGCCGCTGTGTTGGCACGGTTGAGCATCGCAGTGTGGATTGCCGAATTGAATTCAGTCGCGTACTCGCAAACGATCTGACATTAATTTCCGACTTCATCCACAAAACAGCTGGCGCGTTTGAACAACAATTAGTTGACCAGATTCTCGAAGAAACAACCAAGATTGGGATGACAGTTCCGGTGCCGCAGGGTGGTTCCCTCGCAGATGCATTCTTGGAGATGGTTCGTAAGAGCGATGTAAGTGTTGGGTCTGATGGGAAAGTGTCCACACCAAATATCTATCTCTTCGGCGAAGGCTACCAAGAGCAGCTTCAGCGGGAGATCGCCGAGCGAGGGCCAGAGTTTCAGGAAACAATCAGGCAAGCTCAGGAACTGAAGGAGAGAGAAGCGTTGCAGCGGGAAGAGAAGCGCATGGCGCGATACGACCAGTTAGTATGAACGTCCTCATCTCTATAGGATGTAACTCACATACCCACCTGAAAGCACTCCGTGGGGCAGAAAAGGATGCGAAAGACGTGTACAGTGCCCTCGTCGGACAGAATCCGCACTACGTAGCAGAAACATCGCAGCTTCTTCTTTCGCCAACCGAAACAGACATAATCAGCGCTCTCGATAAAGCGTTTCCTCAAGGCGAAGAAGTCGGGGTCCTCACGGTTTTCTTTTCGGGCCACGGCGGAGTAAAGGCGGGCAGTTTTTTTCTCTGCACGCGCAATTCCGATCCGGACCGTCTTTCGACGACCGCCTTCCCGATTACTTCCCTTTTCACTCTTATCAACGAATTTCACCCGAACCAGGTGAATATAATTGTTGATGCCTGCCAAGCCGGGGGTTCATCTTTCGACTTGAACCAGCTTTTGAAGCCAGAGGTTATTGGTTCGTCCGAAGCTTCGAGTGTAGCCTTTCTTGGTGCCTGCTCATCCGAGCAATTCGCGGGAGACAGCTCTGACGGAAGTGTTATGACGAGAGCCTTGATCAAGTGCTTAACCGGCGAGCAAGTAGTTCAGACGCAACAACCGTTCCTAGACCTGATTGAGGTTGGGGCGATTGTGTCACGTTCAATATCAGCCAAGGGAGTGGGACAAAAACCGATCTCATGGGGGCTCAATCTCTTCGGCAATGGCCGTTTTGCGCGAAATCCACATTTCGACGTTGGCGTTGGGGAATACAGCTTTCCGGTCGATAGTGTCAACCCGCTGTCTGAATTCGGTAAGCGAGTCCGCAAACAATCCCCACTCTTTTGGGACGAATACCGCCTTATCAAGGATGACCCAAATCCTCGACGCTTGCTCGATCTCCTCGACAGCGTACTTCGTGACGCGGGCGACGATGTACAGACCAAGATCTCTTTTGTACAAGGTCTTGGTCGCACATTGTGTGCTAGAGCGGACGAATCATCGGAGCTGTTCGCGGTATCACAATGTCTTGCCGCCTGCACTCTGTCTCTTCTCCCGGTGATCGACATCGAACAGGTCAGAAACTACACACGCGGCGCGCTTCAAGAAATGCTAGAACTGGACTCAAACAGTTGGGACGGATTGCTGAGTTCCGTCAAGGCGGGAAAGTATGCACTTATGAGCGGTTTGAGCCCGTCAGCCGAATTATTTTATTTGCCCTTGCGAATCACAAAAACATTGGGATGGATTGGTTTATCCGTAATTCTCAATACCCTGTTTCCCGATCTCCATACAGCCGATACACATCACTTCGAACTAGCATCTGAGATCCTTCAAAGGTACGGGGATTCGATTGTGGCAGTGTCTGATGAACAGGCAGCCCCAATATATGTTTTCATAAAGGCTTGCCTCTTGAAGCAAAAGAGGGAGATGGCCGAGCGAGTTATCAACATGTATTTTGCCAGCTTCGCCGAACGGCGTGGAAATATCACCCGCGCCGACGTTGATGGTGCTTGGGCGTTCGAATACATTCTGTCAATGGGTCCAAAGGAGCACCGGCCGAAGGATTGGCGACCCGTAAATACATCTCTCCTTCTTCCTGTACTGTTACTGTTTGGCGCCAAGCTTGGCTTCGGTAATGCGTGGGATCTGCGGTCGCTTGATCGGAAGTCATCGACGTTCTTCATTCCATCTGATTATCGACAATTTGGTCGCAGCGTGATTGAGGAGGGTATGAACTACTCACACCGGATTGGATTCGGTGTATGGACAGTTGCAGATTTTAAGAAGGAATTTGACGCGGCGATCACAGAGAGCTTTGGACCTGAAACATTAGAATTCTCCAACGAGGGTATAGCCCTCTGTACCATCGCGTCGCTGCTGTTTCCCAATCGCGTGCCCCTGTTGCTAGAGGCGAAGATCCAAGAATAATATTACAACTTCACTGCGCCGGCGACTCCCTCACAGGCTCCCGTAGGGGCACAGGTACCCTTCCGCCTCTCCATCGCTCGCGTTCACATGGGGCCTCCGAAGTGCTGGCAGTCTAACAAGCAACGGGCGGATTTCAGCATCGACGCGCCTCCCCATCCGCGTCCATTCGTGTAAATTCGCGGTTGGCCTTCCCTTTTTGAAAGTTGAACGTTCGGCGTTCATCTCCTCCCTTCTCGCTTTCCGCTTTCCGCCCCTTGGCTACTGGCTACTTGGCTACCGGCTTCTGACTCCCGCCCCGGTCCGCATCCCTAGCCGCATTTCACGGGAGCTCGAATGCGCAAGATTTGATGGCTAAATCGACCGGGAGCGGAGATTATTTCGCCCGGCAACGAATTATGACTGAACTGATCTTGATGGCGCATGTGGCGTTTGGGATGGCTTGCATCATCACGACCGTGTGGATCTTCGTCGATGTGCTGCACGCCTCGGAAACCAATCAAGCCCGGATCCGGAGCCTGTCTCGGGCCGCCGCGGTGTTCATGTGGTTGGCCTTTTGTACTGCCGGCTATTGGTACGTCGTCTTCTACAAGGTGGATAAAACCATCATCCTCAAGGGACCATGGCCTTTCGCCCACAGTTTCTTCATGGAGACAAAGGAACACTTGGTCATCATGCTGTTGCTGCTGGTCACCTATCTCCCGATCGCCGCCTCCAACAACCTGGCGGCCAATCAAGACGCGCGACGGGTGGTGCTGTGGGTGGCCGGCGCGATTGCCCTGCTGGCCTTGATGATGGAAGGCGAAGGCGCAATCATTGCGATGGGAGTGAAAGTGGCCTTGCTGGCGAAGTGACAATCGAGAAGAAGACCGAACATGGAAAACACCAGCGTTTCAAAATATACAATCTCCTTCGGGCTATCCGCGGCGCTTGCCAGCGTGATCAATGCGTTGCTGGTCGTCGCGAAAGAGAAGATTCCAGCCGTCTTGGCGGGACTGCAAAAACTCACCGGCCATCACTGGGTTTCTCATAGTGCCATCGTCCTTGTCCTGTTTGCCCTGTTCGGCTGGCTGTTCGCCAGGGCCAACAGTGGGCGGGGAATCCAGATCTCCGCCAACCGCTTGATCGGAACACTCATGGCGGGAGTGGTGGCGGGCGGGCTGATCATCATCGGGTTCTATTTGATCGGCGACTGACAAAACACGCCCCATGCGAACCACACGATGCCTGGCCGTTGTAGCTCAACTGGCGATCCTCAGCGTAACCCTCGTCGGAAACACTTTCGGTGGCCCTCCATTCTTCACCGACGACCCCGAACCCGTGGACTACCAACATTGGGAATTCTATATCGCCTCCCAGGATTCCAAGGTCCCCGGCGATTGGTCGGGTACCGGGCCGCATTTCGAGCTGAACTATGGCATCATTTCCAACGTGCAGCTCCATCTGATTGCGCCGCTGGCGTACGACGCGCCTTCCGCCGGCAGCGCCCATTACGGTTATGGTGACACGGAACTGGGCGCGAAATTCCGCTTCATTCAGGAGACCGAATGGCTGCCGCAAGTGGGCGTTTTCCCGCTGCTGGAAGTTCCCTCGGGCAGCGCCAAAGACAATCTCGGCACGGGCCATCTACAGGCGTTCGTGCCCGTGTGGGCGCAAAAGAGTTGGGGTTCATGGACGGCTTACGGTGGCGGCGGCTACGGCATCAATTCCTTTTCTGGCAAAGGAAATTGGGGCTTTGTGGGCGGCGTATTGCAAAAACAGGTCTTGACCAATGTCCTCATCGGCGTGGAGGTATATCATCAAACGTCCCTGCAAGTGGACTTTCCCAACGCCGGCACCGCGTTCAATATCGGCACGGTCATCGACCTCACTGAGCAGCATCACTTGCTTTTCTCCGCTGGCCGGTCCATTGACGGCCCGACGCAGTTCCAATGTTACATCGCCTACCAATTCACATTTGATAACAGTTTGTTTCAGTTCGGGAACAAACCCGCAGTTGATTCCTCCAAAGGGCCGTGATGTCGACGCTCCCTGCTGCGATATAAATGTGCGTGATTCGACTCAGCGTTGATCGAGCGATTTGTTCAGGGCCTCGCGCACACGGGTTGCGAATCGATTGCAACAACAGACGATCTCAATTTCCAGTTGGTCGGGATTCTCGACGTCAACCAGGACTTCGGCACTTTGCTGATGGCGGGGGCAGCGCATCTCCGAAACGATTTCGGAGCACCGATGCTCAATACCTTCGAGAATGATTCCGGGAACGCGTTTGAAAACCGGTCCCGCCTTGCTCTTTGCCACCACGTCAGCGGTAAAGGTAACAAATGCCACCTCGCAGCTCCTTAGAATGCCAGATCAATACGGGCTTTTGTGGCCTCTGCCAATCACGATCCGGATAAAATAGAAGAGGTCACCGGATCGGGCTGGCTGATCCCTATCTCCGCCATCGAAAGCAAGAGATCAACCTTGGCGGCCTTCAGGCTGAAAAGGTTGTTCATCACCTTGCGCACGTGGAAATCGCCTTTCTTGTCCCGTTTCAAGATGGCGTAATTCCAACTCGCCACGCCATCGCCCCGGGCTATCGCGGCGACCAGGGTGCCCGACCGATTGGAAAACCATTCAACCGGCTCCACCATCAGCCGCGCCAGGGCCGGGTAATCAGGCACCAATTCGTCAAATTCAGAACGGGCAATGGTTTTGATGTTCATTTCGCCAAATTCTTTTGTGTCAGGTCGGCCGACAAATTAGCCACTGCTCACGGCTGCCCTCCAACTTGCAATCACCATAGTGCGTCCGTCGGTTACCTACAATTGGGCAAAATCTAAATCTCGCATAGGGAATAATCCTACCCCATTGGTCCATCGCAAACGGGAATAACCAGGCTGGAACTTGATCTCTACCAGAAAGATTGGCGTTCAGGCCCGTTGGCCGCGCGAGCAGGGCTTTCGCCGCGTGTCACTTTCCAACCGGGATGATGATCCGCACACCCACGTAGGGCCTGGCGGCCTCCCCCATGTTGAGGTCGAGCTTCACACGTGGACTGACCAGCGGCTCTCCCGCAGGAGTTTCTCGCGTGCGGTGCAGGCTGCCTTGATCAAGACTGAAATCGGCTTGGTTCTCAATGTTCTTGAAAAAGCGATCGACGGCAAACACGGCTGTGTCGAGACCGTACTTGGCGCTCTCGATCTGCCGCTTGATCGGCGACGGGGATTTCTGCGGCGGGCAGTATTCGGCCTCAAAACGCTCCCACACCTCGGCGCTTGTTGGCTTGCGGCCGGGCAGCAGCATCGGTTGGGGTTCACGCACGGTAAGCGCCTGGCGGTCGGTCCATTCGTTGCTATTGGTCCGGCTGGACGCCGCCGTAATCGTGGAATCTGACAGGGAGGCCATCAAGGACGGCGACGCAGATTCTTGCGCGGAAGCGGACGGAACGGCGGACCAACAGGAAAGACACACGACCGTCCCCGATATAATTGAGTGCCCGTGACTGAGGATGCTACGTTTGCGCCAATAGCTCACGACAATCCCTCACATTATTTTGGCCCGCTAGTCCTTCTTCTCTTCGTCTTTCCCGTCTTTCTGTTCGGTTGGTTGCCGGGCCGCTACCGGCCGCTCGGCCAGCGGCTTGGACTCCACCTTCCCATCGAGACCTCGGCCGCATGGGTTGTGCGCCCTGTCAGCGTCCCGAAAAGCGCCGCCCATAAAACGAATCCGATTTTTCCCGCCAGGCATTTGGTTCTATTCATGAAATGGCCCTTCTGTTCAGTAAATCAAAAGCGCGTTGCTGTCCCCGGAGCATAATGAGATTGCCAAATGACAATGCTTCCAGCTTGTGATGGCTTTCACGCCAGCACGGTAAACTGGGAAGCCGTGTGGGCGCTATGGGGTATTCACCCCATACGGGGGTTGGAACCAGACAGTACTCGCGTAGAGTCGCAGTTGACTACCAGGAATCGCTCAAGCCTGGGGAGCGGCCGTCGCGCGCCCCAGCCATCATTGCCAGTAAGTCGCCCACACACCGGCCAGCACGACGACAATCCCCAGGTGGACATTGGACTACAAAGCGCCGCGCTTCTTCAATTCCCCATCCAGCGCCGCCAAATCCGCCGCAATGTTGATCGCCGTCCCCGCCGTCTCGATGGCGGCTTTCACATCCTTCAAGCCATTGCCCGTAATCACGGCACAAACGCTTTCATTCTTCTTGATGATCCCGTCCGCAATCGCCCGCTTGACACCGGCAACGCTCGCAGCGCCACTCGGTTCGCCGAACACCGCGCTCAACCGCGCCGTCTTGTTCATCGCTTCCATGATCTCGGCATCCGACACCGCCACGATTTCGCCCCGCGACTCCCGCAAGGCATGCACGGCTTTGCGCCAGTTGCGGGGCGTCCCGCAATTGATACTATCCGCGCGGGTGACGCCATCCACGGGAACCACGTCCTTGTCGGCATGAAACGCATCCGCCACCGGCTTGCAGCCCGTCGCCTGGACGCCCAGCATGCGCGGCAGTTTCTTGATGAAACCCAGATGGAACATCTCGCGGATCCCTTTCCATACGCCCGCAATCGTGCAGCCGTCCCCCACGCTCAAGCACACCCAATCGGGCATCATGTCGGCAAACTGCTCGGCGATCTCCAGCCCGCAGGTTTTCTTGCCTTCGACAAGATAGGAATTGATCGCGCAATTGCGATTGTACCAACCATATTTTGCGCAAGCGTCCATGCAAAAGTCATACGCCACATCGTACGTGCCCTTGACCTTGACCACCGTCGCGCCAAACACGAGCAACTGCGCGATCTTCGGTTCGGGCGCTTTCTCCGGTACGAAGATGACCGCCGGCATCCCAATCGCCGCCGCGAAACACGCCAGCGACGAGGCCGCGTTGCCCGTCGATGCCGCCGCGATGGTTCTGGCGCGGTATTCCGTGGCCTTCATCACGCCGACCGAACTGGCCCGGTCCTTGAACGACGCGCTCGGGTTGCGTCCGTCGTCCTTGATATACAGGTCGCGTACGCCGATCCATTCCGAGAGCCGGTCCGCGTGATACACCGGCGTCCAACCAATTTGCAACGCCGGCAGCGGCAGCGAGAAATCGACGGGGAGCAGTTCCTCATAGCGCCAGTGCCACTGCGCGCGTTGCGCCAGCGCGTGGCGCGTCAACGTCTTGGCCACCTTCTCGTAGTCATACTCGACATCGAGGATACCCGTAACGCCGCATTTGTCGCAGGTGTAACGGTTGCCGGCCGGATACGTCGTGCCGCAAATGACGCAGCGCAAATGCAAAATGTGTTGGACGGCCATCCCGCGATAGTACCGCCGGCGAGTAACAAAATCAACGCGCCGCGATTGTGGGTAGGGTCTTAATTTACCGCATTGCCCATCGTTCGTGTTTTGTAGCCGAAGCGTAAGCTTCGGTGGGAGCCATGCGGATTCCCGAAGCTTACACTTCGGCTACAGTTGGCGGATGCAAATTAAGACATCACCCTATTGTGGAGAGCCACGCTTCTGCATTGCCCGCAGCGGTACATAAGGCGATCGGCACCCGCGGCACGCAATGCTTCTTTTTATTCCCCGTAGACTACTGTTTCGTACGTGGCGTAGATCCCCAGGATATTCGTCACATGGGTATCCACGTGGTGGATCTTGGTGATCCCCCCATTGGCCATCGCGGTCGCAATGCTGGCATCGCCCGTCGCAATGCCGATAATCGCGGTCGCTTTCGCCGTTCCCGTCTTGGATGACCCTGCTGCGTCGCCGACGGCGACTGGCCCCTTCAAGTCCGTATAGAGGCTGCCGTTCATCGGTGTTACCCCTGCACATCCTACTAACAACATGATCGCTGATACACCCACTGCCAACGACGCTAGTGCTTTTCGCATAATCGTTCTCCTTTTCGTAGTTGTCGCGGGTGCCGGTTCGCCTGACCCGCAGTGTATGCGCATGGGAACCGGCCTGTCCAGTATTTTTCCCCCCCGAATTCCTTTGCCTTGTCCCTTGTCCCGCGCTTAAAAATAGCGCCGCCTTATGAAGCTTCTCATCAAAAATGGCCACGTCATCCGCTGGAGTACGCAACAACGCGTCGAACAATTCGAAAACCATCACGTCCTCATCGAGGACAATCGCGTTCTCGGTGTCACGCCGACGTTGCCCGCCGATTTCCAACCCGACGAGACCATCGACGCGACCAACTGCGCGGTGATTCCCGGTTTGATCAACACGCACCACCATCTGTACCAGTCGCTCACGCGCTGCCTGAAGCCCGTGCAGAACACCAAGCTCTTCGACTGGTTGCTCGGGCTTTACAACGTCTGGGGCCGCATCGATTACGAAGCCGTCAAGCTCGGCTCACAAATCTCGATGGCGGAAATGCTGCTCTCGGGTTGCACGACGACCAACGACATGTTCTACCTCTACCCGCGCGAATCCGACGTGAAAGCCGAGGCGGTCATCGAAGGCGCGGCGGAACTCGGCATGCGCCTCCACGCGGGACGCGGCTCGATGTCGCTCGGACGCAGCCAGGGTGGCCTGCCCCCGATGACGTCGTGCAGGATGAATCGGCCATCGTGAAGGACTCTGAACGTGTCATCGGGAAATTCCACGACGCGAAGCCGTACGCGATGACGCGGATCGACTTGATGCCCTGCTCCCCTTTCTCGATCACGTTCGACTTGTTGAAGGACACGCGCGCTCTCGCCAAGTCGCATCACGTTCTCTGTCACACCCATGTCGCCGAGACGGAGGACGAAAATAAATTCTGCCTCGAGAAATTCGGCAAACGCCCTGCCGATTATATGGTCGCCGCCGACTGGGTCGGCCCCGACGTCTCGTGGGCGCATTGCGTTTGCCTAACTCCGCCGAGATCAAGCTGCTCGCCGACACGAAGACCGCCGTCGCGCATTGTCCGTCGTCGAACATGATTCTCGGCTCCGGCATTCCGCCCGTCTGCGAGATGTTGAAAGCGAACGCCACGGTCGGCCTCGGCGTGGATGGTTCATCGAGCAACAACGGCGCGCATGTCCTCGCGGAAGCGCGCCAAGCCTTGTTGCTTCAGCGCGTGAAGAACGGCGCGGACAGTTTCACCGCCGAAGACGCCTTGCGCATTGCCACGCTCGGCGGCGCGCGTTTGCTCAACCGCGAACGCGAACTCGGCAACATCGCCCCCGGCTCCGCCGCCGACATCGCTATCTATGACCTGAACACCATCGAGTTCGCCGGCGCCGCCGCCCAGGACCCGCTCGGCGCCTTGATCCTCTGTCACTCCCCCCGCGCCAAATTCGTCCTCGTCAACGGCAAGCTCGTAGTCAAGTACGGCCAGCTAGCCACCGTCTACCTCCAGGCCCTCGTCACCAAGATGAATGAGTTGGTGAAGCGACGGTTCCGTAGGAACTCAGGCTGCGGTAACTTCAGCCCCGCTGAGTTTACGGCTGGGCGCGCGTTGCGCCGGATGTTTTTGCAGCCGCGTTACGATTCGTAACCAATTCATTGTATTTGCGAATGCTGGTGTTCAAGTCGGCCGCCAGTTGTTCGATTCGGGCGTTGGCTTCTTTCATGCGCGCGTCGCGGACCGCCACGGCATTCGCCCAGTTCGTGATCGCGGCCTTGAGTTGATCCCGTTCCAGCGCCAAGCTGTTGGTTGGCGCTTTCGAGCGACTATCACCTTTTGTTCGACCTGCGAGCGAAGAGATTGTTCATTGACGAGCGAAGTCTTGAGTTGGCCCAAATCCTCATTCAAGCCCTTCAACAGGCTCGCTTGCTCGTCGATTTTGGCGGCCTGTTGCAGACGCATCTGGTCGAGGCGGCCGATCTCGAGATTCAAGTGCCGATCCCGCTGCCACTGGGCGATGCACAATGCCGCCAGCGCCAGGACACCAAACAAATTCAAATATTTCAGTCGGCCGTTCATGGTTGCGCGGGCGTCGGCTCACGGATTTCAAAGGCCACTTTCTGGATGCCGGTCGAACGCACCAGATCCAGGACATGAACGACAGCGCCGTAGCGGACATCCTGATCGCCGCTGATGAATACGCGAACGTTCTCATTCGTGTGGTGCCAGGCATTCAGCCGCAACACCAATTCATTCGCGCCGACGGGCTGTTTGTCCAAGATACACCGCCCCGGCTTTGTCCACCGAGATGCTCGCGAAATCGTTCTTCGTCTCAAGGGTCGCTGTGGTGGCCGTCGGCAGGTTCACCTTGACGCTTTTCAAGTTGACCATGCTCAGGCTTACCAGCATGAAACTGGCGAGCAGAAAAAACATAATGTCAATCAACGGGATGATCTCAATCCGTGCTTCAGATTCCGACGATTGTTTGGGGCCGAGTTTAACAGGCATGGCGCGGGTCTCGGTTACGGTTTAGGGGTAGCCACGGATTTCACCCGATTTTGAAGGTTCCGAGCGCGTCGGCCGGAAAAGGCTTCCAGATCATGCCCGTGATGTTTGGCGGATTCGACCAACAATTCGACATGATTGATGGTCTGTTCGAGTCGGGACCGGTACCGCGCCAATCGGCGATTGTAAAAATTGAACGGCAGCAGGCACAGAATCGCCGTGCTCAAACCGCAGGCCGTCGCGATCAGCGCCTCGGCGATGCCGCCGCTGACTTTCACCGCCGCCAGTTCCTCCTGGCCGACAAAGCTAAACGAACGCATGATGCCTGTGACCGTGCCGAGCAATCCCAACAACGGCGCCAGCGTGATCAACGTGCCCAGTACCCAGACGTATTTTTCAGCCTTCTCGATTTCGTCGTTGGCGCGCAATTGCATCGCGCCAAGCATCGACGTATGGGCGTGCAGCAGGCCTTCGTGAACCACTTTCAGGAACGGATCATCGGTGGCATCAGTCAGTCGCACGGCGCGGTCAAAATCGCCGTCGGCGATGGCGTCGAACGCCTCGCTCAACTCCTTGGCATTGGCGCGACGCCGCAGATCGTTCCACCATATCGCCCGCTCCACGATGACGACCAGCGCCCCGAGGAAAGCGAGGAGAATCGGCCACATGACCGGCCCGCCCTTGATGAAGAAGTCCACGACGACATTGGCAAGTATGATGTGTGTCATAAAGCTTTTTCTTCACTGCGTTGTGATTTGAAAACGAATGGCGACATCGTAAATACGCACAGCACCGGCGGAAAACCGCCACTGATACCGGACTGCCCGCAGGGCCGATTCGTTTAATAATGGCCAGAGACAAGGTTGGATGGCTTCGGCGGAAATGACCTCGCCGCTTTCGCCGACAACCAGACGAACGACCACGGTCCCTCCTGATGTTGTTGAATGGCTTGCGGGGGATATTCCGGCGTGAGTTGTTGGCCTTCCCCCTCACCGAATGTGAGCCGTTGCACCGCCGGCACCCTCGGGATGGCCTGGCATACGTGGCCTGGTCGAATGGGACAACGCGCGTCGGGCCTTCCACAGGTACCGCGAACGCGATGGCCGCAGACGGTTGTGCAACGGCAATCGGCGGCGGAGCCATGGCGTCCGCCGGGAAGGGCACGGAAGACCGGGTCCGGGTGGACGTTCGGTTTCACTGGGAGCGACGGGCTCTTTGCTCAATTCCACAATGAGCCTTTGGACTTTGACAGATTGAGTCGGGTTGACGGATTGATGTGGACGCGCGTACGGCAGTAGGAATCCGAGCAGTCCGACCGCCAGACAAACAACCCAGCCCACGAAGGTCAATACGGGAGCGAGCAGTGTGGGATCGTTCGGCTCAAAACCGATGTGGGCAATGGGATGCATCGGGCGCGCCGTTACCGGCGGCTGGGCGAACTGGATTGTTCCCCTGACTGTCACGGCGCAACCCGCGTCCATTTCCGGATGCATAGCCGTTTCCAATGCGCTTCTTTCGTTCTCAAAAGTCCACCGAGAGCCCACCGTAAAATGCGCGGCGCGCTCCGTAGGCTGGGGCGGCGATGCCGATGCCTGTGCCATTGCGAATTTCATACACCTCGTCGAAAAGGTTGAGGCAGTCAAAGCGCAGTTTTATTTCTTTGATGCCGCTGGAATGCACAGGAAACACGTGTTCCACGCCCACATTCACTGTCGTATAGGCGGGAAGTTTTTCGAGATTCGCAAACCCGGCCCGCAGGCCGTTGCCATAAAGGAAATCCGTATAGAGCCGGTTGTCTTTGAGAAAAATATAAGAGAAGCCGCCCGAACCGGTGTACCGGCCCGATGATCCAGTTGGATGTAATTCTTGGACAGGTAATCCAGCTCATTGTTCGGGAATTCGTTTTGCACCGAGTCAATGTTCTGCGCCCATGTTTGGACATACGAAAAGTTTCCATACGCAGAAACGGGCCCTTGCTTGTACGTGCTACCCAACTCCGCGCCATAGACCGTGCCCGACGTATAATTAAAATTATTGAGAATGATGGCACTTCCGAACTGCCCATCATCGAGAAGATTCTGGCCAGTTTACAGAAAGAGTCCACGGTGACGTGCCAGGGTGGGGTGATCGTGCGGGAGAGGCCGGCATCAAAATAATGATCGCGTTCAACTTTGGGGGGAGCGTCCCCCTCATTGAAAGGAGCGTCGGTGGTATATTCGAATTTCTTGACGGTTGACAATGGAACGTACTGCAACGTCGGCGGCATGAAATAACGCGCATAGCCGATGTGGGCGACCGTGGCAGGGTCAATCCTCCAGACCAGATTGACGCGCGGGCTGACCTGGTCTTCGTGATCGAAGGTGACATCGAAGCGGTCATAACGAACACCGTAGTTCAGGGTGAGCGCTTCGGTCAGCAACCACTCGTCTTGCAAGTAAATGCCGGAGGTCAACCCGCTGTTTCCACCGTTGGCGGTTATCGTGAAGGGAGTCGTTGACGATTGCGGCGGGTTACCGGGCAGGGGCACCGGGCCGCCGGGCAGGGGCAGGGTAGGAGTGGTTGGGCTGGCCGTGAATTGTGAATCGGAGGGAAAGACAGCGGAGTCAGTATCGAGTCGTTCGATGTCATACGTGGCCAGCATCCCCGCGCGGATGGTGTGGTGGTCCCCAGGATGTACGACGCGTCCATCTGAAGCCCGTTGGCGAGATCACTGTTCTTTATTAGCGGGCCGTTGCCACCGAACATAAGATCTTGCGCCACGTCGGGGAAAACTGGATCTGCGTGTAGCGGGTCAAGGCGGAAACTTGCGCCGCAAGGTTGCCCGCCGATACCTGATAGGAGAGCACGGCGTAATAGTTTTGTTCGTTCTGATTATCATTGATGGTGGACGAATCCGGCGGCGGGCCGTTCGTCAACTGATAGATCGGCTCCCGTCCCGCCGTATCGCGAAGCTGGAAATCGGCGTACGAACCGCTGAGCAGCAATGTCAGCCGGCTGAGTGTCGCCGATGGGATGGGAGAAATAGCCAAAGAGTTTTTCCTGATCGGTCTCGTCATGCAACGGATCACCGCTGGGCGTGGTGTTATCAATGCCGACATCATTGTGCAAATAGGAGGCGGTGATGAAATAATCCAGGTTGCTCGTGGTGCCGCCAACTGACCCGGACGGATGGATGGTATCGTAACTGCCGCCATACATCGAAAGCTCACCGCCGTTGAGTTGAGAACCTGTCTTGGTTGTGACGTCAATGATCCCGGCCGTGCGGTCGCCAAACTGCGCCGGCATGGTTCCGTGATCAGCGTGACCGATTGAATCAACCGAGTGTCAATTTCCTGCCCAAACCCATTGAGGCTCTCTGGAAGCAAAACCCCATTGATGCGGTATTGCACGTCCCCGTGATCGCCACGGACATGGATCCCCCCGAATTCCTCCTGCACCACGCCCGGTGCCTGCAATAATACCTGCTGAAAAGTGGCATTTTCACCCTGACCCATTGACTGAATCTGGGCGATGCCAATGTTATATGTGACCGCACCGAGGCTCGGCGCTATCTGCTCGCGGGCCGCGTCCAAATGACCCGTGACGACCACGGTACCAAGCTTCACGGGCGAATTCGTCGTCCCTCCGGTGGTGGTCTGTTCCGCAGGCGCCTGATTCGTTGCGATTATGGATGGAGACGAGATTTCGGGCGGGGCGTTGGTCGGAGCGGACACTAGCGGAAGGTTGGTCGTCTGACCGGCAACGACGGTCCCGAAGGCCAGTAAACCCGCCACCGAGCCGGAACATGAGGCGCGTCTAAACCGGAAGAATTGAGGGGAATGAATCGCCTTTAACAAGGGGCGTAGGGTCATTTCGTAGTTGTGTGTTGTGATAGTCGCTGGCATGGGTTGCGATGGAATTCCTTTTGGCTTGGTCGTGCTCAGGTGCGCAATTGCAGCCGCCAGCGCGTGAGATTCAGCGGCGGCCCCGCTAACGTCTGGTTGTTTATACAATTCATTCATCGACCAGGTGGTGTCGGCGGAATACAGTTGCTGCTACATTAAGAATACGATAATTCATAATGTAGCTGATGCTACTTATTGATTCTAATGTTGTCAATGGGATTCTTTCTTGTTGTAATGGGTCTTGTGAATCGTCCGTCCGCCAAATCGTCCAAGACCCGCTCCGTTTCGCTGACGGGAAACCGCAAACGCACGCGGGAAGAACATTCGCAGGAGACCGCCCAGGATTACGTCGAGACGATTGCCGAACTCATTGCCACCACCGGCGAAGCGCGGGTGATCGATCTTGCCCGGTGGCTCGGCGTCACCCACGTCACTGTCAGCCGCACCATCCAGCGCCTCCAGCGCGAGGGACTGGTCACCTCCCTGCCCTATCGCTCCATTTTCCTCACGGATGCCGGCCGCAAGCTTTCCGAGGAATCACGCCGCCGCCACGAGATCGTCGTCGAATTTCTCAAATCGCTCGGCGTCCCAGACACCGTCGCCCACTCCGACGCCGAAGGCATCGAGCACCACGTCAGCAAGGAAACCCTCGCTGCATTCGTTACACACATTAAAAGAGGCGCTCCTCACAAGCCGGGCGGGTAGCAGGTGACGCGCGAGATTTTGCATTGGGCGCAGGGTCATTTCGCCCGCAGAAGCAGGACCGGCACTTTGACGGTGTGCCGGACGTGGCGGGACGTGGATCCCAAGAACAAGTCGGCGATGAATCGGTGTCCGTGCGTGCTCATCGCCACCAGATCGCAACCTTTGTTTCTCTACCCACTTGATGATTTCGTCAGCCGGTTCGCCGTAGGCCAGCTCGGCCTCGGTGGGAATGCCCGCAGTTTGGAATTCGGCACGAACCTTCTCCAGATACGCTTTGTCCTCCGTGATTTCCGGACTGACCGCATCCGCGCCATACGTCCGCGCCGCCCAACCATCGGCCACATGCAACAGCGCGACGCGACTGTGCATCGCCGTCGCCAAATCCTTCACGTGCTCGATGATCGCCCGATCCGTCGGCGTGGCATCCAGCGTCATCAGAATCTTGTTGTACATGGCAATCGTTCCTTCCTTCAATGGCCGACAATGACTGCCCAGGCCTGCTTCAAGGCATCCGGCAAACCGTAAATGTCCAACGCGGTGATCAATAGCGCGCTCCCCCAACCCGCGATCATCAGAAACCAGCCGTTCTTCCACTCCCCCATCCGCACGCGGGAACTGGTGAAATGTAGCAGCGGGAACATGGCCAGAGGAAGCTGCAAGGCCAGCACCACCTGGCTCAGGTTCAACAGGTCGTTGACACTGCTATCGCCCCGGATGCCGATGATCAGGATCGCGGGAATAATTGCCAGTAATCGAGTGATGATTCGCCGGACCCATGGCGAGAGCCTCCAATGCATGAAGCCTTCCATCACGACCTGGCCGGCCAGCGTGCCGGTGATCGTGCTGGCCTGGCCGCTGGCCAGCAGCGCGATCGCGAACAGCGGGCTGGCGGCGGCAACGCCCAGCAGCGGCGCGAGCGTTAAATAGGCGACCCGGATCCAGTCGGTATCGTCGTTGAATGGGACGACCTGCCCGCCCGCTACGGTAATGCTGGTTTTTCCGTAGAACACCATGGCCGCGAGCACGAGGATGGCCGCGTTCACGAAGAAGGCGATCACCAGCGCGACGGACGTGTCGATCGTGTTGAACTGAATGGCCCGCCGAATGGACGGCTCATCCTTCTGAAAGTTACGACTCTGAACGAGCGCGGAATGCAGATAGAGATTATGCGGCATCACGGTCGCTCCAATAATCCCGATCGCCACGTACAGCATCCCCACCCGCCGGAAGCCGGGGGTAAGAGAGCCCGCCCCATCTCCAGGAAGCTTGGCTGCGTCTGCGGGATGACGAAAATTTCGATGAAGTAGCAGACCGCAATCGTCGAGATCAGCACCAGCACCACGGCCTCGATTGTCCGCATGCCGTATCGTTGAAGCGCCAGCAGCAGCAGCACGTCTCCGGCGGTGATGACCACCGCCCAGAAAATGGGAATGTGGTTGTGGGTGAGCAAATTAATCGCTACGGCGCTGCCCAGCACTTCGGCCAGATCGCAGGCCCCGATCGCCAGTTCGCAGAGCAGCCAGTTGGGCCAGCGCGTCCACTTGGGATACCAGTCGCGGCAGCACTGGGCCAGGTCCTTGCCGGTGACGACCCCGAGCCGGGCAGAGATGACTTGAAGGAAGATGGCCATCAGACTGGCCAGGGCGACCACCCAGAGCAGGTCGTATTTGAACGAAGCGCCGCCCGAAAGGTCGGTGCCCCAGTTGCCGGGGTCCATGTAACCGATGCTGATCAACAGCGCCGGCCCGACATAGACGCGCCATTGCCTCCAGAAGCTGGCTTCATGATGCGGGACATCGACCGTGCCGTGCATTCCCTCCAGTGACCGGTGGCCGCCGGGCGACGCGCCGCCGTCCCCACCCTTCGCGGACACCGGCGTGTCGGCGGTCGCATTGCCACTGGGTTGCCAATCCGTTTTCTTCATCATTTCACTTTTTGCCAACCAATAAACTTAGCCAAGCCTAACTTTCTTAGGTTTGACTATATAACATCTTCCCGGCTTGTCAACCAGTATTCTAGGAATTGCCCGAACTCGTGGATGTTTCGCAGACTTGCCATCACCCCGGCAGCCTGTTAGGCTGCCGATGAAGGAGATCCCCCATGGTAGGACTATTTGGTCTGGTTGTTCTGGTGCTGGACATCATCGCAATCGTGGATTGCCTCAAAAGCAACGCGGATCCAGTCAAAAGGCTCCTCTGGATTCTCGTAATCCTTTGTCTTCCCCTCCTTGGCATGGTTCTTTTTTTTCTGCTCGGTCGCGGGCGTTAGGACATCTGACATGGGCCCCGCCTTATCCAATCGCAAAATGAATGCGGGTCTGGCCTTCCTATGTGGTCTATTCGCTGGGGTGGTTTGCTACCTTTTCGCCGAGTGGCTCGTGCCGAAACAAGTTGCGAGTTCGGGAGACCACGACATTCTTTTGGCGAACCGGCTTGGCTTCATATACACGCCGGTCGTTGGCCTTTGGCTTGGCTGGCTTCAGCGGTCGTGGCGCCGAGCAGCCTTTGGAGCGGCGGTCGGCATCGTCATTGGATTCTTCTACATGTGGCTTTGTGCCAGCCGAAACTTTCTGGCGATCATGGTCGGTTTTCCATGCCTACTCGGCTGCGCGCTTGCCGTAGTGGTTGGCTCCAACCGCAGCCATTGGTTGATGGGCCTCGGTGCGCGTCTCGGCAAGGGACTATTCGCGGGCTTGGTTCTCGGTTGGGTCTATATGGTTGTGCTCAACTTGGGAGGGGAGATGATGCCACCGGGAACCGGACAATTCAAACGACATCAAGGGAGGCGGTTTCGTCTATCATGGCACCAATGACGTTTCATCCGAAGAATACGAGGCCAAGTTCACCAGGAGTTACGTCCAGATGATGTGGCGTGACGGTCCCGTTGCACTTGGCATTTCCAGCGCGCTGTTTTTTGTTCTCATGCGTTGGGCTGTTGGGCTGACTCGCGTGAAGTTACTCGTATTCGAGGATGTCGAACCACGCAAACCCGATCGCGACAGCGTCACGTAACATTGTCTACCGCCCGAATCCCCCATTGATTTCTGTGGCGGTTTCCAGCTAATTCCCTGAAACTTTGCATCGTGAGTGAGCCGACGCCAACACCGGAACGCGCCGAACCGACGATTGCGACTGTGCCCACCGACACCGTCCCGCTGTCGTGGCGCGTCGTCACGGGCGGAATCAGTTGGCGCAAAACCTTTGCCGCGTTTCGCCATCGCAACTATCGCCTCTTTTTTGGCGGCCAACTGGTTTCCGTCATCGGCACCTGGATGCAACAAGTCGCGGTGGGCTGGCTCGTGTACCAGCTCAGCAACTCGGCCTTCACCCTCGGCGCTGTCCGTTTTGCCGCCGCCATTCCCGTCACCCTCCTGACGCTCGTGGGCGGCGCGATGGCCGACCGCATCGAGAAACGCCGCATCGTGATCGCCACTGAAACCACCGCCATGGTACTCGCGTTTGTGCTCGCGGCGCTGGTCTACTTTGGCGTCATCCGGATTTGGCAAATCGCCCTTCTGGCGCTGCTGGAAGGAATCACCGACGCCTTCGACATCCCCACCCGCCAGAGTTTCGTGGTCGAAATGGTCGGCAAGGAAGATTTGATGAATGCCATTGCGCTCAATTCATCGCTATTCAACGGCGCACGCGTCTTCGGTCCGGCCATCGCGGGCATTTTGATCGGCGTGATTGGCATGACCGGCTGCTTTTTCTTGAACGGCGTGTCGTATCTCGCCGTCGTGGCCGCTTATCTGGCCATGCGCATGCCGGCGGCCCGGCCACACGCCAAACATAAACCGATGTGGCACGAAACCGTCGAAGCCTTCCGCTACGTGCGCAGTCACCGCATCCTGCGCGCCGTGATCTCGCTGGTGACGGTCGTGAGCCTCTTCGGCTGGCCGTACAGTGTCCTGCTGCCGGTCTTCGCTCGCGACGTGCTTCACGTCGGCGCGAGCGGCTACGGCTATCTCATGGCCGCCAACGGCCTGGGCGCGCTCGCCGGCGCCCTGGCGTTGGCTTCGCTCGGGGATTCACCACACAAACGAAAGCTGTTCTACGGCGGATTGTTCGGCTTCTGCATCATGCTCTGCGTCTTCGCGCTGTCGCAAATCTACTGGCTCTCGGCCGCGGCGCTGACGGGCTCTGGTTTCTTCATGATCATTTTCTTCGCGACCGCCAACACCGCCGTGCAAACGCGCGTGCCCGACGAACTCCGCGGACGCGTCATGGGCATCTATTCGCTGGCCTTCATCGGGATGGCACCGTTCGGCAGCCTCATCGCCGGCGCGCTGGCCCGAGTCACCAGCGCCTCGTTCACGGTCACCATGGGCGGCGTGATCTGCCTGGTCGCCGGCCTCATCGTCATGCGCATCATGTCGCCGCAACAACCCGCCGCCCCGGAAGCAGCGTCATCCTAGCAACGCGCCGCCCGCTACTTCGCAGTCTCCGGCGGTTTGTTCATCCCTGCCATCTTCTGCGCGAGGCCGGCGGCGAATTTCTCATACTGCTCGCTGTCCACCGTGAATTCGCCGCGCATGTAATTTGAACCCTTCCAATTCCAATTCTGCTCCGCATCGTTGTACACCAGCTTGGTCGTCTCGCCTTGGAGATATTCGTGGTGGATGGGGTCCGCACCCGGTGGGTTAACAATCTTCGGGTGCCCGCCGAGGCCGCCTTCGATGAGATGTCCCTCAATCGTGCTGTATTGGCCCACCGCGATCTTGTTGTCCTTGCCCTCCGCCACCCGCGTGATCGGCACGTACTGGATCTTCGTCTTCCCGGACGCCGCGAACGGCAACACGATCTTGCCGACCGCTTCCAACGCCACGCGTTGCTCCGGCGTGGCCTTCTCATCAATATAAAGATACGAGAAGTTCCATTTCCCGAACGAGTCCATCATCGTCTGGTTGTCCGGACTTTGGCCAAAATGACTGATCGCCAGTCCGTCGAGCTTCACCTTGCCGTAGTGGCCCTTGGTGATGAACAATACCTGCACGCCACCACAATTCATCCGGCTCGGCAACGAGTTGAACCAGCAGGGACAGGCCGCATTACAACTGCACGCCTCTTCGAGTTGCCCGCTGATCTTCCAGGGAACTTTTTTCGCCGCCGCGTCGTCGCCCCGTGCGCGCGTACCGGCGCCGAGCGACATGAGAATTATGGGGAGGACACCCAAGACGATGGAGATAATGCGTTTGCGCATACACACTCCTTTTTTGAATTGTGCCCGTTTTCAGGCACGCCGCATCTCGGCGTGCCGCCATCAACGCCCACAGTATAGCGCGCACCCGCGCGAAAGCCAATTCCGAATCGACCCGGCGCCCCGTGATTATCCAACAACTTAGGGTTTGATTCTCCGTTCCCCCCACGGCATGATGGCCCGGCAGCGCAGGTGAGGCGTATGATTGCTCTACTCATACCGACGGGGTCCGACCACGACCGCACACGCATTCCCACGGCCACCGTGTCTCTCATCGCCATCAACGTCATCATCTATTTCGTCTCGAACTTCCTGAATTACCACCAGATTGCCTGGACATTTGGCTTCATTGCGGCCCACCCGCGACCGTGGCAATTTCTCACCTACATGTTCCTGCACGCGGGTTGGCCCACCGAGGTCAACGCCCCGTGGACCGACTACGTGACCAGCGTCCTGCATATCGGCGGCAACATGCTTTATCTCTGGTTCGCCGGCAGCGATCTCGAGGAACGTCCTGGGCAAGGGAAAGTTCCTACTGCTCTACTTTGCCAGCGGCATCGCCTCGGTGTTTCTCTATTGGCTCACGGCCGTCGTCGGGCATTTCCCCAACCTCGACGAACCGTGCATCGGCGCGTCGGGCGCAATCGCCGGGCTCTTGGGGTACTATCTGGTGCGCTTTCCGCGGTTCAAAATCCGCATGTGGTTCGGCGCGTGCATTCCCATTCCGTTTATCATGCGACAGGGAATCACGCGTGTGAGTTCACTGATCTTCATCGGCTTCTGGATCGCGCTGCAACTGGTATTCGGCATGATCGCCCTGCACGCCGGCGGCGCGCAGATCGCGTATTGGGGGCATATCGGCGGGTTTGCGCTGGGATTGGCCGCAGCGCTCGCAACAAGGGAGTGGCGCAACGGCGAAGAGGAATATTTGATGAAAAACGCCGACCATCTCTTCTACAAGCAGAAATGGTATCCCGCAATGGAAGCCTACCAGCGGATCGCCAAGCGCTATCCACATTGCGCCGCGGCCCATACCAAGTGGGCCCTGTGCTGGGAATGCACCGGCAGGGTCAAACGCGCCCAGGACGTTTTGCTCGCCGCCCTCACCCTGTATCGCGACAATGGCTGGTCCGAACAAGCCGAGTTGATCGATGAGGAACTGCGCTCGATGAACCGCAAGAGCACCCCGCCAACACCCGCGCCGTCGCCGTCAACTACCAACGCCTCTCCCTCGCCGTATCCAAATCTGCTGTTTCGCAAGGAATTCAAGTGGAAAGGAAAGTCCCATGATTGAGATCACCTGCTCCTGCGGTGGGACCTTAGAGGTCCTGAACGAAGAGGTCGCCAAGCGGGTGCGTTGTCCCCGCTGTGGCGCGCTCGCTGCCGACCTCATTGCCCAGGCTGCGCAACCCGACGCCGCCGAGGAAACGGCCCCGGCCGAAACGCAAGAACCGCGCTTCCACGTCTTCTGTGTTAATCACCCCGAGGAGTACGCCACGCAAAACTGCATGAACTGCGCAAAACCGTTGTGCATGATCTGCGTGCGCGAGAAAGGTTATTACTGCAGCGACGAATGCCGCGCCGCCGTCAGCGCCAGCCAACCGTCCATGACCACCGGCACCCAGAGGGTGAGCGCGGACGACAACAAGCTGGAACGCGTGATCGGTGGCGTTATGGTGATCGCCAAATTCGCCGTGCTCGCGGCGATTGTGCTCGGCGCAGGTTATATCGGCTACGTCATCTACCTGAGCAAATGGGGTCCCCGTCCCCACATCACCTCGAGCATGGATGTCATGTCGGGAATCGAAAGCTTCAAGGCCGTGATGCTCGATCCCGCGCGCACGGTGGTGCAAGCCGACGATGAACTCAGCCTCGTCAACCTGACCGCCACGCAGAAGGTCTGGAAGGTCGACCTCCGCGCCCTCGAAGAACCCTACAGCGCGCCCAAGAAGGCCCCGTCCAATCCCGACTATGCGGTCGACCCCTCAAAGTTTCGCGACCCGCTATCGATTCTGGAGGTGAAGGGAGACAACGTCATCCTGCGCTCGGAACGGCAATTGGTCGTCGTCAACGCGCAAAACGGCGTGGTGGCCTGGAAGTTCTTTCGTCCCGATACGTCCCTCTTGCAGGTGCTGCCGCACGACGACGGTCTGCTGTGCGTGTTCGGGCCGAGCGAGTCCACCGACAAAACCGTGCTGCCACACGCCGCGTCGCTCGCCTTTGCGGATGGCCACGAACTCTGGTCTGACCCCAATGCCCTCGCGTACGCCGCAGCGGTGCCGATATCCGGCAAGCGTATCATCACGGCAGTGCTCGATACGCCCAAAAAGACCGCTTCGTCGGATTCCGATCTTCGCGAGATCACGGCGTCGGGTTGGGACGTTAACGCCTTCCGCGGCGCGATGTTTGGCAGGATTCAAAACGCCATGAACAGGGGTAGCTTTGACCTGGAAACCACCGCCGATGGGCCGGAGCCGGAACCGGACACGCCGGCGCAGAACTACATCCTCCATTTTCGCTCCCTCGAAACCGGGACCGAAACCGGCAATCGTAGTGTCTCTCTGAGACGCGCCCCACAGATCGTAAAAATCGGTCAACTCACGTGCCTTGTCGCCGGTCGCGACCTGCTGGTCTTCGAGGATGGAAACGAGCCGCTTTGGCAAGTGGCGTTGCCGGCCTCGGCCCGGCTCGTCGCCGCGGGTGGCAACATTTTTGCCGTCGCCGCCGGCGATCAGGTCATTGCCCTCGATGCGAAAACCGGCCAGCAGAAATGGGCCCGCAACAAACTCAAGCCCGGCCGCCTGTTCGTCGGGCCTGACGGGGGCGTTTACGCAACCGTCACGTTGTCCAAGCCGGATTTCCAACAGAGCGAGGCGAAAGACTTCCGTATTGAGGGCACTTCCACCGGCGGCACGACGGATCCGCGCGCTCCTGTGACATTCCTCATGAAACTCGATCCCCAGAAGGGCTCCACCGCTTGGGGCGTGAGAAACATTGGGGGAGAGCTGGTCTTTGCCAAGGACAATGTTTACGTTTTCGATACCACCGTCGAGACGCGCCTGCTCTCGGACACCGGTCCTTCGGTCACGTATCACAGCATCCATTGTCTTTCTCCGGGCACTGGCAAAGGGGTTTGGAACTATATCAAGACCGGCGAGGTCCACGAACATCTCATCCTCGGTGATAGCGCGTTCCTCGCCGTGACCGAAGGCAACATGCTTGGCTCTCGCGAAAACCCGTCGTATAATTATCGCCTGTGCCTGCTCGAGAGAAAATAACATCGACAGCCCCCGCGCCGATAGACTGGCGCGGCGTGTTTGGCCCGCGGCGCGAACTCGGCCGCACGGGATTCAAAGCCACCCGGCTCGGCATTGGCGATGTTGCCGACCGCAAGGTACCGCTCGACCGTTGCGTCGCCACCATCCGCCGCGCAATGGACGCGGGGCTGAACCTGATCGACACCGCCCCGAACTACGAGGAGGGTTACAGCGAGCAAATTGTCGGCGTCGCATTGCGGGGCCGGCGCGACGGCATGTTCGTTATCGACAAAATCGACCACCACCACGAGCCTGTCGCGCCGCAAGTCGATGCCAGTTTGAAAAACACAGGCCTCGAAGCCGTCGATTGCTTCGTGTTCCACGGGCTCAGCACGATGGACGACTGGCGAAAGATCGCCGCGCCCGGTGGCGGCATGGAACAGTTGTCCTCCGTCGTGAAGGCCGGCAAAGCGCGCTTTCGCGGCATCTCGTCGCACCACCCTGATGTCCTGCTCGCCGCCATCCCTTCGGGCCTCTGTGACGTGGTGATGTTTGCAATCGGGCCGTTCGTCGACAGGCGCTACGTGGAAGAAATTCTGCCGCTGGCCAAACAACACCGGGTCGGCACCGTCTGCTTCAAAACCTTCGGCGCGGGCAAACTGGTCGCGGATACCACCGGCTACAATCAGCCGCTCCAAGCCCGTCCGCGCGGCAAATTCAGTTCCGGCGGCAGCGACGCCTCCGACGCACCACCGCTTCCGCGCCTGGCCGTTGCCGAGTGCCTGCACTACACGCTCACGCTAGACCCCGACGTCGCGCTGCTCGGCTTAAGTTTTCCGAACGAACAAGACGCCGCCTACACCGCCGCGCAAACCTTCGAACCCCTTTCACCCGGCCAGCTTTCCGAAACCCGACGTCGCGCGCTGGAAGCCATTCAAGACAAAGGTCCTTGCTGGTGGAATCCTCCCGATCCGCCGCGCACTCCGTAACCAGGCGTGTGGAATTCATCGGCTGTTGGCGAAATGCTTTCGGACATTCTGCTTGTTTCCGTGTGGCATCCTTGGCAGGATTCCGGACTCATGCACGCTTCCACCGGACTGGCACTATTGTTGATCGCGACCACCAATCTCTTCCCCAATCCCAGCCTGGCCGCTGACGCCCCGACCGCGGCGAGCAACCATTTTTTTCACGCCGCGAAGATTGACGGCCGCTGGTGGCTCATCGCTCCTGACGGCCACCGCTTCATCTCCAAGGGTGTGACCACGGTCAAGATGGCCGCCGACACCATTCGCGGCACCGACATCTCCCCGTACCTCGAGACCAACAAGGCGAAGTACGGCTCGCCGGCCGCCTGGCGCAAGGCTGTGGCGCAGCGGTTGATCGGCTGGGGCTTCAATAGTCTCGGCGCCTGGTCCGATGACACCATCGCGGAAATCGCCGTGGGCAAACAACATCTCGCCTATGGCCCGATCATTGATATTGGCTCCACGTTCGTCGAACAAAAACAAAAGGGCGCAGCCTGGTTGCACGGGATTTTCCCCGATGTCTTCGATCCCGATTTTGAACCGATGGCTCATCGGCGGGCTTTCGAGATTTGCGCTGCGCGCGCCAACGACCCCTCGCTGCTCGGTTGGTTCACCGACAACGAATTGCGCTGGGGCCCCGACTGGCGCGGCACGGATGACTTGTTGACCATGTTCATGGCGTTGCCCGCCAGCGTCCCGGGAAAGAAAGCCGCCGTCGACCTCCTGCGCGAACGCTATACCGATGTGAAAAAGTTCAATGCCGTCTGGAATACCACCTTCGCTTCGTGGGATGACGTTGCGCAAGCCACTTCAATCGCGCAACCGTACAAGCGCAAGGCCGTTTACGAGCAGAACAAGGAATCCGAACAGCAGGCCAACGAGACTGACCCGAAGCGCGCGGCCTTCGTCGCCGATAGCGATGCCTTTCTCGCGCGCCTCGCGGAGCGTTACTTCCGCATCACCGCCGAAGCCGTCAAGGCCGCCGATCCCAATCACATGAATTTCGGCTCCCGTTTCGCCTATGTCCCCCCGCAGCCCGTGGTGGCCGCCGCGGCGAAATATCTCGATGCGATCTCGTTCAACTGCTACGCCCTCGACCCACATGACACAATCGAGCGCTACTCGGTGTTCGGCAAGCCGCTGATCATCGGCGAATTTTCGTTCCGCGGCCAGGATGTCGGCCTGCCCAACAGCCGCGGCGGTGGCCCGCGAGTCAAGACCCAGGCCGACCGCGCCAGCGCTTTCAGAAAATACGTCACCTTGGCGCTGCAAAGCCCAAATCTGGTCGGCTATCACTGGTTCGAGCACTGCGACGAGCCGAAGGAAGGCCGGTTCGATGGCGAGAACTGCAACTACGGCGTCGTCAACGTCAAGGACGAGGTCTACATCGAGCTGACCACAGCCATGACGGAGATCAATGCCCAGGCCGAAACCCTGCACGAAGGTGGGAAATAACAAAGCCTGTGTTGCGCGCCACTTCTGTAGTACAATAGCTCCGCCAATCACATGAGCACACAAGATTCCAATACAACCATGGCGGTCTTCCTCGACCTCGAGAATATCGCCCTCGGGGCGCTTGACGCCAATTATCCTCGCTTCGAAATCCAAAAGGTCCTCGAACGTCTCCTGCTCAAGGGCCACATCGTCGTCAAGAAAGCCTACTGTGACTTCGACCGCTACAAGGTCTTCAAGCGCGACCTGCATGAAGCCGCTTTCGAGCTCATCGAGATCCCGCACCTGCGGCAGTCGGGAAAGAATTCCGCCGACATCCGCATGGTCGTGGACGCGCTCGACCTGTGCTACACGAAAAGTCATGTGGACACCTTCGTCATCATCAGCGGCGACTCCGATTTCTCCCCGCTCGTGAGCAAGTTGCGCGAGAACGCCAAGACCGTCATCGGCGTCGGGGTCAAGAATTCCACGTCCGACCTCTTCATCAACAATTGCGACGAATTCCTGTATTACGACGACCTGGTTCGCGCCGCGCCGCGACCGCGCCGGCGGGTGGCCGCGCATCATGCCGTCGCACCCGCAAAAACCGACGGTGAAACGAAGTCTCCCGACGGCGAAGCCAGGGTTCCCGCCGGCCCCGCGGTCACGGATGGGTTCGACCTGGTGATGAAAACGCTGGAAGCCATCTCGGCGGAACGGGGCGCGGACGATCTCACGTACGGTTCCATGATCAAGCAGGCGATCAAACGTCGTCACCCCGGCTTCAACGAGCGCGCCTACGGCTTCCGCTCGTTCAACGATATGCTCCTGGAAATGCAGAAGCGCAACATGCTGAAACTCGAGCCCGACAAAAAATCCGGCGGCTACACCGTCATCGCCGTGGAGTAAGTCGTTCCGGTGTAGCAGCGCTTCTGTGAAGCGCTCGCCTTTCCGCCGTTCTGAATAGAGCTTGAATGGGCACACATCTTGCCCTTTATTGCATCAGAAGTCATTTATGCCCAAATGGACGGACATCGCCAAGTTATCAGACCGGGAAGCCAATGCTCGCGAAGCCGAGTTCGAAGCCCAGATGCTTGCCCTGCTCGCGCAAGGCGAGTCAAAACCGCCCGCTGCCGTTGCACCGGCACCTCCGGTGCAATCTCGTAGCGCGAGCGTCCCGCTTGCGGTCGTGCCGGTGCCGTCTTCGCCAATTTTCGCTCGCGACGGCGTCCAGATCTCCGTCACCGACAACGGCCAAACCACCCTTTACAACAATCTGGAAAGCGTTCCCGTACCGGTCCGCCAGCAGATCATGAACGCGTGGATTCTCTCGCCCGCGACTGCTGTCCCGCCGGTGCTTAACGCGCCCGCACTCCGCACCAAGCCTCCGTCACCGTCAGCACCGCGTCCGCGAACCATGCGCGTTGCCATGTTCCTCAATCTCATGGTGCCCGGCGCGGGACAATTCTACCTCGGCCAGCGCTTCGCCGGCGCCGCCTACGCCCTCGCCTTCCTCGCCAGCTTCGCCGCCGCGCTCATCATCTTCGTCCACGGCTATTTCAAATATCTCAACCTCAGCACCAGCGGCGACATCCTCGACTCTGGCAACCTCGAACAAATCGCCCACGCCTTCCCCGCCGGAATCATCTCCGCCCTCTCCATAGTCGGTATCGTGATCTACCTGGCGTCCACAATCCATCTGGCCATGTCACGCCAGCGCAATGAAGTATAATGGCGGTTCTTGGAACACGGCGCATTTCTCCAAGAAAGGTCAATTATTGGCCGGATAGAGCTCGGTTCTAACTCAGAATCGCCGGCGACACCTCATCGTGTGCGCGAAACGCTTTTGTCGAGATTAGACTCGCGCGTCCGACCACCTCTTCCGAACAATGCCATCAATGAGCCTCCCAGCGCCAGAATCCCTCCTCCAAAAACAGCAAGTGTGTAATTAGAATGAAGAAGTGCTTTTATTGAGAATCCCAATGGGTCCGTAATTATACCTACCAATCCGCAAGCCGTCCCCAGACAACCCGCAATAAACGTGGGAATCCAAATGCCCACCGCAAACCGCTTCCAACGCCGTTGAATCTCCTCGTCGCGTCGGCCTCGGACCCGTAGAATTTCTTCCTTTGCCCTGTCCCACTGCATTCCCGTGCGCTTGCACACAAACACGATCAACTCTTCAGGACGTTGACCATCCCCGAGGTGTCTGACGATTTCGTTCTCCAATTCTGGATCTAACATGATCTGGGTTTCTCAGAATCCTCTCGCCTTGGCCAACTTCTTATCAAGGTCAGCAGTTTTCGCCTGCTCTTTCAACCAGAATTCGGGCTTGGCGAGGGCGCGGAGATCTTCGACGCTTTTGCCTTGTTGCTCGACCCAGGTGTAGTACTTCTGGTTGTGCCAGCGCTGGCGGTGGAACGGCGTGCCTTCCTGCACCCAGTCGCTCACGTCGGTTTTGCGGAAGATGTCCAACCGCCGCTTGGCTTCGTCCTTCGACATTTTGCCGGCGGTTTTGTTGAGGCGCGCGATGACAGATGGATAGCGATCGAAACCGTCGGTGGCGATGGTGACGACGTTCTGGCCCTTCTTGAGTTTCAGGACTTTCGCGGTCTTGATCGCGCCGAGGATGTTGCAGATGGAACTGACACCGAATGTGTCCACGAACGCCTGCGCCACATCGGCCTTCACGCCGGCGGCGATAAGCACGTCGCTGCCTTCCTGCAAAAGCTGGAGGCCCTTCAAGCATTGTTCGTCGTCGATGCAGATGAGCCAGTCCATGTTCAGCACGTTGTGAATCCAGGTGACATGTTTGTCGCCAATGCCCTCGATGGCGTGCGCGCCGAAGCCCGCGTTGTACAAAGTCGGACACTGGATCGGTTCAAGGCCGACGATCTTGCAATCGGAAAACTGCTGCTTCAAGTAATCGCCCGCTGCAATCGTCCCCGCTGAACCCATCGCAGAGACGAAGGCGGCAACACGGCCATTTCCGATGGGCTTCCCCTTTCCTGTAGCCGAAGCGTGAGCTTCGGTCTTCCCACCGCGGCTCACGCCGCGGCTACAGCCGGCAACCACTTCCTGCGCCGCGTGGCCGGTGACATCGTAGTGGAAACGATAATTCCCGAACTCGGCGAATTGATTGAGGATCTTGTTTTTCGCGTCACGACGCAGTTCGTTCACCTTGTCGTAAATCTCTTTGATGTTGCTCTCGCTGCCCGGCGTCTTGATGACCTGCGCGCCGTAGGATTCGATCTTCTGGAACCGCTCGGCGCTCATCTCGGCGGGAAGCACGATGAGCGACTCGTAATTCATGCGCGGCCCGACCCACGCGCCGCCGATGCCGTAGTTGCCCGTCGAGGGAAACACCAGGCGGTCGCGGCCGGGCTGGAGTTCGCCCGCAATCTGTTTCTCGATGAGGCAACTGTACGCCGGGCCGACCTTGTGCGCGCCCGTCGGGAAATGGAGCGCGATCATCACGACGATATTGGCGTCGAGCCCCGTCAACTCACGCGGCAGCACCACATGCGGAATGCTCAGGTCGTCCTGCTTCCAGGTGATGTTGAACAGATTCAGCGGACGCAGCGGGTCCTTGCGCTTGAGCGCCAGCGCCTGCCTGCGCACGTCCGGTTTGATGCGCGACGGATCGCGCATTTCCGCGAATGTCGGTCCATAAACGAAATGATTGCTCATAGTTCTCCGCGGGCGACTTTGGTCAGTCGGGTCAGCTTCACGCCAAGTTTTGGCTAGACTACGGCAAGGGAAACCGTAAAGTCAATTGACAGAAGTAACCCTATGGCGGACCTGCATCCATCTCCTTTTTCCGATCTTGTGAAGCGGATGTTTCTCGAGCCCGAGAAGCAGCAAACCATCTTCGATTTGCCGCTGCGCAAGATGTACGTGCCTGATCCCGCGCTGGATACGAGCGTCAAGTTCCACGGCAAAGTCGCGGCCACGCCCGTCGGCCCCGCCGCCGGCCCGCAAACGCAGATGGCGCAGAACATCGTGCTGAGCTGGCTCGGCGGGTCGCGCATCCTCGAACTCAAGACCGTGCAGATCAACGATCACTTGGTCATCAATCGCCCGTGCATCGACATGACCAATGTCGGTTACAACATCGAATTTTCCCAGGAATTGCGGCTGCAGGAATCCCTCCACGAATACGTGGCGGGCATGATGCTCATCGAAATGCTCAAGGCGAGCAACCTCCTGGAGTTTCCGCCGAGCCCGTTCGACAAGACATCGACGATCTATGACTTCAGTCTCGGCTACGATTTGGCCGGGATTTCCAGCCAGCCAATCCGCAAATTCATCGACAGCCTGCGCAACGCGAAGAAGTATATCGACAAGTTGCGCCTGCAGATCCCCGACCGCTGGAAACAATTCCGCGACCTCCCCTACCCCGAGCAGATCTCCAACACCGTCACGCTCTCGACCTTCCACAATTGCCCGCCGGAAGAGATCGAAAAGATTTGCCACTTCCTCCTGACCGAAATCGGGATGGACGTCATGGTGAAAATGAATCCGACGATGCTTGGTTTGGACGAGTTGAATCATCTGCTGCATGAAGATCTCGGCTTCAAAGACATCCACGTCAACGAAAAGGCAATCGATGCCGGCTTGAAGTTCGATGAAAGCATCAGCATGGTGCGCCGCTTGCAGGAGACAGGCCGTAAACTGGGACTGAGCGTTGGCGCGAAATTCAGCAACACGCTCGAAGTCGTCAACCACAAGACTTTCTTCCCGAAGGACGAGATCATGTATCTCAGCGGCCTGCCGCTGCATGTGATCACGTTGCGGCTCGTCGAGCGTTGGCGGCAAAGCTACGGCGCGGATTGCCCCATCAGTTTCTCGGCGGGCGTGGACAAACATAACTTCGCCAACTGCGTCGCGTGCGGTTTCGTCCCGATCACGACCTGCTCCGATTTGCTGAAGGTCGGGGGTTTCGGACGTTTCTTCGAGTACCTCAAGAATCTCGAACAGGAAATGAAGAATCTCGGTGTCATAAATATCGCCGACTTCATCCGGAAGCGCGAAGGCAATGAACGCACGGCGCTGGAGCACGCGAAAAGTACCGGCGGAAACCATGACGCGGCTGTCAACTACGCCGGCTTCCTCAACATCGGCCCCATTGGCAGCCGCACCCTGGCCGACCGGCGTTACTCGTTCGAGAAGAACAACTCGATCCCGAAACGCATCGATTCAAAGTTGTGGCTCTACGATTGCATCAATTGCGACAAGTGCATTCCCGTTTGTCCGAACGACGCAAACTTCTACTACGAAATCGACCCCGTCGAGATCGCGTTCACGAATTATTCCTGGAATGGCGGCCATCTTCAACCGGCCGATAGCGGCACGCTGAAGATCGAGAAGAAACACCAGATCGCCAACTTCGCCGATTGGTGCAACGAGTGCGGCAATTGCGATACGTTCTGCCCGGAGTATGGCGGGCCGTTCATCCAAAAGCCGAGTTTCTTTGCCGACCGCGCCGCGTGGCTCGATAACGCCCGCGACGGCTTCTACATCGCCAAACGGAACGGGCTGACGGAAATTGTTGGTCGCATGGAAGGAAAGACGTACTCCCTGGCGCTCGACAAGGCGCGGCCGACCGCGCGCTATCAGGATGGTGTCGTCAAGGCGGAATTCGACCCGGAAACGCACAAAATTGTGGATGTGAAGTCGCTGGCCGGGCCTGTCGCCAATCATCGGATTGACGTGAAAACCTATCATACCCTGCGCATTTTGCTCGCGGGGATGCTGAATCCAAGCCGCGTTCACCAGGTGAATGTCGCGCACCTGTGAACACGGGCTGGATTTCCAGCACGCGACCTGCTATTTCTCCAGTAACGATGGGACATCATGAGGAAGATTGAAGGTAAAGTTGCCGTTGTCGGTCTCGGGTATGTTGGCTTGCCGCTGGCAGTCTCCTTCGCCCGGCACATGACCGTGGTCGGGTACGACATCAACACCCGGCGCATCGAGGAACTCCAGCAGGGCGTCGATCGCACCGGCGAAACGCTCGGCGGCGACCTGAAGAATTCCAACATCCACTTCACCGCCGACCCGAAAGCGCTCCGCGAATGCCGTTACCTCATCGTCGCGGTGCCCACACCCGTGAACAAGGCCAACGTCCCCGACCTGGAACCGGTCATCAGCGCCTCGCGCATCGTGGGCGAGAACCTGAGCAAGGGTTCGATCGTCATTTTTGAAAGCACCGTCTATCCCGGTGTCACGGACGAAGTTTGCCTGCCCATCCTCGAAGAGAAATCGGGATTGAAACTCGGCGATTTCAAGATTGGCTATTCGCCGGAACGCATCAATCCCGGCGATCACGAGCACACGGTCGATAAGATCGTCAAGATCGTCAGCGGTTGCGACGCCGAGACGCTCGAGGAAGTCGGCGCGCTCTATTCGCTCGTTGCCAAAAGTGTTTACCACGCGCCCAGTATCGCGACCGCCGAGGCGGCGAAGGTCATCGAGAACATCCAGCGCGACCTGAATATTGCGCTCATGAACGAGCTTTCGCTCATCTTCGCGCATCTCGGCCTTAACACCGAGGAAGTCCTGGCGGCCGCGGGCACGAAATGGAATTTCCACAAGTACCACCCCGGCCTGGTCGGCGGCCATTGCATTGGCGTCGACCCATACTACCTCACCTACCGCGCCCAACAGTTCGGCTATCATCCGCAGGTGATTCTCGCGGGACGCCAGATCAACGATTCCATGCCGGTCCATGTGGGCGAAATGGTCATCAAGGGCATCGCCCACGTCGGCAAGCCGATTAAAGGCGCGACGGTGCTGATTTTGGGCCTGACTTTCAAAGAAAACGTGCCGGACATCCGCAACAGCAAGGTCCACAGCACCATCACCTACCTGCAAGGGTTTGGCGTGAGGGTGCTTGGCTGCGATCCGCTGCTCTCCGCCGACACCGTCCGCAAGTATTTCGGCATCGAGAACGTCGAATTTGACAAGGTGCCGCAATGCGACTGCGTTCTCGTTGCCAACAAACACAACGCCTTCCGTTCCCTCACGCTCGACCAGCTAAAAGCAAAAATGTCCCCGCCGGTGCTGATCGACATCAAGAACCTTTTTCAACGCCACGCCGCCGAAGCCGCCGGGTTCTACTTTAAGAGCCTGTAAAGGCGGCATCTGCGGGCACGGATCGCCGCTGCGATTGTTACAGACAGGGGTGCGTTTTTGTGGTACTCTTGTGGCCTAACGCAGTAAACAGAATTGCACTTCCATGTATCGACAAAGAACAGGCGCCCGCTTCGAACACCGTGAACTGGAAAGCCAGCGCGTCAAGGATTCCCTCAGTCTCGCCGCCCGCTTCGCGAAATTGAAGTCCCTGACCGTGGACCTGAGTTTCTACGACGCGGAAGGCACCTCCAAGACCAGCCAGGTCAAGTATACGGTGAACCTCACCAACGCCAAATCCGTCTTTCGTTTCAACTGCCCCAATGGCGAATGTATTCGCGGTGATTTCGACCTCACCGAGGAACTGGCTAAAGCCGTTGCCGCGAAGCGGACCACGGTGAGCGGCGAAAAGTCCTGCGAAGGTTGGCGCAGCAAGACCACCATCGACACGGTCCATTGCGGCAATATCCTGCGCTACAAGCTCACCCTCGCGTATTGACGAGGCGGCGGCTTCACCGTTGTCGATGATCGACCCCACTCTCCGCTTCTCCAGTCGTGTGGAAAACTACGCCAAGTATCGGCCGGGTTATCCAACCGGCGTCATAACAACACTCGCCGAGGAATGCGGGCTAACGCCGAATTCAACGGTTGCGGACATCGGGTCTGGAACTGGCATTCTATCCCAGTTGTTCCTGAAGAATGGGAATCGGGTGTTTGGTGTGGAGCCGAACCGTGAGATGCGGGAAGCGGGCGAGCGACTGTTGGACAAATATCCTGGTTTCACTAGCGTCAATGGAACGGCAGAGGCGACAGCTTTGGCGGATTCTTCAGTTGATTTCGTCACGGCTGGCCAGGCGTTCCATTGGTTCGACCGCGAGCGGGCCCGAAAAGAGTTTGCGCGCATTCTCAGGTCGAACGGTTGGGTCGCGTTGATCTGGAACGAACGCCTGACGGATACCTCCCCTTTTCTGCGAGCGTATGAGGGCCTGTTACAGCAGTACGGCACCGACTACGTGGCGGTCGATCATCGGAATGTCGATACCGACGCGATCACGGCGTTCTTCGCTTCGCAGCCGTTTACGCTGAGAAAATTCGACAATCAACAAATCTTCGACTGGAGCGGGCTGAAAGGCCGGCTGCTATCGTCCTCTTACACACCCGAGCCGGGTCATCCGAACCATCAGCCCATGCTCGACGCGTTGCGCGCGCTCTTCGACAGGCACCAGATCAGCGGCAAGATTTCCTTCGATTACACCACGCTGCTGTATTTCGGGCGGCTATTCCGTCAACTTGAAGCGTGACGGCCTGGCGGTGATCTTGCCGGGCGATTCTGGCAACGGTTCACCGCGGTGAACGATTCCTTCGAGGATCGCAATGCGTTCTTCCGCCAGTTTCGCCTGCTTCGTGCCCGGGATTTTTTCACGCAACTGTTTCATTACTTCCAAGGCGCGGCCGGGTTCATGCAGTGTGTGTTGATAAAGATCGGCCAAGCGACCTGTCGCCAGTGTCGTGGAGTATTCGCCCCTGGCCTTTGCAAGCGCGGAGAGCAACTCCAGTTCCGCGGTTTTCGCGTCGTTGAAATGTTTCAACATGAGGTCCGCCACGCGAAGATGCGGATGGATATCGTCCGGATGCTTGGCGGTGACTTTTCGATATTCGTCAACGGCTTCTTGATATTTCCCTTCGTTCACGCGCGCCTCGGCCAAACTGTACTCGGGGTCGATTCGCATGGTTGCGTCCGATGGCATAAATAGACCAGAGGCTTTTCCTCCGATCTTGTGTATTAACGGAAGTCCGAAGATCAGAAAGGCCACAATCCCGACAAATATGAACACCACGAGCATGCCGAACATAACTGAACCTCCCGATTGGTTGGGCCCGGGCCTCTGACCTCAGGGCAGCAACTGAAACAGCCGTTTTGCATTTGCCGTCGTCGCCCGCGCGATTTCCTCAACACTAGCACCTTTTACCTGTGCGAGCATCTCCGCGATCAGCGGCAGGTACGACGACTCGTTGCGTTTCCCGCGGTGCGGCATCGGGGCCAGGTACGGCGCATCGGTCTCGAGCATCACGTAGTCGAGCGACACTTTCCGGGCCACGTCGCGAAGCGCCGTTGCGTTCTTGAAAGTCAGGATGCCCGTGTAGCTGATCAGCAGCCCCATCTCGATGCAGTCGAACGCAAACTTCTCATCTCCCGAAAAACAGTGCATCACGCCCCACGGCCGCCATTCTTTCGGCAGGCTCTCGGCGTGGGCGCCGAGGATTTCCAGGATGTCCGCCTCGGCGGCGCGATTGTGGATCACCACCGGCAGCTTGCGTTCCTTCGCCAACTCAAGCTGCGCCCAGAACAAATCCTTCTGCTGTTGCCGCAACGCCGCGTCGTCCTTCGCCTCGCGATAATAATCCAGGCCCGTTTCGCCAATCGCCACGACCTTCGGTTCCGCGGCCAGTTGGGCAAGCTCCTTCATATCACAGAGCGAGACATTCGGGACCTCCCCGGGGTGTAATCCTACCGCGGCAGACACCGCTTCAAACCGCCTGGCGATGTCCAACGTCTTGCGCGCGGCCTCCAAATCCGTGGCGATACTGACGATCTGCGTCACACGGGCCGCCTGGGCGCGCCCGATGACCTGCGGCAGTTCCTCCGCAAAATCGGGATAACACAGATGCGCGTGGCTATCGATAAACATGATGCTTGAAAAGGGCCGGTTCCTTGTTTATCACTCGTGCCATAGCGAGTTCAACGCGAATCACACGGAGGCGATAATCATGGGCAGACCCGTCACACTTTTTACCGGCCAATGGGCCGACCTTTCTTTCGAAACCGTCTGCCAGAAGGCCAAGAGTTTTGGTTTTGACGGGCTGGAATTGGCCTGCTGGGGCGATCACTTTGACGTGCGCCAGGGCGCCAAGTCGAAGGCGTATTGCGACACGCGCCATGAGATCCTCAAGCGACACGGATTGAAGACCTGGGCAATTAGCAACCACCTAGTCGGCCAGGTCGTGTGCGACAATATCGACGACCGACACAAGTCCATCCTGCCGCCCCACATCTGGGGCAACGGCAAACCCGCGGACGTCCGCGAGCGCGCCGCCGAAGAAATGATGCGTACCGCACAGGCCGCCAAAAACCTCGGCGTCAAGGTTGTTAATGGCTTCACCGGAAGCTCCATCTGGCACCTGCTCTATTCGTTTCCGCCCGTCTCGTCGGCGATGATCGACGATGGTTTCGAGCTTTTTTCAAAGATGTGGAACCCGATCCTCGACGAGTTCAAACGCTGTGGTGTGCGGTTCGCCCTCGAAGTGCACCCCACCGAGATCGCGTTTGATATTGCCAGCGCCGAGCGGGCGGTTGCCGCACTGAAAGGCCGCAAGGAATTTGGTTTCAACTACGATCCGTCCCACTTCGGCTACCAGCATGTGGACTATGTGAAATTCATCCGCCGCTTTGCCGACCGCATTTATCACGTGCACATGAAAGACGTCTGGTGGGGACACGGCGACGGCACGGTCGGTGTTTTCGGCGGTCACACGAACTTTGCCGACCCGCGCCGTTACTGGGACTTCCGCTCCCTCGGCCACGGTGACATCAACTTCGAGGAGATCATCGTCGCCTTGAACGACATCGGCTACAAGGGCCCGCTGTCCGTGGAATGGGAAGACAGCCGCATGGACCGCGAGCACGGCGCGAAGGAAGCTTGTGCTTTCGTGAAGAAACTCGACTTCAAGCCGAGCGCACAAGCGTTTGATGCGGCATTTGAGAAAAAATGAAGCGCTACACAATGGAGCAGATTCGGGCAAACGGACTGAAGGCCCTGGCAGAAGAACTTGGCCCGGTTGGCATGGTTCGATTTCTCCAGTTGTTCGGGAACGGGCGTGGCGATTATTCGAAGGAGCGACACAAGCATCTGGCCAAATGCTCCGTCCGTGACCTAAGCGCACAGATTCGGCGCCGGCGTAAGGCGGCGGTGTAAAAGAAACAAGCAGGAACGGGTCACCGAGCCAATTGTTCTGCGCTTGGACGAAGTAATTGAAGGCAAGTGTCCCGCTGTCGGTTGAGTGGGGAGACAGCCACATGGATCGCGAGCACGGCGCGAAGGAAGCCTGCGCCTTCGTCAAAAAGCTTAACTTCAAGCCGAGCGCGCATGCGTTTGACACCGCGTTTGAGAAGAAATAGACATGCACGCCTCCACCTAGCGATGAGATACTTCGTAATCATTATACTAACGTGCTTTTGCAGCGTTCATTGCGGTTATGCCGAACCGGAAAAGCTTTCGTGGGATGCGGTCACGATACTCAAGACCAATGCGACCGTAGTTGTACTCAACACACAGGCAAATAATACCACGAATAATGAGGTGGAACGATCGCGGGCGATTTTCGCACTTTTCGCCAATTACATCAAACCGGGTCAGACAGCAGTCGAGATTCACCGCGTGCTGATCGACACCGCTTGGCTGGAGCACGTGTCGCTCCACGGTGTCTACATTTTGGCAGGTTGGATTCAGATGGAGATGAACGGGGAGGACACGGTATTTTGTCTGGGCTTGTTCCCCCATAAGAAATGGAGCGATCGGCCGTCGGCGTCTGCCACTCCAAATGGCCTACTTGCCGACACAGAGCCCCAAAGCGATTGGGCTATCTACTTCGGACTTTCCGGTTCATCACAGTTGAGGAAAGAAGACGCATTGGCATTCCTTCAAGGTGCGCATGTCGACGGCAATCCCAAAATCGTCGAGTTTGCGTTGTGCTATCCCCATCCAACTTCTCCGGGTCGTCTTCCCGGTCGGATAGAGAGGTTCAGCAAGTACGGTATTCATGCTTACGATCCATGGCAGGACAACCATTCCACACCTACCGGGACGAACACCGTCTCGCCGCTTCGTCGCTAATGTATCGACTTCACGTTGTGGGCTAGAACTGCACTTTTACCGGCTCGCGCGCGGCTTGGTCGGGCACTCCGAAGTATTCGTGGGGTTGGAACCGGAACAGGACGGCGACGATGTTGGCGGGGACCACTTGCAGGGCGTCGTTGAAGGCCAGGACGGCGTCGTTGTAATGCGAACGGCACGCCGCGATAAAGCCCTCCGTATTGGTCAGCTCCTGCTGGAGGGCGGTAAAATTCTGGTTGGCCTTGAGTTCGGGATACGCTTCGGCGACGGCGAAGAGGGATTTCAGCGCACCGGTCAGGGCGTTCTCGGCATCCGCTTTGGCCTCCGTGGTCGGGGCATTCATCGCGGAGTTGCGCGCCTGGATCACCTTCTCGAATGTCTCCCGCTCATGAGTGGCGTACCCCTTGACGGTTTCGACAAGATTGGGAATCAAATCGTAACGACGCCGCAATTGCACGTCGGTCTGCGCCCAAACACTGTTCATGAGGTTACGCAGCGTGATCAGGCGATTGTAAACGCCCATCACCCAAATGGGCACGCAACAAATCATTGCGATAACAATAAAGAGTCCCGGAGCCATCGATATTGGCCTCTGCCGATTCCTTGCATCCCTTGATAGCAAAGGCGCGCGGGGTTGTCACTTCTTTTCTGGCGGGGCGGGTGGCAACTGGTCGATTTTCGCCTGCCAGGTTTTTGCCTTCATTTCGTCCCCCAGCGCCCGCGCCAGGTCGCGCGCGCGCTGGTAGAACTCGGCCACATTGTGGTGGCTCGGATAGGCGTTGCCCAGTCTCTCGTAAATGGCCAACGCCTGCGCTGTCTCCTTGCGCGCGATATACGCCGCCGCCATTTTTGTGGCCACCCGAATATCGCGGTACGGATCGGCGGGCTTCTCGTCCGCCTTGCCGTAAGCCTCGATGGCCTCCCGTTCGCGGCGCGCGGCGTGCAGTATGTCACCTAACTTTTCGTAAAGCACCGCACTGCGCAATTCTTCGGCTTTGTCGCGACAAAGCTCCTCCGCCTCCGTGGTCCCATTTTGCGCGAGCAGCAAGTTGATCCTTCGCAAGTAGGCCCATTCAACCTCCGGTTTGTGGTCGGCCTCCAGCCGCTGAATCTGCTCGTCCAGCGAAGCGGCAAAGGGCCGATAGAGCGGGTCGCCCTCGAACGTCGTCTGCCAGCTCAACGCCGCCTCGCTGTAGTAAGCGGCCTCCAGAAACGGCGCGCCGGCCAGGAGCCGCTTGAAAAACATATCGATGTGCGGTGTGAGCGTTAGGTACGGCTCGTACACATTGCCCATCGTCGCCGCCGCCCCCTTCGACAAGAGCGGCCCAACCCAGGCCGCGGTGCGCGTCCGCACCGTCCAGCCACTCCACGAATGAATATGATAAGCGATCGCGCCGGGTTGGAAATGGAAATCGGGCCGGAGAAATGGCCCCACCATGTCCGGCGAGTACCAGCCCGCGTACACCGCCACGTCCGTCATCGGGTAATCTTGCGGGAAGGTCTCGGGACGCTCGTCGTAATCACACTCGTATCCCGCTTCTTGAAAAGCGTGCCAGGCGTTCCGGATCCAATCGTCGCCTATTGCGTAGCCCGGGTCGTGTGTGCCCTGCGCATCGAAATAGGCGCGCCCCTGCAATCCATAATGCTCGGCGGTCAAGGCATCGTCGATCATCCGCCGCACAGTCTGGGGGTCGGGCCCATCGAGGCGGCCGACCAGCAGCATCGCCTTGTTCAATGGCGGCCCGAATTCCGCCTGGGTGCTGCCAAAGAATGGATTGCGAAGCGGTCCCGCGATCGGCAGGCCTGTCGAGGGCAGGGTGGCGAGTTCGCTTTCAACAGAGGCTTCGTCCCGCTGATAGGGTGTCGGCGCTTTATCGACACCATTCTCGCGAATAGGAGGACCCTTCTCGATCCGCAACGGCATGCCATACATCAGCACAAGATACGACACGCGCGCGTTGACGGTGACCAACGAGGGAACCTTGCCGAGCACCGGGTCCATGACCGTTCCCGGCTCCTGCCGGAGAAACCCTTCGTGAGTAAGGAAGCGCCAGATCGGATCGCGAACTTTGTCATTGAACTCCTGGCGCGAGATTGTTTCCCCGACACGAATGCTGATCCCGCAAATCTGGTTGGTTGGCACGCCGCGTTTGCGGGCATAGTAATCCGCGAGTGGTTTGCTCTCCGGGTCGTCCGTGTTGTAGACAATCACCACGCGCTTTGCCAGGTCATCCGCGCGCGCGACGAAGGGCAGGACCAGCGCCACAAACACCGCGAACCACAGTCCGATTTCAAGCCAACTGACGCGCTTCGCCATCGGCCACCTCGATTTGCATTTCATCGTAGGCCACGCGCACCTGCGGCGGCAGCTCTTTCTCGACGGCTTCATGCTCCGCCTCATGGCACAGGTGCGTGAACAGCGTCAACTTCGCGCCCACCTGCCCCGCCACCTCGCGCGCCTGATCAATCGTCAGGTGCGTCGGGTGCGGGCGATGCCGCAACGCATCGAGCACCAGCACCGTCACACCGTGCACGGCCTCGATCACGTCGCTGGGTACCTCGTTGCAGTCCGTCACGTAGGCCAAATCGCGACCGAACAGAAAACCATAGACCGTCATCCCCCCATGCTGAAGCGGCAGCACGCGAACCTGCGCTCCCGCAATCTCCTTTTGCTCATTGGGCTGCAGCGTGTGCAATTCAAAACTCGGCAAACCCGGCCACGCGGGCGTTTCTGTGCAGGCGTAGGAAAACATTTTTCGGATCACTTCGATGGAATGCGGTGAACCGTAGACGGGCATTTTTCGTCCGGTGCGCTGGCAGAACACGCGCAAGTCATCAAGCCCCAGGACATGATCAGCATGCGTGTGCGTCATCAGCACCGCATCGACCCGCCGAATGTTCGCGCGCAACGCCTGCGTGCGAAAATCCGGCGCGGCATCCACGAGCAGACACTGGTCGCCATTCTCGATGTAGACGGAGGGCCGCAAACGGTGATTGCGCGGATTATCGGAACGGCAGACGACGCAGTCGCACCCGATCATCGGAATGCCATGGCTTGTACCAGTGCCCAAAAACGTGACGCGCATCCGCCCATCATCGGCGAGCCGCGCATCGCGGTCAAGTCCCCGGCTCAGTGGATCGTGAAATTGCGCACGAGCCAACGGCTCGGCGGCTTCCAGCCGTGCATTTGGATCAAGAGCTTGCCGTAAGGGATTGTAACCGCTATCTGCTCGGCTCCCTGGTGGTCGGTGGCAATGCTTAATCCATCGACTCGAGCTTCGATGTGGAAGTGATGGAACTGCCCTTCCTCGCAGGCGAAAGGAACCGGACCCCAGACGGCCCGGGCGGGCGCTGGACTATCCTTCACGTAGACCAACAATGCCCCGGAACTTCCGACTGACGCTGCTGTCGGAGTGCGGTAGCTAAGACCTAGCGTGGTCCCCAAAGGCAAATTTACGTCGGCGGGTGAGTTCGTGGGTGCAAACTCAAAAAGGAATCCACCGTCGGGAACAGCGCCTTTAGCGACCTCAACGTCAAAATCGATGGTCAGCGGGAGCTGGTACGTTCGGTTGGCGCGCACTTGTTGTCCCTGGAGTACCAGCGTGTCGGCCTCAATGGTCGCCGGCTCGCCCTTCGAGCCGGGCCAGTCCGAGTCCTTCGGGAATGGCAGCCTGTCCCAGGCAATCGGGCGCGACCCGCCTTCGTAGCCACTTCGTCGCGGCGAAGGCCCGCTGGCGCAGCCGGCACCCAACAGCGTGATCATCAAAAAAACAAGAAGCGCGGCCTGTGTGCGATGCATGATGTGAGCATACCGCAGGCGGGCACGGACGCGCAATCTCCTCCGCAAAAGAAAAGGGGCGCGGTATCGCCGCGCCCCTGCTCAAACTGCTTGAAATTCCCTAGGCGGTTTCGAATTCCTTTTCCATCTCCGCCATTTCCGGCGAGTCGGTCTTGGACTTGTTCACGGCCCATGCGATGGCCGACAGGGCCAACACGGCAATGACGACCGCAATCGCAAAAGGCTTTTGTCCCGTGCCTTCCACGCCGGGGACGGCGTGGAACTTGAGCACGAGCGGCAAGAGCAGCAAGCTCACCATGTTCATGACCTTGATGAGCGGATTGATGGCCGGGCCGGCGGTGTCCTTCAGCGGATCGCCGACTGTGTCGCCGGTGACCGCTGCCTTGTGACGTTCGGAGCCTTTGCCCGTATTCTTGGCAAGATCGCGCGGCTCGTCTTCGATCAACTTCTTCGCGTTGTCCCAGGCGCCACCGGCATTGGCCATGAACACGGCCAGCAATTGTCCGACGAGAATCATGCCCGCCAGGAAGCCGGCCAGCGCCAGCGGACCGAGCAGGAAGCCCACCGCCAAGGGCGCCATGATCGCCAGCAAACCGGGGCCGATCAGTTCCTTCTGCGCCGCCGTGGTGCAAATGCCGACGACGCGAGCGTAATCCGGCGTCTTCGTTCCGGCCCAGATTTCCTTGTCGCGGAATTGCAGACGACATTCTTTCACGATGAGAAACGCCGCGCGCCCGACGGCGCGAATCGTCATCGAACTGAACAGGAACGGCACCGCGCCACCGAGCAGCAAGCCGATGAACAACGTTGGATTGGCAACCGTGAGCATGCCGGCCACGTTGTTGTATTGCGCGGTGGTCATTTCGCTGATTCGCTCTTCGCTGCCCATCGCCATGACGGCGATGAAACTCGCAAAGAGCGACACGGCCGCGATCACCGCCGAGCCGATGGCGATGCCTTTGGTCTCCGCTTTGGTGGTGTTGCCAACCGAGTCGAGGTCGGCCAGGATCTGTCGGGCCTGCTTGTATTTCTGCTCGCCCATCTCGGTCTTGTCATAACCCATTTCACCGATGCCGTTGGCGTTGTCGGCCACGGGACCAAATACGTCCATCGAGATCGTATTGCCGGTGAGCGTCAACATGCCGATGCCGCACATGGCCACGCCGTACGCCACGAAGATTGGTGACGTGCCGGAGTAAATACCGACCGAGGCGCCAATTGCGATCGCGATGATGATGACCGCCCACACGGTGGATTCATAACCCACCGCAAACCCCTGGATGATATTGGTCGCGTGACCCGTCTGGCAGGCTTTGACCATGGACTTGACCGGGGCGTGCGTGGTGTGCGTGAAGTAGCTGGTGCACTTGTTCAGCGCCACCGCCAAAAATACACCGATCAAGCAGGTCCACGCGGGCCGCAAATCCAAACCGGGCTGTCCGAAGTTGATCCAGCCCGGCAGCGCGTTCACGCCACCCGGGTATCCCGCCGCTGCTTGTGGGTACTGCAACAGATAGTGCGCGTCGAATCGCAGATAAAACAACCCGACCAGAAAGAAACCCACGACACTGATCACCGAGCCGATCAAGAAACCGCGATGGACTGAATCCAGCGCCGCGTCACCCGAATCACCTTCCTTCGAGCGCACGCTGTAGGTGCTGATAATCGAGCCGATGACGCCGATGGCGCGCACCAAGAGCGGAAAGATTACCCCCTTGTGGCCAAAGGAGGCGTAGCCGAGAATCATCGCGGCCACGATGGTGACTTCGTACGACTCAAAAATGTCCGCCGCCATACCGGCGCAGTCGCCGACATTGTCGCCGACGTTGTCGGCGATGGTCGCCGCATTGCGCGGGTCGTCTTCCGGAATGTCCTTCTCAACCTTGCCGACGAGATCCGCGCCCACGTCCGCCGCCTTCGTGTAGATACCGCCGCCGACACGCATGAACAGCGCGATCAACGTGCCGCCAAAACCGAAACCCAGCAGGACTTCATACGCGTGGTCGCCGTACGCCATGAAAATCAATGTGCCGCCGAGCAGCCCCAGGCCGTCCGTCAACATGCCGGTAATCGTGCCGGTGCGGTACCCGACCTGCAGCGCCCCCCCGAACGAAGTCCGGGCCGCCGCCGCCACCCGTAAATTTCCGAGGGTGGCAAAACGCATGCCCACGAAACCCACCGTGAAACTAAAGAGCGATCCGATCAGAAACGCGACCGCGCGCCCCACCGCCACCGGCATCGGTTCGCTCAACGCCGTCAAAAACAGCACGACCGTCAGGATCACAATCAACACGACAATCTTGCGGAACTGCTGGCCGAGGTACGCTTCGGCACCCGCGCGAATGGCCGCGGCCACCTTCTGCATCTTCGGGGTGCCCTGGTCGGCATTCTTGACCTGCCCCACGAGCATGAGGGCGTAGCCCAATCCGGCGAACGCCACGCAGAGCACAGCCCAGAGCGCATACTTTTCCATTTGCGAATAGTCGCTGCTGGTCATGAAGGCGAAGAAGTGGAATTCCTTGGGAACCTGGCCCGCCGCCGTTTCCAGCAATGCAGTGGCTTTCTCTTGGGCCCGCGCCCAATTCGCCGCCAGCAGGGTGAGCACACACATCGTCAAGGTGATGAACACCTTGAGGCGCGAATTGCCCTTGGTAATTCGATTCATAGCACGATTCATTGCTGTCATCATAAGCTACTTAATCCTCCTGATACGGGTGGGTCGCGGAGAGGCTACAGAACCCCCGGTGCATTGAAAAGAGAAAAATGAGGGCTGCCATCAAGGCGCGGGAAAACGCCAATTTACCGTGCCAACCGCTTCACCATCTGCGGTATAGGTGAAGCAGGCCAGCCGCTATCACTTGTACTTTGCGGGGAGCGCCGTGCGCTTGCGCGCGCTTTGACCAGCCAACTCGAGAATATGGATGGGGCGGCGGGCCCATTCGGGGGTGATGACCAATTGGGCGCCTTTGGTGAGGTGGTCGGCGATATTCTGGTAAAAGCGCCAGCCTTCGCCCGGGGGATTCCGGAACCTCCGGATCTTCGTGTCGCCGCCGTTCTGACGGAAGCATTCGTTGAACGTCCAGTCGAGCACGTACGAGCCTTCAGTACCAGTGATATCGAGGAAGCCGCGGCGGGGATTCGATTCGAGCGTGGAAATCAACAGCGTCAGCCACTGGCCATCGCGAAAGCGCACACTGGCGAACGCCTCATCCTCGTTGGCATCCTTTTTCCATTTCGTTTGCGGGGCCCAGTAACCGTTCTGGGCGTAGCCCGTGACCTCGACGATGTTCGAGCGGATAATCTGGAGGCTGTATTCCAGCAGGTGCACACCCCAATCGTAGAGGATGCCGCCGGAGATCGACTTGCTGGTGCGCCACCAATCGCCGGGTTTGCTGCGGGAACCCCAATGGGCCTCGACGCGCACCACGTCGCCGATCAGGCCGGAACGGAGATGCTGGACGGCGTTCCGAATCGGGCCGTCCCAATGGCGATTGTGATACGTGGAGAGCACGACGCCGCTTTTTTTTGCGGCCGCAATCATCGCGTCGCATTCCGCGGTGGTGATCGCCATCGGCTTTTCGCAAACCACGTGCCGTCCCGCTTTCAGGGCGCGAAGCGCGAGCGGAGCGTGCGTATTGTGCGGCGTGATGACGGTGACGAGATCCACCGCCGATTTCTTGAGCATCGCGGAGAGGGATGAATACGTCTCGATGTCCCGGAAATCCCGGGTGGCGACGGCAAGACGCGCGGGATCGATCTCGGCCACGGCCGTCGGGGTCATGCCCGCCTTCTGCATTTCCTGCAGATGCGCCCGGCCCATGTTAAACGCGCCGCCGTAACCGACGACGCCCACTTTGATGTCACCCGCCCGTTTGTATCTCTTCATCAAATCTCCCGCGATTCCTCTTCGTTTTAGAAGGCTGGCTGCGCGCACCGCCATCTCAAATCCTCGCCCTCATGTCAATGCGAGACTGCAACTACGCTCGCGTCCATCGCTTCTTGACATCGTCTCCATCGACGAGTATCGACGGAGGGTAGAGCCTGCGCTACTTTTGCACAAGCTTGGTGTTTTTGTGATCGGCGTCCGGCAGGAGGGATGACAATATGAAGAATATTTCTACGACGACACTTACCGCCCTGGCCATTGCGCTGTTGATCGCATTGCCGGTCCGCGCGCAAACCATCATGCGCCAGCCGCCTGCGCCGAATTCATCACCGGTGGGTGCCGAGCCGGCGATGTTCACCGGCCTCGTCCAAAGCGCGGATTCGGATGGAATGCAGGGCACGGTGACCGTTCGCGGCCCGAAGCCTGAGGTCCCCTCTTCCGGGCACGCAGAGCGGCGGCACGAGCAGCCAGAAAATGATTCAGTACGTCACGAAAACTTTCCGGATCGACAAGAACTCCACGATCACGGTCGTCGGCAAGCCCAAGGCAACCGTCAGCGACCTGCGCAATGGCGACCAGGTGGAAATCATGTTCGTCCCAGCTCCCGGCGGCCAGCCTCTCGTCAAGGCGCTTACCGATTCAGGCCGGCCGAAGAAGCCGGGTACGACGGCGCATTAGAGTTCTGTAACAGTTGTGACTTTACAGTCGCGCTGAGAAACGACGACACCCCTCACCCTACCCTCTCCCTCAAGGGGAGAGGGGGTACCATGAAAATGGCATAGTGCTTTCCTCTCCCCTCCGGGGGAGAGGATGAAGGTGAGGGGATCGACTGCAAGCAATCCGATTGTAAAGGGATGATTGTTACACAACTATTGGCGCACGCGCCTCGTCACCGTTCGGATTGGGGCGGTTTTAACTTCTCCAAGACAATGCCTTCGCGCCGCAGGATCGTGGCTTCGACTTTGGGAACATACATCTGGGTCTCGGCCGGAAGGTGTACTGCAATCTCGTCGTAGCTGCGCGCCGCGTACTTTGCCAGGAGGCGGCTCACGGTGCCCTCCCCCGCATTGTAAGCCGCGAGGGCCAACCGCCAATCGCCGAATTCATTGTACTGATTCTTCAAATACCGCGCGGCGGCGCGCCCGTTTCTTTCGGGTTGGAGACGCTGGTCCCACGGGAACAACGCCAGCCCCAGCGACTTCGCGGTTTCCGGCATTAGCTGGAACAAACCCGCCGCGCCAATCGGACTTCGCGCCAGCGTGTCGAACCCCGATTCCACTTCCGCCAGCCAGACCAATTCGGGAGGAACGCCTTCCGCCACGAAGATCGGCTTGAGTTGCGCGACGTAGATCAGAGCGCCCGACGGCAAATCCTCCAATTGCAGGCGTTTTTCCCAGGCGCGGCGTTCCACGATCGGCCCGGGATTTCGGTGTTGGCGACGGTCGCAATTCCAGATTCGGTGGTGGAATGGCGATCTTCAGGGTGTCGGCCACCGCGAGGTAATCGAGCCGGGTGCGCAACCAGGCCGCATACGGCTGCGTTTCCGCGTGCTGATCCAGGAGCGGCAACGTCGCGCTCGCCACTTCCCGCAACGGGGCGAGTTCCATGACGTACTGGCCCTGGAACCGCTTCTGCAACTCGCGACACATCGCCTGCAATTGCGCCTCGTCGAGATTCGTCAACGAAGGCAACGCGAACAAATCGAGGTTCGTCAGCACTGATTCATCGAACTGTCCCAACGCATCCTCCCAGTTCGCCGTAGCCGCGCTGGCGCGCGAAGACGTGAACAGGACCAGCCCGATCCCCAAAGCAAAAACAATTGTGACCACCTTGAATGTCATCAGAAACGAATCTCCCCCGCTGTATCGCCCGATAACAGTGGCGCTGTCAACACCGGCGACGCGGCACCACGAATTGCACGAAGCAGACACGAAGAATGCGAAGTGGGGCGGGATGCCGGATTGTTGCTGATGGAAAGGTTTACGGCAATAAAGGCAAGTTCTTCAACGAATACAGTGGTGACGCCATTTGCTTCCGAAGCCAACCAACTTCGTTATATGCCGCTGGATTTGCTTGCCAGCTCTGTTCCAGAGCGTCTATATGACTGGGCATGGTCGTGTCCCTTGAAACAACACTCACCGACATCGTTGCTCGCCTGCGCCAAGGTCCGTTTCCAAACGAGCAGGCCGTCTCCCAAGGCATCGTCTTGCGTGTGTTACAGGAGTTGGGCTGGGACATCTACAACACCACCTCGGTCTGGCCCGAGTTCCAGACGGGTGAAGGCCGCGCCGACTTTGCCCTTTGCCATCCGCCTTCCAAGCCCGCAGAGTTCATTGAAGTCAAACCGCCTGGCAAGGCCGAGGACGGCGTTCGCCAAGCTCTCGAATACGCCTTTCACACCGGCGTGCCAGTCATCGTACTGACCGACGGCAGAACTTGGAGCTTCTATTTGCCAACGGAACAAGGCAGCTACGAAGACCGGCGTGTGTACAAGCTCGATCTCTTTGAGCGCCCACCCGCCGAGGCCGCCGAAATCCTACGGAGGTATCTGGCGCGTGAACGAGTCGTATCCGGAGAAGCTCTCGAAGTGGCCCGCAAAGAATACCGCAGCCGCAACCGCCGCACCCAAGCTTGCGCCGCCATTCCAGAGGCGTGGCGCGAACTTGTCGAGAAGGGTAACGAAGACTTGGTAGACATGCTCGCCAGCACCGTCGAATCCAAGGCTGGTGTCCGGCCTGACGACAACGATGTCGCCGAGTTCCTTGCCGAACTGGGCCGATCGGTTATTGTCGATACATCTCGCGACAGAACCACCGCCCCAAGTAGTTCGGCAACCAATCGCCCGGCCGCGTCGCGCACCGATGGCGAAACCACGCGCACCGGCAAACTTATCCTTCGCGGCAAAGCGTACCCATACCACAACGCCAAGGACGCCATGGTCATCGTCCTCCGCGAACTCGCCAAGGACGATCCCACGTTCCTCGAACGCTGTTCCCAGCACCCCGATGCCCAAGGCCGCAAACGCCGCTACATCGCCCGCAAGCCGGAAGAACTTTATCCCGACCGCCCCGACCTCCGCGAGTTTCACGAAACGTTACCGGGTGGCTGGCTTGTCTCGACGAATCTCAACAACGTACTCAAGAAAACGATCATCAAGCTGGCCGCTGAAGTTGGCGGGCTGACCTATGGCAAGGATGTGATCGTGGGGTTTTGAAATCTTGAGCATAAGGAAAGGCGAAAACGGGCGCGACTTTCGTTTGGTGTGACGAATGCCTCACGGTTTGATAACGATCGTAGGCTGCAATGATTACCAACCTTCAAATCGACAACTTCAAATCCTTGAGGCTTATATTGAAGACTAAGGCCGCTGGTGCTATAATTTCATGCATGAGCACCGTCGAGGAAATCCAAACGGCAATTGAGAAGCTGTCCTTGTCCGAGCGGGGTCGGATCGCGAAGTGGTTCAACGGGTGGGAAGACGACGACTGGGACAGGAAGATGGCCGAGGACTTTGGTCCAGGCGGGCGCTACCGGGGTGTCCCCGACCGGGTCAATGAAGAGATCAAACGTGGTCCGCTCTCTGAACCACCTTGAAATCAAAAACGCTGCCATCGTTCTGGAAGTGTTTTGAGAAGTTGCCCGTCGAAATCCAGGAACTCGCGCGGGAGAAATACCGGCTTTGGCGGGAGCATCCGTTCCATGCGGCGCTCCATTTCAAGGAAGTCCGTCCTGGTGTCTGGTCAATTCGTATCACGCAGAAATATCGCGCACTCGGCCAAGAAAGCGGTGACCTGATCGTGTGGTATTGGATTGGCACGCACGACGCCTACGATGCCCGGGTCTGATTCACCATTTTGCCGTTTGCGAGCGATGGCTCGGCTACTTGAAACCGATGCGGCGGCAGAGTTCCAAATTTGAAATCGCAAATCGCGACTTCAAATGTCTCAAATCAGAATCCGTAAGGGCCGCAGAATCTGCGCTTCACAGAAGCGCAGCTACAACCGAACGGAAACGGGGCTACACCTTGCGGATTCTGCCCTAGTATCGTAAATCGATATTTTTTGCTGGACAGGGTGTTGAGGGATGCGTATAGTTGCGGGGAAACAGATGAACGCTCAAGCCTGCTTCGCGAGGATGCTTTGAGGGCCGAGCTATCTGTGTCACGGCGGCACGCGGGCCGCGTGCCCTACAACCGGAGGCTGTTGTTAAAGAGAACCCGCGGTCACCGCAGCCTGTCGGACTTAAGTTGAACGCGGGAAGCAATCGGAGTTCTAAAGGGACATGAGCGCTCGCTTCGTCAATATTGACCGTTGTACCCCCATGCTGTTGCCACCGGATCTGCGCGAGTGGATTGCCGATGATGACCTTGCCCACTTCGTGTTGGAAGCCGTCGAGAGCAGCGATCTGGGCTTGGCCGCCGTCAACGCCCGCGGCACGGGCAGCGAACAGTATCCGCCCTCGATGATGCTGGCGGTGCTGTTGTACTGTTATGCTAGCGGCCTGTTCAGCTCGCGGCGCATCGAGCAGGCGACGTATCGGCATCTGTCCGTGCGCTATCTCAGCGGCAATACCCATCCCGACCACGACACCATCGCCAAGTTTCGTCGAGAGAACACGCCGCTGATCGAATCGGTGTTCGTCCAGGTGTTGGAACTGGCGCGCGAGTTGGGGCTGTTGCGGTTGGGCGTTGTGAGCCTGGACGGAACCAAGCTGCGCGCCAGCGCCAGCAAACGGGCCACGCGCACCGAGGCGGAAGTGCAACAGGAACTGGCCGCGCTGCGCCAGCAAGTTGATCAACTGCTGGATCGAGCCGAGCAGGCCGATGCGACCGAGGGCGACGACGGCACGCGCTTGCCCCCCGCCTTGGCTTGCCGTCGGAGCCGTCGGGCGCAACTGGAGGCCGCGCGCCAACGACTGGCCGAGCGTACCCGCCAACGAGCTGCGCAGCGTCAAGCCGAACAAGACTACCCGCCCGACCAACCCGGTCGTCCGCCTCGTCGGTTGCCCGCCGAGCCACGACCGACGGATCGTGTCAACACCACCGACCCCGACAGTGGGCTGATGCCCACGGCCCGCGAAGGATTCATCCAGGGCTACAACGCGCAATTGGCCGTGAGCACCGACGGCGGCTTGATTGTGGCCGCCCGTGTCACCGATGAACCCGGTGACCGACGCCAACTGGCGCCCACCGTGGCGGCGATTGCGCCCTCGCTCGGCTGCCCCTTCGCCGTGCTGGCTGACACCGGCTTCGACAACCAACGGCAGATCGCCCAGGTCGAGCGCCAGGGACGCACGGTGGTGTACTGTTCTCCCCAGTCCGCTCCATCACAACCACCGAGCGGCTGGCAACCGCGCGGCCATCAACGGCGCACCGCCCAAGCGCGAGCGCGGATGCGGGCCCGCTTGGAGAGCGCCACGGGTCGCGCGTTATATCGGCTGCGCGCCATCACCGTCGAACCGGTTATTGGGATTCTCAAAAGCGTGCTGGGCTTTCGACAGTTTCACTTGCGGGGACTGCGCAAGGTACAAACCGAGTGGCAACTCTTGGCGTTGGCCTTCAATTGTCGGAGACTGGCCAAGCAGAGTCGCGGCAATTGAGAGGGTTACGCCTCAACCTTCGCACCAACAGGAATCCTTGGCAACCGAACCCGCCCATGCCACCTTCCATCGTATGATCTACAATAAGTCCGACAGGCTGCACCGACCGCGGCTACAGCGGATGGGCGGATGCAGACGGCTGGGCCACTCAGAGCGGAGGCCACAGGCGGGACGCCTATGCCACTCGCACAGCAGGAGACTGCGGGGCGGGGAGCCTACTTCGCGAGGACGCTACGAAGGCCAGGCTGCCTATGCCGCTAATGAGGGATCCGCCTTCGCCAGGGCTTCGGCGAGACTCGCTGCTGTGCGCAACTCGGGGCCCGTATACGTTTCTGCGAAACGAACCCACCGTTTTTTGAGGGTGTTTCTAATGTAACCACTTATGAATGGGCTTGTTCTGGTGGAAATTCGTAAAGCAATCGGTGGGTTCGTTTTGGGAAAACGAACCCAATTTGGGGCGGTTTATGAGGGGTGTTCTTTGAAAAATGGGGTCGCTCCAGGGAACGAAGCCACTGACGGGGAGTCGGGACAGTGACGTCCCTCCCACGTTCGGGAGAGACGGGAACGACATCGCGACGTGTCAATTTCGTAGCTTGCGTTATCCAGTGGATTGTGGTTTATTAAGGGTTCCGACTGAGCCTGTTCGACTGATGCGTCTTGCCGGGGTCGGAGCCCGGGGGAAACTGGGTAGTAACGAAAGCGATCGTGAATAATATTATGACGGACCAACTCGTTGATGTCGAAGGTGTGGTGACGAAAGTCCTGCCGGGCACGATGTTTCATGTCGAGCTGCAGAACAAGCGCCAGGTATTGGCCCATATCTCGGGCAAAATGCGCAAGCGCTTCATTCGCCTGTCCATTGGCGACCGCGTGAAGATGGAAATGACGCCGTACGACCTCAGCAAAGCCCGCATTGTCTACCGCCTGAGTTAGGCCCGTCACATTGGCGTATTGCTGTGATTTCCAAGCGCGCCATCGTCGGGCTGATCATCGAACAGCTCACCGAGCAGTTGACCACCCTCGCGGGAGCCTCGCGGGCGATGCATGCCGATGCGTCCGATGAGCAGAGCAAGCCCGAGGACAAATACGATACCCGCGGCCTGGAGACGGCCTACCTCGCCAGTTCCCAGGCCCGCATGGCCACGGAAACCGAACAAGCGCTCGCCGTGTACCAGGCCCTCGAACTTCTGAAGTTCCAGGACAAGACACCCATCGACATCACCGCGCTGGTGGAACTGGAATCCATGGGAACGCGCAACGCTCCATTTCCTCGGCCCGAAAGGCGGCGGCCTGGAGATCCACCACAAGGGACACGAAATCCTGGTAATCACTCCCGAATCCCCGCTCGGCCAGCAACTGCTCGGCAAGAAAGTCGGCGATTGCATTAAATTCCAGACGCGCGGCCCCGCGCAGGAATTCCGCGTTACCTCGGTAAGATGAGATGTCGCAGTAGCTTGTCGAGCAACCCGCTAAAACTTAACCGCAAGCACCACACTGTGCTCGTACTTGAAGAGCGGCGTGGACTCGTGCAATTCTTTCCTCGTGAGATTGAAGACCTTGATCACTTTCTCGTCATCGGTGACAACCACGGCATCAGCCCCGTGCTGTTTTGCCTGGTTCGCGCAGTTGCGCATCCGGTGTTTTTCCGAGCCGAGACCTTCGTCGAACGCCTTGCCCACGACATCGACGCCCTCCTGGCGTTTGTCGGTAATGCGGCCAACGACCTTGTAGCTCTTGTCCGGCAGACCGATGTAAATCGGGATGGAATATTCCTTGTTGATCTGCGGGTTGCTGGCTGTCGGCCAACTTTGCGATCCGTCGTACGCCGTAAACTCGGTATCCCCGACTTTGGTGTCGTCATCTTTGTCTTTGGCCGGCGCGTTGACAGCGCAGGCTGCGCAAAGACCCAGAACAACTGCAATCGTCACGCTGAATCGTTTCATAAGCGAGTTCTCCTTTCCGAATAAAATAACCGCAATTGCTCACCATGACAACCGTCTTTCCCGAAAGCTTCCGCTTCGCGCTTGCACATACCTTTGTCCGACTGCTATGACTGGCTCGCCATGGGTGCACAATGGAAGCAAAAGGGCCGTGAAGCGAGCGCGCTCAAACGGGGACAGGTGTTCGGCAAGCTCGCCAAGGAAATCGTCGTCGCGGCCAAAGCCGGCGGCGCCGATCCTGACCTGAACGCGCGGTTGTTCGCGGCCATTGAGGCTGCCAAGAAACATTCCGTGCCCCGCGACACCATCGAGCGGGCCGTGAAAAAAGGCGCCGGCCTCACGGGCGAGCAGGTCCACTACGAACTCGTCACCTATGAAGGCTTCGCCCCGCACAAGGTCCCCGTGATCGTCGAGTGCCTCACCGATAATCGCAGCCGTACTGCGCCGGAGATTCGCGTGCTTTTCAAGGCCGGCCAACTCGGCGCCATCGGCAGCGTCGCCTGGATGTTCAACCACGTCGGTGTCGTTGAGGCCCATCATGCGGATGCTGCGCAGGACCTCGAAACGGTCGCCATCGAGGCCGGCGCGCAAAACGTCGAGACGGAAACTCATGACGTGCCGGAGGGCCAACTCGGCGCGCGCTTTTTTTGCGACCGCGCCGACCTGGATGCCGTGAGCAAGTTCTTGTCGAAAGACCGGCTGGATGGTCACCGCTTCCGAGATGAGTTACGTTGCCAAGAACACCGTCGAAGTTCCCGAAGCGCAACGCCCGGAAGTCATCGCCTTCCTTACCGCCATCGATGAACATGACAACGTCCACCGCGTGTATACCGCCATGAAGTGACGGTCATCGGCTGCTTGCGATCAATTTCGTTCACCGGGGCGACGAATATCCATCGTATAACAGCTTCAGCGTGAGGGCCATGACCACGGTGAGGAACACCGGGCGAATAAACCTGGTTCCCCGCTGGATCACCGCACGGGCACCGAAACGCGCACCAACCAGTTGTCCCGCCGCCATGACCACGCCGTAGTCGTAGTGGACGCGCCCGCCGACCATGAATATAACCAGCGAGAACAGGTTGCTGGTAAAGTTCATCGCTTTGGTGTAGCCCGTCGCCTTGGTCATGTTAAACCCCAGAAAGCACATGAACGCCATGGCCCAGAAGGATCCGGTGCCGGGGCCGAAGAACCCATCGTAAAATCCCAAGCCCAGTCCAAAGAGCAGGTAAAATATCCCGGTTGTCATCCGCGGCCGGATCTCTTCGAACCCGACTCTTGGTTTCATCAACAAGTAAAGGGCGATCCCCACCAGCAGGATTGGGATCAATTGCCTCAAAAACGCCGGGTCAATCCACAACACCGTCAGCGCCCCGAGCGAAGTTCCGATGAGCGTGAACAAAATACCCCGCCAGCATTCTTGGAGGTCGACCACCCCGGCGCGGGCATAGTGAAATGTTGCGCTGCCCGAGCCAAAAGATGATTGGAATTTATTCGTCCCCAATGCGTCCTGCGGTGCCAAGCCAAGGCTCAGCAGCACCGGCAAGGTAATCAGCCCTCCGCCGCCCGCAACCGTGTCTACAAATCCAGCCGCCAGGCCGGTCCCAAATAAAATCACGTAACGCCAAGGGGAATCCATAACTGCCAAGAATACTCTTCCCGCGTGGCTTGCTTCAATACGGCTCCGCCACGACGAAGGAAACCGCTGGGGCTGTGGGTTTAGCGAGAACTATTTAGGTTGCTTTTCGCACCTGTCCTTTCTACTCTGGCGGCTTCGGAAGCCCCTTGTGACCGCGTGGAGGTATCGCGGGATCCAGAGTTGCGCGGGCTTGCTAGCCTGCGCAATAGTCACGCTTTTTTCCATCTCCTCCGCGACAGCTTCGACCAATGTTGTCGAAACTGTTGTCGCGCCATCACACAATGACAAATCGGGTCTGGCAAACCTTGCCCTGCAGGTCGTCGGCCAGATTCAATCGCAACAGCAAGCCACCCTTCAAATCGTCCAGGATTCCCAGCGGCAGATCGCGTCTTCCTCAAAGCAGAACGCGGAAACCGTCCGCTCTCTTAGCACTCAATTAAACATTACAATCATCCTCGGCATTCTTTTGGGGGCCAGCCTGGTCGCCGTCCTGTTCTACGTTCGCGCAGCCTTGCGATCCATCCAGCACCGCGCACGCCCGCGGGTGAGGCCGCCACCCGTACCGCCTTCGGCCGATGGAATCATCCAACGCCTCGCGTCCCTGCTGGATACGGGAGAAGCCCTCCTCGATCTGAAGCAACCGGGCCGCGCCCTCGTTTGCTTCGAGGAAGTTCTCGTCCTCGACAGTCACCATGTCAAAGCCCACGTAAAAAAAGCCGCGGCCCTCGAACAACTCGGGCGGTTGGATGAAGCCCTCGCCAGCTACGACCACGCCCTCGCATTGGACGATTCCCTCGCGGATGCCTACGTCGGCAAGGGGGCCGTCTACAATCGGCTCGAACGCTACCGCGAGGCCCTCGAATGTTACGAACACGCCGCCCACCTCCAGCCCACGATCACTATTTCCCAGATTCACTCTCTCCCCTGAGCCGGTTGGTTGCGGTGCGCACATCAACAAAGATTTACGGCGACGGCACAAACGAGCCGGGCCCTTTTTCGATCCAGGTCCGAATATCAGTCCCGTAATTGTTACCAAGCGCAATTCCAATCTGCACCTGGTTGGAGATCGCTACCGGAAAGTCAATGCCTTTGAGCTTGATCTTGAATGTGCCGCTCCGGCTATTGAACTGCGCCGAGACGGTCACATTGCTGGAGAACCCAGGGATCACCGACGCGCTTACATTAACGTCACCGTTACGAAACTTGAAGCCGGTGTTTTCCGGTCCGATCGATATCGTAAATGGATTCGTCGGATCGCCAAGCATCAGCGCCATCACGTCATTGCTGCTGAATGTGTGGTCGGACTCTCCGATGAACGTGAATTTGCCCGACACGTTGACGCTGTCACTGGCCGGCTTGGTGCTATCCTGCACGCTCCCCTTGAGCGACGTAATCATCATCGTCGGCGACGCGCTCCGCCGCAGAAACGTGAGTGAAAAAATCTGCGTGTCATAACCGGGGTTCTGGACATTAAGGTTGGGGTCATGCGCGGGGTCCGTCACGCCGATGACCACGCTTACCACACCGGTGAGCGCCACGTCGGGCGTGAACCAAATCTGGTGCGTGTGCAGATCGAACGTAGTGAAGATGTTCGTCAGCGGCTGTGTGGTTTGGAGGCTCATCGTCGACAGGAACGAATCCCCATAGCCATCCGCGATGAGCACGGGATCGCCGTCAATGTCCGTGGTCTTGAGGATGAACGATGCCACCGTGTTCTGCGTGAGGACAATGTCGCTGGGAATCGGCCCGAGAAACGGCGGCGAATTGTTGTTCGTATCGATAATGACCTTGACCGAGAACATTTCCGTGGCGACTTGATCCTCGGCATTCGTCGCGCTGACCGTCACGTTCACCACACCGGTGAATTTCGGCGCCGCCGTCAACCGCAGCACCCCGTCCTGCGAGTTGGTGATGATCATTGCCGTATTGATGACGACGTTCGACACCGGAAAGCTGATTTCATTCGGGTTATTCGGATTCGAACCTACCGGCGTCGACATGATCTCTGAGAACACATCAAAGCCGCTTGTCAGTTGTCCAAAAATCGGCTGCTCGAAATTCAGGTTCTGGGGCGAGGGGTTCGTCGGATTGTCGATCGAAAGAATCACGTCGGTGATGAAAAACTGTGAGTTATTGGAATCGTGGCGGGTGGGAGCCTGATTGGCCATGCCCAACTGGCCGAACCCGTCATAGATCAACGAGCTGACGTACTCATCATCGAAGCTCATCCCCGATTCGAAGTTGACATCGGTTGTCGAACCGCCTCCCTGGGCCACGAATCCCGCAATCACCCGCTGAAAGATCAGGCCGTTGTAGAAATTGCTGTTGACCAGGTCGATGATGCGGCCCGTCGTCAGCGGCGTGAGATCTCGAAAAAGCTGGAGGACCACGTTCCCCGTGAAGGCCTGGTTGTTCGAGTTCACGCCGCTCACGTTGAAGACCAGGCTGGGATTGGTGCTGGGCGCCAGGACCGCCGTCAGCGCCTTCTTGTTGCTGACCGTAGCGGAGAACTTCAGCGGCTGCCCATCCGGATCGGACCCGGTCAACGGCATCTGAAATGTCCGTCCCGAGGGCATGGTGATGTTGGTCACCACCAGCGTCAGGCTCACCGCGCGCGCCTCCGCCGCCAGTAAAATAAACCCGCAAAGACAAACCCCCGTACGAGCCAACGGTCGCCAAGGTCGCGCGAAAATTCCGGGATTCACTCCCCTAGCATTACCCTCGTATCACCCTCCCGTCAAACCCGAAACCCGCCTGCCGCGCAAGCACGGTGAGCGCCGCGAGCTTTTTTCCTTCATTTGGTAAGGTGCCCCGTCTGTCACACCTGTTCACTTCCGCTTGTAGGGCGAGCGTCCCGCTTGCCGTCGTTCCGCATGGTGGCAGCCGACCCCGTTGCACCCAATCCAACATCGTCTTCAAACCATGTCTGCAAGAGGTTCCCCAGTGGCTTCGTTTCCATGAAACGAACCCATTTTCCCATAAAAACGACCTCACAGACCCCCGAAATTGGGTTCGTTTTTCCAAAACGAACCCACCTGCAAATGCCGCTGCAAACCGCATAAGTTTCTGTGAATAAAAATGATACATCAAAATCGCCCTCGCAAAACGGTGGGTTCGTTTCGCAGAAACGTATAGGGCCCCCGAGCTGCGTACAGCAGCGAGTCGCGCCGTAGCCCTGGCGAAGGCGGATCCCCCTGATAGTGGCGTGGGCGTCCCGCCCGCGGCGTTCCGCCTTGGCGAAGGCGGATTTCCCCTCCTCTCCACTTGGGGGAGCCGAGCACGAGCGAAGCGAGCCGCTGCACGTCGTATTCCCGCAGCAAACCCGTTGTCGTGTACGGCAAAGGATTGAGGTGAGGGATGTTGCGCCCTGGTCCGTCATAGTGTCCTCGCGAAGTAAGTTCATCAAAAAAACACGCCCAATCCTACCACTATCGGAATTCGATGTCCAGAGGAAAGATATTCGTTCGTACTCTCAGTGTCCCCTCATCCCCCACTTTGACCGCAAGAAGCGGATAGTCTCGTTTCGAATTCAGGCGTATCGTGTCAGCAGATGAAAACAGCTTGAACTCGATGACCAGCGCTGGCAGGCCGTGCAACACCGCGACGTGAATGCCGACGGACAATTCGTCTTTGCTGTGCGTTCCACCGGCATCTACTGCCGTCCGTCCTGTCCCGCCCGCCGACCGGCGCGGCATCAGGTCGTCTTCTTTCCCACCTGCGACGCCGCTGAACAAAACGGATTTCGCGCCTGCCGCCGCTGCCATCCGCGCAAAGTTTCCGCGCACGCCGCGATGGTGGCGCGGGTTTGCCGATTGATTGAAGCCGATCTCGAAGAACCGCTCAGCCTTACCGCGTTGGGCGACAAGGTGAGCCTGAGCCCGTTTCATTTGCAGCGCATCTTTAAGCGCGCCCTCGGTGTTTCGCCCCGCGCCTACGCCGATGCCTGCCGCTTTCGCAGGTTCAAACATCAACTCAAGCAGGGACCATCCGCCACGGCTGCCGTGTACGCCGCCGGCTACGGTTCCAGCAGCCGCGCCTACGAACGGACCGCGGCCCGTCTCGGGATGACGCCCACTCGCTACCGTCACGGCGGAAACCAAACTCGTATCCACTACCTCACCACCAAATGTACCCTGGGACGTATGCTCGTTGCGGCCACGGATAAAGGGATTTGCCTGATCAGTTTTGGCGATAACGCCAGCGCTCTGGAGCATTCACTGCGTGAGGAATTTCCCGCCGCCCATGTCCAGCGCGGCGGATCAAAACTTCATTCCTGGACGCGTTCAATCCTCCGCCACCTCAATGGTCACCACCCCCGCTTGGATCTCCCGCTGGACCTCCGGGCAACTGCCTTTCAATCGCGGGTCTGGACCGCCTTGCGGTCGATCCCCTACGGCGAGACGTGTTCCTACAAGCAGATCGCAAAAGCCGTCGGCCGACCCAAAGCCGTCCGCGCCGTCGCCCGCGCCTGCGCCACGAATCCCGCCGCCGTGCTCGTCCCCTGCCACCGTGTCGTCCGCAAGAATGGCGATCTCGCCGGCTACCGCTGGGGCCTCCAACGCAAGCGCCAACTCCTCACCACAGAAGCCTCGAAACGAGCTTGAAAGTCGCTGACCGCCCGGGCCACTCACGCCCGCAAACCGGGCGCTGTACGTGGAAAACCGACATCACCTCTCATCCAAGGGAAGAGGGGGCATTGTAGCCGCGGGCGCTGACTGCGGCCCTCGCCAAAATGAGAGAATCAAGCAGGGCGAGCGTCCCGCTTGCCGTCGTTATGGTGCATTCCTCTCCCCTCCGGGGGGAGCCGAGTCCGCGAGACGCCGTTGTCGTATACGGCAAAGGATTAAGGTGAGGGGCTCAATTGTACAACCCTACGCCCACTTCTTGCCAACCTCGTCGAGGCCGGCCTTTTTCAAGTCGTCGGGCGTCATGGCAACGCGGAATTTGACGTCGGCATTGAAGGTCAGGAACCATGGCTCCGCGATGGCGGGAATCTTCGAGGGATCAGCCATGTCCACGATGACCACCGCCCCACGTTTACCGTCGTGTTCGCTGAAGTAAACCGCCTCGGGCTTCAGCGCCTCCAAAATCTCGCCCAGCTTCTTGCCAGCTACGCCCTTGCGAAGCAGTGAATTGAATGGTTCGTGTGGGATCGTGATATCCAAAAGCATTCTCATGACATTCTCCTGTGGGTTTTGTTGACCAATCTCCGCGCAGTCTACGCCGATTGCGCATATCGTCAATAAAGATGGATGATGCGCGCACTCCAACCTAGACGAGGACGGTCCCGCATGCATATCATTGCCCGCGACGGGAAATGAACATGAAACTGGAAAAACACTCAAAAGCCGGCCACTTGGGCCTGTTGCTCATACTGTCGATCTTTATCAGCATCGGGACCACACTGCGAGCGGAGGAGAATTTCGCCGAAGATTCCCAACCATCCATCGTGTGGACGCTGGACAATGCCGAGTCAATCGGCGGCCATCGTCCCCGCCTGCTCGGCGCGCCGCAAATCACAGGCGCGGCCGACGGTGGACCGGCCTTGCAGTTCAATGGCAAGAGCGACGGCCTCATTCTGCCGGTCAATCCGCTCCGGGGGTTTTCGAAGTTTACGATTGAGGTTCTTTTCCGACCGGATGCCAATGGCTTGCCCGCGCAACGTTTCGTGCATATCCAGGATGAGCGCGACAGCCGGATCATGATCGAAACCCGTCTCATCGGCGGCACGTCGTGGAGCTTGGACACCTTTTTGCGCTCCGGCGACAGCAGTCGCCCGTTGCTCGACCGCACCAAGCGGCATCCGACGGGGAAATGGGCCTGGGCCGCGCTGGTTTACGACGGCAAAACGATGGCCGACTACGTCAATGGGGTGAAGGAGCTGGAGGGCCCGGTAGATTTTGCGCCGATGGCCGACGGCCGCATGTCGCTCGGCGTGCGCCTCAACCGCGTCTATTGGTTTAAGGGCGGCATCAAGGAAATCCGCTTCAGTCCCACGGCACTCAGCCCCGACGACCTGCAGCACGTGCCGGAAAAGTAGTACGGCGCCGACGTTACAGCTTCACGGCGTTGTTCAGCCGGGTGATTTCCTCGATCCGGTGGTCAGGATCGATCTCCACCGCGCCGCCGGTCGCCTCCGCGCCCTCCGGCAACGTCAGCACGATATCCATCGTCTTCGGATATAAATCAACGGGCGCCGGCAGCGGGCCAACTTTCCCCGTGGCGATGATTTTGCCGGTGCGATCGCGAAAGGCCACTGTGGTTTCGGGCGACGGCACCGAACCCAGGCTGTGCACTCGAACGCGTACCTCGCGCCCCTGCACCTGCACGTCTTCGCGGTCGAGCCCCAGATCGGGGCGCTGCCAATAGGGCGTGCCGGGCGTCTTGAGCTTGAGCGTGAGCACCGTGGTCGCGCGTGGCGCAAACGTGAATTCAAGGCTGCTGGTCCGCTCGAAAGTGTTCGTCCGGGTAGTTATCGACTCGTGGGCCGCGTCATCGCCCTGTGTGTCAATTCCCTGCGTGATTTCCCATACGCCGGGGTCGATGTTCCAGCCGGTCATGGTGGCACGCACAGGCGTGGTCGCGAGGTTGTAGGCGATGACCATGAAACGCGTGGACGTGGCATTGGGAATCAGCATGGCGACGCTCAGCTCGTTCGCCGGTGCCGCGAATTTCCAACTGACCGCGTGGCCCGGGAACTCGTGGTTCCGTACGAGCGCGATGCCACCGAGCCGCGCGCGCTGCAAGTCGGCGTAGGGCACGCCGACGCGGTCGATCCACAAGCTGCCCTCCGTGTTGATGTATTCAAGCAACTCACATTCCTCAATCTGCGCGGTGTACAATTTCTCGAGTTGCGATTTGTCGCCGGTCACCTGCCACGTGAAGTGCTCCACGCTCGAATTGCGGTAGTTGGTGGAACGCGCCGCGCCACGGCCATCTTTCGGACGCGACTCGCCAGGCCGGCCAGTTTCACCCGAAGTGATGCGCGGTCCCCATGTGTCGCGGATAGCAAGGATATCCAGCGCGTTGGCGTTGAGCTGCATGAGCGACGTGGTGCCGCCATCGAAAATTGGGTCGAGGTACTTGCGGTCGCCCGTCCATTTCCACGCGCTCCAGAAAACCGGCCAGGGGAAATACGCGCGCGTAGCGACGCTGTCCTTGTCGTCCACAAAATGGATCGCGCTGGGCAGGAAGCAATGGCCCTCGGCGTCTTTGCGGCGGTGCGCCAGCAGACCGTCGGCAAGTTCGAGGTCGATTTTTTTTGTGGCCGGATTGCCGTTGAAATCCACAAGCATCTGACCGGGCGCCAGCACGAGATAGGAATACGCCTTGGCGTAACCCCACGGGTCATCCGTCGACATCTTTTTGCCATTGTAATAGGACGTGCGGAAGTGGCGGTGACCTGCCGCGTTGATGCCGGTTAGCTCGGCGACACCGCGTTCGGTGACCATGGCCCGCTCGAATTGGCGCGGACTGCCGTACTCCAGGATCATGTTCGCGTTGAGGCAGCCAATGCCTTCCTCGTTGCTATGCAATTCGTCGGCTTGAATGGTCGGGAGACCCTCCGTGAACATGCCGTTATTGAATGCCGCCTCGAGCAATGCATGCAGCGATTTTTCGATCTTCTCCGGCTCGCAGCCCATCAGCGCGACGCCCGGCCACGTATTGAGCAGGTCAACGTCGTCGGAGATGCCGCCGCCAAAGTCCCCGTATTCGACCTGCCGATTGTCGATATACCAGAGCACAAACTTCTTCACGCGCTCAAGCAGTTCGACCTGCCGAATGGCCCACAGCGGCACGCCGGTTGGCGGTAGAGGAAGATGAACCAACGGCGCCGGCTGGCCTAATTCAATCGCGGCGTACTTGCGGCCCAGCAAATGGTTCGGGTCGACCCGCAGGAGATCGGTAAGGTCGGTTTCGAACCGGTTCCAAAGATTGTACTTCGGGCTGTGTGGATGTTCTTCCACGAGCATCGCGTAGCAATCCTTCACTTGCGTAAAGCGGTCGATCACATGCTCAACGCGCGCCTCCGCGCGGGGCTTGAACACGAGGCGCAGTGTCGCGCCGTCAAGTGACGCCGGGCCAAAGTCGCCGCCCGCGCCGGCAATGGTGAGGTAAAGACTTTTGCCGGGCGACAGGATCCGGTCGCGCAGGTCGAGCCACAGCGTCCGCGCTTCGCCGGGTTTCACGCTGAACGTGAAGTCGAACATGTTCCGTAGCGGCCAGAGCGGGTCCTTGACCTGAATATTCATTGGGAACAACTCACCGTGTGTCGGCTTCACCTTGAGCGCCGGCAATTCGATCACAATGCCGTCGAGTCCATCTTCGATATTGTCCCAGGTGTCGGGTACAAGAATGTGAACGAGGGGCAGAGACTGTGCCGCATTACCCATAGCCGGGGCGGAGTGGGCTTCGATGGGCTGCGCTACCATGACCGCGCGTTCATCCGGCGCATGGCGGCCGTTGATGAACGTTACGAGCGAATCCAGTGTGTGATCGGTCGGCGCGGTGGCGGTGAGGCGGTACACCAGATTGGTGCTGCCCTTCGGCTCGCGTCCGGTGGTGACGTTGTAAGCCACGAGTTCACCAATGGGTTCCTCCTGCTCGACATTGGTGAAACGGATCTTGCGCCCGGTGATGGACTTCGCAAAATGGTGAACGGTCTTTTCCTGCCCTTGGGTACGCTCGAAGAGCACCGATTCCGCCGGGCCATCATTCGCGGCATCCGGCTTCAGTAATTCCATCTTGCCCCACGCCGCGCCGGAAATCTCAAGATGGTTCCACGGTTCCTCGGGCATGATGAACGTGATGGATTTTCCGGATTGGACGTAGCAGTCCCAGTCGGGCAATTGAAAATAATCGTTGCGCCCCGGCAAACGCGACCGGTTGTAAACCCCGGGCCAGGTCGTCTCGCGAATGCCGTCACACGCCTTCCACCACCAGCGCTTCAGGTCATAGGCGTCGTGAATCTCGACTTTGCGCACTGTCGTCGCGGCGTCGGCAAGATACGGCGGCGGATCGCTGGCCCGGTTCCAGCCGTAGCGCAGCCACCATTCGTCGCGCCAGCGGGGATCGTCAAGTTTGCGGGCCAGCAACGCCGTGAGGTCTGTTGGCGCGTCGCCCTTTGCAAGCGTGACCATGGCCGCGTCGTCAAGCATGCGGTCGTAAATACGGATTTCGTCGATGTCGCCGCCGCGCACGAAGTTGTAATCGCTCTGGACGTTGTGCGGGCTGATAATGCGCGAGTGCGGGCCGAATTGGTCGAGTGCGGCGTTGTAGACCGCCGTCGTTTCCTTTGTCGCAGCGAGTTTGCCGTTCACATAGAAACGAATGCCGCGCGTCTCATCCCACGCGAGCGCTAGATGCACCCACTCCTCGGGCTTGGGAAACGGATCGACCGTCACCGATACCCGCGTGCGCGCCAGGCTCGCGTCGGTCACGAACGCGTCGAAGCCGTGTCCGTTGTAGTCGATGCGCAGAAAAACCATGTCCCAACTCGAGTGCTCGGCATAACCCACGCGGAAGATGGGAAACTCCGTCGGCCCGACGGGATAGCGCGAACGCCAGAAAAACGAAAGCGTGCCGCGTTGCGCGTAGATGTTGCCGGGAGCCCACCAAGCAAGCCGTTGAAGATCACCACAACGGAGCGCCGCCCCTTTCGCGCCGTCGGGAATACGCGTCACCTCGGAATCGAAGTTCGGTTCCGGCGTGCCGCCCGCCGAGAAATCGGCCGTCGTCCCCTTCTCTCCGGAAACATAAAACAGCAGACTCGGCGTATCAGCGGCAATAACCCCAGTGGAAATGACCGAAGAAATCAGCAAAAGCGCTACTCCTGCACTCCTGCGTGTGCGGCAACCTCTCGTATCCATAGACCTTTCCTCTTGCCTCTTCAGGCGATTAACAAATCCATCCTCCGCCGACCACCAAATCGTCACGATAGAACACCGCGGCCTGACCGGGCGTGATGGCGCGTTGCGCTTCAGCAAGCGATACCTTCGCCGCGCCCTGACCGGTCACAACGACCGTCGCCATGCAACCCGGATGCTGATGCCGGGGTTTGACCGTGATTTCCAACGGTCTATCAGGCTCACCGCCATGCCAGACGCAATTGCTCACTTCAAATTCGCTCCGCAACAGTTCTTCGGCTGGACCGACGATGACACGGTTGCTTGCCACACCAAGTTCGATGACGTAGAGCGGACGCGGTTGACCTCCCAGATTCAAACCTTCCCGCTGGCCGATGGTGAAATTGTGGATGCCGTTGTGATAGCCGAGGACCCGGCCTCCCCGTGTCACAATCTCCCCCTTCGCGTCGGCCACTTGCGCGCTCTCGCGAAGAAATTTCCGGTAATCGTTCTCCGGCACGAAACAAACTTCCTGGCTCTCTTCCTTGCCGTAAGTCTTCAATCCAATCTCTTTGGCGATGGCCCGGGTCCGCTCCTTGGTTAACTCGCCGATGGGAAACATGGCGCGGGCGAGTTGGTCCTGGTTGAGCGAAAACAAAAAATAAGTTTGGTCTTTGCGCTCGTCACGGGCGCGACGAAGTTCGTACCGGCCGTTCCGTGTGATGCGCGCGTAATGACCGGTGGCGATGGCTTCCGCGCCAAGGGCGAGGGCCTTGCGCAGCAGCGAGCCGAATTTGACCTTCTCGTTGCAGATCACACAGGGATTGGGCGTGCGGCCGCGTTTGTACTCGGCGGCGAAGTAATCCATGACTTCGCTGCGGAAAGTTTCAATCTCCTCAACGACGTAGTACGGGATGCCGAGCGAGTGTGCGACCATGCGGGCGTCCGTAACGGCCTGTGGCCCGCAGCATTTATCTTCTTCGATGGACCGGCAATCCTGCGGCCAGCCGCGAAACGTCAGGCCGATGACATCGTAGCCTTCCTTCTTCAACAGATAAGCCGCCACGCTGGAGTCCACACCTCCGCTCATGCCGACACAGATTCTGGATTTCGTACCACTCATCGGAAACCGTCAGTATAGGCCAAAACTCCCAACTTTCAACGCTCCAACCACAGCGTGTTGTGCTTGAAATCGAACGTGACGCGATAGCGGCGCAAGACGGCGTTGCCCAGGAAAAGTTGTCCGCCGGCAGCTTCCGGCCCGATCACGACCGTGCGCCCGGGAATGCGCGTGAAAGTCGCATCGCCGACCTTCGCCTGTTTGATTACGTAACTCGTAGCCAGCGAAGCTCCGCCAACTCCGCCGGGAATCGAGAGCGGGTCTTTCTTTCCCGGTTTCCAATAATCCAGTTCAATGGCGCGCAGCCGTGGCACCAGCATCCCGTAATCGCCGCCCGTGTCGAGAATGCACGTGACCGGATTGCGTCCATCAATGGAAATATCCACCGCTGGCAGGTCGCCCAGCCACTGGAGCGGCGCTGTCGTCAGGAACGGCAGCGTGTCGTCGGGCAGATAGGCATCGCGCGCGCCGAAAACGACATTGCCATGAAGGTAGTCGATGGTGAGATACGACAGGCGGCGCAGCGCATTGACGCCGAGCAGCATCACTTGTGAACCGCGCGTGACGCCCAGCACTTGCGCGTCCGGGCCGATGATCGCCACCGTCTTCTGCAATCCGATGGAACCAATCTGCATCGTCGGAACGAGAGCCCCATAATTGTCCACCGCGCCGCCGATACCGTACCCCGTCATCGGTTTCAGGCCGGCGATCGGTGGGAATTCCGAGACTGCGCGCGAGCGTGTAACCGAAAAGATTGCGGTTGCTGCCGCTGTCGAGAAGGAGCCGCACATCGGTCTTGCCGTTGACGGTCGCGAGAACAACTGGCGCTCGATAAAGTCCCCCGCTTTCATATGGCCTGTCCGTCGGAATCTCCACCAGCGGCACCGTCACGTTCTCAGACGCCTCGACGACATTGACCCCGGCAAAAGCGGCCGAACGCTCCGTGACCTGCATTTGAATGCCGAGTTCCTCCGGTGTCTTTGCGCTCTTCTCCAATTCAGCGATCTGTGCGGACGAAAGTGTCGGCGTCGCCGTCTCCAATTTCGAGTACGGATCAGTAGCGCAACCGGCCGCCAGCAGTGCCAATCGCCGCCCAAAGGAATGCTCGCCGCATAAGCCGCAGGATATAAGCCCCCCAACCAAAGTCAATCCGCTTGCCCGCCTCGGCTTGTCCCGAACCGCTTCGGGGCTTGCGGCGGATGCGGGCACCTCGTATTGTTGGGACAGGCGTGCACATCGTAACCTACATGCGGATTTCCGTGACGGATCGCTGCAACGAGCGGTGCGCTTACTGCCTGCCGCACGATGTCGCCATTGAGTGGTTGCCGAAGGGCCAAATCCTCAGCTACGAGGAAATCCTGCGCATCGCGCGCGTAGCCACTTCGCTGGGCGTTACAAAATTTCGTGTCACGGGCGGTGAACCGCTGGTGCGCAGGAACGTCGCGGAATTTATCGGTGAATTGAACAAACTGCCAGGCGTCACGGACATCGGCCTGAGCACCAACGGCACGCTGCTCGCTCCCCTCGTCCACCAGCTTCGCGAGAACGGGGTCAACAAGGTCAACATCTCCCTCGATACGCTGGACGCCGAAAAATACCGCGAGTTGAGCGGCAACGGCCAACTGGCCGACGTGCTCGCGGGCATCGACGCCGCCATTGACGCGGGATTCCCGCAAGTGAAGTTGAACATGGTGCTGATGAAAGGCAAAAACGACGACGAGGTGTTCGACCTGATTGAGTTCGCGCGCGAGAAATCCGTCACACTCCGTTTCATCGAATTGATGCCCATCAGCACGGATGAAGTACTCACAGACGACAACTTCATCTCGGTCGGCCACATCCGCCGCAAGATCAATCAGCGATACGAACTCATTCCGCTGCCCGAGCCCCCGAGCGAGATCAAGGGCAGCGGGCCGGCGGAGTATTACGAAGTCAGCGGTTTGCTCAACCACCGCGGCCAGCCCGTGCGTCTGGGCTTCATCGGCGCGATGACCAACCTCCACTTTTGCGAAACCTGCAACAAGGTGCGGCTCACCGCCGACGGAAAGTTGCGTCCCTGTCTCGGCGCGCACCTGGAATACGATTTGAAACCGGTATTGCGCGCGGCGGACAGCAGCGACGCCAAACTGCGCGAAGTGTTCGTGCAGACGATCCGCAACAAGCCCGAGGAGCATGAGTTCCGCAACAACTACGTTCCCGGCCGCAAAATGATCGCCATCGGCGGATGAAGAAACTTACCCACGTCGATCAGCAGGGCAAAGCGCGAATGGTAGACGTGTCCGCCAAGCCGGTCCAACAGCGCGAAGCGGTCGCGCGCGGGGCGATCTTTCTGCAACGCAAGACGCTCGCGCTGATCTTCGCCAACCAAATTGCCAAAGGAGACGTGATGTCCACGGCCCGCCTCGCCGGGATCCAGGCAGCGAAGCGCACGAGCGAATTGATCCCGCTCTGCCATCCGCTGAACCTCTCACATATCGACGTTGATCTGCGGCCAAAGCGCGACCGCATGGAGATCACTGCCACCGCCAAAATCGCCGCGCAAACCGGCGTCGAGATGGAAGCGCTCACCGCGGTCGCTGTCACCGCGTTGACGATTTACGATATGTGCAAAGCCGTGGACAAAGAAATGGTCATCGGCGAAATCAAACTGGTCAGCAAACGCAAATTGTCACCCTGAGCGGAATGATTACCTCGGCATCATCACCGTGAGCGACCGCGCCTCCCGCGGCCAATACGAGGACAAAAGCGGCCCCGCGCTGAAACAGTTCTGCGAAAAGCTCGGCTGGCAAATCACCGCACAGGCCATCGTGCCGGATGAAGAGGCTCTCATCGGCGATAAGACGCTCGAACTCTCGAAGACCTGCTTGCTCATCCTGCTCACCGGCGGCACCGGCATTGCCGAGCGCGACGTTACGCCCGAGGCCATTCGCGAAATCGCCACGAAAGAGTTACCCGGCTTTGGCGAGGTAATGCGCGCGAAAAGTTTCGAGCGTTTCCCTCACGCCATCCTGTCACGCAGCCTCGCCGCTGTCATCGGCAAGTCGCTCGTGATATGCCTCCCCGGCAGCCCCAAGGGCGCGGTGGAGTGCCTCGAATTTGTCGCCGACGCCATCCCGCATGCGCTGGACGTGCTGCACGGCGGCAAGCACGCTTGATGGTCGGAAGATGCTTCCGCTTCGTTCCACCCTTGCCCGATCAAAGTGGTGGGTTTTGGCCGTGGCTCTTGCGGGCACGATTTTGGTCATCGCATTGGTCATCGCATACGTTGTCTTAACCAACTTTCGCGCCTCGATGCCGCGAGCGATCATCTATGCGCCCAACACCGACAAGAGCATCAATCCCGCAGACGATTTGGGAGCTGACGGATTGCGCCGTCTGGGCATCGATCGTCAGTTGCGAGTCAATGTCGGCCCACCACCCGCTTCCCTCTCCGTGTGGATTATTGAGCCTATCAATCGATCGGAAATGCGGGACGCCGCGCCACGCGGGACACTTCTGGTCTTACACGGCATCCAAGACCAAAAAACTTCCATGTTGAGCACAGCGAAATCACTCGCGGCAAGAGGCTACCGTGCGGTGCTCGTAGATAGTCGCGCCCACGGGCGCTCCAGTGGGCAATGGGTGACCTATGGCGCGATTGAATCGCGCGACCTCGTACAACTGCTGGATGCGTTGCAACAGCAGCAACTGTTGGTGAAGCCTGTCGGCGCGTTTGGCATATCACTGGGTGGCGCGTCGGCAATCATGCTGGCCGGGGCTGATTCGCGCGTTCGGGCAGTGGTCGCCGTGGCACCTTTCGCGACCATGCATGACGAAGTGTTTCACTACGCCAGACGGTTCTTCCCCCGGTGGTGGTTAAGTGATGATTTCATCGAGAGGGCAATCGCAAGCGCCGGTAGAGAGGCTGGCTTTAATCCCCAAGACGCCAACCCGTTGCTGGCCATCGCGAAAACAGACGCACATGTGTTGCTGATCCACGGCAGGGCTGACAAGAAAATTTCCTACCATGACAGCGAGGCGCTTCACACCGCCTCGCGCGATCACAGTGAACTGGTTTTGCTCGACGGCGAGGACCACGATTCCATCTCACGCGACCGGAACGGTGTGGTTGCCCTCAGAAGTCAGGAATGGTTTGATCGCTGGCTTGGCCCCCGGTAGACTTGATTTGATGTTAACACTCATCATCCCGCACGCCATTGAGTTGTTTCACGGGAGGCAAACCGTCATTAGAGAAGATTGCGAAACGAGATGAGTTTTCCAAAGAAATTTGTCTGGGGCGCCGCCAGCGCCGCCTATCAGGTCGAAGGCGCCTGCGCTGAAGACGGCAAAGGGCCTTCAGTATGGGACATGTTCTGTCGCAAGGAAGGCACTGTCTGGAACGGGCAATCCGGCGCGGTCGCTTGCGATCATTATCATCGCTACCAGGACGACGTGAGGATGATGCGGGAAATCGGATTGCAAGCCTACCGGTTTTCCATCTCGTGGCCGCGCGTGCTTCCCGAAGGCGTGGGACGGGTCAACGCCCGGGGCCTGGCGTTCTACGACAAGCTGGTCGACAAACTTCTCGCCGCGAACATTACCCCCTGGGTGACGCTGTTCCATTGGGACCTTCCGTACGCGCTTTACTGCCGCGGCGGCTGGCTGAATCCCGACAGTTCGGATTGGTTTGCGGAATACACCCGTGCGGTCGTGGCGAAATTGTCCGACCGCGTTCAGCATTGGATCACCTTGAACGAGCCCCAGGTTTTCATTTCTCTCGGGTATCAGGAAGGCCGACACGCTCCCGGCGACAAACTCGCGCTCAAGGAGCTTCTGCGTATCGGCCATAATGCCCTGCTGTCGCACGGCAAAGCAGCGCAGGTGATTCGCAGGCACGCCACGCTACGACCGCAAATCGGCTACGCTCCGTTCGCGGTCTTGTCCTATCCCGCCACCGATGGCGCCGCGGATATCCACGCCGCGCGACAGGACATGTTCACGATCTCCACCAAACATTGCTGGAACAATACCTGGTGGATGGACCCGGTCTTCAAAGGCCATTATCCCGAGGACGGCCTCAAGCTCTTCGGAAAGGACGCTCCCTCCTTCACGCAAAAGGAAATGGCGATGATCCATCAGCCCGTCGATTTCTTCGGAGTCAACGTTTACACCGGCCACAAAGTCCGCGCCGGCAAGGATGGCAAACCCGAGCGTGTCCCACCGCCAGTCGGTCACGATCTCACCGCCTTTCGCTGGCCCGTCACACCCGAAATCATGTACTGGGGAGCGCGGTTCTACTGGGAACGTTATCGGCATCCCATTGTCGTTACGGAAAACGGCATGTCGAACATTGACTGGATCGCGCTCGATGGCCGCGTGCACGATCCGCAGAGGATTGATTTCACGCGCCGCCATCTGCTGGCGCTCGAACACGCCATCGAGGCCGGAGATCGATGTGCGCGCTTATTTTCACTGGTCGATCATGGACAATTTCGAGTGGGCGGAGGGATTCAAGGAGCGCTTCGGTTTGATCTACGTCGATTACCACAACCAAAAGCGATTTCTCAAAGATTCCGCCCACTGGTACAAACAGATCATCGCCACCAATGGCCAACGCCTGCGCAAGGAACCATGATCACCTTGATTCAATTCCCCTGGTCGCCGTTTTGCATCTCGATTCGACGCATCCTGGAACGTCACCGGATTCCACATCGGATCAAGAACATCCCCTCACACAACCGTGAGTCGATCATCCGCGCGACAAAAGGCCGTGCCTACAACGTGCCCTGCCTCATCGACGGCAAGACCGCAGTCGCGGACTTCACCGATTTTGGGCAAGAGGTGGCGCGATACATCGACCGCAAGCACAAGCTCGGTTTGTTCCCGCGTGACAGGGAAGGCCTCCAGGCGATCCTCGCGCGCTACATTGAAAACGATCTGGAAGGCATCGGTTTCAAGGTGGATGATAGTTACGTCATTCCCACGCTGCCCCTTGTCGAACGAACGATGCTGACCCGCTTCAAGGAGCGGAAGTTTGGCAAGGGCTGCATCGTCCAGTGGACACGCGACCGCGCGAAACTTAACCGTCAATTTGCCGATCTGCTCAAGCCCATCGACAACATGTTGGCGGCGTCAGACTACCTCATTGCGGATCGCCCGCTGTTTGTGGATTACGATCTCTACGGGATCGTGGAGAATTATCTTTTCAGCGGGAAAACCAAATTGCCGCCACTCAAGCAACTGCGACGCTGGCACCGCGCCATGTCTCGCCGGTAAGATCATATTCGCTCGCGCCGGTAATTCGCACCCGTGCAAACTCGCCGATTTGCGCCGGTCCCGTGACCTGCACGCTACCGTCGATTTCGGGGGCGTCGGCGTGGGAACGGCCGACCCAGCCACCGTCGGTCTGCTCCTCGATCAGCACACTCATCGTCTGGCCGACAAATGCGGCCTGCACTTCGCGCGACACCTGCTGCTGGAGAGCCATTGCGCGTTGGTAACGCTTCTTCTTCTCCTTGGCAGTCAACTGCCCGGCCATCGTCCCCGCGGGCGTATGGTCCTCTTGGGAATACTGGAACATACCAAGCCGCTCGAACTTCGCTTCCGCGATAAACTGCAGAAGTTCTTCGAACTGTTTCTCGGTCTCGCCCGGAAAGCCGACAATGAAAGTCGTGCGCAACGCGATGCCGGGAATGCCCCGGCGAATTCGCGTGATGAGATCGCGAATATACTGCCCGCTCGTCTCGCGGCGCATCTGTTTCAACATTTCGTCACTGATATGTTGCAACGGCATGTCGACGTAGCGACACACTTTGTCACAGGCGGCGATGGTCTCGATCAATTCGTCATTCCAATGGTACGGATGTGTGTAGAGCAGCCGCACCCAGAAATCACCGTCGATTTGCTGGATTCCGCGTAGCAATTCGCACAGCAAACTTTTCCCGTCGCGCGGCCCCGGCGCCTGCGGGTCGAGGTCCTTGCCGTAGAACGTCGTGTCCTGTGAAATAAGATTGATCTCCCGCGCACCGGTGGACACGAGCCCGCGAATCTCCGCGAGAACATCGTCCAGTGCCCGGCTGCGATGTTTCCCGCGAATGCGCGGAATGCTGCAAAACGTGCAGGGATGATTACAACCCTCGGCGACCTTGACATAGGCATGATGTTTCGGCGTCAGCCGAAACCGCGGCGCGGCGAAATCGGGAACATAATTGGCCGGGCCAGACCAATAAACCGTAGAACGGGTGTCTCGCCCGTTTGCTTCAGGATTATCCAGCGAGCAGGACGCCCGCTCCACTTTCGCGAGCACCTCCCGGACAATCTGCCCGATGCGCGGGACTTCGTTGAGCCCAACGATGGCATCGACCTCCGGTAGTTCCTTCTGCAGGTCTTTCGGATACCGCTGGGTCAGGCAACCGGCCATGATGAGCGCCTTGCAGTTGCCCGTCTCGCGCAGTTCGTTTGCCTTGAGGATCGCATCGATGGATTCTTTCTTCGACGCCTCGATAAAGCCGCAGGTATTCACAATCACCACGTCCGCTTCCTGCGCGTTTTGGGTCACTTCCATCCCGTCGCGCAGCAGCGAGCCGAGCATGACCTCGCTGTCCACGAGATTTTTCGCGCAGCCGAGACTGACGAACCCGACTTTGATGGCTGAAGGGGAACTCATCGATACGACAGATATTACTTGTTTGCGGCTGGCTCTACAAGCTCAAGGGCGGGTCGGGGCTTCGGCTGGTAATAGGCATCGAAATCGGCGCTCGGCATTGATGGCGTGGTTGCCGCCACTATCGGTTGGACCGGTGCGGGTGAGGAATGCGAGAAATGCCCCTTGCCGAGCACCACCACAAACACGGCCACCGTCAAACCAACCACGACCAGCCCGACGCTCCGCAGCGGCAATTTCAATTCGGGCGGCTTTCGCGCGCGAACGGTTTTCTCCGTCTCGACATGCAACCCCTGCCGCCGCAGTCCGCCCTGGCTCCGCAAATAAGCGTCCACCATCGCCTGGCTATCGAGGCCGAGGTACTCGGAGTAGAGCTTCAAGAATCCCTTGGTGTAGGCCGGTGCCGCGAGGCGGTCAAACTCATCCGCTTCGAGTTGCTCCAGGATCTCCATCTTGATGCGGGTCGCGCGCGACACGTCTTCCAAGGAAGCCCGCTTGTGGTGCCGCGCTTCGCGAAGGATCTCGCCGATGGATTCCATATCGTTCGTATTGTAGCCGCGAATCTCATTCGCGGCTGTAGCGGCGGTCTACGACCGCCGACGACATTCATACTACCAACGCTTTCTCATGGCTCAAGGAAAAAGGCTCGCCCTCAAGTCAGCCAACCAAGAAACTTCACTTCCCGTATTTCTTGCGGGGCTTCTCGCGCACAACCGCCGAGCGGGAAGCGGAGGCCAACTCGGCTTCCAACGGCTTGCCTTTCTTGAAACGGCTTACGCCCAGAACGCTGAAGCCGATCACGCGTCCTTGGGCGTCCACACGGTCCATGACGGCGTCGTGCCGGGTTGCCTTCATGGAGCCGGCGGCCTGCGCAAATTGTACCTCAAGGTAATCCGCTTCCGCATCGAACCAGATTTTTACTTTGTCGGCCATAATCTGATAAATCTAGTTATGGCTTCCTTCCGCGCGTATTCGATGAAGCGAATCAGGATGTGCGGCGCGTAACCTCTTGCGCCGTTGATCGGCGTCAGCGGACTTTGTATCGTTTCGACTGCTTCTCGCGTGCGGTTGCAATGCCCGGCTTTGCCTCGACGTATTTGAGACCATGCCGGCGGGCAAACTCCATCGCTTGCCGATTGGCTTCCGCCCAATACTTGCCGCTGCCTGCGCGCTTTTCTTCGGCGAGCATTTCCTCTCGAATCCGATGCAGCTCGCGAACCGCCGCAGGCTCTCTTCCCTGTTTCATAGCCCCATCACCTCTTTTGGTGTGTGAATCCTCATGAGCGCCCAACCCTGTCGCCGATTCACGGCATTGATCAGCGCCACTTTTTTTGGATTAGCCAAGTGCTTCCTGTTCCAGCTTACAATCATATCCAAGCGATGGCAAACCGCTACAGCCACATGGAGCAGATCGTCCTGAAACCGGGCTGGAACAACCCGCGCCGCCCCGTACTGCCGCGCCAACACCTCATGCTATTCATCCATTGGCGGATACTGCGGCGGCGACGCGCCCTGGCTTTCCACGATGAGCGGGTACCGCCGCTTCGCCTCCACAGGCAATCCGGCCTCTTCCATCGTCAACTCGTGCCACCAACTGTCCCCGAAGTCGAACAGGTAATACAGCTTGGCGCCCGGCTTCAGTTCCAGTGTGCCGATGACCGTTTTGGAGGCATCCCGCACCTCGTGGCCGCCGAACGAATCAGCTTCCTCAATCATAACCGGACTCGTGTACTCAACTTTATCGCGGTTGAAGTCCGGTCCGCGTCGAGCGGACAACGGCTGGCGGTGGAATGAATACAAATGCTCATCGAACCGATCAAACGCAGTGAAGATGATCGCGTGCAAGTCGTCCAAAGTCTGATCCGAACGAATCGCAATCCGCCGCCAGATAGACTTGTTGTCGGCCAATACCACCTTGAAGACGCACACCGTGGCATTGGGATCCGTCTTGGGCCGTCGCCTTGTTGCATGTCGGGGCATGTCACCGCTCCGCCGGCACTTGGCCATCCAGGTCGATCAGGATTTCGCGCGGTTCGGCGCCTTTATTTGGGCCGACGACCCCGCGTTCTTCCAGCAAGTCCATGATCCGAGCGGCGCGAGTGTAGCCGATGCGCAGGCGCCGTTGCAAGACCGAGACGCTGGCGCGATTGGTCTGGCGAATCACTTCCATGCACTGTTCCACCAGTTCCTCATCCTCTTCGCTCGGCTCCGCGTCCGCGAGAGTGGAGTTCTTCTGCAGTTTCTGGTGCAGCTCCTTTTCGAACTGTGGCTTGGCGCGGCCACCGATGAAGTCAACAATGCGCGAAATCTCGCGATCCAGCACGAGGACGCCCTGCGCACGGACGGCCTTTCCCGAGCCGGGCTCGTAGAGCATGTCGCCCTTCCCCAGCAATTTCTCCGCGCCCTGGCTGTCGAGGATGACGCGTGAATCCTGCATCGACGCCACCTGAAACGCGATGCGGGCGGGGATATTGGCCTTGATGACACCGGTCACGACGTTGACGCTGGGGCGTTGCGTTGCGACCACCAGATGAATGCCGGCCGCGCGGCCCAGGGCCGTAAGACGCGCAATGGCCATTTCCACGTCCTTGCCGACGGTCTGCATCAGGTCCGCCAATTCATCCACCACCACGGCGATAAACGGCAGTTTGTCCGGGATTATCAATTCGAAGTCACGCGGCACTTCGATCTTGAGCAAGTTCCTGCTCCGCCTTCGGCTTCTCCGTCCGCCTCCTCTTTCTCATTCGCCGCATCTTCGATGACCAACGGGTCGAGGGAAGCTTCCGCCTCCGGCTTCACCGATTTCTTTGGACGCGCGTTGAAAGAAGTGATGTTGCGAACGCCGCTTTTCGCGAAAATCTGGAACCGCTTCTCCATCTCGCGGATCACCCACCCCAACGCCAGCGGCACTTTCTTGGCTTCGGTCACGACGGGCACGATGAGATGCGGCAAAGCGTTGTAGTTCTGCATCTCGACCATCTTCGGGTCGATCAACACGAGCCGCAGGTCCTCCGCCGTGAAGCGATAAAGCAATGAGGCGAGAATCGCGTTGACGCAAACGGTCTTGCCCGAGCCGGTCGCGCCGGCAATCAGCAAATGCGGCATGTTGGCCAGGTCGCCGATGATCGGATTGCCCTTCACATCGCGGCCCAGGGCAATCGGGATCGTGCCGGTTGCGTTCCGCCACTCTTGCGATTCCAACAGATCGCGCAGGTAGACCGTCGTGCGAGATGAGTTAGGCACTTCGATTCCCACCGTCCCCTTGCCCGGCACCGGCGCGAGAATGCGCACCTTCTCCGCCCGCATCGCCATGGCGACGTTGTTGGAGAGCGAGGAAATTTTTTCCACGCGCACGCCGGCGGCGGGGTACAACTCGAATAGCGTCACGGTCGGCCCCTTCGTCACGTCACCGGATTCGACGTCGATGCCAAATTCCTGCAACGTCTCGCGCAAGACCTTCGCGCTGGCCTTCAAATCCTCCATCACGTCGCGTTTGCCCGGCAAAGGCGGTTGCTCCAGCATGTCGAGCGGCGGCAGCACGTATTCCTCGCCGGAGGCGGCGGTGACGCTTCCCAGCACCGGGGCGGGGCCCGCTGGCACGGGCTTTTCGCGTTTCGGTTTGGGACTTGCCGGTGTGGCCGCACCCGCTTCCGCGTCGATGCCCACGGTTGCCGCACTTTCCTTTTTCGGCTTGAGCTTCTCGGCGATCTTTTGAGCCATGGAGGGCGCATCCTCACCGGTCGCCTTCTTTTTGTCCGCGCCATTCTGGGACCGTGCCACGGTGTAATCCTCAAACTTCGGCTCCGGCCGTCGTTCCCGCGCCGCGTCCTCGTCACCCGTGGAGCCATTAGAGCGCTCGGTGGCGAGTTTGCGCGCTTCCTTCTCCTGCCGGGCCAACTGGCGGTCGGTCTGAAATTCCTTGATGGTCAACGCCCGCTCCTGATCGCGCAATTCGTCGTCAACGGTGGGCTTGGATTTGTTGCTGCGTTTCCGATGCCAGAAGTCCATCGCCCGGCCCACGGTCAACGCCACCCAGTAACTCGGCCGGAAATTAATCAATAAAATAAGGCTGATGAGATAGCATCCGCCAAAGACGAGGATCGTGCCGGGCCGACCCACAATCCGCTGGAAGAATCCGCCGACGATCAACCCGAGGAAACCGCCCGCGCTGTCCGGCAAGTTCAGCGCGCGTTGTGCGCGTTCCAGCCCCGCGACGTGCAGGAGGCTGCTGAGGGAGATCAGCAGGAGAATGCCGGCGCCAAGCTTCCCGCGCCACGGCAGTTCCTTGCCGAGCAGCAGCGTCCCGCCAATCACGGCCAGCACGGCCATGACTCCGTAGGCGCCCAGTCCGAATGTTTGGAATGTGAAGAATGCGATCCACGCGCCGACGGGACCGATAAAGTTTGCGACAGGCTTGTGTCCGCTCGCCGCCACGTGGCCGACATCGTACGGGTCGTACGAAATCAGGCTCAATAGCAGCAAAAGAGAAGCGACGACCAGGACAACGGCCCAAATCTCACGAACGCCCGAATGCTTCGATTCCTTCCCCATAGAAAAGCGTTGCAAATCCTCCTTGTGGTTGCGCAGTGTATGTTAAATTGAAGTCAACTGCAAGGCACAAAGATGCTCTACCCTTACAAATTCACCCCCGCCCTGATCGAACGCGTCTGGGGCGGAAATGCGCTCGCGCGCTACGGCAAGTCGATCCCCGCCGGCAAGCACATCGGTGAATCCTGGGAAATGAGCGACCGCGATGACGTCCAGTCCGTCGTTGCCAACGGGCCCGACAAAGGCAAGACGCTGCGCGAACAGATCCATGCCCATGGAGCGCAGCTTTTGGGGACCAATTGCGGCGCGGCCACTCGTTTTCCTCTGCTCGTCAAACTCCTCGACGCCCGCGAGCGGCTCTCGTTACAGGTTCATCCGCCCCATTCTGTCGCCGCGAAGCTTAAAGGAGAACCCAAAACCGAGATGTGGTGCGTGCTTGAAGCGGATCAGGATGCACACCTGATTGCCGGCCTTCGTCGCGGCGTCACGGGCGCTGACTTCATACGCGCCCTGGAAGCACCTGCGAAGCCTGAAAAGGGAACGAAAAAACTCGAAGATTGCATTTACCGCTTCCCCGTCCTGCCCGGTGACACCTTCTTTGTTCCCTCGGGTCGCGTGCATGCGATCGATGCGGGCGTCGTGCTGGTCGAAATCCAGCAGAATTCCGATACCACCTACCGCGTTTATGATTGGGGTCGTGTCGGCCTCGACGGCAAGCCGCGGGAACTCCATATCAGGGAGTCGCTCGTGTGCATCGACTTTGAGGACTTTGAACCCAGGAAGCAACGCGCGACCGTTGAGTCCCATGGTGTCAATGGCCTATGGCGTTTGGTCGAGTGCCCCTACTTTCATGTGCACCGCCTCGAATTGAGCAACGCCTGGCCCGACCGTTGCGACGGCTCAACCTTCCACATTCTGAGTTGCACCAAAGGCGCCGTCGGTCTGCTCTTACCCGACGGCAAGGAAGAGCGTATCAATGTTGGAGAATTCGTGCTGCTCCCCGCCGCGCTGGGTTTCTACACGCTCACACCGCTGGTGGAAAATACGCAGGCGCTGAAGTCGTATGTGCCGCACCCCAGGTAGGTGCACCTCATCGCTAGGCGTACATCAGCGCGTTCGCGATCTTCGCTTGGACGGTCTGTTCCAGATAGTCGATGGTAAAAGGTTTGGTAATGTAATCCACCGCGCCCAGTTCCCTGGCGGTCTCGATGGAATCCAAATCGCACGCGCCCGTTACCATGATGACTTTTGTCCAGGGACTGATCGCCTTCACCCGCTTCAAAATGTCGAATCCGCCCAGTTTCGACTTCAGGTTCAAATCCAAAAGCATTCCCTCGGGCTGTTCGCTCGCCAGGAGTGACAACGCCTCGGAAATCGTGGTTGCCGTTACGATCTCGCAAACGAAATGATCTTCAAAATACTCCTGGAGCATCTCACAGATTTTGATTTCATCGTCAACGATCAATAGTTTCATTTCGGTCTCCTTCCTGCGCGAATCCGGGGCTGGGAACCCAGGCGTATCATCGGCAGCCGCAGCAAGTGATGTTTGATGAGCTTCCGATAGGAACGGTGCTCACGGTCCAAATTGCTCAAGTCCAGCTTGCGCGCAATCTCGTTGATCTGTTTTGGTGTCCCTTCGATCTCGAAGAACCAACCGCATTGGGAGATATGATCGAGGCAGACCGTGCAGGGACCCAGCTTGTATTCCTCACGCAGCTTGTCGTAGGTCTCGGAGACGCGGAAGCTCAATAATTCGAGGATGCGCTTGGCTGGCTCGTAATCAACGCGAGTCTCGATTTCCATCCGTCTTTTGTGGATCCCGCCCTGGCGCGGGCCCTTGAGCGTCAATACGGCCTTGTCTTCCCCGTGTCGCCGCAGGCGAAGTTTTCGGCCCTGTTTTCGCAACGCGCCGTCCATGTCGAACAGCTCGTTCCGTTCATAGCCCTTGACCGATCTGCGCGCGCCCAATTTGATCAGCTTCCTGCGCAGCTCATCAACGTCGGAGACCCGGTACTTTTGTTCGATCTCGACGGCGCTCCGGGTTACGTGCTTTTCAAACTGGCGGGTAAGATACTGCTCAAGTTTTTGTTTAGCCATGGTGAATTATCCGTGTCGCGTGGCATGAAGGTAGCGCGGCCGAGGAAAGCAAAACCCAACTCATCCGCTTGCTCTCCGTCCGCCCTGATGGCCGAACAGTATCTCCACAGAATAGGCGGGAGTTCTCCAACTCACGCACCGCGACCTCCTTGTTGCGCAACTTCCTAGCAGCCCACGATTCGATTGTCAAGGCGGTCAAAGTGACATTTTGCCCACGCGCGTCGCCAAGGAGGAGCACATCCATCGTCCAATAATTCAATCGTGTGCCTCGGCGTGGTGTTGCTCCCAACAGCGCATGAATGCTAACGCGTGTCTTGTTTCCCCACAAGTCTGAACCTGGCTGCAAAAGGTTGTGTCATTCTGAGCGAAGCGAAGAATCTCTGTCGTTTCCGCAGTCTGTCGAACGACTGAGACCCTTCGCTTCGCTCAGGGTGACAACCTATAGGAGTTTGTACAACTCCCCATACTTCGTCCGCAAATAGCGGATATACGGTTCAATCGTGAGCGGTTGACCAGTCGCGCGTTTCACAATCTCATTCGCCGTGAACTTGGCTCCATGCTGGTAGATGTTCTTCTGAAGCCAATCATGCAACGTGGTGAATTCACCGTTGGCAATCTGGTCGGGAATCTTGGGATTTGCGCGGAGGGCGGCGTCGTAGAATTGGGCGCTGAGGATGTTGCCGAGGGTATAACCCTGAAACGAGCCGCCGATTTGTCCGCCGAACCAATGCACATCCTGAAGGACGCCATCGCGGTCGTCTGGTGAGGCGATGCCGAGGTCGGTTTGGTAGCGCTCGCGCCAGGCTTCGGGCAGGTCGCGGACGGCCAACTTGCCTTCGAGCAGTTGGAGTTCTAAGTCAAAGCGGATCATGACGTGGAGATTGTAAGTCACTTCGTCGGCATCGGTGCGAATCAGTGAACGCTCGACCCTGTTAATCGCGCGGTAGAACACGTCGAGTGGGACACTGCCGAGTTGCACCGGAAAAGCCGCCTGCAGCTCGGGATAGAAGGACCGCCAGAAACCACGGCCGCGGCCGACGAGGTTCTCCCAGAGCCGTGACTGGCTTTCGTGAACGCCCGACGAAGTCCCGCGCGCCAGCGGCGTGCCTTCCAACTCGCGCTGGATCCCCTGCTCGTACATCGCGTGGCCGGCTTCGTGGATGGTGCTGAAGAGCGCGTCGCCAAGATCGTCTTCTTTCACGCGCGTCGTGATGCGCACGTCACCGAGCGAGAACGTCGTGCAGAACGGGTGGTGCGTCTTGTCCTGCCGTCCGCGCTGGAAGTCGTAGCCGAGCCGCTTGACGACGGCTGCACCGAACGCGAGTTGTTGGGCTTCGGGAAACTTCTGGTGAAGGCACGCATCATCCGCGAGCGGTTGCGCGGCAATCGCCTGCACGAGCGGCACGAGTTCTTTCCGTCAACTCCGCAAACAACGCCCGCACGGTGGCCGCCTTCATTCCGAAGTCGGCGAAATCAATCAATGGGTCGGCAATGTGGTCATAACCGGGAAAATAATTCGCCAACTCGCGGCTGTATTCGAGTGTTTTTTCCAGGTACGGACGCACTGCGGCAAAATCGTTGGCGGGCCGCGCCTTGATCCATGCTTCGTAGGTTGCGGTTTGGTGTGCGCTGAATTTCGCGACGAATGCCGGTGGGACTTTTACCGCGCGGTCGTAATCGCGGCGGGCCACGCGAATCAGCGCGGCCTCGTCGGAATCGGCGGGCAACGCTTCGCTCGCGCGAACGTAATTCCGTGAGCATCCGACCGATCGAAGGATCCGTCAACTTCTCGTGGGCGAGTTTGCTCCAGCGTCGCCACCTGCCGTCCGCGCGCTTCGGCGCCGCCGGGCGGCATGTAGGTCATCTGGTCCCAATTCAAGACGGAAGCGGCGGAGCGCACGTCATTGATCTCCGCGAGGCGCTGCTTCAGTTCCTCCAGCTTTGCTTCCACTACATCACCTCAAGCAGCAGGCCGCGCAGATACTCGGTTTCGGGTACGGCGGGCAGAATCGGATGATCGGGGGATTGCGTGAGCACCTTGACCAGGCGCACGGTTTTCTTCGCGTCCGCCGCCGCCTCGACGACCACCGACTTGAACAACTCGGCGTCGATGTGATGCGAACAGGTGAACGTGGCGAGCATGCCGCCCGGTGGGAGCATCTTCAGCGCGCGCAGGTTGATTTCCTTGTACCCTCGGAGCGCGCCCTCGACGTTTTGCCGCGTGCGCGTGAACGTGGGCGGATCAAGCACGATGACGTCGTACTGCCGTTTGTCGCCGTCGTATTTTTTCAGGACATCGAACGCGTTGGCGCAAACGAACTCGATCTTTCCCGTCAGCCCATTCAACTCGGCGTTCTTGCGCGCGCGGGCGACGGCCTGGTCGGAAATCTCGACCGACTCCACGCTCTTGGCGCTCGCCATGGCCGCGGCGAGGGCGAAACCACCGTGGTACGTGAAACAATCGAGCACGCGTTTGCCCGCGCAGAGGCGCGCGACCTCGGCGTAATTGTCGCGTTGGTCGAGAAAGAAACCGGTTTTCTGGTCTTCGAGCAGGTTGACCTCGATGGAGAATCCCGCAAACTGCGCGCGGACGATGCCATCCGTCTCGCCGAAGAGGACGCCTTTGGTTTCCTCCAGTCCTTCCAGTTTGCGGCTGGCGACATCGCTGCGCTCGATGATGGCCCGCGGCTCGAACATCTCCCGGAGAATTTCAACAATTTGCCCCTTGCGTTGGTCGATCCCCAGCGTGAGCGCCTGAATGACAAGATAGTCGCCGTATTGATCGACGATGAGGCCGGGCATCTGGTCACCCTCGGAGGAAACCACGCGGAATGCTTCAGTGTCGCCAATGGACGTATCCTCCCGGCGATAAGCCAGGGCTTCTTCGATGCGACGGGTGAAGAACGCGCGGTCGAGTTCCTCCTTCTGCGTGGTGAACCGCCGCACGGTGATTTGCGATTTGGTGTTCAGCAACCCGCGGCCAAAAAAGCGGTCCTTGTGATCGCGGATGTCCACCGCATCGCCGTCGCGGGGATCAGGATCGCCGGTGATTCGTTCGATTTCACTGGAGTAGACCCAACTGTGGCCCGCGTAGAGGCGGCGTTCCTTGTTCTTCTTCAAAAATACAGACGGCATATCGAGCGACCGTAACAGACCCCAAGTTGCAGGGCAAGCGCACCCCTTGCCAGGGGCATGATTGAAAATGTTGGGCAGGCGCAAAACGGACTGGTGGCGACAGGCGTCCCTGCCTGTCGCAAGCACCGCATAACCAGCTCCACAGGCAGGGACGCCTGTGCCACCAACATGAACGCTGCCTTACAATCGGCCCATCGCCTCTGGTATAGTGCCCCGCATATCATGCAGATTTACGGGCTCAGTTCGCTCGCGGCGTTCGGCGCGGGCTTCGTCAACGCGATCGCCGGCGGGGGCACCTTGCTGACATTCCCCGCCCTGCTCTATTGCGGCATGCCTTCGATCACGGCCAATGCCACGAGCACGGTGGCGGTCTGGCCCGGCTCGGTGACGAGTTCCTGGGCGTATCGACGCCAGCTCTCGGAAAATCGTGCGCGGGTCTGGACACTTGCGTTGCCGTCGCTGATCGGCGGACTCTTGGGCGCGATCCTGCTGCTGAAAACGCCCGAGAGCTTCTTTCGCCTCATCGTCCCCTTCTTGATCCTCCTTGCGTGTGCGTTGCTCCAACTCAACGAGCCAATTGGCCGCTGGATTTCCCAGCGGGCGGCGGCGAACCCAAAGAAGCACGCGGCGGCGATCTGGCTGTCGCAGTTTGCCATCGCGGTTTATGGAGGCTACTTCGGCGCAGGCATGGGAATCCTGATGCTGGCGGCGATGGCGATTTTTCTGCCGGAAGATTTGCAGGCGGCGAACGGCATGAAGAACTTCCTCGCGGTGCTCATCAACGGCATCGCGATTGTCTATTTTATCGCGGTCGGCGCGGCGGTCTTGAAGATCGCCCTGATGATGGCCGTCGCGGCCATCGCCGGCGGATTCGTCGGCGCGAAATGCGCGCAACGAATGTCACCCCGCCTCCTGCGCGGCGCAGTCGTCATCTTCGGCGTGATCGTGGCGGTCCATTTGATGATAAGAAAATGATCGTTGCGCCGTGCTCGGAGAGCGCGCCCTACCGGCCGAACGCAGATGTCGTTGGTAGGGCGGTGTGTCCCACACCGCCGTGGGTTGCGTCGCGACCCCCTGCAGGCTTCGCTGCCATAAAGGTTTTGGCAATCTCGTGCTGGAAGTGTAAACAATAGCCTGTGTTCCAACGCCTCTTGAAGCAGATGCGGGAGAAAGTTCGCGCGAGCCAATACATCGTGTCCGCACACGCCGACGAGAGGATGGATGACGACGACCTCGCAATCTATGACGTCGAATGCGCCATCCTCTCCGGTGAAATACGAGAGCGCCAGAGGGATCGCCAGACGAAGGAATGGAAATATCGTCTCCAAGGCGCGTCGGCCAATGGATCGCCTGTCGAAGTGATTGCAAAGATCAGCCCGCGTGGTAAGCTATTGATCGTGACGGTCTATCGCCTATGAAGAACCATCTCGACCTCGTCCGTTGTGACAATTGCGGCAAACCGGGCGCCAAAGTCTGCCGCGTGACCCGCACGTACGGCAAGGGAAAAACCTTGCTCATTATCGAGAACGTGCCCGTCGTGACCTGCCCACGTTGCGGCGAAAGCTATCTCACCGCGCAGACCATGCACGAACTTGAGCGCCTCAAGCGCGAGCGTCGCGCTCTCGCCGTCGAGCGCCCGGTGGGCGTGCTCAGTTTCGCTTAGCGCAGTTTCGGCAAGCATTCGGCGTGATCGTGCATTTGATGGTGGACAAATCAGCTATTTGTCACCCCTGACCGCGGTTCGGCTTGCTCGCTCGGTACTGGATTTCATACATTTAAGTGAAGAGCCATACTATCCATTCAATTGGGCTGCCGCGATGAGAACCAAGACACACTTGCCTTCAACTAACCTCGGCAGCGGTTGGAGACGCCTCGGGGTGCATATATTCCCAGTTGGCATTGTCGCCGTCATTGGCGCTTTGAAACAGGATTTTCAGAATCGCGCTTGGGTCACTCTCTATTTCACCGCAGTAGCATTTGCCGTAACCGGTGCAGGGATTCTATTTTGGGCAAGACAGTCAATGACTGGTTCTGTCGGGTTTCGTCGCTGCGGCTATGCTCTCTTGGCTCTTAGTCTCATTGCGCTGCTTATCCTAGTGCTGCGACACAGTTCATTCGATGGGTAGGGCGCGGTGGCCCACCGGGCCGCGCCAGTGTGGAATCGTGGACGGCTCGGCGAGCCGTCCCTACCAACGACCCTGCAAATGAAGCGTGTCGTGCCACTAGTGACAAGTTGATTGTCACGGCCACCAGTGGGCGTCTTCGTCGGTGGGCTGGGTGGTGGGGGCGAACTGCTTTTTGATGTGGCCGGTGATGCAGGAGACGATCAGACCGATGATGGTGTCGGGCACACCGTCGAAATACTTGCTTTGCGGGCGCATGTCGCAGGGGTCGTTGACGTAATCGACGACGAAATAGCGGCCATCGGCTTCCAGGGCGATCTCGGTGCTGAAGAAATCGAGTTGGGAAACCTCGGCGATGATGCGCACGATGCGGCCGAGTTCATCCACATTCACGTGCGCGCGGTCCGAGGGGGTGACGACGGCATAGCGGTGCGTGGTGTCATCCCACCAGCACGGGATAATGGTGCCGCAGACATGGTACACGCGAAACCAGGCGCGGCGACCATTCAGAATTTGCGGGACGATGCGCTGCTGGATGAGGAACCGCTGGTTGCGGAACTTGGCGCGGGTTTGCATGATGTCGTCGGGCCGCGTAGCGCCGATCATGACACCGAAACCACCACTGCCCTTCGCCGGTTTCACGACAAACGGCGACGCCAGCGGTTCGATCAGGCGCGCGTCAAAATTCGGCTCGTTCTCGTAGGGCGGCAAAATGATTGTTAATGGCAACTGCAATCCGCGGGCGAGCAGTTCGCCGTGGATGTTCGCCTTGTCGATGGAACGACGGTAGTTGTGATGCGAATTGAGGAACTTGGCGCCCTTTGACTGGAGCAGTTGGTTGAACTTCAGGAAACGCTCGTCCTCGTCGCTGGCGCGGTCGAGGAAGTAAGTGAAATTGCGTTCACCGTTTTGGACTTCGAGAAAAGTTTGCTGGAGGTTGTGAACGCCGACGAGATAGCAACTCAAGCCGGCGTGAAGACAGGAGCGGTCAAGCTGGCTGACAAAATCCTGGTCAAACTGCCAGTTCCAGGCCAATCCGAAATGTATTTCAGTCGAGCGTCGGGCAGTCGTGTCCATTTCCCTCATGCGTTGTGCGGCAGCCCTTTAGAGCAGCTTCCGCACCCAGCGGGCGCGTCAAGGGAGGAGCGCCGGACCCTGATTTTGCAGGGGCCGGTGAGTCGTTCAACTCGGGGTACTCGAAGACCTTGCCTTCGTAATTGCGGATGATGACGCGCTGTTTGTCATGCGCCAGCACGTATTCGGGCCCGATAGGCACCTTGCCACCGCCACCCGGCGCGTCGATAACATACTGCGGAACCGCATAACCGGTTGTATGGCCGCGCAGCGCCTCGATGATCTCAATGCCTTTGCCCACAGTGGTACGCAGGTGGTGCGTCCCCTTGACCGGATCGCATTGGTAGATGTAATACGGCCGCACCCGCATCATCAGCAGTTTATGCACGAGCTTTTTCATCACCGCCGCGTCGTCGTTGACCCCACGCAACAACACGCTTTGGTTTCCCAACGGAATCCCCGCATCAGCAAGCCGACCGCACGCCTCCCTGACTTCGTGCGTCGCTTCCTTCGGGTGATTGGTATGAATGCTCATCCATAGCGGATGATACTTTCGCAACATCGCACACAACTCGGGCGTGATGCGTTGCGGCAGGAAAATCGGGATCCGCGTCCCGATGCGCAGAAATTCGACATGCTTGATGGCGCGCAACTGGCTGAGCACATGCTCGAGCCGCTCGTCGCTGAACAACAGCGGATCGCCACCGCTCAACAACACGTCGCGCACTTCCGTGTGCTCGCGGATGTAATTGATCGCCGCGTCAAATTCCGTGTGCAGATGTTGCTCGCCCGCGCCGCTGACCACGCGGCTGCGCGTGCAATAACGGCAGTACGCCGCGCAACGGTCCGTCACCAGAAACAGCACGCGATCGGGATAGCGATGCACGAGACCCGGCACCGGCATGTGCTCGTCCTCGCCGCACGGATCCGCCATCTCCCACGGCGCGGCGACCATTTCCTCGGCTCGCGGGATGACCTGGACGCGAATCGGACAGTTCGGATCGCTGACGTTGATAAGATTGAAAAAGTACGGCGTGATCGCCATCGCCAGATGGTGGCCCGCTTGGGAAACTCCCGCGCGTTCCGTGGGCGTCAGCGGCATCAACGCCTCCAGCGCTTCCAGCGAGGTAATACGGTTGCGAAGCTGCCACCGCCAGTCATTCCAGTCCGCATCCGGCACGCGCGCCCAGATGCCCCGCCCCGCCGACGGGAATTGTTCGTCAATAGAAGAAGATTTCAAGGGAGATGATTCCAAATTCACACGGTTGGGATGCCGGGGTGGAGGCGGAAGATTCACCCCAAGCGGTAACGCCTCATCGCTTGGAATGCCCCACGCTCCTCCAGGCTCGTCGGTCTGCATTGCAGTGGGAAGTATAGAACATCACCGTCCCGTGTCAAGCGGGGCGGATTTGTGGGACTTCCGATCCGCTACCTGACGTAGTGCACCGAGCGTCGACGGTGCGCAAAACCCACGGCAAGAAATGCCAGGGCCAGAAACGTGAGCGCGGCAGTGCTCGGCTCCGGGATGGGAGTGACATTCAAGCTGGCATCAACGCTGACAGCCGAGGCGCCAGAAGCGGTGAGCTTAACTACCTGCGACAAGGAAAATGGAGAAGCCAGAGCGAGCGGACCGGAGCTACTGGTTGCAACCGGCAGTGAGGTCGTTCCGGTCGTTGCCAATAAAGTCGTCAACGCTCCCTCGACATTGTTGGTGTCGCCATAAACGCTGTAGCCCACCGTTGTTGGCGCGCCGGAAATGACCTGACCACTTACCGCAGCATTCAAGGTCCCGGGCGCGGGACCAAAGCCAAGGTCGGAAAAGCTGTAGGTCAGGCTACCGGCCCCGGTCGAACTGGCCTGAACGACAAGATCCATTACGGGATTGGTTGAGCTACCCAGCGCGGGTTTGGTGAGGCCGGAGGACACACTCACGCTCCACACCCCTACATTCGTACTCATGGTCAATTCACCGATCGCAGGATTCAGGTCTCCCGCGCCGTTGTCGAAAATAGTGATTACCGGATCCACTCCGTCAGAAATCGACAAGCTGGCCCCGACCGCTGCGTGGGCGTCCAAGGCAGCTCCTATGATCGCCAAGGACACGACAAAATTCTTCAATCCACTCTTCATAAGCACCCTGTTCCCCTTGCTTACTTTTCTGTTCTAACCCACCACCAGACTGAACTTATTCGGCCTTTATAACAATCGGCAGAATGCTGAGTTTTTTCTGGGAGATATCCTTACCCTGCCTAAGTGTTTGACCGATGGCGACTGTTTTCTAAATGTGTCGCGGGCGCGGTCAATCTGAAAGAAGAGTCGGCTTAACGGGCGTTCAAGAAGGGAATGCGACGTGTCCGGAAGGTTGCGGCATTAGGATCCACCGCGGCGATGGACGCGTTGGTGGTGATGTTAAGCGATGCGGCGGCAACCGCATTCGTGGTTTGTTGGACGAGATCGACGCGGTTCGAATCGAAATCGATCACGCTATAAATCCAGTCAAGATTCGCCGAAATGCGGGTGCTGTAGAAAGCGCTGGGGACGGGTTCGGCGTCATCGATAAAGACCCAGTCCGCAGGCCCAGCCTGTTGAAACAATCCACGAAGGTCCGTAAGTGCCGCGGTGAAGACCGCGCCATCGACCGCGTTGCTGAACTCGCCATCAACCCCGTGGTTGATCCCCGCGAGTTTCCAAACGCCATCTTGCTGAATGAACACGCCGCCACTGGAGTCGCCGTCGGAGAGGTGACACTCATTCGATCCGCCCTTGCCATCGAATACCATCCGCAGCATGTCGCCGACGCCGGCACCGAGATTGGTCACGGACGACACATCGCTTTCGCCCCAGCGCTGGACACCGTCGGGTGCTCCCCAGAACCAACCGTTTGTTTGGCCGTCCACGACAACGGGCGAGCCGCGCTGCGTGCCGCGGCCAAAGACGACCAGATGTTTGTTGGTCTCATCCGACGAGGAATAGAGCTGTGCGTAACTTGGAAATGTCTCCTGCACCTGCCAGATGGTGAGATCGCTGTCGAAAGTCTTGAAGGCGGCGACGGGATGATAGGAAAGCCCGTTGAACAGGAAGACGTCATTGGTCGTGCCGCCGACGTGATTTGCCACGATAAAAAACTGCGGGGCGATGGGCGTGCCGAGATAATTGCCCCAGGAGCCTTCGTATTGCCAGCCGCTGTTGGCGAGCGCGCCCGAGGGGGCCATCGTATTGTAATTCGTGTCGCCAGTGGACTGGAAGATCACCGCGTCCACACGCGACGCGCTCATCGCCGCCAGGGAAATGGACAGGCACGCTGCACTCACCCCGCGCAATCGACTCTTCTCATGGTTCATAACCAGCACGCCTTGCAATCCCGTCGTCCCGATGATAGCCCGGGCAGTTTAGCACGCCGATTCTGGTCACTGCCAGCCTATTTCCTTGACGCTGTCTTTGCGAACGGACTAGCATCCCCGCCCAAGCTGCGTCTGTTCCAAAGCGGCACGTTTACGATGAAAAAGGCTATCGCTGTTCTACTTCTGCTGACCGCCGTTATCGCCGCGGCGCTCGTGTATTTCGTCCTCAACAAGCCTGCGCCTCGCGCTGCCGACCTGCCTCCCGAGTCGACCCTCGCCTTTCTTGACATCCCCGACCTGTCAAAATCGCGCGCTGAATTTACCAAGACAGAATTCTACGCGCTCTGGCACGAACCGGAGGTGCAAGCATTTCTGGCGCAGCCGCTGGCCGCCTTGCGTGACATGTCCGCGAGTGTGGGCGCCCCCAAGGACGCCGATACCATTGGCGGTATGGTTTTTGACGCGGTGCAAGGAGAAGTATTTCTCGCAGTCACGCATGTGACGCTCTTTCCGGAATTCAATCCGGGCCTGGTCTTTGGCGCGGATGTCCGCGCCAAACGTGTCGAAGCGATCGCGGGCCTGTACAAACTCGAAGGCCAACTCAAGCAGTCGTATCCGCGCGGGACGTTTCGGAACAAGGAATATCTCGGCGTGAAATACGTCCTTTGGGAAACGGAGCCGGCTCTTCCAGTCTGCCATGCGTTTTTCAATTCGCTGGTGGTTTTCACTTTCGGTGAAGACGCGATGCGCGATCTGATCGCCGCTTGGACCGGTCAGGTTCCGCGCGACTTCAAGCGCCTTGCCAACAGCGACAAGTTCAAGAACATCGAACAGCATGCCTCGGTGAACCACGAATTCCTGGCGTACTTCAATGTCGAAGAGGTGCTCAATCTCGTCGGACCGCTTCTGGCATTTTCGCCGCAAACCGCCGGCCTGTACCAGAAGTTCTCGCGCACCCAGGCCGCGGCTTACAGCCTGACTTTCCTCGATCGCGGCATCAAGGACGTTGGTTTTGTCGCCTATTCCAGCAACGTGCCGAAGCCCACGCCGCCCACGCAACGCAAAACGCTCGCGCTCACCACGCCCGACACGCTCGTCTATCTCGTCGGCTCCGCCGATCTGTCCGCCACCTACGAGGAAGTGATGCAGTCTCTCTCCCAATCAGGCAGCGCCAACCTGATGCTCGCGGCTGGACAGTTTCAGGAAGCGCTTCGCACCAACGGCATTCGCATGGGTGAGGATGTTTTGCAAAAACTGGGCCCGGAATTTGCCGTGGTTGCCAACTGGCCTTCCGGCACCCGCTTGCCGGGGATTGCCATCGTCAGCGAAATCACCGACGCGGACAAACTTCGTCCCGCGCTCGATGCAGCGATGGAAGCGCTCCGGGAAAGCAGCGGGGGAACCAACGAAAACCTGCCATGGGATGAGACCGAAGGCGCGGGTGAAAAACTGCGCTCGATCCACCTCGGCCCGGGACTTCCCGCGCCCACGTACGCGCTGACCGATAAGTTCTTCATCCTCGCCAGCGATCCCGATTATGCGCGCGAGTTGCTCATCCAGGCGAAAGAGTCGAAGCCGACGCTCGCGACGAGCGCGGTCTATCAACAATCCATGAACCGGCTGCCGGCCAATGGTTCGTCTTACGGGTATGCCGATCTCGGTGGATTATTCACTTCCCTGTACGGGCTGATGAAATACGCTCTGGCGCGAACCGGCGGCAACCAATTCGTCGATGCGAGCAAACTCCCGAAGTCCGAGACCATTGCCAAACACCTCTTCCCCCTCGTCTCCGCGACTGTGAGCGAGCCGCAACAGACAACCTCGACATCATTTTCGCCATTGGGCAAATCGCTGGCAGTGGCTATCGGCATCGGCGGCGCAGTCTGGGCAGTAAACACCTTCGGGCCGCAACTCCAACAATCCGCTATTCCAGCCTGGCCCAGAAAGTCTTCAAGTACGGCCGTTCCTTCGGCGCCACGCGAAAATCAAACGGGAGGGTCTCAAACTCCAGCGACTCCATGATGCGCTCGCAATTCTGCGCGGCGATCTGGATGCTCTTCTCGAATTGCTCGGCTTCCAGCGTCCGCTGATTCGTCGAGCACAGCAGCCAACCACCCGGCGCCACCAGTGGTATCGCCAGCGCCGCCAGTTCCTCATAATCGCGCGCGGCCTGGAACACCCGTCCTTTCTTCGTTGTCGAAAAGGTCGGCGGATCGAGAATGACAACGTCCCAACGTTGCCCGCGTTTGGCCAGGCGTTTCAGCCACTCAAACGCGTCCCCGAAAATAAAATCGTGCGTCGCGGGATCAAGACCGTTCGCGCGAAAGTTGTCCTTCCCCCACTCCAGATAATTCTTCGAGAGGTCCACGCTCGTCGTCACCGCGCCCGCCTTCGCGGCGGCGACGGAAAACGCGCAGGTGTAAGCAAAGGTATTGAGGACGGTTTTTCCCTTGAGCGGCAGCGCCAACAATCGCCGGCGGTTCTCGCGCTGGTCGAGAAAAATGCCGGTCGCCAATCCTTCACCGAAATTAATCAGGTACGTCAGGCCGTTTTCGCGGATGGATGCTCGCTGTCCCAGTTCGCTCCCCCAAACCAGTCGGGGCGCCATTCGCTTCTGCTTCGTCACCAATTGCGCATAGATCGCCGACGGCTCGCACTCTCGCTGCAATCGCTCGATCAACTCCGCCTCTTGCGCCATCGCCGCCTCCGTTTGCCACTGGACCAGTAATGTCCCCGCGATACGAATCGACGATCACCTCCGCGAAATCATCCGCCGCCCCGCTGACCAGGCGAAAGGCATTTGTCGGCTCACCGAACAAAGGTTCGCGAAACTCCACCGCCGCCACCAGCGCGTCCACGTCATCGAACGCGCGCGGCACCGAAGCCTCGAACAACACGCGCTCCACCCTCGTCGGATGTTCGAAGCCGAGCTTGTACGCGTGGAGCATCAATCGCGGCGCCGCTTCCCCCTCATAAAGTGTATCGCCGAGTATCGGGAACCCGCTTTCCGCGGCGTGGCGGCGAATCTGGTGTGTCTTGCCCGTGAGCGGTCGCGCTTGCGTAAGAAAGTAATCGCCGTTGGAATCGACAAACTCAAATTCCGTCACGCAGTTCGGCGACTTCGCCCAAAATTTCTGGCGCGTCGGACGTACGGCGCTGAGCAGTAAATACGTCTTCTCAACGGTGTGCTTCTCGAATTGTTGGGTCAACGATTGGTTGGCCCGCTGGCTCTTCCCAAAAACGATCACCCCCGACGTGTCTTTGTCGAGCCGCTGGAGAATCGAAAGGTTTCGCCAGCGCGCTTCGCGTTTGGTCAGCCATTCGTGGATCCCGTCGGGCGCGAAGCGGTCGGGCTTGTGCGTGTTGATGCCCGAGGGCTTGTTGACGACCAACAGATCGTCGTCCTCGAAGAGAATGAGTTCGTTCACAAGGAGACGGCGCTCATCCGGGCGGCCAGTTCAACGCCCGACCGCCGAGAAGATGCACGTGCAGGTGCGGCACGCTCTCGCCCGCATGCGCGCCCTTGTTGATCACGATGCGATAGCCCGTGCCGTCGATGCCTTCCTTCCGCGCAATCTCCGCGGCAACGATCAGCAGATGCCCCAGCAACGGTTCATCCTCGGCCCGCGCCTCCGACACGCGCGCAATGTCCTTCTTCGGCACGATGAGAATATGGACGGGCGACTTCGGGTCGATGTCGCGGAACGCCAGCACGCGCTCGTCCTCATAAACAATCTTGGCAGGGATTTCCTTGCGGATGATCTTGGCGAAAATGTTGTCGGCCATGGCCGCTACTCCACCACGGCGAGCCGCAGGCACGCGGCCTGCGCCGGGCGTACCCGCATGACGCGTTCGCGAACATACTCGACGATTTCCTCGGCCAGTTGACGGCAACCGGAATTCCAACGTTGCGCGCCCCGCAACTGCATCACGCACGCCCGCAAGCCGTCCACCTCGATCGCCGATAGACGATGATTCGCGGCCGCCTCCAGCGCCACGTCGAGTCGACGAAAAAAGTCGAGTTCAAACGCCGCACCCGTTGGCGCCGCCAGGTCGTTGAGATGGATCGCCGCGGAATGTTCATCGCCCGCGTACGCCTCGGAAATCTTCTCGAATCCCAGCGTCGACAGGACCGCGACCACAATCTCCACGATCTCGCGGCTGGGGATCACGCCATCCGAACGGCATTTGATCGCGTACGCGTGCACCGCCGCCGCCACGGATTCCGCCAGCCACCAATCGGAGTGGCCCGCGCGCTCCGCCACGTCCTGGATCGACAGCGCCAGCCGCTGTTCGTCGAACGGCGCCAGATGGCCGTCCTCGAACCTGACCCAGACGATGTCGGTATGCGGCTTGAATCATGATTTGCCCAGTTGTTTGATCTCGTCTATGAACTGCTCGGCGTCGCGGAACTGCCGATACACCGAGGCGAACCTTACGTAAGCCACTTCGTCAAGCTTGCGCAGGTGCTGCATGATGCGCTCGCCGATCTGCTTCGAAGGCACTTCCCGGCCAAATTCGTTTTCCAATTCGGTGATCACCCGCTCCGCCAGGGACTCGATCTCCTCCGTGCTCACCGGCCGCTTCTCGCAGGCCTTCTCCATCCCCGCCAGCAGCTTGCGGCGGTCAAATTCCTCATATTCGCCGTCCCGCTTCTTCACCCGCAATTTCTCGCGGAAAATCTCCTCGTAGGTCGTGAACCGCGCCCCGCATTTCAGGCACTCCCGCCGCCGCCGAATCAACAACCCGTCGCGGCTGCTGCGCGAATCAATCACTTTATCGTCCACCCCCGTGCATTTTGGACACCGCATAATTTCGTAAAAACCTCTAACTGAAAGCCCTTTGCTACCATGCAGCCCGCAACCGGTCAAGAGGGAACATCCCGTCAATAGATTTTTTCCTAAAAACCTCAACGTTCCTCTCTTGGTGGCGTGGGCAGCCTGGCCTTCGTAGCGTCCTCGCGAAGTAGGCTCCCGCCCGCGTGCCGTCGTCTTTCCCCCGCGTGTTGTAGCTGCGTTTCTGTGAAGCGCAGATTTTCCCATCGCCTTTTCACCTGACCAAAGCAATCTCCCGATCCTGCGAAATCGCGCGTTGAACGTTGGACGGCCCGCCCCGAATCCTTTTCGAGGTTGCGCGTTTCACGCTGGACGTTGGCTCTCTTCCCCATGGGGTGTTGACCCCATAGAAAGCGGATCAGCTCTTGGCGTAACTTACTGTCAGGAACAAAGAAAGGAACAACAACATGGGATTAATTCTTTTGATATTGGTCGTTCTCCTTCTCGTGGGCGCATTGCCTACCTGGCCCCACAGCCGAAACTGGGGGTTCTACCCAAGCAGCGGCCTTGGAGTCGTAGTCGTGATTGTGGTCGTATTGGTTCTCATGGGCCGGTTTTAAAGGACCAGCGCGGCGAAAGCGGAGCGCAGCACCGAATCTGCCCCCATTCGTCACGCGGCCGTCGGGTTGGGATACAAAATTACTTGTGAAAGCCAGGATACCGGAAGAAAAAAAGTCGACGGAATATCTCGCGAACGAGCGAACGTTTCTGGCATGGATCAGGACCAGTATCGCCGTCATCAGTCTCGGTTTTGTCGTCGCCAAGTTCGGCGTGTGGCTGCGCGAGCTCGCCACGCGGCTTGCCCCGCAGATACCCGTCCACAGCACAGGCATGTCGCTGCCGATTGGTGTGGCGATGATGGCTCTGGGCGGCGCGCTCGCGGTCCTGGCGGCGTGGCACTACCACCTCGTGAATCTGGCGATTGAGCGCGGCGAAGTGCAGGCGAATCGCGGTTTGATTGTGACGGTCACCGTCGGCGTCGCGCTCCTCGCGCTGATGATGATAGTTTACTTGCTGGTAGCATCGGAACAACTCTGATCGCTTCACCGGTTACGTTGAGGAAGCCATCTGATACGCCGCGATGATGTCTTCGCGGCAATCTCCCGATCGTCCTACGCTCCTCCGCCGTTGGTAGGCCGCGCCGTCCCTCTGCCGAATTGTAGGGCGACCGGCCCGGTTGCCGTCGTGCCTCCGCCATTCCAAATGCCGCCACACCCCATAGCATCAGCGTCCGCGCTCTTTCTTCCGTCTGTCATGCTGAACCTGTCGAGCCGAGTTAGACGGAGCCGAATCCGATGAGACGCCACGCGCCGTGCTCCCGTGGCAAACGCCGCGCGCTGCACTTCCGCGGCAACCATCTCCCACGACACCAACTCCCCTTCTAACAACCAGAGTGCCTCCGTCACTCCAAATGCCACCACACCCCATAGCGACAGCGTCCGCGTTACCTAATCTGATAGATGTCACTGACATCTATCGGCATCCACCACCTTGGAAGAGATCGCCATGAGCAACATCCGGATAAACCATAGAGACACAGAGCCCGCAGAGTTCACCACGAAGAACACGAACAGACGCGGATGACACGAAGGCTGTTGTAAGCCGCGTGCCCTCACGCGGCGTCGGCAGACATTGCCAACCAAGGCAACTTATTTTGATTCGACCGGTGGTACCGACGCCCGACCAGACGAGGCGGGCGGCGATCCTGCTGTCGGGATGGCGATCTCGTGACTCCAACGAATAAAGATTCCTTCCATCGAGTTTGGCCGGCTCGTGTTCCTCCCGTTTGCAGAAACTTGGGGATTAAACTCAATGCCCGCATCAATAAATGCTTTATCATTGACCATGAGCACCGCATCGGCTCCGACTGCTTGAGCAGCTTGCGCAGTGTGCTTGATGACATTATCGCCGTTAGCCTGAAACGAGCCGAGGATTTCGTAGCGTTTGCTAGGCAGGTCATAATAGATTGGCGTCCCGTATTTGGTATTCTGAACTTGAATCATAGCCTTTTGAGCCAGAGGCCACTCCTGTTGTTTACCTGCAAATTCCATATAGCGAACCTTTTCGAGTGCCTTATGTGCCTGCTTCGGGGATGCGGCGGTTCCGGAACCAGACTTGATTCGATACTTTCCCTTAACCGACTGCTGCAAGAATGCCGCGTCGAATGTAAAAATGCCTTCCGGTTTTGTCACGAATGCCTTGATGAGAAGCCCCGTTTTCGATTTGTACAGCGTGTAAGTCTCACCGGGGTAATAGGTCGTTTGTCCAGAATACTCCACAGTATTACCGACGACAGAACCTGAGCCCGTTGTGTACGAATGACCGGGGGTGTTGAATACAACTGGCGTGCTTGAATTACTCTCATCGATGACAGCGAAATACCCAAAGCCATGCTGCAAGACTAACTCCGAAGCGCGCAACAAAGCGAAATCCTGTACACGCTCAGCGTGGGCGTAGGCGTTGCCACGAAAGACGACCCTGAAAACATCGGGGGCGAGCTGTGTATCAGAGTATCCGCCAGTGTAACCGCTAGAATGATAAGAAGTGGCACACCCAGAAGAAAGGACAACCAGAAATACACCGAGCAGCGCGGTGACAGGCATCATTGAACAGTTTCTCTGCACGGTTGCTTCCGTTGCGAAAGGTAATTATCCAACCGACATTTCCCGCACGACCTCCGCCCATTTAGTCTGACGAGCACTCACAGTATCACCTCTGACAATGCTAACAAGCTGATTCTGAACTTTTGAAGAAATCAGAAGAAGACTAGACGCTGTCTACCCTCTCATCTCAGCGTTTTCCCGTAGGATTCAGCCCTACCCACAATTCCGCCGTCCGTCCGATGGCGCTGCAACTTCACGGCGCGTATTATCATCCCAATTAGTATAGCTGATTCGACGGTTGGGAGAACAACTTCGTCATGGAGGTGCCGCGATGAATGTCAGTTGCCCGATGCACGAGCAAATTCGGAAGCGCGGAGTACAAACGCTGTTCACGACAGCAAGGCTCGGCCTCGTTGCGCTCTTCCTGTTTTTGTGCCTCAACTGCCAGGCTGCTGATCTGGCTTCATGGTATGGAGAAGACCATCGTGGACGCCCGATGGCCAATGGCCAGCGGTTTGATCCCGATAACCTCACCGCTGCGTCGTGGTCTTTCCCCCTCGGCACGAAGGTGGTGGTCACGCATGAGGACCGCAACGTGGTCGTGGAAATCACCGATCGCGGCCCCGCGAGACGACTTTTTCAGGAGGGCCGAAAGATCGACTTGAGCCGAGCGGCATTCGCGCGGCTGGCAGACCCCGATCTTGGCCTTATTGATGTGACCGTGAGAAGACGATGAAGCCCAGGCGTCTGAACTGTCTACTGCAAACGAATTCTCCACGCGCCATTTTTTCTGTAATACCATGATGTGAGCCTGCTTCGCCGTCGTATCTAGTTCGGCCAGTTGACCCTGCAATGAAAACGTTATCATTCATATTTGACATCGCATTTTGGAGGCGACCGAGTGTAGTGTTCCAAGCGTAATGCGAGGGCAGTTCGCGATGGCGGCACGACGTTCTCTTTATCATTTCACTGTTTCGATCCAAGCCGGTGTTTTTGACCTTGGCCTTCCGCGGCCTGCTCCTGATTGGATTGCTCGGGGCCATGACACCAGCGACGCACGGCCAAACCCTGTCGCTCGTCTGGAGCGATGAGTTCAACAGCGCCACCAGTTCCAATGTCGATACCACCAAGTGGACGTTCGACACCGGTAACAATGGCGGCTGGGGCAACAACGAATTGGAATTCTATACCGACCGCACCAACAACGCGTACGTTGCGGACGGCTTGCTGCATATCCACGCCCAAATAGAGAACACCAACGGTTTCAACTTCACCTCCGCCCGCATGAAGACCCAGGGGCTTTTCTGGACGCTGTACGGGCGCATCGAATGGCGCGCCAAACTGCCCGCCGGCGTCGGCATGTGGCCGGCGCTCTGGATGTTGGGGACCAACATCGTCAACACCCCCTGGCCGGGCTGCGGCGAAATCGATGTCGTGGAAAATAACGGGGCCACCATCACCTTCGAGCAGGGAAGCATCCACTCCGGCAGCGACGCGACGCAAATCTTCAATTTCACCGGCGGCGACTCGGTCACCAACTTCCATGTTTACGATCTGGATTGGACCACCAACTCGATCACGTGGTCGGTCGATGGCGTCCCTTACGAAACCCAAACCAGTTGGTCGAGTTCCACGGGAAACCCCTATCCCTTCCCGTTCAACCAGCCGTTTTTCCTGCTCATGAACCTCGCCACCGGCGGCAATTACGTTGGCAATCCGAGCACCAACAGCATCAATCCCAGCCTTCCCGCCGAGATGCAGGTCGATTACGTCCGCGTTTTTAATTTCGTCGCGCTCCCGCCTCCCCCGCCGACACCCACGGGATTGACAGCGACCTCGGGCGCCTCGTTTGTCACGTTGAATTGGAATGCCTCGTCCAACGCCGCGAGCTACTTCGTGAAGCGGGCGTTGGTCAGCGGCGGACCGTACACCACCAATGCCAATCCCGCGACCACCAGTTTCATCGACAGCAATGTCACCGGTTGCACCACCTACTATTACGTGGTCTCCGCGGTGAATGCCGGTGGCGAAAGCACCAATTCGAACGAGGCTGCGGCTTCGGTGGGCGCCTCGATTGCCGTGTCGCCCGCGAGCCACAATTTTGGAATGATCGTGACGGGTACAACCGCACAGGCCAGCTTCGTAGTGACCAACCCCTGCGGCGCAACGCTCATTGGAACCGCAACCGTCGGCGGCGCCCCGTTCGCGGTTGTCTCGGGCAGCCCGTTCAACGTCGCCGGCTTTGGTTCGACAAATGTGGTTGTCGCTTTCACGCCGTCGAGCCCGGGCAGTTTCACCGACCAGGTGATCTTCGCCAGCAACGGTGGCGAAGCCACGAATGCCGTGACGGGTGGCAGCGCCATCACTCCCGTTCCCAGTTTCACCGGCAGCCCGACCAGCGGTCTCGTGCCGTTGACCGTCACGTTTACCGATACAACGACCGGCACGATCACGGACCGCTTCTGGAGCTTCGGGGACGGTGGGACGACGAACACCCTGAACACGACCGTGGCCTACACCTATAACGCGACGGGCGTGTTTACCGTATCCCTCTTCGACACCGGCCCGGTCGGCGGCACGCAGAGCAGTATCCGCATCAATTATATCACCGTCACAAACAGTCCATCGCATTTGCTCATCTCGCCCGGCAGTCTCGATTTCGGATTCCTGCCGGTGGGCCAAAGTAGCACGCTCACGTTCTTCATTGCCAATACGGGAGGCCAGGCGTTGATCGGCACCACGACCGCGTCGGGCGCGCCGTTTACGCTTGTGAGCAGCAGTTCGTTCAACGTAAGCACGGGTCAAACGGGCCTGGTCAACGTGAAATTCAACCCGTTGGCCGCGGGGGTCTTCACCGGATCGGTTGTGTTCGCGAGCAACGGGGGTGTCTCAAGCAATACCGTCACCGGTTCGGCCGGAAGCGCGCCAACTGCGGGCTTTACCGGTACGCCAACCAACGGCGCCGCGACGCTCCTGGTGAATTTCACCGATGCCTCCAGCGGCACGGTAACGGACCGCGTGTGGACTTTTGGTGATGGGGGCACGAGTACGCTGAGCAGCCCGAGCCACTCCTACACCGGCGCGGGAACCTTCTCGGTTAGCTTGACGGTGTTCGGCCCGCTCGGTTCGAACACGCTAACGCTCTCGAACTATATCACCGTGACCAACGCCGCGAGCTCGCCGCCGACAGTGAGCATCGTCCGCCCGGCCAACGGCATGTTGTATCCGCCCCTGACCAATCTGACGATCGCCATTGTCGCCAGCGCCGCCGCCAACGGCGGCGCCGCAATCAGCAAGATCGAATTCTTCGATGGCACCACAAAACTCGGGGAGACGACCTCGAACCCGGGGACAAACTTCCTGGTGAATCCCGCGTTCGGCAGTCACGTTCTCAGCGCGCGCGCCAGTGATACATCGGGTATGACGAACATTTCCGCCGGCGCCACGATCACGGTTGGCGCCGGGAACTCGCCTGTTGGCGATTGGGAAGTCACGATCAGTGGCGCCGACAAGGGAGCTCAGTTCCTGACCTTCGAGGATGACTTCACCGCCAGCGGCTATGGAATTCACCTCAAGACGTTCGGGCTGGACGAAGTCTCGGGTCAGTGGGGCTTCAACGCCAGGGGACAGGTGACGGGACCGTTTGTCGGGCAGACCGCGGACGTGACCAATTGGAATGGGATGCTGTTAGCGACCGTGAAGGGCCTTAAGAGTGTCAAAGGAACGATGCCAACTGGCATGGGCATCTTCCACTGGAAGGGCATTCCGGCGACGACGTTCCGCGATCTCAGCGGCACGTGGACGGGACTGGTAACAGTCGTCCAGACGTCAACGCAGGTGAGCTACCGGATCAGCTCCAACGCGAATGATTCGGCCCTCTTCGACATCGCCACCAGCGACGCTCCAGGCGCCGTGGTGGGGCAGTTGCTGATGACCTCTCGCAGTAAGGTGTACGGATACATCACCTTCGACAGCAAGCCAATTAACTTCTCCGGCAGCTTCAATGCCTCGCGTCTTTCACTGACATTGAAGGGTACGGATTCAACCGCGGAGAAGGTCACCATCAGCCTATTCCAGCAGTAGTACCCAAGCCCGTCAGCCTCCCATCACTCGCAGCTTTTCCGTGGCGCACCTGCTTCACGTGTGCTATACCTCGCCCGACTGTATGCGGAAGCGACGCATGTTGATCGACCTCTTCCTCATTCTCATCGTCATCATCGGGTTCATCCTCTGGCTGCGCTGGAGTGAGCCGCGTCTCCTTTACCACCCAAACCGCGTGATCGAACAAACACCCGATAAAGTGGGACTCAAATACGAAAACATCACCCTGACCACCTCCGATGACGTTCAAATCAACGGCTGGTTTGTGCCGGGGGAAAATCTGGCGGAGGACGCTGATGTGACAAGGCTGACCGTGCTTTTCTGCCATGGCAATGCCGGCAACATCTCCCATCGTCTCGAGAAAATTGCCGTGTTCCGCGATCTCGGTGTCGACACGTTCATTATCGACTACCGTGGCTATGGTCGCAGCGAAGGCCAGCCGAATGAGGAAGGCACCTATCGTGACGCGCAAGCCGCCTATGAATACCTGACGCAAAAGCGCAAGCTCGCCCCGCGCTCGATCGTCGCTTACGGCGAATCGCTTGGCGCCGCCATTGCCGCCGATCTGGCGAGCAAAGTGGAAGTCCGCGGGCTTGTGCTTGAGGAGGGATTCACGTCAATCGGCGATGTCGGCCAAAGGATGTTCCCGTTCTTTCCCGTGCGCTGGCTGGTGCGCAACAAGTACGACACCATTGCCAAGCTGCCGGGAATCCACGTTCCGCTCCTGATCCTGCACAGTCGCGACGACACCCTTGTGGATTTCAGTCATTCACAACGTTTGTTCGCCGCCGCCAATGAACCGAAACAATTCGTCGAACTTCGCGGCAGCCACAACGATGCTTTCGCGACCAGCGCGCTGACTTATCGCGCTGCCCTTTCGAAATTCTTCGCCGCACTCGAACGTTAGGCTGGATTGTCTACACGCCGGGCCCCGGACCGACCGCCGTCTTGCGCATGGTGAACCAGCGTTCCAAGGGATACACCAGCAACCACGCCGCAAAAAACACGAGGAACATCCGACCCGTGCACATCAGGTTGTCGAACGTGCAATGATGGAACGGTTGCAGGAGTCCTTCGGCGAAAACATCGACGATCACGGCGACGCAGTAAAACTTCGTGATGAACAGGTCCAGGCGTCGCCACTCCTTGGTCAGCCAAAATGTCAGCGCCGACACAAACACCAGCGTTGTCACCACGTACTGCCAGTAATCAACAATCGGGTTCCAGATCAGGTGCGCACCGGCATTGACCGCCGAAAAGCCGATGCCCACCAATAAGTCGCGCCGCTTCAAGGGCGGGTTGGAAGGCACTGGTCGTTCAGCGAGGTCTTCAGCCATGGGAAAGCACCCCAGGCATCATTTCTTCACGAAAGTCAGGGCCGCGGAATTGATGCAATAACGGAGCCCGGTGGGCTTGGGGCCATCGTCAAACACATGGCCCAGATGCGCCCCACAACGCTTGCAGAGTACTTCCGTGCGTTCCATGCCGAAAGAATTGTCGGGCCGCGATTCAATGTTCTCTTCCGCCACCGGCTCCCAAAAGCTCGGCCAACCGGTGCCGGACTCAAACTTCGTGTCGGACTTGAAAAGCGCCGTGCCGCAGCAAATGCAACGGTAAAGACCCGTCTCGTGGTTGTTCCAGTAGCCCGCCGAGCAGGCGCGCTCCGTGCCCTCCTGTCGCGTCACTTTGAACTGTTCCGGTGCGAGTTGCTTCTTCCATTCCGCGTCCGTTTTTACGATCCGATCAACCGTGACAACTCCCTGTCGCTCGCCGGAATCGCTAAACTCCACAATCTGCACCTTTTGATTCTTGTTTGTGTTTTGCACGTTGCCCTCGGCGCCGAGAAGGAATCGCGCAAAGCCCGCGGCCACGATTACCGTGGCTGCGCCTGCCAGCATGTACCAGGTATTGGATTTCATGGTGCGATCTGACAACTCGGCAAATTGTGTTTCTCAGCATAGCGCTGGTGATACTCTTCTGCACGCCAAAACTCCATCGCGGGGACGATCGCCACCGCAATCGGCTGGTCGAATTTACCCGACGCTTGCAGCCGGTCCTTTACCGCCAGGGCGGTTTTTTCCTGCTCGGGACTTTGAAAAAAGATTACCGACCGGTACTGGCTGGCAAGATCATGCCCCGCGGGGTTGAAGGAGGTCGGCTTGCGGATCTGAAAAAATACCGCGACCAGTTTTTCATAACTGGTTTGCGACGGGTCGTACGTGACCTGGCAAACCTCCATGTGGCCCGTGCGATGGGTGGTCACATCCTCATACGTGGGGTTCTTCAGCGTCCCGCCCATGTAGCCGACCACCGTATCCGTCACGCCTTTCACCTGGCGGAACGCCGCTTCCACGCCCCAAAAACACCCGGCGCTAAACGTGGCCTTTTCCGTCAATCGGTTCGGTTCGTTCGCGAACCCCAACGGCAAAAAAGCGCCAGCTAGAGCCAGGGCTGCGAGTAGAGCTACACGGTTGCCGTTTCGTTTCATGATCCGTGACTCTGTTTTGGATGCCTGTCGCGGCCATTCGTTTCGCAGTTCTTGACGCTATGCGGGGCACCGCCTAGTATCGACCGCAACTTACAGATACTTATGGCGGATATTCAACCTTTTCGCGGAGTTCTCTACAACACCCAGCGGGTCAAGCTCAATGACGTGCTGACGCAGCCTTACGACAAGATCACGCCCGCAATGCAAGAGCGATACCAAAAGCTCTCTCTCTACAACCTCGTACAAATTGAACTGGGGAAAGAAGCGCCCGGTGACTCGGAAACGAACAACAAGTACACCCGGGCGCGCGATTTGTATCAAGCGTGGTTGCGGGAAGGTGTATTGCGGCAGGCAGCGAAGCCGGCGCTTTATTATCTCGAACAGACCTTCGCCGCGCCTGACGGTTCCGGAAAACGGACGCGCCGGGCGTTGATCGCCCGCGTGCGCCTTCACCGCTGGGACGAGGGTGTGATCCTGCCGCACGAACATACGCTCTCCAAGCCGAAAGCCGACCGTCTGTCGCTGCTGCGCGCGTGCGGTTCACAGCAAGGTCAGATCTTTATGCTGTACCCGCGTCCTAAACGCAATCCCCTCCCCACTCCCAAGGGCGACCCCGCATTGACCGCGACTGACGACTACGGCGTCGTGAACCGGCTTTGGGAAATCAGCGATCCCAAGGCGATCGCGTCCGCCCAGGATGCGTTGCGGGAGGTAAAATTCTACATTGCGGATGGACACCATCGTTATGAGACCGCGCTGGCGTACCGCGATGAGTGTCGCGCGGCGGCTCACAAGGCCGACCCAAACTCGCCATCTGAATTTGTGATGGCAACCCTGGTGGACATGAGCGACCCTGGATTGATCGTCCTGCCGACGCATCGGACCGTGGCAAATCTCAGCGGCTTTGACCGGCAGCGCTTCCGTGAGTTGCTGGCAAAAACCTTTTCGATTGAACTCCATCCGTCATTGGAGGAACTGCTCGGGGCCATGAAAGGCGGACAACATCTCATTGGGATGCGCGATGCGGATGGTTTCGCATTGCTGCAGCCCAAAAACCTCGACGCGTTGCGACCGCTGTTCGTGGACAAGCCACCGCTGTGGCATACGTTGGACGTGGCCATTCTTCACGTCGGGATCCTCGAAGCCCTGCTGGGCATCGACGAAATTCGCCTGCGCGAAGAGTCCAATGTCGCCTATTGGCGCGAGCCGGAGAAGGCCGCGGAGTCGGTTCAGGCCGGCAAGTCGCAGCTTGCATTTTTTCTGAATCCAACGCAGATTGAGGAGGTCAAAGTCATTGCTGACGCCCGTTCGCGGATGCCGCAGAAGAGCACGGATTTCTACCCGAAGTTGCTTTCGGGAATCGTGATCAACGATTTGCGGCCCGACAGCGCAGCCTAGGGAGAACGATCGCCATGTTGCCGATCCGGGAGACAAAACTACCGCGTGGCAAAGCCGCCACGAAAGAGGACCTCGATTTCGAAATCAGGTTCTTCGAGGGCATCGCGCACCACGATCCCGACTTCATCGAAGCCCTGCAAATCCTTGGTGATGCCTACACGAAGACGGGACAATGGGAAAAGGGGCTCAAAATCGACGAGCGGCTGGCCAGGCTTTGTCCCGACAATTCGCTGGTGTTCTACAACCTGGCGTGCAGCTATTCGCTCCTGAAATATGTGGAGCAGGCGTTCGCCGCCCTCCGCCAGGCGGTCAAGCTCGGCTATAGCGACGCCCAGTGGCTCACCAAGGACCCCGACCTCGATAATCTCCGGCAGGACAATCGCTTCGAGAAAATCCGCAGCGACCTTTCCAAAAAACCCCACAATTCGTAACGGTCAGCGGACCAGCCGCACCGCTCGCTCGATAATCGCCTTCGCAACCTCGATCTTTGGCAGTTCCGGCAGCCGCTCAACCTTTCCTTCGCCGCCGATGACGGCCACGCGATTCGTCTCCGCGTCAAATGCGCTGGCATCGTTCGCTACGATGAAATTGAGTCCCTTCCGAAGCAACTTCTCGCGCGCATTCTTTTCGAGATCATCCGTTTCCGCCGCGAAACCAACCAGCACCTGGGATTTCTTGCGTCGTCCCAGTTCCGCGAGAATGTCCGGCGTCGGCTCCAACTCGAGCACGCCGTTGAATGAGCCTTTTTTGATTTTGCCCGTCGCCGTTTTCGTCGGCCTGAAATCGCAGACCGCTGCCGCCATGATACAAATGTCCGCCTTCCCGAACCGGCTCCACACCGCCTCCGCCATCTCCTGCGCCGTTGTCACCGGGACAAACTCGACTCCCTGCGGCGGCGTGAGCGCCGTCGGTCCGCTGACCAGCACCACCTGCGACGAGAGCGCGCGCGCCGCCTCGGCAAGCGCGTAGCCCATTTTCCCCGACGAACGATTGGAGACATAGCGGATGGCATCGAAAAACTCGCGGGTCGGTCCCGCGGTGATGAGGAAACGAATGTCGGCCGGCGATTTCATCCTGGCTTCGCTCAGAATGACGAGTTCATCCAAGCGTCTTCTGAATCTTCTTCACGATCTCATCCACATTCCACAGCCGCCCGATGCCTTCGTAACCGCAAGCCAGCAAACCTTTATCGGGCCCGATGAATTCGACGCCGCGCGACCGCAGGAGTTTTACGTTCGCCTGCGTCGCCGGGTGCAGCCACATCTTGCCGTTCATCGCGGGCGCGACAAGCACCTTGGCCTTGGGACGCAACGCAAGGGCAATCGTACTCAGCGCGTCGTCGGCAATGCCATGGGCGAGCTTGGCGATAACATTGGCGGTGGCCGGCGAGATGATCAGCAGATCGGCAGTGTCGGCCAGTTGCAGATGGCTCGGCCGCCAGTCTCCTTCGCCTTCCTCAAAGAGATCGGTCGTCACGGGATGCTGCGAGAGCGTCTGCAAGGTCAGGGGCGTAATAAAACGCGACGCGTCCCTCGTCATCACGCAAAACACGTCATGGCCGAGCTTCTTCAGTTGGCTCGCCAAGTCGGCGGACTTGTATGCCGCGATGGAACCCGTGACGCCTAGAAGGATAGTTCTTTTTGCTGCCATGGTTTATCGTCCTTTGCTACACGCGTCGTGCGGCACTTCTCGGCAATAACAATTGCCTTGCCCTGTTCGAAATCGTCATCCAGCCGGCCGCTGACAATCACGTAATCGTACTCCGCCCAATGCTTCATCTCCGCTTGCGCCAGCGTCAGCCGTTTGCGGATTGTCTCGTCGCTGTCCGTCCCGCGACGGCGCAACCGTGTCTCCAGCAATTCCAACGATGGCGGCATCAGGAAAATCATCACCAGCGCATCGGGATAGGCAAACCCGCCGCCGCGCACGCACTGGGCCACCTGTTGCGCCCCCTGCACCTCGATGTCCAACAGCACGTCGCACCCGGCGGCCAGTTGCTCTTCGACAAAGCTGCGCGGGGTGCCGTAATAATGGTTGTTGTACTTCGCGTACTCCAGAAACTCACCCGCCGCAATTTTCCTCTCGAATTCTTCCACGCTCAGAAAAAAGTAATCGCGACCGTTTTGTTCGCCGCCACGCGGCTCCCGCGTCGTGCAGGAAACCGAGTAGACCATGTTCGGCGCCCAGTTCAACAACCGCTGGCACAGCGAACTTTTCCCGCCGCCCGAAGGCGCGGAGACGACAAGAATGAGGCCCGTGCGCGGCGGAATGGTGGTAGACTCGTTCATTCGACGTTCTGGATCTGTTCGCGGATTTTTTCCAACTCGGCCTTCATCTTCACGACCTGCTGCGAAATCTCCGCCGCGTTCGCCTTGGATCCGATGGTATTGATCTCCCGTCCCATCTCCTGTGCCAGAAAATCCAGGGTGCGCCCGACGGGCTCACCGGGCTTGAGGCAATCCCGGAACTGCTTCAGGTGGCTGCTGAGCCTGGTGATTTCCTCCGAGATGTCGGCGCGATCAGCGAAGAAAACGACCTCCTTCACCAGCCGCTCATCATCCAGCGAAACGTCCAGCCCCGCCTCCTTGATCCGCGCATGCAATTGTTCTCGATAGCGTGTGATGATTTCCGGGGCCGTCTTGGCGATCAGTTGCAACCCGTTTTCCAATAAGCCCAGCCGCGCTGCAAGATCGTTGGCGAGGAATTTGCCCTCTTTCTCGCGCATCCGAACCAGCCCCCCAATGGCCTTGCGCAACGCGGCTTCCACGTGGGGCCAGACGCTTTCCGCGTCCACCGTAGTCTCGCCCAGTTTCATGACGCCCGGTGCCCGGAGAATCGTATCCAGTGTCAGCGAGCCGTTGAGTTTCACTTCCTTTTGTAGTTTCTGGATCGCGCGGTGGTAGGCTTTTGCCAGCGCCGTGTCCAGTTCGACCTGGTCCTCCGGCTTGGCGTTGGTCCGGTGAAAGGCGACCACCACGTTGATGCGACCGCGCGAAAGATGCGCGTTGATCTCGTCGCGGATGCGCGGCTCGAGCTCGATGAGCTCTTTCGGCAGGTTGATCGAAATGTCGCTCTGTTTGCGGTTGATCGAGTTGAGTTCAACCGTGAACTTGAACCCATCTTTCCCCGCGTCCCCGCGGCCATAGCCGGTCATTGATCTCATGCCATCCTCATTTCAATCGGAAATTGCCCAGCAACGCAAAGAGCGCGGGCCAGACGATAAACACATACAGCGGCAGCCACAAAGCCAGCACCAGCACGGCGCCACCGGGTCCCGGGAGCCGCTGAACCAATCGTTTTTGGTAGTGCCAGCATCGGAAATACGGTCTTATAGCTTCAATAATTTTGCCATCTGGCTGACATCCTTGTCGCCACGGCCGCTCAGGTTGACAATCACGATGGCCTCCCGGCCAAGCTTCTTTGCGTTCTTCATGACATATGCGACCGCGTGCGCTGATTCGAGCGCCGGAATGATGCCCTCGATTCGCGAACAGAACTTCGCGGCTTCGAGCGCCTCATTGTCCGTGGCGTACGTGTACCGGGCCCGCTTCAAATCCCGCAGATGACTGTGCTCCGGACCGACCGCCGCGTAATCGAGTCCGGCCGAAACGGAATGCGTGAGCATGATCTGGCCGTCGTCGTCCTGCAATACGAACGTGCGCGTACCCTGCAACACGCCGAGCGAACCGCCTTTCTGGAAACGCGCCGCATGCTTGCCCGCCCGGATTCCTTCGCCACCGGCTTCGACGCCGACCATCCGCACGCCCTTGTCATTCAGGAAGGCGTGGAACAATCCGATGGCATTGCTGCCGCCGCCGACGCAGGCCACGAGTTCGTCCGGCAGCCGTTCTTCCTTCTCCAAAATCTGCCGCCGCGCCTCGCGTCCGATCACGCTCTGGAAATCGCGCACCATCATCGGGTACGGATGCGCCCCGAGGACGCTGCCGAGGATGTAATGCGTCGTGCGGACGTTCGTCACCCAATCGCGCATCGCTTCGTTGATGGCTTCCTTGAGCGTCTTCTGGCCCGCGTTGACCGCGCGCACTTCCGCGCCCAGCAGGCGCATGCGATAGACGTTCAACGACTGGCGCTCCATATCCACCGCGCCCATGTACACAGCGCATTCCAAGCCAAACATCGCCGCCACGGTCGCCGTGGCAACCCCGTGCTGACCGGCACCGGTCTCGGCGATGATGCGACGCTTGCCCATCCGCTTGGCGAGGAGAATCTGGCCGATGGTGTTGTTGATCTTGTGCGCGCCGGTGTGCAGCAAATCCTCGCGCTTCAGATAAATCTTCGGCCCGCCGAGCTCGCGGGTCATCCGCTCGGCAAGATACAGCGGCGTCGGGCGACCGCAGTATTCGCGCAGATAATAGGCGAGCTCGTCCCGGAATTCTTTGTCCCGGCGCGCCTTCTCGTACTCGCGGGCCAGTTCGTGCAGCGGCTCCATCAACGTCTCCGGCACGAACATGCCGCCGTACGGCCCAAAATGGCCGCCTTTGTCGGGTACGGTTGTCAGGTGCTTTTGCACAATTCGATGAATCTCCGCAGCTTCTCCGGATCCTTCTTGCCCGCCTCGCGCTCCACCCCGCTGGCCACGTCCACCGCGTAGGGACGGACGCGCCGAATGGCTTCCTGCACGTTGGCCGTTGTCAAACCGCCCGAAAGGATGATTGGCGTTCCAATCTCCTTCGCGCGTACCGCCAGCGACCAGTCGAACGTCTTGCCCGTGCCACCTCGCGATTCGTCAGTGTAGGTATCCAACAAGAGCGCGTCAACATCGTACTCCGCGGCCATCCGCAAGGAGTCTTCATCCCGCATGCGAATGGCCTTGATCGACTTCGCGGCGAACTTCTGGCAGAAGCCCGGCGGCTCGTCGCCATGAAACTGCAACGCGTTGAGCAGGCACTCATTCAACGCCTTCTCAATCTCGTATTCCAGTTCATCGACAAATACGCCCACCTTGGTCACGAACGGCGGCAAGGCATTGCAGATATTGGCCGCGTCGCTCACGCTGATCGAACGCGGGCTTTTCGCGTAGAAAATGAAGCCGAGCGCATCCGCGCCGAGTTCCACCGCCAACAGCGCATCGTTCAGGTTCGTCGTGCCGCAGATTTTGATCTTGGTGTTCATTTGCCGAGCAGTTCTCTCACCTTCCCCGCAATATCGCCGCTGCGCATCAAGGATTCACCTACGAGGACCGCGTTTGCCCCGGCTTTTGCCACCCGTTCGACATCTGTTCGGACATGAATGCCGCTCTCGGCCACCAAGGTGTGCTTTCCGCACATCCCGCGCTTCAATTTCATCGCGAGCTTCTCGGTCGTCGCCAGGCTCACTGAAAAATCGCGCAAGTCGCGATTGTTGACCCCGATAATCTCCGCCCCGGAAGCCAGCGCCCGATCCAGTTCCGCTTCGTCATGGACTTCTACCAGCACCGCCAACCGCAGTTGTGACGCCAACTCACGAAATCCCTTTAGTTGCGCGTCATCGAGAATCGCGACGATCAGCAAAATCGCATCGGCGCCACGCGCGGCGGACTCATGAATTTGCAATTCATCGATAATAAAGTCCTTTCGCAGCAGCGGCAGCTTCACCGCATCACGGATTAGTTGCAAATATTCGATGCGTCCCTGAAAAAACTTCTCATCGGTCAACACCGACAACGCCGCAGCGCCCGCGCCCTCGTAATCACGGGCAATGCGAATTGCATCGAAATCCTTCAGGATCAACCCAGCCGACGGCGACGCCTTCTTGATTTCAGCAATCAGTGTCACACCATCGTCCCTACGCAATGCGCCGGCAAAATCGCGGAAGTCCTTGCGCTCCGCCGCCGCCTGCTTCAGCTTGCCCGCCTGCGGACGCAGCTTCGCCACCTCCAGTTTCTTCTCGGCGACAATTGTGTCGAGGATGTTCACCTTATTCTTCATCTGTCACACCCTGCTTGCGGTTACGCGGCTGGCCCGCTTTGAGCCAGGCGCTGATGAAGGGCTGGAGATCGCCGTCCATCACGCCCTGCACGTCGCTGGTTTGGTGGCCAGTGCGCAGGTCCTTGACCATTTGGTACGGCTGGAACACATAACTGCGAATCTGGTTGCCCCAGGCCATGGCGCCCTTCTCTCCGTAGTATTTCTCCATCGCGGCGCGCTTCTCGTCCTGCTCCTTTTCGTAGAGGCGTGACTTCAACATGGCTATCGCCAGCTCGCGGTTCTGGTACTGGCTGCGTTGGTTTTGGCACTGCACCACGATGCCGGTCGGCAGATGGGTCATGCGGATCGCCGTCTCGACCTTGTTTACATTCTGTCCACCCTTGCCACCGGACCGGAACGTGTCCACTTGCACGTCTTCCATCTTGATTTCGATTTCGGCCGACGCGCCCAATTCCGCGATCACGTCCACGCTGGCAAAAGACGTGTGGCGGCGCTTGTTCGAGTCGAACGGCGAAATCCGCACGAGCCGATGCACCCCGCGCTCGGCCTTCAGGTAGCCGTAGGCGTACTCGCCGCTCACCAGCATGGTGACGCTCTTGATGCCCGCTTCATCGCCGGCCTTGGATGTCCACCAGGTCGACCTTGAAGCCGCGCGATTCGGAGTAGCGCTGGTACATGCGCAGGAGCATGTTCGCCCAATCGCAACTCTCCGTGCCGCCCGCGCCCGCATGGATGCTGAAGATGGCGTTGGACTTGTCGTGTTCCTCGCCGAGAAGGTTTTCCAACTCGAATTGGTTGAACTTCTGCTCGGCGGCATTGACCTCCGCCGCAATCCCCTGCTCCGTTTCACCGAGGTCGATGAGCATGGCCGCGTCGGAGATTTTTTGGTCGAGGGCCGCCTGCGTGTCGAGTTTGCGGCGAATCGTGGTCGCTTCGTCCAGGATCGTGCGGGCTTTGGCTTGATCGGCCCAAAAAGTCGGGCCGGCCATGATGTTCTCTAGCTCGACGAGGCGAGCGCGTTGTTTGTCGACGTCAAAGATACCTCGTTAACGCCTGATGGCGTTCGCGCAAATCGCTCACCTTGTTCTTGAAATCTTCAATCATGGCACCGCTAACTCACCACACCCGCCGCCGATTGTCAACCTACGCAGCGTGCGGGCGGCGCAAGACCAGCGAGCCGTAAGCGGGCATGGTGACGGTTCCTTTGACGCTCTTACCGCAGGTCATGTCCGTGAACGCTTCGCGGCTGAAATTCACCTTGCGGGCCGCGGGCTGGAAATTCAACAGGAACACAAAGTCATGCTCGCCATCGGTGCGCATCTGGGCGGTGACGCCTTTGGGCAGGTTGGCGCGGAGAGTCCGTTTCAGGCCAAGTTGGCCGATAGCCCGCCGTAAAAGCTTTCATGGAAACGGTCGTCGTTGCGCGAGGCAATGTAATACGCCCGGCCCTTGCCGAATGTATTCACGGTTAGCGCGGGACGGCCTTTGTAGAAGTCCGCGCCGTATTTCGCCAGCACCTGCGCCGTCTCCGCATGAATGAGATCGCAGAGCTCGCGCGCCTGATACCGGCCAGCGAGCCCGAGACCATTCTTCGCGACGGGCAGAACGACATTCGTCTCCCCTTCGTAAAGCGCGTCGATTTCCTCGGACCAAATGCCGAGGACCTTGCGCAGCGGTCCGGGAAACCCGCCGAGGAAACAGAGATCGGTTTCATTGACGATTCCGCTACAGTAGGTCGTGACGAATACGCCGCCCCGTTTCACAAATCTTTCGATCCGCTCCGCGACACCGGGTCGCAGCATGTAAAGCATGGGGGCGATCAGCAGTTTGTAGCCCGTAAAATCGCCGTCCATGTTGATCACATCGACGGGCACGCCGCGCGACCAAAATGGCCGGTATTGCGCCACGCAAGTCCCGCCATAATCACGACGTTTCCGCGACAATCCCTGCAAGTCGCCAATGGCCCACTCGTTTTCCCAGTCGTAGATGACCGCCACTTCCGGACGAATCGTTGTGCCAACGACCGCGTCCAGCTTCTCCAAAACCTGCCCCACTTCCGCGACATCGCGGAATGTACGCGTGTTTTCGTGGCCGACATGATCGACAACCGCGCCGTGAAACTTCTCGAACGCCCCGCGGCTTTTGCGCCATTGAAAATATTGCACGCTATCTGCGCCGTGGGCGACGGCCTGTAACGACGAGAGCCGGTGCATGTTGGGGCGCTTGAGCTTGCAGACCTCCTGCCAGTTCGTGAAGCTCGGCGTGCTCTCCATCAAGAGGAACGGCTTGCCGCCTTTCAGACAACGATAAATGTCGTGCACGAAAGAAATCGAACTCCCCAATCGCCAATCCTCTTCTTGTCCGTGCCACGCGGGATAGCTGTCCCAAGAGACGACATCCAGCTCGGGCGCCATCTTCCAATAGTCCAACCCCGTGTACGTGCCCATCATGTTCGTGGTCACGGGCACCTTCGGCGTGATCTCGCGTAACGGCCTGATCTCATGTTTCATGAAATCGGTCGTCTGATGGGTCACAAACCGCTTCCAGTCGAGGTTGAGCCCATGAACCGCCCACTCGCCATGCGGTGCGGGCGATTCAATTTGTGACCAATCGGTGTAAGTATGGCTCCAAAAAGCGGTCCACCATGCCTGGTTCAACAGCATCGAGCGAAGTGTAGCGTCGTTTGAGCCACGCGCGAAATGCGTCCTGGCACAGCGGGCAATGGCACTCGCCGCTGTATTCGTTCGAGAGATGCCACAGCAACAAGGCGGGATGATCCTTGTACCGCTCGGCCAACTTGCGATTGATGATCGCCGTTTTCTCGCGATAAACCGGCGACGTGTAACAGTGATTGTGACGGGCCCCGTGAAGGATGCGGACCCGGTCGGCGTTCACGCGCAGGACTTCCGGATATTTCTGCGACATCCATGCAGGACGCGCGCCGCTGGGTGTGGCGAGAACCGCGAACACCCCATTCTTTGCAAGATCGTCCAACACACGGTCGAGCCAATCGAAAGTGAACCGGCCCTCTTCCGGTTCCAGCGCGGCCCACGAGAAAATGCCGACCGACATCGCATTGCAGTGCGCGAGCTTCATCAATCGCAGGTCTTCCTTCAACACCTCCGGCGCCTGCAACCACTGGTCGGGATTGTAATCGCCGCCGTGGAGGAAATGCGGGCACTTGGGATTGATCGGCGGATAGCGCTTCATTGCTGAGACACAAACATCATATCGAGACGGCCTTGTCAATCCAACGCTGAATGAGGAGGGTCATGGCGAGGGCTGTGGACCCGCGGAACACAAGTCCGTGTCACTGGTCAAGTGCCGCAAGGTCACGACTTCTTCAAGTTCATTGCGACCACAGCGGGCATTCAACAAACGCTGCCTTGCCATTGGCGGGGAAACGCCGCAAGCCTACGCAAGATAATCTATATGACGGAGACGTCTTGGGCGGGTCTTTCGCCTCGGTGGCATCCCGGAACTCCGACTTGTCGAAGGATTTCTGTTGCGCTACACTTCTCGCCGTGAACTCTTCAAAGCCACCCATTCGACTATCGTTCGGGCTTTCGGCTATTTGACACTCGGGAAATGAAGTCAATCGTTGTCCCTCCGAAGCAGATCGTCCTGACAAATCAAGTCAGCGACGACACTCCGTATTGGCACGCTCTCCGAGAGGATCTGGCAGTGGGGATTGAACGGCTCCAATCGTGGTCTTCCCAGCCTATGATCGGAGTCGCAGATTCTACGTCGTGCTAGATGGTAACCATCGGGCATGCGCATGTGCCAAGTACGGCGCAATAATTCGCGCCTTCCTGCTTCAGAGCGATCTGGACCGGGACGCGCTGCTTGATCTTGAACTCCGTGATCGGATTCCAAAATTTCCTCATCGCGCTTTTCTTGCGGGTGAAAGAAGCCTTTCAGAAATTAAGGAACAGGCGCTCCAAGCCGCTAGTGATCTCGAATACCTGACGGCTAACTGCGGATTGCCACCGGTCGCTGGCGCGCGGTCGTCGAAACGAGTCCAACGGCAGTTCCAACTCAAATGGCGATTGGGAGCTCGAACAGCTTGTCTGATTCTAAAACTCGGCAATCGATTCAGTTCAACAATTCAACTCTCTGACGGAGAGTCGATTACAAACACCCGAAGCATCATGGGCCTTCTTTGTCTTTCCGGGCAGCCCGGAGCTAATATCGCAGTGACAGTTACCGGCGCAGACGCCGGCGATGCAATGGATGCTCTATCAGAGATGCTCACGTGCGGCGAGCGGACGGACCAATGTCGCGAGCCCGGTTGTCTCGGTCTTCCCTGCCTCGTGTCATACACAACTGATGCAATTCACTACGGCTGCGAACATGGTCACTTGTGGAGGACTCATCGTCAGAAGAGGGCACTTCACCTTTGATAACCATTGTGAAATCCGCTACTTGGGCGGGAACGGCGCTTAGAGTTTTTTCGCTCGCGGGCCTTGCGGAGTGTCTTCGACTGTCCAACCAAGATTCACGAGTTGCTCGCGGATTTCGTCGGAGTGTCTGAAATCCTTGGCTTTGCGGGCAATCTGGCGTTCCACAAGGAGGCGCTCAACGGCAACCGGCACATCGGACCTTATCGGCACGCCGAAGCCGAGGACGCCGTCGATTTTCTTCCACTCCTCAAGAATGTCTTGGGCATCTGGCGATCGTAGCGAGCCCTCCACGATCTTCTTGTTCGTAAATCGGATGAAATCAAAGACTGTTCCAAGCGCACCGCTAATGTTCAAATCGTCGTCCATTTTGGCATCGAATTCGACTAGGAATCTAAGGACCGGCTCATAATTTGATGAGGGCGGTTTCGCCATCTCCTGCAACTTCAGGAGAAACTCGTCGATCCGCTGAAGCGCCGAGCGCGCGCCTTGCAAGCCGTCGAAGGTGAAATTCAGGGGTCGCGGTAGTGGGCTGACGCCAGGACGTAGCGGATTTCGCGCCCCGTCCAACCCTTGGCGAGCAAATCGTGGAGCGTGTAGTAATTGCCAAGCCGTTTGCTCATCTTCTTGCCTTCCACGAGCAAGTGCGCATTGTGCAGCCAGTACCGGACGAACGGCTTGCCGGTCGCGGCCTCGCTCTGGGCGATTTCGTCCTCGTGATGGGGAAAGATCAGGTCTTCGCCGCCGCAATGGATGTCGAAGACTTCGCCGAGATGTTGCATGCTCATCACGCTACACTCGATGTGCCAACCCGGTCGGCCCGGCCCCAGGGCGAATCCCATTTTACGTCGCCGTCTTTCTCGTCCCACGCCTTCCACAACGCGAAGTCGGCCATTTCTTCCTTATCGTAGTCGTCGTTTTTAATGCGCTCAACCGCCGCGCTCTGATCGGCGATCCGCCGATGTGAAAGTTTGCCATAATCGGGGAACGACTTGATCGAGTAATACACGCATTTGTCGTCGCTCACGTAGGCGTGATTCTTGACGATAAGCTTTTCGATCATCGCAATCATGCCGGCAATCGCTTCCGTCGCGCGCGGGATGATGTGGGCGCGTTTGACGTTGAGCGTGTCGAGATCGGTTAGGAAAGCAGTCGTGTAGAAATCGGTGACTTCCTTGAGCGACTGGCCGGATTCGCGGACTTTGTTGATGATGCGGTCTTCGACGTTGGTGATGTTCATCACGTGGGTGACGTTGAAGCCCCGGTACTCGAGCCAGCGGCGCAGCAAATCGTCGAACAGGAACGCCCGCAGATTGCCGATGTGAACAAAGCCGTACACCGTCGGGCCGCAGGTGTACAGGCCGACCTGCGGCGGTTTGAGAGGAACGAATTCTTCCTTCGTCCGCGTGAGCGTGTTGAAAAATTTCACATTTCCACCGAGGCGATCGCCACCACGACAATGCCTTCTTCGCGGCCGGTGAATCCCATGTGCTCGCTGGTCGTTGCTTTGACGCCAACCTGGGTTGGCGTGACACCCAGGTTTTTTCCCAGGATTTCCTGCATCTTCGGGATGTGCGGGGCCATCTTCGGCGCTTCGGCAATAATCATGGCGTCGATATTATTGATCCGGCCGCCGGCCTGCCTCACGCGCTCGGCGCATTCCTTCACAATGACCATGCTGTTCATGTCCTTGAACTTCATGTCGTTGGGTGGGTAATACTTCCCGATATCCCCGAGCGCCGCCGCTCCCAGCAACGCATCGGCAATGGCATGCGCCAGCACGTCTGCATCGCTGTGGCCTTCCAACCCAACGTCGTGCGGGATTTCGACCCCTCCCAGGATGCACTTGCGGCCGGGGACAAAACGATGCACGTCGATTCCAATTCCAACGCGGTTCATAAGATTTCGGAGCTTACCTTACCCGCGTACCTGAAGCAACGCCGAGAAATCGGGTGGGGATCACTTCTTCCACCACCCGCTTTCCGACACGAACCACGCGATACGCCTTCGCCTTGGGCCGCGAACTCACGGCTTCGACAAATCGACGCCCGACAAAATGTGCGGCCGCGCAGTCATCCAGGGCGAAGCCATCCGGCAGTTGGCCGCTGGCGATAAAACGGAGCAACGTCGGCCGTCGTTTCTTCTTCCCCATCGTAATGCGGACAGACTGACCCCGGCAAGAGCCCCAAGCCGTCGTGCAAGGGTGCCAGAGGTCCAAATGAATCCGTACTGCACGCCTCGAACCAGCAATTCGCCCCCGCGCTGATGCCCGCCAAGATAATCCCCTGCTGCCAGGCCGTCCGCAGCGCGCGATCAACGCCATGGACGCGCCAAATCGCCAGCATGTTGGCCGTATTTCCACCACCGACGTAGATCACGTCCTGCTGCAACAAGAACTTGGCCGGGTCCAGATGCGTCCGATTGAAAAGTCCCAGGTGCGAGGCCTCACATTTTCGTCGAGCCATCGCTTTGTAGAATTTTTGGAAATAGCTATCACTATCGTCAGTAGCGGTACCCAGAAAACAGATTTTCGGGCGACGTTTGCGTGACAAACCGAAAATGAAATCATCCAACGATGAACCGTCGGGCTCGTCGCTGAAGCCTCCTCCGCCCAAGGCTACAATGTGGCGAGGCTTCATGACCGCACACGTAGCAAGGCTTCGGCAATTGCGAGGTCCGATGATGTCGTGATCTTCAGGTTCAGGAACGGCGTCTCGACCAGATGGACCTTCTGGCCCAGCGACTCGACGGCGGCGGCTTCGTCCGTCACGATGGCCTTGTCCGCAAATATTTTCGCGTAAGCATTCTTGAGCAACGCATAACGAACCGTCTGTGGCGTTTGAACGGCCCACAGCTTCGTGCGATCTACCGTGCGGACAACGGTTTTGTCGTCGTTAGCCTCCTTGAGGGTATCGACAACCTTGGTGGCGGCAATCCCAGTGCCGAATGAGCGGGCGCTGACGATCGTGGATTGAATCAGAGCGGCGGTCACCAATGGCCGGGCGCCGTCGTGGACCGCAACAATTTCCGTGGCGGGATCGCATTTCTCCAGGCCGTTCCACACCGAGTTCTGGCGTTCGACGCCGCCGTCGGTGACAGCGACCACTTTCTGGAAGCCAAACTCGCGTACAATCTGTTCCGCCTCTTGCGCATAATCGGGGCTGCGCACCAGAATGATCGCGTCGACCGCGCCGCACAACTCAAACGCCGTCAGCGAATAGCAAATGAGCGGTTTCCCGAGAAGCTCGATGAATTGCTTGTTGGGGCCGCCGCCCATGCGCGTCGAGCGCCCGGCAGCCAGCACGATGGCCGTAACCATGCGCGGGAGACTAACAGAACTCAGTTTACAGGAGCAAGCTTGCCCGGCTCTTCGGCCGGCGACTCGGTCTCGGTGTGGTCATTCCCGTTCGCATGGCCATTGGCCACTTCGGCGAACGCCATGCGGCCCGCGGCCGTTTGCAGTACGCTGGCGATGGTGACCTCAATCTCCTGTCCAATAGAACGGCGCGCGCGATTGACGACGATCATCGTCCCGTCGTCGAGATAGGCGATGGCTTGTTGCGGTTCGCGCCCCTCCTTGATGAGGCGAACCGTAAGCTTTTCGCCCGGCAAGACGACGGGACGCAAGGATTTGCCAAGCTCGTGAAGATTGAGCACCTTCACGTGCTGCAACTCGGCGATCCGATTGAGGTTGTAGTCATTGGTCAAAATTTCGGCCGGCAGCATCTTCGCCAACTGCACCAGCTTCCCGTCCACTTCCTTCACCTCGGGCAGGTCGTTCTCGTGAAACTTCACTTCCACGCGTGGGTTGAGCTGGAGCATCTTGAGCACTTCGAGACCGCGACGTCCGCGCACGCGCTTCACTTCATCCCCGGCGTCGGCGATGTACTGCAATTCATCCAGCACGAACCGCGGCACGATGAACACCGCATCGAGAAAGCCGGTCAGGCAAACCTCCTGGATGCGACCGTCGATGATGATATTCGTGTCGAGCAACACGAGCCGCTCGGGCTTGTTCTCCTTGATGAACTTCACGTAGGGGATGACCATGTTGAACTCGTCCTTGGCCCGCAGAGCGATCACCATCGCGAGATAGGTGCCGACCACGTACATGACGATCTGCGCGATGAGTTTGGGTTCGTCATCGATGAATTTGAATAATACGGAATTGCCAATGAAATAGCTGATCGTGAACCCGGTGAGAATGCCGAACGTGGCGGCGGAAAGCCCGCGCAACGAGAAACCTTTCAGGAGCTTATCGATGCCGATGAACGCACCGCCGCCGACCAGGCCGATCAGGATGGCGATGACGGGATGCTGCGCCCACTGATCCTCCAACTGCGAAATGGACCAACTCCCCATCACGCAGAGGATCAGAAAAAACACCCGTAACATTAACAGCGTCATAGCTCTAAACCTATAGCTTCGTGAACAAAAGAAGCAGGTTTAAGGCCAGAGCACCATCCCCCGCACCGTGGTTTCGCTACCGGGCCGGTGTCGTGGAGTCGGTGCCGAAAATGAGGGTTCCGCCCCCACTTGGGACAGGCCGCGAGGGCTGCGGGCCGACGTTAATGTTCGAGTGGACGGGGGGTCTGGAGTCCGCGCGGTTGCCTTCTTTGTACAGCAGGCCGTATTTACGCCAATTTTGCACCAGGTGCACAATTTCGTCATGCAACGTGGGATCGACGAGCAACTTACCGACCGTTCCCTCGCCCTTCTCCAATCGCGCGAGAATATCGTTTACCCGCGTTGTGCTTTCGGCCAGGTTTTTCATCGCCGCGCGGATGTCATCCTGGTTGGCACTGACAAGTTGGTCGACGTTTTTGGAAGTCCGGCTGAGATTGTCGGCGGCATCCGAAAACCGCGTCAACGTACTGTCCACCTTGCCGCGATTCTCATCAACGATACTGCGCATGCTTGCCGTCAGCCCGACGGCGTTGCTGCTGGCCACATCGATGTTGGCCAGGGAGGCGTCGATATGCTCCAGGCTCTGGCGACTCAACACTGTCTCGTCGATGCGCTGGATGGCCTTGTCCACCCGCTCGATCGTGCCCCCGGCTTGATGCAGGACGTCCACCACCCCGTGGATCGCCTCGGTAAGATCCATGCTGGCCGTCCCCTCGACGGTATCTCCGGCCTTGAGAAACTCGTTGGTTGCGCCCTGTGGCATCACATCGATATACCGGTCGCCGAGCAGTCCGGATTGGTTGATGACGAACTTCGCGTCGTTGCGGATCTTTACCGTCTGATCGATGTCCAGTTGGACGCTGACCTTGAGCACCCCCTCTTGATCGAGCGTGATGTTCCCCACCTTGCCGACGGCAATGCCGCCGTACAGCACATCGGCGTCCCGGACGATGCCGCCCACGTCCGCGAAGACGACGGTGATTCGGTAACTCTTCCTCGCCAACCGCTCGTATTTGCCGAACTTGAGGATCAAGCCGGCAACCAACACCAGGGAAACCGCTACGAAAATCCCTACTCTGAGTTCAGTGAACCGCTGCTGCGCCATGCTGCACCTCCTGATTGACGTCGCCAACGCCTGTAATGAATTGTTTTACGATCGGGTCCTGGGTTGCCTGGATTTCTTCCGGCGTACCGACCACATGGATGGTTCCCTCGTGCAGCATCGCGATGCGATCCGCAATCTTGTACGCACTGACCATGTCATGCGTCACTGCAACCCCCGTGCAGTGCAATTGGTCGTGCAACCGCAAAATCAACTGGTTGATATTGTCGGCGCGAATGGGATCCAGCCCCGTGGTCGGTTCGTCGTAGAGAATGTATTTTGGGTTGGCCACCACCGCCCGCGCCAAACCCGCGCGCTTGCGCATGCCACCACTGAGTTCAGCCGGTTTCTTGTCCTCGGCCTTCAATAAATCGACGATGGCCAGCGCCTCGTCGACGCGCTTGCGGATCTCCGTCTCGGGGCGGCGTTCCTCGCGCAGCGGAAAGGCCACATTGTCATAGAGCGTCATCGAGTCAAAGAGCGCCGCACCCTGGAAGAGAAAGCCAAACTGCTTGCGGATCGGCGTAAGTTCCTCCTCGTCCAGCGGCACGATGTCCACGCCGTCCACCAAGATCTTGCCCTTGTCCGGCTTGAGCAACCCACAGAGATGCTTCAACAGCACGCTTTTGCCGCCGCCACTGCGCCCGATGATGACAATGGTTTCGGCGTCGCGGATCTCCAAATCCAGGCCCCGCAGGACTTCCAGATCACCGAAACTCTTCCATAGTCCCTCGATCTTGATCATGGGGGGATGATAGCGTTGAACAGCACCGCAATGAAAAAATTGGCGATGAGAACCGTCAGCGAAGACACCACGACGGCCTGCGTCGTGGCGCGCCCGACGCCTTCCGCCCCTTCACCCGCCTGGAAACCCTTGTAACAGGAAATCAGCCCGATGAAGACCGCGAAGAAGACGGACTTGATCAGGCCGCTAACCACATCCTTGGCGCTCGTAAACTTGTACATGTTCGTCAAAAAGTACGCCTGGTCGATCCCCAGCATGTCCACCCCGACCAAATACCCGCTGAAAATGCCGAAGAACATCGCCTCGGCCGTGAGCAGCGGCAGCGCCAGCAGCAGGGCGATGAACCGCGGCACGGCCAAATAGTCCACCGGCGCCGTTCCCACCGTGCGGAGGGCATCCAATTGCTCGGTCACTTTCATCGTGCCCAGTTCCGCCGCGATTGCCGCGCCCACGCGACCCGCGACCATCAAAGCCGTCAAGACCGGGGCCAGTTCGCGGGTCATGGCCACGCTGATGACCGGGCCGACCGCCGTATCCATCTTCACCTTGTGAAACTGGGTGTAGATTTGATCGGCAAACACCATTCCCGTGAACGCGCCGGTGATCACCACGACCACCTGGGATTGCCAGCCGATCTTGTAGATTTGCTCGAGCATTTCCTTCCAGCGCGGTCGCTTCGTAACGGCCGTCTTGAGAATGTCGAGCAGGAGCAGCAGCATCGCGCCCAGCTGGTTAAGCTGGCCGATCACGAACTCTCGAAAACTTGCAAGCGCCTCGGTCATGTCGCGTGAGCATAGGGAAGCGCGCAGATTGTTGCAAGCCCGTCGTGATCGTCGGCCCCCCGCCCAAAAACCAGAAGCCGCCCCGGACTTCTCCGGGACGGCCTTGGATGAAACAACGTATCCGGGTGACGGAGCGCGCAGATTAAGATTAGCTCCTGAGCGGACGGCTTGGAGAGCCGTACGTAGATGTCGGATAAAGCCTTACTAGAAGATTACAACACTGCAATCATCATCGCCTTGAAACCCTTGAATTTGCTGGACATTTCGGTCGTTTTTTTGTCTGCTCTTCGCTGGTGACAGGTTGAGGCTGGCGTCGCGTTCGCGTTTCCCTCCTTCTTGCTCTTCCAGAATCTCAGGTCACATTGACGTTCGACGAATCTTGCGGGTCGCACCGGAAAGCGGTTCATCCACACGCGACGATATCTCCACGCCCAGCCGCTAATCTTTTTGAATCGGCGCATGCCACCGGGCTATCGCACTGGTCTTGCGGCCGGGACGGTTCCCCACTGCCTTTTTCCAGAGAAGAACCGACCAGGAAGATTCGTCGCTTGAATTTGATGACAAATGGGAAATCCCGATTGGTATATCTGGCCACTGTGCAAAACGGGTCGGCTCGGGCATCGGTTTCAATGTGCCCGTCCCCGAAGCGGCCGGCGGCGACATGGCCAACCAGCAGGGAGCGCTTCACTTCCACAGAATCGCACAAACAAACAACGTCTGGGCTAACCCCAGACAAACCCCAAAGAGGAGACCGTAATGAAATCCAAGCTCGGAATACTCGTCATCACACTGGCGCTGGTCGCGGCGCCGCTTTCGATCGCCGTCGGCCAAACATTCACGACGTTGTACCTGCCCGCCACCCAGGTGACCAACGACATCATCTACTCTGGAACTGCTCTGCTGCTGGATGCCGATAACAATGGAAACTTCTTTGTCGGCCAGTTGGCTGGCAACCTCACACTGAGTGGCGGCACGAACACCGCAGGAGGTGTCGCTGCGCTCAATCACGTCACGAGTGGCGGGTACAATACCGCCGACGGCTACAACGCACTCCTCGTCAACACGACCGGCAGCAGCAACACGGCCGTCGGCGCTTTGGCGCTCGTATCCAACACATCGGGCGGGCAGAACACAGCCGTTGGCATCTCGGCGCTCCAATCCAACACGACGGCCTCCGGGAGCACGGCCGTCGGCGAAAATGCGCTTCAGTCCAACACGACGGGCGGCCAGAACACCGCCATCGGCCAGAACGCTCTCCTCTCCAACACGATCGGCACCCAGAACTCGGCCTCCGGCACGGCGGCGCTCCAATTCAATATAGCCGGCGGCCAGAATACGGCGGATGGCGCGTTTGCGATGTATCTCAACGTCGACGGTTCTGCGAACACTGCCGAAGGCTTCCACGCGCTTTACAACAACGATGGCGACCAAAACACGGCCATCGGCGCCTACGCGCTCGAAGACAACACGTCGGGCAGCAGCAACACGGCCATCGGCTACGAGGCGCTCGTATCCAACACATCGGGCGGGCAGAACACAGCCGTTGGCATCTCGGCGCTCCAGTCCAACACGACGGCTTCCGGGAGCACGGCCGTCGGCGAAAATGCGCTCGAAGACAACACGACGGGCGGCCAGAACACCGCCATCGGCCAGAACGCTCTCCTCTCCAACACGATCGGCACCCAGAACTCGGCCTCCGGCACGGCGGCGCTCCAATTCAATATAACGGGCGGCCAGAATACGGCGGATGGCGCGTTTGCGATGTATCTCAACGCCGACGGTTCTGCGAACACTGCCGAAGGCTTCCACGCGCTTTACAACAACGATTCCGACAATAACACGGCCATCGGGTTCGAGGCGCTCGCAGGAGACACGACGGGCAGCAACAACATCGCACTGGGAGCATCGGCTGGTTCCAATATTACTGTGGGCGAAAACAATATTGATATTGGCAACCAAGGTGTCGCCGATGAAGCTGGCATCATTCGTATCGGCACACAAGGCACCCACACGAATACGTTTATCGCTGGGATTAGTGGAGTCAGTTTGGCAGGCGGCGCAGTGGTCGTCGTGAACTCCCAAGGTCAACTCGGGACGACAAACCTGACCGCTCTAGTAGGCCCGCAAGGACCTGTGGGTCCACAGGGAGCGACAGGAGCGACAGGCCCACAAGGACCTGCGGGTTCTGTACTGCCGCAAGGTGCGTACCTAGCTCTGCCGACTAACTCTGTGGCCCCTGCAGGTTTCACCCTGCTTGGAAAAACGGAGATGAAGTATAAGTATGAAGTTGGAACAAAGACCAAAACTGCAACTGTAACACTCAACCTCTACCAGCAGAATTAGCGTCCAGACCCGTTAATCGCGTCCGTCATCGGGATGAGCCCCGCAGGGTTGCGGGGCTCTTTCTTTGTATCCGGCTGACGGGGCACGTGGGGTGGGGCTGGTTCTTGAGCGGACCGGCTTGGACGAGGATGGCAATGCTGAGGATACCTGCTACAACCTCTGAGCGGGTGAGGCCGGCGCGGCGGCCACATGCTCTGGAAGCCTGAATTATCTTGACCGTCGGGCGATGTTTTGCTGTACTGCGACCCGCTTGGAGAAATGGCGAGGTTGGCGTCTCGTTTGCGTTTGCTCCTCCGTATCCCTCCAGAATCGCAGGGCACGTTGATTTTTGGCGCATCACGCAGGCACATCGAGCAGTGGCTCATCAGGACGCAGTATCACTCTGTCTCCCACCTTCCCCGGCTTGGCCCGGGACGCTCCCAACATGGAAAGGATTCTTTATGAACAGACTGCTGCGGAAACTTTTGCCTGGGTTCTGTTACGTGGCGTTCTTCGCTGCCACCACCGCGAAGGCGGCCACCTGGACCGTCAACAACACCGCCGATCCCGGCACCGGGAGCGTTCCCATGCAAAACGGCTCGTTGCGGTTCTGCATGAATAACGCAGCGCCTGGCGATACGATCACGATCAGTGCCACGGGCACCATCACGCTGGGCAGCACACTGCCCACAATCAACAAAAGCCTCACCATCGCCGGACCGGGCGCGAGTTCACTAACAATCGACGGTACCCAACAGTACCAAGTGTTTAATATCGCTTCCGGAGTAACGGTCACCATCTCCGACCTGACAATTGCCAACGGCTCCGCTGGTTCTGGTGGAGCGATCTCCAATGACCTCAACAGTACTTTGACGGTGACCGCCTGCACGTTCACTAACAACCAGGTCTATGCCCAGGGTGGAGCAATCTACAACGGTGGTAATTTGACGGTGACCTTGAGCACGTTCAGTGGCAACGGCGCCGTTCACGGTGGAGCAATCTACAACGCCGGTAATTTGACGGTGACCGCCTGCACGTTCAGTGGCAACAGTTCAGGGATGTCTCAAAATGGTGGAGCAATCTACAACGCCGGTAATTTGACGGTGACCGCCTGCACGTTCAGTGGCAACATCGCAGGGAATTATGGTGCTGGTGGAGCAATCTACGGTGATAGTTTGACGGTGGTGACCTTGAGCACATTCAGTGACAACAGCGCCAATACCGGTGGAGCAATCAACAACACCGGTAATTTGACGGTGACCGCCTGCACCATCAGCGGAAATCACGCCGGCGGCGAATTCGGCGGTGGCGGCGGCGGCGGTCTTTATGCGGGCGGTTCAGTAACTGTCCAAAACTCCATCATCGCAGGCAACACTTCAATTACTGGCCCGCCAGATTTTGGCCCGGGCCCGGGCCCGGACGTCGATGGTGACGTTAGCAGTCAAGGTTACAACCTCATCGGCCAATGGAGCGGCAGCGACGGATGGACGGGACCCTGCGACATCGTCGGCCCGACCCCTTCTACCGGACTTCCGGTGAATCCGGGCCTCCTCCCACTCGGTGACTATGGCGGGCCAACCTTTACAATGGCGCTTTCAAATAGCAGCCCTGCCATTGACGCAGGCTACAGCTTCAACTGCTCCACGGACCAGCGCGGCCTCCCGCGACCGGTCAACTTGCTCAACCAAACGCCTCCCTGCCTGGGAGACCGCAGCGATATTGGCGCGTTCGAGTTGCAAGCTCTATCACAGCAACCCACCTACTCTTTTACCCCTATCTGTGATATCCATTGTCTGCTCAACTCCTTCCGCTTGCGGTTCTCTTCCATTGGTAACGCCACGATCAGTTTGCAGAGCACAGGTGATCTTCGCACGAACACATGGTCGACTCTTCCGGGGAGTCTCATCGGCACCGGCGGCATCATGGAATTCGATATAACCAACAGCCCGGACGTGGCCCAGCAGTTCTATCGGGTCGTCATGTCCGTGAAGCCGGGACCCTCCGTGCCCTACGTGTCCTTTGACAGCACCATCGCCCGCGTGTACAGCAACGCCTGGGTCAGTGGTAGCACTGCCGGTAGGGGCTTCGGCTCGTGGACGTTGACGAAGACCAGTACCAACCTTAACAATGACGGTTTCTTCATCGGCAGTTCCACGAATAACGGGAACGGGACGAATGATATCGACATCGGTGGCACCTCGTGGGGCCTGTATGCTAACAGCGCCAATCTCGCGGTGGCGTATCGGGCGTTCAGCAACTCGCTAGCGGCTGGCGGGATACTGGGGGTTGACATGGACAACGGCTACGTTAATGCGAGTGGAACAGTGGGCTTTGTCCTGCGCAACGGCAACTTCACCAGCAGCCCGACCAACTATACCACGGGTGCCCGCTTGCAGTTTCTGTATATCGGGAATGATTCCAGCAACAGCTACAAGGTGGTGGACTCGGGCGGCCAGCACAACCTCGGCGTACCGTTTACGAGCACGGGCTTGCACCTGGTGTTCACGCTGAACAACACCAACACCTATACCCTGGTGACGATCGATAACGCGAGCGGCGCAACCAACAGCACGCTCAGCGGCACGCTGGCCGGCACGTTGGGCAGCACGGTGGACAGCATCGCCTTGTTCAACAACAACGCCGGAGCCGGCTCGGGTAATAACGTCTACTTCAATTCCTTGCAAACAGTCGGTCCGTGAACCAGTGTTTGCAGAGCGCAGCCGTGAGGACAAAACGGCAACGAAACAACAACCCAAGCCGCGTTCACGACTCGGTCGCCGACAGTTAGCTGGCGCTCGCGGCAAGCTGGTTGAAGTCCAGTTTCCCGTCACCCACCGTAATTTCGATTGTCTCGCTCGGCTTGATGCTGCCACGCAGGATTTCCTCGGCCAGCGGGTCCTGCAGGTATTTTTCCACGGCGCGACGCAAGGGCCGCGCGCCAAACTGCGGATCGTAACCCTTCTCGATCAGGAAGTCCGTCGCCGCCGGCGTGAGGCTGATCTCCACGTCCTTGTACTTGAGGCGGCTCTTGACCTTCTCGACTTCGAGATGGACGATCTGGCCCATGTCGGCCTTGGTCAGCGTGTGGAAGACGATGACATCGTCGAGGCGGTTCATGAACTCGGGCTTGAACGCGCGCTTGGCTTCCTCCAGGAGCTTGCCCTTCATATCGCCGTAGACGTGTTCTTCCTTGGCCGGAGCAAAACCCAGTTCACCCGCCTTGCGAATTGTCTCGGCGCCAATGTTCGATGTCATAATGACGGCGCAATTGCGGAAGTCCACCTTGCGGCCGAGCGAGTCGGTCAAGTGACCATCCTCCAGGATCTGCAAGAGCATATTCATGACGTCGGGATGCGCCTTCTCGATTTCGTCGAACAGCACGACCGAGTACGGACGGCGACGCACGCGTTCCGTCAATTGACCGCCCTCTTCGTAGCCGACATAGCCCGGTGGCGAACCCACGAGCCGCGAGACATTGAATTTCTCCATGTACTCGCTCATGTCGAGCTGGATGAGCGCATCCTGGTCGCCGAACATGAATTCCGCCAGCGCGCGGGCCATCAACGTTTTGCCCACGCCCGTCGGCCCGAGGAATACGAAGGAGCCGATGGGACGGTTCGGGTCCTTGAGGTCGGCGCGGCTGCGACGCAGCGCTTTGCTGATCGCGATCACCGCCTCGTCCTGGCCGATCACCGTCTTGCGCAGTTCCCCTTCCATTTGGAGCAACTTCTCGGCGTCCTTCTGTTCCATGCGGCTCAGGGGGATGCCGGTCCATTTGGCGACAATCTGCATGATGTCGTCTTCGGTAATGACAATCTGTTTTTCATCGCGCGTCTGGCGCCATTCCGCCAGCGTCTGTTCCAAACCCTCGCGCGCGTGTTTTTCCTTGTCACGGAGGCTCGCCGCCAATTCGAAGTCCTGGGCCTTGATCGCCGCCTCTTTCTCTTCCTTGATCTTTTCGATGTCGCGTTCCGAATCCTGGATGTTCGGCGGGCGCGTCATCGATTGAATGCGGGCGCGGGCGCCCGCTTCGTCCACCACATCAATTGCCTTGTCCGGAAGAAATCGGCCGGTGATGTAGCGGTCGGAAAGCCGCGAGGCCGCCAGCAGCGCTTCGTCCGAGAACTTGGCGTGGTGATGTTCCTCGTACTTCGGGCGCAGACCCTTCAGGATCTCGACGGTCTGGTCGACTGTTGGCGGCTCGACGATGACCGTTTGGAAACGGCGCTCCAGCGCGGCGTCCTTCTCGATGTACTTGCGATATTCGTTCATCGTGGTCGCGCCGACCACCTGCAACTCTCCGCGTGAGAGCGCGGGCTTGATGATGTTGCTGGCGTCCATCGCGCCCTCGGCCGAACCGGCGCCAACGATGGTGTGCAACTCATCGACAAAGAGGATGACGTTCTTCGAGCGCTTGATCTCGTCCATGACGGCCTTGATGCGCTCCTCGAACTGGCCGCGGTACTTCGTGCCCGCCACCATCAACGCCAGGTCGAGGGTGACGACCCGCTTATCGCGCAAAATCTCGGGGACATTGCCCTTGGCAACTTCCTGGGCCAGGCCCTCGACGATGGCCGTCTTTCCCACGCCCGCTTCGCCAAGCAACACCGGGTTGTTCTTCGTGCGACGGCAAAGGATCTGGATGACCCGCTCGATTTCATTCTGGCGGCCCACGACGGGATCGAGTTCGCCTTTGCGGGCCAATTCGGTCAGGTCCCGTCCGAACATGCGCAACGCGGGCGTCTTCATTTCCTTCTTGCTGCCGCTGGCTTCGCCTTCTTCGACGCCGCCTTCGCTGGGGGTGAAATTGGGATCGAGTTCCTTGAGAATCTCATTGCGGCACCGCTCGATATCAACGTCGAGCGATTTCAGGATGCGCGCGGCCGCGCCCTCGCCTTCGCGCAGCAGGCCGAGCAGGATGTGTTCGGTGCCGACGTAATTGTGATTGAGCTGCTTGGCTTCCTTCTGCGCCAGCGCGAGGACTTTCTTTACGCGAGGGGTGTAGGGAATGTTGCCGACCATCTTGGTCTCGGGGCCGGTGCCGATTTGTTTCTCCACTTCCATGCGGACGGTCTCGAGATCCAGGCCCATCTTCTGGAGAACATTGACCGCGACGCCCTGGCCGAGCTTGATCAGACCGAGCAGCAGATGCTCCGTGCCCACATAGTTGTGGTTAAACCGGTCCGCTTCCTTGCGGGCCAACGCGAGCACCTGTTGCGCCCGCGGCGTAAAATTGTTCATTTCCATCACCCTCCTCTCATTCTGGTTCGACGCGACCGCTCTCCAGAGGCGGCCGGTCGCTCAGATTCGGTTTTGAAATACCCGCCAACTGCGTGCGGATCAATTCCGCCCGCGAAATGTCGCGTTCCTCGGCAGTCAATTTTCGAGCGGCGGCCTTTTGTACGTGCGCGGGCTGCGAGAGGATGAACATTTCATCCACCGTGACCCGCGCTGTCGCCGGAAATATCTCTAAATCTACCCCCATACGTACCAAACTAAGCAGATTGAGTGCCTCTTTGGAACTGATTGTATGTGCATTGCTTAGAATGCCATACGCTCGACCGATTTGATCATAAACCAGTTTTGGCTTTTTTTCAAGGAGGGTGATGCGCGCATTCTCCTCGTGTTCAATGATCTGCAAGATTACCTTGTTAAGGCGTTCGATCACTTCCGACTCTTTTTCGCCCAAAGTTGTCTGGTTCGAAACCTGGAAGACATTCCCAAGTGCTTCCGTCCCTTCCCCATACAAACCCCGCACCGCCAGGCCGAGCTTGTTCACCGCCTGCACTACCTGGTTAATCTGGTCGCTCAACACCATCCCCGGCAGGTGCACCATGGCCGAACCGCGCATCGCCGTGCCCACGTTTGTTGGGCACGCTGTCAGATAACCCAGCTTCGGCGAGAACGCAAATTCGAGGTGTTCCTCCAGTTCCGTGTCCACCTTGTCGATAATCTTGAAAATATTCTTGAGTTGCAGGCCCGACTTGATCGTCTGCATGCGCAGGTGATCTTCCTCATTGATCATCACGCTGATCGTCTCGCGGTCATTAATGACCACCCCGCTGCCGACGTTTTTCGCGGCGTGCTCGCGGCTGATCAGGTGCCGTTCCACCAGCACCTGCTTGTGAATGGCGCTGATGTTGTCCATCGAGTCGCCGAAGTGATCCGCCATCTCGGGCAACTCCTCGACCACCGGCTGGATCATCTCGAGCAGTTTCTGGCGCTCGGCTTTTTTGGCCCAGCCCGGAAACGGAAAATCGCGAATGTTGCGCGCAAAGCGGACCCGGGACGACATGACGATCTTGCTGTTGGGTCCGTCGGCCTTGACCCATTCGCCCGGGCTTTTCAGCAAATCATCGATTTTCATGGATTACTCCGGAGAGCGTACAGCGCTCCCCGCTTTTTTCAACTTCGCTTCCAGTTCGCGGATCTCGTCGCGAACCTGCGCCGCGTCCTCATACTTTTCCTCGCTGACCGCCTTGTCCAACTGTTCCGAGAGCTCCCGGATCTTCCCGCTCAACACCAGCGTGTGCATCGCCTTCGTCGGCACTTTGCCGATGTGATGGTCCCCTTTGTGCATCGCCTTTAAAAGCGAGGCCAGCCCGACCTCGAAAGTTTCCCAACAGGCGCTGCAACCCAGCCGCCCGGTTTTCTTGAAGTCCGCCTGGGTGAAACCACAAACGGAACATTGCGCGCCCGGCGATTCGACCTTGATTTCCGCGCCGAGTCCGACCAGCAAATCTTCCTCAAAGCCCGCGGCCGCCTCCACGCCTTTTTCCTTGGCGCAGGACTCGCAGAGATTTGCCTTCAACAGTTTCCCTTCCACGATTTTGGCCAGGTACACCGTCGCATCGGCTTTTTTGCAAATGTCGCAGACCATTGTGTTACCGTGCTCCGATCGGCGTTCCTTCGGAACGTGTCAATTTACGGAAATCTTCCATCAATTTCAAGGTCAGCCGGCCCGGGCCCGAACCGATGATCCGCCCATCGATACTGGAGACAGGAACAATCTCCGCCGCCGTGCCCGTGAGAAATACCTCGTCCGCAGTCGACAAATCGTAACGCGTCAGGTTCGGCTCGCTGACTCCAATTTTGCGTTTCGCCGCCAGTTCGATGACGACCTGCCGCGTGATGCCAATGAGCGCGCCCGCGCTGACGGGCGGCGTTTCGAGTTTGCCGTTACGGACAATAAAAATGTTGTCGCCGGTGCATTCGGCGACATGTCCCTGCGCGTTGAGCATGATCGCCTCGAGCGTGCCGGCGTTCACCGCTTCGATTTTCGCCAGGATATTGTTCAGGTAGTTCAGCGACTTGACCGACGGACTCATGGCCGCCGGATTCGTCCGCTGCGTGCTCGCGGTAATTAGCTTCAATCCTTTGCGGTAAACTTTCTCGGGATACAACTCAATCCGGTCTGCGATGATGAATACCGTCGGGTTCTTGCAGCGGAACGGGTTCAATCCGAGGTAGCCGACGCCGCGCGTCACGACGAGCCGAATGTAGCCGTCCTTCAACTTGTTCTGCCGGCACGTCCCGCAGCAGGCCTCGACGAGCTGCTTCCTTGTCAGCGGAATCGGCAGCATGATCGCCTTCGCCGAATTGAAGAGCCGATCCAAATGCTGGTCGAGACGGAAAATGCGCCCACTGTAGAGACGGATGCCCTCGAAAACACCGTCGCCATACAATAGTCCGTGGTCGAAGACCGAAACCTTCGCCTCGTCTGACGGAACGTATTTGCCATCCAAATAAATCTTCACAGTCTTGCCCTCACGGTGCCTCTATTTACCCCAAAATTCTCCCGTCCGCAATCTCCAACACCCGTTCTCCGCGCGTCGCGATGTGCTGGTCGTGGGTTACCATCACCAGCGTCGTGCGCGAATCCTCCCGTAACCGCCAGAGCAAATCGAGGATCGACTCGCCCGTTTTCGAATCAAGATTGCCCGTTGGCTCATCCGCCAGCACCAGGCTGGGCCGATTCATCAGGGCCCTTGCAATCGCCACGCGTTGCTGCTCCCCACCACTCAATTCCGCGGGCCGGTGTTCCAAACGCTTCTCGAGCCCCACGGCTTTCAGCAATTCGGTCCCTCGCTCCTCCACGCCGTCGCGTGATCGTGACTGCAGTAACGCCGGCAGGCAGACATTCTCCAGTGCATCCAGCTCGGGCAGGAGGTTGTACGACTGGAAAACGAACCCCAGCCGCTCGTTGCGCAGCCGGGTCCGCGCCGCGCTTGACATCCCAAAAAGCGAAGCGCCATCCAGGCTCACGTCGCCTGCGGATGGCGCATCCAATCCGCCCAGCAAATGCAGCAGCGTGCTTTTCCCCGCCCCGGAAGCGCCCACAATCACCAGCGCTTCGCCGCGGCGCACGCGCACATCGATCCCTCGTAACACCTCAACTTCCTGCGAGCCGAGAGTGTAGTTTTTGCGAAGTCCGCTCGCAACCAAAATGTCGGCGCCGACCTCACTCATAACGCAGGGCTTCCACGGGTTCGAGGCGGGCGGCGCGCAGCGCGGGCAACAGGCCGGCGAGCGTGCAGATCACCAACGCAGAGATGCCAATCGTCAGGAGATCGCGCGGCGTGAGATACGCGGGGATGCTCGGGAAATTGTAAATGTCGCGTGGAAACAAATCGATGCCGACAACGTGGGAGAGGCAGTGATTGATCGGATTGATGTTCTGGACGGTGAGCAAGCCCAGCCCGATGCCGACGGTCACGCCGAACACGCCGACGATGAAACCCTGAAGCACAAAGATGCGGAGGATTTTTCCCGAAGCCGCGCCGAGCGCCTTCATGACGCCGATCTCACGCGTTTTCTGCACGGTGACCGTGATCAGCGTGCTCATGATGCCGAAGGCCGCGACGATGATGATGAACGTCAGGATAAAAAACATCACCGACTTTTCGACCTGGATCGCGCCCAACAACCGCTGGTTCAGTTCCGCCCAGGTCTGCGCCCGGAGGGGCCGGGCGAGCTTTTCATTCAGCGCATCGGCAACGTCGCGGGCGCCGTTGATCGGGTCGTCCGTGCGAATCTCGATCCCGTGGATGGCGTGGCCCAAACTGTAAAGTTCCTGCGCGGTTTCGAGTGATGTGAAGATCAAGCCGATATCGTACTCATACATTCCCGACTCGAAGATGCCGGTGACCGTCAGTTCCATCGGCAAATAAACTTCGTCGCCTTTTTTCTCGAGATTGCGCGGTGAGTAGACGGTGATTTTGTCGCCCAGAAAAATACCGTACTGCGAAGCCAACTCGCGACCGATGACCACTTTGTCGCCTTTCAGGTCAAGGCTGCCTTCCTTCATATAGTTGGTTAGCTGGCTGACCGTCACTTCGCGTTCCGGATCGATGCCCTTGAGGTAGGGAGTCGCCACCCGGTGTTCGAATTCGACCAATACCAGCCCCATCGCAAACGGCGACGCGGCTTTCACATGCGGCGTTTCCAGAACGGTTTGGAGCAATTTGTCGCTGTGCTCGATCAAACCGCCGGAGGTCACTGTCACGTGCGCATGCATGCCCATGAGCTTCTCGCGCAGTTCGCGGTCAAAACCGCTCATCACAGCGATGACAACGATAAGCACCCAGACGCCAATCGCCACCCCCGACAGGGAGATAAGCGTGATCACGGAAACGAACGTGCGCTTGGGCTTGAGATAGCGAAGACCGAGGAAAAGCTCGAAAGGGAGACGGGTCATGGGCGAGCACCGTCATTTTTGCGGGGTGTCACCCTGAGTGAAGCGAAGGGTCTTGCCGTGCAGCGAGCCAGATTCTTCGCTTCGCTCAGAATGACAGCGGCTTGCATCATGTTTGCGGTCGCATCAGCGGGAACAGGATCACGTCGCGGATGCTTTCCGCGCCCGTGAGCATCATAACCAGACGATCGATTCCCATGCCCATCCCGCCGGCAGGCGGCATCCCGTGCTCCAGCGCCAAAAGAAAATCCTCGTCGAGTTTCTCGGCGTGCCCTTCCGCCTGCGCCAGCAATCGCTCGCGCTGCACGACAGGATCGTTCAGTTCGGAGTAGGCCGGCGCAATCTCCTGGCCGTTGATAATCAACTCGAAAACATCCACCACGCTCGGGTCCTGCCGGTTGGGTTTCGCCAGCACAACCAACTCCGCGGGCAGGTGCGTCACGAATGTCGGGTTCATCAACGACGGCTCGATGATCTTTTCGAAAATCGCGTTGGTCACTTCGTAATCGGGCGCGGTGGGCGCAACTTCCACTCCCATCGTGATCGCCTGCGCCTTGCGATCCTCGGGGGTGAGCGTGAACCACTCTTTGCCAATCCGCTCTTCGACCAACTCGCGGTACGGCACGCGGCGCCACGGCGGCGTGAGGTCGATTTCCTGGCCGTCGCTGCGCCGAAGGAGCAACGAGTCCGTGATGGCCTCCGCGACCGAAACCACCAGCCCCTGCGCGAGGTCCATCATGCTCTCGAAGTCGCCATACGCCTGATAGACCTCGAGCATCGTGAACTCGGGATTGTGGCGGCGCGAGATCCCTTCGTTGCGAAAATTGCGATTGATCTCATAGACGCGCTCGAAACCGCCCACGAGCAGCCGCTTGAGATAGAGTTCCGGGGCCACGCGCAGGAACAGGTCGATATTCAGCGCTTCATGGTGCGTTTCGAACGGCTTGGCCGCCGCGCCGCCCGCCAGTGGTTGCATCATTGGTGTCTCGACTTCCATGAAGCCGCGGGCGTCGAGAAATTTGCGGATCTCCGCCACGATGCGGCTGCGCGCCAGGAACGTCTCGCGGGACTTCTCGTTGAGAATCAAATCGAGGTAACGTTGTCGCAAGCGCGTTTCAACGTCCTTGATGCCGTACCACTCCTTCGGCAGCGGCTGGATCGCCTTGCTCAACAGTGTCGCGCTCTCTACCTTGACGGTCAACTCCCCGGCATGGGTCGTAAACAGTTTGCCGTTCACGCCAATGATGTCACCGAGATCGATAAAATGTTTGAAGAGATCGAATTGTTCTTCACCCAGGGCCTGCTTCTGGACGTAAATCTGGATCTTCGCGGTGGAGTCCTTGATGTCCGCGAACAGGCTCTTGCCCATGTCGCGGTGGCTCAACACGCGGCCGGCCAACCGCACCTCACGGTCCGGCGCGGCCTTCGTGCGCGCGGAGTCAATCGACTCGCTGACTTCGAATCGCCCGCCATACGGGTCGATCCCCATCTCCAACAGCTTTTGTCGTTTCTCCAAGCGCGGCTTGGTCAGTTCACCTTGGGGTTCCATGCCGCGCGAAGAATAGCCGCAGTCTCCGGCGCGGGCAACGCTAAACATTCCGCTTTCCCACGCTGGAATTCCTCTCCGGCTTGCGTTACCGTGCCCGCGTGAAACTGAAAGGCTTCCTGGCGGTTTTGGTACTGACAATTACGAGTGTAACTCGGGCGCAAGACACGACCGCGCCGTCGATTGCGAATTTTGCGAACGTCACCCAGGGACGCTACCAGGTGTTCGCGCAAGGCGGCCACCAACTGGCGTTCGAGGTCAACATGTTCATGAATGAGATGTTGCGCCAGTATGAGAAGTTCTTCAACAACTGGTCCGGCAAAGCCGGTGCGCGTGTCATCGTCTTCGACAATGTCACGGACTTTCGCAATTACGCCGGCAACGTGGTGTCGCTGACCCATGCGGGGCTGGCGGGTTACTGTCATCTCAAGACCGACGAAGCGGGCAACCAGTTTTATGAGGTCGTGACGTACCAGGACGCAAACTTGTGGCGCGTGCTGGCGCATGAGGGGTTCCATCAGTTCATCGGCTACGAACTGGGCTTGCAGATCCCGACGTGGCTGAATGAAGGCACCGCGCAGTATTTCGAAACCAGTTTCATCACCGGCTCCCATTTCAACGTCGGCCAGGTCAGCCGCAACAAACTGCTTTACGCGCAAGCTTTGATCCTCAACAAAAAGGGGCCCCCAATCGCGCAGTTGGTCACCTGGGACCAGGCCACATTTTACGCGAACGCGAATGTCGCTTACCCGATGAGTTGGGCGCTTGTCTATTACTTGCTGAACTCCAACAATGATCGGTACGAACAGAGCCGGTTCCGCCACTATTTGCAGGACCTGAAGTTCGGCAATGACAGTCTCCGGAGCCTGCAAAAAGAGTTTGGGTCGGACATGGACCGCTGGCAGGCCGACTTTGAAGACTACATCCTGCACCTGAAACCCCAGACGGATTGATGGCCCATTCGTCTTCCGCACCGGGTCGCATCGTTTGCCTGAGTGCCGAATCGGCTGACATCCTTTGCCGCATCGGCGCCGCCGATCGGATTGTGGGCGCCAGCGCGTATGCTTCCTCCTCCAACGCGCTACGGGGCGTGCCCCGGGTTTCGGGCTTTTCGGCAGCCAATGTTGACCGAATCCTGGCGCTGGAGCCGGACTTGGTCATCGGTTATAGTGATGTCCAAGCCGGGATCGCCGCCCGGCTGATCAAGGATGGAGTGAACGTGCTGGTGACCCAGCAGACCTCGCTTCGGGAAATCGAAGACACAATGCTGCTGTTGGGACGGATCGTTGGGAAAGAAACCCGGGCGCGGACCTTGGTCCACAGGTTTCGCGCACGACTTAAGGCCCGGCCTTCGCGACGCATTCGCGTCTACTTCGAGGAGTGGCCGGATCCGATGATTAGCGGCATCGGTTGGGTCAGCGAACTGATTGAACGGGCCGGCGGTAAAGATATTTTTAGCGAACTGCGTGGCCGACGCCGCGCGAGCGACCGCTTGGTGGACGCGAAGGAAATCGTCCGCCGCAACCCACAAGTCATCATTGCCAGTTGGTGCGGCAGAAAGGCGCGGCTGGACGAGATCCGCCAGCGGCCAGGTTGGGAAATGATCGACGCGGTGCGACACCGGCGCATTTACGAAATGGATTCGAGCCTTATCCTGCAGCCGGGTCCGTCGTTGGCAAGCGGTTTTCGCGAATTGTGTAGAATTCTGCAGTCGATTTCGATACGGTGAAGCGGTGGTGTGCTGGGGGGTTGAGCCAAATTCGGGATGGTAAACTGGTACGATATCTTGGTGGTCGTCGCCCTGTTCTACGGCGTGTGGAGTGGCATCCGCGCTGGATTGACAGGTGAGATTATTCGTGTCATCGGTATGGTCTTGATGCTCGTGATCGCGTCGGAGTTCCACCAATCCCTGGGCGACTGGATTTACGCAAATTCCCCCCTGCCCGAGGCGGGGGCCCAGCTCATTGCCTTTGTGAGCATCGCCGTGGTGGTTTACCTGATCACGCTCTGGATCCGACTGGCGACCCGCAAGCGGATGCAGGAATTGAAAACCGCGGCGCTCGTGGAGAATGTGGGCGGTGGTTTTGCGGGCGTGGTTCGCATGGTGCTGGTCATGGCCTGGGTGACCGTGGTGCTGAGCTTGTCGACGAGCACTTCGTTACAAGACCAGGTCGGTGTAAAGTCCCGTTTTGGAACGCTGGTCCTCAACGCGCTTCCCACCGTCCGATCGGCCATGGAAAAAAATTTGCCGGAGAAAGACTGGTTCTTGCAGGACGTGAAGCGGCGACCGGAGCTGAACTACGAAGCCGGCGGCCCGACCAATACGCAACCTTCGGAAACGATTCCCAAATAAGCTGTGCCCGGTTTAATTCCCGAACCTGTTCTCGAGCAGATTCGCCAGAACAACGACGTTGTCGAGGTGATCGGCTCCTACTTTCCGCTAAAACGCGCGGGCGCGAATTTCCGCGCCCTCTGTCCGTTTCACAAGGAGAAGACGCCGAGCTTCAACGTGAATCCGCAGAAGCAAATCTGGCACTGCTTTGGCTGCGGCGAGGGCGGTAACGTCTTCACATTTGTGATGAAGTACGAAAACATCGACTTCATCACCGCGGTCCGCCGACTCGCCGAGCGGGCCGGCATCAAGCTGGAATACGAGGAACGCGACGGCGAACCGGGCCGAGACCAGAAGGACCAACTCCTCAAGCTCCACGAAGTGGCCGCGAATTTCTTCCATCACAACCTGATGAAGGAACCGAGTGCCAACATCGCTCGCGAGTACCTGAAAAAGCGCCAGATCACTGCCGAGACCGCCAAAAAGTGGCGGCTGGGCTATTCGCCCGATGCCTGGGACGGCTTGATCCAACACGCCGCCGCGAAGAAATTCCCCGCCGAAGTGCTGGCGGCGGCGGGCCTGGCCCTGGAGCGGGAACGGGGCGACGGCTACTACGACCGGTTTCGTGGACGCTTGATGTTCCCGATTGGTGACGAACAGGGGCGTACGGTCGGCTTCAGTGGTCGCATCTTGACCGACGCCAAGGACCAGCCGAAGTACGTCAATTCGCCAGAGACGCCGATCTTCCAGAAGGGCCGCATCCTGTTCGCGCTCGACAAGGCCAAACGCGCGATTCTCGACGAGAAATACGCGATTGTCTGCGAAGGACAGGTCGACACGATCTCCTGTCACGAAGCGGGTGTCGAAAACGTGGTCGCGCCGCAGGGCACCGCGCTGACCGAACAGCACGCGCGCATCCTGAAACGTTACGCCGAGGAAGTAGTATTGATGTTCGATGCCGATGCGGCCGGTCAGAATGCCATCGTGCGCAGCGCCGAGCCGTTGTGGGACGCGGGCGTGGTCAGTCGCGTGGCAGTCCTGCCACCCGGTCACGATCCCGACAGCTTTGTGAAGGCCTTCGGCGCGGAAAAACTGAAAGAATTGGTTACCCGAGCCCCCAGTTTCTTCGTTTATCTACTCGACCGGCTTTCCCAGCAGCATGACCCGCGTTCCGAGCGGGGCAAATTGCAGATTGCGCGGCAAATGGCCGAATGGCTGGCGCGTATTCCGTCGCCAATCCTGTTGGCGACGTATGCGCAACAGACCGCAAAGCGTCTCGACATCGGCGAAGACGTGCTGCGAAAGGAAGTCACGAAACTGGCGGGCAACCGGCGCGTCCGCAATCAGATGGCTGGCGGCGACGACGAGGCGGATGACACGGCGGATTTCGATGGGGAACGGCCGCGCGGGTTGCCGGCGGAGGAGACGCTCTTGCAAACGATGCTGACGGATGAACGCATCATCGAACTGACAGCGGAGCGCTTGGATTTGGCGTGGCTGAGCAACAGCCTCGCGGGGCAAACGATTCAGGACGTGTTGCGTCTCTACAATGGACGGAACTGGACCGGGCCGAACGCGCTGCTCAATCAGCCGCAGAGTGACCAGACAAGTCGCCTGATCTCGGAATTGCTGCTGAACCAGCGCGCGGTCAAACACCCTGAAGCGGCTGCGGCAGATTGCCTTGCGACGCTGGAACAACGCTGGATAAAGCAACGTTTGAGCGAAGTCCGAAGACAATTGGAACAGCCGGGTCTGCGCGCGGAGGAATCAGCCCCGCTGCACCAACAGTTGCTTGACTTGGATTCCAAACTACGGCATATTGCCACGTTTTTGAAGGGGAAAACGTAACTTACCCGGCGTTGGTCAGAGATTTTATTTTTATTATGTCCAAGGATAATCATCGGAAGAAAACCGTCGTTCCGGAACCACCGAAGCTCGATCGTGACGAGAAAAACGAGAAGATCAAAGAGTTGATCAAGCTCGCCAAGGAACAGGGCTACCTGACCTATGGCGACGTAAATGACATCCTGCCGGAGAACATTCTTTCTCCCGACGAACTCGACGCGATCCTGATCATGCTGCGCGGGATGGATATCGAAATCATCGACGCCTCGGAAGTGGATCGCTTCAAACGCGAGGCCGAAGAGGAAAAAGAGACCGCCAAGGTCGATTCCCGCCTCGACATTCTCGATGACCCGGTGCGCATGTACCTGAAGCAGATGGGCCAGGTGCCCTTGCTCACGCGCGAGCAGGAAGTCGAAATCTCCAAGCGCATCGAAACCGCCGAGAACCACGTCAAGCAGATCATCAACAATTTCGGCTTCACCGCCAAAGAGCACATGGCGCTCGCGAAACGACTGCTCAGCGGCAAAGAACGGTTCGACCGCGTGATCATCGACAAGAAAATCGACAGCCGCGAACAGTACATGCGCGTGTTGCCGCGGTTGCTAACCCAGGTCGAGAAATCCGATGCGGCCGTCGATGGCCGATACGAGAAGGCGACGCGGTCGGGACTCAACAAGAAGGAAACCGAAAAGCTCCGGCGCGAATTCAAGAAGTCCGACACCTCGCTCCAGCGATTGTTCGAGAAGTTCTACTTCAAGCAAAAAGTACTCGAGGAATTTGTCGAGAAGGCCAACGAGGTCCGCGAGAAATTCGACGAGGCGCTGTTCCAGATCGAACGGCTGGAAAAGCTGCGCAAGTCCCCCGCGCTCGAAGCGGACCAGCGGAACGAAGAACGCAAGTTGAAGAAGCTCGAATTGGGCGCGCGCATGAACACCGTGGAATTCATCAAGGCGCACGACGAACTCAAGTCGTGGATGAAAAAAGCGGTCCAGGCCAAGAGCGAAATGGTGGAGGCCAACCTGCGCCTCGTGATTTCCATCGCCAAGAAATACACCAACCGCGGCCTCTCCTTCCTCGACCTGATCCAGGAAGGCAACATGGGCCTGATGAAGGCCGTGGAAAAATTCGAGTACCGCCGCGGCTACAAGTTTTCCACCTACGCCACGTGGTGGATTCGCCAGGCCATCACCCGCTCCATTGCCGACCAGGCGCGCACAATCCGCATCCCGGTCCACATGATCGAGACGATCAACAAATTGATGCGCGTGCAAAAGCAGCTTCTCCAGGAATTCGGCCGCGAACCGTCCCCCGAGGAAGTCGCCGAGGAAATGCAGATGCCCGTCGACCGCGTCCGCGCCGTCCTCAAGATGGCGCAGCAGCCGATTTCGTTGCAATCCCCCATTGGCGACAGCGAAGACACCAGCTTCGGCGACCTGATCGAGGACAAGTCCGCCGAGAACCCGTCCGACATGGCGTCGTACTCGCTGCTCAAGGAAAAGCTTAACGACGTGCTCGATACGCTCACCGAGCGCGAGCGCAAAGTGTTGCAACTTCGCTTCGGCTTGGGCGATGGCTACTGCCGCACGCTCGAGGAAGTCGGCCGCCAGTTCCGCGTCACGCGCGAACGTATCCGCCAGATCGAAGCCAAGGCGCTACGAAAGATGCGTCACCCCACGCGGCTGCGCCAAGTCGAAGGTTTCCTGCAAGCGCAGGGTTTCTAACAAAGTTGTAATCCTCCCGCAGACTGCTGATGGATTCCATCTTGCGCCCGGCAAACGGCAGCGTCAAAAATTTGGGTGGTGTCTTAATTTGCCGCATTGCTCATTGTCTGTGTTTTGTAGCCGAAGCGTAAGCTTCGGTGGTAGGAACGCGGATTCCCGAAGCTTACGCTTCGGCTACAGTCGGCGGATGCAAATTAAGACATCACCAAAATTTGGGTGAAATGGCAATCTGGATTATATTCAGTGGTCATGGAGGCCAGTGCCGTCATTCAATGCACTCTCCTGGTTCAGCCGTTCGAGGACACGGGAGCGATCCCGAACAACGCCAAGTGTCCGCTCTTGATCTATGTGAACGCGCTCGCGCTGCCCAAGAAGAATCCAGCGCAGACGATTGAAAAATTGCTGGCGGCCAACCACTGGGGCGGGACATGGCGGAACGGCATTTATCCGTACCATCATTATCACAGCACCGCCCACGAAGTCCTCGCCTGCTACCACGGCTCGGCGGATGTGCAACTCGGCGGCGAGCCGGGCATCGTGCATACGATAAACGCCGGCGATGTCATTTTGATTCCCGCCGGCACGGGCCACAAAAATCTCCACGCCACCGACGACTTCGCCATCGTGGGCGGTTATCCGCGAGGCCAGGACTGGGACATGTGTTATGGCAAAGCTGACGAACGCCCCCAAGCCGATGAGAATATCGCTCGCGTTCCCCTTCCCCAATCCGACCCGATCTACGGCGCCGATGGGCCGGTGATGGTTTACTGGAAAACGTGAGCTAGACATCCGCCACGGCGCGGTCGTAAAACGCCAGGTAATCATCGGGCGTCTGGCCGGCGCGGAAACTCATCGCCGAACGCGGATGCATATTCATTTGGCCCGTGATGTTGTAGGGAATCGACGGGCCCCAATCGAACTGTTTGCGCATCGGCAGGATCGTGTGCTGGATGACGTCCAGCACGGGACGCAGTTTGAACTTCGGATTGCGCAGGAACCCGAGCAGCAGTTCCATCGGGCAATTGCCCGCGCCGCGACCGAGCCCCATCAAGGTGGCATCGACCCGATTGCAGCCGAGGATGATCGCCTCGATGGTGTTGGCGAAGGCCAGTTGCAGATTGTTGTGCGCGTGAATGCCCACGTCCTTCTTCAGCCCCTCGACCGCCTTGGCGTACTTCCGCACGAGATAATCGATCTGCTCGCGATAGAGATTGCCGTAACTGTCCACGACCATCACGGCGCTAATCGGCGTTTTCGCGGCGAGCTGGAGCACCGTGTCAATCTCCGCGTCCTGCGTGATCGAGATCGCCATGAGATTCAGCGTCGTCTCGTACCCCTGCTCGTGGCAATAATGGATCATCTCCACCGCCTCGGAAATCTGGTTCGCGTAACAGGCCACGCGGATCATCGAGAGCACGCTGTCCTTGGCCGGGATGATCTGGCGTTTCCAATCGCTCTTGCCGCCCGCATCAGCCATCGCCGCGAGCTTCAAGCCGGGCGCCAGCTTCTTGTGATCGCCCACAATCCGCCGCAGGTCCTCCTCGTCGCAATGCCGCCACGGCCCGTACTCCGCGCGCGGGAATTGGTCGGTGGAATTCTTGTAGCCGATCTCCATGTAATCGATCCCGCTGGCCACGCAGGCGTGATACACCGCCTTCACCTGGTCGTCAGTGAACTTCGAATTATTGATCAACCCCCCGTCGCGAATGGTGCAATCCAGCACCCGCAACTCCGGCCGATACGTGATCCAAGGCGCTTTATCAGTCATCGTGTAAACTCCCATCCGAAACCCGAAGCTCCCTCATAACGGCGAGCCGCTTTGGAGTCAAGTTGAACTCGGGCAATCCCATAAACGAACCCACTTTTCACGAAAACGAACCCATTTGCAAAAACCGTCTGCAACCTTCCAACTCATTCTGCCACTGCACAATACACACAATTCCGAGAAGACCTAAAATGGGTTCGTTTCGCAGAAACACATGTTTTTTCAAGCCCCTTGTCTCGCCACAGCCTTGGCGGCGGCGGATCCTCCCCTGAAAAACAGCGCCGCGCTTCTCCCCTATCAAAGAACTGTCCCAACCATACCATTATCGGAATCCGATGTCGAGAAGGAATCTCTTCGCCGTTGAAATTGTTGGGCGAGCGTCCCGCTCGTGGTGAATCCTCGCGATGAACCGCTTGCCGCCGTTCCTCATCTTCTTCAAAATCGCACCCTCCGCTGCGGAATCTGTCCGTTGTAGCCGCGCGCGGTGAGCGGGGATTAGCCGCTCACCCTGAGCTATTGCAACTTCTGTTGGATCAACTCCGCCAATTCCTTCGGCGCGTATGTGCGTTTTGCCGCGACATGCAGAATTGGCAGAGAGGCCGCAGCCAAAGCCTTATCGAGAAACGCGTCGCGCTCTCGTCTGTCTTCACGCTCATGGGAAGCATCATCCAATTCGATAACAAGTAAAGGTACGATGTTTTGGCGGTCGCACAGCACGAAATCGACGTGTTTGGACATGACGCGGTTCATGTGCCCCTGCCTGCTCTCGACACCTTTGGGCAGATAAACCAAATCCACGAGTCTGACCTTTGGAAACACATGCAATTGATTATCCATAATACCGCACAAGACCTCGTAGAAAGAACGTTCCGCGGCTGTCAGCAGGTAATCTTTCTTCTTATAAGGCAGACCATCTGAAGAAGGCGGGCGCTTCCCCAATAGATTCTTCAGGAGTACAGGTGCCACTACCAGCACTAGCGCCAGAATAATGAGAAGTGGTAGTAAAGTTTTCATGGGTTAGATGGGCATGGGGATTCAGATTTCGGAAAGCCCGCACTTCTTAAGATACTCGGCCGTTGCATCGAGAGAGTCGGCGGATCGAGTTACGTCCTCGGCACTGCCAGGAGGGACGAAAATAATCATGCCGTATCGTGAGCGTGTTAGCAGGACTCGGTATTTATTACGGATGAAATCCACTTTGTTCGATGGCGCATTGTTCCATTTCAATGCACGCAGTTGTAAATAGCGCCAAGCATCCTCGCTGCTTCGGACAAAATCTCCTCCCCAACACACGCACGCCCAATCCAACTCCAATCCTTGACAATCAAACTCCGTCGCGGCAATCTCAAGCCCATTTGATGAACGGAAATCTGTCACATCATTTAGAAACCAGTCGGCGTAATCGATTGCGTCGCGAAATTCCTTCCTGACTTCTACTCCGTGAGCGCGGAGGCGCAACGCTCCCGAACTCGCTACTAGGCCAAAACGCTTGCCCGCACCAAATTCACACATTCGTTTTTTGGCAGTTACTAAATCACGCGTGAGTAGTATTGGGTATTCAGCCAAATGTTTGAAAAGTTTCGAAGCAACCGATGATTTCCCGTCCAAGACGCAATTCACCCACTCCGTTAACACTTGCGCTCTAGGGCTCCTCCGAGTCACCGAGAGATGAAATAATTTATCCTCAGCTACCCTAAAGTTTTTAGGTACTGAACCATCGAAGAGCACTTGTCCAGCAGAGCTCACATCTCCACGTAATGCCTCCGGCGACGCCCATACCTTCCATTTCGAGTGTCCTTTCGCGATGGATCTTCCCCATTCGGATAGACCTGCCTCACCAGTATTTATTTCCTGCCCACCTCCAACAAGCGCTATGACTACACACCAATCAAGGCGCTCCATGACTTGCAGAAGTATATCGGGCTCCGACCACCCATGAATTTGTTGAACTACTTTACGAATTGATTCGTCCCTTTGACGACGAGGTCTTTTGAGAGAATCTTCCAAGTGTTTCGCTGTCCACACTCGTTGAGCTTCATCGAACACAACAACTCTAAAAGCCGGTACACCTTCATCTCCAGAAGCTAAGTGGCCGATCCCAAAGTCATGTACACTTTGCACTGGGGCACTGATTTCATGCCTCACCTCACGACGGAGTGTACCAGGTTTTGAACGATTTCGCGTTAAGGCTGCCTTCAGTACTTTCAACAAAGGGCCATTTCCTGTCGCAAAACATGCCGGTGCTCCGGTCAAGGGCCTGTGCCCGTCGTGAGTGATGGCGAGGGAAAGTACGTCATTTTTGAAACTGAGTTGGAGGCGCAAAAGGAAATTGTCGATAACGTTATGATCCACCTCGAACAGTTTCTGGATGGTGAACGAGATTTCGGTGATGCCATCACCATTGAGGAATACGTGGTCCCCGTAACGGTGCATCCCGACGGAACGATTGTCGATGACACCGGGAACCGTTTCGGCCCATGTGCGGATGAGTGATTATCGGGTTTTATTGAATGTAAGAGGTGATATAATCCTGATACAGAAGATCGGGCATCGGAAGGACGTTTATGATTAAGCCAACCGCAAACTTTCAGAAGCAGCAGGCGCAAGTCCTCAAGCAGATTCGCAAGATGCGTGAGGAAATGGGCGATCTTCAGGATTACCTCGACCTGCTGGAGGCGCGCGCAGTGAATGAGGGCAAGAGCACCTACAGCGCTGACGAAGTGAAAGCGAAGCTGGGAATCAAGTAGGGCCAATCGCCCATGAACAGCCAATCGGTGAGCGACGCCACGAACCCTCCGGCCAACACCGTCAACGCCGCGCGCATCCAATTCATCATGCCATTACACCTCCGATGGAACCGCGGGGAAAGCATAAAGAGGATTCGTCGCGTGGATTTCGGACGTCACCGCGTCAAAGAGTTCACTGATTCTCTTCGGCGGAAGCGGCCAGCAGTTCCAGTTCTTTTTGAAAAACGTGCTCCAGGTACATCGCGGCGAAGAACCGCTCGAACCAACCGAGGACACCCTTGCTGTGAATTGTGCCCTCGGTCTGGATGGTCACCTGCGACTGTTTGTCGTGGCCGAAAGAGCGGACGAAAAATCGGGTGATAACGCCTTCGGGTTCGAGGTAGATTTCGTCGAGTTCATGGCCCGGCTCGGGTTCGGTGATCGCCGCGCGAAAGTTCTGCGTTTTTCCGAGCACACTCATCTGGAAATTGATCAGCGTGCCTTCCCCGACCCCGCCCTTTTCGACCTGGAGAGACATGAAATAGGGCTTCGGCAGAATGCGCAGATGTTCATTTCGGTAGTCGGTCAAAATCGCGTACACCCGCTCCGGCGGCGCCTTGATGATCCTCGATCCTTCGGCATGATAAGGTTTCATGTGTTTATCAGAACCCCTATAGTTTAGATGCGGCAGGGTCTTGCCCGGTTCCACTACTGCCGATTTTGTCACCCACGCGAAGCGGGGTTTGACAAGTTCTCCGTCCGTTCTTACAGTACGAGCATGAGCGGAGTGCAATTCCTTGTGGACGATCGGGGGCATAAGACGGCTGCGGTCATTGACCTGAAGAAACATGCTGATGTGTGGGAGGATTTTTATGATGTCCTGCTCGCACGGAAGCGTGCGCATGTGCCGCGTGAGTCTTTGGCGAGCGTGAAGCGGCGCTTGATTCGTTCGGGGAAACTCCGTGGCTGAGTACGCGGTCACCTTCAGTCGAACCGCGCGCAAAGAATTGGAGCATCTGCCGAGACACCTGGTCGAGCGGATTTTCCCCAAAATCGAAGTCTTGGCGCTGCAACCCCGCCCTTCCGGTTGCAAAAAACTCAAAGGCGCTCAGGACTTGTGGCGGATCCGCGTTGGCGATTACCGCGTGGTCTATTCGCTGGACGACCCGCGACGGAACATTGACATCGTTGCGGTGCGTCATCGCAGCGAAGCCTACCGCGACTGAAGCGAGTGGCGTGGAACGACTGAACGCTGCGGTTCTTACTGCCTATCCCTGCGCGGACGTTTCGCTACTGAATATGCTCGGGTCGAAAACCGATTCCGATCATGCGCGCAGGGAGAGTCCGCAGACGGGGGAATTCCTCGAACAGCCGCATAAGCAGCGGTGGCGGGATGGTCTCGGGGGAATCGAAAATCCGCTCCAGTAAATGTTTGTGGAGAAAAACCTGGACTTTTTGTGTGAGCCGCGCTGGTTTCTCGCGGCGTACTTGCACCGAGCGAAGATCCGCCATCTTGACCTGGCGGGTCCGAAGTTTTTCCGCCAACAGGTTCGCCGTCGCCACGGCGTCTTGAATCGCCAGATTGATTCCCACGCCGCCAATGGGAGACATCGCGTGCGCGGAATCCCCGATGCACAGCAGGCCTTCCCGATACCACGTGCGCAGGTGATCGACTTTCACAGAGAGGAGCTTCACATCGTCCCATGTCTTGATCTCGCCCATGCGCGACCCTAGGAACGGGGTACAGCGCCCGATGTCTTCGCGAAAGGCCGCCAGGCCACGGGCGCGTTGCTTCTCAAAACCACCCTTGCGGATGACGTAGGCGCATTGCCAATACTCGGCGCGATCAATCAGCACCATGAATTGCCCAGCGGCGACAAACCCAAACGCCTGCGCCGGGTCGTTCGGTTGCTTCGACACTCGGAACCAAAGCACGTCAATCGGCGCGCCGAGGTCAATTACTTCGAGTCCACCCCGGGCGCGAACGGTGGAACTCCTGCCATCGGCACCCACGACCAGGTCGGCACGGATGTTCAGCGGTCCATTCGGCGTGACCGCGTGCACTCCAACAATTCGCTGATCTTCAACAATCAAGTCCGTAACTTCCGTTTCCATTCGCAGTTGGAATTGTGGATATTTCCTGGCGTGGCTGGAGAGAAAATTCAGAAAGTCCCACTGCGGCATCAGCGCGACAAATTTACATTTGGTGGGAACACTGAAGAAATCGGCGATGTGCACCATCTGGTCGCCAAAATGAGCGGTGATTTGCTGCAATTGTTGGTGCGGTTGGCGGAGAAACTCTTCCAGCAAACCAAGTTCGCGCATGAGCTCCAGCGTGGAAGGATGAATCGTGTCGCCGCGGAAGTCCCGGAAAAAGTCCTTGTGCTTCTCCAGCACCATGACTTCGACACCGGCCCGTGCCAAGAGGAAACCCAGCATGACGCCAGCCGGGCCGCCGCCCACAATGCTGCACGCGGTCCGATTCTCTTTTGACTCAGTGCCCATGCGCAAATAAAGTTTAGAGTAACCGCCGCGCAAGTCAAACTCCGCGCTCAGCGCGGCTACAGCAGGCAAGAGCTAAAAGCCGCGCCGTGTCCGCACAAATTGATACATGAGGAGCGGAGTGTACAGCAGGACGACCGTGATACAATCTTTCCTGCTCCGAAAGACGCCGCAGAGCGCATTTTGACAGCGTCACCGGATTGTAGCCGCGAATCGTATTCGCGGCCCTTGCCCGCCGCGAAAATGTTTCGCGGCTACATAGAGCGGGCCGGGCCAGCCCACTGTCCAGAGCTACCTCTTACCGAGAATGGCCCGCGCCGCCGGACTGTCCTTCATGGGAAGTTTTGTCCGACGAATCCCGTCGTACTTGAAGAGCGCGCCGGCAACGGCGGGCGCTGTCGGCACGAGTCCGATTTCGCCGACGCCCTTGGCGCCATAGGGTCCGGCGGGTTCATTCTCCTCGATGAAGATGCATTCGATTTCGGGCATGTCCTTCGCCCGGAGGATGCCGAGCGCGCGCAAATCCTTGCTCACGATCTGGCCGCCCTCAAGCTGCAGTTCCTCGGTCAACGCGTAGCCCAGGCCCATGTGGATCGAGCCTTCGATCTGGCCCGCCAGCAGCACGGGGTTCATCACCTTGCCGACATCATGCGCCGCAATGACTTTTTTTAGCTTGCCGTCATCGTCGAGGATGACGACCTGCGTGGCGAATCCGTACGTGATGTGCGTTTTCACGTTCGGGCCGGTGTACCCGAGCGGGTGCGTGTCCTTCACGATGAACTCGCCGTACCATTCCCGCCCCGCGAGTTTTTTCAACTCTTCCTTCGTGACGCTCTTCGCTTCGCGTCCTCCACCATTTATCAGCGCCGCCAAATCGGGTTTGAAATTCGCGCAGGCCGCGCGCACCGCCTGGCAACCGAGCAGCGTCCCGCGCGAGCCGGTGGTCTGGTTACAATTGAGCCCGTACCGCGTATCTGTCACGACGCGAACCAGACCCGGCGCGAGGCCCGTTTCCTCGCAGAAAGTCTGGAGTTGCACCGTGAACAGCCCCTGCCCCATCTCGGTAAAACCGGTGCGCACGACAATCGTGCCATCTTCCTCGATGCTAATCATGGCGCGCCCGCCATCCTCGGCGCCATTGCCGATGCCGACATTCTTAATGCCGCAGCCGATGCCTGCGTACTTGGAGTTGCGGTAGATATCCTTGACCGCAAGCAACGTCTTCTTCAATCCCACGCTGTGCTTGAGCACCTGGCCCGTGGCGAACATGTCGCCAACCTCGAGCGCGTTGCGCCAGCGTATTTCCCAACCATCGATGCCGACTTTCTCCGCCAGCATGTCCATGACCGTCTCGATGGCGAACGCGGCCTGGTTCGCGCCAAACCCGCGCATCGCGCCGCAGGGCGGATTGTTCGTATAGGCGCCGACGGATTGAATATCGATGACCGGGACTTTATAAGGGCCACACGCGTGGCCGCCCGCGCGTTCGAGAACCTTGGTGCCAACGGAGGCGTACGCACCCTTGTCGCCGACGGCGCGGACCTTCACGCAGGTGAGATGTCCGTCCTTGTCGCAGCCCGCCCAGTACTCGAACTTGATTGGATGCCGCTTCGGATGGTAGCGGGTGCTCTCCGTGCGCAAGAATGTCGCTTTGACGGGCTGCTTCGTGAGCCAGGCCATCAGCGCAACGTGCTGCTGCATCGCCAGGTCTTCCTTGCCGCCGAACGCCCCGCCGTTGCTAACGAGTTCGACATAAACCTTCTCGTGCGGAAGACCAAGGACGTCCGCAATCTGGTCGCGGTCGTTATATACTCCCTGTCCTTGCGAATACACGATGAGTTCCGCGCCGTTGGCCAGGGCGGTAAGCGCCGCAGCCTGCTGGTCCTTCGATAAATTGCCCAGCCGGGCAGTGGTCGCGCCGTTCATTAACGGAATCGCCAGACAGGATTCCGGCTCGAGAAAGGCATGCTCGATGTGCTGGGTTTGCACCTTGGTATTGATCCGGTGCGCCGACGCCTGCCACGTGCTCTCAAAGTCCCCGCGCGTGATCCCGGTCTGGCAGAGCTTGTTCGCTTTCGGCGGATGTACCAGCGGCGCGTCCGGGGCCATCGCCTCCTCGGGCGTAAGAACAGGCTTGAGGATTTCGTAGTCGATTTTGACAAGCTTCGCGGCCTTGCGAGCGGTGCGTTCATCCACCGCAGCGACCATCGCAATAATGTCGCCCACGCAATGGGTTTCCTCGCCTTCGCCAATAAACACAGGCCAGTCCTTGTAGATGAGGCCGACGCACTTTGCGCCCGGCACGTCCCGCGCGGTAATGATCTTCGTGACGCCGGGCATACTGGCGGCTTCACTGGTATCAATTCTCAACACTTTCGCGCGCGGATGCGGTGAGAAGACAAACGCGCCCAGCAGGAGACCCGGCACCTTCAAATCGTCGATATAGTTCTTGTCGCCAAGGGCCTTGTCAACGCCCTCGACTATGGCCAGGGATGTGCCCACGCGGCCTGATTCGTCGAGTTCGGGAAATTTTTCGCCTTGGCGGACCTTTCCCGCCAGCTCGATCGCGTCCAGAATCTTGGTGTAGCCGGTGCAACGGCAAAGGTGGGGACCGAGCCAGCGGGCAATTTCATCGCGCGGCATCGCCGGATTCTGGTCCAGCATCCACTTGGCGCGCATGGCGATGCCGGGAATGCAGAAACCGCATTGCAGGCCGCCCGTCGTCACAAAAGCCCGGGCCAGAAGTTCGCGCTCCGCCAGGGCCAGCCCCTCCAGCGTGGTGACCTTTTTCCCCGCCGCGGTTTTGGCTTTGACGACACACGAGAGCATTACCTTGCCGTCCACCATGACCGCGCAACAACCGCATTGGCCCATTGGCTGGCAGCCGTTCTTGGGGGAAACAATGTCGAACTTATCGCGGAGAAGGTTCAACAGCATCAACTCGTCGTCGACTTCCGTCGAGACGTTTTCGCCATTGAGCGCAAACTCGATCTGATTAGCAGTTGCCACGGACATCAGGGAATGATAAGCCGAATCAGGGCTTGATTAAAGCTTATTTCACCATCCAGGTACCCGTCTTGCCCGCGAGGGCCGAGGAGAGAACTTCGGGACAGGTAATGAGCGCTTCCGTGCCGCCTTCCTCGATAAAGTGGATGCAGGCCTGGACTTTCGGCAACATCGATCCGGGTTTGAAATGCCCGTCGCCAAGATACTGTTTGGCTTCCGCAATCGTCATGCGGTCGAGCGCCTTCTGGTTGGGCTTGCCGAAATTGAGGCAGACCTTCTCGACCGCGGTTGAAATCACCAGCAGATCGGCGGCGATTTCCTTCGCGAGCACGGCGGATGCGAGGTCCTTGTCAATGACCGCCGCGGTGCCATGAAGATTCCCTTGTTCATCCTGCGCCACGGGAATCCCGCCCCCACCCGCCGCGATGACGACGTAGCCGGCGTCGACCAGGTGACGGATGATGTCCGCTTCGATAATCCGAACGGGTTTTGGCGATGGCACCACGCGCCGCCAGCCGCGACCCGCATCCTCGACCATCGTCCATTTTTCGACGCGCATGCGGTCTTCGGCCTCTTCCTTTTTATAAAACTGGCCGATGGGTTTGGTGGGTTTTTGGAAAGCGGCATCATTCTTGTCCACCAACGTCTGCGTCACCACCGTCGCGACCGACTGTCTCATTTTGCGCCGGCGCAATTCGTTCTGCATCGCCTGCTGGATCTGATAACCAATCGCGCCTTGCGTGTCCGCGCCGATGGAATCCAGCGGCACTTCATGCAAGATCCCGCGCGAATATTCACTGCGCAGGAGGATGAACCCGACTTGCGGGCCGTTCCCGTGGGTGATCACAACGCGGCAACCGCTTTCGACCAGGTCGACGATATGGCGTGCGGTTTCCACCACTGCTGCGTATTGATCAGGCACGCTCCGGTGCTGGTCGTCTTTGATGAGAGAATTGCCGCCGATGGCGATAACGATGGTCTTCATGGTCGGGATCCAGAATATCCCTTGACATAAAATTTGCCCAGAGAATTGTACCATCCTTTCGAACCGCGGAAATTCCTCTGGCCGCAAGCGGCGGAAAGCGGTATAGCTCGGCGCGTGTTCGAGCGTCGACAACAGCCGCTGGCGTCACGTCCACAATACCACCGCCGCCTGCTGCGACACGTGGGAATCGGATTGGGACTGGTGGGCGTGAGCCTGGCGATGGGGATCATTGGGTATCATCTCAGCGAAGGGCTCGGCTGGCTCGACGCGCTGGTCAATGCGTCGATGATTTTATCAGGCATGGGCCCCGTCAACGAACTGCATCACGATGCCGGCAAGTGGTTCGCTTCGTTCTATGCGCTGTTCAGCGGCGTGGCCTTCATTACCAGCGTGGGCGTGATGTTCGCCCCAGTGGTGCATCGGTTCCTCCACAAATTCCATCTCGAAACCGGTTCGAAATAAGATCGCCGGAATCAGCTTGCGGACGCTTTATCCAGACGATTCCGCTGACCCAACCGAAACACCAGATAAGCCACCACGAGAACATTTAACAACAGCAAACTGATACGCGCGACGGTCGCGTGCCTTACCAGCGCATAGACTTCAATTGGGATGAAGGACGTAGTGATGATCGAGGTAAGGTATTCCGCCCACACTTTATGCATCAGCAGGCCGATGCCTTCTGTTGACAGGAGCGCCGAGTAGAAAAGGGAGGTCGTGACAATCAGCGCCAGATCGCGCTTCTGTACCAGGCCCACCTCGACCAGCCAGTATTGGACAAATTTGCTGTCCGTATCGACCTGGAACACATGGGCCCAGTGACGGAAGACTTGCGCCGCGTCGCGGTGAATCAACGACAAGGCGCCCAGGCCGAAGGCGAGCAACAAGACTCCCTTCACCAATTTGAAAATCCCAATGATGATAAATCCAATGTCGCGACGTTTCTGCGTACCCATAGGAAGTGGCGACTATCGCAATAATTCTCGTGAACGTCGAGCCGGATGGAGGAATTTTGGATTCCGGATTGCCGATTTTCGATTATCGACTGCGGGAACGAAGCGTCTTGAGAGAGGCAACGGTCATCGCGACCAGTTCGCCTTCGCCCCAATCCAAAATCACTTCAGGGTCTTCCACCCATCACCAACGACAAAATCGCCTTCACGGTATGCAAGCGGTTCTCCGCCTGGTCGAACACGACGGATTGCGGGCCGTCGATGACGGCGTCCTCGACTTCCGCGCCGCGGTCGGCGGGCAGCGGGTGCATGTAGCAGGCTTCCTTCTTCGCCATCTTCATCCGCTTCTCGGTGCAGACCCAGCTCTTGTACTTGTTGAGGATCTTCATACCCGCTTCCTTGCGCTCGGCTTCGGGCACACCCTGGTCGGAGAGATACTGGTGACACCCCCACGATTTCGGATAACAAACGATCGCGTCCTTGAAGCCGTCGTCCATGTCGTGGATGATCTCGAACTTGGTCTTGTTTTCCTTGGCGAACTTCTTCGCCGCCTCGACGGTGCGCGGCATCAAATTGAATTCCTTCGGATGCGAAAGCGTCACGTCCATGCCAAAGCGCGGCAGCAGCCAGATCAATCCCTGCGGCACACTGAGCGGACGCGCATAGGCGGGCGCATAGGTCCACGAGACGAGACATTTCACGCCGCGCAGGTTGTTGCCATACTTCTCGCGCATCGTCATCAGGTCGGCAATGGCCTGTAACGGGTGGTCAACGTCATCCTGCAAGCTGACAATCGGGATGGAGGCGTGCTCGGCCACTTCGCGAAGGTACTGGTTGCCGACACCGTAGAAACAGTTGCGGATCGCGATGCCGTGACCGTAGCGCGACAGGACCTTGCCCGTGTCCTTCGGCGTTTCGCCGTGGGAAATCTGCATCTTGTCGGGCGTCAGATCGTGCGCGTGACCGCCGAGTTGCGTCATGGCGGCTTCGGTCGAATTGCGCGTGCGCGTGCTCTGCTCGAAGAACATCATGAACAACGTCTTGTCCTGCAGCAGCCGATGCGCTTCGCCCAGCGCAAAGCGCTTCTTTAGGTCGCCCGCGACCTCGAGCACGGTTTCCAGTTCTTCCTTCGTCCAGTCCGGCGTCTCGATGTAGTCCTTGCCTCGTAACAATGTTTGCATAGTGGTCTCCTTAAAAGGTAATCAACTGTTCGCGTTCCGTCCGTCAACTAGAACGCCCAAAGACAAATCCCCGCCAAGGCAATCGCCGCGCCGGCCCAGCGCACGACCGGCAGTTTCACGGAATGCACAGCGTACGCCAACCCAATGCCGCTCGCGTGCAGCAGCACGGTCGCCAGCGCGAAACCCGCACCATACGCGTAGCCGACCGCATTCGCCGGCATCTCCATGCCGTGGGAATGCCCGTGAAAAAATGCGAAGAGACCAACCATCGCCATGCTCGCGGGCAGCGGAAACCGCGTGGCCACGGCAATCAGGATTCCCAGTACCAACACCGAAAGCAAAATCCCCTCTTCCGTATAGGGCACATGCAGCCCGGCCATCGCCAGCGCTCCGCCAAGCACCATCACGCCGACAAAACTCGCCGGCACCAGCCAGCGCGCCCGGCCCCCGAGTTGCCCCGCCCACAAGCCGACCGCCACCATCGCCAGAATGTGATCGAGCCCGTGCAAGGGATGCGCGAACCCGCTGCCAAATCCATGCACGTCATTGGGCAAGATATGGGCTTGTGCGCCCACGCTGGTGAACAGGAGAAAAATCGCTGAAATCCAAAGAGAACGCGCAATCGTCTTCATAGCGTCACTCTATTTGCCATGCCATTCGCCTGTCAAGAAACTTGCAGGGACCGTCTCTTTCTGGTCTTTTCTCCCCGGTTTGTCATGTTGAGCTTGTCGAGCCGAGTCAGACAAGACGCCGCTGTTGTTTGCGGCAACCGTCTCCCTCGACACCAACAACCCTTCTCACAACCAAAGCGCCTTCACCATTCCAAGCGCTCCCACCCAAAAAACGAGCCCATTTGCAAAAACCGCCTGCAAACTCCCAAATTGCCAGCAACGTGTTGCAAAGCTCCGCAGTTATGGGCATCAGCCCGGCGGCCCCTCGCAGTTGGCTCGGAAACGCCTCGGATGTCAGCAACTTCCGTAGTTGTCATGCCGATGAAGTAGCGCAGCTTGATGAGGGCGGATACAGAGGACATCCACGCCCAGTCCAAAAAAAATCACAGAACCGGTGCTTTTGTTATTGAATTGTCCAGATTTTTCTTTTATTCAGATGCTAGGTAGACGTAACCAAATAGATCGTTGATTGGTAGGGCCACTAACAATGGCCGTTGGGGAACAGAGCGAGGGTTCCAAACGGCGCGCACGGAGGATCGAGATGCCAAAGGTGACTGTCATTTGGTTTCGGAGAAAAACTCGCGCCTTCACGCTCATCGAGTTGCTGGTGGTCATTGTCATCATCAGCATTCTGGCGGCGATGTTGCTACCTGCCCTGAACAAGGCCCGAGAGAAAGGCAATGCCGCAGTCTGTGTCAGTAACATGCACCAGTGGGCAGTGGGGCTGGACATGTACTGCGATGACTGGAACGAGTACTACCCCTACGATGGCAGCTACAACAATCCACCCTGTGCCTTTGCTAACAGCAACGCCTGGTTTAATGTCGTTACTCCGTACCTCCAGCAGAAGCCCCTGTGCACGCTGTATGCCAACAACCTCGCGCCAACCCCGCGCACCGGGCATAGCATCTTCGTCTGTCCGAGCGCGGTCAACAAAACACCGAACATTGCGCCGAATAATGCCGTCTTCTATTACTCGCTCAGTACGTGCATACACGAGGAAGGCACGACCTCGGTTGGATTCCGACGCGACCGGATGGTGGCGCCCTCCACCACGATCGTCTTTTGCGAGGAAGTGGAAGACAAGTTTCCAGAAACCAATGGAGCGTATGACATGGTGACGCGCCACTCCGGCGGCTCGAATTTCGTTCTCGGTGATGGACATGTGGAATGGATCACGCTGGCCGCTTTCTGCAGGTCGGGTAATACGCTCTGCCCTACGCCACTGAGCAACATCCAGTGGGATGATAGTAGCTCCGGCGGCGACTGGGCAAACGGTATACCGTACCACTGGTGGTTCTTCCTCGATGCGAACACGAGTCAGAATTGATGCGGATTACCCAGGGACAAGACACGAATGTCGCGAAAATTTAACGAACCAAGCGGATGGATGTCACCTGGGAGACAAAGGGTGGCGTTCGCGCGCGTTCTCGTATCGGCTAAACATGGAACTTTCATGATCGCTGGTTGGAAGGGCCACAGGGAAAGGATATGGAAATGAAAATAAAAAATATGTTCGGGTTGGTTGCGGCGCTGGCGGTAGGGGCGCTGGGGATGAACGCGGTCGCGGCCCCGTTTGGAGCGGGCAACATCGTCATCGTCCGCGTCGGCGATGGGACGCAGGCCCTGACCAATACCGGCAATTCGGTCTACCTCGATGAGTATACTACCAACGCTATTTGGGCGGCGGCCGGGACCTTTAACAACCCGACCCCGGTCCAATCGATTCTGATGCCAACCAACTGGGTCGGCGCCAACGGTCCGCTGATTATGTCGGGCACGACGCTCGGCGATGGCGAGCTGTGCCTCTCGACGGATGGCCGGTACCTTTCCTTCGCCGGGTACGGGGCGACCTTCGGACAAGCGACACAGGATCTCGCCACAACGACTACCACCGGCGTGGTTGGTCAGGTGTCCCGGGTGATCGGATTGGTGGACGGGAACGGCCACATCTATACGACCACGACCCTGATCGACGCCAACGAGGATGCCAACGATATCCACACCGCGGTGAGCCTCGATGGCACCAACATCTGGCATGTGGGCGAGGGGAACGCGATGGGCGGTAAGTATACGACGCGGGGATCGATGGTTTCGACGCAGGTGGAGGAAGTCTCGAGGTTCAACGGCCGGACTTTCGGCATTTACAACAAGACCCTCTACTATTCCGCCAACCACGCCGTTGGCGGTGCGACGAACGCCAGTGTGGCAGTCAACCCGTTCGGCGGCTCCTTGCCGACCTCCTTTGTTAATTCCAATTTTTTGTATCTGGCCGGGGTCATGGGCAATAGCATCACCAGTTCGCCCGCCATCGGCAGCCCGTGGGCATTCTGCATGTTCAGTCTCAACGGAGGCGCCGCTCCGGACACGCTCTATGTCGCTGACAATAACACCAACGCTCCGGGTGAACCCTTGGGACATTCGGGCGGTGTGGTGAAGTATTGCTACATCCCATCCAGTAACGCGTGGGTCAACTTCGGATATATTTACGCCGAGGGCGCCACCGGGGTAACGGGAGTGAAAAACGGGACCAATGTCACGCTTTACATTACGGAAGGCGGTACCGTCACCCCGTTCAACGTCCTGTACCCATTCGTTGACATGAGCGGGTTCGCGGGCTCGGCCAATTCCTCGATTAATGGCGGCAGTCCTTTCGGCTCCGCCAACGGAAATCACGTATTATTAAAGCCTCCGGGGGTCAATGCCAGCCTGATCAATACCCGCGGCATCGCGTTTGCCCCGCAGGGAGGCGACTCGGGCACCATCAGCGCCGGTGCAGGTGTGATTTCGGTCGGCCCGCCATTCGGTCCGTATTTCTCCGGGCCGCAGGGCGGTCCGTTCTCCCCGACAAACGGCGTCACGTACTCGGTCGCCAACCTGGGCAGCGGAACTCAGAATTTTACCGTGACGATTATCCCAACAAGCGGCGGTATTTGGGCCACGGTCACTCCATCCAGCGGCACGCTGGCTCCCGGTGCCACCACCAACGTCACTGTGACTCCCAACTCAACCGCCAACTCAGACGCCGGCGGTTTCACTTATTCGGATCGGCTGCTCTTTCACACCGGTGGCGCGGGCGGCCCAGTAGTGGCCTCACCCATTGCCACGCTGAACGACTTTGCGATCTTCATTACGCCGACATCCAACTATCTTGCGATCGGTGAGTTCGGCGGACCGTTTGCGCCGTCCAGTTACACCTACACGCTCACCAACGTGACTCCCAATGCTATATCCTGGACCGCGGGCACATCGGCCAGTTGGGACACGCTCAGCGCCACGAGCGGCAGCTTGCCCGCCGGCTCGACCACGAACATCACCGTTTCCATCGTCAGCGCCAGTGCCAATACCCTGCCGTTGGGCGCTTACTCGGACACGCTTGTGTTTACCAACGTCAACGCCGGCGCTGCCCTCCCCTCGCGCACGGTCACCCTTCAGGTCGGGTTCGGGTTCTTCGACGATTTCAGCACGTACTCTAATGGTGACATCGTCGGCCAGAATAATTGGTACAACCCCACCCCCGGCCTCAATGACAACGGCTATCAGATCGTCAACGGCGTGCTCTTCACTCCGCCCGGTGTCGGGAATAACTGCGCGGGTTCGCAAATGGATGAGGAACCCGCCAAGAACATCGCCGGTTCGGTCGTTACCGACGCCACGGCATTCGCCTATCTGGGTATTTCGATCACCGTCACCAGTGCGCCAGCCGCGCCCAACACGTGGGACTTCACACTCCTCCCCACGGGGCCCGCGGATAGTCCCACTGCCAATGTCACGTACAACGATGCCCGGACCGCCGTCAACGATAATGGAAGCGGACACTACGTGTGGAACACCAAGGTCAACGGCGGCGATTCCTTCTACCATGGCACAACTCCGCGCACCTACTTCACAAACTATATCGTGATTATCGCGGAAGACAGCGTCAATTCCAACGCCTGGGTATTTGTCAACCCGACAAACAACAGCACCGCCAGTCTGTTCGCCATGGCCTGGGACGCGCACGACGGACCCGACGTGGCCGGTTTAACCGGCTATCAAGGTCCGGACCAGCCGACCGGATTCGGGTCTGTCGACATTGACAATTATTGCTCGGAAAACGCTCAGCCGGGCTTCTTGATTTCCAGGATGGCCCTGTCAACGAACTATACGGCCGTTTACAACTTCCTCGTGGCCACCAATTCGCCGCCGCCAGCGGATCCATTCACCACGTGGCAGAGCAATTACTTCTCCATGGCTGAACTGGGTAACCCGTCGTTTAGCGGGCCGGGCGCCGATCCGCTGGGCAAAGGGATGAGCAATACCAACCAGTTCCTGGCGGGATTCAATCCCACCAACGCCGCGGCGTACGTTCACATCACCAGTATCTCCAAGACGAACAGCGGTACTGACATCCGGGTGGACTATCTGGGAGCCAGCGGCGATAGCACATACTCGCCCGGCCTCGCGTCGCGCACCAACGTGCTGGAGTTCACCGCGGGCACGAACGGCAGCTACAACAGCAACAACTTCGCCAGCGCCGGCGTGACTGATGTCCTCAGTGGCGGCATCGGTCTGGGTATGGTGACCAACATGGTGGATCCGGGCGGGGCAACGAACCAGCCCGCGCGATACTACCGCGTCCGCGTGCTGGTGCCATAAAGGACCAAACACCAACGAGTCAACCGGAGCCGCGTTTACGACTCGGGGAACAATCCCTGTTAGGTCTGCAATGTTTTCGCTTGGTAGCGCGAACGTCCCGCTTGCGGTTTTCGAGGGAGATTGCAAATCGCGCAGCCGAACACCGCTCGCACGTTCCGAAGTTTGTACCAGAGCCGGAGGGACCGGCTCCGCAAAAATAACAGCGGTTGACCATGCAACAACTCATCGCGGGCGTTCATAAATTCCAGCAGGACGAACTCGGAAAATACCGCAAACTGTTTCGTCGTCTTTCGCGGGAGGAACAGAATCCGCACACGCTGTTCATCACCTGCTCGGACTCGCGCGTCCTGGCGGAATTGATCACGCAGAGCCAGCCCGGCGACCTTTTTGTGGTGAAAAACGTCGGCAACATCGTCCCCCGTGCCGATGTCCCTGGCCGAAATTCGACCGCCGCAGCCATCGAGTTTGCGGTAAAAATACTTGGCGTCAGCGACGTTGTGGTTTGCGGCCATTCGCAGTGCGGGGCGATGATGGCGCTACTCGACGGTTTGCCGGAGTCGCCGGAAACCCCGCATTTGCAGGAATGGATTGCCACGGCAGCTCCCGTCCGCGAATTGATGGACCGCCACTACCAGCACCTCACCGACCGCGACGCGCGCACAACCGCCGCCGCCGGAGAGAACGTCTTGTTCGCTCTGGAGAATTTACACACGTATCAGGCCGTCGCCACGCGCCTCGCCGCCGGCACCCTCCGCCTGCACGGTTGGTTCTTCCAAATCGCCACCGCCGAACTCTTCGCCTACGATCTCTCCACCCAACAATTCCAACCCATTGAACCCGAGCCGTGACAAATTTGGCTTTCTTCGCGCTTCAATCAGCTGTTTAATGGCGTTTGTAGGCTCGTAATGCATTGCGGCGTGCCTTGATTCGTTGGGCATAGGAAAATGAAATCATCGCGATTGAGTCTTCTTATTTGCGGCATACTGTTCCCGCAGCTTGTGCATCACAGCTTTGCGCAAACTGAAGTAACGGGAGTAGTAGTTAATGGAGACGGCAAACCCATAGAGAGCGTGAGATGTAGCGTCAGTGGTTTCCCGCTGCCTTCAGAAGGCCATATTTCTTACGGCGGAGCGCCTTCGTTCCACTTTACCGACAAGGAGGGAAGATTCAGCATTCCCCTTCCGCGTTCAGATCCTTTGGTTGATCTCCAGTTCGATGGCGGTTCACACGCGCCAACATTCCTCTATAAGGTCAAGCCTGCTGACTCTCCCCTGAGGGTCGTAATGACAGAAGGGAAAGTTTTGAGAGGGCGTATCGTAGAGCGAGCGAATGACCAAGTCGTGCCTATCATATATGCCGAGGTCGAGCTGCGGATACCGCAAAGGGGATTCTGGTATCAGTGCCGGCAGGTCACAGATAACAAGGGCGAGTTTCAATTCAGGATTTCCGAGCCGCCACAGAAATACCCGTGGATGCTGTACTATGCCGGCAAGAAGTTCACAATTGAGTATGCACAGGTTGCGACCGACACAGTTATCGTGCTTGAAGCAAGCGTTAAGATGACTTCCAACGTCGGATCATATCCTCCAACGAATGGGGCTTCCCCCCGTCGCTGAACTTAGGCGGAAGAAATCGGGTCAGGTCGTCAACATCGGACAAGCGAGAAAGAAAGGCGAGCCGCTACACAAGCTGGCTCCTGCGGTCGTTTCCATATCCCTTCAACGTTGAACGTTCGACGTTGGACGTTGAATGTTAAATCCGTTCACTTCGGTTCCGGCCCCTGCACGGCTTGGACCAGATCGGCGGGGTGCAGCCATTTGGCGAAGGCGGTTTGCACTTCTTCGGCGGTCAGGGTGCTGCAGCGTTGGGCGGCGCGGGTGGGTTCGTCGAGCGGGAGGTCGCGCGTGGCGAGCGAGAGCAGTGTGGACGCGATGTTGCCAATGCTGGACTCGGAAAGCGGAATTTCACGGAGCCATTGCGCCTTGGCCTGCTGCAATTCGTCCGCGGTCACGGGCTTGGTCTGCATGTCTTTCAAGTTGCGCTCGATGATGGCCCGGGCTTTCGAGACGTTGGGCGGATCGCAGCCGAATTCCACCTCGTAAATCGCCCGCGTCTTGCCGACATCGAACGCTGACTGCACGGTGTACACCAGCCCGCTGTCCTTGCGCAGGTCGCGGTAGAGCCGGGTCGCGTAGAACGCGCCGCCGAGCACGAGGTTGCCCAGTTGCAGGGGATAATAATCCGGGTCATAGCGGTTCAAGCCGAGGGTTTCCGCGAGGACCGCCTTGTCTTGCACGCGGCTCTTGTCGGGAACGACAATGACCGACGCTACATTGTTGGAAATCGGCGGTGGAACCGTCTCCGGCTTCGGCCCGGTCGCCGTCCAATCACCAAACCATTTCCCGATGACGGTTTTCGCCTGGTCGGGTGTGACGTTCCCGATGACCACGATGGTCGTCAGGTCGGGACGGAAAACGTGCTGGTGATAGGCGCGCACATTGTCCAACGTCAGCGCGCTCACGCTGGAGGTCGTCGCCTGGCGCAACCCCGGGTCGCCCTTCGGAAAGAGTGCGCCTAGCAACGCCCGCTGGCTCAGGTAATCCGGGCTCTCCAGCGAACCCGCCACCGCGTCCGCGACTTGTTTGCGAACGGTTTTGAATGCCGCCTCCGGCAGGGCCGGATGCAAAAGGTTGTCCGCCAGCAGTTGCGTCCCGCGGTCGAAGTATTTGGTCAGGACATCCACTTCAAAACCGGTGCCGGCGGACTCGTTCGCGCCGATGTCGTCCAGCGCCTTTTGAAAAGCCACGCGGTCGAGTGACTCGGTGCCAAACGAGAACAGATTATCGAGCACCTGGTCCACGCCCTCCTGTCCCTCGGGCATTTCCAACCCCGGATAGTTGCGCACGCGGCCGTCGACATTGACCGTATCGCTGATCGTCTCGGGTTGCACGATAAGTTGCAGCCCGTTCGTGAACGTGGTCACCACCGGATGCACCGTGGACGACGGGACGCCCGGGACGCGCGACAATTGCGCGGCAGCCCAGTCGGGCAGCGGCACGGTGGCCGCTTCTTTGGACGTAAACGATTCGTGACCGCCGTAGGTCGAGGAGGAAGTCGGTTTCCCGGAATCCTCCGGTGTCATCACGGTCACGATGGCGTGATCGAGGTCCAGGTATTGGCGCGCGACGCGATTGACATCGGAAACCGTGACGCGTTTGATTTCCTCGATGTCTTCGTCAGGCGAGCGGTGATGTTCCAGGGCCAGGGCCGCCGACCAGGACATGGCCAGCCCTTCCACCGAGTTTTTCTCAAACTCCGCGTCGGCGACCTCGTGACGTTTCTCCGCCTCGACCAAATCGCGAGGGAACCCGTGCTTCACGTACCCGGCGATGACGGCCTGCATTTCTTTGATCAAAGCCGCGCCATCGCCGCCTTTCGGGAACGTGCCCATCGCGTAGGCCAGGCTCGCTTTTGGCAACGAACCCAGCGCGAATTCCACCGACAGCGCCTTCCCCGCCGGCACCAGCGCATACAAATTGCCGCGATGGCTCGACAACACGTCGTCCAGAACCTGCGCAGCGGCATCGTCGGAACTATCCGAACCGGGCAGGCGAAACGTGATCACGGCCAGCCCGTACGAGAGATCGCTGGTCATCTGAAGCGTTGCGGGTTTGACCGGCTGTAAATCAATATGGGGATGATGCGGCAGTTTCTTTGATGGAATGTTTTCGAACAACCGTTTCACTGTCGCGAGGGTGGCTTTCGGTTCCACGTCGCCAACAATGACCAGAATCGCGTTATTGGGCGCATACCATTTGCCATAAAAATCTCTCAGCATCGCGCCAGTCGTCTTGTCGAAGGACGGTCGCGTGCCCAAGGCGTCATGGGCGTAGGGCGTGCCGGCGAACACAGCTTCCAGCAGCTTGCTGTAAAGCAGGTATTCGGGATTGGAGAGGTCCTGGGCCACTTCCTGTTCAATCGCTCCCCGCTCCTTCCCCCACAACTCATCGGTGCCGAGGATGCCGCGCATCCGTAGCGATTCGACATGCAACGCCAACTCCAGGTCGTCGGCGGGAACCGTAAAATTATATTGGGTGAGGGTCTGCTGCGTGTTCGCGTCGAAGTTCCCGCCCATCGCCGCGGAAATATGGGCGAGTTGGTCCGCAGTGAGGTCCGGGTTGCCGCGAAACATCATGTGCTCCAGCGCATGGGCCATCCCCGGAAATCCCTCCGGCGCTTCATCCGACCCGACCTCGTAATTGACCACCGTGGTCACCACCGGCGCCAACGGATTGCGGACAATCACCACGCGCAGCCCATTCTTGAGCGTCGCGCGGAGCTCGTTTTTGTCGGAAATGAATTGGGCATTGGACGGGCGCGCAGAGAACACGACGAGGAGCGCGGCCGACGCGAAAAACAGAAAATGGAGTCTTTTCATTTATATGAGAACAAAGAGTGGACAGTGAATGACATTCCGCCGTTCGAAAGTCAACTCCACGCCAGACTTCTTTCGTAGCCCGCCAGAATGGTATCCTCACGCTTGATGACCAACTCTGAATCAAATCCGCCCTTCCGGCTGCGGGTCTCACAGAAGGCGGAATCGATTTTGCGCTCGGGCCATCCGTGGCTCTTTTCTGACAGCATTCGCGAGCAAAACCGCGCCGGCCAGGCGGGCGATCTAGCCGTCATTTATGACCGGAAGGATCAATTCCTGGGTATGGGGCTGTTTGATCCCGAGGGACCATCCGCGTCCGCATGTTGCATGTCGGCAAGCCGCAAAAGGTGGATGGCGCCTGGTGGCAGCAGCACCTGACCGCGACACTCGACCGACGACGCAACCTTTTTGATTCCCAGACGAACGGCTACCGGCTCTGTAATGGTGAAAGCGACGGCTGGCCGGGCCTCGTTTTGAACCGTTATGATTCGACACTGGCCTCAAAATCTACACGACAGCCTGGATTCCGCGCCTCGAAGAAATTGTGGAAATCATCGGCGAACAAGTTCCCTGCGAGCGCATCATTTTGCGCTTGAGCCGAAATATTCAGGACAAATCGCAGCCGTTCAACGAGGGTCAGATCGTTCTCGGCAAGCCCCTACTCGAGCCAGTCATTTTCCTGGAGTCGGGACTTCGTTTCGAAGTCGATGTCATCCGCGGACAGAAGACCGGATTTTTTCTCGATCAACGCGAAAACCGTCGCCTTGTCGAATCAATGTCTCGCGGTCGCCAGGTGTTGAATGCCTTCAGTTTTTACCGGGGGCTTTTCCCTGTCTGCCGCCCGCGGCGGAGCCGTCTCCATCACCGACCTGGATATCAGCCCGCACGCACTGGCCGCCGCGAACCGCAACTTTGCCCTGAACCTCCACGATCCAGCCATTGGTCGCTGTCGCCATGAGATTGCGAAAGCCGACGCATTCGACTGGCTGGACTCGGCCTCGCCCGCATCATTTGATCTAATCGTCCTTGATCCGCCTTCACTGGCGAAGCGAGAGCCGAACGCGAACAAGCCATCGGTGCCTATGGGAGATTGACGCGCAGCGCCCTAAAGCTTTTGCGGCCAGACGGCATCCTGGTGGCCTGTTCCTGTTCACGCCTGTCTCGACCGCTGAATTTGTGGGGTCAGTCCGGGAGGCCGCCACTCAATCCGGTCGCCCCTTCAAGGAGCTTCAAACCACCGCCCATCCCGCTGACCACCCGGCAACTTTCCCCGAGGCGCATTACCTTAAGGCGATTTACCTGAGCTTTTGACGCGCGGGGTAGGTCTAGTCGTTATCTCAGAGCCAACAGCAAGAGCAACAGTAGCAACACACTGACACCAATGAAGCGGTAGGCCCAGCGATACAATCGTCTGTGTCCCTCGTCCAGCGCGCGCGGGCCAAACGTAAAAAATCGCCGCTGACGGTACAGCGGCATGCGGGCAAAGGCCAACAAGACGATGCCAACTGCGCGAGTACCGCCGCAATATACAACAGGGTAGAATCTCCGCTGCTGCGCGCGCCCAAACAAGCGGAAGCAACATTGCAGACAGAAACCCGACTAGAATAGCGATAAAAGGAAGCCCGTAAACGACCACAATATCGGGCGGCACATACCAATCTGAAAGCTTACGGCTTTTCATTAGTTACAAACCTCGATTGATGAGACCAATTTAGCTCTCTTCACTCTCCCCTACAAACAGAAACGACGCGCGGTGCTTACCGCCCCAGCGCCAGCATGCGCTCAATCGGAACGAGGGCGCGGGTGCGGGTGTCTTCGTCGAGAATAATCTCGGGCGAGAGAGTTTCCAGGGCGGTGACGGCTTTCTCCAGCGTGTTCTTCTTCATGAAGCTGCACTCGTTGCAGTGGCAGGAGTCCCGTGGGGCAGGAAATAAAAGTTTTGTCGGGCAATTCTTTCTGGAGGCGGTGCAACATCCCCGGCTTCGGTGACGATAATTAATACGCCGCGCGGGAGAACTCTTGCAGTAGGCGACCATTTTCTCGGTCGAGCACACTTCGTCGGCCATCATGCGGACAGCCGGCAGGCATTCGGGATGCGCGACGATCTCGGCTTCGGGATACTCCTGCTTTAATCGGAAGATGGCCTTGTGAGTGAACAACACATGCGTCGAGCACGCGCCCGGCCATAGAATCATCTGGCGTCCGGTTTGCGTCATTACCCATTGGCCGAGGTTCTGGTCGGGGACGAAGAGAATCTTTTTGTCGAGTGGAACCGAATTCACAACTGGGCCCGCATTCCCCGACGTGCAAATGATGTCCACAAGGGCTTTCACGGCGGCGGTGCAATTGATGTAGGCCACGATCACGACATCAGGATGCGCCTCTTTCCATTTTGCCAGGGCCTTTGCGTCGCAGGAATCGGCCAGCGAACAGCCCGCTTCGAGGTCAGGCAGAATGACCGTCTTACCGGGTTGACGATCTTCGCGGTCTCGGCCATGAAATGAACGCCGCAAAAAAGAATCACATCGGCAGCAGTCTCCTTCGCCTTGAAGGACAGCCCGAGCAAGTAGCCCACGAAATCCGCCACGTCCTGTAGTTCCGGCACCTGATAATTATGCGCGAGGATCACTGCGTTCTTGAGCTTCTTCAACTCGCGAACGCGTTCCTGAAGTTGGGTAGTGTCGGTTGTAGTAATCATCACATTTTGTAGCAGCGCCCGTCCCGGGCGCTGGTGTGGTCTCTTAAATATCCGTCCCGCTCGCCGGCGCCATATACCGCCGGAACAACGGCATTTACACCAGCAAGGTTAGCGGAATCACCCGCATTGTCAACGCGGGTCCGCGAAAGTTGAATCCCAGTTCGACACTTGCCGATTGGCGGAACTTCGGCGATATTCGCGGCGGTGGCGGCACGGTATCGACTTCCAAGCACCGGAAGATATTTGAACAACCCCGTATGGGGAGGGTCGAAGATAACGTTATGAACAAATTAGCATCTCAATTTAAGCATTCGCACACAGCCCGTTGGTTCACCATCGGGCTGGCTCTTCCTCCTGACCATTGAGGGCCCGGCCCTCTACGCGGCCCCCGCTCCGACGGCAACCTCCAAGAGCGATCTGGATCTGGCGCGGCATTTGGAAAATGCCTTCGAGAGTGTTGCCGACCAAACCAGCCCATCGGTCGTCGTCATCACGAGCCAGCGCAAGGCCAGCGACGCCGTGGAGTCGCCGGAGGGTGACGAAGGCGAAAACGGTCAGCAGTTCCAGGGCACCCCGTTCGAGTTTTTCTTCCGTCATGTGCCGCAAGGCCATTTCCACGAGCCGATCGACAGCCAGGGCTCGGGCATCATCCTGCGCAAAGACGGTTATATTCTCACGAACCTGCACGTCGTTGATGGGGCCGATACGATCACCGTCCGCCTCAAGGACGGCACCGAATATAAGGACGCCAAGCTCATCGGCAGCGATGACCGTACCGACATCGCCGTCATCAAGGTGGACGCGAAAGATTTGCCGGCCGCCAAAATCGCCAACAGCGACGACGTAAAGGTCGGCCAGTGGGCGATTGCGATCGGCGCGCCGTACGAACTGGACTACAGCTTCACGGTTGGGTTCGTCAGCGCCAAGGGGCGTCCGCCCATGGGCGATCCGGGGATTGTGGCCACCATCGATTATATCCAGACCGACGCGGCGATCAACCCGGGTAATTCCGGCGGCCCGCTCTGCGATATCGAAGGGCGCGTCATCGGCATCAACACCCTGATCCGCGGCCTTAACCGCGGCATCGGCTTCGCCATCCCAATCAATGTAGCCATGGATTCCGCCGAGAAACTTATCAAGGACGGCAAAGTCACGCGTCCCTGGATCGGCATTGGCATTGACGCCCTGGCCGATGACAAGGAGATGGCGGAACTGGCGAAGCCTTTGAAGGACGGCGTGATCGTGAAGGAGATCCACGCCGGCACGCCCGCCGCCAAGAGTAACCTCCGTCCGGCGGATATCATCGTGGCGATTGACGGCACTCCGGTGAAGACTCCGCGGGATTTGCAGCGTCAAATCCTCCACAAGGAAGTTGGCCAGAAAGTGATGCTCGACGTCATGCGCGGCGGCAAGTCCATCCAGGTCGCCCTACAAACTGGCGAGATGCCCAACGTGGTCCAGTTCGCGGCGCATGAACGCACTCACAAACAGCCGAAGAGTGAAAGCGCGTATGGTCTTACCGTGCAGACCCTGACCAAGGAACTCGCCGAGCGCTTGAAGTTGGACGACACCGACGGTGTGGTCGTGATGGATGTCGCCGAGGGCAGCGCCGCGCAACAAAAAGGCCTGCAACATGGCGACGTGATTACCGAGATTGACCGCACGCCCATCCATTCGGTGGAAGATTTCACGGCCGCCATGGACAAGGTTGCCCCGGACAAAGGCGTGCTCTTGTATGTGCAACGCGGCGGCACTTCGACTTTCGTTGTACTGAAGGACTCCAAATAACTTTGTTGTTCTCCAGTCGCGAGACCTCCCCCGACTAGCCACGGGGGAGGTTTTTTTGAAAACAGGCGCGGCGATTAGACCGTCAACCGTCCGACGCGTTTCTTGGGCTCACGGACCAGCGGTTGCATGAACGATTGCATGATACCCGAGACCGTTTCACGGGACACACATATTCCACCGCAAGGTTGCCAGCGGTCTTTGATCAGTTTGTTCACTTCGGCCGCCAGGCTGTCCGGAGTCGAAGCGATGGCGATCTTGTATTCGGTAACTCTCACGAATGCCCCTTTCCCGCCGGGGACCGCGCTGTTGAGTTTGGTGGTAAGCACTTTCTGAATTTGCCAAAGGTTCATGCTTCGTTGTTACCAAAATCCCCAACGTCTCACAAGCTTTGTCCAATGGGCAGTGATGTCCTAATTTGCATCCGCCAACTGTAGCCGAAGCGTAAGCTTCGGGAATCCGCATTGCTACCACCGAAGCTTACGCTTCGGCTACAAGAAGCACGAACGATGAGCAATGCGGAAAATTAAGACACTTACCTTTTGGCGGGTGGGCTTGTCAGATGAGGACATTCTGTTACACTCGCGCCCGATGAAAATTGCCAAAGCGGCGTTGAGACGGCGTCTGCGAAAAATCCGTTGCCTGTTGATGGACGTGGATGGCGTACTGACCGATGGCAAATTGTATTTCACGAGTGACGGGCGGGAGTTCAAGACCTTCGACGTGCAAGATGGTCACGGCATCGTGATGGCGCAGCACGCGGGATTGACGATTGGCTTCATTTCGGGTCGGCCTTCGCAGGTAACAACGCGGCGGGCGACGGATTTGCAGGTGAAAATCGTGCTTCAGAAAACGAAGAACAAAATGGACATGGTTGAGGAGGTCAAACGCCAACATGGATTCGCGAATGATGAGATCGCATTCATTGGCGATGATCTGGTGGATTTGCCCGTGCTGCACCTGTGGGGCTGGCCGTCGCGGTGCCGAATGCGGCGGACGAGGTGAGACGCGCGGCGCATTACATGACACGGCGACGCGGTGGCGATGGCGCGGTGCGGGAAGTCATCGAGATGATTTTAAAAGCGCAAGGTTCGTGGGAGGCGATATGCGAAATACCTGGCGCTCCTTACGGCCCTGACCCTGGCTTCCCCGTGGCTGTTGCGCAAAACAGCCAGAAAACGGGCGGTCACCGCGACTCGGGTTACATCGAGAAGTTCGAGGTTCCCCAAGCGATGAAGACGGCAACTTGAAGTGGAAACTGATCGGCGAACGCGCGGTGATTCGCCCCGATGGATTGATGGACATCCAGAATGCCCGCGCGGAGTTTTATACCAGCAACAAGGTGGACATGGTCTTCAGTTCACCGACATGCCTGCTCGACCGCATGAACAACCACGCCACGACCGATGATGTGTCCGCATCGACCGCGAGAACATGGTGTTGACGGGTATCGGCGGTGAATGGGATGGCAGCAACTCCTCGATGGTGATCCGCAGCAATGTTTGTGGTCATTATTTCGAACGGACAACAATTTTTGGGGGAGCAACCGAAGCAGCCATGAAGAGAATCCTTGTTGATATCGATGGCCGTCGTTATCGCGCTAAGTGTCGCAGCCGCCGTCCCGGCGGCTAATGCCGCGACGCGGACGGGGGACGCCACAAACCGCCACCGGCAATGCGAATTCCCCCCTTCCCGCCGGGAATTCGACCAACGAGCCGACCATCATCACCGCCGACCAGTTGCATGGGGACTACGCCAACAATGTGGGCACGTTTGAAGGCAACGTGCTGGCGGTCGACCCACGCATGACCGTGCGCGGCGACAAAATGACCGTGTTTTTCGGCAGCACGAACGTCATCACCAGCGCGGGAACGAATACCACCCGCGCCGTGCAGAAGATCATCGCCGAGGGCGACGTCGTCATCACCACCCCCGACAACAAAAAACCCAATAGCGACCGCGCGGAATACACGGCGCTGGACGGCAAAGTCGTCCTCACGGGACATCCGCGCGCCGAATCCTCCGACGGCGTCGTGACGGGCAACAAGATCACCTTCTGGCGCGATTCGCAGAGGATGGACGTCGAAGCCGAAGACCGAAACGAACCGAACCATTGCTCATCTATCCCGAAGAACAGCGGAAGCAAAACGGCGACGCGACCGGAAAGCCGAAAGATTCGACGCCGTGATGTTTTGAAGCCACCCGCGCGCGTCGCCCGCGTCTTCACACCTCGGCGGGTTGAGGTTCGGAGGCAAATTGAAAATCGGCATGGGTCATGGCTTCGGATGGGGCTTGGACACGGGCCGTTTTGAACACGCCTTGGAGGTTGAACCGCTTGACACCCACACACTCGATGCCAAGCACGTCGCCTTCCGCGTCCAAATCCACCGTCACCAAAGGCCACTTCGATCCATGACGAATCGTGCGGGCGACCCTGCCGCGTTTGAAGCGAACGTAAATCGCCGACGCCGCCTGGTCAATCTCCACCGTAGGCGGCTGACTGCTGCGCACTAGCAAAAGGTTGGTCTCATTCTTCTTATAGTAGCCTGAGCTTGTCAAACTCCCGCAGGAAGCAGTTAAGTTGCCGCAGCTCGTAAGGCATGACCCCGCTTCTTCGCGCGAGTGTGCAACTGGCCACTGCCGCGGCGGGATTGGGGATAAGCTCCCCGAGCTTCCTCGCGCAGGACGAAACGGCGGAGTTTAGTTTCCAACGCGGCTAACTTTCCCGGCTTCAAAGTCGAGTCGTTGCGCCTGCTGGAAGTTTGCTTCGTCTTTGCCATGCCGTCCAAAGTTTACTCCGCACCTGCCACAATTCGCAACGGCGGGTTCTCTTAGGACGGATGTCAGCGATTCGCTGGCCATCACTATCGCCCCAAAATGATCCGCGCCAACTCAATGAGTACGAACCCCAAAACAATCAACAGAAACAACGTCACAATGATTTCCACTGGCTTGCCCTTTCAAATTTCATTTTTAACCTCCCCAAATGGCGGCGGAACTCTAACTCGTCGCATCTTCTAGTGTGAACAACTCCATGCTCGCGTTCATGCCGGCACCTCACCGGTTCTGGCCGCCGAACGCCGCCTCGCCCGGTCGGGCGCTTGCGGCTTCGTTTTCGGTTGGTACTGTTTTAATCACGCGGGCAACCTGGCAAACCGATTTGCCCGATTTTTGGAGCGTGGGAGTCAGCGAAATCCGTGGCGATGCCAGCGGATGGAGTGCGGGCGGCAGCGAAAGGAATGTTGACGGTAGCGGATTCCGTCAGCAGCCAAGCGAATGGCAGTTTTTTCCGACTTTCGAGTGGGTCAAGAGGATTTTTTCGACTTTGCCGACGCTCGGGCTTGCTCGCGCTTGAAGCCATTCCACCAGTCGCCATAGCTCTTCACCAACCAAAACCAAGAGTCTTCAATGATACCCAGTTTGTGAGTTCCGATCCCGTGTACAACTTGTTCATCAATGGCGTTCGCGAGTTGTTTCACCGCATTTTTTGATTTCATATCGTCGAGGCGTTTCCTGGCGTCCCATTGCGCCCACGACGATCGGGTCCTAGGGGAATGCTCGTTGCATAGTAGCGGGTTAAGTCCCAACGTAAATAATCCCGGAAACGCTTCGTCCCATCGGCGGAGGTCTTAGCTCGGACAATCAGTCTGAGAACATCATTAAAAGTCGCCGGAAATTTTTTTGGGCGCGCCAACGCAGCCCTTGCTTCAGCTTTAGCTTGTTTCGCTGCGAAGTGGCGCGCCTTGGATTCCAAGTGCTCGCAGGCTGCATCATATAGCGCAGCAGCGTTAGCGATGGCCGTCTCCGGTTTGTCAACTCCACCTTTTGCAAGCGTTGCCGCAATCATGGCGAGCGTCTCAGGTGACACCGACGCAAATTTCGGTGTTTCGGAGGTCGTTTGTGGGTCTGACTTCGCCGCGTCACGGCGCTCAGTCTGTGAGCCGTCTTGCTTCTGCGGTTTTTTCTTTTTCATCTATCACCGTCCTTTTCACGTGGAGCGGTGGACGGGGCTGGAAAAGGCAGCCCCCCGCCCCGTGCGAGCCGCCGCCCGCCCGCTCACGTTGAAATTGTCAGCAATTTCTTTCCCGACCGAGAAAATTACTGGTCTATTGGCCTCCAAGATTCGATGCGTGTCGTTGAACCGTTAGGACTTTCCATTCTTTCATATCCGTTAAATACCGCTCGGAACGTGATCCGATCCCCCGTTACAAGCCCATCCCCTTTGTAAAGTGCATGGGGAGAGGGCCAAACATAAATCGCATAGCCGCCGTTTCCCTTGGTGCCATCATTGTTTTCTGCGGACTCTACCATCCAAATTGATCCACCCAGAAAGCCGCCAGAATCTTTGAGATACTGGGCAGTGAAAATTCGACTGCGAGCCTTTTCTCCGGCCTGTTCCCCTTTATCCATCCACACCGAGAGAGCCATAAGACCTACAAAGGCTAGAGCACACGCGATCACAAGCATTGCAATTTGCTTTCTCAGCATGCGTCGTCGAACCGGAATAGCAGGAATCGACTGCGGAATAATCGGGGGACTATCGGTGGATGGCGTCGGTGGTTTCGGCGGGACTGGTTGTACCTGCGGCACAGTGAGAGACAGGCCGCACTCTGGGCACTGCACGGTTATCCCTGCGCCCGCTTCGTCAACGACGACACGCTGCCCGCAGTAGGTGCAACTGAACGTGATGTCCATGCGCGTTCTCTGTGGCCAATTCTAGTCCGCCGACTCGACTTCGGGCAATCTTCTTCTCTGCGTTTTGGCGAAGCGTGATGGCCCGGCTGGTGATTGCCGCCTAAAGAAACCTAAACGCCGGATGGTTTATCAGTGGCGTCCAGGTAGCGCCGGCATCTTAGAACTACGCCCCTTCTGAAATCCACGAGTGAAGGCTTTGGAGGAGGCAGGTTATCGTATAGTATCGCGACATCTTCCATGAAGACGCGCTCCGCTTCGTCCCGCTGGGGAGAGAATGGGTCAAGGGCGTGAACAAACCTGTCGTAAAGTTTGGCAAGCGCCGCGATTTGCTCCGCGGAAATTCCGGCTACGAATGGAGATTCTGGAGCCGTTGGCATTTGTTTCTGAGGTCGAGAACACGGTCGTAGTACGTGTCGGCTCCACAATACGGATGCTGCTCACGCAACCGCCCCAGCCGGGCCGCTGAATCATCACAGATATTCACCATAAACGCCCAGTCTGCCGCAATTTGCGCCAAATCCTGCTCCTTGCGAACACACAGCGCCACGACCCGATAAATCGTCAGAAGCTCGGTTTCAAGATGTCGGGCCTCCTGGTGAAAGGGAGCGCACAAATCCTTTGGAATGGAAGCGACCCGCTGATCAAAGCCGGAAAGCATTTCGTCCCCAAGCTCCCTAAAATCCGACTCTGCGAGGCAATGATTCATGCGGGTAATCTACCTTACCGCCAGTTATTTGTAAACACCATAGGTACATCGGTACAGAAGCGCCAATATGCGCACGGCTGGCTTGAATCGTCGGCCATGCGGAAGATCGGACCAGCCAGCAGAGCCCGGTCAACCAGATTTCGGGAAATCGTTCTGCGGCACTTGTCAGCGGGGGCGATTCTGCTACACTGCGGCTCGATGAATCGAGGTAAACCGCGATGATGGTGGCGATGAACTACGAGACCCCTCGGCGAGCCTCCTTCGGCGAACCTACGGCGGCCAAGGCTTGGGGTGACGGCATTTTTTCATGAGCGATGCTCCCGATAATAATGTTCTGTTGCGGACGCAGGGGCTGGTCAAGATTTATGGGGGGCGGCGCGTGGTTGATGGGGTGGACATCAACGTCAGGAGCGGCGAGATTGTCGGGCTGCTCGGGCCCAATGGCGCGGGGAAAACAACGTCGTTCTATATGACGGTCGGCCTGGTCAAGCCGAACGGGGGAAAGGTGTTCTTCGACGGCAAGGACGTGACGCGCATGCCGATGCACAAACGGGCGCGGCGCGGCATCGGCTACCTGGCGCAGGAGGCCAGCGTGTTCCGCAAGCTGACGGTGGAAGAAAACATCCTGGCGATTTTGGAGACGCTGCCGTTGAACGCGGAAGAGCGGAAGTTTCGTCTGGATTATTTGCTGGAGGAGTTGGATATTAAGTCGCTGGCGAAGAACAAGGCGTACACCTTGAGCGGCGGCGAACGGCGAAGACTGGAGATCACGCGCGCGCTGGTTACGGGGCCGAAGCTGATGCTGCTGGACGAGCCTTTCAGTGGCGTGGATCCGATTGCGGTGCATGAAGTGCAGCAAATCATCGCCGGGTTGAAGGGCAAGGGGCTGGGAATCCTGCTGACCGATCACAATGTCCGCGAGACATTGCGCATCGTTGACCGCGCGTACCTGATCGTCCACGGCAAGGTCGTGCGCGAGGGCACCAGCGATTTTTTGATCAACGACGCGCATAGTCGGGAGATTTATTTGGGGCCTGATTTCAGCATGTAGGCTGGCGGGCGCGCGGCAAACCGGAGGACGTTCCATGGAAATGACCGTGACGGGTCGACATATAAACATCACGCCGTCAATACGCGAGTATTCGGCCAAAAAGCTGGACCACATCGGGATCGATTTCCCGCGCGTCTTGAGCGCGCATTACATCCTGGAGGTGGACAAGTTCCGCCATATCGCGGAACTCGTGCTCCAGTGCGGCAACCATCTTACCATCGAGGCGCGCGGGGTGAGCGAGGACCTGTATGCCTCGATCGATAGCGTGGTGGACAAGGCCACGCGGCAGATGCGGAAGTACAAGACGAAGATGCAGCGCCATCGACCGCGCAAGGCCGTGCTTTTTCACGTCGATGAGCAGGTGCTGACGCACGATCTTCACGAAGAGGAAGGAACCACGCGGCTCGTCCACACGGAGAAGTTTGCGGTCAAGCCGATGTTCGTGGACGAAGCGCTGCTGCAATTGGAGCTTTCGGAAACCCAGTTTCTCGTGTTTCTGAATGCCGAGTCGGAAAAAGTGAATGTGATTTACCGCCGCAAAAAGGGCGACTTCGGCCTCATCGAACCGACCTTGACTTGAACATGCAGACTCCCTCCATTCCCACCGTCACGGTCGAGCGCTTCTACCTGAATCACGCGGAGAAGTTGCAGCTCAAGCTCACCGCAGGCGGGGCGGGGCTCTCCCGCAAGATCCAGGAAGGCTCGGTGAACCGTCCCGGCCTGGCGCTGGCGAAATTTTTCCGCTACTTCGCGATGAAACGCGTGCAGGTGATCGGCGGCGCGGAATGGGTCTTCCTGAAATCGCTCGGGGACCAGGAAGCCGCCAAGCGCATCGAACGGATGTTGCGGGCGAAAATCCCCTGCCTGGTTTTCGCGCGCAACGTAAACCCTCCCCTGCCCGTCCAGGAGATGTGCGACGAGTACCAACTGCCGCTGTTCAAGACCAAGATGGTCACGATGAAATTCATCAACGCGGCGACCATCGCGTTGGAAATGGAGTTCGCGCCCCAGGTGAGCGAACACGGCTCGATGGTGGACATCCTGGGGATTGGCGTGCTCATTCGCGGCGAAAGCGGCATCGGCAAGAGCGAGAGCGTCCTGGCCTTGCTCGAGCGCGGCTACAGCCTCGTCAGCGACGACGTCACGCGCATCCGCCTGTTTGAAGGCCGCGAGTTGGTGGGCACCTCGTCGGAGACGACGCGCTATCACATGGAGATCCGCGGGCTGGGCATCATCAATGTGCCGGCGGTCTTCGGTGTCGCCAGCGTGCGTCCCGAGAAAAACCTGAACCTGGTGGTCACGCTGATGGATTGGGAAAAAATGGAAGAGGTCGATCGCACCGGCCTGGAGCGGCAGTCGTACACCATCCTGGGGATCAATGTGCCGCACGTGATCATTCCGGTCCGCCCGGGGCGCGACATTGCGCGGTTGATCCAGGTCGCCGCCCTGGATCAGAAGCTGAAAAGCCTGGGCCACAATGCCGCCCGCGAGTTTAACGAGCGGCTCATCGAACGGATGCATACGGCGGGCTAGTCTCGACGGGAAACACGACATTCATGAATCTTTCACGCAAGAACAGCGGCGGGCCGGAAGCCAAAAAGGCGAGCAAAGAGGTCACCGTGATCAACAAGCTGGGTGTTCACGCGCGCCCCGCGGCGCTGTTCGTCAAGACCGCCCACAAATTCGCGAGTCACATCACCGTCGAGAAGGACGGTGAACAGGTCAATGGCAAGAGCATCATGGGATTGATGATGCTGGCCGCGGGCCAGGGCTCCATACTCATCCTCGCCGCCGAAGGCGTCGACGCCGAGGCAGCGGTGCGGGAGCTGGAGTCGTTGTTCCTGCGGAAGTTCGACGAAGAATAATCACAAGGCCGCATGGCAGAACGCACCTTCCAGGGAATTGGCGTATCACCGGGCGTGGCCCGAGGCAATATCTATGTCTATAGCATTGCCGACGAGGTCGTTCCGGAATACGACGTTGCGTCCGCGGACGTGCCGAAAGAAATCGCACGCTTCGAACAGGCGCTGATCAAAACGCGCGAGCAATTGCACGAACTTCAGGGCCGCATCGAGTCCGGGATCGGCTCCGGCGCGTCCTCGACCATCCTGGAAGTGCATCTTTCCATCACCGAAGATCCTGCGCTCATCGAGCAGGTCGTCAAACGGCTCGAACACGACCACAAGAATGTGGAGTTCGTTTTCAACGACGTTTCCCACAAGTACATCACGACGCTGGCCGAGTTGTCCGACGAATTTTTTCGCGAGCGCGCCGCGGACGTGCACGATGTCACGCGCCGCATCCTGCGCAACCTCCTCGGCCACGATCATCGCGCGCTGAGCGATCTGCCGGCCAACACCATTGTCATCGCCCACGACCTGTCGCCTTCGGACACTACGTCGCTGGACCGCCAGCACGCCAGCGGCTTCGCCACGGACGTTGGCAGCCACACGTCGCACACCGCCATTGTCGCGCGTTCGATCGGCCTGCCAGCCGTCGTCGGCCTGCGCAATCTCAGCCAGTTTGTCCATGATGGTCAGCCCGCGATTATCGATGGGTACAGCGGGACGCTGATTATCGAGCCGACCGAGCAGACGCTCTTCGCTTATGGCGAACTCCAGGTCAAACGCCACTCGGTCCAGGAGCGACTGGCCGCATTGCATGATTTGCCGGCCCAGACGCTCGACGGCCATCGCATGGTTCTTTCCGGCAACATCGAACTGCCCCATGACGTGCAGGGCGTCATGGCGGCGGGCGCGGAGGGCATCGGACTTTTCCGCACGGAGTTCCTCTATCTCAACCGCAAGGATTACCCCACTGAGCAGGAGCAGTACGAAAAATACATCGAGGTCGCTCGCGCCGTGAAACCGCACTCGGTGATCATCCGCACCCTCGACATCGGCGGCGACAAATTCCGCAGCGAGGACACGACGCCGCCCGAGGTCAACCCCTTCCTGGGTTTCCGCGCGATCCGTTTCTGCCTGGCGAATATCGACATCTTCGAGGCCCAGTTGCGCGCCATCCTGCGCGCCAGCGCCGAAGGGAACGTCAAGATCATGTACCCCATGATCAGCGGCGTGGCGGAAGTCGTGCAGGCCAACGAAATTTTACAGCAGGTGATGCACGACCTGAAAAAAGAGGGCATTCCGTTCGACGAAGAGATCAAGATCGGCGCGATGATCGAAATCCCGTCTGCGGCGCTCACCGCCGAGATGATTGCGCCGGAAGTGGACTTCTTCAGCATCGGTTCCAACGACTTGATCCAGTACACGATGGCCGTCGATCGCGTGAATGAAAAGGTCGCGGGGCTTTATGAACCGACGCATCCCGCCATCCTGCGATTGATCCGCGGCGTGGTCGAAGCGGCGCACAACAACAACATCTGGGTGGGCGTATGCGGCGAGATGGCCGGCGAACCGCTCTTCACCCCCCTGCTCCTCGGCATGGGGATTGATGAGTTGAGCGCCGCATCGTCGAGCCTGCCACGCGTCAAGGAAGTCATTCGCCGCCTTACGTTGCGCGAGGCGCAGGAACTCGCCGCCGCATCATTGCACACGAATTCCGGCCGCGAAGTGCTGGCCATGCTTAACACGCTGTTGCAGCGGGTCGATCCCGATCTCCTCGGATAATTCTTTATGAAACTACTGATCCTTGCCGCCGGTTATGCGACGCGGTTGTATCCACTGACGAAGAACAAGGCCAAACCGCTGCTCGAAGTCGCGGGTCGGCCGATGATCGAGCACGTGCTGGCCACGACCGCCGGCATCCCGACGCTTGACCGCATCTTTATCGTCACGAATGAGAAGTTCGCGCGCGATTTTGAGGTGTGGGGCGCGGATTACCGCCAGCGGCATCCGCAATGTCCCCCGATTACGGTCGTCAACGATCATTCGACCGACGACACCAACAAGCTCGGCGCGATTGGTGACACCAAACTGGTGATCGATTCCCAGAAGGTTGATGACGACCTGATGATTATCGGTGGCGACAATCTTTTCAAGTCGTCACTGGCCGGGTTCGCGAAGTTCGCCGCCCGCCATGGCGCAACGCTCGGTGTGTATGACATTGGCGACCTGGAGGAGATGAAGAAGTACGGCAACGTATCGATGGATGGCGCCGGCAAGATCACCGAGTTCATCGAGAAACCGCCGCAGCCCAAGACGACGCTGGCCGCGATGTGCCTCTATTATTATCCGCGCGCGGCCCTGCCGTTGGTGAACCAGTATGTGAAGGAAGGCAATAATCCCGACCAACCTGGCCGCCTCGTGGCATGGCTCTACCAGCGCCAACCCGTTTACGCCCACCAGATCAGCGGCCAATGGCTCGACATCGGCAGCTTCGAGACGCTGGAACAGGCCAACCGCGAGTTCGCGTAGGACATCCTAACGTCCGAAACCGTAATCAGCGTCTTTTCTTGCGGGCGCTGAGAACCACCGAACTTGCAATTTCAAACTATTTATGAGATTCGTCTGTCGTGGCTGTGGCCCAGCTTGGTCATGGAAACCCTCAACGTCCCAGAAGTCATGCAGATGCCGGAGCTCGCTCAAAACGAGAGAGATCCTGTGGCTTTTGCGGACATGGTGCTGACTTCCTTGTTTCGTCATGAATCAGCGCTTCTTCACGCCCAGTATCGTCCGCCAGGACCAGCGGTCACATGGTTTATCCGTCCGATTCGTGACGGGACGGAGCAGACGGATGTCCCGGTTGCCATCTCGGACTCTTGCGGTGTTTTCCGTGCGGTGCTGGCCCGGTTCGGGCATCATTACATGGGTGGTCAGTTGTATCACGGCTTCGCCCTGCGATTTCTTCGCCAGCACGACAAAGTTTATCGTTGCCTCATCTATACCTCAAACATGGGGCAGTCAGGGTTTTGGATACGAGTCTACGCAGCCGTAGTCTAGATCGCTGGTTGCCATTTCCGTCCCAGCGCCAATCCGTTCACGCATATCAAATCAGCGATCAGGCTGGATATCGGCAGCTTCGAAACGATGGAGGAGGCCAACTGAGAGTTTGCGTAAGGTCCATCCCAAAAACCCGGCAGTGCGAATCTTTCGGTTGCGCGATTTGTAATTTCCCTCGAAAACCGCAAGCGGGACGCTCGCGCTACCGGCCTTCGGCGCGGTGGTCCTCCACCGCGCCCTTGTATCTTGCGACTCTGGTAGGGCGGGCTGGCTCAGCCCGCCGTTAGCGAAGTCTTATGAGATGGCCAACCGACCATCTTGACGCCGAAAAAACGAAATCAGCGGCTTTTCTTCCGGGAATACTGACGAAAGGTCTGGACATCGGCATCCTCCAATCTCGCGCGGCGCTGGCTTGCGGAAGTCTCGACGGGCAGCGTGACGCAAGCGCGAATCAAGATGCCCTTGGTCGTCTCTTCGGCGACTACCTGGCAACCCACTTTCAACCCCAGCCGCTGCCGCATCCCCTTGGGCAACGTCAGCGTCCCCCGCGCGTTGATATTGATGACCTTGGTCACGAATTCAGTATTGCCGCGACAACTACATCGCGGCGTCTCGCGCAGCCAGTACTGCGCTCGGCTTCATATTTTCTGAATTGAGGCAAGCGGACAAGGAGGGTTCGGTATCCTGATTTCAGCGGGGGGAAACGCTGGCGGCAACAAAAGGCGGGAATGACAGGGATTTGACACTCCGAACACACACCGATGCCTGACCGCGCTGGAGTCACTGCTGATTAGCGTCTTCCGTCGTCGCCGCGCCATGGCCGCGGACAGGTCCGTTTACGCGGGCTTGCCTTCTTTTCAGGCATGGCTAAGCTCTGTGGTGAGGCGCGCATGAACGATCCGACAAACTTATGAAAATCACACATTTTCTGTTGGCGCTGGCGGTCCTCTCGTTGAACGCGTGTTGCACCGCAAGTCGCATGCAAAATGGTTCGGCCAAGACTGATCCTGAGACCGTGTTGGTTACGTACCACGTCAAGGCTGGTAAGGAAGCGGAGTTTCAGGCGATACTTTCGCGCATTTGGCAGATTTATCGGACGGAGCATCTGGTATTTGCCGAGCCGCACATCATTGTTCGGGACACGGAGGAAGGAGACAAGACTCGGCTCGTCGAGATTTTTACGTGGGTGAGCCATGCCGGCCGAAGACGTCCGGAGGCGGTGAAGAAACTTTGGGAGCGGGAGCAATCATTACGCGAAGCACGGAGCGGACATGACGGCATCGAAGGCGGCGAGGTTGAGATTTTGACGGGGAGATAATACTGGTATCGCGCTGGAGACGCACCGGTTATGCTTCCGTGAGCTTGCGTTTCATCCTGCCGTGGCTCAACCTTAAAGCCATGAGTCAGCTTGCGCCAGAACCGATACTGCGAGCCTCAATGAGGGTTCTGTACGTCGCGGCGTACACGACTCGGAACTGGACGTTGTCCGATGATATCCCCAGAAAGCAGATTAGCGATCTATTGGGAGGCTATTCACGAGATCCCCAGCTTGCTGACGCGATGGGATGCGCCAGAGAAGTCCGCCGCAGAGTTGAAGATGTATCTTCGGGAGTACGATGCCAAGTGGCAACTCCGAAGCTTGAGGCGATTTTCGAGCAGGCTTTACGGAGTGCGGACGCCAGCAAATGAAAATTTGTTGGCACGACGCATTCGCTCCTGTGCGCGAAATTGCTCTTTCTGGCGCACCGGCTCTCTGTGACTCCTCGCCGCGTGAGGGCACGCGGCCTACAACTTCACAGTGGAACCTACACCTGACAGATGGTTCTGGGATTGAAGTGAACCAGAGGGAGAAGATGCCGCGAATGCGATTCGCGGCTACAAGTTGGCGGGGGTGGTTTCTTCTGTGCATCGGGAATCGATAATTTTACTGGACGCGGGGCGAAGAAATGCGTAGAATTGGCGGCAGTTCTTTGAGAGGGAGAGGGCAGAAAACCAAGGGCGGGAGCCTACTTCGCGAGGACGCTGCGAAGGCCAAGCTGCCCGCGCCACTACGGCATGCTGCTCCATGATGGTCGTGGCGGCAGCGCAAGGGAGAGATGGGCATGAAAACATGCGTTTCTGCGAAACGAACCCGATTTGTCTTCGTGTAAATTCAGGTGTATCTTTCACAACCACAGCTTCTTGTGACGATTGGCCGCAATTTTTGAATCGGGTTCGTTTGGTACGAAAATGGCAATCTTGGAAGTCGATGGCCTTGGGAAATTTCTTGTGAGTTGGCCCTCTTTCCGTTACATTCCCGCGCGGTATTCGGCGAGGTAATCGACGGCACCCAAGAGAAGCGCCTCTCCCTGACAATGAAGGAATTTATGGACAAGAAACATTATTTGTTTTCGTCGGAATCGGTGACGGAGGGTCATCCGGACAAGGTTTGTGACACGATTTCGGACGCGATATTGGACGCGTGCTTGAAGCAGGACCCGAAAAGCCGCGTGGCCTGCGAGACGCTCGCGAAATCGAACCTCGTGGTGATCGCCGGTGAAATCACGACCAAGGCGCACCTGGATTATTGCCAGATCGTGCGCGGAGCGATCCGTGAGATCGGTTACACCAAGGATGTCAGCACGGTGTTCAACGACGAGGATTGCCAGGTCATGTGCGCGCTGGTAAAGCAGAGCCCGGACATCGCGCAGGGCGTGGATGACAAGGCGGCGGAAGGCAAGGCAACCGCCGAACAGGGCGCGGGCGACCAGGGATTGATGTTCGGGTTCGCCTGCACGGAGACGGCGGAACTGATGCCGGCGCCGATCATGTACGCGCACAAGCTCGGGTTGAAACTTTCCAAGGCGCGCAAAAGCGGCCAGATCAAATGGTTGCGTCCCGACGGCAAAACGCAGGTCACCATCGAGTACGAGAACCACAAGCCCGTCCGCGTGCATACCGTTGTCATTTCCAACGCAACACGCAGACAACGTGAAGCATTCTGAGATTGCGGAGATCCTCGTCGAAGAAATTATCAAGAAAGTCATCCCGAAAAACCTGCTCGACAAGAACACGCGCTATCTCATCAATCCCACGGGCCGGTTCGTCATCGGCGGACCCGAGGGCGACAGCGGTCTGACGGGCCGGAAGATCATCGTGGACACCTACGGCGGCATGGGGCGGCATGGCGGCGGCGCATTCAGCGGCAAGGACCCGAGCAAAGTGGACCGCAGCGCCGCGTACATGGGCCGTTACGTCGCCAAGAACATCGTGGCGGCGGGTTTGGCCGAGCGGTGCGAGATCCAGTTCGCCTACGCCATCGGTTATCCCGAGCCGGTAAGCGTCCTGGTCGAAACGTTCGGCACCAGCACCGTGCCGCGCGAGAAGATTGAGAAGGCCGTGCTCGAAGTGTTTAGCTTCAAACCCGCGAACATCATCAAACAGTTGAATCTCCTGCGCCCGATCTACGGCAAGACCACCAACTACGGGCACTTCGGCAAAACCGATGACCTGGAAGCGCTTACGTGGGAGCGAACGGACAAGGCGGAGGCGCTGAAGAAAGCCGTTCGCTAGCTCCTGACGAAAACACGGAGGTCGGCGTTGGCCGAATTGGCGATTATGCCAGAACCGACAAATATCGAACTGTTAAACGTCGCCGCGGAGGCCGTGTCGAGCCAACTCTGCCCGCGGTTTCCGGAGACACCGGAGCAGTTGGATCTCAATCTCAATTTCCTCACGGACCTTGCGCTAAAAACGTTGTCCACGGACTCAAATGGGACGACGTCCAGTGTCAGCGAGCGGATGAAGCTCGGGCTGGTGATCACGGACACGGTATTGCAGCGGCTGTATCGCGAGAATCTTATCGAGATGAAGGGCAGCATCGCGATGCACAACCACCGCTACGCGATGCTGGAACGCGGTTGGACCCGTGTTTTCCAATTGATGAGCATTTGCAGCTACGTCGGGCCGGCCCCGGTCACGCTGGAGCTTTATACGGTCATGCTGGTCAGCCAGGTGCGCAGCCGCGCGCCCACGACCCGCGAGTCGCTGGAGCAAACCCTGTCCCATTTGGTGCTGCCCGAAGCGATCAAGCGGATCCTCGGGGTGGTGGTCAGTTCGGGGCGCAGCCTGTTTCTTAGTGGACCGCCCGGCAACGGGAAAACGGCGATGGCGCGGGCGCTGGTCAATGCGGTGGCGGACCCGTTGTGGATTCCATACGCCATCGAAGTGGACGGCCAGGTCATCCGCGTGTTCGACAAGCACGTGCACCATACCGTCGAGCCGAAGGAAACCGATTTCGACCGCCGTTGGGTGAAGATTCGGCCGCCGTTGGTGGTCGTCGGCGGCGAATTGACGATTGAGAGCCTCGACCTGACGGCGACAGGTAGCCCGCGCTATTATGAAGCGCCGTTCCAGCTCAAGGCGAACGGCGGCGTGTTGCTGGTGGATGATTTTGGGCGCCAACGCTGTTCGGCCCGCCAATTGTTGAACCGCTGGATTATCCCGCTGGAAAACCGCGTCGATTCGCTCACGCTGAGCACAGGAAAGAAGCTCGAGATTCCTTTCGAACAGATCATCGTGTTCGCCACGAACCTGACCGATGCCGATCTTGTGGATGAGGCGTTCATGAGACGCATGGGTTATCGCCTCGCGGTTGCGCGGCCCTCGACGGCGACTTACACGGAGATTTTCCAACGCACGGCTGCCGATTTTGGGCTGGCGTTGGATCCAACGTTAATCAAGCGATTGTTGCAACGCTATAAAGCCGAAGGGCGCCTGCCGAATGCCTGCGATCCACGCGACCTAATCCTGCGAGCGGTGGATTTCTGCCGCTTTGAGAAGCAAGAGTTTAGATTGACCGACGAAACCCTCGACCTTGCGTGGGTGGGCTATTTTGGCACACCGCCTGCGTAGACCAGAGGCCGTGTGGAGCGGGAATATCATTGATTTGCGGGCTCTTGCCGAGTATCTTCACGCGCTTCACAACACAGCGGAAACCAAGCAAGCCGTTTGCGAATCGTCGCATTCGGTGATAATTAAGAACACAACAATACTCGACGGTTATGGCTACAATTAAACTTCCTCCTGCACGGGCGAAACTTACCAAACCCATCGACAATGGCGCGAAAGGCGACTTCAAAGTGCGCGACCTCTCGCTCGCCGACTGGGGCCGCAAGACCATTCAGGTCTCCGAGCATGAAATGCCCGGTCTCATGGCCATCCGCAAGAAGTACGGCCCATTGAAGCCGCTGCAAGGGGTGCGCATTACCGGCTCGCTGCACATGACCATCGAGACGGCGATTCTCATCGAGACGCTCGGCGAACTTGGCGCGTCCGTGCGCTGGGCGAGTTGCAATATTTTTTCGACACAGGACCACGCTGCCGCCGCGATCGCGCAAACGGGTATTCCCGTTTTCGCGTGGAAGGGCGAAACACTTGAGGAATATTGGGACTGCACGCTGGACGCTCTTACTCATCCGGACAACAAAGGTCCTCAACTCATCGTGGACGACGGTGGCGATGCCACCCTGCTTGTTCATAAGGGCTACGAACTCGAAGACGGCAGCGATTGGGTGAATACCAAGAGCGCGAGCCACGAAGAGCAGGTCATCAAAGACCTTCTCAAGCGCGTACTGAAACAGCGTCCCGGCTTCTGGCACCGGGTGGTGAAGGATTGGAAAGGTGTTTCCGAGGAGACCACCACCGGCGTGCACCGCCTCTATCAAATGCTCGAAGCCGGCAAGCTGCTCGTGCCCGCCATCAACGTCAATGATTCGGTTACCAAGTCGAAATTCGACAATCTTTACGGCTGCCGTGAATCACTCGCTGACGGCATCAAGCGCGCGATGGACGTGATGGTGGCCGGCAAGGTGGCGGTGGTCTGTGGTTACGGCGACGTGGGCAAAGGCAGTTCGCACTCGCTGCGCGGTTTCGGAGCGCGTGTGATTGTCACGGAAATTGACCCCATCAACGCCCTGCAAGCCGCCATGGAAGGGTTCGAGGTCACGATCGTCGAAGACACGCTCGGCGTGGCCGACATCTATGTCACGACGACCGGCAACCGCGACATCATCACGCTCGAACACATGGCCAAGATGAAGGACCAGACCATCGTTTGCAACATCGGCCATTTCGACAATGAAATCCAAGTGGACCGCCTCAACAACGCCAAAGGCATCACGAGGCTCAACATCAAGCCGCAGGTGGACAAATACACCTTTGCCAACGGCCGTTGCATCTACCTGCTCGCCGAAGGCCGTCTCGTGAACCTCGGTTGCGCCACCGGCCATCCGAGCTTTGTCATGTCCAACAGCTTCACCAATCAATGCCTGGCGCAACTGGATTTGTGGCAGAAGAAAGACACGAACAAAATCGGCGTCTACCGCCTGCCCAAGAAGCTCGATGAAGAAGTGGCCCGCCTGCATCTCGAAAAAATCGGCGTGAAGCTCACCAAACTCTCCGCAAAACAGGCTGAATATCTCGGCGTCCCCATCGAAGGCCCCTACAAGCCCGAACACTATCGGTACTAGCTTGTTTACTTCCAAGCAGACGGCCTTTTCATCACCTTGATCAAACGGAAATTTAATTTTCTTTCCCGACACACTGGGGTATAATGCTTATATGAAACAATTCACTGCCATCATTCATCGCGGTGAACCCGGCGAAGGCGGGTTTTGGGCCACCTGCTTGGAGGTGCCTGGCGCCAATGGTCAAGGTGAAACCAAGGACGAATGTCTCCGCAGTCTCTCGCAAGCCGTGCAACTTCTGCTGGAAACCGAACGGGAAGAGGTTTTTCGTCTCGACCCGCAAGCGGAGACCGCCGAGTTGCTGCTGGCATGAAACGCCGAGACTTGCTCAGCCATTTGCAAGAACATGGCTGTGTATTCGTCCGCGAAGGCAGCAACCACACTCTCTGGAGCAACCCGCAGACAGGCCGCAAAGAAGCCATTCCCCGGCACAACGACATCAAGAAACACCTCGCCCGTTCCATTTGCCGCAACCTCTCCGTGCCCATCCCTGCTGGCGCCTGATACTGTAGCTCTGAACTACGCCTTTCCAGCTCTTCGCCCGCCCACTATTTTCTTCCGGGCCTACTGTTTGCGCAATTTTAGGAAGACCGCACTTGACTGTGAGGCCGGAACCTTACAAAAGGGTAATGGCTGATGAGAGCTTCATGATCACCATTACAATCTACTCCAAGCCGGATTGCCATCTGTGCGAGCGGGCGAAGGAGGTCATCGAACGGTGCCGCGCCAATGTCGAGTTTGCCGTCGAGATCGTGGATATTTCACAAAATCCAGAACTTCTCCAACGCTATCGCGATGACATCCCCGTCATCCTGCTTGACGGCACCGAAATTGCCCGTCACGTTGTGCGGGAACGCAAGTTGCTGGAATTGTTGCAGTAATCGACACAACAAGCGGAGGAACGCAGGAATGAAAGCCAAATACATCGCCATCTTTACCCTCGCCGCCGGTCTGGTCGGGGGAAGTCTTTTCATCGCCCAGGCGCAGAACAACGATGCCAAGTCGCCAGCACCTGACGCCCGAATCGACAAGCTCCTCGAGCAGAATGACAAAATCCTGAAGAACCAGGACGTGATCCTGAAGAACCAGGACGCGATCACGAAGGAACTCGACGATATCAAGGAAGGTGTCTTGCAGGCACGCCGTCGCTTAAGCTGACGTGACGACGGCCGACGCCATCTCCTCGAGGATGCGCGCTGCAGCCTGCGCCGGGTCGTCGTCCGCAATGATGGGCCGCCCGACGACGATGTAGCTTGCGCCAGCAGCGACCGCCTCGCCCGGTGTCATCACCCGTTTCTGGTCGCCGGCTTCAGACCACGAAGGACGAATGCCGGGCGTCACGATCAGAAAGTCTTTTCCAATCACCTCGCGTAGCTCGCGAATTTCCTGCGGCGAGGCGATGACCCCATCCAGTCCGCTGGCCTTCGCAAGCTTCGCGCAACGCAGCACCTCCGCTTGCACGTCGCCTCCCTGGCTGGTAAGCACGGTCACACCCAGTAATTGGGGACGATCGGGAATTGCCGCAGCTGCCTCCAGCATTTCCACGCCACCGCACGTGTGCAGGGTCAAGAGACGGACCCGCAGCGCAGCGGCGGCTTCGACCGCCCTGGCAACCGTGTGCGGAATGTCGTGGAACTTCAAGTCCAAAAAACATTCCTTGCCGTGTTCGTGAAGGAACTCGATGATGCCGGGACCGACACGAGTGAACAACTGGCTCCCGACCTTGAAAATATCCACCACATCGCGCAACACCTGCACCAGGGCCGCGGCGTCCTGATAGCTCTCCACGTCCAGCGCCACGATAAGCTTTGATTTCATCTGAAGCGCATGGTAGGGAAAACTCGGTGATGACACAAGCGCAACAACAGCGAGGCACGGACTCTTTGACCCTCTTTTCGCCCGCAAAAATCAATCTCTACCTGCGCATCGTAGACAAGCGGCCGGATGGCTATCATGAACTGGAAACGGTCATGCTTCCACTCGATTTCGGGGATCGGATCACACTGCAGTCCCGCAAAACTAATGTCACGCTGGCCAGCGACAATCCCCAATTGCCAACGGACGGCTCGAATCTGGCGGTGCGCGCGGCCCGAACGCTTGTGGAAGCATTGGGCACGAAGAAGGGCGTAAGAATCGGCCTGATGAAACGCACACCGCTAGCGGCAGGTCTTGGCGGCGGCAGCAGCAACGCAGCGACCACCTTGCTGGGATTGAACCGGCTTTGGAAACTCAAGGCGTCGAACTGGCAACTGCACACCCTCGCCGCGAGCCTGGGTTCCGACATCAATTTCTTCCTGGCAGGGGGCGCGGCGCTCTGTCACGGGCGTGGTGAGAAGATCGAGCCTATTCCGTGCAAGTTTTCAGGGGTAATCCTGCTGGTAAACCCCGGCTTTGGGATTTCGACGAAATGGGCTTATGAAAGCTGGGCCAGGGCCGCGGCGGAGTCACGGTTGACAGCGCCTCCGCCAGAAGTTAGTCTCCTGCTGCGCGCGCTGGCCGAGGACGATCTGGCGGGGGTTTCGCGGTGCCTCTTCAACTCGTTGGAAGCGCCGTCAATTCGTAAGTTTCCCGTCCTGGAATTGATCAAGGATGCCATGCGCGACGACGGCGCGGTGGGCGCCTTGATGAGCGGGAGTGGCACAACCGTGTTTGGCCTGTTTCCAGATGTGAAATTGGCGAAAAGATCCGCGCGAAAGGTTCGTGAACAATTTGGGCCAAGTACGTGGACGCAGGTCACGCGATTCGCATCCGTGCGTTCTGGGTGACGGTGTGATCCCGATGAATGCTGGATAGACTGCCCGGTAGTGTAATTGGTAACACAGCGGCCTTTGGAGCCGTATTTCCTGGTTCGAGTCCAGGCCGGGCAGCCAATTTTTCGCTCTATCCCTCTGTAGTGCTGGCATGTGGGTTGCTTTATCAAGGGCCGAGCTTGGAGTACTCGAACATGGCCAGCATTTCAGAAGACGAAACCCAGCAACTGCTTCGAACTGTCGAGATGTTCGAGGCGATTACGGAATCCCAGCCCGAAGACTACCAGTCCTGGGAAATCCTCAAGGAAGCCTACAGCAAACTGGGCCGACGCCCGGAGAGCCTGCGCGCCTCGAAAAAACTGGCCAGGGCCCATATCTCTCTCGGTCAAATTTCGCAAGCGATCCTCGAGTATGAAGGAATTCTTCAAGAATACCCCGATGATCCCGAGGTGCTGGCCGCTCTCTCGGAAATCGAAGCCAAAACTTCTCAGCTTTCTACTGCTCAATCCTCTGGGGCGCCGTCGTTGCGTGAGGACTCCAAGCCGACACCACCTGCCCCGACGCTGGCCGTCGGGGCTGCGGCGCCCCCCTTTTCTTCTGCGAAACCAGCGCCCGAAGACGGCAACAAAGCATTGGTCGATGTGCTCCTGGCCGAAAAACTGATCACCGCGCAGGCTGTCGAACCACTGCTCAAGCGCCTTGCGTCCAGTCCGGCGGGCAGCAGTGAAAACGCGCAGGCGCTCACTCTTCCGCAATTGCTGATCGATGAACAGCTCATCAAGTTGGAGGAGTTTCTCTCCCTGCTCGTTGATCGCAGCGGTCTGCCGTATCTACCACTTTCGACTTACGACGTGGACCGGGACGCGGTCTGCCTGTTGCCACGAGAACTCTGCTTCGAAAACTGCATTGTTCCGTTCGACTTGATCAGTCGTTCCGTATTGATCGCCACAGCGAATCCCTTCGACCTTACGTTGCGCAACCAGGCCCAGATCATGTTGGCATACAACGTCTTCTGGTATGTGACTTCGCCTGAAGAGATCCAAACCGCGCTGCGACGCGCGCATGGACTCGATACGAAACATCCACAAGGCGCCCGCATTTCCGGTAAACCATGAAATCATTCGGGGAAAGAATAGCGGATACCCTGCTCGCCGATGGGTTGCTGACACAAGAGCAACTCACCGAGGTCCTCGATCTGCAGAAGAAGCAGGGCGGCCGCCTGCTGAAGTTGCTTCTCGAAAAGCAACTCGTCACCGATCAGGACATGATGGTCAGCATGGGCCGCTGCCTCGGCGCCTCACCCATCACACTGGCCAAAATGCGCGTCCCGCAGGACGTCATCGACCTCATCCCGAAGGATCTGGCACAAACGTACAAGATGGTCGCGGTCGCCCGTCTGGGCAAACGGCTGTTCGTGGCGATGGCGGACCCGTTGAACGTGCTGGCGCTCGATGATTTGCGCCGCGTACGTGCCAATTTACAGATCGTACCCCTCATCAGCACTGAGAAAGCCGTTGTCGATTTCCTGAACAACGCGCAAACACAGGTCAGCGGCGGTATTGACGCGATTCTGAAGGACGTTGATGTCTCCGATGTCGAGTTGGCCAAGGAAGGCCAGGAGGAAATCAACCTCGACCAGCTCGTGGAAAGCAGCGAGGAAGGCCCGGTCATCAAGCTGGTCAACCTCATGCTCGTCCAGGCGATCAAAGACCGCGCCAGCGATATTCATATCGAACCGTTCGAGAAGCAATTGCGTCTCCGTTACCGCGTGGACGGTGTGCTCTACGACTCGACCGCGCCGCCCAAGGGCTTGCAGTCGGCCCTCGCCTCGCGCATCAAGATCATGGCCAACCTCGATATCGCCGAACGACGCCTGCCGCAAGACGGCCGCTTCCGCATCAAACTCGCCGGTCGCGAAGTCGATTTGCGCGTTTCCATCCTGCCGACCATCCACGGCGAAAAGATCGTCATGCGCGTGCTCGACAAGGGCAATCTCAACATGAATCTGGAGAGTCTGGGACTTCCGCCCGATGATCTGCAGAAGTTCAGAAACGCCATCGATGCGCCCCACGGAATGATCTTGATGACCGGTCCAACAGGTTCGGGCAAAACGTCCACACTCTATGCCGTGCTGACGCAATTGAACACGAGCGACGTGAACATCGTGACCGTTGAGGACCCCGTTGAATACCAGATGCTCGGCGTCAACCAAGTGCAAGTGAAACCGGAAATTGGGCTGACGTTTGCCGGCGGTTTGCGCTCAATCCTGCGCCAGGACCCCGACATTGTCATGGTCGGTGAAATCCGTGACTCGGAAACCGCCGACATCGCGGTGAAAGCCGCTTTGACGGGTCACTTGGTGCTGTCCACGCTGCACACCAACGACGCGCCCGGTGCCATCGCCCGTATGGTGGATATGGGCATTGAGCCGTTCCTGGTGAGTTCCTCCGTGTTGATGGTGTGCGCACAACGTCTCGTCCGCAAGATCTGCCCCCATTGCAAGGAGGCCTTCAAAGTCCCGACGGATGTGATCACGCGACTCAGCTTGAGCGAGGAAGAAGCCGCGGCCAACACCTATTATCGCGGCCGGGGTTGCTCGCGCTGCAAGGACACGGGCTTTCTCGGGCGCATGGCCATCCTGGAAGTGCTGGCCATCACGAGCACGATACGCGAACAGATCCTGCACAATACCAGCGCCAAAAGCCTCAAAGATCTCGCATTGAAGGAAGGCCTGAAAACGCTGCGCATGTCGGGCCTCGAAAAGGCCAAAGCTGGCCTCACCTCTCTCGACGAAGTCCTCCGTGTCTCGGGTAGTGAGGTCTAAAATCATCCATGGGCGACTCGAATTGTCTCCTTTCAGGTCGCAAACCTGAGACTGTAACCCTCGTGATAACAGGTTTGTCTTATTCTACCGTACGAACTTGTTCGTGGCATACCGGCTGCTCAATAAACTCCTCGCAAATCATTTGGGTAACACCGAGGGAAGACGAAACATGAAATTGCCGTTTTTTCGCAGTTCCAGGGTCGAGCCAGCCAAGGCTGTCGTCGCTCCGCCAGTTCCCACGTCACGTCCGAATCTGCATTTGGCCGAGACGCAGTTAATGACTCCCGCCGGCACCGATCAATCTTCCGGATCAACGGCGGACAATCGCCTGGGCCGTGAGTCGCGACCGCCGTCGTCAAACGGGCAGACAATCCCGATCTCCCTCAGCGCGATTTCCCAACAGTTGCCAGCGGGTTTTCTTTCCCCAACGGCATCAGAATCACGCATCACGATCAACGTTCCCGTGGATTGGGTAATTCCGCAACTGGCCATGGGCCGCGTCACCATTACACTGGCTGACCTGCTGCCCTTGTTGCCTGACAATGCCGTGCGTCGCCCGTTATCCAACGGGAACAGCCAATATGCGGTCGTGCTCCCGCTCGCGGAAGTGGTCAGTGCGCTGCCCGCTGACTTGCTGCAGCACCAGAACCAGACCGCACTCGATATCGACGCGCCAGAGTTTACGCAATTCCCGAAGCTCTTTGACGATTCCGATAAGGACATCGCTCCTCGGCGCACGGTCGGGATGGAAGAGACCGTTGCGATTGTTCTCGAACCAAAGGCGCCGGAACCAACTGTCCCGGCAAGGTCATTTGAGAATAAAGCCCCCGAGCCAATCCGCGAAGAAGCGCCGGCCCCGCGTCCCCTTGCCCCGGTCATGGCAAAGCCCATTCCAACGGCGGACGAACCTTTGCCCGAGCAGGTCGCGCCGCCGCCGCCACCCGGCGACGATCAAATTACTGTCAGCCTGCGAAGTCTGGTCGCGGTCATGCCGGATCACATTTTTATTTGCCCGCGGACCGACCTGTGGCGGCGCATCGACCTGGATTCGCGGATCGCACTGCCGTCCGACCTGGTGTTACCGCAATTGAAGATCGCGCGCGTCCGCCTGCCGTTGGGCGTTGCCGTGAGCTTGATGCCGCGCGGCATCCTGGCTTCGCCCCTGCCCCAAATCTCGGATGAAACCATCCCGATCGCATTGCAGGAGATCGTCCCGCAATTGCCGCCCAATCTTTTCGTGAGTCAGTCGAATTCCTCGGAATTGCAGGAAATCGACTTCAGCGATAGCGAGATCCCCACTCCCTTCACTGAAAAATCCATCGAGTCCGCTCCCGTGGAAGTCCCGGCACCGGAGCTGGCGCAACCCGAGTTTGTGCCCTCGCCAATTGCGGCCAAGGCCACGTCCGAACCCATCGAAATTTCATCCAGCACGCTCGAGGACGAGGGCTTGTCCATCTTTGCTGAGAAATCTGCTACGGCAGAGCCCGCGACCATTCAACCCGTGTCCATTAGCGAGTCACGAGTAGAGGCCGCCGAAGTAACCGCGCCCCTGGAACAACAGCGCTCCGAGCCAATTGTCGAAGTGGCGCCGGTCGCAACAGAACAATCGTCGTCGTTTGTCGAAACGCCCGAGCCCGCCGAACAAATTGCCGCAATAACAGAACCGGTGACCGTTGCTCCGGTCCAGCAGAGAGCTTCGCCGGTGGCCAGTCCGTCTCCCATTGCTGAAGCGCCGGCACCAGTGGCGAAGACACCAGCACCCGTTACGGAAATACCCGCCAATGAAGTCGTACGTGAGGTGCAAACCGCGCCTGTGTCGAGCCCGACCCTGACTCCGAATTCACTCCTGGCACGTCTCAATTCCTGCACCGTGGAAGAATTGGCCAGGATCGAAGGGGTTGGTCCGGTCGCTGCGCAACGAATCATCGAATTTCGCAACGCCCGCGGCGGGTTCCGATCGTTGGAAGATTTGCATGAGATTCCCGGCCTTGGCCGCAAGGCGTTTCGCGCGCTGGCCGGCCCGGCGCGGCGCGGCCTTAATCGCCTGTTGGGAGTCGAGCACAACGACGAACTCACGCTGCAGGAAGTGGTGCGGCTCACGAGCCAGCTCCAGGGCGTCGCGGGTTGCATCCTCGCCCAGGCGGACGGCGTGTTTGTGACCGGCCAATTGCCGCCTCACCTGGACCAGGAAACCATCAGCGTGTTTGCCCCGGAATTGTTCAATAAAGTCGGCACCTACACGAAGGAATTGCGGGCGGGCGAGGTCACCCGCCTGTCGGTCTTCACCGACCAGCAACCGCTCAGTATTTTCCGCGCCGACGAAATTTTTCTCGTAGTCGTCCACGATAACCGTCACTTCAGCAAAGCGTTGTTGCGCCGCTGCGAGCGCATCAGCCAGGAACTTGTTCCGCTGTGCCGTCAGCGGGCCGCTGTGTAAGGAGCCCCCCCAGTCATGTCGATCATCAACTACGTCAACAAAGAAATCCAATTCAAGATCGTCTACTACGGGCCCGCGTTGTGCGGCAAGACGACCAACCTGACCTACATCCACAGCCAGGTGGCCGAAGCGCACAAGGGCGAACTCGTTTCGCTGGCGACCGCCGCGGACCGCACGTTGTTCTTCGATTTCCTGCCGCTCAATGCCGTTGTCGTCAAAGGGTTCAAGACCAAGTTTCAGCTCTACACGGTGCCGGGCCAGGTCATCTACAATGCCACGCGCCAGCTTGTCCTGCGGAGCGTCGATGGTGTCGTGTTCGTCGCGGATTCACAGTGGGACAAGATGGAAGAGAACATCGAAAGCTTCAAAAACCTCGAGGAGAACCTGGTGCGCCAGGGAACCAGCCTCGATCAAATTCCCTACGTGGTCCAATACAACAAGCGCGACCTCGGGAATCCCGCGCCGGTGCATTACCTCGATTTCGTCCTCAACAACCGCAAGGTCCGCGTGCCGAGCTTCGTGGGCATCGCGACTTCCGGTCAGGGTGTGTTTGCCACGCTCAACGCCATTTCGCGGCTCCTGCTGCAGAAGTTCGCGCGCGAAAACGAGACTGCCGCAGCCAAACAACAACAGCGCGGCGCGACGACGCCGGCTACGACGGCCCTTTCAGGGATCGCCGCTGCGGCGGCCCGCCGCTGATCCGCAACAAATAACCAGGTGAACGCAAGCGACTGACATGCACGCAATGCCCATCCTGACGATTCGAGCGGCGGAGAACCTGTTGAAAGTGCTGGAGGACTTTCTCGAGAAATCCGAAGCGTCGTTCGCGCTGGTTATCGAACGCGGCGGCTCCATCCTCAGCCAGCACGGCGAGATTCCCGACACCATCGACCCCACGATACTTTCCGCGTTGGCCGCGGGCAGTTTTGCGGCAATACGGGAGGTGGCTTTGCGCGTGGGGGAAACCGAATTCTCCGCGCTGCACCAGCAAGGCCGGCAATCGCACATTCTCATGTCCGCCATCAATGACGACGCGATGCTGATGACGGTCTTCGGCCCGAAGACGACGCTCGGCCTCGTGCGCTTCTACTCCGCCGGCACGGTCAAACAGATCGCCGCGGTGCTGGAACAGGCGCGCGGGGAGCCCCAAATCCCCATCGATCTAGGCAGTGAAGTTACGGACGACTCGTGTGAAGTGTTTGTAGAACCTTCGCGCCGCGCCTAGCAGGTCGCTAAAAAGTCTTTCGAGTTGTAGGCCGCTTCTGCGAAGCGGCGAAATCCTTGGGAAACTCGCCGACTCACAGAGTCGGCCTACAGCATGGATGGCGGTCTGTCAATATCTCTCCAATAGGTCGGCCCTATTTGGTCAGCCGAAACAGGATCTTCGAGGCGACCTGCTGGAAAACCTCACCGAGTTGTGACACATCATTGGCAATCACGGCCTCACCGTCGAACTGCGTCGGCGCATAACCAGGCGTTCCCTTCAACAAGGGATCATTGGCTACCTGCTGAAGAAAGCTAAGGTCAACGCCGCTTCCTACGCCGATTGAATAGACGATTATCCCAGCCGCCCGCATTTGAGTGGACACCTGAACGGCTCGAAAGATGGCGTCAGCGGTGACTGGCTGGCGGAGAAAGGGCTGCATCTTTCCGTCGATCGCGGATTGGAATTCCGATACTCCGCTACAGCAAGTCGGCGCGGTTCCCTCTACACAGCAGTTGCCATCAGGCTCCTGAAGAAACGCACCGGTGTTCGGGTCATAAAAGCAGCACCAATTGTTCGCGCCCCCTCCCTCACAGGGCGCGTCCTGCCCTCCAAAGTTGATGATCGTTGACGGTGGACAATTGAATGTGCCCTGAACAATATTGGCCAGGCCATCCGTGGCGAAGACGACAATCTTCACGACACTTTGGCCGGTCGGTATCGTGGCATTGTTCTCGATGACCAGCGCGTTGGTCAAACCGCCTTGTGAAAAGGTGGCGTTCGTCCAAACGAAGGCGTTAACCGCGGAGATGATCTGGCTCTGGAACGGCACCGTCGGCTGCGGCTGCGACGGCGGTCCTCCATAGAAGACATTCGACTGGACCGTCGAAAAGGTAACCATGGCGGCTTTGTCGTGCTTC